>NZ_CP016782.1 GCF_002288365.1 Candidatus Planktophila limnetica | reverse complement strand
CAAAACCTGTGGAGGAGAGCGAAAAGTAGAGCCATTTGGCCAAAAGCGCAACTAGTTATCCACAACTCTCAACCTGGAAATGACCCCTCCAGGCCGGTTTGACCGCGTTATCCCCAGACCTCTACCGTTACCCCTCTTACCGCACTTCCCCCGCATTTATGGCCCGATTTAGATTTGTTTGATCAGAAGGAGTTCCACATGACAAAGCGCACTTTCCAGCCTAATACGCGCCGTCGTGCAAAGAAGCATGGCTTCCGCGCTCGCATGGCTACACGTGCAGGCCGCGCTGTACTCGCTGCTCGCCGCGCTAAAGGTCGCGTACGACTTTCGGCTTAATCGAGTTCGAAGAACTTTGTGCTTACTAAAAGCGCGCGTTTAACAGAAAGCTCAGATTTTGCTCGTACGACCAAAAGCGGTCACCGCGCAGCAACTGAATTTTTTGTTGGATACCTCTATCTCACAGGTACTAATGAAAGCCCCAAAGCTGGATTAATTATTAGCAAAAGCGTTGGAGGGTCTGTGCTTCGTCACCGTATCGCACGTAAAGCACGTCATGCGATCGCGCAGAATATTTCTGCCCTGCCAACTGGATCACTCTTTGTATTACGTGCAATCGGCAAAGCCGAAAAAGCACAAACCAATATAGAAGTTTCAGAAATCGTTTCTCGTCTTGTTAAAAAATCTAGCCAGGCGGGCGCACAATGAAAACCCTTTTAGTTGGCCTGATTCACTTTTACCAAAAATGGATCTCACCGGCGCTTGGCCCGCGTTGTAAGTACTACCCATCATGTTCGTCATATGCGGCAACTGCAATCGAGGAGTACGGAATAAAAGGAGTTGTGATGGCCGCATGGCGGTTGTTGCGTTGTAATCCATGGTCACATGGCGGCGTTGATTATGTTCTTATGAAATCACAGAAGGCAGGAATCTAATTATGGGCTCTATCCTAAACCCCTTATATACCGCTGTTTCTTGGGTCATTATTACGATTCACGGTTTACTAGCACCAATCTTTGGTTCATCAAGTGGTGTCACATGGAGCCTTTCAATTATCGGTCTTGTAATCATTATTCGTATTATTTTGATCCCACTCTTTGTAAAACAAATTAAGAGCCAGCGAGCACTCACCGCTTTGCAACCACACATGAAAGCGATTCAAACCAAATACAAAGATGATCGCCAGAAACAATCAGAAGAGATGATGAAGCTCTATAAAGAGCATAAAACAAACCCTCTTGCTTCATGTTTTCCAATCCTGGCCCAAGCACCTATTTTCTTCGCACTCTTCACAGTGCTCAACGGAATCGGTAAAAACCCACCAGTTAAACACGGTGTTTTCACACAAGCAGATGTTGTTAATGCGGCGCAAGCAAAATTCTTTGGAGCACCAATTTCTGAGACTTTCCTGGGTTCATCTAGCACGACTGTAAAAATTGTTACAGTCATCTTGATTGCTTTTATGTCCGCCACAACATTTACAACACAACGCCAGTTGATGGTTAAAGGAATGCCTAAGATGGATTCCAGCAACAACATGATGTTGCAACAGCAAAAAATTATGTTGTATTTATTTCCAGTAATTTTTGCAATCTCCGGTGTTAACTTTCCAATCGGTGTTCTTATTTATTGGTCGACAACAAACTTGTGGACATGGGGACAGCAGTACTACGTAATTAAACGAAACCCAACACCGGGATCACCGGCCTATGAAGAGTTACAACATAAGAAAGCACGTAAAGCTGGAACAGTTATTGATGGCACAACAATTGATGAACCCCGTCCAGAGGGCGACGTTAAAGGTCAGCGCCAGCAACCAAAGGCAAAAAAGAAGAAGAAAAAATAAGGACGATATCGGTATATACCGGTACAAAAATGCTTAAACCACTACAAACCCACTATGGGTGGCGAGGATAAAGATGCCAAAGAGCAAAGCTGTAGAAGAAGAAGTAGTTGAAGAGGTAACGACAGAGGCGAACGCGGACCTGAAGGCTCCAAAGAGTGCCGCCAAGTTAGAAGAAGAGGGCGACATTGCAGCCGATTATCTAGAGGGCTTGCTCGACATCGCAGATCTAGATGGCGACATCGACATCGACGTGGAAAATGGACGCGCTGCTTTGGCAATCGTCGGCGGCAAACTCAACCACCTCGTGGGAGATCAGGGCCAGGTTCTAGATGCGCTCCAGGAGTTAACCCGCCTAGCGGTTCAGACTTCAACAGGGGATCGCAGCCGACTAATGCTCGATATCGAAGGATTTCGCTCAGGACGAAAGAGTGAGCTAAAAAAGCTTGCTGAAAAGATGGCTGAAAAAGCGAAGACAACTGGTTCATCAATCAAACTTGATCCAATGAACGCCTTTGAGCGCAAGGTCATCCACGACACCATTCAAGACCTAGGCCTTACGAGTGAATCTGACGGTGAAGACCCAGATCGCTACGTAGTTATCTACCCAGCCTAAAAAACATGGAGGTTTCACGTGAAACCCTCATCGAGCGATACTTTCCCAGCTCAATAGGTGCAATTGCTGCCTACGCGGCCCTGCTTGAAGGAGCCGGAATTGAGCGCGGGCTCATCGGCCCCCGCGAGGCCGAGCGGATCTGGGAACGCCACATCTTTAACTGCCTGCCTGTAACCACCCTTTTCAAAGAGGGGGCAACGGTCTTTGATATCGGATCCGGGGCAGGTTTACCTGGAATCATCATCGCCCTTGCCCGTCCAGATTTAAAAGTGACCCTGATTGAACCCCTTCAACGCCGGGTGGATTTTCTAGAAGAGGCCACCGCCGGCACAGGAATTACTGTGATCCGCGGCCAAGCCCAGAGTGTGAAAAAGAGTGCGGATTACGTAACCGCCCGAGCTGTGGCTCCCCTTGAAAAATTAAAGAAGATTTCCTGGCACCTGATCAAACCAGGGGGATCTTTACTTGCAATGAAGGGCGAAAACGCGGCAACTGAGATGGCAACTGTGCCCGGAGCGCGTCTTCATGAAATTTCTTTGGAGGGCATAGAGCCCGCTCGAATAGTTGAGGTACCTAAAGGTGCTTAACTACGCGCATGTCCGATGATTCACGTGAAACAAAGCAGGTCATCGGAGTTCGCCGACTAAAAGAGCCTATGGCCACACCCGAGCATCTTCGGATCTTCACTGTGGCCAATCAAAAAGGTGGGGTCGGCAAAACCACCACAACTGTAAATGTGGCAGCAGCCCTATCTATGGGCGGCCTTCGAGTTCTAGTCATCGATCTTGATCCACAAGGAAACGCGTCGACTGCTCTCGGTGTTGAACACAAAGCCAACGATGGAATTTATGAAGTTTTGATGGGCACTGCAAACATTGCATCAGTTGTACAAAAAGTTGCTGGCTTTCCTTCCCTTGATTGCATCTCATCTAATACCGCCCTTGCACAAGCAGAAATTAATTTAGTTTCCATGGTTGCACGCGAATTGCGCCTAAAAGAAGCAATCGATGAATTGGTTAATTTAAAAATCAAAGAGGGCAAGGCATATGACTACATCTTTATTGATTGCCCGCCAAGTTTAGGTTTATTAACTGTTAACGCATTTGCTGCTGCAAAAGAATTGTTGATTCCTATTCAGTGTGAGTACTACGCACTTGAAGGCTTAACTCAATTATTAGAGACATATCAAGTAGTTAAAAAACGTTTGAATTCAACGCTAGAGCTATCAACAATTCTTTTAACAATGTTTGATGGTCGCACACGTCTTGCAAATGATGTTGCAGCAAGTGTTCGCTCGCACTTTCCAAATGAATTAATTGATATTCCAATTCCACGTGCCGTTCGAGTATCAGAGGCTCCTTCATATGGACAGACAGTTATGACATATGACCCAACGTCTCCGGGCGCTCTGGCATATATGCAGGTAGCACGAGAAATTGCAGATCGCGGAAAAGCATTTGATTCAAATGTTGTCAGCATTAATTACAAACTAAAACAAAGTGGTGAAATCGCATGAGTGTAAAACGCGGAGGGCTAGGCACAAACTTAGATGCACTTATTCCAACATCTCTCACAGTTGGTGGAAATGAAGTAGCGCAACAAAATGAAGTTTCTATTGATTCAATTTCTCCAAACCCAAAACAACCACGCACAGTCTTTAATGAGGAAGCAATGGCAGAACTCGTTGCATCAATTAAAGAAATAGGAATTCTACAACCACCAGTTGTTCGTCAAACTTCTCCTGGTCGTTATGAATTAGTAATGGGAGAGCGACGCTTTCGCGCTGCAAAATTAGCCGGGCTTCGAAGCATTCCTGTAATCATTCGTCAGACTCCAGATAATGAGTTACTGCGCGAAGCAATCATTGAAAACATTCATCGCAGCCAGCTCAATCCACTGGAAGAAGCTGCGGCCTACACGCAACTACTTCAAGACTTTAATTGCACACATGACGAACTAGCACACAAACTTGGTCGCTCCCGTCCCCTTATTTCAAACACAATGCGCCTGCTTAACTTGCCGGCAAGTGTTCAAAGCAGAGTTGCATCCGGTGTAATTAGCGCAGGACATGCACGAGCACTCCTTGGATTAAGCAATGAAGCCCAGATTGATCAATTAGCAAAGCGCATTGTTGCCGAAGGGCTAAGTGTTCGAGCCGTTGAAGAAATTATTGCCACAACATCTCCTAAGGCTGCTGGCAAAGCAAAGAAGAAATCGTCTGGGACTTCGCCAGAAGTAAATGAGATTGCAGAGCGCCTAGGAGATCACCTAGACACACGTGTGAAGATTAAAGGCGGGAAAGCCAAAGGTGAGATTTCTATCGAGTTTGCAGGTTTTGCAGATCTTGCTCGAATTGTTAAAAAAATCGAGGGTTAATTTAATTTATTTGAACTACGGCGTTCGATCTCTTGCTTGATCACACCGCCGAGGGCTGCAACACCTTGATGAATACGCTCTGGTGTTGGGTGGCAAAAAGATAGACGCAACTGCCATGAACCAAGGCCATCAGCATAAAACGCGGTTCCTGGCACATAAGCAACCTTTGCAACGATCGCTTTAGGAACAAGTAATTTCGTATCAATTTCAGGTGGCAAATTAACCCAAACATAAAATCCGCCGCCAGGCTTTGTCCATGTGGCAGATGCCGGAAAGTGTTCTTCGAGTGCTTGCAACATCGCATCGCGACGCACCTTATATAGCTCACAAAATGATGCGATTTGATCGCGCCATGGTTGATCGGCCAAATAATTAGAGATTGTCATTTGAGAAAAGTTAGAAGGGCACAAAATAGAAGACTCACTTGCGATAACTAATTTATCTTTTAGTGATGGCGGAACAAGTGCCCAGCCCACACGCAAGCCAGATGCGATTGTCTTTGAAAAAGACCCTAAGTAAATAACGTTTTCACTATCTTCTGCGCGCATCGCATTCGGACTTGGACGATCAAAACCGAGTAAGCCATAAGGATTATCTTCTACGACAAAGATTTCTTCTTTCCGGCAAATATCAAGAATTTCAGTGCGACGATCTGCAGGTAGTAGAACACCTGTTGGATTTTGATAGTTTGGAATTAAATACAAGAACTTAATCTTGCGCCCAGCTGCGCGGGTAGTTTTGATCGCATCGCGCAACGCATCAGGAATCAAACCATCGTTATCCATAGACACATGAACAACTGATGCTTGATATTGATGGAAAGTTCCGAGGGCTCCAACATATGAAGGTGCTTCAACTAATACAACATCGCCTGGATCAATAAAAATTCGAGAGATCAGATCTAGCGCTTGCTGGGAACCAGTTGTAACAACAACATCTTCAGGGTGCGCGCGAATTCCTTCAAGTGCCATTACTTCACAGATTTGTTCGCGAAGTTTTGGATGGCCTTGTCCGCTTCCATACTGAAGCGCTTCTGTTCCGTTAGTTAAAATTAAATCGTTAACAACACTTGCCATCATCTTCATTGGAAGCGCAGAAAGATTTGGCATTCCACCAGCGAGTGAAACAATCTCTGGACGCGATGCAACAGCGAAGAGCGCACGAATCTCACTTGGTTGCATTCCAGCAGCGCGAGCAGCAAAACGTTGCTCAAGATTCTGCGGTGCACCAGTTTGGTGACGTGTTGAAATTTCGCTCATCCGCCAATCATCCCACAATTGGCCAAAATGGCGTCAGCGGCGAAGACCCGCGCTACGTAAGTCAGAGATGCGAAGAGTGCCTGTTTTTGCATCATCTTCTGTAGATAAATAAAGGCGTTGGATTGCAATAAGTAATGATTCGGCAATTACGTCACGAAAATCAGGGCGGGCCAATCGGCTGGCATCTCCTGCATTGCTGGCATATCCAAGATCGATGCGCACCACAGGAGCTTTTGTAAGTCGCAACAAGTCCCATGTCATTGCATGGGTGCGGCAATTAAGTAAATCGGTGCGCGCACATATTTCGCGCTGCACAAGGGATGCAAATCTTTCGCCCACAATTGAGTGAATTCCGTGCGCATCGCTTCCATAAAAATAAGTAGCAACACCATGGGCATCAGGGTTTGGATGTGAATCAACATGAAGTGAAATCATCAGATCTGCTTCACGTTGATTAGAAAATGTAATTCGCTCGGCTTCGCTAGGTGAGTTATTGGCACCACGTGTAAGAAAAACACTTGCACCCAGTGCTAACAAACGACCTTCAACGCGTTGGGCAATGTCATAAACAATTTCAGATTCAATAATGTTATTAGCAACATTTCCTTGATCTTTGCCGCCCAAACTTGGATCTAAGACAATTACTTTATTTGCAAGGGCCGGACCACGGTTTTTTTGTGAAGCACTTTCGCGCAGTTGTGACGGTGCACCACCTGAAACAATTTTCGTTAAACGAATAAGTGCGATAACAGTTGCAGGACCACATTGGCCATCAACTGCGATGCCAACAGATTTTTGGAACTCTTTAACGGCGCCAGAGGTTAGTTCGCCATAAATTCCATCGACTCTTCCGCAATCAAAACCCATTTCAGTTAGCCGCCCTTGCAACGCGGCAACATCATCTCCGCGCATAAGCGGTGGCTCTTGTAGATATAAAGAGCGATCGCCTAATTTCCATCTAGCTTCTTCGAGCGCGCGAGCAGTTACATCATTGATAATGCCTGTGACTGTTAACCCGCGCGATTGTTGAAAAGAGCGGATCTCTTCTTCAGAGAGCTCTTTCATAATTTAGGAAATAAAGCTTTCGAGTTCTTTAAGAAGAGCTGGCTTTGGCTTTGCACCAATAATTGTCTTAACAACTTCGCCATTTACGTAAACGTTTAACATCGGAATAGATGTGACGCCGTATTTGATTGCGATTGCAGACTCTTCATCGGTATTTAGTTTTACAATCTTTAACTTATCGCCATGTTCTGCGGCAATCTCATCAAGGATTGGTCCAATAGCGCGACATGGACCACACCACTCAGCCCAGAAATCAACTAGAACAGGCGTGCTGCTCTTAAGTACGACTTCATCAAATGTTGCTGCGGTTACTGCTGTTGCTGCGCTCATGGCTTCCCCTTGGTTGGTTTATTTACGTAACTTTACTAGTGAGATAGAAATTTTTCAGCATCGAGAGCGGCCTGACAACCAGAGCCCGCAGCGGTGATTGCCTGACGATATGTGTGATCGACTAGATCTCCGCAGGCGAAAACGCCTTCAATATTTGTCTTTGTAGAACGTCCTTCAACCTTTACATATCCCTCAGCATCTAATGAAACCTGAGTTGTGATTAATTCACTGCGCGGGATATGTCCGATTGCAACAAAGAGTGCACCGAAATTGCGCTTTGAAACTTCTCCAGTGAGAACATTCTTCAGTTGTAACGCTTCCATCTTTGTTTCACCTAAGACATCTGTTACTTCGGTGTTCCACAGAAATTCAATCTTTGGATTAGCTTTTGCGCGATCGGCCATAATCTTTGATGCGCGCAATGAATCGCGACGGTGAATCAACGTTACTTTGCTTGCAAACTTTGTAAGAAATGTTGCTTCTTCAACGGCTGAGTCTCCGCCACCAACAACTGCGATTTCTTGATCACGGAAGAAGAAACCATCGCATGTGGCACACCATGAGACACCACGGCCAGATAAACGTTTTTCATTCTCTAACCCGATTTCGCGATAGGCAGAGCCCATTGCAAGAATTACAGACTTTGTTTTAAGAACATTTCCTGAA
Source organism: Candidatus Planktophila limnetica (assembly GCF_002288365.1). Classification (NCBI taxonomy): domain Bacteria; kingdom Bacillati; phylum Actinomycetota; class Actinomycetes; order Candidatus Nanopelagicales; family Candidatus Nanopelagicaceae; genus Candidatus Planktophila; species Candidatus Planktophila limnetica. The sequence goes on along the minus strand of NZ_CP016782.1, from coordinate 1,320,641 downwards.
CCATCTTTTAAAGTTTTAACAGGGCCATTTAAATCCATCTCAACAATGTCATCTGTAACTAACTTTGTACCAAAGCGCGCAGATTGCTTACGCATTGAATCCATTAAATCTGGACCCATGATGCCATCTGTGAAGCCAGGAAAGTTTTCTACTTCGGTTGTGTTCATGAGCGCGCCGCCAGCTGTTACTGAACCTTCATACATCACTGGTTCTAGTTGCGCGCGCGCAGCATAAATCGCAGCGGTGTAACCAGCTGGACCAGATCCAACAATGATGACTTCGTGGATTTTTTCGCTCATGTATTCACCATAACCCCAGTTTAAGGTGCTTTATTCCGCAGCCTTGTTACGGCGCAAAATAAGGGCAGTAATTCCGCTCACTTCACTTATTCGCAAAGCCTTTGCAGCAAAGAAATAACCAAGAGCGCCAGCAACTATTACAAAGAGAAGTTCACTTGCTCGAACCAAAGAAGATTGATCAGATCCAACCCAACCAAAATACTGTGAGATTGCAAAGATTGGCAGCATTGCAATCAGTGATGCTGATAAAAGACGCCCGTGTTGGCCAATGAAATCGCGAATATGAATTACCCCTGTGTGCTTTTTCAACAAACGAAGCGTTATGAATAAGCCAATCAAATAACTTGCAGAAAATGCAAAACCTAAGCCAACAGTCACCCAGTCACTCGGCAAGATTGCTAAAAACAAATACGAGAGACCAACCGAAATAAAGTTAATAATAAGAATCGACCACACTTGTGTGCGCGTATCTTCAAAAGCGTTAAATCCACGAATAAGCACTAAGTTAATTGAGAACGCAACTAAACCAAGGCTCAGCGCAGATAAAACATAACCAATATAAATGCCGTCATTCTTATCAATTCCAAAGAAGAGCACTTCAGTAATAAGTGGACCAAAGAGCAAGAAAGCCACAGAGCTAGGAATCGTTAATACGCCGACAGTCTTAATTGCCCGCAGTAACTGATCTTTAACATCATCAATCTTTTTATTTATGGCCAATTTAGACATGTGCGGTAAGAGGGCTGTAACAATTGAAATTGTCACAATTGAATAAGGCAACAACATAATCAGATACGCATTCTTAAATGGTGTGAAACCAACACCAGTTGTAATACCTGCCTTAGCGCTTTCAACCGCCGCTGTCGTTGCAACGTTTACAGTAATTAAATAACCAATTTGTGAGATCAAAACATAAACAAGGGTCCACCCAGCAAGTGAGAAGGATTTACCTAAGCCGGCAACTCCCCACTTGGGGCGAATACGTATGCCAGATTTCTTTACAACTGGAATAAGAATGAGTGCTTGAATAATGATTCCTGCAGTTGTTCCCCACCCAAGAATTTGAATCTGCGTATCAGTAATTGAATCAACACTGACATTTGGCCACTTAAGCAAAAACGCGGAGAAAACCACGATAACTACGAGGTTATTGGCAATTGGTGCCCACATAAGCGGCGCGAAAGAACCACGAGCGTTGGCAACTTGGCCAAGCATTGTAAATAGACCTAAGAAAAAGATCTGCGGCAAGCAGTAGCGAGTAAATGCAATCGCAATCTCGCGCTCTGTTTCAAAGCCTGGTGTTGAAAAACTTGGTGCGTATATATAAACAAGTTGCGGAGCGAAAATTACTCCAATGACAACAAGTGCTAAAAGAATTCCGCTAATTGTTGTAACCAGACGTGAAGCAAATAAATGACCGCCGTCGGTGTCATCAAATGCTCGCACTAGCTGTGGAACAAATATCGCTGTGAGCGCACCACCAACAAGTAAGTTATACAAAATGTTCGGCATTGTGTTTGCAACGTTGAAAGCATCAGCGAGTAGCGCTGTGCCCAGTGTTGCAATCATGATCACGCCACCGATAAATCCGGTGATACGAGAAATTATCGTTCCAACTGCCATCACACTTGATGCGCGGAAGAGCTCGTGTTCTTTCACTTACGCGCCCTCCGTACTCGTCGCACACTCTGGGTAATCGCGGCTAGGAACAAAAGTACTGCGGCGCCCGTTGTAAACCAAGCAACACGGGAATCAATTACTGTCAGATTTAGAGATAACTCAACAGGATCACTAAGTGCACGCCCCTCTTCATTTACAAACTGAGCCGTGATGTATGTCTGCCCGGGTGCGAACACCTCAACAGGTATTGAAATCTGAGTCTTAGATTTTGGTTGAAGAACAATGTTTTTAACGCTATCAATACTTATACGAGAAGAGCCGGCATATAGATTCAAATTAACTTTTACAATTGATTTAAAGCCATTTGCCAATGTAATAGGTAATTTAGATTGCGCAGATGTTAGTTGGTACTTACCGCCATAAATTTTTAGGCGTTCTTTGTATTTATACACTTCTTGTGTGGCATTAAAAGAAAAATACGTCCGATCAGTTTGGGTAAGAGATGGCGACATTAATCGTCCCAACTGCGCTCGGATATCAGCTAACTCCGATTGATCAACGACGGTTGAAAGCGCTGTTACAGCCTTACGATTCTTCGTGTATTGCTCACGCAGATTCTTAGAAAAATAAGTACGTCCCTTGCTCCAATCAGCCAATGGTTCACTACGAACCGGACGTGCCAAAGCAGTGGCCAATCTAGTCTGCGCAGTTTTGTAGTAATAATTAAGTTCACTAGGTGCAATCTCGCGCGCTAAGACAGGATCTGGATTTCCATAGGGCAGTGCAACGACTTGAGCGTTTGTTGTAACCTTTTTTAACTGAGATAAAAATGCAACTGCTTGAACAGATGAATCAATTTTCTTTCCATCTCGTAATTCATACGGGGCGGTCATTGCAGTTATTTCTTCAATCAGTGCGGCATCAATGACCCAGATTCGCGGTGTGAGATCTGTAGAAAAGATTAGTTTCCAGAGCCGCCCACCAACGGCAATGTCTTGTGCTAACTCATCATTTCTAAATTTTCCGTCAAAGTTGCGATGCACAGTTCCTGTGATTTGAACTTCGCGAGATTCAGCCTGTGCGGGCGCAGGTAGAACAAAGAGTGCGATGAGGGCAAAAAGAAATATTTTCTTCATACGAGCAACTCAGAGTTCTTAGCAATGAGTTTTTTCTCATCGGGATATGCCAGCAAGCCAACTATTTCGCTAAGTGGAAACCAACCCACTTCATCGACTTCACTTTCTTGAGGAGTGAGCAATCCACCAGTTTCCTTAAAAATAAAGTGGTGAACTGTTTTATGAATTCGTTTTCCCCCGGCCATAAACCAAAAATCAATGACACCGAGTGATTTTGTTATATCTGAATTAATTCCAGTCTCTTCAGCAACTTCGCGAATAGCTGCTTGCTCAGGTGTTTCACCTTCTTCTATGTGTCCCTTTGGAAGTGACCATAAGATTTTTGTACCTGTTGGATCTTTTTGATCACGACGACCAATTAATAAGCCTTGTAATCCACTCTTATCTATTACAAGTCCGCCAGCACTTACTTCATCCACGCGCTTGGCATATGGGCGCGCAGGTTTTTTACTCGGTGTGGGGGTCGTTCCTGAAGTTAAAGTTTGTGGGGCGCGATTGGCGGGGCGTCTGCGCTTCCGCTTTTTCTTCGTACCTTCGCTGCCCGCACCAGGTGCAGGGATCATGGAGTAAGGCTACTGCTCTAACCTTACTTATTGTGAGTACAGCACTAGGCGCCGCAGGAGAACTGGCTATTCGTTCACTCATTGAACGAGCACCACTAGCTAGTTCACTGGCTGCTGCCTTTAAAGCCCAAGGTTTTACATTGGCCTTAGTTGGTGGACCTGTGCGCGATGCAATTCTTGGTCGTCTCGGAAATGATTTAGATTTCACAACGAATGCACCACCACAGGAGAGTAAGAAAATTCTTTCAACATGGGCAGAACATATTTGGGAAACCGGAATTGAGTTCGGAACTGTTGCAGGAAAACGCGGTGACACAACTGTTGAAGTGACAACCTATCGCAGCGAAACCTATGACCCACGGAGTCGCAAACCAGAAGTGCAATACGGAAAAGATATTAATGGCGACTTATCTCGTCGCGACTTCACGGTCAATGCGATGGCACTTGAACTTACGTCGGAGAAACCAGAATTCCTCGACCCCTTTAACGGTTTGATTGATTTAAGTAAGAAATTACTTCGCACACCAAGTAGCGCCGAACAATCTTTTTCAGATGATCCACTTCGCATGATGCGCGCTGCGCGTTTTGCAAGTCAATTAGATTTTGAGATAGCACCAGATGTATTAGTTGCCATGAAATCAATGACAGATCGCATCTCTATTATTTCTGCAGAGCGCGTTCGAGATGAGTTTGTGAAAATTCTTATGTCGCAAAATCCACGTACTGGAATCACACTTCTTGTTGAAACTGGATTAGCAGCAATTGTCTTGCCAGAAATTCCAAAGCTGCAATTAGAAATTGATGAGCACCATCACCATAAAGATGTGTATGAACACTCACTCACAGTGCTCGAGCAAGCAATTGCACTTGAGCACCGATTAGATGGGCCAAACCTTGTCAGCCGCTTAGCAGCGCTATTACACGATATTGGAAAACCAAAGACTCGTGCGCTCATAGATGGGGGCGGCGTTTCATTTCATCATCACGAAGTTGTTGGTGCACGTCTAGCTGTTACAAGGTTAAAAGCGCTGCACTTTGATAACCACACAATCGAAGCGGTTGAAACTCTTATTGCGCTTCATCTTCGCTTTCACGGCTATGGCGATGGTGAATGGAGTGATTCTGCAGTGCGCAGGTATGTCCGAGATGCTGGTGAATTACTCACACATTTACATGTTCTGACCCGCGCCGATTGCACAACTCGCAACGCAAAGAAAGCACAACGGCTGGCTGCAACATATAACAGTTTAGAAAATCGAATTGCAGTTCTTATGGAGCAAGAAGAGCTATCAAAGATTCGCCCTGATCTAGATGGCGCACAAATTATGCAGATATTAGATATCAAGCCATCTGCAGCAGTTGGTCGCGCGCTAGATTTTCTTATGGAGATCCGCTTAGAACGCGGGCCAATTGGTGAGGAAGCCGCAACAAAAGAATTACTTGCGTGGTGGAAAACTAATTCTTAAGAAAGAACTTTTCTGGCCGCAGCAAGCGCAGCGCAACAAGTAAGTAACTTGCGCTCACAAGTGCCGGAACCCATGGTGTCACACCGCTAGTTGGAAGCATCAGCGCTGCGATTAGCCCGCCGCTCACGATTGCAGCATTTACTAATACATCATAAACAGCAAAGACTCGACCACGGTAATAATCATCAATCTTTGATTGCACGAGCGCATCGTTGGTGACTTTCACATTCTGACCACACAACGCCACAAAGAAGCCAGTTAAAGCAAGAGCAATTTCAGTTTGGGAAACAACTAAGAAGATTGGTCCGGCGGCGCCCACAAGTAAGGACCATTTAATCCAACGGTGGCGGCCAAAACGTTTCACACCATATGGCGCTGTGAGTGCGCCAAGTGTTATTCCAACACCTGCAATAGTTAGAACAATTCCAAATCCTGCAAGTCCTGCTTCTGGATTAGATGGTGAGTTAAAAGTATTTCGCTCCAACAAAAGCGCGGTAAGAGTCAAAGCGGTAATTCCTCCGCGCTGTACTGCCGTTGCAATAATTCCGCGAATCGCATCTGAGTGTGTGCGCAAGAAAGCAAAACCTTCACGCATTTCATTGATACCTTCTTTAAAGCTTGCCTCTTTTACTTCATGTGGCAGTGGACCAATTTCTTTTTTCCCAACGCGCAATGTGAGTAGCGCAGCGCTGAGATAGCCACCGGCTGCGAATAAAACCATGATGGCATCGGCGTGATCTGCAACAGCTAAATTATCAAATAAGTTTCTAATTGCCACACCCAGTCCGCCGCCGAGAACAACCAAAACAGATCCGCCTGTAACAGCTAGCGCGTTTGCGCTGATCAATGATTTAGTCTCGATGACAAGAGGCAAACCTGCAGAGAGTCCAGCCAAAATTAAGCGGTTAACTCCAAATGCAATCAGCACAAAGACTGTTAATACAACGCCTGTCTGTCCAGTAAAGACCAGTGCTGCAACGACAAGTAAGTTTGCTGCTCGCGCAAGATTAGAAAACAAGAGTGCGCGTTGTCTGGAAACGCGATCAAGAATTGTTCCAACAAATGGACCAACGAGTGAATATGGCAATAAAACAACTGCAAACCCAATGGCAGCACTGAGTGCATCTGCTTGGCGTTCAGGCGAAAAGAGAACAAAGGATGCAAGTGCGCTTTGGAATAACCCATCAGTTGCCTGACCGCTCCAGCGCACCCCGAGTAATCGTGAGAGTCTGGGGTGTCGCAGAAGTTCCCAGAAATTCATAGGACAAGCGTAGTAAGCAATGAAGGATTATTCTTGCTTATTATGAAATCGCAACGCTCCTATATCGACTACTCACTTGATAAGCGCGCAACGCTTATGAAGTTATTTCGTGGTGTTGTAGATGCGTGCGATGCCGACCCATACTTAATGAGAGCTGCAAAGTTTCACGGCGAAAGAGTGCAACGCAACTGTCCGGTGTGTAAGAAAACATCACTCGTTGAATTGCGCTATGCCTTTGGTGATCAACTAGGTCAGTACTCAGGTCGAATTAAAACTCCAGATGAACTTTCGGAGATGGAACGTGAATTCGGAGAATTTCGTGTGTATATCGTTGAAGTCTGTCGCGACTGTTCCTGGAATCATTTGTGCGCATCTTTTGTTCTAGGAGATGGAATAGAACGCAAACCACCTCGGCGTGTACGCACGCTTGAAGATGATGATTGGGTAAAGGGGTAATCTGTCGCCGTGCGCAAATTCTTTATTAGATCAGCGATTTTCCTAGCCGGCTTTGGCTTTATCGCGGGTGCGACCCTATTTGCCTTTGCCTATTTCACTGTCTCAGTTCCAGATCCAAATGCTTTCGTTAATAGCCAATCAACAATTATTCAATATTCAAATGGTGAAGAAATTGGTCGCATAGGATCTGAAAACCGACAGATTGTTCCACTTGCAAAAATTCCTATGAATGTTCGCCACGCTGTCTTGGCAGCCGAAGATCGCAGCTTCTATTCAAACCGTGCATTTAGCATCACCGGTATTGCGCGCGCGGTTATAAATAATTTACGTGGTGGATCCCTTCAGGGTGGTTCAACAATTACGCAGCAATATGCAAAGACTGCATTCTTATCTCCTGAGCGCACAATTCAACGCAAGATCAAAGAGTTGGTCATTGCAATAAAACTAGAGAACCAGCTATCTAAAGATCAGATCTTTGAGAGTTACCTGAACACCATTTACTTTGGCCGCGGTTCATATGGCGTGCAGACAGCTGCCCAGCAGTACTTCAACCGCAACGTGGATCAACTCACCAATGCTCAGGCAATCGTTATTTCGTGTATTTTGCGCTCCCCTGGTTTTTATGACCCTTCTTATTCAAAAGAGAATGAAGAGCGATTGACCAATCGTTTTGATTACGTAGTAAAAGGAATGATCGAAGCAGAATGGCTAAGCGAAGAAGATGCTGCGAAGTTAAAATTCCCCACCATTGCACCACGTGTGACATCAGGGTCCTTAAGCGGTCCAAAGGGTCACATCATTGAAGCAGTTTCAAAAGAGTTGAAATCGTTGGGATTTACTGAAGAGCAATTACTAGTCGGTGGCTTAGTTATTAAAACAACGATTGATCAAAAGGCTCAGACAGCAGCTGTCGATGCAATCAACAAATTAACGCCAACTAAAGTGCCAGAAAATCTACATATAGCACTCGTTGCAATTCGCCCCGGCACAGGTGAAGTTGTGGCTATGTATGGCGGGGCTGACTACTTGAAGCGACAACTCAACGATGCCACCCAAGCAATTGCGCTAGCAGGCTCTACTTTTAAATCTTTTGCTCTAGTTGCAGCGCTAGAAGCGGGTATTCCGCTGACATCAATGTGGAATGGTGATTCACCACAAATATTTGATGATTTAGGAAAGCCATATGAAGTTGGAAATTATGGCAACGAAGGTTGGGGACAAGTAGATTTATTATTTGCAACAAAGCACTCAATTAATACTGTCTATGTTCCACTGGGACAAAAAGCAGGATTAGACAATGTTGTCAGCGCAGCACGTCGCGCTGGTATTCCAGAGACAGTTGCAATGATGCCAACGCCATCTGTGGCCCTTGGGCCTGCCAGTCCACACGTGATAGATGTTGCTAATGCTTATGCCACCTTTGCAGCGCAAGGAATTAAATCAAAACCTTATTTAGTAACGAGCGTTCTAGGTTCTAATAAAGGCGTGCTCTATGAAGGCAGAGCGCAGACAGAAGAAGTTTTCTCTAAAGAAGTAATGGCAGATTTAACATACGCACTTAAATCAGTTGTTAATGGTGGAACAGGTGCTGCAGCGCTTGCACTTGGAAGACCAGCAGCTGGTAAGACTGGAACATCACAATCAAATGCGTCAGCGTGGTTTAGTGGTTACACACCGCAACTTGCAGCATCTGTTTCATTCTTTAGAGATGATGCAACACAAACGCTGAACGGCATTGGCGGACTGACATCTGTTACCGGTGGATCTTTTCCTGCGCGTATTTGGACAGCGTTTATGAAGGGCGCACTCAAAGGCGAACCAGTAATGGATTTTCCAGCACCATCTAATGTCGGCGGTCTTGAACCGATTGTGATGACTTCTGGCGGCGTGCAGACCCCTAAGAAGAAGTAGGTCCGCTTACACGCACAAATCTGAGCGTGATTTTTACTTCACCCGCCGAGCAGTTACTCTTGGCCAGCACTACAAGCACTAACCCTCCTGTCACAGAAATACTGTGGCCGTCTTAGTCCAGAGGAGGTCGGGTTAACGCATGCGTCACTATGAATTAATGGTCATTCTTGATCCAGAACTTGAAGAACGCACAGTCACACCAAGCCTTGAGACTTATCTCAAAATCATCAAAGAAAGTGGTGGCCGCGTCGACAAGCTCGATGTGTGGGGCCGCCGCCGTATGTCTTTTGAGATTTTGAAGAAAGCCGAAGGAATTTACGCAGTCGTAGATATGCACTGCGAGCCAGCTGCCATCAAAGAGTTGGATCGCCAACTTAATTTGAATGAGTCAGTCTTACGCACAAAGGTTATTCGTCCAGAGTAAATTATCGGAGGAATCCGATACTTTGATGAGTATCCGTTTAGCACGGACCCCAGAGTAGATACGTAGAGAAAGAGGAAAAGAAATGGCAGCAGGAGATACAACAATCACAATGATCGGCAACCTTGTCGATGATCCGGAGTTACGTTTCACGCCATCAGGTGCGGCCGTAGCGAAATTTCGTGTTGCCTCAACACCTCGTTACTTAGATAAGCAAACCAATGAGTGGAAAGATGGCGAGAGTCTCTTTTTACAATGTCAGATCTGGCGTCAAGCAGCAGAAAATGTTGCAGAGTCACTGACAAAAGGAATGCGCGTAATTCTGTCCGGTCGTCTGAAGCAACGTTCGTATGAAACTAAAGAGGGTGAAAAGCGCACCGTCTTTGAGGTTGAAGTTGATGAAGTTGGTCCATCACTACGAAGTGCAACTGCAAAGGTGACACGTACACAACGTGCTGCCGGTGGTGCATCTACTGGTTCATTTGGTTCACCTGCTGCATCTACTGAAACTTTCTCAGATGATCCATGGGCTGCAGCCTCTACAACAACAGCCGGCGGCGGATGGGCAACCACCACCAACGACGAACCACCTTTCTAAAAAGGTTTAAACAACTAGTCCACCTATCCATCCATTCCTTCATAACTGAAGGGCCCGAAAAGGAGCACCACAATGGGAGCAAGAAATAACAGAGCTCTAAAAGAGCCAAAGAATAAGGGCGCGAAAGCTGCTGCCCTTAATAAGAAGTTTAAGAAGAAGCCATGTAGCTTCTGCCAGAACAAAGTTGAATATATCGATTACAAAGATATTGCTACTTTGCGTAAATACATCTCTGATCGCGGCAAGATCCGTGCTCGTCGTGTAACTGGTGCATGTACACAACACCAACGCTCAATCGCTACTGCTGTCAAAAACAGCCGTGAAGTTGCGCTGTTGCCTTACACATCAAGTGCTCGATAAGGAGATTTGACTCATGAAACTAATCCTTACTCGTGAAGTTCCAAAGCTTGGTGCAGCAGGAGATGTTGTCACCGTCAAAGATGGTTTCGCACGCAATTACTTGTTGCCACGCGGAAACGCAATTGCATGGTCAGAAGGCGGCGAGAAGCAGATTGAAGGCATCCGCCGTGCACGTCGCGCTCGCGAAGTTCGCGATATCGATCACGCAAAAGAGATTAAGTCAGCACTTGAAAAAGCACCTCTGACCATCAAGGTCAAAGTTGGAACAGGTGGACGACTATTTGGTTCAGTAACAGATAAAGATGTTGCAGCAGCAATCAAGTCAGCCACAGGCAATGACATTGATCGTCACAGCATCAAGATCACTGGACACATCAAGAAGATCGGAAAGCACACAGCGAAGGTTTCACTTGCACACGCAGTTAGTGCAAGCGTAGACATCACTGTTGTTTCTGCTTAATTAAGAGTAATTAAACGGGCTCACCGCAACTGCGGTGGGTCCGTTTTACTTTGTTGCTGCGGCTACTAGAGATTTCTTAAATAAATCAGAAGTAAATTGGCTTTGGGCTAAATCAAACTTCTCGCCACCCCATGCGCGAAAATCAAAATCAATATCTGAAATAGATGCCTGAATCGCAGCCCACAGAGTCCATCCATACTTTGCCATCAATGATTGCAACCATGCTCGTGCAATCTTTTCTGGTCGGTGTGCGCCGTAGTACGCATCAATTAATTCAACCAACGCGTCGTATTCCAAGAATGCTTCTGCCCATATGTTTCCAAGATCAAAGCAGGCGTCATTATTGCCTGAATACTCATAATCAATAAGCCAGACCTTTTCGCCATCATCAATGAAATTACCTGGCAGCAAATCGTTATTGCACGGCACTATCTCTGAAGGCAACACTGACAGAGCCTTCTTTAAATCCGCAACATGGCTTTCGTAATCTAAATACTTATCTGGATAAATAAATTTGTTGGATTGCACAATATCTAGATAACGCTTTTGCAGAGTGAACATATTGAAATCACTCACAAATGGTTTTGCGCCATGCAGCGTCTTTGTAGCCTTCGCTACTCGCGGCAGATTATTGGCAATATCTTGGGCACCAAAAGTTTTACCTTTGATAAAACTAATGAGTAAAAGTCCTTGGCCCGGCAAGTAATCATGAACCGTTGCACCGATGCCAGCCTCGGCTGCGATGATGGTGTTCTTGTATTCATCTTCACGATTGATGTTTAACAAGTCAGATGAATTACTAGAAATACGTGCAACGTATTGTGTGCCATCGGATTCGATAGCTAAGTTTCTATTTGTTAAACCACCCGATAATTCAACAACGGATGTTCTGTTTTTTACCAAAGGCACTTGGTTCAGCAGCGCGCCAAAGGTTGATTCAAGATCTGTGGCACCTGGCATTAGTTCAGGATACATTTAGGCTATGAGTAAGTCACCACTTCCTAGCCGGGCAAAAATTGTCATTATCGGCGGCGGAGTTGGCGGAACCTCAGTTGCATTTCACTTGGCCGAATTAGGCGAAAAAGATGTCATTTTGCTCGATCGAAATGAATTAACCAGCGGATCTACTTTTCACTCAGCAGGTCTAGTTGGTCAGCTTCGCGCAGATCCAACTCTTACCAAGATGAATATGCACTCAGTTGATTTATATCGCCGTTTACAAAAAACCGATACTCCCCCAAGTTGGCGCGAATGCGGCAGTATTAAATTGGCATCAACTCCAGAGCGCATGGAAGAAATCCGCAGACAAATCGGTTGGGCGCGAACATTTAATTTAGATCTTAAAGAAATTAGCCCTAAAGAAGCACAAGAACTATTTCCACTGATGGACCTAGAAGGAGTACTCGGTGCTTCTTATTTAGCATCAGATGGGCAAGTAGATCCATCACAACTTGCGATGGCAATGGCTGCCGGTGCGCGCGCCGCAGGTGTTCAGATATTTACACACACTCGAGTGCTTTCAATTCAAACAGAAAAAGGTCGCGTTAAATCTGTTACGACAGATAAAGGCGTTATCGAGTGCGAAGTAATCGTTAACTGCGGTGGCATGTATGCACCATCTATTGCGCGCATGGTTGATGTGCGCGTTCCGATTGTTCCGATGAGTCACCAATATTTAATTACCGATAACTTCATGGATGCAAACGCACCACTTCTGCCTTCACTTCGCGACCCTGATTCGTTGATCTATTTCCGCCAAGAAGTACAGGGATTGTTAATGGGTGGGTATGAACGTAATTCAAAGGCGTGGTCTGCTGACTATCAAAACTTTGATGACATTCCGGCTAATTTTAATAACCAATTACTCGGTGAAGATTGGGATCGCTTCGAAGAGATTGCAGTTAACTCACAACGCCGTGTTCCAAAGATGAGCGAAATTGGCGTTAAGAGTTTTATTAATGGACCAGAAGGATTTACACCAGATAACGAATTCTGTTTAGGAGAAAGCGAAGTCGGCGGATTCTTTGTGGCAGCAGGTTTCTGTGCACACGGAATTGCTGGCGCTGGTGGCATCGGAAAAGTTGTTGCCGAATGGGTTGTTGCAGGAGAGCCAACAATGGATCTCTGGCACATGGACATCAAACGCTTTGGTGCTTCGTACAAGTCACCTGATTTCACACTCAAGCGCATCAGTGAAAACTACGAGGCGTATTACGACATTCACTACCCAGGTGAAGAACGTCAGAGTGCGCGTCCAGGTAAGAAATCACCAGCTTATGAATGGCACGCAGCAAACACTGCTGTCTTTGGAGAAAAGTCTTCATGGGAGCGCGTTAATTACTACGCCAATCACGAAAGCGATGATTCGTTAAAACCATACGGATGGGCTGGCAAACACTGGTCTTCAGCGGTTGCAGCAGAGCACCGCGCAACGCGTGAAAACGCTGGTTTATTTGATGAATCTAGCTTTGCAAAGGCGATCGTTAGTGGCGAACAAGCAGCAGAGTTTTTGAATTGGGTATGTGCCAATGATGTTGTCAAAGGCGTTGGCCGCACTGTTTATACGCAAGCGCTTAACACTCGCGGTGGAATTGAATCTGATTACACAGTTACACAAACTGGTGAAACAGAATTCTTCATTATTACTGGCACCGCCTTTTCAACACATGACTTTGGTTGGCTAGAAAAGCAAAAGCGCGAAGGTGGATTTAACGATGTGACAATTAAAATTGTCACAGAAGAGTTCGCTTGCTTTGCCTTGATGGGGCCAAAGGCAAGAACGATTCTTAGCAAGGCCACAGATTACGATCTCTCGCACGCTAACTTCCCATTTATGCACTCACGCGAAATAAATATTGCTGGCACAAAGGTACGTGCCACACGCCTTACTTACGTTGGCGAACTTGGATGGGAAATCTATGCACCCGTGGCAGAGGGCAAAAAAGTTTGGGAAGCGTTGGTCGCAGCTGGCGATGGTGAAGGATTAATGCCTTGTGGTTACCGCGCTATCGAATCGCTTCGTCTTGAAAAGGGTTACCGCGCATGGGCTGGGGAAATTAACACTGAAACAAATCCATATGAAGCAGGACTTGGATTTGCGATTTCGAAGAAAAAAGAAAAGTTCATTGGCAAAGACGCGCTAGACACCGCCAAGCAATCAAGAAAACTTGTTGCTATGACATTTGATGACATCCGCCAAGTTCCGCTGGGCAATGAGCCAGTGCGCATTAACGGCAGCGTTGTTGGTCGCGTGAAAAGCGGCGGACAGGGTTACACAATTAATAAAGCAATTGGTTATGCGTACTTACCAATGGAGCACACAACAGCTGGCACATCAGTAGATGTTGAATTCTTTGGCACATGGGCAACTGGAGTTATTTGCGCAGAACCGCTATTTGATCCGGAAAATTCAAAGATTCGTTTGTAATCTCAATAGTTGAGAACTTTAAAAATACTTTCCTCCACACGCTAAAACGATTCTGACCTGCGCGTTTGCTGCAATCCCCAAAGTTACCCACAGTTAATCAACAGGTATTTACACAGGGAAACGGGGTTATTCACCTACTTACCCACAGGTTCATCCACAGCGCGAGGCAGCGATTTTCGCTTGTCTGAGCGTAAATCTCTACGGTTCGAGCATGGGCCACGGCCCTGTCAGTGCTCTATGGAAAGGTGGTCTTTGTGAGTATCGCAGAACTACCTAACCGCGGAAATACACAACGCGAAGATGCAACTGCATTTGAACGCACACCACCGCAAGATCTCATTGCAGAACAATCTGTACTCGGTGGAATGCTCTTAAGTAAAGATGCAATCGCAGATGTTGTTGAAATTTTACGTGAACGCGATTTCTATAGACCAGCACACGAATTAATTTATGACGCAATCATTGATCTCTACGGTCGCGGCGAACCAGCTGATGCGGTCACTGTCTCTGCCGAACTTACAAAGCGCGGTGACATTGCACGCGCCGGTGGTGCGCCATATTTACACACACTTATTTCATCGGTGCCAACTGCAGCTAACGCAAGTTACTACGCAAAGATTGTTCGCGAGCACGCAATTATGCGCAGACTCGTTGAAGCTGGAACAAAGATTGTTCAACTCGGTTACGCAGTTGAAGGCGAAGTAGATGACGCGGTAGACCAAGCGCAAGCAGAAGTGTATGCAGTCACAGAGCGCAGATCATCAGAAGATTACGTCCAACTCTCAACACTTTTGCCACAAGCACTCGATGAGATTGAAAACATCTCTAAGGGTGTTGGCATCGAAGGTGTTATGACTGGATTTAAATCACTGGATGAGCTCACACACGGATTACACCCAGGCAACATGATCATCCTTGCGGCGCGTCCTGCAGTTGGTAAATCAACACTGGGATTAGATATTGCACGGCATGCATCAATTCATGATGGCAAAACATCCGTCATCTTCTCTCTGGAAATGTCGCGCTCAGAAATCACAATGCGTATGTTGTCTGCAGAAGCGCGCGTTGGTTTAAATAACATCCGCTCCGGACAACTATCTGATGAAGAGTGGACACGTCTTGCACGTCGTATGGGCGAGATCTCTGATGCACCGCTATTTATTGATGATTCACCAAATCTTTCAATGATGGAAATCCGCGCAAAGGCGCGTCGCCTGAAGCAACGCCACGATCTCAAACTGATTGTTATTGACTACTTACAGCTCATGTCATCAGGCAAGCGCGTTGAAAACCGTCAGCAAGAAGTATCCGAATTCTCACGTCACTTGAAGTTGATGGCGAAAGAGTTAGATGTCCCAGTAATCGCTATTTCACAGCTCAACCGTTCACCAGAACAACGCTCTGATAAGAAGCCAATGCTCTCTGACCTTCGCGAATCTGGTTCTATCGAACAGGACGCTGACGTTGTAATTCTTCTGCATCGCGATGATATGTATGACTCACAAAACCGATCAGGTGAAGCTGATTTGATCATCGCTAAGCACCGTAACGGACCAACTCGAACACTTACCGTTGCTGCCCAACTTCACTTCGCACGCTTTGTGGATATGGCTCAAAACCCAGGAAGCGGAACTGACTTTACGCAGCAAAGACAAAGCGAAGAGTAATTAACTGATTTTTGATTTAAAAGCGGTCCATAAACCTTTACCTCGCAAAACAAGTAACAAGAACAAAATCAAACCCAATCCTTGCGGTAGCAATATTGCCTGCATAGGTGCAGAATTTGGAAGGAATGCCAACTGACCCAAACCAATTCCTTGAAGAATTCTCACTAATCGAGAATCTCCTGGAATTGGAAAAGTTACAAAAATACGAATAAAAAATAAAATAAATGCGACCATGAGAACAAAAAAGTTGCCACCGAGCGAAAAGGCATCTGCATCAATCGAGCCGTTTGCGCTGATGGACTTTCCGTAATGTGCAGGGAATCTATCGGTATAAGCCCACACCCCAACTTTGTTGGAGGCTTGTTTTGAATTTTCTCTCTCAAATACATCAAGTAATTTTCTTTTTTCAGAAGGAGAACCATCAAAATAGTCATACCAATGATTGGAAACTTCTACGGGTGTCAAGAAAACTCTATAACCAAGTCGATTCACTATAGGATTAAGAATTATTTCATTCTCGGCAGAACAACTTCGCATAACATCACCAGGAGTAAAACCTTGTGTTGCGACTACACCACACTCACTTTCACGTGAAACTGCAGTTTCACCCAACCAAATACCACTGGCAATTACAAACAATAACGCCGAAGAAATCCCAACAGCTAAATAGTTGTTTATATTTAAACGGTTAGACATTGCAAATCCAGCAGCAAAAACTAGCGCCCAGCAGAAAATGACAATTGGTCCATCAGCACTTGAGGACAGCGTATAAAACACAATCCATACCAAGATTAGAGCGGCGACCAATTTTCGTTTCATTAAGTAAAACCACAAAACACAAATTGGTCCGAAAATTACTGAAACCCAATGGAATAGAACTTTCAGTAAATACGGGACATCAAGTAGTTTCACGAAATCTTCTCGATCTTGCGAAACCTGATTAGGTGTCACTCCACCAAAATATTGGTCTAAAATTGGGATAGTGCCCGCTACCCAATAATGAAAAGCGGGTATGAAAATAACCAAGAATGTTAGAAGATGAATTATTCTTGAATGTGAAGACGGAGTTTTATCTTGAATTCCATCTGATTTATCAGTTTTAATCGAAAACCAATCTCCAAGTGCAAGAGCTGTAGAAATTATCAACAAGCCAATACTTTGCGACATTCTTGGGGAAGTAGGAAAAAACTGGAACTGGTAAATAAAAGGGAGCGTCATCAAGGCAAACCAAACAAGCGAAGGAGCAGCCTGGATCAATTTTAGCTTTCGAACGGCGAATCCGGCGACCAGAGCAAATTCGCATACGCTCAAAGAGATTAAAAGCAAACTCATTCTCTAAGTCTATGGGCGCTATCTTTAAATCTAAGCGACTTTTGACCTAGTTTTATCTGCAATATAAATACCTGCAATAACTGTGGCGCCACCAATTAGTTGGATGGCGTTCCAGGTTTCGTTAATCCAAATCCATGCGAATATGCCCGCAAAGACTGGTTCAAGCATTCCGATGACAGAACTTGTTGACGCCGAAAGTATTTTGATTCCGGCAAGGACGCAGAGATAAGGAAGAACTGTTCCGAGTAGGACAACCCAAAGAATTAGTGTCCAACCAGGTGCGTTGTAGCTTTCGAGGGGTCCACTTAAGTTAATTGTTTGTGTAAATATCTCTGTTGGAAATGACCAGAGTGGAAATGCAATTGCCCAGATGGCAGATGCGATACCGAAACCGAGTGTGTTAAGAGATGCGGTGGGACGGGAGTGGCCGAGGCGCTCACCGAGAATGAAGTATGTGGCAAGTGCGAAGGCAGTGAGAAAAGCTGAAAACAGACCAAGAGGGTCCAGTGTCATGCCTTTCCATACTTGTGCAAGCAAGAGCATGCCGATGAATGCGAGTGAGATTGCAATCCACATATCTTTTGGAACAAATGATTTACGCACGTATTTGATCCAAAGAACAATCCAGATTGGGGCTGTGAATTCAATGATCAGGGCCATTGAGATATTCATGCGAGAGATTGCGATGAAATAGCCGAATTGAACTAATGCAAAACCAAAGACGCTATATGTGATGAGAAGCGGAAGCTCTTTCTTTGTTACCTTCAAGGATTTTGCATTAGTTAGTAAGACATAGGTAAAGAGAAATAGAAACGCGCCACCGGTTCGAACTTGGACCAAGCGCCATTCAGATAGATCAGCCTGCAAAAGTAACTTGGAGACGATGCCGTTAAAGGCAAAGGCGATTGCACCTATTACAAGGAGTACTTCACCCTTATGACGTGTGAACATCAGGCAAGGTTAGCGGATTAGTTAGAAAGCGCTTTCTGGAATCTCCATGATTGCGCCATCAGTTCCTTCAACGATCTTGCGATCTGCTGTGATGTGTGGCAAATAGTTCAGGCAGAAGAACTTTGCAGAAGCAATTTTTCCAGTGAAGAAGTCTTTATCTTTGCCAGCATCACCCTTAAGTTTTTCAGCAGCGATGTCTGCTTGGCGAAGTAATAGCCATGCAGTGATGATGTCGCCAACTGCCATGAGGCAGCGGGATGTGTTGAGGCCGACTTTATAAATTTCAATTGGGCTCTCTTGTGACGCCATTGCATGGCCAACAAGTACGCCAACGATTCCGTTGAGATCGCCAACTGCTTTGAGCAGTGCAGCTTTTTCTTCTGGGTGTGCACCGCCTGCTTGGGCGTAATCTGCAATTTCTTTACCGAGTAGACCAAGTGCACGTCCACCATCTTTAACAACTTTACGGAAGAAGAAATCAAGACCTTGAATAGCAGTTGTGCCTTCATACAAGGTGTCGATCTTTGCATCGCGCACATATTGTTCTAGTGGCCAATCTTGTGTGAAGCCGGCGCCACCAAATGTTTGTAGGGACTCTGTGCCAAGAAGTGTCCATGATTTTTCAGATCCAAAGCCTTTAACAACAGGCAATAGAAGATCATTAAGTGCTTCCATGTCTTTTAAGCGATCTGCGTTGCCCGCTTCGCGTGCTAATTCGATTTCATCTTGAATGGATGCGGTGTAGAGAACAAGGGCTCTCATGCCTTCTGAATAAGACTTTTGAACCATCAATGAGCGACGAACATCTGGGTGCTTAATAATTGATACACGTGGACTTGCTTTGTCATTCATGACCTTCATGTCGCCACCCTGAATACGAGTTTTGGCGTATGAAAGTGCTTGTTGGTAACCAGCAGAAAGAGTTGCAATTGCCTTTGTGCCAACCATCATTCGAGCAAATTCAATGACTTTAAACATCTGTGCAATACCTTCGTGCACATCACCGAGGAGATAACCAACAGCTGGTTCTTTTTCTCCAAGATTTACTTCACACGTTGCAGAAACATTTAATCCCATTTTGTGTTCTACACCTGTGACATAAACACCATTGCGTTTTCCGAGGTCACCGGTTTTATGATCAAACATGAATTTAGGAATTAAAAAGAGTGATAAACCCTTTGTTCCTGGTCCGCCACCTTCGCGACGAGCAAGAGTGAAGTGCATGATGTTTTCGAAGATGTCAGCATCGCCTGAAGTGATGTATCGCTTAGTGCCAGTGATGTGCCATGTGCCATCGCTTTGTTGAACAGCCTTGCTGCGACCAGCACCAACATCTGAACCAGCATCTGGTTCGGTGAGTTGCATTGTTGCGCCCCAGTGACGATCAACCATTAATTTTGCAAAGTGCTTTTGTTCTTCCGTTCCCAACATAAATGCAACGTGTGAGAAGGCATAACCAGATGCGTAGATATGAATGGATGGGTTTGAACCCAAAACCATTTCAGCAATTGCCCAGCGCACAGAGGCTGGAATCTTTGTTCCGCCGAGTGGCACCGGAGTATCAATGCGCCACCACTCGCCATCGATGTATGCTTTGTATGACTTCTTAAAACTTTCAGGAAGTTTCACATCACCAGTTGCTTTATTAAAATCCGTTCCGATGCGATCGCCATCAACGAAAGAAGCGGCTAGATCATTTTCAGTTAAGCGCTTCATCTCATCTAACATGCCCATCGTTGTTTCGCGATCGAGCTCCGAAAAGACAGAAGTACCCAGAATTTTTTCTGCGCCCAAGAGGTCAAAGAGGCAGAATTCAATATCGCGCAGATTGGCTGTGTAATGGCTCATGGGGCAAATTGTGCTACCCGCCAGTAACTTCTGCAACTCATCCAGGGCCCCAATTGGTAGAGTCCGCACGTGCTTTTAAGTGATCGCGATATCCGCGCAGAAATAGCTGCCAACCGAGTCGGCGTTGAGCCATTCGAAGAAGCGATGATCCAGCCATCATCTGTAGACGTTCGCTTGGATAAATTCTTCCGCGTCTTTGAAAACCATAAGTACTCAGTTATTGACCCTTCCACTGAGCAAGCAGAACTGACCCGCGAAGTTATTGCCGAAGGCGATGAACCATTTATTTTGCACCCAGGTGAATTCGTATTGGCAAGCACATATGAAGTAATCACATTGCCAGATGACATCGCCGGACGCCTTGAAGGAAAGTCATCCCTTGGTCGACTTGGACTACTTACCCACTCAACAGCAGGATTTATTGATCCAGGATTTTCTGGTCACATCACTCTCGAACTTTCAAATGTTGCAAACCTGCCGGTGAAGTTATTTCCAGGAATGAAAATCGGTCAGCTCTGCTTGATCAAACTCTCTTCACCTGCTGAGCACCCATACGGATCTGAAAAGTATGGATCTCGCTATCAAGGACAACGCGGGCCTACCGCAAGTCGTTCCTTCAAGAACTTTCACCGCTCAAAAATTAAGTAGCCGGGAATAACTCAAGGCCTCAGGAGGTTTTATCACCATGGAAATCATTATTGCTTTAGGCGTCATCGCATTACTCATCACCTTTCTAGTCATTCAATACAACCGACTCATTCGCCTCAACGTCGCAGTCGATGAATCCTTTGCGCAGATCGAAGTACAGCTCAAGCGCCGCGCAGATTTGATTCCTAACTTGGTGGAAACCGTTAAGGGTTACGCCGAACATGAAAAGAGCACATTTGACGCGGTTGTCTCTGCTCGTGCAAAAGCAACTTCTGCCACATCTTTCACAGATGTTGCAGCAGCAGATGGAATGCTGACTCAAGCACTTCGTGGATTACTCGCAGTTGCTGAGGCATATCCAGATCTCAAAGCATCTGCAAACTTTTTGTCATTACAAGATGAATTATCAACAACTGAGAACAAAGTTTCCTTTGCTCGTCAGTTCTATAACGACACCGTGCGCGAACTCAATACTGCTGTGAAAACAGTGCCAACTAACTTCTTTGCAGGCTTTGCAAAGGTGAGCGAACGCGAATTCTATGAGGTAGAAGATCCACAATCACGACAAGCGCCAAACGTTAAGTTCTAATCTCGATGGCTGAAGTCGGCAATTTTCGCGGTCTACAAGCTGCGAATAAACGAAAAACATTTGCACTGCTTGCACTCTTTGGCGTGCTCATGTGGGTTGTTGCCTACGCAGCTCTTACTTACTTTGGTGGCTCTTCAGCATTTATTGTTCCTATCGCAGTCGGACTCTCACTTGTTTCAGTCTGGGGCTCTTACTACGGATCTGATCGACTCGTGCTGACAATGACAGGGGCTAAGTTAATTACTGAAGATGATAATCCAAAGTTATTTAACTTAGTTCACGAAGTAGTCATTGCCAGTGGATTGCCAATGCCAAAGGTTGCAATCGTGGTTGACCCGGCGCCAAATGCATTTGCTACTGGTCGAAACCCAGAACACGCACTTATTGCATTTACAACAGGAATTTTAGATGCGATGGATCGCGACCAACTTCAGGGAGTTATTGCCCACGAGATGTCGCACGTGGCAAATAGAGACACTTTAGTTTCAGCCGTTGCAGCGTCGACTGCTGGAGCAATTGCAATCTTGTCTGATTTCTTAATGCGCATGATGTTCTTCGGTGGACGTCGAGATCGCGATAGCAATTCAAATCCAATCGCTTTAGTCATTTCTTTAGCTGTTTTAATAATGGCGCCCCTTGCAGCAATGTTGCTTAAATCTGCAATTTCACGAAAGCGAGAGTCGCTAGCTGATGCCACAGCAGTTTCTTTCACACGAAATCCTGCAGGGCTGCGTTCGGCTCTAGAAGTACTCGCGCGCGACTCAACTGTTGTGCAGCAGAGATCAACGGCCGTGGCTCATATTTGGATTGAATCACCACTGGATGCAAAATCTGTTTCTAAACTCTTTGCATCCCACCCACCTATTGAAGAGCGCATTGCAACTCTTCGTGCGATGGAGAGCTTGTCTTAGTTAGGTTTTACAGCGCGCAATAACGCTTGCGCAACATCTAATACCTGCACCTGTGACTCACGCGCTGCAACACCATCTGTGACCATCACGCGACAGAACGGACAGGCAACAGCGACTTCTTCAACGCCAGTTGCAAGTGCTTCATCAACGCGGTTTAAGTTAATTTGAGTTCCAAGTTTTTCTTCCATCCACATACGACCACCACCGGCGCCACAGCAGAAGGAACGTTCTTGATTACGTGGCATCTCAGTAATTGTTACACCAGTTGCTTGGAGCAATTCGCGTGGTGCTTCAAATACTTGGTTGTGACGGCCTAAATAACAAGGATCGTGATAGGTCAAAGACTTCTCTGATTTGTTTACTGGAATCAAGCGGCCTTCGCGCACAAGCTGGTTGAGTAGTTGCGTGTGGTGGACAACCTGTAATTCATAACCGCTTTGCGCGTAATCGCGACCAATAGTTGTAAAGCAATGAGGGCAAGTAACAACAACTTTCTTTGTGCCCTTATCTTTACGAGTTTCAAATACTTGCGTGAAGGTGTCGATGTTTTCCTTTGACAAGATTTGATACAAGAATTCGTTTCCGGCGCGACGCGCGGGATCTCCCGTGCAAGTCTCGCGCTTTCCAAGGACTGCAAACTCAACGCCTGCGATGTGCAGCAACTCTGCAACAGCCTTAGTGGTTTTCTTCGCACGCTCTTCATATGCGCCAGCACAACCAACCCAGAACAAATACTCAACATCTTCAGGCAGCGTGCCCTCGACAACGCGAATTGGGAAATCCATCTCTGAAATCCAACCTTCGCGATCATTTTTATTTGATCCCCAAGGATTTCCAGCTGTTTCAAGATTACGAAATGTTCCGTTTAATTGTGAAGGGAACTCTGATTCAACTAATACTTGGAAACGGCGCATGTTAACGATGTGATCGATGTGTTCGATATCTACTGGGCACTCATTTACGCATGCACCACATGTTGTGCAGGACCAGAGAACATCGAGAGAAATAGGGGCGTTTTCACCGACCATGTTCTCTGTTTCAACTGTCTTTGCAAATGCGTGATCGCGCATCGCCATGATCAAAAGCTTTGGTGAGAGCGGTTTATCTGTGTGCCAGGCAGGACATTGCGATTGGCAACGTCCGCATTCGGTGCAGCTGGTCATATCCAGCAAACCCTTCCACGTGATGTCACCACGTGTGCCAAGACCAAATACATCATCATCTGCTGGATCTTCGAAATCTACTGGCTTGCCATGTGAGAGTAATTCAGGCAAGTTACCGAGTGAGTGACCACCATCTGCGTTGCGCTTGTAATAAATATTAAAAAATGCCAAGAAACGGTGCCATGCGATACCCATTGTGAGATTTGTTGCAATAACGATAAACCATGTCATTGAAACAACAATCTTTATTGTTGCAACTATTGCAACCCACATGTGTAGCTGTGTGAGCGACATAGATTTAAAGAGTTCAGCAATTGGCCATGTCAACGCAAAGTGCCAGTTCCAAGATGTGTATTCAGAGAGTGCGCCTTCTAATCCGCGCAGCGCGGTAACACAGAAAACTATAATCAGAATTGTTGCTTCAACGTAATACGCCTTCCAGTTTCCAGAACCATAGAAACGTGAAGTGCGTCCACTCTTTTTAATTCGAGTTACTTGGCGAATACCAATGAGTGTGACAATTCCGATTCCTGTTGCCCAACCAATGAATTCAGTGAATAACTCATATGGTGCAAAGTGACCAATGAACGGAAGTGCAAAATCTGGATTAAGAATTTGACCGTATGCGGTTACGAGTGTTCCAAAGAGTGCGCCAAAACCAATCATCACAAACCAGTGCGCAATTCCTGTGGCAGTAAAATTAAGCATCTTTGTGTGACCAAGTACTTCAGTGAGCATGTTCTTTAAACGCGCACCACGATTGCCCGAACGAGTTGGATCTGGCTGACCCTTCTTATAGACCGCAATGAGCTGGCGAACACGGATGGCTAGAAGAACCAGGGCAACAACAGTGATTCCGTAAGCCAGGGCTGCAAGTGCGAGAGTCATGGGCAAATCTTAGGTCGGCGCTGGGGAATAAGTCGGGCGGATGCCCTGTTATCCAGAGTGAGAAACCTGAGTCGCATCGACTCAACCTTTTAGGTATAGTTCGACTCAGGTTTAAAGAAGAAACTATAAAAGGAGCAGTAAAAAGATGGCTAGAGCAGTTGGAATTGACCTCGGAACGACAAATAGCTGCGTTTCAGTCCTTGAAGGTGGCGAACCCACCGTCATCGCTAATGCTGAAGGCGCCCGCACAACCCCATCGATCGTCGCATTCGCAAAGAACGGCGAAGTCCTCGTCGGTGAGGTCGCCAAGCGTCAGTCAGTAACAAATGTGGACCGAACAATTCGTTCAGTAAAGCGCCACATGGGTACTTCATGGAACATCGATATCGATGGCAAGAAGTACACACCACAAGAAATTTCTGCACGTGTGCTTCAAAAGTTAAAGCGTGATGCCGAGGCATACCTTGGTGAAACGGTGACGGACGCAGTTATCACAGTGCCTGCATACTTCAATGACGCACAACGTCAAGCAACAAAAGAAGCTGGCGAAATTGCTGGTCTTAATGTGCTTCGCATCATTAACGAACCAACAGCTGCTGCGCTCGCATACGGTTTAGACAAGGCTGATAAAGAACAGACCATTCTTGTATTCGACCTCGGTGGCGGAACATTTGATGTTTCACTACTAGAAATCGGCGATGGAGTTGTTGAAGTTAAAGCAACCAATGGCGATAACAACCTTGGCGGTGATGACTGGGATCAAGCACTCGTTGATCACTTGGTTACAACATTTGGTTCCAAAAACGGAATTGATTTAACTAAAGACAAGATGGCGATGCAGCGCGTTCGCGAAGCTGCTGAAAAAGCAAAGATCGAACTTTCATCATCACAGAGCGCATCCATTAATCTTCCATACATCACAGTCGATGCTGAAAAGAATCCGTTGTTTATGGATGAGACAATCACACGCGCTGATTTCCAGAAACTCACCGCAGCTCTTCTCGAGCGTTGCAAGAAGCCTTTCCAAGCAGTTCTAAAAGATGCTGGAATTCCTATTGCAAACATTCAAAGCGTTGTACTAGTTGGCGGTTCAACTCGTATGCCAGCAGTTGTCGATCTTGTCCGCGAATTAACTGGCGGGAAAGAACCAAATAAGGGCGTAAACCCTGATGAAGTTGTTGCAGTTGGCGCATCCCTACAAGCTGGTGTTTTAAAGGGAGAAGTTAAAGATGTACTTCTACTAGATGTAACACCACTCTCACTTGGTATCGAAACCAAGGGTGGCGTGATGACACGCTTGATCGAGCGCAACACAACTATTCCTACAAAGCGCAGTGAAATCTTTACAACGGCAGATGACAATCAGCCAGCGGTACAGATCCAGGCCTATCAAGGCGAGCGTGAAATGGCTGCTTATAACAAGAAGCTAGGCATGTTCGAATTAACAGGTCTTCCACCTGCACCACGTGGAATTCCACAAATCGAAGTGACATTTGATATCGATGCAAACGGAATTGTTCACGTATCTGCAAAAGATCTCGGAACTGGAAAAGAACAGAGCATGACTATTACAGGTGGCTCTGCACTCTCCAAAGATGAAATCGAACGCATGATGGCAGACGCCGAATCACACGCTGAAGAAGATCGCCAGCGTAAAGAAGAAGCAGAAATCCGTAACACTGGAGATTCACTTGTCTACCAAACTGAAAAGTTCTTGGCAGATAACGCTGATAAGTTCACAGAAGGTGAATCACTTGAGAAGAAAACTGAAACTGAGTCAGCACTTGTTGAACTAAAGACAGCACTCGGTGGTGCCAACTTTGAGATGATCAAAACTGCAACGGAGAAAGTTTCAACTCTTAGCCAAGCACTCGGCGCCGCGCTTTACGCAGCAAACGCTGCGCAAGGCACACCTGGTGCACAAGCCGAAGATGGCGTTGAAGACGCAGAGATCGTCGAAGAAGCGTAATGTCTGAAGACGTTAGCGTTGAAGAAGTTGTAACAGAGGCTGCACCGGATCAAGAGATTGATCCGGTTGCAGCCCTTACATCTGATTTACAACGCTTACAAGCAGAGTATGCAAATTACAAAAAACGCGTAGAACGCGATCGAGCCCTTGCGCACGAACTTGCAATTGGTTCTGTACTCGCAGAGTTTCTCTCTGTCCTTGATGATATTGATCGCGCAGAATCACATGGCGAATTAAGTGGTGGCTTCAAGGCTGTTGCTGATCAAATCAACACAGTCACAGCGCGCATCGGATTAGAAAAATACGGCACCGAAGGCGAAGCCTTTGATCCAAATATTCACGAAGCGCTAATGCATGACACATCAGCAGATGTTGCTGTGCCAACTGCCTCAAAGATTTTGCAACCAGGATATAGATTCAAAGAGCGCATCTTGCGTCCTGCTCGCGTAACAGTGACAGATCCAGAGAGCTAAGAGAAAAAAAGTGGCCGCTAAAGATTTATACGAAAAGGATTTTTATAAGATCCTGGGCGTATCAAAGTCGGCGACCCCTGATGAAATAAAGAAGAAATACCGCACTCTTGCGCGTGAACTACACCCAGATAAGACAAAGGGCGATGCAAAAAGAGAAGAAGAGTTCAAGGCTGTTTCTGAGGCTTATGACATTTTATCCGATGTTAAAAAAAAGAATGAATATGACGAAGCACGTTCACTATTTGAACGCGGTGGCTTTCGCGCGCCAACTGGCGGACAAAATTTTCAAGGCGGAGATTTCGGTGACATGTTCGGCGGCGGCAATCCGCAAGATATCTTCGCAAATCTATTTGGTGGCGGACGACGTGGACCGCGTAAAGGACAAGATCTACAGACCGAATCAAAGATTTCATTTCGCGAATCAGTATTTGGCACAACGCTAGAACTTCGCCTTTCTATAGATGGAACCCCTGCACAAAACATTACTGCGCGCGTTCCTGCAGGAGTAAACGATGGAGCAAAGATTCGCGTTAAAGGGAAAGGCGCTAATGGTGAAGCAGGTCCTGGAGATTTGTTTATTTTGCTTCACGTAAAGCCACACCCTATTTTTTCACGCAAAGGCGAACACATCACTATGACGTTGCCTGTGACATTTACTGAAGCAGCCCTTGGTGCAGATATTAAAGTACCAACAATTGCTGGCGATGATGTGACCGTGCGCCTTGCACCTGGAACATCTAATGGTCGAGTGCTTCGCGTTAAAGGTCGCGGGATATCAAAAAATGGCACAACAGGAGATTTACTTGTGACAGTTGAAGTGCAAGTACCACGTCACACAGAAGGTAAAGCAGAAGAAGCGCTGAAAGCATTTGCAGAAGCCACAGCACATGAAGATGTGCGCGCTGAATTTATCGCTAAGGCATCACAATGAGCGAAGAAAAAACAACACAACCGGGTGATGACGCAGCGCTCTATGTCATCTCAATAGCTGCTGAACTATCTGGTTTACATCCACAAACACTTCGCCAATACGATCGCATGGGATTGGTTTCCCCTGAGCGCGCAAGTGGTCGTGGTCGCAGATATTCATTGCAAAATATTGCATCTCTTCGCACCGTGCAAAGACTTATTGGCGAAGGCATTAACCATGCTGGCATTAAACGCATCATTGAATTGGAATCTGCAATGGCGAACATGGCAATTGAAGTTGCCCACCTTCGTGTGGAAGTAGATGCGTTGCTGAAGGAGAACCCTCCTAAAGGACTTGCAATACGCCGTAAAAACCCAGTTATTGTCTATAAAGAAGAGAGTTAAACAGCTTTATAAAAAGGAACTTTCTTTTTATAACCATTAAGAATTTTCTCAGGTGGAGTCTTTAAAACCTTTTCTAAGATAGTTGCATAGATACTTCTAAAATCAGTTGTGACAGCTAGGTCACCATCTATAAGTTTTGATAACGATGGTTGATCGCCATAGAAGCCACCATTTATTTTGTCTCCGATAACAAAGACAGGGCCAGAGGATCCGTGGTCTGTGCCTTGAGATGCGTTGCCAACTACACGTCGACCAAATTCGCTGTAAACCATGACAACAACATCTCGTGATCGAGTTGTGCTCTTAAGTTGTGTCATAAATCGTGAAATCGAATCAGAGACAACTCCGAGAAGTGCGGCCTGTGCATTGGCTTCATTGGCGTGTGTATCAAATCCGCCAAGAGAAACCGACCACACGCGAGTAGGCGCACCGGCATCAATTAATTTTGCGACAATATCTAATTGCTGGCTTAAGTTGGTATCTCCTCCAGCATTGCCACCATTAATGGTTGGCAGCTCAACTGGACTGCCAGGAACATTTTTCTTAAGAACTGGCGTGATTGAATCAGAGATATTAAATAGATTCTTCATTGTGCTTGCGGCAAGTGCCATCAACTTGGAGTCGTTAGAAGATGGCGCACTGAGTTGCGCACAATCCATGGCCAATTGACCAGAAGGAATGATTAATCCACCAAGTGGTAGTGCTGACCCAGATTTCTTTGCACCGGCTAGAAGTGGTGGCAAGACAGAACCCAAACTAATTGCAAGCATTGGATCAGTAGGTTGTGTATCAATCCAACGTCCCAACCAGCCAGTGCTTATGTGGGTTAAAGGATTACCCGTTTGCCACTTAGCCATTGAAGAAAAGTGAGAACGATCAGGTTTTGGATAACCGACTCCGCGGATGATGGCAACTTTCTTTTCATCCCATAAAGTTTTTATTCCACCCATTGATGGGTTAAGTGCAAGAGATGAATCTAGTTGCAATAATTTTTCAGCAGGATATGAAATATCTGGGCGAGATGAGAAGTAGAGTGAATCTGAATATGGAATCAATGTGTTTAATCCATCGTTTCCACCATAGAGAGTGATGGCAACCAAGATTGGTGTGTTTGCAGGCAAAGGTCGGTCGATGGCTGCTTGGGCAATATCTTGCAGGGATAGCAGCGGCACCATTGCACCAATGGCTGCTCCACTGGTGAGGGTTAGAAATTTACGTCGGCTTATTGTGTCCATGACATCTCCTATGCGCTCACGATGTATTCAGGGCTACATAAAGCCAGAAGGATTAACCGTTTTGGATCGTTATCAGCGCCCTGCAAAGCAGTTGTTGTTCGATCGCTTAGTTCAGCGATACCTAACCAATCGGCAATTGCTGCTACGCGATCTTTGCGCGCAAGATTAGAAATTGGAGAGATGTCACCTTGTTTAATAAACCACTGCGCAAAAGCAAATCTAAATTGAGCACTCGCAGATGAAAGCCAGGCTTCATCAGTTGGCCAGCCACCAACATTTGGGGGGCTAAAAGGCACTTGTGACAAATTGTTTAAATAATTTAAAAGATTATTTGGATTCGTTAATTGAGAAGGTGTAATTGAGAGTGCTCGGCACGAAGAGATAAACCATTCAACAGGGGATTTAACCTGTGAATACCGTGTATCTGAGAGGTATTCAAAATCTGCAAGTGCACTGACAGCTGCAGAAATACTGCGCTGGCTAAAAGCACTTTGAATGCTGGATTGATCTGGCAGGGGATTTTGACTAGAAATAAATCTGTACCAGAGGCGTTCGCTGATAAATAATTGGCAAGCAGCTTGATCTACAAGGTGGTTGGTCGCACTGGTTGCATCGTAGGCAATTGTCTTACCTAAAATAGTTTTTGGATTGGGATCATATCTACGTGGATTAAATGTCACAGTTCCATTACTGCGCACGACTTGAAAGCCAGTGAGCGCTCTAGCCATTTCTTTTACATCGCTTTCGGTATAACGATTTACACCCAGAATAAACAGCTCCATTAGTTCGCGTCCAAGATTTTCATTCGGTGCCCGTACGGTGTTTTCTTGTCCGTCTAGCCAAATTTGTAAAGCGCCATCATTGATCATGGCAAGTGATTGATCTCTAAAATTTCCAAGGGCGTGTTTACGCAGTGTTTGATTTTGCATATACATAGGTAGTGCATAATTTAATTTATCAATTGCAGTTGCCCAGTGCCCGTGCCAGAACCACGTCATTCGCTCTGTTAGTGCGTGATCACTTAAGGCCATTCGATCGAGCCACCAAACCGCTAAGGCTTTACTTTGTTCGCGCATCTGTGCACCAAAAATTTGTTGCTGTGGATCATTAGGTTCGGGACGTTTTCCTAAATCTGTTAATACTGGTTCGGCAACACGTTGTGCTCCGTTATCAAATGAAGGCACCGTCAATAAATTTGTTCGTGTAGCAGTGTTACCAGCCCGCAGAGCTGCCGAAAACTCACCAGGTTTCGGACCAAATCCGAAGCGCTGATAAAGGCGGGCTGTTACAAGGCGCGTGCTATCCATGAGTGCAGAGTAAGTGGCAATAGATGGAGATATAGGGTGTGAACATGAATCCACAGGAAACTCTCCGAGAACAGATAATTACGAAAGCCGTTGTGCACGGCAAAGTGATTTTATCTTCAGGAAAAGAAGCTGACTACTACGTAGATCTTCGTCGCGTGACACTGGACTCTGTTGCAGCGCCACTTGTTGGTCAAGTAATGCTGGATTTAACAAAAGATTTAGATTACGAAGCAGTTGGTGGTCTTACGTTAGGCGCAGACCCCGTCGCAA
Organism: Candidatus Planktophila limnetica; assembly: GCF_002288365.1. Classification (NCBI taxonomy): domain Bacteria; kingdom Bacillati; phylum Actinomycetota; class Actinomycetes; order Candidatus Nanopelagicales; family Candidatus Nanopelagicaceae; genus Candidatus Planktophila; species Candidatus Planktophila limnetica. The sequence continues at coordinate 1,290,098 of NZ_CP016782.1, read as the reverse complement.
CAGCGATGATGCACGTTGCAGCCCAGCAAGGAAGAAAGCTTGACTCATTTGTTGTGCGCAAGGCAGAAAAAGCACATGGATTACAACGACGCATTGAAGGACCAGATGTTGTTGGCAAAAGAGTTTTAGCAGTTGAAGACACATCAACAACTGGTGGTTCAGTTCTAACCGCAGTTGAAGCACTCATAGAAGCTGGCGCAATTGTTGTTGGTATCGCAGTAATTGTTGAGCGTGGCGCAGAACCAAAGATTAAAGAAGCCGGATATGAATACCGCGCTGCGTTTCAATTAGCAGATCTAGGTCTATAGATTAGCTGTGGTGTTTTTTGGTCTGTCGCTCGCGGAAGATTTCGATTACGACAGGAATTAAAGATAGAACGACGATTAAGCCAACAATTGGCAAGATGTATTTATCAACTGAGCCCTCTAGTTTTTCTCCCAGGATGTAACCTAAGAAAATCACGGATTGTGTCCAGATAATTCCGCCAATAAAGTTCCAGACAAAAAATGTTCGTGCTGGAATCTTTACAATTCCACAGAGTGGGTTAATCAACGTTCTTACGAATGGAACAAAGCGAGCCAAGATGATTGCCCGTCCTGTGCCGTATTTACGTAGCCATTTTTCTGTGGCAATTACTCTCTTGCGACTAAAAAAGCGTCCATCTGGTCGATCAAATAATTTACGACCATAGGTCGCGCCAAAAATATGTCCAACTTGAGCTCCAAGAATCGCTGCAATCGGCGCACCGATAAAGAGCGCCACTGGATCAAGGGCTGCGCCTCCCAAAATCGCTGCACCCGAACCAGATGCGGCGACACCGGCAATGAAAAGTAGTGAGTCTCCGGGAAATGCCAGGCCGATCAGCAGAGCTGTTTCGGCGAAGATGATGGCTAGAACTCCGACTAATCCAAGATCTCCAACAATTGAGTGGGCATCAAAGAGGGTGGATAAGTTCATGAGTTAAGCCTATTGGGATACCTAATAGATAGGTGTATTTGCGTTTTTCAGGGGCGGTGTGCGTAGACTGCTACAACTTTGTGGGCCAATCGGGCCCTATTGCTCCTGGAGGAGACAACATGCGAGCTGCCAGCTCCCAATCACTAGTGACCGTAGAAGGCTCAAACCTGAACTACGTCTACGCCGTTCTAGCAATTTCATTGATCGCCCTGGGCATCGCCTGGGCACTTCGCGCCCAAGTTTTGGCGCAGAGCGATGGCACAGCCAAAATGCGTGAAATCGCAGAAGCAGTTCAGGAAGGCGCCGCCGCATATCTCGCGCGCCAGTTCCGAACACTTTCATACTTTGTAGGAATTGTTTTTGTTCTTCTCTTCGCACTGCCAGGAGATATGGATATCCGTATTGGACGTTCAATCTTTTTCTTACTCGGTGCAGGTTTCTCAGCACTGGTTGGCTATAACGGCATGTGGCTTGCTGTGCGCGCAAATGTTCGCGTTGCAGAAGCAGCCCGTAATAAAAATGGCGAAAAGGCAGTACAGATCGCATTTCGTACCGGCGGCGTAGTTGGTATGACAACTGTTGGTCTTGGACTAGTTGGCGCATCCCTTGTTGTAATCATCTACCGCGAAAACGCACCAGCGGTTCTTGAAGGATTTGGTTTTGGCGCTGCAATGCTCGCGATGTTTATGCGCGTGGGTGGCGGTATCTTCACAAAGGCTGCAGATGTTGGCGCAGACCTTGTGGGTAAAGTTGAAAAGAATATTCCAGAAGATGACCCACGTAACGCTGCAACAATTGCAGATAACGTGGGAGATAACGTCGGTGACTGCGCTGGTATGGCAGCTGACTTGTTCGAGTCTTATGCAGTGACTCTTGTTGCAGCGTTGATTCTTGGTAAAGCAGCACTAGGAGATGCCGGACTTATCTATCCACTGATCGTTCCTGCAATCGGAACCATTACTGCGGTAATCGGTATTTTCCTTACCCGTCTTCGTCCAACAGATAAGAATGCGATGCAAGCAATTAATCGTTCCTTCTTCATATCTGCTCTGATCTCTGCAGTTCTCACAGGACTTGCAACATTTACTTACCTACCATCTGACTTTAAGTTACTCACTGGACTATCACAAGAAGCAATTGAATCTGCTGGAAACATAAACCCACGCGTTCTTGCATATGGCGCAGTACTAATTGGTATCGCACTAGCTGCAGCAATTCAGGTTCTGACCGGCTTCTTTACAGAAGTTGGTAAGCGTCCAGTTAATGATGTTGCCGCTTCTTCACAAACAGGTGCTGCAACAGTGATTTTGGCTGGTATTGCAGTTGGTTTTGAATCAGCTGTATACAGCGCAATTCTTATTGCTACCGCTGTCTTTGGTGCTTTCGCACTCGGTGGCGGCTCCATTGTTCTATCCCTGCTTGCAATCGCATTAGCTGGTACTGGTCTTTTGACCACAGTTGGTGTCATCGTTGCAATGGATACCTTCGGACCAATTTCAGATAACGCACAAGGCATTGCAGAAATGTCTGGCGATGTTAAGGGCGAAGGCGCACAGATTCTTACATCCCTTGACGCTGTTGGTAACACAACAAAGGCGATCACTAAAGGAATTGCAATCGCAACTGCTGTTCTTGCAGCCACTGCTCTCTTTGGTGCATTTACAGATGCAATCAAACAAGCGGTTAAAGATGCAGGACAAGAGGCTGCAAACCTCGGTCTTGAATATCAAGGCGTGCTAGATGTTGCTAATCCACGCAACCTTGTTGGTTTGATTATCGGCGCAGCCGTTGTATTCCTCTTCTCAGGTCTTGCAGTCAACGCGGTATCACGCGCTGCAGGAGCTGTGGTTATGGAAGTCCGTAATCAATTTAAGTTACATCCTGGAATCATGAAAGGCACTGAAAAGCCAGAGTATGGCCGCGTTGTAGACATCTGTACACGCGATTCACTGCGCGAACTTGTAACACCAGGATTGCTAGCAGTGATGGCACCAATTGCAGTTGGCTTCGGTCTTGGAGTTGGCGCACTCGGTGCATACCTCGCTGGTGCAATCGGCACCGGAACACTGATGGCAGTATTTCTTTCAAACTCTGGCGGTGCGTGGGATAACGCAAAGAAGATGGTTGAAGATGGAAATTACGGTGGCAAGGGATCAGATGCCCACACCGCAACAATCGTTGGCGACACTGTCGGAGATCCATTTAAAGACACTGCAGGTCCTGCGATTAACCCACTTATTAAGGTGATGAACCTTGTTGGTCTACTTGTTACACCAGCAATCGTTTCATTCGCACTCGGTGGAAACTCAAACATCAACACTTTAATCGGTGTTGTTGCAACGTTGATTATTGTTGCCGCTCTTGTGCGCAACCGTCGTCAATCAACGTCGATCGAGTACTAAAAACCGTCCACTTCCCCCGTTGTTAGGACTTCATGGCTAAAGAACTGAAAAAGCTGGTGATTGTTGAATCACCAGCTAAAGCACGCAAAATTGGCGGCTACCTCGGCGATGAATACATCGTCGAGGCTAGCGTCGGCCATATTCGTGACTTACCTCAGAGAGCCGCTGATATTCCTAAGGAATACAAAAAGATTGCGTGGGCAAAAGAGGGCGTAGATATCGAAAATGATTTCGCGCCGCTCTATGTCATTAACCCAGATAAAAAAGCGAAGGTTGCCGAACTCAAAGAGTTAATGAAAGGCGCCGACGAGTTATTACTGGCAACGGATGAAGACCGCGAGGGCGAAGCAATCGCCTGGCATTTAGTTGAAGTCTTACAACCAAAGATTCCCATTAAGCGAATGGTCTTTAATGAAATTACAAAAGAGGCGATTCAAGCTGCTGTAGAGAACACGCGAGACCTGGATTATCACCTGATCGATGCTCAAGAAACACGTCGTGTGCTCGATCGTTTATATGGATACAGACTCTCACCTGTTTTGTGGAAAAAAGTTATGCCACGTATTTCTGCAGGGCGCGTGCAATCAGTTGCTACTCGTCTGATTGTTGAAAAAGAACGTGAACGCATGGCTTTTATTTCATCTGCTTGGTGGGACCTAAACGCACAAACAGATCTTGGTTTCACCGCGCGCTTGCTCACTGTCGATGGCAAGAAAGTTGCTGCAACTGCTGACTTTGGCGCAGATGGCGCAGTGAAAGAAAAATCACTTGCAAATATTTTACTGCTGGACGAAACGGCAGCACGTTCACTTGTTGAGTCCCTTAAAGGAACACCGCTGACTGTTAAGTCAATGGAAGAATCCCCGCGTACGGAAAAACCAAAGGCGCCATTTACAACTTCTACTCTGCAGCAAGATGCCGGATCACGTCTTGGATGGGGCGCACAAATCACAATGCGTGTGGCGCAGCGTCTGTATGAAAATGGTTACATCACATACATGCGTACAGATTCAATTAACTTATCCCAGCAAGCAATCAGCGCAGCTCGTGCTTCTGCAAAAGCTTTATACGGCGCAGACCATGTTGCTGATTCACCACGTGTGTATCAAGGAAAATCAAAGAATGCACAAGAAGCACACGAAGCGATTAGGCCTGCAGGAGATTCCTTTAAGACACCTGGCGAGCTAGCACCAGAGCTATCGCGCGATGAATTCGCGTTATATGACCTTATTTGGAAGCGCACTGTGGCTTCGCAAATGGCTGATGCTAAGAAAATGCAGATGCGCGTTGATTTTGATGCAACGACAAATGATAAGAAAGAAACTATTTTCCGCGCTAACGGATCGGTAATTACTTTCCCAGGATTTCTAGCCGCCTATGACGACATTGTTGAAGAAAAAACAGATGAAGAGTCAGAAGATAAGCGCTTGCCTGCAATGACAGTCGGACAAGCGGTAAAGGTCAACGAATACAACTGCGAAGGCCATGAGACAAAGCCACCAGCTCGTTACACAGAGCCAACACTTGTGAAAAAGTTGGAAGAACTTGGCATCGGTCGTCCTTCAACGTTTGCATCAATTATTCAAACAATTCAAGATCGCGGTTATGTTTATAAGCGCGGTCGCGCTCTTGTGCCAACCTTCTTAGCCTTCTCTGTCACAGGATTACTAGAGACTCACTTCACTAAGTTAGTTGATTACGAATTCACAGCGAGCATGGAAGAAGATCTGGACAAGATTGCAGCAGGTGAAGCTGGTCGTGTTGATTGGCTACGAGATTTTTTCTATGGTCACGATGGCCAGCCAGGACTTAACGAATTATCAGCAGATTTGGGTGCAATTGATGCGCGCGAAGTAAACACAATGCGCTTAGCCCCAGATATCGAAATTCGTGTTGGTCGCTATGGCGCCTATTTACAACAAGGCGAAGGTGAAACACGCAAGCTTGCAAACATTCCAGAGACAATGGCGCCAGATGAATTAACACTGGAAGCTGCAATTGAAATTCTTGCAAAACCATCAGGTGAACGCGACCTCGGTGTGGACCCTGTTACTAACTTGCCGATCATTGCTAAGTCCGGTCGCTTTGGTCCATACATCACAGAAGTTTTCCCAGTAGAAGTTGCTCCAGAGGGTGCTAAGAAAAAGCGCAAAAAAGCAGATGCGCCAAAGCCAAAGACCGCATCCCTTCTTTCAACAATGACGCTAGATACTGTTACATATGAAGATGCAATCAGATTGCTCTCATTGCCACGTGTGCTGGGCACTAATAGCGCCGGTGATGACATCACTGTGCAAAACGGACGCTACGGCCCTTATTTAAAGGCTGGCGCTGATTCGCGCACACTCACATCAGAAGATCAGCTGTTCTCCATTTCATTGGATGAAGCCCTAGAGATTTACTCAAAGCCAAAAGAGCGTCGCCGTGGTGTTGCTAAGCCACCACTAAAAGAACTTGGGAAAGATCCTGCAACAGAGAAAGAAGTTATTCTCAAAGATGGTCGCTTCGGTATGTATGTAACAGACGGTGAAACAAATGCAACGCTGCGTCGCGGTGACACTCTAGAAGCCCTCACACTTGATCGCGCACTCGAATTACTTGCTGGTCGCCGTGCGTGGGAAGCAGAGAACGGTCCATCGCCAAAGAAGTCACGTAAGAAGGCTGCAGCAAAGAGCCCAAAGGCTAAAGCGCCATCTCTGACCAAGAACACAGTCAAAGCAACTGGTAAGAAGAAAGCCGCTAAAAAGAAAGATTCTTGATTTGTACAAATAGGCATAAGTATTGTACAATCTGAATATGGAAAAACTTTCAGTCACAGAGGCCCGCGAGAACTTCAGCGAAGCAGTTGAAGATGCGCAAAAGAAGCCTGTTCAAATACTTAAGCATGGCAAGCCAGTAGCGGTTTTAATTAACCCTTCGCTCTTTGAAAAGTTTCTGGATTCAATGGAAGAACTAGAAGATATCGCTGACTTTGATAAAGCGATTGCAAGTAAATCAAAGATGATTCCTTGGGCTCAAGTGAAGGCCGACTTAGGTATTGCGTGATTCGCTATACAGTTCACATTTCTTCTTCTGCAGTCAAAGCTCTAAACAAGATTCCCAAGAAAGATCAATTAAGAATCGCAGGCGTTTTTGTGCTGCTTGCAGAGAACCCACTTCCGCCAAAAGCTACAAAACTCAGCGGCCGTGAGGGCTATCGTGTTCGAAGCGGGGATTACAGAGTGATTTACACCTTTGAGTAAAATCGGCTTGAAGTATTAGTAATTAAAATTGGGCACCGCCGTGATATCTACAGAGCAAAAGGCATTAAATAGGCTCAATTAGCCCTGTCTGAGCCTTAGATAGGATTGTCCCCATGTCCTCACTTCCAAGACCTGCTGCCCCGGCGCAGGATGAAACGCGTGGAGTCTTAGCGATTCCCGCATTTCGCAAACTTTGGAACGCCATGGTGTTTTCTTCCCTTGGTGATTGGCTTGGATTACTTGCAACGACTGCACTCGCTCAACAACTCTCTGGTGATAGCTATGCAAAAGCAAACTTTGCAATAGCAGGTGTTTTTATTGCGCGTTTATTACCGTCAGTATTCTTAGGACCACTTGCAGGAGTTATTGCAGATCGCTTTGATCGTCGCAAACTTATGGTTGTCTGCGACATCTTGCGCACAGCGCTCTATATATCTATTCCAATCGTTCACAATTACTTTTGGCTCTACACAGCAACCATCTTGGTCGAGTGCATCACGCTCTTTTGGTCACCTGCCAAAGATGCATCGGTTCCCAATCTTGTGCCACGCAATAAATTAGAAAGTGCTAATCAAGTTTCATTATTAGCCGCCTATGGCACCGCCCCTGTTGCTGCGATTATCTTTTCTATCCTCGCACTCTTTAGCAGCGCTATCGGTGCGTTCTTGCCAACTTTTGCTGGCAACGCAGTTGATATTGCGCTCTATATAAACGCTGCATCTTTTGCATTTGCTGCATACACAATTTGGGGATTACACGAGATTCCACAAGCAAGTGAAGATAAGAAGGGCACAGAAGCAGGAGTTGCTAAATCACTCTTGCAAGGATGGAAAGCAGTCTCTGGTTCAAAGATCATTCGTGGACTTATTGTTGGCATGGTTGGTGCATTCGCAGCAGCGGGGGCCGTCATTGGTCTTGCACGCACCTTTGTGGGCGATCTAGGTGGCGGTGAAGCTGCATACGGAGTTCTCTTTGGCGCAGTCTTTACGGGCCTTGCACTCGGTATAGCAGCAGGTCCAAAAGTCTTTGCACAATTCTCTCGTCGTCGACTATTTGGAGCATCGCTAACAACTGCTGGCTTATTCCTTGTCTTACTTGCACTGATTCCAAACCTTGTTCTTTCAGTTATTACAGTTATTTTCCTCGGTGCATTCTCAGGTCTTTGTTGGGTCACAGGCTTCACCATGCTTGGCATGGAAGTACATGATGATGTGCGGGGTCGCACATTTGCATTCGTGCAATCACTTATTCGGGTCACACTCGTTGCAGTTCTTGCTATTTCGCCACTTATTGCAGCAGCCTTTGGCCAGCACACTTATAAGTTTCGTAACTCAGAGTTAACTTATAACGGCGCACAGATAACATTTTTACTAGCAGGCATCGTGGCCGCAATCATCGGCTCTATTTCATATAACCATATGAAAGATCGCCCCAATGTTTCTTTGTGGTCAGATATAACAAATGCGCTTAAAGGAGAACTCGGTTCAATTACAGGTGCTCCTGTTCAAGGTGTATTCATTGCTTTCGAAGGTGGAGAAGGCACAGGGAAATCTACGCAATCAAAATTACTTAAGAAGTGGCTAGAAAAAGAAGGCGAAGAAGTTGTTCTTTCACGCGAACCAGGCGGCACAGATTTAGGACAAGGCTTACGCAAGATTTTGCTAGGACACGAAACAGGTGCAATCTCACCACGGGCTGAAGCGTTGCTTTACGCTGCCGATCGCGCGCACCATGTTTTCTCACTTATTCGTCCAGCACTTGATCGCGGCGACGTTGTTATCACTGATCGTTACTTTGATTCATCCATTGCATATCAAGGGGCTGGTCGCGTGCTGCAACCAAATGAAGTGGCGCGTATTTCACGTTGGGCCACAGAATCACTCTTTCCCACACTGACAATCATTATTGATATGCCAGCAGATGTTGGTCTTGGCAGACTAAAAAGCCGCGACCGCCTGGAGGCAGAACCACTTGCTTTTCATGAGCGTGTGCGAAACGAGTTCTTACAAATCGCTGCGATGGACCCAGAGCGCTACTTAATTGTTGATGGTCTGCAAGATATCGATGACATCCATGAACAGATTATTTCTCGAGTTGGTGAATTACCAGCGCTTAAGCGCAACTCTGAAAAGCAGAAAAAGACAAAGACGAAGCGTCGCGCATCGAGAAAGCTATGAGCGTCTTTGACACACTCGTTGGACAAGAGCACATGATTGCCAAGTTACAAGGCGCAGTGCTCTCTGCAAAAAATGGTGAAGAGACACAAGAGATGACACATGCGTGGGTCTTTACAGGCCCACCTGGCAGCGGTCGCTCCAGTGCTGCTGTGGCCTTTGCACAAGCTCTCATCTGTCCTGATCTTGGTTGTGGCACATGCAACGCGTGTTTATCGGCGGCCAATGGCGGACATCCAGATGTTGAAATCATTCGCACAGAAGGACTGTCTATCAAGATAGATGAAGTAAGAGAATTACTAACACGCGTTGCATGGGCGCCTTCTATGGGTGGATGGCGCGTGGTTGTTATGGAAGATGCTGATCGGTTAACCGAATCAGCAGCTAATGCGCTTTTAAAAGCAATTGAAGAACCTGGCAATCGCACAGTCTGGTTGCTCTGTGCTCCCACACTTCATGATGTTTTGCCCACTATTCGCTCACGCTGTCGTCACATGCAGTTGGTTACGCCAAGCACAAAAGATGTTGCTGCTGTTTTGCAATCGCGCGATGGCATATCACCTCAAATGGCTGACTTTGCAGCGCGTGTGAGCCAAGGACACATCGGTCGCGCAAAATACATTGCCACAAACGAACATGTGCGCAGCAACCGTAAAGAGATTTTAAAATCTGTCACACAACTCAATAACGTATCTGATGCATTTAAGGCCGCACAGCGCCTTGTTGATATTGCAACAGAGGATGCAAAGGCTGCTGCAGAAATACGCGATGAGAAAGAACAGGACGAACTTGCACAGGCATACGGCAAAGGCGCCACAGGACGCGGAATGGCAAGTGGTGGATCAAAGGCGCTAAAGGAGTTGGAGAAAGAACAAAAGACTCGCACAACCCGCATGGTCAGAGATTCACTCGATGCGGCCCTGCTTGATATTGCTACGTTATATCGCGACATCATGATGGTTCAGTCAGGACACATTGATGCGCTGATTAATCTAGAAATGGCGCAAGAGATAAACGCAATTGCAAGTGTTGTTCCTACACACAAGACGATTCAGCGTTTGGATGCGGTTATGAAGGCTCGCAAGGCTCTGGGATTTAATGCAGCACCGCTGCTGACAATAGAAGCGTTAATGTGCGAACTCGTTTAATCACCGCGCTCGCTATTGCTGCGCTGATGCTCAGTGGCTGTGTTCAACAAGTGAAGCCGGTAAAGCTAGAGACGCTGCAGGATTTTCAAGAGCAACGGATTAAGTGGCGCACCTGCTATGACACGATGCTGTGCACAGATGTGTTGGTGCCGATTGACTATGAAAACATAAAACTTGGAACGTTTAAGATTTCAGTTCTTAAGCACGAAGCAAGCAATAAAGAAGATCGCATTGGGTCAATGTTTGTTAACCCAGGGGGACCTGGTGCTTCCGGTGTGGAATACGCCTATAGCGCTGAATACATAGTTAGCCCGCAGCTGCTGGCACTCTTTGACATCGTGGGCTCTGATCCACGCGGGGTTGGGCGTAGTGCACCTATTCGCTGCTTAACAGATGATGAAACAGATGCTAATTACGCATCGGATTCAAAGCCAGATAATCCAGCAGAGTTTGAATCATTAGTTAAAGATGCACAGGATTATGTTGCTAAGTGTGAGAAAAATACAAAGAACTTAACCGCATACAGCACAGAAAACGCAGCACGGGATATGGATGTAATTCGTGCAGTGCTGGGCGATGACAAACTAAATTATCTCGGCAAGTCTTACGGCACATACCTGGGCACTATTTATGCGCAACTCTTTCCAGACAAAGTTGGCAGACTCGTTCTAGATGGTGCGATAGATCCAGATGCAACGCCAGTACAACAATCGCTCACACAAGCAGTTGGTTTTGACAATGCACTGGATGCGTTTATTCAGGATTGCTTGCAACTAGATACCTGTCCACTACCAAAAGATGCGACAAAGCAATACTTCACGGATTTGTTTGATTCGGTTGCAAAGAAACCACTGACCACTCGTTCAAAGCGCATTGCGACAGAATCACTTGTTGTGCTTGGTACGGCGTCGGCGCTCTATGACAACGAATCTGGTTGGCCAATGCTGCGCATTGCACTCAAGCAAGCACAGACAGGCAACGGATTTATGTTCCTTACTCTTGCCGATGCATACACAGGCCGACAACTCAATGGAACCTATCCGAGTAATGAAGGTGATTCGGGATTTGTTATTGATTGTTTGGATTGGAACGATGCGAGAACGAATGAACAGATTGCGCAGGATGCGCAGATGTTTAAAGAACAAGCTCCTGTATTTGGTCCGTATCTGGCGTACTCAGGGATTTCTTGCAAGTACTTCAAGGGCATTAAGCAACCGATAAAGATTAAGCAGGTAAAGACAACTCCAATCATTGTTATCGGCACACTCCGTGATCCTGCTACGCCATATTCATGGGCGGTTGCACTGCACAAGCTGATTACAAATTCACGACTTATTACTCTGGACGGCGATGGCCACACCGGTCACGGCCGAGGATCAGCTTGCGTTGACAAGTCAGTCGATACTTATTTCATCACCGGCAATATCCCTGCCACGGACCTGAAATGTGACCTCAGTACCGCTCTGTAACTCTTGTTTCACGCACGCTAAATGGTAAAAAGCACCCCTTTTCATAGGGTTAGATTTACCCATGCGCTTAGACCATGTCTCATATGTCACTTCCCATGATCAACTAGCCGACACCGTTCAACGCCTTGGCGCTCGCCTTGGCAGCACATTTGTTGATGGCGGTATTCATCCACGTTTTGGCACACGTAACTTCACGCTTCCATTACAAAATGGTCACTATCTAGAAGTTGTTTGCCCACTTGATCATCCTTCATCTGATTCAACTCCTTTTGGTAAAGCAGTTTCACAGCGCGCTGCAGAAGGTGGCGGTTGGCTTACATGGGTAGTTGCAGTTGATGATGTTTCAAAGATTGAAAAGCGCCTAGGCCGCGCAGCCGTAGATGGTCACCGTACAAAGCCAGATGGAAAAGATTTAGCGTGGAAGCAAATTGGCGTTCTTGGAACTTTAGAAGACAAGCAACTCCCATTCTTTATTGAATGGCTTTCACTTGATCACCCATCAACAGATGGAAAAGCAATTGCAAAGATTGTTAAAGTTGAAATTGCTGGCGATGAATCTCGAATTGAGGAATGGCTTGGTTCAGAGCTTCATGCGGCTATTGGATCAGACGTTGAAGTTGAATGGGTTTCTGCTTCGGCGAATGACGGGGATTCTGGAATTGTTGCCGTGCACGTTATGACGCCAAGTGGTGTTGTGCGGTTGGACTAAGAAAGTTTTCAATAATTAAGAATCACTTTTTCTGAGAAAATTTAGACATTAAATATCTAATTTGGCGTAACTTCTTAGTATAACGCCAAGAGGCCGATGATTTTATTACCCGTAATTCATCCTCTATGTTTTCAATTTTTGTAGTCAATTCAGCAGTATTCTGGGCAAATTTTAAAATGAGTTCATCATCTACAAATAAATTAAAAAGTGAGTTTGTATATTGCGTGGGGGTTGCACTGGTTGAATGATTGAATGAAATTACAGAATCATCTATAGAGGCATCTTTGCCGAAAATCCTGCGAACGCCGAGAGGGTTCTCGGCAGGAGATGATTTTGTAATGACGCAAATAGAATCTTGAAAATACACACTCCCGATACTTAACAATAAATCAGGTTCAAGATCTAAGTTGTAAAGATTAATAAATGATTGCAATATTTCGCTAGGCGACATATCTGTCCCCCAATGACTAAAATTAACAACATCAACTAATTTTTTTAGGAATTCAATAGATGAGAAATTATAATTCAGGGCTCCTTGATGGGATTCCCAGTAACTTGCATGGAGATCCTCAATTATATAAGTTCCTCCGGATTTTAATTTCGGAAAATATAATGCAAAGGTACGAATAATATCGGAACTTACGTGAGATCCATCATCAATAATAATATCAAAAAAAGTGCTTCCTTCCGAAATCATATTCACCATTTCACGCGTATTTGCATCTCCAACAAATACTTTAATTCTTTCATCTTTAAACTTCAATAATTTGCACTTAGGATTAATATCTATTCCAAATATTTTTCTCGCAACTGGGAAATAAGAACTCCAAATTTCCAAAGATCCACCATTTTGAATACCTATTTCTAAAATGGATTCTACAGAACCATAAATCTCTTGAAATAGTTCATCATAAATATCAATATAAGATTCCCATTTATCAGAAACTTTTCCTATGTGTTCGTCACATAGATTTTGTAAACGATTAGGAGTTTGAGGGGTTGACTTCATTTTGCGCTACGCAACTCGGACACGAAACGAAATAGCTGGAATCACCCTACATATTTTACTATCTGACATGGTTGTGGCAAGTGACAAGGGTAGGATTAAAGTATGAAAGTTGTGCTACTTGCCGGGGGACTCGGCACAAGACTGAGGGAAGAAACCGAATTTCGCCCTAAACCGATGGTTCCAATCGGTTCGCAACCGATCCTATGGCACATTATGAAAACGTTTGCACATTATAAACATCAAGATTTTATCGTCTGTACTGGCTACAAGGCTGAAGTAATTCGAGAGTATTTTCGAAATTTTGAAACGATGAATTTAGATTTTACGATTGAGATTAATGGAAACGGAAGTAGTAGCACGAAATTACTTGGAAAATTGCCAGAATTTGGTTGGACAGTTACAGTATCCGACACTGGCCCGCTTACACCAACAGGTGGACGACTTCATCAGATAAAAAAGTATGTCGGAAATGAAACATTTATGTGTACCTATGGTGATGGTGTGGCCGACATAGACATCGACGAATTGTTAAGATTTCATAAGTCACACGGACGAATTGCAACTTTGAGCGCTGTTCAGCCGGCTTCAAGATTCGGGGTGCTGGACATAGATAATGGTGGCAAAGTAAATCAATTTCAGGAAAAACCAAAGGGAGAAAATTGGGTTAACGCAGGTTACTTTGTTTTCGAGCCAGAGATCTTTAATTATTTAAATTTCAATTCGGTTCTAGAAAATGAGCCACTTTCACAAATTGCCGCAGAAGGTCAATTGATGGCATTTAAACATAAGGGTTTTTGGCAACCAATGGATACCTATCGCGAAACAACAATGCTTACAGAAATGTGGGAGCAGGGCACGGCTCCTTGGAAAGTTTGGTAATGAGTAGTTTTTGGAAAAAAAAGCGCGTACTTGTCACTGGAGCTACAGGGCTTGTCGGCTCGCATTTGATTGAAAAATTACTCACCCTTGACGCAGATGTATTTGCCTTCGTACTCGAGACACCAAAAACATCGTTGTTTGCACAGAAAAATTTTGCAGATCATGTTTCTGTCATAAATGGAAATCTCGCCGTCAAGGATTTGATATTCCAAGCCGTAATCGAAGCAAACCCTCAAATAATTATCCACCTCGGAGCTCAAACTATTGTCGGAAGAGCGTTTGAAGACCCGCTAGAAACTTTTGAGTCAAATATCCAAGGAACTTACTTTTTATTGGAAGCTGCTCGCCTCCACGCGAAAAATCTAATAGCGATTGTTGTTGCATCAAGTGATAAAGCATACGGAACAGCCAAAACACTTCCGTATACGGAAGAGTTTCCACTGCATGGTGATGGGCCATACGATGTCTCAAAATCATGCACCGACTTGTTATCACAATCATATGGCACTACCTACCAAATGCCGGTTTCTATTGCGAGATGCGGCAATATTTATGGCGCAGGGGATATTAATTGGAGTCGCATAGTTCCTGGAACTTTTAAATCAATTTTTATGAATGAACAACCAATTTTACGAAGTGATGGAACTTTTCTCAGAGACTATATCTACGTTGAAGACGTAGTAGATGCGTATTTATTGCTCGTTGAGAAATCGAAAGACATAAAACCAGGAACTGCCTATAATTTTTCAAACGATATGGCTTATACGGTGAATCAAATTTATCGAGAAATTTGCCAAGCAGCTGTAGGCCACTACATAGAGCCTCTTTATTTGAATTCCGCTCGGAATGAGATTCACGATCAGCATCTTTCTTCTGAGAATGCATTTAAGGATTTTGGTTGGAAATCGACAAGCACTCTGGAATCTGGATTAAAGCAAACTTCTCTTTGGTATCAGGCAATCATTAATGAAATTCAGATTATCAATGACTAATCGTGGACAGAATTTTTGCAGAAGCTGTAGTTCTCCTTTAGGAGATGTGGTTCTCTCTTTAGGCGTTCAACCACTATCTAATGCGCTACCTCCTCAAAGCTTTCAAGGAGATGACGCTAAATTTCCCTTGGATTTTCGAGTTTGTCCAATTTGCTCGCTTGGTCAAATTGGAGAATATGTAAGTCCGAGTGAGATTTTTTCTGAATATACGTATTTTTCTTCAACAAGTTCTACTTGGTTAAAACATGCAAAAACCTTTGCACAAGCCGCCTTTAAGAAACTACAACTTAACCAGAATGATTTAGTCGTCGAAATAGCAAGTAATGACGGTTACTTGCTGCAGTATTTTCAGGAACTTAACTGCAGCGTGTTAGGTATTGAGCCAGCCAGCAATGTCGCTGATTTTGCGAACAATCGAGGTATTACAACGCGCGCAGAATTTTTTGGCACCGAATGTGCAAAAAACCTCATTGCTAAGGGCGAAATCCCCAAGCTTGTGATCGGAAACAATGTTCTAGCTCATGTGCCAGACATAAACGATTTCATGAATGGATTAACTCTTTTAGCACAGCAGGGTGCAGTTATTTCTATCGAGGCACCTTCCATGCTTACAATGTTGCGCGATAATTTGTTTGACACTATTTATCATGAACACTTTTCATATCTTTCTGCCACCGCCCTTAGTTTTTTGGCAAAACAACACAATCTTAATCTTTTCGATGTTGAAACTTTAGATACACATGGAGGTTCCTACAGATATTGGCTAAGTTCAAGTAGCACCTTTGCCAAACCTGCTGTAGAGGAATTCAAATCTCAAGAATTTGAATTCGGAATTGGTGAAGAATTAGTGCATAAAGAATTTGCCTCAAGATCAACATCTGCGATAGAAAATTTCTCAGATTGGGTTAAAGATCAAAAAATTCCTTTAGTCGGTTACGGCGCTGCTGCCAAAGCGACGGTATTGCTGAACGCTGCTGAAGTAGAGAGTCGAAATTTTCTTTCCGTAATTGACAATTCACTTTCGAAGCAAGGGCGATACATTCCAGGCTGCAGAATTCCAATCACTAGCCCAAAAGAGGTTTTAAGCGACACCCAAGGCAATGTTGTCATTTTTCCTTGGAACATCTCAATGGAAATAGCCTTCAGCATTAGGAATGATTTCCCAAAGTTTATAGGAGAATTATGGGTAGCACTACCAGAGTTGAGAAGGCTCCAATGATCCTGTCATCAATACAAGACGTAAGTTTTTTTATGCATAAGAAAAAATTAGATGACCGGGGATATTTTCAAAGAATATCTGATCAAAATGAAATTGAAAAAATCTGTTCTGCAAACTTTATTCAATCATCTGTATCCTTTAATTCAAGTAAAGGAACTATTCGTGGACTTCATTTTCAGGCAGCTCCGTCAAAAGAGTGGAAATATGTGACATGCTTGAGGGGTGCAATCTTTGATTGCGTCGTCGATTTACGCAAAAATAGTGAAACTTATGGACAACACATAGAATTCGAATTAACGGAAGATAATGGCTTGAGCGTATTAATTCCACCTGGAGTGGCTCACGGATTTCAAACACTAGAAAATGAAACTTTGATAAGTTATCAAATGACAGATGTTTTTAATGAATCCCTAGCTAGAACCTTAAACTGGAAAGATTTTTCACTTGACATTAAATGGCCACTTGACGTTACGCAAATATCCAAATCCGATACCGAAGGTTTACCATGGCCAGTCATATATTAATGGTGGGCCATACGGGCTTTATTGGTCAGGCAATCTTGTCAATGCCAACAAACATTCAATTTAAGCTCACTAAGAATCGTATAAATTTAGAAGTAACAGAATCAAGTGATTTGATGATCAAAGAAGCGATTACCAGTAATTGCGGGGGGATATTGGACTTAGCCTGGCAATCCAATAAACATGATGATTATGACAATCTAAAAACTCATTCAAAATGGCAAATAGAAACAGAATATCTTGCTAGGGCAGCGGCAAAAGCAGGCTTAAAAGTTTACTTAGTCGGAACAGGAGAAGACGATCATCCACCAGCGTCCAATAAATATGCCACGGCTAAATTTCAATTGAAAGAATCGCTGCGCGATCTAATCAGAGCAGGGCAGGTAATCTGGTTACGTCCATTTTATATAGTTAGCATAATCCAACAAAGGCCAAGAATAATACGAGGCATTTTAGAATCAGAAACTTCAAACTTTACTATTGAATCACCTCAATCAACGAATGATTTTATTTTAGTAGAAGACGTTGCATTAGGGATAATAAAATGTTTAGAAAATGAAACATCAGGTGAAATTGATATTGGATCAGGAGCGCTTACATCCAATATTCAAATTGCTAGAATCGTTTGTGATTTAAGGAATCTACCCATACCGAAAACGGGATTCAAACCCATGAGGCAGGGCAACATAGCGAATATTGAAAACTTAAAAAAACTCAAATGGGCACCAACTTATACAAAAAAATTCTTAACCGGAGCGCAACATGAGTAAACCTTTTTCCATAATATCTTATGCCATAAGAGAAGCCGACGGGATAGACAAATTAATCGACTTCCTTGACTCACTTGTCAAGTTCGAGGTGTCGACAAGAACTGATGTAGTGATTGCCTTAAAAGAATCTTCTGAAAAGTTTCATAAAGAGGTACAGCAACTTGTGCATCAAACACAAATACCCCAGATCAAAATCATTTTTGTACCATCTGGCGGTTACGATATAGGGACTCACCACTTCATTGCAATTAATAGTAATTGCGAAGTACTAATACTAATGACTGCATCAAGTAAACCAAACATAAAAAATTGGGATGCACTCTTGTTGAAGAAATTTGAGGAATCACAAGTTGGGATTGTGGGATCTATGTATTCTAAAGAAAGCATCAAAACTTCCTATTTTGAAGCTTTAGACTTGATTCTAAAATCCAAACTTCACATCGAGCTTAAAGAAAAAGATAAAATCACAGCAGAAATCAGAGGAATAAAACTTAAAATTCGTAAAATTTCAATCTCAGAAAAAATCTTAAGTAAAAACTTATTGACTATTGCTCGTAATTTGGTAATTTATGCAAAACGAGATACGGAACCATTCAATTATGTAAATTTCTTTCCTGAATTCCCTAATCCCCATCTTAGAACTACAGGGATTGCGATTAGAAGGAAACTTCTAATCGCAATAATAGACGACATTCCTACAGTGAAATCCGACGCATTTAGATACGAATCAGGCTATCAAAGCATTACACGACGAGCACTTTCACTTGGTTGGAGAGTTCTAGTTCTGAGCGCCGATCAAAACTACTTTGATTTCGGCGATAAAGATATAAAATCAACTTTTCGTGTTCCAAGAGTTGATTCAATCGTTACAGATCACGAATCAAGAAGTTTTCACAAACTAAATCTCCGAATGCAAAAAGTGCTATCAAAAATTACTCATGGTTAACCAAAACTAAAGTGCATAATTTTGCCTCCATGTAAAACTCAAATTTGCGTTTTCTGCACTGTCGTAGATTAAAGATGGCCAGTTGGGTTGCACATCTTTATATCTTTCAATAAAGAAATTTTCCTCTGGGATATGGGAAACACCAAGATCGCGACTAGCACTTTCTAGGTGAAATATTTGCGCCCGAGGTTCGTAAATAACTTTAAAACCTAACGTTTGGGCGCGAAGGCAGTAATCAATGTCATTGTAATTTATCTTAAGTTTAGGATCCCAGCCTTTAATTTTCATGAATAAAGATTTCTTAGTGGCCATTAATACACCCGTAACAGCACTAACTTCTCGTGGGACTACATAAGAAAATCCAAGCCCAAGACTATTTTCGGCTCTTTTGTACCCAATAATTTGTGGAACTCCATGAAGTACTTCAACACCCGCATACTGCAACAACCCATTCTCATAAAAAATTCGAGGTCCGACGATACCCGTAGAACCAATTTCCAACCAAGACAAACAGGCATCTAACCATTCAGAAGATTTAGACCGAACATCATCGTTAGAAATGATTAATTTTTCACAACTCGCCTCTCTAACACCCAAATTAATTTTGGAAGAAAGATTCAAAGTTTTTTGCGAACATAACACTAGTCGAACATTGGTATATTGACGTAATGCTCGCTGATCAGTAGAACTCATAAATTCATTATGTACAACGACTATCTCAGGTAATTGAGCTTTTTGAGTACTATTAACATCTTCTATAAAATCCCTAATTAGCCACCTTTCTTTTCCCTTAAGAAAAATTCTCTTATTTGCTGTAGGAACTACTATGCTAAAAATAGATCTAGTTCGAGAAATCGAAGGAAGCGAAATTCTGGGAGTCGCGGGTGGAGTCACTGCCATATTTCTAATAAAGCCAAGTTTTCCCAATGGACGAATTACGACCGTTTGCAATTTTTTAGGATTTAAACTAGTAAATTTTGCTGATTCTAAATAAATCGGAGGGAACAACTTTATGGAAGAGTTATAAACAGAATTCCAGTTTGGCTTCTTAAACATATTTTTTTGATGCGTATCCAGAACATCGCAGTAAAGAGTCGAATTATCATCATATTTAATCCAAGAACGTGCAAATTCAAAAATAGTTAAAGGAGAAAAAAATATGTCTTCAGTGATGTGAAGTATGATATCGGCAGATTGGGAACTGCATTTAACAAATCGTGATTTTTTTAAACTGTTCCTTGCGGTGGGAAAATCGTCGAGCATTGACACTTCTATCTTCAAAAACCTTGCTTTGATCCCATTTACTGTAAATATCGAATACAAAAAGTAGTGAATAAATTTCGTAATTGAAACACAAATATTAGAAAAATCTGAAATAATATTACCGAAAAAACTTAGAACTAGTGAGGATAATAAAAGCTTATCCCCGCGCACAAAAACCCCGTAAAGTTTCCTTAGAAACAATGTCCACTTCCATGAGCGGGAATTTAAAAGTTGATAAAATCGTCGTTCTAAGTGAACGTTCTTTTCCTCTATTTCTGAACGTAATGCATCTAGCGCGTGATATTCGAATCCCATATTTCTTGATAAAGCCCGCTCTGTTAAATCCACTAGCGAAGTTTCACGTGCCATGGAAGAAGTCTACAATCTTTCTATGGGAAACATTGTGCAGGCGTCAAGGTCTTCAGAGAGAGGCGCTTTAATTTGTATTTTAGCGCGAACATTGGCATTTTTGCTATGGCCCGTCGTGATTATGGATCGGCTAGTATCATCAAATAGTAATAAACTTAAATTACTAGATTTTGATTTCAATTTATCTCGCATATTCATATACGTACATCATTCAGAAAGCAGATTATTGGATGATTACGATAAACAGGTATTAGAAGAGGCAAAATCTTCGGGATTTTCAACGATTTTGGTTAGTAACGGAGAATTTAATTCTGCTGAAAACACAGATTACATTTTTCGCAAAAATCGTTTTGGTCGAGATTTTGGAGTTTTGCGCGACATGGCCAGAAGTCTAACTTTAAACGGTAACCAAACAATCTCATTTTTTTATCTAAATAATTCAATGGTGTGGAAAAAGAATGGCATATTTGACTTAATCAACGTTCTAGAAAAATCAAAAGTCAACGTTTTGGTTTTTCCAACAGAATCCTTCAATCCCGTACACCACGTACAACCCTATTTTCTTTTTGCAAAATTAGAAAAAGATAAATTTAATCATTTTTCTTCTAGTTTTAATTGGATTAGAAATTTTCATTTCCGGCGCAGCCTAATATATTTGAACGAGTACCGCATTGCGCGCAAATTACTAGATAATGATTGGAAAATTCAAGTGCTCGCACCTTACTGGAAACTTATCGAGACAGAGAATCGTGTCCGACAAAATAAATTTGAAGAATTACTAGATCCAACTTATAAATTGTATAATCCCACCCAGCACATGTGGAAGTCGTTGTCGAAGTTTCATATAAGTGGGATAAAAAGATCATTGATTTTCAAAAATCCTGTAGGTGTAAAGAATTCTCCAACGAACGCAAGGGATGCATTGGCATCGATGTACAAGTAAGAATTATATTTTAAATTACTTTTACAAATAAGCAATATTGAAAGATTTTGAATTATCTAGGCCGTCTACGACGCTGACTTGAATTAGGGCGTGGGCGCTTTCCGCCGGAGCGAGAAGGTCCACGGGATTCAGTGATTGGGGCTACGTACGGGATTCCACTTGGTTCTTGGGCACCGGTGATTGTCATTAGTTCGGCGTCATTTGGTTTTACGCCAACGAATTTAGGTGTGACACCGGCACGAGATGTTAATCCCTTAACTGATGTTTGCTGTTTTGTAGTTGCAAGTACTACTACTCCACCAGCTTCGCCAGCGCGTGCTGTGCGACCGGAGCGGTGTAGATAATCCTTGTGATCTGTTGGTGCATCAACGTGGACAACGAGTGAGATGCCATCGACGTGGATACCACGGGCGGCGACGTCGGTTGCAACGAGTGCTGCGTTTTCTTGTTCTTTAAATAGTTTGAGTGTGCGAGTACGGACTGCTTGTGACTTTCCACCGTGCAGAGCGCCGACCGGAACGCCAGCTTTTGCGAGGTTGTCAGCAAGACGATCTGCGCCACGTTGGGTTTTAACAAAGAGAATTGTTTTTCCGTTACGTGCTGCGATTTGTGCGGTGATTAAATCTTTATCACCTGGGTGCATAACAAGAACGTGGTGTTCCATAGTTGAAACAGATGCACGATCGTTTTGTAGTGAGTGAGTCTTTGGGTTCTTAAGGTATGACTTAACGAGTGAGTCGACACCGCGATCAAGAGTTGCTGAAAAGAGCAGACGCTGTCCGCCCATTTTTCCTTGATCTAAAATCTCTTTTACAACTGGCAAGAAGCCCATATCAGCCATTTGATCTGCTTCATCAAGGACAGTGATTTCGAGGTTATCGAGTTGTACTTCTCCGCGATTAAGTAGATCGATAAGGCGACCAGGAGTTGCAACAAGAATGGCAGTTGCTTTGCGCATTGCAGTGATCTGCTTGGCATATGGCATTCCGCCTGCGATAACAACTGATTCGTGACCGATTGCGCGAGCAAGAGGGGTTAGAACTTCATCGATTTGTTGTGCGAGTTCGCGAGTAGGTGTGAGTACCAAAGCCAGTGGTTTGTGGGGCTTTGCTTGCTTATTTTGTAGGTTATTAAGAAGAGCTAAACCAAATGCAAGAGTTTTACCTGATCCCGTTTGTCCGCGACCCAAGATGTCGTGGCCTTTGAGAGCATCAGGAAGTGTTGCAATCTGGATAGGAAACGGTGATGTGATTCCTTGTGCGCTGAGGGCGTTAACTAGTGGCGCAGAAATTCCTAATTGAGTCCAAGTTACGTCTGTGTCAGTTAGCGTTGCGGCCGCTGATGTTGTCTTGCGCGACTTTGTCTCAATTACTTCTTCGGTGATGTAGTTATCGTTGGCACCAAAATCAATTGCTTCACGGGTGTGGGTGCGTGGGTAGGCAGTCGAGGACTTCTTGCCGCTGTATGACTTGTTTACAGTGCGTGAGTCAGTTGTGCTGCGTGGCTTAAAAGTTCTCTCAGTTCTGTTTGCACGTGTTGTGTCAGGACGCTCTGTCTCTGGTTTACGTGGCTTTTGACCAGGGATCCACTTGGTGCGCTTTTGTGGCACAAAGTTTGGACGACCATCATTGGCAGGATCTGCCTTCGCCGCTTCGCGGCGAGTTGTTGGACGCGTGTCAGATTGCTTGAATTCGCTCTTTTTAAACTCTGATTTCTTATCGCTCTTCTTAAAAGTTGTCTTCTTATATTCACCGGAGCGGTATTCAGTTTTCTTAAATGTGCGCTCTGTTTTTTCTGGACGCTCAGCGCGTTCTGTGCGCTTTGCTACGAATTCATCGGCACGTGAAGTTGTCTTAGCCTTTGGTGCAATCTTTTCTTGGTAGCGCTTTGCACGTAGCTTGGAGCGCTCTAGATTGCGCTCTTCTTTACGTGTGGCAACTCCCTTTGGACCATCGCTATAACGGCGAGTAGTTTTCGGCGCTTCTTTTTTAACTGCGCGTACTTCTTTATCTATTGGATTAAATGTTGATTTAGTGGATTTAGCAGCGCTCTTCTTTGTGCGTGGCTTTCCAGCTGAGGCTGCGCGGCGTGCTTTTCCAGGGGCAGAGGTACGTGGTTGTAGAGACATGATTTATCCGTTTACCAATCGAGAGACAAGCGCGTCTCGATCAAGATTGGTGCTTAAGACTCGCAAGTAAGTGCTTTGTAAGCACTTTAAGGGAAGAGCTTTCTTTCGGATGAAAGAACGTGCTAATAATACCGTGGATTATCAGTTCTCATTACCACTGCTGTTGTGGACCAGAAGTGTGCTTTAGTCGATCGTAAAAGCGTTACGGATTGGTCCTAATTCCATTCCTGCTGCAGCATGATCTGTGTTTTCACCACGTGCTAGCTGGGCTGCGTGTGCTTTGTTATGCCAACGCTCTTCGATTTTTCCATAGCGCCAGATAAGTAGTGCAACGGCCCAGACAACAACAAAAGCGCCCACAATGAAGTAGCCAGCACTGTTTAAATTAAAAGCAAGGGCGTAATCCCAGAATCCACCTGTCAGATTGAGCTGTCCGGCAATTACTTGGCAGATTTCTAAGCCACCAACAAAGAGGGCCACAGCCACAGAAAGACCTGTGATGATGATGTTGTAGTAAACCTTGCGTACTGGCTTTGAAAAAGCCCAGCCATATGCGAAGTTCATAAATGAACCATCGATGGTGTCTAGCAGTGACATGCCGCCTGCGAAAAATAGAGGCAGCGAAATAATTGCCCACCACGGCAAGCCTGCAACAACGGAGGATCCTGCAAGAACGAGCAGACCAATCTCTGTTGCGGTATCAAAGCCGAGACCAAAGAGAATACCTAGTGGATACATCTTCCAAGACTTATCGATGCGACGAGCGATTGGTCCAAAAAAGCGCATAAGCAGACCGCGAGAGTTCAGATGCTTTTCCAACTCTTCGTCACTATATGTTCCTTTGCGCATTTCGATAAATACACCAATGATGGAAACCAAGATGACTAAGTTAAGAATTGCGATGATCATGAGGAATGTGCCTGAGACAGTCAGGCCAATCAAACCGGTGTAGTGGTGTAGTGCAGAGTCTTCATCTTTTAATTGACCACCGAGCGCTTTAATTCCAAAGTTAAGCAAGAGTGCCAAGGCCATCACAACGGATGAGTGACCAAGGGAGAAGAAGAAACCAACAGCTAGTGGGCGTTGTCCTTCAGACATTAATTTACGAGTGGTGTTATCAATGGCGCTGATGTGATCGGCATCGAAGGCATGACGCATTCCAAGAACGTATGCAAGGGCAGCTGTGCCCCAACCAAATAAAGAACCATCGCTTAATTCGTAGCGACCACTTGTTGCTTTCCACATTAATAAGCCACCTGCAATATGCAGGAATGCGATGAAACCAAACATCGCGCCCATACGACGCCATTCAGCCTGTGTGAGGCGATCGCGTAGGGCAGGCTTTTGGGTTTGAGCGATTACTTGGTTCATGGCTACTTTCGGCTAGATGCGAATCATTTGCAAGTAGTAAGGGTAAGTCACGCTCAGCCGGGTGTCCATTTGAAATGGGCCATAAACTCATGGACGTGAAGCGCGCTCTCCTACTTATTACAACGCTGGTGGCTTCCTTGCTGCCTATGGCGCCAGCGTCAGCTGGGACCTGTGATTGGGACACAGATACGGGGTGGGTTGCTCGCGAGAATGCAAAGCCTGGGGCAAAGCAGTGGGATCTGGGTGCACCGGTTCGCCGCAGTGCAGATTTTTCTAGGCGCGTGGAAGTTAAAAGAGTTGAAGGCTGGTTTGGTGCCACGAGTGCGCAATGTGGACAAAGCGTTGCGCTGCATTTAGTTGGTGCATCAAAAGATATCGAGACAACAATTTCGATCTATCGCATGGGTTACTACGGTGGCGCTCGCGCACGTTTAGTGGGTGTGGAAAAGATCAAAGACATATTGTGGAAATTTAAAGTCAATGAAAATACACCACCGGGTCAATACCTCTTTCGACTTGATGCGCCGCGACATAAGACTTCTTTTGTTCCGCTAGTAATACGAGATGACAAATCAAAGAGTGCGATTACTTTTATTTCATCAGTCTTTACATGGCAGGCATATAACCAGTGGGGTGGATCATCTTTATATAAAGGCCCTGATGCTAAACGTGAGAGCAGAGCTGCTGTTGTAACTTTTAATCGACCATATGATGGCGATGGCGCGGGGCAATTTAGATATATGGAGTTTCCTGCGCTGTATTTGGCAGAGCGTGCAGGCCATGAGATTAATTACATTACAGATATTGATTTAGATTCTGATCCAACGACGCTTCGCAATACGCAATCTATTGTTGTTGGCGGCCATAGTGAGTACTGGACAGAGCGCATGCGTGGTGCGATAGATGCATCGGTTGCAAGTGGAATCAATCTAGTTTCACTCGGTGGCAATACTGCCTATAACAAAGTTACCTATGATCCAAAGACTCGAACGATGAGTGATGTCATCACATGGCGAGATCCCGTGGTGAGAAAATCTGAGTCACACTTACTTGGTGCGCAGTACTTTGCGATGGGTGTCAAAAGTGATTACGTCGTTAAAAGCGCTGCCCAGTGGCCTTTTGACGTGCTCAAAAGCGGCGAGAAAATACTTGGCGTAGTCGGAAGCGAAGTTGATGCGCCGGTGGTAAATGGCAGACGTGTGGGAGTTGAAATCCTTGCGGCGTCACCGCCGGTTGGTGATAAAAAGATTTCAGCCGTTGCTACGTATTACACACGCGAGAGCGGGGCGGCAATCTTAAATATTGGTACCAATGGTTGGGTCTGTGCGATCGATAACCAGTGTCCATGGGGGCACGTATTTGCAACCAAGACGCGTAAGCAAATAGCCGCGGTCACTGGTGCGATATTTGAAGGACTTACGCGCGGGCCTGTTGGTAAATGGCGACCAGCAACAATTGATATTCCAGCCCAACTCTAAGAAATTGCGTATAGAGTCGCGCTCATAACTCGGCAGGAGAACGGGGAGGTCTGATGGGCGAAGATGAAGGCCAGGACGAGCTTGTAACTGAGGAAATGCTCTGGGACAGAATTCCAGAAGTAGATGGCGCAGAACGCGCAAGTACTTATTACGAACTTAGTGCCCGAATCTATGCTCGCGGACAATACGACGAAGCGCTTGCACTTGCAGAGACTGCGTGTGATATTTATTCAACACTGGGTGTGAATGCACCTTCAGAAGGTTTAGCACAAGCGTATTCAGCAATTGGTTATAACTTAAACCAACTCAAGCGCATGGATGAAGCAGCAACTGCAATGAGCAAAGCTGTTGAGATATTACGTGAGAACAAATCTCCTATTGCACTCGAACTTGCTTGCACACTCGGTGAGTGGTGGTACTCATCTAAAAACTATGACAATGTTATTTCAACCATGGAAGGGTGTGCACAAGAGCACCTTGTTGATGGAAATGAAATTGGCGCTGCAAATGATTTACATCTAATTGGCTGCGCATACCGAGATCTCAAGCGTTATGACGAAGCAATTCGTTCTTTCCAAGAAGCACGTGCTTTATATAAGAGCAATAAAGAGGTTATTCATGTGGCACGCTGTGATCAAAAGATTGCTTCTTGCTACGTCGAGCTCGCAGATGGCGACGCCGCCCTTGAATCAGCGCGCAAGGCTCTGGATGTCTTTGAAACAGCCCACGATCACTTGCGCGAAACCTTTGCTTTATTTGAATACGGAAAAGCTCAAGTGTTACTCGGCAAATTAGAAGAAGGGTTAGATTCTTTAGACACTGTCTTGCAGACAGCAACGGAGGAGGACCCAAAGGACTTCGAATTTATCGTCGATATCGAATCTCGTATGGCAGCAGTTATGCGCACCCTTGGTCGCGATAAAGAGGCCGATGAGATCCAGCGCCGTTTAGCGTCTGTTAAAGATGCGATGATTGAAGATACAAATAGCGAAGAAGAGCGCGCTTAAAAAACTATCGTGGCAGGTGCTGCAAAGCCCAGTGATACATCGCAATGGCGCCGGCGGCCGATGCGTTCATAGACCTTGTTGATCCGTATTGGTTGATCTCATAAATAACTGGGCACACAGCAATGCCCTCTTCAGACATTCCGGAGCCTTCTTGACCAAATAAAAGTACGCATGTTTCTGGCAACTGCGCTGATTCGAGTTGCTTAGATCCTGGCACGTTATCTATTCCGATAATTGGCACGTTATTTTCTTGGCACCACTTTTGGAAATCAGCAATCGTTGGATGATGAATGACAGAGAGATATCTATCGGTCACCATGGCGCCGCGCTTGTTCCAATCGCGTTTTCCAACGATGTGAACTGCGGTGACGTTAAAGGCATTGGCTGTGCGAACGATGGAGCCAATATTTAAATCGTGTTGCCAATTTTCAATTGCAATATGTAATTTGTGACGCTTAGTATCTAAGTCAGCAACAATTGATTCGACTTTCCAATAACGATAATGATCTAAAACATTTCTGCGGTCGCCATTTTCAAGAAGCTCTGGATCGAATTGATCACCGGTGGGCCAAGGCTTCTCATGAGGGCCAACACCTATGACAGGAAAAAATTCACCTGGTCCAATAGTGGCTGGCGGCATTGGTCTTTCCATGTCTGCACTCTAAACTGAATCCATGGACCTCTCAATTATTCATACAGTCGCATACATCCTTCACATGCTTGGAATTCTTGGAGTATTAGTTTTATTACTCCTTCAGGTATCTAAAAAGCCTCGTAAATTCAATGCTGGTGTGCTTCACAGCGCAGCCACAGCACTTATCGCAGGACTAGTAATGGTGGGAGTTCAGTACCCACTCAATGAAGAAAATGCCGCTGAATGGCCTTTGTATGACAACACAAAGATTGCAGTCAAACTAGGAATAGTTCTCATTATTTTGCTTATCGGCTATCGCCAGAACAAGAAATCAGTATTTACAACTAAGACTTGGGCAACCCTGCTGGTCCTTACTGTTGCAAATATTGTTATTGCATACACCTGGTAACTACTCACTAAAAATGATTAAACGCTTGCGCCCACTGGGCTTCTTACTAGCCCTTGCGCTAGTAATTTCTGCGACCCCTGCGCAGGCGTTAGAAAAACTAGCCCCCAGTGCAATCCCTAAAGTTTTTCAGAACCTTTCTGATTCAAAGTTCTTAGCTGATCCCTCCATGATCGTGGTGGATGCAATGACAGGTGAAATCATCTTCGAACGTAACTCAACACAAGCGCGCAAGCCGGCTTCCGTAATTAAATTACTCTCTGCAACATCGGTACTGAGTTATATAGATTCGCAGAAGGTTTTTAATACAAATATTTATAAGGGTGTTGATCCAGGCACAATTGTGATCAACGGCGAATACGATCCGTGGATCTCAATGATTCAATCTCAAGCAGAGAAGATGGGACGCACATCTCTGCCACGGTTGGGTTTTAATACAATCAATCGTTACAACGAATTAACTCAGAGCAATGCAAAGCGCTTAAAGATTTTATATACAGGTTTATTTCCACAGGACTTGGCAAATTTGCAAGCATTCTTAAAAAAGCGCGGCATTCGCACAACTGCTGAAAAAATCACGGCAGAAGATGCGCTGTTGCAATCTGCTGAGCCTTTAGTTCTTTCGGCTTCGCCAACGCTTGAAACAATGGTGAAGTGGACGCTGCTCTGGAGCGATAACGTATTAGCAGAACGCCTTGCACGATTAGCTGCGATCACATCTGGAGAAACGTTTAATACACAAGGCGTTGCAGATACTTTTCACACCGTGCTGACAAATTTTGGAATTGATCCAGACAAAATAGAAGTAGCCGATGGCAGTGGTTTATCAAAACAAAATCGCGTGACAGCAAAAGCCATCGCTGATTTGTTAATGAAGATTAGAAATGATCCGAAGTATGTATCGGTCTATGAGGGCCTACCTATAGGTGGCGTATCAGGAACTTTGCAAAAGCGCTTCTTAACAACTGCCCCACAAGCCGTGGGCCTCGTTCGTGGCAAGACTGGCACCCTTTCAGGAACGGTGAGTTTGGCCGGCTACGTTGACTCCGAAGACCGACAATACATTTTTGTGGCAATCGCAGATAAGATTCCGCGCAGATATAGCGCCTCCGAGCGAGCTCGGGACACGTTAGATCGAATTCTTGGAAAAATTGCAGCGCCAATTTTTCCAGAGTTGTTGCCGGTTACTACAACATAGAGAGTTGGTTTGTGTGTCTGCCCATCCGCTTGATCCGCTATCGGCGGCAGAGCAAGAATCACTCGTTAAGGCCGCACGCGCTGCATGGAAATTAGATCATCGCCATTTAATCGCGATGCTGCAACTAGATGAGCCCTCAAAAGAGTTTTTAAA
This sequence comes from Candidatus Planktophila limnetica, assembly GCF_002288365.1. NCBI lineage: Bacteria > Bacillati > Actinomycetota > Actinomycetes > Candidatus Nanopelagicales > Candidatus Nanopelagicaceae > Candidatus Planktophila > Candidatus Planktophila limnetica. Next base: position 1,260,711 of record NZ_CP016782.1, on the reverse strand, counting down.
TAATTGGAAAATTGGCGATGCCTTTATTCGAAATGCTCGCATCACAATCTGGGATCAAGAAAAAGCGATGGTCTCAGAAGGTGTTATCTCAACCAGTGGTGAAGTAAAGAGTTACAAAGACATTCCTGGTGCAAAGGCTCCTGTGCTAGCGATTGAATCTAATCGCGCAATTGAAATAGCGCGCAAAGATCAAAGAGTCATTGATGCGCTGAAAAAGCGTGGAATAAATAATACTGATGATGTTCACATGGAAACTTGGCCTATTGGTGCCAAGATTCCTGATTACATCGATGATGGTCGCCGTGTTATCTGGACACCTATGTGGCACAAGCGCGATAAAGATGGAAACTTCTACGCTCACCCAATTAATGGTCTGCATGCAATTGTAGATATTGATAAGTTTGAAGTTGTTGGTATTGAAGATGATGAACAGACACCAATTCCACAAACAGCTGGTCCATACCGCGAATCACAACAGGAGTCACTTGTTCACTTAAAAGAATTATCAATTCACCAACCAGAAGGACCTTCTTTTAGCGTTAATGGTTGGCGCATTGATTGGGAACGCTGGAACTTTCGTGTGGGCTTTGATCAGCGTGAAGGTTTAGTTGTGCACGACATTCGCTTTAATGACAATGGCACAGAGCGCAAAATCGGGCACCGCTTATCTATTGCAGAACTAGTTATTCCATACGGAGATCCAAGCCAAGGTTCTTACAGAAAGAATGCATTTGATACGGGTGAATACGGCCTTGGAAACTTTACGAACTCACTTACTCTAGGTTGCGATTGCTTAGGTGAAATTACGTACTTAGATGCAGCCGTCACCGAAGGCGATGGCAAAGTACGCGAGATTAAAAACGCTATTTGTATGCACGAAGAAGACTTTGGAATTCTATGGAAGCACGTTGATATTGATGGACATCCAGAAGTGCGCCGCAGTCGTCGCTTTGTGCTTTCATCAATTGTTACGATCAATAATTATGAATATGGTTACTACTGGTATTTCTACCAAGATGGAAATATCGAATTCGAAGCCAAGCTGACTGGAATTGTTTTAACTCTCGGTGATACCCCACACGCAGTTCATCCTTCTGCCACAGAAATCGAACCTGGTTTATTTGCTCCGTATCACCAACATGTTTTCTGCGCGCGTCTTGATTTAGATGTTGATGGACCAAATAACAGCGTTATAGAAGTTGATTCATTCGCGCACCCAATGGGACCTAAGAATCCACACGGTGGAGCATTTGAAACAAGTGAAACAGTGTTTAAAGATGAGAAGAGTGCGCAGCGCTTGTATGACTTAATGAAGTCTCGTTACTGGAAGATTGTTAATCCAAATAAGAAAAACCATATGGGTAAACCAGTTGGTTACAAACTTATTACTGGCGGAAACTCTTATCCATTAACGCTTCCAGAATCTGTTTTGGGTAAGCGTGCAGGATTTATGTATCAACATCTTTGGGTAACTAAGAACACTGAAGAAGAGAGATATCCAGCCGGTGATTATCCATTCCAACATCCAGGTGGAGATGGTTTACCACGATGGACACAAGCGAATAGATCTATTGAAAACACAGATGTTGTTATGTGGTACGTCTTTGGTCTTAATCACATTCCACGTATTGAAGATTGGCCAGTAATGCCAGTTGAAAGACTGGGCTTTACCTTAAAACCAATGGGATTTTTTAAGCGCACACCTGCAATGGATGTTGCACCTAATAAAGCTGTTTGCAGTTGTGGCAGCAACTGCAATTGCGGACACTAACTAAAGAAGCTCGCAAGCGTTTGTAAATTCTCCAGCGTGGAATTCAATCATCGATAAACTGTTGTTCAAGGCGTAAGTTAAATCTTCTATCTCAAAAGGATCCATTGACGTCTTTGTGACGCGATTTAAATCTCCACTTCGATCCGCAACTTGCCATACTTCATCTCTTAATGAACCCATAGATGAAGCGACCTGACCAAATGTCTTGTAATAAAAAGAATCTACATACTTTGCATAAGCCATATAAACCGCACGTAGTTTTGGATAATCGACAGGGTCTATACCAACGCGTGTATCATTAAAAACTATTGTTCTAGCTAAAATTAAAGAACATGATTTTTTGTTCATTTTAAGTTTTTTAGCGGGTGTAACTTTTCCTTGAGAAAAAGCATTTGCAGGCAGGGCTGATGTTGCTGCCAGAATTAGTCCAAGAGATAAGGCAAAGGAAATAGATTTTTTTGGAAAGTTCACACCGAAATAGTAGTGGAGGGACTAGTTAGTCGTCATCACCTTCGTCGTCCTCATCCTCGTCTTCATCTTCAAACTCGTCATCATCATCGTCTCCACCAGTAGGTGGAAGCGGTGGTGTGCCAATGGAAGCTTTAGGCTGTGCAACATTTGATGTGATCGATGGAGCGGCAGAGGCTATAGCAACACTTTCTGTTTCTGCGATCGCTGGGGATTCGTTGCTTGTTTGAGCTGCAACAACACCAACACTTATTGCCAATAAAGGGATTGAAAGAGCAAGTGTTCTAAAACCGCTTTTAAGGACTGGTCGTGGCTTTGGGCCATCACTTTCTGCGAGTTCGAACCATTCAGGCTTTTTCATGGGTTCCATCGTGTGCACCTTTCGTTAAGTGAAATGTATTACTCATTCCTTAGAAGGGTCTGTGAAGCGAGAAAAATAATGGCGGGTAATCTATGACAGTGAGCACATTTACCGCTGCCGAACAAGGACGCGGCTATTTAGATTTAATGAAATTACGTGTTGTTGAGTTATTACTCGTCACAACAGTGCCAGCACTCGTTTTAGCTGAAGGAAAACTTCCTGGATTAGTTGTGACCGCTGCATCAATTATTGGTGGCACTTTGGCTGCAGGGGCAGCGAATGCATACAACATGATCATTGAAAGTGATATCGATAAGTTGATGGCGCGTACTTCTAAGCGTCCATTGGTTACTGGTGTTTTGAACAAAGTGCAGGCAACTATCTTTGCAACGATTGTTGCAATTCTTTCTTTAGTTGTCTTTTGGGTTTTCACAACTCCCCTTGCAACGTTATTAACTCTCATTGCGATTGTTTTCTACGTTGTTGTTTATACGATGGGACTCAAGCGTCGCACTGCGCAAAATATTGTTTGGGGTGGTGCTGCGGGATGTATGCCGGTCTTTATTGGGTGGGCTGCAGTTACTAATTCACTTTCCTGGACAGCAGTTGCTTTCTTTATGGTTATTTTCTTCTGGACCCCACCACATTTTTGGGCGTTGGCAATTAAATATAAAGATGATTATGCAGCCGCAAATGTTCCGATGTTGCCTGTGGTTGCCACTCGCAATCGTGTGCACCGCGAAATGTGGCTACACACCGTTGCGATGATTGTTTCATCCATTGCGTTGATTCGTTTTGCAGATCTGCAGTTGTGGGCACTTATTCTAACTATTGGATTAGGACTTGTATTTGCGGGGCAGTTAATTCAACTTCGCGAGAGAACCCCTGATTACACAAAGGTTGCAGGAAAGATTTTCCAGTGGTCTATTACGTATTTAAGTTTGTTATCTGTATTGCTAGTGGTTGCTCAGCTTTTAAAAGCTTGAGTTAAATCTTTAATTAAATCCACACTTGCTTCTAGGCCGACAGATAAACGCAATACCGATGGAGTAATGCCCATTTCTGCCTGAACCTCTGGACTTAAACGCTTGTGGGTGGTTGATGCCGGGTGAGTAATAAGTGTCTTGCTGTCGCCGTGATTATTTGAAATATCAATGAGAACAAGGCGATTAACGAATGCGAAAGCATCTTTTTTGTTGCCATTTAATTCGATGCAAATATTTGTGCCGCCAGCGCCACCTGTCTGCTTTTGAGTCAGGGCGTAGTCAGGGTGGGATTTAAGTCCTGGATAGCGCACAGACTTAACTTCCTTGCGGGTTTCAAGAAATTCTGCGATCTCTTGCGCGCTTGCATTCATCTTTTCAACACGCATCTGCATTGTTTCAAGGGATTTAAGAAGTATCCACGCATTAAATGCACTAATAGTTGGTCCAGTGTGGCGGAAAAATGGCAAGAAGTGTTCTTGCATATATGCAAATGAACCAAGAACTGCGCCAGCTAAAACTCTGCCTTGTCCGTCAATGTGCTTGGTGGCTGAATACATAACCACATCGGCGCCAAGTTGTAATGGTTTTTGATAGACAGGGGATGCCATAACGTTATCGACGATCACGGTTGCGCCAACTTTATGAGCAAGATCGCTGACCATCTTGATATCTACGATGTCGAGCATCGGATTACTTGGTGTTTCAAGAAATACTGCCTTGGTTGGAGTACTCAGTGCCTTTGCCCACGCACTTGGGTCATTGCCCTTAACGAGTTCTACAGTGACGCCCCACTTAGGCAAAATCTCTGTGAGAACAACATGGCACGAACTAAACATTGAAGCCGATGCGACAACGCGATCTCCGGCCTTAACAAGGCACGCAACGGATGCGAACATCGCTGACATTCCAGAACCAGTTGCTACGCAAAACTCTGCGCCTTCAAGGGCTGCAAGTCTTTGTTCAAACATTGCAACTGTTGGATTTCCAAAACGTCCATAAACAAAATGATCTGTTTCATCGATAAAAGCTTCTTCTGCTTCTTCTGCATTTGAATAAGTAAAACCACTTGTGAGGTATAGCGCTTCAGATGTTTCACCAAAACCAGAACGTGCAAGACCTGCACGCACTGCTTGTGTTTGTGGATCAAGAGTCCAATTGGGATCTGGACGCTCGGATCGGGGTTGGTATCCCCAGGGGCGCTTTGACATGGATTAAGTGTAATCGCCTGTGAGATAGTGGGGACATGTCCACTATGGCGATATCAGTACGCGATCTGAGCAAGAAATATGGCGATCGCATGGCTGTTTCGCATATCAACTTTGATGTTCCACTCGGAACTGTCTGCGGATTCGTGGGACCAAATGGTTCGGGCAAAACAACAACGATGCGAATGTTGCTTGGTTTGATTTCCCATACCGGTGGCAGCGGGCAAGTACTAGATGCTTCCATTGATGAACCAGAAAAATATCTTTCACAAGTTGGCGCAATGATTGAAGGACCAGCCTTTTATCCAGCACTCACAGGTGCGGAGAACTTGAAGGTTTTAGCAACACTTGGTGGATTTCCAATTGAGCGCGTGCAAACCTTGCTTGATCAAGTTGGACTTGGAGATCGCGCAAAATCTAAATACAAGACTTATTCACTCGGCATGAAACAACGCTTAGGTATTGCCGCGGCTTTACTGCCAAATCCAAAACTACTTATGTTGGATGAGCCGACAAATGGTCTTGATCCAGAAGGTATTCAAGAAGTGCGCGCGTTGTTGCGCTCATTGGCGGATACAGGAACAACAGTATTTGTTTCATCCCACCTGTTATCTGAGCTTGAAATCATCAGCGATTACTTAGTCATGCTTCGCAAAGGTGAAGTTGTATTTGCAGGAAAGATTGAAGAGTTATTACTTGCTCAACAAAATGTTCTCATTGTTAAGGGACAAAACCCTGGAGATCTGGAAAAGATTCTTGGGATTGCAACATCAATGGGTCACAGCGCAACGATTAGAAATAGCGAAGTGCATGTGCAGGCCGATGCAGATTGGGCAGCAACGCTTAACCGCGCAGCATTTGATGCAGGGATAACTTTGGCGCAACTCACTCCGCAATTACCAAACCTTGAAGAGACTTTCTTTGAAATGACGGGGGAGAAATAATGTTCCGCGTTGTGTTGGCCGAATTACGCAAACTTCGTCGCCCTACTTTGGTTCTTGGCACATTGGGCGCAGCGCTATTTTTCTCTGCGCTGATTACTTCGTTCCTGTTCTTGTTAATTGATGATCCAGATGGCAACGGAGATCGTGGTCGACAAATTGGGCGAGAAGTACTCGTTCTAGCATCTGGTTCAGTCACTGGTTTCTCATCAGTTGGAGGACTACTCGGAATCATTGCGCTCTGTGTTTTCGCGGCGCAGACAGCGCAGGAATATACATATGGCACGTTGCGTAATTTATTAGTGCGCCAATCTGGGCGCTTGCGAATCCTTGGTGGCAAATTAATTGCGAACACTATTTTTGCAGGGGTCATGGTCTTATTTAGCGCGGTTGTCAGTATTGGCATTTCGGTTGCTTTAGCACCAGGTGCGAAAGTTTCAACAGATCTATGGTTTACCAGTGATGGATGGTCTTCGATTATTCACACAATTATTAATGTCTTTATTGCAGTCTTTGGCTTTGGAGTATTCGGTATGGCTCTGGGCCTACTGTTGCGCTCTCCCATTAGCTCGATTTCTGTCGGTGTGCTCTGGATACTCATTATTGAAAATCTATTGGGCGCCGTTAAAGAAAGTGCCCTGCGATGGTTGCCTGGGTCACAGTTAAATACGATTGCAGAAGGCGGATCAGAAACGATTTCATATTCGCATGCAATGCAGGTTGGTGGGGCATATGTGATTGCTATTTCAATAATTGCAGCGGTGCTTTTTTCTCGCCGCGATGTTGCAAATTAGGACACAGAAAACTCACAAAGTTAAATACCCGCTTTGCGCGGGCTCATTCTTTATCCTTAGTACATCTCTTCCCCCATGGAGGTTGTACTTAGTGAGCCGTAACCGAGCTGTAGTTCTTGCTGTGGTTCTTGGGCTAACAATCACGAGTGCCCCCGCATACGCTGCAACACCAAAACCAACTCTTGCTCAAATTGAAGCGGCAAAAAAAGCTGAAGCGACAAAGAAAAAAGCTGCAGATGCGGCTGCAAAGAAATTAGCATCGGCCACACAAACACTTCGAGGATTAACAGCTAAAGCCACCGCTGCACGTGCTTTGTATGTCAAAGCACAGAAAGAGTTAGCAGTTGCAACTACCGCTGCTAATGCTGCAGCAGCACACGCGCAAGAAACAGCCGCGCAAGTAAGTGCAGCGCATCGCACAATTGGAAAACTTGCAGTCAACGCATTTGTTATGGGTGGAAGCCTTACCGATATCGAACCATTGCTCAGTGCAAATGGACCACAAGATTTAGTTGATCAACTCACAACGCTAGATTCATTAGGTGCGCAAAACACAACTGCGCTTAATCGTTTTAAAGCAGCAGAAGTAATTGCTAAGGCTGCAAAGATTCAAGCCGATAACGCAAAATTAGTTCAGGTAAGAGCCACGGAAAAAGTAGCAGCTGCCAAGAAGACGGCAGATGATGCGCAGACCGAACAACAAAAAGAGGTTTCACGACTTCAAAAGATTCAAGATGATTTGATGAAAGAGTTGTTAAGTGCTCGAAAGGTGCGCACAACTCTTGAACAACAACGAGCACTTGCATTACTTGAAGAGAGTCAAGCAAATACTGCAACCTTTACGCCAAACCAAGCAAAGGTCTGGCCGGATATTGGATTTAAAGGTCGTTCAACATCTCGCACAACAGAGGCACAACGTGCTACTGCAGTTGCATTTGCTAAGAAACAAGTAGAAGCGCGTAAGCCATACATTTGGGGATCTGAAGGACCGAACTCATTTGATTGTTCCGGTTTGGTTTATGCAGCATATAAATCAGCAGGACTTGGATGGCCAAATTGGGATCGCCTTAACTCCGCGCTTTACTCGGGCTATACCAAGCACGTAAGCCTGAGTGAATTAGTACCGGGTGATTTACTTTTCTATTCTTATAAAGGAACCATTTCAACAATTCACCACATAACAATTTATGCAGGTGGCGGCATGATGTGGGAAGCAAATTCAAAAGGAAAAGGCTTGCTCTACTCCAATATCTACAGCGTTAAGGGGCTTATGCCATTTGGCGGTCGGGTCTAGTCTTAGGCCATGTCTGCCAACACCGTTGCGATTCGTTCTGCGGTTCGTAGCGCTCTCAAGGATTGCACAGCAGGTGATTTAATTTTGGTCGCAGTATCTGGCGGCGCCGATTCACTAGCCCTTGCCTATGCGCTGAGTTTAGAAGCACCGAAAATGGCTGTGCGCATTGAAGGCGTTAGCGTTGATCACCAATTGCAATCGCAATCTTCTGTGCAGGCAGAAAAAGTTGTTGCAGCACTATTAAAAATGGGAATTGAAAAAACACATGTTGTTAAAGTCGATGTTGAAATTACAGATGGGCTAGAAGCATCTGCGCGCCGCGCACGTTATGCAGCACTCGATGCTTGCGCTGAAAAAACTGGAGCTGTATTTGTTTTTCTCGGACATACTCGAGATGATCAATCCGAAAGTGTTTTACTCGGTCTCACTCGTGGATCCGGTGCACGTTCTTTATCTGCGATGGCAGCACGTAATGGAAAATATATTCGTCCGCTACTTTCAATCACTCGTGAAGAAACTTTAGGCGCCTGCGCTGAAGCACAACTCGATCCTTGGGATGATCCACACAATGCTGACAAAACTTTTACACGTGTTCGAGTGCGCCACGATGTAATTCCTCATTTAGAAAAAAACTTAGGTCCTGGAATTTCAGCTGCCCTTGCACGCACAGCATCACTACTGCGCGATGATGCAGATGCACTTGATCAATTAGCAGAAGCAGAATTTGTGTCACACCAACCACTTTCACTAGATATTTCTCGGCTTGAAAAATTGCCCAAGGCGATTCGCACTCGAGTTCTTCGAATGGCCATTTATGCCGCAGGTGCTCCATCAGGGTCCATCAGCGCCGATCACATCGCCCCAATTGAGGCGTTAATCACCGACTGGAGCGGGCAAGGCCCGTCTGATCTACCCGGCGGTGTGAGAGTTAGCCGAATTTCGGGCAGACTTTCGCTCTCGCAGTAAGCCCATCACAGGCCAGTTAATAAGAAGGAGCTCATCTTGGATCTCAGCGCAGTTTCAAAAGATATTGAACGCGTCATTGTGAGCGAAGAAGATTTGCAAAAAAGAATTAAAGAATTAGCTGCCCAAGTTGATAAAGATTATGCAGGCAAAGACCTTTTATTACTTGGTGTTTTAAAGGGTGCGGTAATGGCTGTTGCCGATCTTTCACGTGCCCTGCAACGCCACGTTGAAATGGATTGGATGGCTGTTTCATCCTACGGTTCCGGAACTAAATCAAGTGGTGTTGTTCGAATTCTTAAAGACCTTGATCGAGACATCACAGGTCGCAACGTTTTAATTATCGAAGACATTGTTGATACTGGTTTAACTCTCTCGTGGTTAAAAGCAAACCTTGAATCACGTGGAGCTGCAAATGTTGAAATTCTTACAATCCTTCGTAAGCCCGAGGCTGCCAAGGTGGAAGTAAATGTGAAATATATTGGCTTTGATATTCCATCTGATTTCGTAATCGGATACGGATTAGATTTTGATGAAAAGTATCGCAACCTTCCCTTCATTGGTGTGCTTGCTAAGCACATGTACTCCTAGGAGAACACACAATGGTGCAAGCAAAGAAACCAAACTCAATTAACCCAATTAAGTTGCCGAAGAAGAAGGTTGCAAAACCTGGACCTAAGAAGCAATTGACTCGCTCACAGCGAATTCTTCGCGGACCACTCTTTTGGATTATTGCTGCAATTGTGGCTGTCACAGTATTTGGACAGATCTCAAATGCCGGAAATCAATACACACAGATCAAAACTTCTGAAGCACTCGATGCAATTTCACGATCTGATGTTGAATCTGCAATTCTTGTTGATAAAGAACAAAAACTTAGACTTGAGTTAAAAGCTGGCAAAACAATTAATGGCTCCAGCAAAGTAGTTGCTTCCTACGTTGTTCGCCAAGAACCAACAGTTATTGACGCACTTACTGGCAATCCACCTGCAAAGGGCTGGACTGTTGATGTTCCGAAGCAATCACTCTTTGTTTCATTCCTATTCTCATTTGCACCAATTTTGCTCATTGGCTTGCTCTTCTTCTTCATGATGAGCCAAGCACAAGGTGGCGGTGGAAAAGTATTCTCCTTTGGTCGCTCACGTGCGAAGTTACAAGATCCAGATGTTCCACAAACTACATTTGCAGATGTTGCAGGTGCAGATGAAGCAATCGCAGAACTTCGCGAGATAAAAGACTTCTTAGCTAATCCACCTAAGTACGCAGCCATTGGTGCAAAGATTCCAAAGGGCGTTTTGTTATACGGCCCTCCAGGAACAGGAAAGACTCTCCTTGCACGCGCTGTTGCTGGAGAAGCAGGCGTTCCTTTCTATTCAATCTCAGGTTCTGACTTTGTTGAAATGTTTGTCGGAGTTGGCGCTGCACGTGTTCGTGATTTATTTGCACAAGCAAAAATTCATGCACCAGCGATTGTTTTCGTAGATGAAATTGATGCTGTTGGTCGCCAACGTGGCACCGGTATGGGCGGCGGACATGATGAACGCGAACAGACTCTTAATCAATTACTAGTTGAGATGGATGGCTTTGAAGCCAATGGCTCAGTCATTTTAATTGCAGCAACTAACCGACCAGATGTTTTAGATCCTGCATTATTGCGTCCAGGACGTTTTGATCGACAGATTGCTGTGGACCGCCCAGATCTCAAGGGACGCGAAGAAATTCTTAAGGTGCATGCAAAAGGAAAGCCACTTGCTAAAGATGTTCAACTAGTTTCCTACGCACGGCGCACACCAGGATTTACTGGCGCAGACCTTGCAAATGTTCTTAACGAAGCTGCTCTATTGACTGCTCGCGAAGAGAAGAAAGTTATTTCACATGCAGAGTTAGATGAAGCAATTGATCGCGTTATGGCTGGCCCACAACGCAAATCTCGCATCATGTCTGATGATGAACGTCGTGTTACTGCCTATCACGAAGCAGGACATGCACTTGTTGCATATGCACTGCCTCATACAGATCCTGTTCACAAAATTACGATCATGCCTCGTGGTCGCGCCCTTGGTTACACAATGGTCTTGCCAGATGATGACAAGTACTCAACAACTCGAAATCAATTACTTGATCAGTTGGCGTATTCACTCGGTGGTCGCGCAGCGGAGGAATTAATCTTCCACGATCCATCAACTGGTGCTTCTAATGACATTGAAAAGGCGACAGCCCTTGCTCGCGCAATGGTTACGCAATATGGAATGACTGAGGCAATTGGTGCAATCAAGCTTGGCTCAGATACATCCCAACCATTTATGGGTCGCGACTTTGGCCACCAACGTGATTATTCAGAAAACGTTGCAGCAATTGTTGATGCTGAGATTCGCAAACTTATTGAAAATGCCCACCATGAAGCATATGAATTACTCGTTGAAAATCGCGTGACTCTAGATGCAATGGTCTTGGCACTTCTTGAAAAAGAGACGCTTGATAAAGATGAGATTGCAAAGATCTTTAAAAAGATTAAAAAGCGCAACAACCGTCCTGCATGGACAGGTTCTGCAATGCGTATTCCTTCTCAACTTCCTCCAATAGATGTGCCAGCTCGAATTGAGAGCACACCGGATGATGTTAAGAAGCGCACAACTCGCGGCAAGAAAAGCGACGAATGAGTGAGATAAGCCCGGCATCAATGGGCCCACACGATGGTCGAGCACTACATGAATACGATCACGAACGTGCAGAGCGTGCAGTTAAAGAGTTACTGATCGCTATTGGTGAAAATCCAGATCGCGAAGGATTAAGAGATACTCCCGCACGTGTTGCACGAGCGTTTAAAGAAAACTTTGCAGGTTTGTGGCAATCACCAGAGGATGTATTAACAACTACTTTTGATATTGGACATGAAGAACTCGTCATTATTCGCGATATCGAAGTCTTTTCTCACTGTGAACATCACTTAACTCCATTTCATGGTGTGGCACATGTTGGCTATATCCCAAGTGGAAAAATAACTGGACTATCAAAAGTTGCACGTCTCGTAGATTTATTTGCACGACGCCCACAAGTGCAAGAGCGCCTGACTTCTCAAATAGCAGATGCGATGGTTGAAATTCTTGATGCCGCTGGTGTGATCGTCATTATTGATTGCGAACACTTATGTATGTCTATGCGTGGAGTAAGAAAGTCAGAAGCACGCACAGTTACAAGTGCTGTGCGCGGAATTTTGCGCGATGCCGCAACTCGCTCCGAAGCAATTAGCTTAATTACAAATCGGTAAATCCCATGTTGGTCATGGGGATTTTAAATCTCACTCCTGATTCATTCGCAGATGGTGGACGCCATAACTCATTTGAAGCAGGTGTTGCTCGCGCTCTAGAAATGATTGCCGAAGGCGTGGACATCATCGATATCGGTGGTGAATCAACGCGGCCAGGAGCTGATCGCATCAGCGCAGAAGAAGAACAAGCACGCGTGTTACCAGTTATTGCAGAGCTTTCAAAAAGTGGTGTGAAAATAAGTATCGACACAATGCGCGCAGATACTGCAGAAAAAGCAGTGCAACTCGGTGCTTCGATTATCAATGATGTCAGCGGCGGGCTTTCAGATCCTGCAATGTTCGCAACAGTTAAAAAACTTGGAGTCCCTTACATATTGATGCATTGGCGCGGAGAGTCTAAGCAGATGAATTCGCGGGCAATCTATACAGATGTGGTCAGTGATGTTATTTCAGAGCTGAATTCACAGATCGATGCCGCACTAGATGCTGGTATTAACAAGTCACAAATCATTATTGATCCGGGCTTGGGATTTGCAAAGGAGGCAGAACATAATTGGGAGATATTACGAAACCTTAAAAAATTCACATCTATGGGCTATCCAGTATTAATTGGCGCATCCCGTAAACGCTTTCTTGGCGGGGATAATCCCGATGAACGTGAAGTGGCAACAATTGAATTAACAAAGACTCTTGTGCCACAAGGTATTTGGGGCGTTAGAGTTCATAGCGTGAAACCACACGTTGATGTCATTGCAGGTGCCAAGTGAATGATTTGATCACGATCACTGGCATTAAAGCTTTTGGCTATCACGGAGTCTTCGAACATGAAGCAGCAAATGGGCAAGATTTCTTTGTTGATGTCGAATTACGGGTTAATTTAGATAAGGCCAGCGAAAGCGATGAACTAAAAGACACGGTTGATTACGGCGCAATAACCGATGCTGTTGTCTCAGAAATTACGGGAGAGCGTGTTCAATTAATTGAACGTCTTGCAGGCCGTATTGCTGACAGAGTTTTATCCCAAGATGCGCGAATCAAAAGCGTTGCAATCACAGTTCATAAACCAAATGCACCAGTGAGTGCACCTGTTCAAGATATTAGCGTCAGGATTGATCGCACGCGATGAAAGCTGTTGTTGCACTCGGTGCCAACCTTGAAGAACCACGCAAAGCAATTGAATTAGCAATCGAATTACTCAAGCAGGCAACTGATGTCACTGCTGTTTCCTCGCTCTATGAAACAGAGCCTGTGGGCGGTCCAGAACAAGATAATTACATCAATGCAGTTGTGACACTGGAAAGTGAATTACCTGCAGCCGATTTACTCTCACTCTTGCATGGAATTGAAAAGAGCATGGGTCGAGTTCGAGAAGTACATTGGGGCCCACGAGTAATTGATTTAGATTTAATTTCATACGGCACCTTGCTTTCAAAAAGTGAAGAATTAACGCTGCCGCATCCACGTGCACATGAGCGGCGCTTTGTTTTGCAACCGTGGCATGAAATAGAGCCTGATGCGATATTGCTTACGCACGGGCGAATTGATCAACTTTTGGAGCAATTGCCACCTTCGCTTTAGAATTAACCCATCATCGCCCGGTACCTGAAAGGACTGGAGCCACAAGATGAAGATCGCAGTAAGTGCTACAGAGTTAACTGTCGATGGCGCCTGCGCATTTGTTCCAACTATGGGCGCATTACATGCTGGTCATGCATCTCTTATAAAAAAGGCTCGCGAATATAGCGACAGAGTTGTTGTCAGTATTTTTATTAATCCCCTGCAATTTGAGAATAAAGATGATTTAGCAAAATACCCACGGACTCCAGAGTTTGATATTGAACTTGCAGCAAGTGCTGGTGCAACAGATCTATGGCTTCCTAACGTTGATGAAATTTATCCAGGAGAAGTAACAAAAATATCTGCTGGAGCACTTGGTGATATTTATGAAGGAGTTAAACGTCCTGGCCACTTTGATGGTGTTCTAACCGTTGTTAATCGATTATTTGGATTAGTAAAACCAACGTGGGCAATATTTGGTGAAAAAGATTTTCAACAAATCACCCTCATTAAATCTATGAAATCTGATGTGCAGATAATTGGTGCACCAACTGTTCGTGATGCAGATGGCTTGGCACTTTCTTCTCGCAATGTGCGAGTATCAGATAGAAATGCGGCATTGGTTATTTACCAAGCATTGCGGGCTGCGGCAAATGAAAAGAGTATTGATGGTGCACGCAGCGTTATGGCAGAAGTTTTAAGTAGCGAGGGATCCTTTACTCTGGATTACGCAGAAATCATTAATGAAAACAACTTTGAAAAGGCCCAGCAAAGCGATGCAAATAAGCGTGCAATTATCGCCGGTTGGGTAAATGGCATCCGTTTGATTGACAATATGCCAATGAACGGCGGCGCCCAATGAAGTTACTTGCTCCTAATCCAGGGTGGACTTCGCGCGCCGATGTCATTGTTGTTGGATCCGGAATTGCAGGTTTAACAACTGCGCTGCAGATTCGAACATTTGGTTTATCTGTATTGCTCGTGACAAAAGCGCGCGTTGATGAGGGTTCAACTAAGTGGGCACAAGGTGGCATTGCAGCTGCCCTTGGTCCGGGTGATTCACCTGATCAACATGAAAAAGACACACTCGATGCTGGCGCAGGATTATGCGATGTTGCTGCAGTAAAAGTATTGGTCAGTGAAGGACCAGATGCGGTGCGTAGATTAATCGAAAGCGGTGCATCATTTGATTTAGAAGAAAGTGGCGAAATCGCGCTGACTCGCGAAGGTGGTCATCACCGCAATCGCATTCTGCACGCAGGTGGGGATGCGACGGGTGCAGAAGTATCACGTGCGCTATTGGCTGCAGTTCATAACGATCCGCAGATCGAAGTTCTCGAACACGCATTGGTATTAGATGCGCTCAAAAATTCTGATGGCGCAGTCTGTGGCGTGACACTGCACGTTATTGGCGCCGGTTCTAGAGATGGTGTGGGTCGCGCAATCGGTCGAGCAGTAGTACTTGCAACTGGTGGACTTGGACAAGTTTTTTCACAAACAACTAATCCATCTGTATCAACTGGTGATGGCGTTGCACTTGCACTTCGCGCTGGTGCGAAGGTTTCAGATGTTGAATTTATTCAATTTCACCCAACTGTTTTGTGGTTGGGAGATAACTCCGAAGGTCAACAACCATTGATTAGTGAAGCTGTGCGCGGTGAAGGTGCATATTTGTTAAATGATGCGGGCGAAAGATTCATGAAGAGCCAGCATGAAATGGCAGAGCTTGCACCTCGCGATGTAGTTGCAATTGCAATCATGCGCGAGATGAATCGCACAGGCGCGCACCATGTCTGGCTTGATGTTCGCCACCTAAGTGGATTTAAAGAGAGATTCCCAACCATTTACGCATCCTGTATTGCACACGGTATTGATCCAACGAGTGCGTTAATACCTGTCGCGCCCGCTTCTCACTATGCATCAGGCGGCGTGCGAGTAGATCTTGATGGCCGCACAAGTGTTAAAGGCTTATTTGCATGTGGTGAAACTGCTTGCTCTGGTGTGCACGGAGCAAATCGTCTTGCATCAAATTCACTATTAGAAGGTCTTGTATTTAGTGCTCGTATTGCCGCAGATATCAGCAAGAACTTGCCAGAGTTTTCAGAACCCGTTGAGAATAACTCTGCAGAATTTTTACTTGATCCAAGTGTTCGCAAAACACTGCAAGCCAGCATGAGCCGTGGCGCAGGTGTGTTGCGCTCTGCCGATTCACTAATTGCAACGTCTAATGATTTATCTCGCATCGAAGGTCGCACCAGTACAGCTGCATGTGTTGAAGCATGGGAAACAACAAATCTATTTCAACTAGCAAACACAATTTTGCGAGCAGCCTTAATTCGTCAAGAAACCCGTGGCTCCCACTGGCGTGAAGACTTTCCGCACCAGAGCAATGATTGGCACAAAAGAATTGTTCAACAGATGGATCAGAGTGGACAATGGCGCACTGAGTATCAGGAGGTGAACCACTCATGATCGATCGCGAATTAATCAAACGAGCTATTGCTGAAGATTTAAATGGTGGTGTCGACATCACTTCTATGGCAACACTTTCGCCCGATGCAAAAGTAAGCGCACAATTTGTTGCACGCAACGAGGGAGTAATTGCGGGTATTAATATGGCAATTGCAACGCTGGCTGAAGTCGGTGTCACCGATGCCACTGCCTTGGTTAAAGATGGAGATCTGGTTAAAAGCGGAACAGTATTAATCAAAGTATCTGGAAATGCTCGCGGTATTTTGCTTGCAGAGCGCACGGCACTTAATTTCTTAGGACACCTCAGTGGTATCTCAACGCTTACTTCCCAATGGGTAAATGCAGTTGCCGGTACAGAAACAAAAATTAGAGATACACGTAAAACAACGCCAGGCATGCGCGCACTAGAAAAATATGCAGTGCGCATGGGTGGAGGAACAAATCATCGCTTGTCCTTAAGTGATGCTGCCCTCATTAAAGATAATCACATTGCAGCTGCAGGTGGCGTCGTTGCTGCTTTCTCACTCGTTCATGAAAAGTTTCCGACATCTGAAATTGAAATCGAAGTAGATAATCTGCAGCAATTACGCGATGTTCTACCGCTTAAGCCAGGTTTAGTTCTTTTGGACAACATGGATCCAGAGCAATGCGCAGAAGCAGTTGCACTAGTTGCTGGCGCCACAAAACTTGAAGCATCGGGTGGAATCACAATCGAAAACGCACGTGCATATGCCGAAGCAGGAGTTGATTACATCGCAGTTGGAGCGCTGACGCATTCAGCACCAAATTTTGATATCGGACTAGATATGGAAGTGGAGTAAGCCATGTTGCTCACCGTAGATGTTGGTAATACCAACACAGTTCTAGGAATCTTTAAAGGCGAAGAACTTGTGCGCTCATGGCGTGTAAAGACTGATCCACGCAGCACTGCAGATGAGTTGTGGCTGCAATACGGCGCGCTTGTGCGCGATTACAAAGTATCTGCTTTAGCAATTTGTTCGACAGTGCCAGCAACGCTTCGTGAATTGCGAACAATGATCGCGGATTATTTTGCGGATGTTGAAGTCACAATTGTTGAACCTGGCACTAAAACTGGTGTGCCACTATTAGTTGATAATCCAAAAGAAATCGGCGCAGACCGAATTGTTAATACTCTTGCCGCTCATACTCTGTACGGCGGACCTGCAATTGTTGTGGATTTTGGAACTTCAACAAATCTTGATGTTATTTCTCCTAAGGGAGAATTTCTCGGTGGAGCACTTGCGCCGGGTATTGAAATTTCAGTAGATGCGCTAGCAGCACGCGCCGCTCAGTTACGCAAAGTTGAATTAGTACGTCCAAAGAATGTGATTGGTAAAAACACTGTTGAAGCTTTGCAATCTGGAACAATTTATGGATTTGCTGGGCAAGTAGATGGTTTAGTTGACCGAATAACAACAGAATTACTAGACCAATTTGGAACGCGCCCAACTGTTATTGCAACTGGTGGACTTGCCCCGCTAATAATTGGAGTCAGCGAAACAATTGATCACCACGAGCCTGATTTAACTTTGATTGGGCTGCGCCTGATACACGAGAGAAACTCGTAACTCGGTAGGATTACAAGCCTATGAGCATCGAGGACGATCTACCGGAACAACTGCGCATTCGTCGCGAGAAGCGTGCGAGCCTTATTGAGCGCGGAATCGAGCCATATCCAGTATCTGTGCCTCGCACAAAAACACTTGTAGAAATTCGTGCACAGTACGCAAACATCGAAACTGATAGTGCAACAGGAGATGTTCATAGCGTCAGTGGTCGCATTATTTTCAAACGTGACACAGGAAAACTTTGTTTTGCAACTCTGCGCGAAGGCGACGGAACAGAATTACAGGCAATGATTTCCTTAGACAAAGTTGGCGAAGAGCAACTTGAATCATGGAAAAGCGATGTTGATCTTGGTGACTTTGTAAGCGTCACTGGTGAAATCATTTCATCAAAGCGTGGCGAGCTATCTGTTCTTGCTAACTCGTGGGCGATGGCGTCAAAGGCGCTTCGTCCACTTCCAAATGAACACAAGCCAATGTCGGAAGAGACTCGTGTTCGCATGCGTTATGTGGATTTAATTGTTCGCCCAGAAGCGCGCGAATACGCACGGCTTCGTCCAACGGTGATGCGCTCCCTTCGCGAAACATTCCACAATGAAAACTTTGTTGAAGTTGAAACACCAATGCTGCAGGTTATGCATGGTGGGGCTGCTGCTCGACCATTTGTTTCGCATTCAAACGCCTATGACATGGAACTCTTCTTGCGTATTGCACCAGAGTTATTCCTCAAGCGCTGCGTTGTTGGCGGAATAGAGCGAGTATTTGAAATCAATCGAAACTTTAGAAATGAAGGCGCTGACTCTTCTCACTCACCAGAGTTTGCAATGATCGAGAGTTACCAGGCATATGGTGATTGGAAATCAATAGCCGCACTCACACAAAAGCTTGTTCAAAATGCAGCAATGGCAATTACTGGTTCACACGTTGTTACACATCACGATGGTCGCAAAGCTGACCTTGGTGGCACATGGAAAGAGATTTCACTCTATGACGCAATCTCTGAAGGAGTTGGGGAGAAAGTAAGTGCCCTTACAACAGTTGATGATTTAAAGCGTATTGCAACGAAATTAGGCATAAAGATTGACCCTAAGTGGATTGCAGGAAAACTTGCAGAAGAAATATTTGAGCACGTGGCAAAAGATCAACTGATTGCTCCAACATTTGTTATGGGTTTCCCAGTTGATACATCACCACTTGTTCGTGCACACCGAGAAATTCCTGGCGTGGCAGAAAAGTGGGATCTCTATATTGATGGATTTGAATTAGCAACAGGTTATTCAGAGTTAGTTGATCCTGTTATTCAACGCGATCGTTTAGTTGAACAAGCAAAACTCGGTGCTAAGGGTGACCTGGAAGCGATGCAAGTAGATGAAGATTTCTTGCGCGCAATGGAGTTTGCAATGCCACCAACTGGTGGAATGGGAATGGGTGTGGATCGTTTGTTAATGGCCCTAACGGGACTTGGAATTCGCGAAACAATTCTCTTTCCATTGGTTAAACCAGAAGCTGAATAATTGAATATGGAAATTCGTCCCGCCCGCACATCTGACATCAAAGGCATTCGCACACTCATTGATACATACGCTGTCGGAAAACGTTTGCTCACAAAAGAGACAGTTACTTTGTATGAAAGTGTTCAAGAATTTAGTGTTGCGATAGATAATGGTGAAGTTGTTGGTTGCGCAGCCCTTCACGTTTTATGGGAAGACCTCGCAGAAGTTCGCACCGTTGCAGTTATTGAAAGATTGCGTGGCACAGGTGTTGGCCATCAATTAATGCAAGCAATTGAAGAGCGTGCACGCGAAATTGGTGTGAAAAGAATTTTCTGTCTTACATTTGAAACTACATTCTTTGGTCGACATGGTTTCGAAGAGATTCAAGGAACACCCGTTGAAGCTGATGTGTATGCCGAGATGCTTCGTTCCTATGACGCTGGTATCGCTGAGTTCTTAGACCTTGAAAGTGTTAAGCCGAACACCTTGGGCAACACTCGTATGCTCAAAAAACTCTAGATCTGCCGGTATTTCGGGCATAAATACGCCATATATGGGGTTCAAACCTATGTAGAACTCATCTCGCGAGCCATGCCCCCTTCGGGCTAGGCTTATCCAACGAAGAAATAAGTAAGAAGGAGACCACCAATGTTTGAGCGGTTTACAGATCGAGCCCGACGCGTTGTTGTGCTGGCGCAAGAAGAAGCTCGCATGCTCAATCACAATTACATTGGTACAGAACACATCCTTCTTGGACTTATTCACGAAGGCGAAGGCGTTGCAGCCAAGGCCCTCGAATCTCTTGGAATTTCACTCGAAGGTGTTCGCGCACAAGTAGAAGAAATTATTGGACAAGGTCAGCAAGCACCAAGTGGCCACATTCCTTTTACGCCGCGCGCTAAAAAAGTTCTTGAACTATCACTTCGTGAAGCGCTACAACTTGGTCACAATTACATTGGAACAGAACATATTCTTCTTGGACTTATTCGTGAAGGCGAAGGCGTTGCCGCACAGGTTCTTGTAAAACTTGGCGCAGATTTAAATCGTGTACGTCAGAGTGTTATTCAACTTCTCTCTGGTTACCAAGGAAAAGAAGCAGTTGCATCCGGTGGACCAGCAGAAGGAACACCATCGACATCTTTGGTACTCGATCAATTCGGTCGCAACCTCACACAAGCAGCGCGTGAAGGAAAACTCGATCCAGTAATTGGTCGCGAACTTGAAATCGAACGCGTGATGCAAGTTCTTTCACGTCGCACAAAGAACAACCCAGTATTAATCGGTGAACCAGGTGTTGGTAAAACTGCTGTTGTTGAAGGACTTGCACAAGCAATTGTTAAAAATGATGTGCCAGAGACTTTGAAAGATAAGCAGCTGTACTCACTAGATCTTGGTGCACTCGTTGCAGGTTCACGTTACCGCGGAGATTTCGAAGAGCGTCTAAAGAAAGTTCTCAAAGAGATTAAAACTCGCGGCGACATTATTCTTTTCATCGATGAAATTCACACACTAGTTGGCGCAGGAGCCGCCGAAGGTGCAATAGATGCTGCAAGCATCTTGAAGCCAATGCTTGCTCGCGGTGAATTACAGACAATTGGTGCAACCACACTTGATGAATATCGCAAGCACCTAGAAAAGGATGCAGCGCTAGAACGTCGCTTCCAACCAATTCAGGTTAAAGAGCCATCTGTGGCTCACACAATTGAAATTCTTAAAGGTCTACGCGATCGCTACGAAACACACCACCGTGTATCAATCACAGATGGTGCACTCGCAGCCGCTGCAAACATGGCAGATCGTTATGTCTCAGATCGTTTCTTGCCAGATAAGGCAATTGATTTAATCGATGAAGCAGGTTCACGTCTTCGCATTAAGCGCATGACAGCACCAGCTGAATTGCGCGCATTCGATGACAAGATCGCAAATGCTCGTAAAGAAAAAGAGTCCGCAATTGACGGACAAGATTTTGAAAAGGCAGCTGGACTTCGCGATACTGAAAAGAATCTCATCGCAGAAAAACTAGAAGCTGAGAAGCATTGGAAAGCAACTGATCTAGATAAGGTCACAGAAGTTGATGAAGAGTTAATTGCACAAGTTCTTTCTGCCTCAACTGGTATTCCAGTATTTAAATTAACAGAAGAAGAGACAGCAAGACTTCTTCGTATGGAAGATGAACTACACCGCCGCGTGATCGGACAAGATCAAGCAATTAAGGCGTTGTCACAAGCAATTCGTCGTACGCGCGCTGGTCTTAAAGATCCAAAGCGTCCTGGCGGATCATTTATCTTCGCTGGTCCTTCCGGTGTTGGTAAGACAGAACTTTCACGCACACTTGCATCATTTTTATTCGGAGATGCTGATGCGTTAATCCAACTCGATATGTCTGAGTACTCAGAACGTCACACCGCATCACGTTTATTCGGTGCACCTCCGGGCTATGTTGGATATGACGAAGGCGGACAACTCACTGAAAAAGTTCGTCGTCGTCCATTCTCCGTTGTGCTCTTTGATGAAATTGAAAAAGCACACCCAGATATCTTTAACTCACTTCTTCAAGTACTCGAAGATGGTCGCCTAACAGATGCGCAAGGACGCACTGTTGACTTCAAGAACACAGTCATCATCATGACTACAAACCTTGGAACACGCGATATCTCAAAGAGTCTTGGACTCGGCTTTGCAAACACTGATGATGATCTAACAAACTACGAGCGCATGAAGGGCAAAGTTAGTGATGAACTTAAGTCACACTTCCGTCCAGAATTCCTCAACCGTATTGATGATGTCATCGTCTTCCACCAGCTCACTAAGGATCAAATCATTCAGATCGTTGATCTCATGATTGCAAACCTTGATGAGCGCTTGCGTGCAAAAGATATGGGAATCGAACTTACAACTGCTGCTAAGGGATTACTTGCAGATCGTGGTTACGATCCACTACTTGGTGCACGTCCACTTCGTCGCACAATTCAACGTGAAATCGAAGATGCACTCTCAGAGCGCATTCTCTTTAGCGAACTCAACGCTGGTGAAATCATCGTTGTAGATGTTGAAGGCGAAGGAACCGAAGCTAAGTTCACATTCACAGGTGCACCAAAAACTACAACACCAGATTCACCTGAAAATCTTGCAGAGGCTCCAACTGCCTAATTAGGTAACGAGTATTTACTTCTGGCCGATTGGGTAATTAACCCATCGGCCAGAAGTGTTTTCAAAGCCTTTTCTACTTGTGATTCGAGTACCCATAACTTCTTAATCTCTTTTTCTGTGAGTGAATCATTCTCACGAAGTGCTTGCACAATGATTCCGCGGCACTGTCTATCGGTGCCATTCCATGCTTGTGTGCGCTTTGGTTGATCTGATTGTGGGTAATTAAGTGATCGCCACTTACAGGAATCCGCGACTGGACATATTTCACACTTAGGTTTTTGCGCCGTACAAATCAGCGCACCGAGTTCCATTGTTGCAGCAGCCCACATATGTGCATTCTTTGTTGGCACTAACTCTGCGCGTGCTGCGCGCTCTGTTTTATTGGGCGCAGCAGTTGGGGATTGAACACCGTCATAGATACGAGAGAACAAGCGACGGATGTTGATGTCCAGAACGAGTGAGCGTTCTTGGAAAGCAAATGCCATAACCGCTGCCGCCGTGTAATCACCGATGCCAGGTAATTTACGTAGTTGGATTTCATTATCCGGAACTTTGTTATTAAAATCTGACGCAATTACTTGGGCGCATTCTCGTAAGCGCAATGCACGACGTGGATAACCGAGTCGTCCCCACTCTTTAATTACATCAGCCGCAGACGCCGCTGCTAAATCTTTTGGAGTTGGCCACCGTTTCATCCAAATGTGCCAGATGGGTTCTACGCGTGCGACGGGAGTTTGCTGCAACATTATTTCTGAAACTAAAACGCCCCATGCACTTGTCTTTCTCCATGGAAGATCACGTTTGTTCATTTTAAACCAAGTGGTGATCTCTTTTTCTAAGTGGCTCATTCGCCGTTAATTTTTACCCTAGTGAGAGCTTGATCAAGTCGAGAAACTTCTACGATTTCCATTCCGGCGATCTTTACATCAGAGCCTGCAGGAACAAGTGCGCGTTTGAATCCAAGACGAAATGCTTCAGCAAGTCTGCGTTCTACACCGCTTACTTTTCTTATTTCACCAGCTAAACCGACTTCACCAATTGCAACAAGGTCTGCTGGAAGAGCTAAACCCTTTGCAGCAGATGCCACAGATAGAGCCAGTGCAAGGTCTGCAGCCGGTTCGGACATCTTCATGCCGCCAACAGTTGCTGCATAGACATCGCGCCCACCAACTTTTACATGTGCACGTAGTTCAAGAACAGCCAGAGTCATTGATGTGCGGGCTGAATCCAAACCACTTGTGACGCGGCGTGCATTACCGAAATCATTTTCACGCCCCGCACTTACTAGTGCTTGAATCTCTGCAAGTAGCGGTCTGCGTCCTTCGAGTGTGACTGTTACGCATGTGCCAGGCACAGGCTCGCTATGGCGTGAAGTAAATAGGCCCGTTGGATCCAAAACACTTTCGATGCCACTATCGCTGAGGTCAAAGCAACCAACTTCATCGCTTGCGCCAAATCTATTTTTAATCGCACGAATTAAGCGAAGGCGTGAGTGACGCTCGCCTTCGAATTGCAGGACAACATCGACGATATGTTCAAGCATGCGAGGACCTGCAATTGAGCCATCTTTTGTCACGTGACCAACTAGAAGCAGAGTGATGTCGCGATCTTTGCAGATACGAATAAGTGCACCAGCAACTTCGCGAACCTGTGTAACACCACCAGGTGCGCCATCTGCTGCAGCTGAACCAATAGTTTGGATACTGTCGATAATTAGCAGCTGCGGTTTAACGATGTCGATATGAGAGATAACGGCGCTGAGATCTGTTTCTGAGGCTAAAAATAATTCGGAATCAATTGCGTTAATGCGTTCTGCGCGCAAGCGAACTTGAGATGCTGACTCTTCACCGCTTATATAGAGGGCGCGGATTCCAACTTTTGCAGTTTGCGCGGCAACAGAGAGAAGAAGAGTTGATTTACCAACACCGGGTTCACCGGCTAACAAAATTGCAGCACCTGGAACGAGTCCGCCACCGAGAACGCGATCTAATTCGCTGACTCCTGTTGGTTTAGCACTTGCGGCCGATAGATCTACATCGCCGATTGGTGTTGCTTTATGTGTTACTGCGCCAGGAACAAGTGATAAACGCTTTGGTGCATTTATTTCTTCGACAGTGCCCCATGCCTGACATTCACCGCAACGGCCAACCCACTTGTTCGCACTCCACCCACATTCGGTGCAGCGAAATGGATCCTTCTCAACCTTTGCCATGGCGCTTAGCCTAGAGGCAAGTACTGACTATTTGCCTGCCGCAATTGTGGCTGGGTGTTGAATAACAAAGAGTGGAAGTGAACGCTTTTGCGCATCTTTGATGCCGGCAATGCGCTGATCGCATAGTTTGGCCAGCACTGCGTAAGCATCTTTGCCCATGAGAGTCTGCAACTCGGTTTTGTTTGAAATATAAACCGGTTGTGATCCAACGTGAGCTTCAGTGTTGCTTGTGCAGTACCAATCGAAATCTTCTCCGCCTTCGCCCCATGCAAGACGCTCGTATTCTCCGATAACTGTTACAGAAATTTCGCGCTCGCCGAATTCGCGAGTTTCAAATGAACGTCGCAGTGGTAATTGCCAACATACATCTGGTTTTGTATCAACAAAGTGAATTTTTTCTTTTTCTGCCAAGTGGTGAAGTACGCAACCAAATGAACCAGTAAAGCCATCTGCTTTGTGACCCTTACGATTTAAGAAAATGCATGCGCCATCTATGGTGCGAGTCTTACGTTCTTTATCTTCATCTTTTTCTGAAATTTTTAACTTGCCACCAGATTTCTTTGGCTGTGCTTCATCAAAGAATTGCCACATTTCTGGAGTCAACATTGCGGCGGCCTTTAATGTGCGCTCTTCATCTTCTTTATCTGAATACATTGCACCTTCAGTGCAGCAGCCATCATTTGGACGATCTTTAAATACACCTTTGCAACCATCGCCATAAATACAGGTCCAGTTGGAGGTCAACCATGTGAGGTCGCACTTAAAGATTTCTTCGGCGTCATTAGGGTCAGTGAATTCAACCCAATCACGTGCGAACCCAGGCTTTATTTCAGACATAGTTGCAGAGCGTACAGGTATCCTTAGCAACATGAGTACCGAAACAAAGCCACTACAACCTTCACAAGTTGGTGTTATCGGTGCCGGAGTTATGGGCGAAGCACTCATTGCAGCCCTGATTAAATATGGAATCAAAGCTTCATCTATATGTGTCAGTGAAAAGCGTGAAGAACGAGCACAAGAGCTCATTGCAGGCTATGGAATCTGTGTCTGCGACCTTGCAACCAATGTCAGCGGTAGCGATGTCTTACTACTAGTTGTTAAGCCACAAGACATGGCTGCTGCATTAGATGAGATCAAAGGCTCAATCAAGGCTGGTGCACTAGTTATTACATTTGCTGCGGGTAAGAGCACTTCATTTATCTCATCGCACCTAGGTGCAAATAACCCTGTTATTCGAGTGATGCCAAATACACCTTCATTAGTTGGCGTTGGGATGTCAGGCATGTCTCGCGGTGCTGGCGTCAGTGATTCACAGGCAGCCTTTGTTAGCGCATTTCTTGGCGCAACCGGAAAGGTTGTTGAAGTGACAGAAGATTTACAGGATGCAATTACGGCAACGAGCGGATCAGGGCCGGCGTATTTCTTTGCATTCGCCGAACACATGATTGACGGCGCTATGGCACTTGGATTATCTAAAGATGTAGCAACAACTTTGACGGCGCAAACAATGCTCGGGGCTGCAACATTGTTAGATCAATCAGGAAAGAGTGCAACAACTCTGCGTGAAAACGTAACGAGTCCAAATGGAACAACTGCTGCTGCGCTGGCATCTCTTAATGAATCAGATTTTGGGGGCATTGTTGCAAAAGCAATGAAGGCAGCGCGTGATCGTTCGCAGGAACTTGCGTAATTACATACCCGTGAAAAAGATTGTAGTTTCACTTCTTTCTCTCTCACTTATTTTTTCTACACAAGGCGCAACTGCTGCTCCAAAACCAGTTACTGTAAAAGCGATGGTTGCTCTTAACCTTGCAGCACCTGTCACTGTAGATACAAAAATGTTTGTTGTTGGTTCATCAATTGTTTTGCTCAATGATTCAAGTGTTCGTGCTATTGGCTCTGACGGAATCGAAAAATGGCGTTTGGCCCTGACGCAAGGAGTTGCAAGTATTGTAACGGCAATGGCTGCAGATAGCACAGGAAATATTTGGATTGCAGGATCTAGCGCTGTTGCACCTGTTGTGACACCAAGTCCAACACCAACTGCAGTGCCAATTAATCCTGACAATGTAGTTGTAGATCCAAAGGTTCCTATGCGCGCAGATTTAACTGTTGCAACAATATGGAAGGTTTCAAATACAGGCGCACTCGTAGCAACGTATACAGCTGAGCCGCTTACGGCGTTACTCATAAACTCAATTGCAGTTAATGCTAAGGGAATTACTCTCGGTGGAGTGCGGGCCACAGATACTGGAAATTCTGGAGTAATTCTCAATGCTGACTCAGAAGGAAAATTTGTAAAACCTATTTTCCTTGGAGTAAGTGATACCACTATCGATGTAGTTGTTCGTGGAACCGATGCCAGTGTGTATGCGATTGGAAATAGCGCTGAAACTCTTGCTGGAAAGAAAGTTGCGGGATATCGCGACGGAATTATTGCAAAGTACTCAAGTGCAGGAAAACTTACTTCTTTAATACGCAGCTCTGCGGCCAAAGCTAAGCGTGAATGGCTCTCTGCAACAAATTCGCTATTTTTAACAGGTTCTGTGCAAACGGGTCAAAAGTTTGAGAGCGCTTTAACTAAGTTTGCAACTAATCTTTCACCATCGTGGACTTATAGATTTGCATCCACTGGTGCTACATATTCTGCACTCGGTCCAGGCGGCTCTCACTTTGCAGCATTTGCATCTGCTTCTGCGATAAAAGGAATTACTAATTGGAAACCAAGTAAACCAACTGCGCTGCTACTTACATTTGATAGCAAAGGCGTATTAGTCGATGCGAAGAGTGCCGTTGGAACACCGATAGCCCTTGGGTATTCAAAGGATCTAGGAATCGTGCTTATGAGTACTAGCCAGACGGGCGTTTCGATTTTTCGACTCACTTAGCGATAACCTAAGCCCCGTATCGCAGCCACACATTTGTGGGTGCCAATAAAAGAGAAAGCGTGACAAATGGGTTCCGTAATTAAGAAGCGACGTAAGCGTATGGCGAAGAAGAAGCACAAAAAACTTCTAAAGAAAACTCGCATCCAGCGTCGTAACGCTAAATAATTACGCAGCTTTTAGCAGTACAACTTTTCCGTTAATACCGGCGACTGCGTAGCGAATCTTCTTTAAAACAATCCACGCACTAGCAATTGGCTCTGTCGATTGCCATGAGGAAGCAAGTGCTATCGCCGATTGCCCCTTAGAAAACTTTGCGTAATCAATCGCGCACAAACGCCCTAAACAATTAAAAAGAAGAGTTTGAGAATCACTACTTAATAATTCATTGGGTGTTCCATAGTTTGAAGTCGAAGTCGTCACAACTGCAGCGGCAGTACTTAAATTCAGAGTTCGTAGCAGAGTTGGATCCGGCATAGATAACATGGTTGCTGAAAACCAAGATGCCATAATTCCCTTGGCACTCTTTGCAATTTCTACGTCGTAACCCAAAATTGCTGCATCCATAGTCGGTGATTCAAGAGTTCGGTATAGCCAGGCACCAGGATCAAAAGTTGTTCGGGTGGCTAATCTAATTTCACCTGATGTTGCATCACGGTTTTGATTAATCGTTAAAACTGAGTCGTATATGACATAGGTTTTATTGCCATCAACTAGCGCCTTCATGTGGAATGCAACATCGCCTGTCGTGCGGAAATCAGTTTTACGATCACCATCGACTAATTCGTAATTCCAATCTCCGCCAAAGTTCTTGTAGGCACCGAGTAACACACCCTGTGTTTCATCTCGGTAGAAGACTTGAATACCTTCACTTGTGATGGCACATGCGTTTGAAACACTGACGTTACTTGCTGTTGGAACACGAACAATTTCTTCGTAAGACTGAACTTTGGCAGCATTTCCATCGACAATTTCGCGTGCAATTGTTGGGCCATTTATGGTTGCATGACGCAAATCATTATCAGTTTTATCGGCATAGAAGACATGCAGTGTTTGTTTTAGATTCTTGCCGCTAACACACAAAGAAACCTGCCCGGAAATATCACTATCAACCGTTGTTTTTTTCCAAGCCTTACCGTTCCACGTTGCAAGCTTAAGAATGGAAGATTTTGAATCCACGTATGCAAATACAGGTTGTCCATTTAATGTCGTTGAGGTAATCGATCTGGCATCTGCGGCCGCATCGATTACTTGTGAGGTCCAGGCAGCACGAGGTGTGACAGTTTTGGTAACTACAGTCGGCGATGCCCCCTTTGCATTTGATGCAACTATCTCAAATGTGTAGCTGGTCCCATTTTTTAAACCAGTAATTATTGCAGGGCTATCTGCAACGCTCTTTTCCTTGCCAGTATTAACATTTTTAATAATGTATTCACTGACTTGAGTTGTGCGTGAATTTAATGGCGGACTGAAGGTGATGATTGCTGAAGCATCTGCAATCAGTGCTTGAGCATTTAGAACTTCACTCGGCACACCAGCTGCAAGGCCTGGCGCCGGCTTATTTCGTAGATCTTTCATCATTGCCAGCAAAATCGGACCTGGTTCGTTAAACACTTCTCCTGCTTCAAGATTCGGAGTCATCACAGCATTAGTGCCAGAGTTTGCAAAAGTGTTTTCATCCAAGTGACTTACCGACGAACCTGCATCGTAATTAGATGGCGTATACATAAGCGGTTTGGTCCCATTATTTGCAGCGATACCTTCGGCACCTGACCACACAAGTTTGTCTTTAAGAGCTTGCCCTAATTCAAAAGATGGCGATGGTAGATCGGCTAAGCGATTTCCATCTTGTGTCTGCAAGAACGCATCAAATGGTGTTGGTTGTTCGAGTATTCCAACATATTGTCCTTTTGTGCGATCAAATATGTAGGAACTAGTTGAGAGAAAACCTAAGCCGTGCGCCAATTCATGAAACATTACTGACTTGAGGTCGTATTCATAGCGCGTTGGTTTTCCGAGTCCATCTAAATCCCATTCAGCTTCAGAGTTAATCTGAATGATAATTTCAGGATTATCTAGATCTAAATCTTTTCCAGCTATTGCATTTGCAAGAGCGGACGCGTACCAAAGCGATGAGTCAGGTGCACCAGCGAACTTTGCGTAGTAACGATCAGGACGGGCGCTTCCTAAAATATCTGTAGTACTTGAGCGACTCCATGTTGCATCAACATTTATTTCAACCTTTGAATCAAAGTTGGCTGCCCATAAATCAACTGCGGCCTGAACTTGATTCTTGGCCCAATCTGGAAAATTCTTATAGTTCACAACAAATTTCGAACGTCTTTCTAAGTTGGCAGATTGCGTTGCAGGCACCGATAGAACTTGCGCACTTGCTTCAGCGGCGTATGTATAACCCCACACAGTTGATGGGGCTACAAGTGGCGCCGCTTCGGCCGGCGGTATGGAGAGTAAAGATGCCAGGAGAATAAATAGAAGCCCCGTTGTGGTGCGGGTGCTGGTTCTCGTTTGCATATGTGCAAAAGGTATCAGGGTGAGATGATTTAGCCATGGACGAGAGCAGTGCAACCAACTTCGATGATCTTTATTCTCGGATGAAGGCTGAACGCCCAATTTCCCTAGATTTTTCAGAAGAACCAAAGAAACCAGAACCAACTTTGGATGAAGCGCGTGAAGATTTAGCAAAATCTGTCAGCGAAATTGCACACGCACTATTTGCTAAGAAATTCGGTCCACTCGTTGGTTCTGTAACACAGACAACAGTTAACGCCGTGCTCAAAGATCTTGAGAAGAACGCATATAGATTAAAAGGTGATGTCACACTCGTTGCCGAAGAGTTTATTGATCGGGCAATGAATAAGAAGCGGAAAAAATAGTTGTCTCAAACAGTCATTACTGTTTTTTCAAGACACGGCTGCCATCTCTGTGATGTGGCAGTAGAAACTCTTGAATCCATGAAGAGCGAATTAGATTATTCAATTGAAATTACTTACATAGATGGCAATGCCGAACTTGAAAAACTATATGGCGAACAAGTTCCAGTAACTCATATTGATGGCGAGCACCACGATTTCTGGCGCGTTGATCCGGAACGATTTAGAGCTTGCCTTGAAACACATCGTCAGCGTCAATAATTTTGTAGGCATACCCTTGTTCGGCTAAGAAGCGCTGACGATTTTGAGCAAAGTCTTGGTCAATAGTGTCGCGTGAAACAACTGAATAGAAGGTTGCACTTCGGCCATCGGACTTTGGTCGCAAGATACGACCTAAGCGTTGCGCTTCTTCTTGGCGTGAACCAAATGCACCCGATACCTGAATTGCAATAGTTGCATCAGGTAAGTCGATAGAAAAGTTAGCGACCTTAGAAACAACTAAGCAGGTAATTTCGCCAGTCCTAAATTTGTTAAACAGTACTTCGCGCTCTTTTACAGGAGTTTCGCCCTTGATAAGTGGAACCCCAAGTACTTCGGATAACTCATCGAGCTGATCAATGTATTGGCCGATAACCAAAATCTGCTCACCTGCATGGTGTGCAACTAGTGATTCAACGACATTTCGCTTTGTACGAGTTGTTGCGCAGAATCGATATCGCTCTTCTGGTTCAGCCGTTGCATATGAAATTCGCTCGGTTTCACTCAGATTTACACGTACTTCCACACATTGGGCGGGAGCGATATATCCCTGAGATTCAATCTCTTTCCACGGCACATCAAATCTCTTTGGACCAATGAGTGAAAAGACTTCACCTTCCATTCCATCTTCGCGAACCAATGTTGCAGTTAGTCCCAAGCGACGTCGAGATTGGATGTCGGCTGTAAAACGAAAGATTGGTGCAGGTAAGAGATGTACTTCGTCATAAATGATTAATCCCCAGTCATGAGTGTCAAAGAGATCTAGGTGGGCGTATACGCCATCTTTTTTCTTTGTCATGACTTGATAAGTTGCAATTGTTACGGGGCGAATCTCTTTCTTTGCACCAGAGTATTCGCCAATCTCATCTTCATTAAGAGTTGTGCGCTTCAGTAACTCTTCACGCCACTGACGTGCTGCGATTGTATTTGTAACAAGAATAAGTGTTGTTGCTTTTACATGTGCCATTGCTGCAGCGCCAACAATTGTTTTTCCAGCACCACAAGGCAGTACAACCACACCAGAGCCACCGTGCCAGAAACCTTCAGCAGCTAACTCTTGGTATGGACGAATTTTCCAATCATCTTGCTTAAGTGCAATTTCATGGGCTTGTCCATCAACGTAACCTGCGAAGTCTTCTGCGGGCCAGCCGAGGCGAAGAAGTGATTGTTTGATCTGCCCACGCTGACTTGGGTGTACAGCAATAGTTTCATTATCAATTCGCACACCCAACAACGGTGCAATCTTTTTAGCACGGATTACTTCTTCAAGGACAGCAGTATCAGTTGTCACAAGAATTAAGCCGTGAACGGGATCTGCTTCAAGGCGCAGGCGACCGTAGCGAGACATTGTCTCTGCAACGTCAACAAGAATTGAGTGAGGGACCGCGTAGCGCGAATACTTAATAAGTGTGTCGATAACCATTTCGGCATCGTGTCCTGCAGCACGTGCATTCCAGAGACCAAGATTTGTTAATCGATATGTGTGGATATGTTCTGGAGATCGTTCAAGTTCTGCAAATGGGGCAATAGCGCGGCGACATTCTGTTGACATTCCATGATCGATATCTAAAAGCAGTGTTTTATCGCTCTGAACGATCAGTGGTCCATCAGTCATTGAGTAAGTCCTTAACAAATTCATGCAAGAAAGCGCTGCGCTCTTCAAGGGCCTTAATGCTTATCCACTCAGTTGTGGCATGTGCACCAGAGCCAACAGCGCCAAGACCATCTAGAACTTTGGCACCAGCGGCTGCTGCAAAGTTTCCATCGCTGGCACCGCCAACAGATGCATGTCCAAGTGGTGGCATTCCAATACGGGCAGCAACTTTTTCTGCGCGTTCGTAGAGCTCCATAGTTGAAGTTGTTTCAAGTGGTGGACGATTTAATCCACCAGTAATTTCAATACGCGCTTCTGGATGTAGTGGTTTTAAGGCACGTATAGCGGCGTCAACGCGATTGATTTCATCCGTTGAAAATGATCGTGCATCAATATCTAGAACTGCATAATCAGGAACGGTATTAGTTGAGTTTCCGGCTTTTACAAGAGTTGGAACAACAGTTGTCTGCTTCTCTTTGTTTTCTAAGGATGCAAGTGAGGTAATAATGTGTGCAATTTCAGTTGTTGCGTTAATTCCCTTTTCAGGTTCCAGTCCGGCGTGTGCGGCGCGGCCATGCACATGTACTTGATACATCGCTGTGCCCTTGCGACCAGTCTTTACTTTTCCATCAATTGCAGCTTCTAGTACAAGAACAGCCTTTGCCTTTGATGACACATCTTGAATTAATTTACGAGATGCGTGACTTCCGGTTTCTTCATCAGTTGTGCCGATCAGTGCAACTGAGCCGCTAATTCCCTTAAGCGCAAAGAGTGCTTGAACAAATCCAGCCTTCATGTCATATGTGCCAGGACCACGAAGAACATCGCCATTTATTTGCCACAGTGGAGTAAATGAGCCAATTGGCCAGACTGTGTCTAAGTGTGCGAGTAAAACAACATCAGGTTGCGCCGCGCCCCACCAAAAAACTGGGCGACCTTCTATTTGGCGAATCTCTGCAGGAGTTCCAAGTACACGAGTTGCAATATCACTTGCTAAACGAACAACATCGTTGCACGCATTGAGATCTTCAGTAGGAGATTCACACTTCACTAAAGCTTCAAGGGCTGCCAACATAGGGTTAAGTCTGCCGTATTCGCCTTGCTTCTCGCTTGTCATAGCGGTGCAACCCCCGTAATACGCGGAATTCTAAATGTCTGCATCTCGCCTGTGCCGTGGTCGCGAGCAATCAGCGAACCAGCAGAGATTTTGAGTGGATCAATAATGCGATGCGAAACGGCTCCATTGTTATCTGCATAACCAATTGAGAGAGAACGTTGCTCCTGAATGTATTTGAGCAAAACATCCAGAGTTTCATTTGCAGTTGTGCGAGGTAATGCACCGAGTGCGTTATTTGCAATATTACGAAGCGTACTCTGCTTGTGACTAGATTTTTCGCCCACGCGAATTGTGCGTATAGCTGCAGCCAGTGCAGCATCTGTTGGAACTTCTAGCTCACCAATAATGCGGGGAGGACGCGGCTTAGATTGCGCTCTTGATGAACGCGGACCCGTAAGCAACATTCCATTTGCTGATTCAGCAGCAGGAAGATATCCAGCGTTGCGAAGTACGTTCATTACATCGTGTGCATCCATGTCACAGATCATTACTTCAGGTGCAATTCTACGAAGAGATAAAATATCTAAACGCTTATCGCTAATTATCTGCGTAATAAGTGCGGGATCTTCACAACGGATAAAAGATGATGTATTTCCAACTCGCAGGCGACCATGCTTTTTGGCAACATCTGAGATTAAGTACTCAAGTGGTTGTGGAATTGGAGTCTTAGAAGTCTTACGCAAGAAAGCAATAATTTCATCGCCGGTTTTACCGTGATCTAATCCACGACGAATAGTTGTGTCAGTAAATCTGTAAACAGTTGCGCCACCGCGACTTTCGATATCACCAATGATTGCAAGGACTGCAGCAACATCATGGACAAGTGGTCCTGGAGCTATTGCGGTGTTATCGCTTTGAATAAGGATGTGATCAACTGGTTGTGGAAGATCTGTATTGATTATTTCTAGTTCAGCACCTGTTAAAAACTCTTGTCCATACTTAGAAATAACGCCTTGGCCTGTGATTCCAAGCCACTCTGCTTCACGAAGTGTCCACTGCACCATCTCTTCTTGCAGACCAGGGTTTCGCTTTGATGGAGCACACCATTTAACGCGCTTGGTAAAGCTTTCTAACTCTGGTGCAACTTCTTTGTTTTCGGCTAAGAGTTCTAAAACTAATGCGCGAGTACTTGCAGCATTGACTCGATCTAATTCAGGCCCAAGTGCTGCGGTGTTCTTTGATTCAGCGCGACCAACTAGTCCGCTCACGCGAGATGTAATAAGCCACGGCGACGCAATTGCTTGCCATCTAGTTGAGGCACTTTGTGTGAGCCAGATATCGAAGTTATTAGTTGGCAAAATTTTGTCATCGGCATCGATAGTGACAAGTCCTGCGAGATAAACAAGTTCAGCAACGAATGCAGCGCAGTTCTCATCAATACCCATATGTGTTGCAATAATTTTTAAGTCGCGCACACCAAGGCCGCCAGCACGAAGCGCGTCCGCTGGCTCTTGTGCCCAGTACTCAAGAATTTCATCAACCCAACGCAGAACTGTTGCAACGTTGGCAATGGCTGCAAGTTCAACGCTTCGTGCATCTCGCTTGGCGCCCTTAATGGGTGGTGGTGTCATTTCACGTTCTTTATGAACTTTTCCACCGCGCAGATAAATGCCTACTTCGCGCGGAAGAATTACTGTGCGCTGATCCAGGGGCACCATAAAGTTTTCTTCAAGTAACCACGTGACTCCAGGACCGGGATTTTTAATATCTCCAACGCTTCCGCGAGGTGGTCCCCAAATAAGTCTTTCTAATACTTTCTTTGCAGCCGCTGGCGCTTCATCTAACTTTTTTAACGTTAACTTCGCCATGGAAGCAGGACCAAGACCTGCAATCTCACTACCTAATACATCGCGCACAGAGTTAGGCAATCTCATGCCGTCATCTGCTGGATAAATAAGTCCACGCGCTATTAATTCAGGCAGGACTTCTGCAGCAGCCTTTTCAGTCAGAGCAATTATTTGCTTTTCATTAAATGGTTCGTTAACAACTGCGCATGCTTCCAGAACTTGAAACTGCCATTGATTGAGTGCATCAATTGCGCGAGCAAGACTTGGTGCGCTGCATGCACGAACAGCAAGGGATGCAATATCTGATGGAACTGGAGAAATCAGATCGGCTCGGTGTGTGAAGAGCTCTAAAAGGGCGTCATCATCTACGGAACGTAGATAGTCGGTAAATGAACGCATTTGCATAACTTGCCTACATTACAGGGGTTTAGTTCCTGTCGTGAAATCGAGTTAGCGTGAACGCCTACGAGGTGCCAACCAGATTCCGGCGGCAGCAAGTCTTGAAACCGTGGGTCCGATTATTTTGATGATAAAGCGCGCACGACGAAAATCGTGAATTGGCCATCCTTCTGCAAGTGCACGCAAACTTAGAATTGCATCTGGGTTAATTGCCGATGGATGCCCCACTGATTCAAGTAACGGAAAGTCATTGTGACTATCGGAATACGCGTAGCACTCAGAAAGTGCAAAGCCCTTTTCTTTGGCAAGTGCTGTAATCGCAACTGCTTTTTCTTTTCCGTGCAATAACTTGCCCAACATTTGACCTGTGTATTTTCCATCGCGAACTTCAGCTTTGCTTCCAAGGGCTCCGGTAAAACCCAAATTCTTTGCAATCAAAATTGCCATATCTTCAGGGGCTGCAGTGACAAGCCATACTTCTTCGCCTGCGTTTAAGTGTCTTTGTGCAATATTGATAGTTCCTTGCCAGCACGCAGGAGAAACAAATTCATCATAGATTTGTTGAGCGATTGTTTGAATCTCTGCAACATCGTGGCCGCCAATAAATTGTGTAGCTGCATCTTGAAAGCGTTTGATTTCATCTTGTTTTTCTTTGCCAGTTAAACGAAAACGTAAATTGGCAAATGCGAAGCGCGAGAGATCTGTCTTGGTGAAATAGCCGCGTTTATACATTCCTTTTCCGAGGAAGAAGAGCGTAGAGCCGCGAATAAGCGTGTTATCTACATCGAAAAAGGCAACTCGGTTGGTTGTGAGCGCCATGTCACAACCTTAGCGAGAAGAGAAGGTTTATGACGCTTTATGCTTGGTGCATGAATTCGACGGTACATGTGGTCAGACATGGCGAGGTACATAACCCGCAGAAAATTCTTTATGGCCGTCAACCTGGTTGGACACTTTCAGAACGCGGTCACAAAATGGCAGCAACATTGGGAGATTGGTCAAAGAGCATTGATCTAGGTGCGTTACATGTATCACCCCTACAACGTGCACAAGAAACAGCAGGACCAATAGCCACCGCGCACAATATGAAAATTACAACTGATGAACGATTAATTGAAGCGGCAAATGTATTCGAAGGAAAACCCTTCGGAATTGGTGATGGTGTTTTAAAGCATCCCACAGCGTGGAAACACTTATGGAATCCATGGAAACCTTCATGGGGTGAGCCTTATGAAGAACAAATCACTCGAATGCTGGCAGCA
Organism: Candidatus Planktophila limnetica; assembly: GCF_002288365.1. Taxonomy (NCBI): domain Bacteria; kingdom Bacillati; phylum Actinomycetota; class Actinomycetes; order Candidatus Nanopelagicales; family Candidatus Nanopelagicaceae; genus Candidatus Planktophila; species Candidatus Planktophila limnetica. The sequence continues at coordinate 1,223,997 of NZ_CP016782.1, read as the reverse complement.
GTATTTGCAGCACGTGATGCAGCAAAAGGTAAAGATGCAATTGTTGTTTCCCACCAATTACCAATCTGGATTCTTCGCAGCGCCATTGAAGGTCGTCGCCTTCTTCATGATCCACGCAAACGCGAGTGCTCATTAGCAAGTGTGACCAGTATTCATTTTGATGATGACGCAATGATTAGTGGCACTAGTTATAGCGAACCTGCTGCTCATCTATTGCCACCAAAGAAATGAAAATTAGAAACCTAATCCTTTTGCCACTCATCACCGTGGCACTTTCATCATGCGGTGGAGGAGGCTCATCGATTGCTGAAGAGAGTTTCATCTCTGGCAACGGAAGCGTTTCCTACATTAAACAATCAGATCGAATTGCAGCACCAGAACTTTCTGGCATGACTTTATCTGGAAAGAATTACACTTTTAGTGGTGGCCAAGTTGCTGTCGTTAATGTGTGGGCATCTTGGTGTGCGCCGTGTCGCGCAGAAGCACCAACACTTAAAGCGCTCTCAGAAAAATACACAGATGTTGCATTTATCGGAATTCTTACACGGGATAATCCAGTAAATGCAGAAGCATTCGAACGTCGTTTTGCAATTCCTTATCCAACACTCATTGATGATTCAGTTTTGATTGGGTTTAGAAAGTCATTACCAGCTAATGCGATTCCATCTACTGTCGTCATAGATAAGAGCGGCAATGTGGCGGCGCGTATTTCAGGTGAAGTGACAGTTGCATCCCTTAGCGAACTCATTGAGAAGGTGAGTGCGGAGTGAAGGAATTCTTTGTAGAGCAGATACTCGATGGCTATTTAATTACAGCATTTCCGATTGCGGTCATCGCTGGTTTGATTTCCTTTCTATCACCATGCGTATTGCCGCTAGTACCTGGCTATATTTCTTATGCCGCAGGGTTTTCAAAGAGCCGTGGTCGAGTACTTCTTGGATCATTTCTTTTCGTTGCAGGATTTAGCGTTCTCTTTATTTCATACGGCGCTTTATTTGGTGGCTTCGGTGCATACATTTCAGATAATGAAAAACTCATTACATCTATTTTGGGAGTCTTTACAATCGGACTTGGTCTGATTTTTATTGGCAGGTTTCCATTTGCACCTACTTATCGCGCAAAGATGCCAACAACTCTTGGCTTAGTTGGTGCACCATTGCTCGGATTCTTATTTGGTGTCGGTTGGACTCCATGTATCGGACCTGCGCTCGGTGCGGTACAGACACTTGCGTTTCAAGAATCAAGTGCGTTGCGTGGTGCAATTCTTTCTTTAGGTTATTGCATTGGATTAGGCGCCCCGTTTATGGCATCTGGTTTATTTCTTGATCGCTCTCAGAATCTGCGAAGTTTCTTAGTTCGTCGTGGCGATCTGATAGCAAAAATAGGAGGAGTACTTCTTATTCTTATCGGGCTTGCTCAAGTCTTTGGTTTATGGGCAACATTTAACAACGAGATGCGTTCGTGGATCTCAGATTTCATTCCGGTGGTTTAAATGAAAGAGACCGTACCTGAGATTGGCACAGTAGGACTCCTGCGATTTGCTTGGCGTCAGCTAACAAGTATGCGTACTGCACTTGTCTTGTTGATGATGTTAGGTGTTGCTGCAATACCGGGATCACTTATTCCACAGCGCACACAGAACCCAGTTGCCGTTAGCGATGTGTTTATCAATTCGCCAACTAAGGCACTGTGGTACGAAAGATTTTCATTATTTGATGTCTATGCATCCCCTTGGTTTAGCGCAATTTATATTCTTCTATTTGTCTCACTCATAGGCTGCGTTCTTCCCCGAGCTTTTGAGCACTACAAAGCTTCACGCGCGCTGCCACCTGTTACACCGAAAAATCTTTCTCGAATGGAGTTTCATTCAGAGTGGAAGGGTGATGGAGATGAACTTGAAATTGCTCGGCAGTGGTTTAAGAAAAATAGATTTAGAGTCCGCGAACTAGATGGCTCGATTTCTGCGGAAAAGGGATTTACTCGCGAAACTGGAAACCTTTTCTTCCATCTGGCGCTAGTACTAATCCTTATTGGTGTGAGTTTGGGATCACTCTTTGGAATGCGCGGAGATGCGATTGTTAATGTGGGCGAGCGATTTATAAACACACCGACTACCTATGACTCACTCTCATTTGGCAAGTTGTTTAACGAAAAAACTCTCCCACCATTTTCAATAGAAGTTGATAAATTCGTTGGCAAATATGATCCTGTTACTAATGCACCGCTGGATTACACGATGTGGGTCACGGTGAAGAGTGGACCAGATGCAACACCTGAGAAAAAGGTTGTCAAAGTAAATAGCCCACTTACATTTGGAAGTACTCGTGTTTATTTACAAGCTAATGGATATTCACCAATTGTTACGGTCAGAGATGCAGTAGGAAATGTTGGGTATCAAGGTCCGGTTCCGTTCTTGCCACAAGATTCAAATTTATCTTCAACAGGTGTAATAAAAGTTCCTGATGTAACACCACAACTTGGCTTCGTTGGATCTTTTTTCCCAACAATTGGTCGTGCAAATGGCGGCGGTGGAGTTTCTGTTTTCCCAGAAGCGTTAGATCCACGTTTATTTTTAGCTGCGTGGACGGGTGATCTTGGTTTGGATAATGGCCGCCCACAATCTGTCTATCGAATTAACACAGATGTGATGAAGCAAATAGGACTTAAATCACTTTCACCAGGTGAGACCTATACATTCGCAGAAGGTTCAATCACATTTGAAACCTATGTTCCGTGGGTTAACTTGCAGGTGGTGCGAGATCCCGGAAAGAGTTATGCGCTAGTTGGCGGTATCGTTGCGATACTTGGATTACTTGCCTCTCTCTTTACAAGAAGGCGGCGAATCTGGGTAAGTGTGAGTAAGAAAAAAGTTGAAGTCGCAGGATTAGCAAAGAATGCAGCACCTGGACTTGAATTAGAAATTGCACAACTGGCAAAAGCTTTAGGGAGAGCAGAGTAAATGTCTACAACGTGGGCCTATATTTCAAATTACCTGGTGTATTCATCTATGGCGGTTTTTGCCCTGGCATTTATTGCTCACGCATATGAAACTGCATTTGCTGTTCGCGCACCGCACTTAGCTGACTCTGCAGAAGGTAATTTGCGTACTAAAACTTTTGATTACACGCGAACTGAAAAAGTTGCACGCGTTGCCACTGCAATGATGATTTTGGGATTTGTTCTTTTGTTTGCTGGAGTAATCGCCCGTGGGGTATCTGCCGGGCGTGTGCCATGGGGCAATATGTATGAATTTTCAATTACAGGTGCTCTTGCATTTACTGCAGCATATTTAGGTGCACTTCGTAAATATGATCTTCGCTGGTTAGGTCTGTTTGTTTCTATTTCAGTGCTACTTGCACTCGGCACAGCTGTCACAGTTTTATATGTACCAAGTGCTCCGCTTGTTCCTGCACTCAAATCTGCTTGGCTTGTCATACACGTTTCAACTGCAATTATTTCTGGCGGAATTTTCTTACTCGCAAATATTATTGCCGGAGCGTTTTTGTTCTTAGACTCTATGGAGAAAAAAGGTGAGCGAGCACCCTGGGCAAAACGTCTGCCCTCGTTAGATGTTTTAGATCAACTCTCTTACCGTCTTGTCGCTTTTGTATTTCCACTCTGGACATTTTCAGTTATTGCGGGAGCAATTTGGGCTGAGAGTGCGTGGGGAAGATATTGGGGTTGGGATCCAAAAGAGACGTGGGCGTTTATTACATGGGTTGCATATGCAGCTTATTTACATGCACGCGTAACAGTTGGTTGGCGCGGTCGTCGTGCTGCATGGCTATGTATTTTTGCTGGTTCTACATTTCTATTTAACTATGTGTACGTAAATGTATGGGGAACCGGAAAGCACACGTACTCAGGTTTATAAGTTTTTAAAGGTTACGTAAGAAATCTGGGTCATCATCTGGCCCAATCACTTTTCCATTTCGGCCGCGACCAGGTCCTTGCCTGCGTTGGCGGCCCCAAATTAAGTAAGCAATTGCGCCGAATGTTCCTATGAAAATAATAATAAGTAACCAACCCCATTTAGGTAAGCCACGAATCGCTTCTTGCTCTGTGCGTGCGCAATCAATGAGTGCATACAAGGTAACTGCAACTGCAATCAGAAGCGGTAAGTAGCGAAGCATGAGTTAATTCTACGCTTTTCTAGGAGAGTAACAAACCCAAGGACAATAAAATTGCAAAGCGAAGTTGGAGTTTTCCGGTTCTACCAAGCAGTGGAATGAGCGCGCCACCTATTGCTCCACTGCGCATGGCCTTTATTAATGAATACGTCATTGGTATGAGCAAGAGTGTCAGCAAGGTCCAGGGTTTGAATAAGAAAATAACACTCAGATGTGAGAGCAGCAGGAGAGCAATAAAGGCGGTGCGCGCACTGGAGTCCCCAAGGCGTACCGCAAGAGTTCGTTTGCCGACTAGTTCATCTGCGGCGCGATCTCGCAGGTTGTTAATTGCTAAGAGTGCGCACGAGAGCGATCCCATAGGAATAGCAACTATGAGTGAATCAAATGTGAGTGTGCCAGTCTGTGCGAAGTATGTTCCCATCGTTGCGACAAGTCCAAAGAAAACAAAGACCGCAAGTTCGCCAAAACCAAAATAACCGTAGGGATTTTTCCAACCGGTATAGCCCCACGCGGCGGCAATTGCGAGTGCACCAATTGCAATAAACCACAAGGTAGTTTGCAGTGACAAGATCAAACCAAATACAGCCGCACTGCTCAGTGCAAGGTAGGCAGCAATTTTCACATGATGCGCACTTGCTGCTCCAGTTGCAACCAATCGCATAGGACCAATGCGATTGTCATCAGTTCCCTTGATGCCATCTGAATAATCATTCGCATAATTAACGCCAATTTGCAGTGACAAACTTACGAGTAGTGCAAGAAGTGCCAACAATGGATCCATGTTGTTACCCGCAAGAGCTGTTCCGACTGCAACGGGTGCAATAGCTGCGGGCAAAGTCTTAGGGCGAGCACCTGCAATCCATTTATTCATTCTTTACTCACTCACTAATTTTGCTAGAGAAGTCCGATCGACTTTGCCAACGCCAATTTGTGGAAGTTTATCAAGGAGTATCACGCTCTTTGGTTTTGCATGATTTCCGATTGCGGAAACAAGTGCTTGTGAGATTTGCGGCTTTAGATTCTCATCGTGCGTTTGAACTGCAACGTGTAGCACTTGACCCCATTTGCTATCAGAAGTTGCAAAAGCGGCTACCAATAACTGTGGAAACTTTTTGTTTAATTCAGATTCGATTGCACTAAGTGAAATATTTTCACCACCGCTAATAATGACATCATCTGCTCTTCCGATGACTTTTAATTTTCCATCAAGAATCACTCCAATATCTTGAGTGAGAAACCAACCGTTTTCATTTTCAACATCTGCAAGCACCGGACCAGAGATTTTAACTCTTTGGTTCTCTGTTAATTCAAAGTTAACTCCGTCGAGAGATTCTCCGTTATAAATACAACCACCGCATGTTTCAGTCATTCCATATGTGGTGATGATGTTGATACCAGATGCGATCCCTTGGCTGCGAAGTTCTTCAGATAAGGCTGCTCCACCGACTAATACCGCTTTCGTGCCTTTTAAATGTGAGAGTAAATCTGCGTCACCATTTAGAGCATTAAAGAGTTGGGTCGGAACAATGGCCGTGAAATCTGCATCAGGATAAGTGCCAATGTGATTTCTTAGATCAATTGGCTCACTTTCTAATTCGATAGAGCGCACAAGAACGTTAATGCCTGCAATATGTGTCAGCGGCAACAAGAGTGACCATGTCTGCCCCTTTGTAGCTTTTAAGAATTTATTGGATGCACGCGCACTTGCCAGTAGCGCCGCAGATGTGATTCCTATTTCCTTGGGTGTGCCTGTACTTCCACTGGTTGCAACAAGTAGAGAAATATCTGACTTCACAGATTTCGAAGAAGTCGGGCCACATCCAAGGGCAGGACCAACGTTTGCGAGGGCTTGTATTAGCGCACTCACATTTTCGGCCAGAGCACGCGTGGGTTCTAGGCTGCGAACTTCTCGATGTGAAGATGTATCCATTGCCCGCGTAGGCTATCGCGTGTAACGGTAGTGATGTCTGATGGAGGGTTCGTGAGTAAGCCAATCAAGCGTGAATTTGGAAGCCGAGATATTCCGAAATGGAAAGTCGCAGCCGGCGGAGAAAAATTCACCGATATTAAATACGAAGCTGCTGATGGCATTGCAAAAATCACCATCAATCGTCCTGAAGTACGTAATGCATTTCGCCCACAAACAATTATTGAGTTACAGAGTGCTTTTTCACTAGCGCGCGATAATCAAGAAGTCGGCGTAATCATTTTAACTGGCCAAGGTAGCGAAGCGTTTTGCTCTGGTGGCGACATTAGCGTTCGCGGAGATGATGGTTATCTCGGAGATGATTCGCTAGCAAAGCAAGGCATTGGACGACTTAACGTTTTAGATTTGCAAGTACAAATTCGCCGAACACCTAAACCAGTAATTGCAATGGTTGCAGGTTGGGCAATCGGTGGCGGACACGTATTACATGTTGTCTGCGATATAACTATTGCAGCCGATAACGCACTCTTTGGTCAAACAGGTCCAATGGTTGGTTCATTTGATGGCGGTTATGGATCTGGATTACTTGCTGCAAATGTTGGACAGAAGAAGGCGCGCGAAATTTGGTTTATGACTCGTTCATACGATGCAAAAGAAGCGCTCGCGATGGGACTCGTAAACACAGTTGTTCCAGTCGCCGAACTAGAAGCAGAGACAGTTTCTTGGTGCCGCGAAATGTTACGTAATTCTCCACTTGCACTGCGCTTGTTAAAATCTAGTTTAAACGCTGCAGATGATGGATTAGCTGGTGTTCAACAACTAGCTGGCGATGCAACACTCCTGTTTTATATGACTGAAGAAGGTCAAGAAGGTCGCGATGCTTATAAAGAAAAGCGCCCGCCAGATTTTGATCAATTCCCTAAGCGTCCATAAATTAATTAAATGCTTGACTCAATCATTTCCAACCTTCGAGTAGTTTGCCTGCCGATGAAAACAGATTTTCGTGGCATCAATACTCGCGAAGTTGCACTGATTGAAGGCAGTGCAGGGTGGGGCGAATTTTCACCATTTGTTGAGTATGACGAAAATGAATCAATTCCATGGCTAATCAGTGCAATTGAAGGTGCGACGCAACCACGTGCGAAAGCCACGAGAAAATACATAGATATCAATGCAACATTGCCTGCTGTTAATTCACGCGCAGAAGTAGAAAGTATTTTGTCTTGGTATCCAGGTGCTTCAACTGTGAAGATAAAAGTTGGCGCAAATCAAGAAGAAGATTTCAAGCGCATTAAATACGTTGCCGAATTATTGCCAAACGCGGCTTTACGCCTAGATGTAAACGGAAGCTGGGACGTTGAGCAGGCACTTGAATTTATTTATGGATTTTATGATTCATTTGATGAAGATTTATTGCAATACATTGAACAACCATGCTCAACTCTAGAAGAATTGCGCGAATTAAAGGCTGCCTGCATGGTTGGTGTAAAGATTGCAGGAGATGAAGTAATTAGAAAAGCAGACGATCCCTTTGAACTGGATCTAGAAGATGCTGTAGATATCTTGGTGTTAAAAGTCGCACCACTTGGCGGAATCGAACGTTCACTCGCACTTGCTAAACATCACCGACTTCCAGCAGTTGTTTCAAGTGCACTAGAGAGTGCGGTGGGAATTGGTCACGGCATACGACTAGCGGGTGCGCTACCAACTTTAGATTTTGCATGTGGACTTGCAACGGGACAGTTACTTGCATCAGATATCGCACAGATTCCAATTGAAGGTGGGAAAATGCGCGTTGCAGATGTGACTCCTAGTGAAGCGGCGATGATTGAATTAGAAGCAAGTGCAGAGCGAACACAATGGTGGCAAGATCGGGTTCGTAAAGCGTGGAGTGCGGGTGCGGATGAAATAATTAGCGAGATGGGGTGGCACTGGTGAGTGAATCAACTTCCCTAGCACGCGTCATTGTTCGCCAGATAATTGAAGCTGGAATTACAGATGTAGTTATTTCACCAGGTTCTCGTAACGCACCCCTTAGTTTTGCATTCTTTGCTGCATCGCAAAAAGGCTTAATCAAATTACACACACGCATTGATGAAAGAACGGCAGCGTTTTTCGCTCTCGGTTTAGCAAAAGCCAGTGGGCGCGCAGTTCCCATTGTCTGCACCAGCGGAACAGCAGTAGCCAATTACCATCCAGCAGTTTTAGAAGCTCACCATACAAATACACCTCTATTAGTTTTAACGGCAGATCGCCCAGCACGTTTGCGTAAAACTGGTGCCAACCAAACAACGGAGCAAGCTCGCATCTTTGGAAAATCTGTTCGTTACTTCGCAGATGTTTCTGGCGCAGTGTTTCCAATGGAACTGCCGATTTATTCTCTTGCAAGCGGACCCGTTCATCTCAATATTCAATTTGAAGAACCACTTACTGCCGACTCCGATTTAACATGGCTAGATGAGATCACAGTTGCACCCCGTGATATCAAATCCACAAAAGCACCAGGTGTTTTAAGGGTAAAGAGTGAACGCGGTGTTCTTATCGTTGGCCACGATCGTGGTGGATTTACAACCACGCAAGTTCAAAAATTTGCGGATCAACTTGGTTGGCCACTGATCAGCGAAAACCCGCTGTCACTTAAAGGCTCTATCGCACACGCTTCTTTATTCTTAGCTTCAACGACTATTGCAAAAGATTTCACTCCAAGAACTGCCATTATTATTGGGCGTACGACGCTTTCTCGCTCAATAAATAATTACATTGCATCAGCTGATAAGCAGATAGTTATTGATTCACGTATTGCAACTGTGGACACAGATAGAAATGCAGATAAGCGCTTTACGCAGATTCCAATCCTGGAATCAAATGAAGCCGATTCAGAGTGGTTAGAAAAGTGGCAGAAATTTTCCGAAAGGTGCACAAAAGAGTTAGAAAAAATTACACAGTGGTCAGAGCCAGTTTTGGCTCGCACACTTGCTGCAAATGTTAAAAATGGCACCACGTTATTTGTCTCTTCATCACGGCCTGTGCGCGATATTGAAGCATTTGCTACAGCGCGCACCGGCATTGAATCCTTTGCTAATCGCGGTTTAGCAGGCATTGATGGAAATATCTCGACAGCAATGGGAATTGCAACTGCTCGCATCGCAACAATTGCAGTGTTAGGCGACCTATCTTTCTTGCACGATCTCACTGGATTAATTCACTCTGAAAAACCTAACCTGCTTATTCTTGTGGTTGATAACAATGGTGGCGGTATTTTCTCAACACTTACTCATCGTGGCAGCGATGGATTCGAAAGCATTTTCGGTACACCACATAATTTGGATTTAGCAGCGATTGCTTCTGCTCTAAATATCAAAACCAGCACCATTAACTCTGTGGATCAACTAAATAGAGAACTTGCCCAGCCGATTGAGGGCGTTCGGATAGTTATTGCACAAATGCCAGATCGCGAAAGCAACGCTGACTTACTTAAGCAAGTGCACTCTTCATTGCAGAAAATTTAGCTTCACTCTCTGCTAATTCTTTTTCAGGATCAGAGCCAGCAACAATTCCACACCCTGCATAAATTTGGATTGTGTTCTCAGAAATTTGCCCGCAACGAAGTGCAATACCTAACTCACCATCTCCGCGCGCATCAATCCAACCAACTGGACCCGCATAACGACCACGTGACATTGATTCAATTTCGCTAATGACTTTTGCAGCTTTATCAGTTGGCGTTCCGCATACTGCAGCAGATGGATGTAATTGATTGAGCAGAGTAAATACATCGACATTGCTCTTTGATTCGATAAGAGCCCCTGTTACATCTGTGGCTAAATGCATGACATTTGCTAAGTGAAGCACGAAGGGAGTTTCAGGAATATTTGTTGAAGAACAAAAAGGCTCAAGTGCATCTGCAACCGAGCGCACTGCGTATTCGTGTTCCTCTAAATCTTTTGAAGATCGTGCGAGAGAACCAGCCAAAGCCAAATCACGTGCGTCATCGCCTGATTTACTGATAGTGCCTGCAAGCACGCGGGATGTAACCATTCCACGCTTTAAACGAAGTAAAAGTTCAGGAGTTGCACCAATTAACCCTGCAACGCTAAATACCCACGTAGATGGATACGCTGCGGAAAGATTTCGTAGCGCTGATCGTTCATCGATTACTTGCGCAGAAGTTGCTGATAGATCGCGAGCAAGAACTACCTTTTCGATATCGCCGCTGTGAATCTTTGCAACAGCTTGTGCAACACGTGTAATCCAGTGCTCACTAGCTAAATCATCTTCGTTCCACGTCAGAGTTGAATTGGAAACCTTTTCTGGAGCATCAATGAGTTGGGGTTGAGAATCGGAACCAATCCAGGTTATCCAAGAGATTCCGCTCGTCATTCCCACAATTACTTGAGGAATAACAAGAACAGATTCTTCATCGGGGGAGAATGAAAAGGATGAAAAAAGAATTGGCCCCGTTGCACTTCCTTGCACGTTATTTGTGATTGCAAATTTCTCTAAGTGAGAGTGCCACCATGTTCGAGCATCATTAAAACGATTAGCGCCTTTAACTGTTGTGCTGGCATAAACGCCCCAGCCAACAACTCCGTCGCCACCGCGTACCCAGGAAAAATTCTCACCTTTGGGCAACAAATCTAAAAGAGGCAGATGTTCGCCAAGGCGCACGGTAGTTACAGGAATAAGGGAAGGCATGAATTATTTTCTTATGAAATCTTTCGCTGCACGAACTGCCAAATCAATGGAAGAGAAGTTCCTGCAATTGCAATCTTTAGAATTTCACCAAAAATAAATGGAGTAAATCCGGCAGAAAATGTCCATGCCCAATCTTTACCTGTGAATTCGTGGAGCCAGATAAGGCCCAAAGTAAATGTGAGGGCGTTACCTAGCAACATTGCAGGTAGAGCAGTTTTAAATTTTTGGTCCCACTTGCGCCCACCTAAATAACCGAGCAGCACTGATGTCAGCAGCATTCCAACTAAATAGCCCCCTGTTGCGCCAACAATGCGATCTAAACCAGAACCACTATTTGCAAATACAGGTGCACCGAGTGCACCGGCTAATAGGTACATAAGAAAAGTAGTTGCTCCGAGAGTTGCGCCATAACTTGTGGCCAGTAGTAATACACCGAGTGTTTGTCCTGTTACCGGAACTGGTGAACCAGGAACGGGAATTGCAATCTGAGCGAGTAATGAAAGAAATGCAACGCCGGCAATTACAAAGCCAGCTTTAGTTAAAACTGTGCTTCTTGGGAAAACTGCGGTGCGTAGTGTGGTGATTGCAGTGGACATTACGTGCGCCCTTTCTCGAAGTTGTGGATGAGCCTACTCTGAAGCAGAATAAGCCTATGTCCCGGGCCAATATGGATAAAAATCCTGCTGAAGTTGCCGCAATGTTTGATGCGGTGGCCAAGCGTTATGACCTGGTTAATGACATCTTGAGCCTCGGTCAGACAAAGAGATGGCGCAAGGCCACAACTGCCACGATTGCACCAAAGCCAGGAATGAAAATTCTCGATCTCGCAGCGGGCACTGGTTCAAGTTCAGAACCATTACATCAAGCAGGAGCCGATGTAATTCCTGCAGATTTTTCAGATGGAATGCTTGAAGCGGGTCGACGTGCACGTCCGCATTTAAAGTTTACAAAAGCAGATGCACTTAACTTACCTTTTGAAAATGAATCATTTGATGTTGTAACAATTTCTTTTGGTTTACGTAATACATCAGATATGGATAAGGCATTAAGTGAAGCAAGACGCGTCACTAAAAAAGGTGGCTCACTTGTAGTTGCAGAATTTTCTTCTCCAACATTTAAACCATTTCGCACAATTTATTTAAATTATTTAATGAAAGCTCTGCCAGCCATTGCATCAAAGACTTCATCAAATCCTGATGCCTATGTCTATCTGGCAGAATCCATTCGGGCATGGCCAGATCAGGCAGCGCTGGCGGCCCGAATTACCCAGGCCGGCTGGTCTCAAGTGGGTTGGCGCAATTTGAGCGGTGGAGTTGTCGCAGTTCACAGAGCCATCAACTCCTGACGCGGTCGAAAGTACTTGTAGGGCACTCTAAGATTTAGCCATCATGAACTCTGCATCAAACCCGTATGTGCCGATCTTGGTCATCGGAGCCATCGGCTTCGGTTTCGCGGTCATCTCTGTTGCAGCTGGCGCACTCACCGGTCCAAAACGTTACAACAGAGCGAAATTAGATGCATACGAGTGCGGAATTGAACCATCACCATCTGCAGCACAAGGTGGACGTTTTCCAGTTAAGTACTTCTTAACTGCGATGCTATTTATTATCTTTGATATTGAAATTGTTTTCCTTTATCCATGGGCAGTTACATTTGATCAACTGGGGCTCTTTGGCCTTATTGAAATGGGAATCTTTATCGCAACCGTCTTCGTGGCATACGCATATGTATGGCGCCGCGGTGGATTGGAATGGGATTAATCATGGGTCTAGAAGAAAAATTACCTAGTGGTTTTGTACTCACAACTGTAGAAAAACTTGCAGGCTACATGCGCAAAAACTCATTGTGGCCAGCAACTTTTGGTCTTGCATGTTGCGCAATTGAAATGATGGCAGTTGGTTCTGCTGCGAAATATGACATTTCACGTTTCGGTATGGAAGTTTTCCGTGCATCTCCTCGTCAGGCAGATCTCATGATTGTTGCTGGTCGCGTATCAAATAAAATGGCACCAGTTCTTCGACAAATTTATGATCAAATGGCTGCGCCTAAGTGGGTTCTTGCAATGGGTGCATGTGCATCCTCGGGCGGAATGTTTAATAACTACGCAATCGTTCAGGGTGTAGATCACGTCGTACCAGTAGATATTTATCTTCCAGGGTGTCCACCACGTCCGGAAATGTTGATGGATGCAATTCTTAAATTGCACTCAAGCATTTACGACGAAAAGCTCGGACCAAACCGCGAAGCAGTTATTAAGTCAGTAGAAGAAGCAGCAATGAACGCGCTTCCTACACACCAGATGAAGGGATTGCTTGCCTAAATGAGCGATCACGGAATGTTTGGTGCAGAAGGCACAGGAGATACATCTGGCTACGGCGGACTTGTTCGCACTCCTGCAGCAACTGGTTCAAGTGAGCGCCCATATGGTTCTTACTTTGATGATGTAGCAGATGATTTAGAGCGTGCATATCCAGCTTTTTCTGATGCAATCGAACGCGTTGTTGTTGATCGCGGGGAACTTACTCTTCATGTAAAGCGCGAAAAACTTGTAGAAGTGTCAAAGATTTTGCGTGATTCACTTAAGTTTGAAATGTGCATGGGTGTATCTGGTGTGCATTATCCAGAACAGAGTGGACGCGAACTACACGCTGTTTATCCACTACTTTCAATTACAAATAATCGTCGAATTCGTCTAGAAGTTTCTGTTCCAGATAGCGATGCGCATATTCCATCTGTTGTTGAAGTATGGGCCGGAAATAATTGGCATGAACGTGAAACTTTTGACATGTTCGGAATCATTTTTGATGGACATCCAGGACTTACAAGAATTTTGATGCCAGATGATTGGCAAGGACACCCACAACGCAAAGATTATGCATTGGGTGGAATTCCAGTTGAATATAAGGGCGCAACAATTCCAGCACCTGATGAGCGCAGGTCATACCGATGACAACATTTACTGATCCATATTCTTCTTCACGCGAAACTACTGAAGGAACAGTTTTCTCAGTAACAGGTGGCGACTGGAACGAACTCGTTACAGAAATTGGCGCAACAAAAGAAGAGCACATTGTTGTAAACATGGGTCCACAACACCCATCTACTCACGGTGTACTGCGTCTTGTTCTTGAACTCGAAGGCGAAACTGTTACTGAAGTTCGTTGCGGAATTGGTTACCTACATACAGGTATTGAAAAGAACATTGAATATCGCAGCTGGACTCAGGGCGTCACCTTCGTAACCCGTATGGATTATTTGTCTCCGCTATTTAATGAAACTGCTTATTGCCTTGCAACAGAGAAACTCCTTGGAATTACAAATGATGTTCCAGAGCGCGCTTCAGCTATTCGCGTTCTTATGATGGAACTCAATCGAATTTCTTCACACATGGTTGCACTCGGCACAGGCGCACTAGAACTAGGTGCAATTACTCCTATGTTCTTTGCATTCCGTGAACGCGAACGTGTTCTAGATATTTTCGAAATGATCTCTGGATTGCGTATGAATATGGCCTATATCCGCCCAGGTGGAGTGCAACAAGATTTGCCAGCCGGTGCCACACAAAAGATTCGCGAAACTGTTAAAGAAATGCGCAAGGCATTTAAAGATAATGCAACACTTTTGATTGGTAATTCAATCTGGATGAAGCGCACAGTTGGCATCGGTTACTTAGATCTTGCCGGATGTACGACACTTGGTATTACAGGACCTGTTTTACGTTCAACTGGTTTGCCTTGGGATCTTCGTAAGACTCAACCATATTGTGGCTATGAAAATTACGATTTTGATGTTGTCACAACAGATACATGCGATGTTTATGGACGCTTCTTAATTCGTATGAATGAACTAGAACAATCACTTCGCATCATTGAGCAAGCATGTGACAAGATCGACAAGCTTGCAGGAGCACCAGTAATGGTTGCAGATAAGAAAATTGCATGGCCAGCACAATTAGCAATGGGTGGCGATGGACTTGGAAACTCACTTGATCACATTCGCGAAATTATGGGCACGTCAATGGAATCACTTATTCATCACTTTAAACTAGTGACAGAAGGATTCCGTGTTCCAGCCGGTCAGGTTTATGCAGCAGTTGAATCACCACGTGGCGAACTCGGTGCACACATTGTCTCTGATGGCGGAACACGTCCATATCGCATGCACTTCCGCGAACCATCTTTTAATAATTTGCAATCAACTTCTGCAATGTGTGAAGGCAGCATGGTTGCCGACATCATTGGCGCGGTAGCTTCAATCGATCCTGTGATGGGAGGTGTTGATCGCTAATGTTTTCAGATCAAGATCTTGCCGTAATGGATTCAATAATTAAGCGCTACCCACGTAGTCGCTCTGCAATCATGCCCTTGCTTCACTATGTGCAATCAAAGGCTGGATACGTAACAAATGAAGGCATCGAGTTAATCGCTCAACTTCTAACTATTGAAACTGCAGAAGTTTCCGCCGTTGCAACTTTTTACACACAGTACAAGCGCAAGCCAGTGGGTGAATATCACGTTGGCGTATGCACAAATACTCTGTGTGCAGTAATGGGCGGTGATGAAATTTTTGCGGGCCTTAAGAGCCATCTTGGTATTGAAAATGATGGCGTGACAGATGATGGAAAAGTTTCGCTCGAACACATCGAGTGCAACGCAGCATGTGACTATGCACCTGTTGTTATGGCTAACTGGGAGTTCTATGACAACCAGACAGTGCAATCATCAAAAGATTTAGTCGATGCAATGCGCAACGGCAACCCACCTGGACCAACTCGTGGTCCAAACTCTCTTCCAACATGGAAAGAAAACTCAGCAGTGCTTGCTGGGATTAACGATGGCCGCGCAAACGAAGGTTTGCAAGCTGGCGAACCAACTCTGCTTGGATTGAAATTATCAAAGGAAGGTAAGTAAGCAATGACAAAGCTCGCACCCGTCCTTTCAGCACATTGGGATGAAAAAGATTCTTTTACCATCGAGGCATACACGCGCCATGGTGGATATAAAGCATCTGCAAAAGCACTTGCAATGGATCCTGATGCAGTAATTCAATTAGTTAAAGACTCTGGATTACGTGGTCGCGGTGGCGCAGGATTTCCAACAGGAATGAAGTGGGGATTTATCCCGCAAGGCGATAACAAAGAACATTACTTAGTTGTTAACGCAGATGAATCAGAACCAGGTACATGTAAAGACACACCATTGATGATGGCTAATCCACACGTGCTCATTGAAGGGTGCATCATCGCCTGCCATGCAATTCGCGCAAAGCATGGATTTATTTATATTCGCGGCGAAGTTACTCACGTAGTTCGTCGACTCAACCAAGCAATTGAAGATGCATATAAATCTGGTCACCTTGGAAATGGAATTGATTTAGTTCTACACGTTGGAGCTGGTGCATATATTTGTGGTGAAGAAACAGCGCTTCTTGATTCACTTGAAGGTTTCCGCGGACAACCACGTTTGCGCCCACCATTTCCTGCAATTGCCGGTTTGTATGCACGTCCAACAGTTGTAAATAACGTTGAATCAATTGCATCAGTTCCAGCAATTATTGCTAATGGCGCAGAGTGGTATCAAAAGTACGGGACAGAAAAGAGCAAGGGAATGACTCTTTATTCTCTTTCTGGTCACGTCAATAATCCAGGACAATTCGAAGCACCACTTGGAATAACACTTCGCGAAATTCTCGATATGGCCGGTGGTGTTCGTACTGGTCACAAACTTAAGTTCTGGACACCAGGTGGTTCATCTACGCCACTTTTCACAGATGAACATTTAGATACTCCACTTGATTACGAAGGTGTTGCAGCAGCTGGTTCAATGCTTGGAACAAAGGCACTTCAAATTTTTGATGAAACAACATGTGTTGTTCGAGCCGTTCTTCGTTGGACTGAGTTTTATAAGCATGAATCATGCGGAAAGTGCACACCTTGTCGCGAAGGCACTTGGTGGCTGGTTCAAATTCTTCGTGATCTTGAAAATGGTTCAGGTTCAGAAGAAGATCTCGCAAAACTTCTCGATCTCTGTGACAACATCATGGGGCGTTCTTTCTGCGCACTTGGTGATGGCGCAACTAGTCCAATTACATCTTCCATTAAGTATTTCCGCGACGAATACATTGCACACGTCACTGGCAAGGGTTGCCCATTTGATCCTGTTGCATCGACTCTCTTTTCAAGTGCAGGTGCGCGATGACTACAACACAGGCACAAACAACTGAAGTTGTGGACATGATTACTGTCGTTATCGACGGCTTTGAAGTCAGCGTTCCTAAAGGAACTTTGGTTATTCGCGCGGCAGAAAAACTAGGAATTCAGATTCCACGTTTCTGTGATCATCCACTTTTAGATCCAGTTGGTGCATGCCGCCAATGTTTAGTTGATATTGAAATTAATGGGCGTGCATTTCCAAAGCCACAAGCGTCATGCACGATTCCTGTTGAACCAGGAATGATTGTTAAGACCCAACTCACATCAGATGTCGCAGAAAAAGCGCAACGTGGTGTCATGGAATTATTACTAGTTAACCACCCACTTGATTGCCCAGTGTGCGACAAGGGTGGCGAATGTCCATTGCAAAACCAAGCAATGAGCAATGGTCAAGCAGAATCTCGATTTGAAGGCAAAAAGCGCACATTTGAAAAACCAATTAATTTGTCTTCACAAGTATTACTCGATCGTGAACGTTGTGTTCTGTGTGCACGTTGCACTCGTTTCTCAGAACAAATTGCAAGTGATCCATTTATTACTCTGAACGAACGTGGCGCATTGCAACAAGTTGGTATCTATGAAGACCAACCATTTGAATCTTATTTCTCCGGAAACACAGTTCAAATCTGTCCAGTAGGTGCACTCACTGGTGCGTCATATCGTTTCCGCGCACGTCCATTTGATTTAGTTTCAACTCCATCTGCATGCGAGCACTGCGCATCTGGTTGTGACATGCGCACAGATGTTCGTCGCGGAAAGACACTACGTCGACTCGCTGGAGATGACCCAACAATTAATGAAGAGTGGAATTGCGATAAGGGTCGCTGGGCATTTAAATACATCACAGCCATTGATCGTCTCTCACAACCAATGGTTCGTAACTCTGATGGCGAATTAGTTGTTACATCGTGGCCAGAAGCAATTGCCGTCGCCGCCGCAGGTTTATCTGGTGCAAAAGCTGCAGTTCTAGTTGGCGGTCGCGCAACGTATGAAGACGCATATGGATACAGCAAGTTTGCGCGCATAGCACTTGCAACGAATGACATTGATTTCCGCGCACGTGCAACTTCTGATGAAGAGCGCGACTTCCTTGCGGCTCACGTTGTTGGAACAAGTGCAACGTATAAAGATATTGACAAGGCTGATCACGTACTTCTAGTTGGTTTCGAACCAGAAGAAGAGTCACCGATTGTTTTCTTACGAATCAATAAGCAAGTGAAGAAGCGTGGACTTAAAGTCACTTCAATTGGAACAAAGCTTTCAATCGGTGTAGAAAAACTAGGAGCAACATTTGTAAAGGTTGCACCTGGTTCGGAAAGCACAGCAATTACTTCACAATCATTGTCTGCGCAATCAATTATCTTGGTCGGAGAACGAGCATCTGAAAGCGCTGGCGCACTCTCAGCGGTCGCAGCACTTGCATCACAATCTGGTGCAAAGTTTGCTTGGATTCCTCGCCGTGCCGGAGAACGTGGCGCACTCGAAGCAGGTGCAATCGGAAATCTACTTCCAGGTGGACGTCCTGTTACAGATGCTGCTGCCCGTGTAGATCTTGCAAGTGCGTGGTCTGTTGAATCAGTGCCGGCAAATATTGGCCGTTCTACAAAAGAAATTATTTCGGCAGTAAATGCCGGAGATATCAACGCACTCGTTGTTGGTGGAGTTGATCCACATGATTTGGATAACACAGCAGAGACACTGACAGCACTTAAGAAAGCCTTTGTTGTTTCATTAGAAATTGCACCAAGTGCGGTTACTGAACGTGCAGATGTTGTATTGCCAGTTGCGGCAGTAACAGAAAAAAGCGGCTCATTCCTTAACTGGACTAGCAGCGCACGTGCATTTGATGCCGCTGTTGCAGATTCACTTAATCGCAGTGATGTTCGAATTCTTTCAATGATTGCAGATGCACTTGGAAAAACTATTTCACTTGGAACAGTTTCTGCAGCAGCTCGCGAAATTGCATCCCTTGGTCCATGGGATGGTGCCCGTGCACCATTTACTGCGACACCTGCACGTGGTGCAGCAACACTTGCAGCAGATGAAGCGCTGCTTACTTCGTGGCGCCGTTTACTAGATCTTGGAACTCTGCAAAAGGGTGAAGACAATCTTGCAGGCACCGCTCGTCAGACCGTGGCAGTTATTTCTCCAAAGCGTGCAACATCAATTGGTGTAACAACTGGAGATCGAATTTCAATTTCAAATGCGCAGGGAAGTGTTGTGCTTTCAGTCCTTGTTGAAGATATTCATGACGACGCCGTATGGGCGCCACGAAATTCACGCGGCTCAGAACTTCTCTCCACACTTGGCAACGCACATGGTGGCGTAGTTAAGGTGGTGAAGGCATGAGTACTGCAGAGTTATTAGCAACAGATCCAGGTTGGATAATTGCAGTTAAAGGTCTTCTAGTTTTTGCAGCCTGCGTGGTTCTTACACTCCTTGCAATTTGGGCAGAGCGACGCATTGTTGCTCGCATGCAAGAGCGCCCAGGCCCAAACAGAGTTGGTCCACTTGGATTACTTCAATCCTTATCTGACGGCGTTAAGTTGGCGCTGAAAGAAGATTTAATTCCGGCAGCTGCAGATAAAGTCATTTTCATTATTGCGCCAATTATTAGCGCGACCACATGCTTTATGGCTTTTGCCGTTATTCCAGTGACAGGTCCAGTTACTTTGTTTGGACATAAAACAGTTATGCAGATGACTGATATTCCAGTCGGCGTTCTCTACGTCCTAGCAATCGCATCAGTTGGTGTGTATGGAATTGTGCTTGCTGGTTGGTCTTCTGGTTCAACGTATCCACTACTTGGTGGATTGCGTTCTAGTGCCCAAGTAATTTCATATGAAGTCGCAATGGGACTTTCACTTGTTTCAGTATTTATTTACTCAGGTTCAATGTCCACATCTGACATCGTTGCAGCGCAAGATCAATGGTGGTTTGCAGTAGTTCTATTCCCATCATTTGTTATTTATGCGATCTCAATGGTTGGTGAAACAAACCGCGCACCATTTGACTTGGCAGAAGCAGAAGGCGAACTCGTCGGTGGATTCCATACGGAGTATTCATCTTTGAAATTTGCACTCTTCTTCTTGGCCGAATACGTAAACATCGTTGGTGTATCAGCACTTGCAACAACACTCTTCCTTGGTGGATATCACGCACCTCCAGGACTTGGATTTACTGAGGCATGGCTAGGTGGCTGGTTTACAGCTATCTGGTTCTTTATAAAAGTTGCTGGATTCTTCTTTATATTTGTTTGGTTACGCGGAACTCTTCCACGTATGCGTTACGACCAATTCATGCAATTTGGTTGGAAAGTTTTGATCCCAGTCTCACTCTTCTGGATTATGGTCGTTGCAACGCTTCGCGTACTTTCACAACAAGGAACCTCTCGTATTGGAATTCTGATCTTCTCAGGAGTGGTTGTTGCCTTAGTTATGTTTGCAAATATTGCTTTCGATAATGCAAAACAGAAAAAGAAGAATGCTCCACGTCCAGAGTTATCTAAGCCAGATTTTGCAGTTCCAGAGTTACCGAGCAAGGGGAGCGAACGTGTCTGATTACATAGAGCCAAGAGTTTCTAAAGATGTCGACGTTAACAAAGTTGAATACTCACCTGTCGTCAACGAAGGTCCTGCAACGTTAGCCGCACAAGCAAAGGGTTTTTGGCTCACATTTCGCACGATGTTTAAGAAGACATTGGCTGTTGAATATCCAGAAGTTAAGGCTCCAACACAAGAACGCTTCCATGGCCGTCATCAACTAAATCGCCACCCAGATGGTTTAGAAAAATGTATTGGTTGCGAACTCTGTGCGTGGGCATGTCCTGCCGATGCGATTTATGTGGAGGGCGCCGATAACACTGAAGAAAACCGAATGTCTCCAGGAGAGCGTTACGGCCAGGTGTATCAAATTAATTATCTGCGTTGTGTTTTCTGTGGACTCTGCATTGAAGCGTGTCCAACTCGTGCGCTGACAATGACAAATGAATATGAGCTTGCCGATAACTCCCGTTCAAGTTTGATCTTTGAAAAAGAAGATTTATTAGCACCACTTCGCGCAGGAATGTTGATGCCACCTCATCCAATGTATCCAGAAGCAGATCACCACACTTATTACCGCGGTGAAGTTCCAGAAGCGCATCCATCGCAAGAGGTGAAGTAAGTAATGCCAGAGTCCGTTTTATTTTGGATCATGGGACCACTTGCCGTGGTTGCTGCGGTCGGCATGCTCCTAGTTAAGAAGGCAGTGCACTCTGCTCTCTTGCTTGCATGGGTAATGGTTACTCTCGCATTTTTCTATATCGCACAAGGCGCCCTCTTTTTAGGAATTGTTCAGGTAGTTGTTTATACCGGCGCAGTCATGATGCTCTTCTTGTTTATTTTGATGCTAGTCGGTGTAGACGCTGCAGATTCACTTACCGAAACAATTCGTGGCTTGCGACCAATTGCAATTACTGCAGCAATTGGTTTTGGTGGATTAATGGTTTCACTCATTAGTCGCGCAACCCTTGGCCGCGAACCAGTTGGACTCGATGCTGCTAATGCAGCTGGAAATGTTCAGGGATTATCACAACTTCTTTTTTCAACATATGTCTGGCCCTTCGAAGTTGTTTCAGCACTTTTGATTACCGCCGCCCTTGGCGCAATGGTTTTAGCGCACCACCAACGTGAAGTCGCACGACCATCACAGCGCGATCTATCCGAACAACGTTTCCGTTCCGGTTCACTTGCAACCGCCGCAGGATTACCTGGTCCTGGAGTTTTTGCTCGACATAACGCTGTAGATGTTCCCGCACTGTTGCCAGATGGAACTCCAGCACCTGCCTCAATTTCTGAAACTCTTCGCACACGTGGCGACATGATTGATTCTTCAGAGTTCCAACTCGATCAAGTTAATACAGAAGTAAGGGATGAGAAGTAATGAATCCAACTAACTATCTGTATGTATCAGCACTTCTCTTTACTATCGGTGCAATCGGTGTTGTTGTCCGCCGCAATGCAATCGTTGTCTTTATGTGTATTGAATTAATGCTTAATGCTGCCAATCTTTCATTTGTAACTTTTGCACGCATTAATGGAAATCTAGATGGCCAAGTTGTTGCCTTCTTCACCATGGTTGTCGCTGCCTGCGAAGTAGTTGTGGGCCTAGCAATCATCGTGACCATTTATCGTTCTCGTCGATCAGCATCTGTCGACGATGCTAGTTTGTTGAAGAGATAGCCATGTTAGTAAATAACGGTTTGGTATATCTCATCGCGTTACCTTTATTTGGGGCTGCACTTTTATTACTTGCTGGTCGTCGAGCTGATCGCTGGGGCCACTTATTAGCAACTGCGCTCTCTGGAATGTCTTTCATACTTGGCGCTGTTCAGTTCTATGAAATGCTCGGTCGAAGCCCTGAGAATCGCGCGGTTTCGCAAAAACTATTTAGTTGGATTTCAGTTGGTTCTTTTAATATCGATGCGGGATTACTTGTAGATCAATTATCTATCTGCTTCGTTCTTCTCATTACAGGCGTTGGCACGTTGATTCATATCTATTCAATTGCATATATGGATCACGATAAGGACCGCCGTAGATTCTTTGCCTACCTCAACTTCTTTATCGCCTCGATGTTATTACTCGTTATGGGCGATTCATACCTCAATCTCTACGTTGGCTGGGAAGGCGTGGGTCTTGCTTCATATTTATTAATTGGTTTCTGGAATCACAAGCCTGCATATGCAACAGCTTCGAAGAAAGCATTTATTGCTAACCGTGTTGGCGATATGGGTCTTTCATTTGCAATCATGATCGCTTTTGCAACGATGGGAACAGTTTCATTTAGCGGAGTTAAAGAAGCAGCAGAAGGCACATCAGAAGGCGCCCTGACTGCAATTGGAATCATGCTTTTACTTGCTGCAACAGGAAAATCTGCGCAGTTCCCATTGCAAGCATGGCTTGGCGATGCGATGGCAGGTCCAACTCCTGTGTCAGCGTTGATTCACGCAGCAACAATGGTTACAGCGGGCGTTTACTTAATTACTCGTTCTAACTTTATTTTTGATGCCGCACCAACTGCGCAATTACTGGTTGTAATAGTTGGTGCAATCACACTTCTCTTTGGTGCAATTATCGGTACTGCAAAAGATGACATTAAGAAGGCACTTGCAGCATCGACTATGTCTCAGATTGGTTACATGGTTTTAGCCACGGGTCTTGGACCAGTTGGTTATGCATTTGCAATCATGCACTTGTTAACACACGGTTTCTTTAAAGCTGGAATGTTCCTTGGTGCAGGTTCTGTTATGCACGGAACTGGCGATGAAGTAAATATGAGAAAGTTCGGCGGCATCAGACACTTCATGCCAATTACTTTTGCAACATTTGGCCTTGGTTACCTAGCAATTTTGGGTGTTCCACCTTTTGCTGGCTTCTATTCCAAAGACAAAATCATTGAAACAGCTTTCTATGCTGGCGGAATAAAGGGAATCCTTATTGGATCCGTGGCTCTATTTGGCGCAGCCCTTACAGCGTTTTACATGTCTCGCGTAATGATTCTTACATTTGCCGGAACACCGCGCTATGACATCAATCATCCACCGCATGAGTCATCGTTTTTAATGTTACTTCCAATGGGCATTCTTGCAATTGGTTCTGTTACTTCAGGATTCTTACTTTCTCGCGGTGAAGCACTTGTTCATTGGCTCGAACCTCTCTTTGAAGCGCACGAGGGTCACGGACCAGAAATTTTGCCACCAGTTGTAATTTCTTTAATGGCACTTACTGTCGTCATTATTGGCGCGGCGCTTGCTTGGTTTAAATATGGCCGCGGAACAGTTGCAGATACTGCCCCTACAGATGTTTCAATCTTTACACGAATCGCACGTCGTGACTTGTTACAAGATGATTTCAACGAAAGCGTATTCATGCGTCCAGGGCAAGCACTCACTCGCTTACTTGTTAAGACAGATGATGTTGTAGTCGATGGAACTGTCCGTGGGGTTGCAGCAGCTGCACTTGCCTCAGGTAGCTCACTTCGCTCAACCCAAACTGGTTTCGTTCGTAGCTATGCAGCCTTAATCGTCATTGGGGCCGTTGTGTTAATAGCAGCAATTTGGGCGGTGACGCTATGAACTATTTAACGTTGATCATGGCAATTCCGCTAGTTGGAGCTGCGTTGATTGCGACGCTGCCACAAACCAAATCTTTGCTCGCAAAGCAAATGGCTTTGGGCACAACTCTTATTGCAGCAGTTGCCACTATTTTGATGACTGTTAAATTTGAGCGAGCCAATACCGATCTTCAATTTGTTGAAAGCTATGACTGGATTAAATCATTTGGCATTAAGTACGCAGTTGGTGTGGATGGAATTGCACTTGTTCTTATTCTCATGACCGCGCTGCTCACACCAATTGTTGTTCTTGCGGGCTGGAATGAATCAGATAACGGGCGCTGGAGCACTAAGACTTTTTATATATTGATTTTGGTTCTGCAGACAATGTCATTCGGCGTATTTGCAGCAACAGATGTATTCCTCTTCTACGTCTTCTTTGAAGCGATGTTGGTTCCCGTGTACTTCCTTATTGGTGGCTATGGAAGCGGAGAACGCACGGCAGCTGCTGTGAAGTTCTTGCTCTATTCACTCTTTGGTGGATTACTCATGCTCGCATCAATTATTGGTTTATACGTTCTCTCAGGCGAGCAAGGTGGACATACATTTAATATCGCTGCTCTTTCTCAACTTGAAATGAGTTCGACAACCCAGAACTTCTTATTCCTTGGCTTCTTTATTGCCTTTGCAATTAAAGCTCCGTTGTTTCCTTTTCACACATGGCTGCCAGATGCTGCAAAGTCTGCAACGCCTGGAACATCGGTTTTACTCTTAGGTGTTCTAGACAAAGTTGGTACCTTCGGAATGATTCGCTACTGCTTAGCGTTATTTCCTGAAGCCACGAAAACATTTACACCTGCAATCATCACACTTTCTGTTATTTCAATTGTCTACGGAGCATTCCTTGCTATTGGGGCTAAAGACATCAAACGTTTGATTGCATACACATCTATTTCTCACTTTGGTTTCATCACGTTGGGTATTTTCGCAATGACCACTCAAGGTCACAGCGGTGCGACTTTGTATATGTTTAACCACGGCTTCTCAACGGCTGCACTATTCCTAGTTGCTGGCTGGATGATTTCTCGTCGAGGATCTTCAACAATTGCTGACTTTGGTGGATTACAACGAGTGACTCCTGTAATGGCATGGTCATTTTTTATTGCAGGCATGTCCAGCTTGGCTTTACCAGGGCTCTCAAGCTTCGTTAGCGAATTCCTAGTTCTTGTTGGAACTTTCACGCGCTATCCAGTAGCAGCGGTGATTGCAACATTTGGCATTGTCTTAGCAGCGCTCTATGTCTTGATTCCTGTGCAGCGTGCATTGCATGGACCAACGACTCCAGGAAATGAAAATCTTGCAGATTTAAATCTTCGTGAAAAGTTAGCAATCGCACCTGTGATTGCAGTAATTGTTTTCCTTGGCTTCTACCCAGCACCGGCACTTAACATTATTAATCCAGCAGCGGCTCACGTACTCTCACAAATAGGTTTTACAGATCCAGTACCTACACATGGAGGCAAGTAAATGAGTGAATTTATCTCACCCACACTTTCATACTCGCTTTTATCTCCAATGCTGGTTGTTTTTGCCGGAGCAATTATCGGTGTGTTAATCGAAGCTTTTGCATCTAAATCAGTACGTCCGATCGCTCAAGTCAGCGTCACTCTTGGAACGCTTGTTCTCTCACTCGTTCAGGTCTGGCGAATTAGGAACTCGGGTTCCACAACTGCTGCAATGGGATCTGTAATCATTGATGGGCCAGGTCTATTACTTCAAGGATCAATTCTTGTTATTGCAATTATTTCAGTATTTCTCATTGCAGATACTGAAAATTTCGCAGCCGCAGCTGCTGCAATTCCTGGCTCGCCAGAAGAGCGCGAATCAATTGCTCGTGGTCAGCAAGTTACAGAAGTTTTCCCACTCACACTCTTTGCAGTTGCGGGAATGCTCTTATTCCCGGTTGCATCAGATTTGATTACTCTCTTTGTTGCACTCGAGGTTCTTTCACTGCCTTTGTATTTGATGGCAGGACTTTCACGACGTCGCCGGTTACTTTCACAAGAATCTGCACTGAAGTACTTCTTATTGGGAGCATTCTCATCAGCATTTTTCTTATTTGGCGCGGCTTACCTTTACGGGTATTCAGGTTCAGTAACTTTTGCAGGAATCCGTAATGCTGTAGTCGGCGGTACTGGAAACGATGTATTCCTTCTGATCGGTATGGCATTCCTATCTATCGGATTGCTATTTAAAGTTGGTGCAGTTCCTTTCCATGCGTGGTCACCTGATGTGTATCAAGGTGCACCAACTCCTGTAACAGCATTCATGGCAGCGGCCACAAAGGTTGCAGCCTTTGGCGCAATGCTTCGTATTTTTTACACAGTTTTTGCTAATGCCGAATGGTCATGGAGCCCACTACTTACCGGCATAGCAATTATCACAATGGTCTTTGGTTCACTTGTTGCAATTGCACAGCGAGATGTAAAGCGCATGCTTGCCTACTCATCTATCGCACACGCTGGTTTCTTACTCACTGGTGTTATTGCACTTAATAAGGCCGGCCTTGATGCAAGCATTTACTACTTATTCGCATACGGCGTAGCGACAGTTGGAGCATTTGCAGTTGTTACATTGGTTAGAGATAGCGCCGGAGAAGTAACAGATCTCAATCGTTGGGCTGGTCTTGGAAAGCGTTCGCCATGGGTTGCAACATCCTTTGCGACATTCCTGCTTGCCTTTGCTGGCATTCCATTGACGAGTGGATTCATTGGAAAGTTCTCAATTTTCTCAGCAGCGTATGAATCTGGATCAAAGTCAGTTGTTATTGCCGGTGTTCTTTCTAGTGCAATTGCAGCCTTTTTCTATATTCGTGTAATTGTCTTGATGTTCTTCTCAGATCCTCTAGAAGATGCAACGAGTGTTGTTATTCCTTCAGCGCTCACACGCATCACTGTTTTGTTCGCCGTTATTGTCACAATCTTCTTGGGAGTATTCCCATCTCCTCTTCTTGATTTCATCAGCAACATCGCGATCTTCATCCGCTAATGGCATCACTCGGAATTCCTGAGATCTCGCCAGAGTTTGAGGCGCAACTCTCCGATGGGCTTTCACAAGTAGAAGATCGTTTGCGTGAACAAATTGTTGGAAAGTACCCACTCGTTATCGAAACTTCTCGCCACCTAGTTGATGCAGGTGGAAAACGACTTCGTCCGTTACTGACACTGATTGCATCTCATTACGGCGATCCAAGCCGTTCGCAAGTAATTGATGCTGCAGTCGTCTGCGAATTAACTCACCTTGGTACTTTGTATCACGATGATGTGATGGATGAAGCGCCACTTCGTCGTGGAGTTATGAGTGCCAATACTCGCTGGACTAACTCTGTTGCTATTTTGACTGGTGATTATCTCTTTGCAAAAGTTTCTGATTTGCTCGCAGATATGGGCCCAGAAGCTGTTCGCCTGCAAGCACGAACATTTGAACGCCTTGTTATTGGGCAAATCATGGAGACCCAAGGACCAAGTGCCGGTGTCGATGCACTCGAGCACTATCTCAATGTTGTTGCAGATAAAACAGGATCTCTGATTGCCACCAGTGCACGTTTTGGCGCACTTTTATCAGGTGCTCCTCGCGACATCATGGAAACTCTTACAACTTTTGGCGAAAAGATGGGTGTTGCATTTCAATTAGCTGATGACGTCATTGATATTTCAAGTGAATCCTTTGAGTCAGGTAAAACTCCTGGAACAGATTTACGTGAAGGAATTCCAACGCTAGTAACTCTAAATGTTATGAAATCACACGATTCAGCCGACGCTGAACTTCGTCATTTACTCAGTGGACCTATTGAAGATGAAACAACCGTTGCCCAGGTGTTACGCGAATTACGCCAGCACAAAGCACTCGATGAATCACGTTCTCAATTAGTTTCAATTGCTAAAGAAGCACGCGCCGCACTTGGTCCGCTGCCAGTTGGCGCGCCAACAGGTGCGTTGTTATCCCTGTGCGACGCTGTTATTGACCGTACGGCCTGATTTAAGTAGATCAACCGCTAGCGTTATTAGCGCTGCCCAAATAATCATAAATCCAACCCAACGCGCTGTTGGCATATCTTCATGACGAACCCACACACCAATTGAGAATTGAATGGTTGGTGTGATGTATTGAAGTAAACCAATAATGGTAAATGGCAGTCGAGTTGTAGAACCGTTAAATAACAAGAGCGGAATCGCAGTAACAACACCAGCGCCGATGAGCAATAGAGATAATCCAACAGATGATCCGAGTTGACCAGTTCCATTGAGTCCGATGTAGATCAAATAACCACCGTAAAAAGGTAGTGAAAGCAATGTTTCAATAGCCAAACCTTCAAGTGCTCCAAGGTTGAGTTGCTTCTTTACAAGACCGTAAGAACCCCAAGAAAACGCTAGTGCCAATGCAATCCATGGAAGACGCCCATAATCAATGGTTAAGACGATTACACCTAGTGCACCAAAACTAACTGCCATCCATTGAAGTTTGCGCATTTTTTCGCGCAACATAATTACGCCAAAAGCAATGATGATTAGCGGGTTGATGTAATACCCAAGTGCAGTTTCAACAACGTGCTCATTGTTTACTCCCCAGATATAAACGAGCCAATTAACTGAGATCAGCCCCGCAGCAAGTAATAAGCGAAAAAAGACTCTTGGATTTTTAAGTAGTGCGTATGTGCTCTTAAGTTGCTTAGCAATTCCAAGTGCAATTAAACAGAAAAAAAGCGACCAGACAGCACGGTGAGAAACAATTTCCATTGGATTAGCTGGTTGCAAAAGTGGCCAGTACAAAGGAAATGCGCCCCACAAGGTGTACGCAGATACACCGAAGATTAAGCCGGTTTTATATCTAGTCAATTAACGGAAATTCGTGAATTGAACTGCAAAGTCCCATGCGCCATCTTTAACTAGCGCCATGGCTGTTTGTAGATCATCGCGACTCTTACTTGTCACGCGAAGTTCATCGCCTTGGATCTGAGTTTTAAGTGACTTAGGACCATCATCGCGTAGGAATTTTGCAACTTTCTTCGCATTCTCAGTTGAGATTCCTTCTTTAAGAGGCGCAGCAATTTTATAAATCTTTCCACTTAGTTGTGGTGCCCCAGCATCTAAATGCTTGAGAGAAACACCGCGCTTAATCATCTTGTCCTTAACAACATCAAGAGCAGCTTTAGCGCGTTCTTCAGTGTCTGCTTCGATACTAATAACTTCACCTTTGAGTTCTATTGAAGAACCTGTATTTTTAAAATCAAAGCGAGTATCGATTTCGCGGATTGCTTGATTAATCGCATTATCTAATTCCATGCGATCAATCTTGGAAGTTATGTCAAAACTGCTGTCAGCCATTTGCTCATCTTATCTTCTCACCCGAAAAGTTATGAAATTCTTGCATTCGTAGACTAGATTTTCACCATGTTTCGAGTACGTCTGTGCCTCTTACTCTTAGTGCTCAGTGTTCTCCCGATTTCACAATCACAGGCAGCCGATGTTGTTTATTCTGGAGATCGACCATTTACTTTAGTTTTACCAAGCAATTATCAGGCTGGTACCCCTGCTCCTTTACTCATTGCTCTTCATGGATACACAGCAAATACTCCATATGCCGATAGTTATTTCCAACTAAGCAAAGTGGCGGATCAAAAAGGAATTTTGACTGTCTATCCAAGTGGCAGCAAAGATTCCAATGGATATCTTTTCTGGAATGCAACACCTGCTTGTTGTAACTTTGATTCGAGCACAGTCGATGACGAAGCGTATTTGTTGAGCATTATTGATTCAGTTTCCAAAGATCACGCGGTAGACCCTGCTCGTGTTTACATTATTGGGCATTCAAATGGTGGATTCATGGCTCATCGAATGGCGTGTAATCAATCAGATCGAATAGCTGCAATTGTTAGTTTGGCAGGGATGACATATTCAAATCCAAAGAGTTGTAGACCAACTTCTCCTGTGAGCGTCTTACAAATCCACGGTAGCAATGACGCTGTTATTACATACACAGGTGGATACTTATTTGGCAGCGCATATCCTTCTGCTAGAAAAACAATTGATCTTTGGGGCAAATTAAATGAATGCGGTAAAAAACCTTACCGCGTGCTTCCACGACTTGATTTAGATCGAAAATTAGCTGGAGCAGAAACAACAGTCCTTAGATACAAAGGGTGTAAAACAAGTGCTACCTCTGAAATGTGGACCATAAATAAAGGTAAACACTCGCCCGAGCTCTCTGCTACCTTTGCAGAAAGCGTTATAACTTTCCTACTGAGTCGACCAAAGAAAAGCGCATGAGAAAAATACTTGTTTTATCCCTTGTAACCCTTTTGAGTTTTCTAATGCCACCCGCTCTTGCTCACTCAGAATTAGTTTCATCTAACCCAAGTTCTGCAGCAAATATCCAACAATTACCAGAACAGATAGAACTTGAATTTAATGAGGAATTGTTGAATTTAGGTACCGGAAACTCTATTTCGATTATGACCCCAAGTGGTGAAGACATTGGTATGGGGGAAACGAGCACGGAAGGCGCAGTAATTACTCGCTTGCTCAATACAACTTCAGAAACTGGGCAATTCCAAGTGAAGTATCGAGTTGCATCGGCTGATGGTCACGTACTTAATGGAAGTTTCACATTTAATTTAAGTGAAGCGATAGTTCCAATAACGCAGAATGAAAATGCAGCAGAACCAGAATCTGGATCAAATCTTCTAGTCACTCTTGTCACAATAATCCTTGGTGGCGCAATAGTGCTCTTAATTGGGTTGGCTATTCGCTCACGAAAGCGACGAATTACCTCTACCGATTAATTTGAGGTAATCTTCACCCGCCGTAAAACGTTCGACCTTGGCGGGTTGCCCGAGCGGCCAATGGGAGGGGACTGTAAATCCCCCGGCTCTGCCTTCGAAGGTTCAAATCCTTCACCCGCCACCAGTAAGAAGAACTTTATTTAGAGGTGCCAGACTTACGAGCTGCGCGAGATAAAAATAATGCAAAGACAAGGGCTAGCACGATTCCAGTGTTAACACCCATTTCTGTTAGTGCCCGGTTGAAATATTCTTCAGTCTTTTCTTTTTCCATTGTTAGTGATGCACCAACTGTCAGAATGTGTCGAACCGCTGCGATAACTCCGATAATTAAGAAGTTATCTAGTTGAAAAATACCATCGGTAAATCTAACGATTACCGTTCTCATAATTTCTAGAATGATGATCACAAAGAGAATGTCATTGATTCCTTGGATCATCCCTAGTGGAAAGAATGGACGGGTTTCAATTAGGCGTTGCAGGGTGTAACCAGCAGCCAAGATGGAAATAATAAATAAAAGAATTCCAAGAAACCCGTGCAAAATATCTTCAAGTTTATCGATGAAAGTTACAGGGATAAGTGACTCATCTTTTGTCAATAAACCCTTGACTGATTTGTACTTCATATCGACCGCCCTCACTAGATATGCTCAAGGGTAAGTGCCTCATTAAACTCGCGCAATATTTAGGGCAAAATGCCGTGCAATTATTGCCTGGACCTGCCCCAGATGGCGCGCAGCCCTCAGCGCAGCGTGGCCTTTTGCACATAACTCGCGTGTAGACATTAATAACTCATCTTTATATTCTTCGCTTATAACAATCCACCTAAGAGGAGAACTTGTGAAAAAGCGTTTTGGAATTTTTTCAGCTGTAGTAATTGCTGCAGCACTAACACTTACAGGATGTTCATCATCTGACTCTGCGACAACTGAAACAGCAGCATCATGTGCAAAGGCTGATCTTGCAACAGTTACAGCAGGTAAATTAACTATCGCAACTGGTGAGCCTGCTTACTACCCATGGGTTATCGATGACAAGCCAGAATCTGGCGAAGGCTTCGAAGGCGCAGTTGCATACGCAGTTGCAACACAACTCGGATTTACAAATGAAGAAGTTGTATGGGTTCGCACAACATTTGATTCCGCTGTAACACCAGGAGAAAAGAACTTCGACTTTAACTTGCAGCAATTCTCAATTACAGATGAGCGCAAGACTGCTGTTGATTTCTCATCTCCTTACTACACAGCGCCACAAGCAATCGTTTCCTTCAAGGGAAGCAAGATTGATGGAAAGACTTCACTTGCAGACCTCAAGGGTGCCAAGCTTGGAGCCGCAGTTGGAACAACATCACTTGATGCAATTGAAAACCAGATTGGTGCAAAGCCACAGGTATTCAATGACAACGCAGCAGGTGTATCAGCATTGAAGAATAAGCAGATTGACGGATTAGTTGTTGATCTTCCAACAGCTTTCTACCTATCTGGTGTTGAAGTTCCAAATGGTCTAATCGTCGGCCAACTTCCTTCTACTGGAAGCGGAGATCAATTTGGTCTCTTGCTAACAAAGGGCAGCAAGTTGACCTCTTGTGTTTCTGGAGCAGTTGATGCAATCACAACTGATGGAACACTGGCTGCAATCACTGATAAGTGGCTTGCAACTGATGCTGGCGCGCCAGTATTAAAGCCATAAGTAATAACCAGAAGTAAACACGGTAGTTTGGCGACCATGACAGAGAGAAAAAACTCTGCGTGGTCGCCAAGCTCACGTGAATTAGAGCGTCAAGGATCGCGTCGGGCAATTAACCGCAAGCAAGTCCTTATTGCTGCGCTCTCTTCTTTGTTTGTTCTAGGAACACTTGCACTCGTTCTTGTGACTTCTCCTGGCTGGCAGACAGTAAAAAGTACTTTTTTTGATATTGAATATGGCAAAGAAGTACTTCCAAAGGTATTACAAGGCTTATGGATCAACCTTCAACTTACTTTTATTGGTGGCGCTGCCATCGGTGTCATTGCATTGGGCCTGGCCCTATTGCGCACAACAAAGTCACCAACGCTTACTCCATTTAGATTTTTAGCAACCGCCTACGTCGACATTTTCCGCGGTGCCCCACTTATCTTGATTATTTTACTTGTTGGCTTTGGTGTTCCAGCACTTGGACTAAAAGGAATTTCTAGCAATGTAATTTTCCTGGGAACAGTGGCAGTTGTGCTGACTTATTCTGCATACGTTGCCGAAGTTATTCGAAGTGGAATTCTTTCTATTCATCCAAGTCAGAGAGCAGCTGCGCGATCACTCGGTCTGTCTTCAGGTCAAACAATGCGTTATGTGGTTTTGCCTCAGGCAATTAGACGAGTTGTCCCGCCACTTCTCAATGACTTTGTATCGCTGCTTAAAGACACTGGTCTTGTTTCAATTCTTGGCGTGACTGATGCGGTACGTGCGGCGCAAATTAATGCAAGCCGAACATTTAATTACACGCCATATGTTGTGGCTGCAATCTTGTTCTTGCTCATCACAATTCCGATGACTCGTTATACAGATAGAGCGATTAGACAGCGCACAAATGCACAGAGCTCAGAAGGTGCAATCTAATGAGCTATGTCCTAGAGCTAAAAGACGTTCGTAAATCTTTTGGTGAAGAAGTTGTCCTGAATAACCTCTCACTTGTAGTTCCCGAACACACAGCCACAGTTTTAATCGGTGCATCTGGTTCTGGTAAATCAACCTTGCTGCGCTGCATTAATTTGCTCGAAACAATCGATGATGGACAGATTCTGCTTGATGGAAAAGAGATTTCTGATCCACTCATTAATGTTGATGATGTACGACGCAAACTGGGAATGGTCTTTCAATCTTTTAACCTATTTCCTCACAAAACAGTTTTAGAAAACATCACACTTGCTCCTGTGAAAGTCCAAGGCAAATCTGTTGAAGAAGCGCGTAGCGCCGCTAAGGCACTGCTTACTCGCTTTGATTTAGCCGATAAAGCAGATCAATACCCAGATCGTTTATCTGGTGGACAACAACAGCGCGTGGCAATCATTCGGTCTTTGGCTGTTAATCCACGTCTCTTATTGCTCGATGAAATCACATCCGCACTTGATCCAGTACTTGTTAATGAAGTTCTCAGCATTGTTCGTGACCTTAAGCATGATGGAATGACAATGGTTCTTGCAACGCATGAAATGGGATTTGCTACTCAAGTTGCCGATGAGGTCTGCTTCCTAGAATCAGGAAACATTCTTGAAAGAGGTAGCGCTGAGGCAGTTCTTCGCAATCCAACGAATCCGAAGACTCAAGAGTTTTTAAAGCGCGTGCATCAAGCCGGAAGATTGTAGACTGTAGCTATGTGTTCACAAGTAATGTGTAGTAGTTGCAAAAAACCAACGTGGTCAGGTTGTGGTGAACATATTGAAGAAGCTCTCTTTGATGTTCCTGAACAAAATCGCTGCACGTGTCCTCGATGAACGACTGGATTGCAGCAGTACAAAAAGAACTTGGCTTGGACGTTTCATTTGATAACGATGCAATTTTAGATGTAGCCCGTGAAGCTGCACATGCCACAGAACG
Source organism: Candidatus Planktophila limnetica (assembly GCF_002288365.1). Classification (NCBI taxonomy): domain Bacteria; kingdom Bacillati; phylum Actinomycetota; class Actinomycetes; order Candidatus Nanopelagicales; family Candidatus Nanopelagicaceae; genus Candidatus Planktophila; species Candidatus Planktophila limnetica. The sequence continues at coordinate 1,189,532 of NZ_CP016782.1, read as the reverse complement.
TAAAGCTGCTCCGGTTACAACATATTTAATGGGAGTAGCTGTAGCACATGGCGCAAACCCAGCAGATGTTGCAGCAAAGATTGAGAAGTTAGCAAAGGGCTGGCCAAGCACCACATGATTCAAGAAGCTCACTGGGAACAAGCAAGAGTTGAGGCCTACAGTTTTTGGAAGAAATTACCTTCAGAAAAAATAAGCTTAAATCTATGTGTTGATCGCACACTTGCAACCGATGCTATTGCACTCGTAGAACTTCCAACATATCCAACATCTGCAATGGATGGATATGCAGTGTGTGGCAAAGGGCCATGGAGAATTGTTGGTGAAGTAAAAGCCGGTGCGCCTATGAAAGGCGGCCTCAAAGAAGGCACTGCCGTCAAAATTGCAACGGGTGCGGTTATCCCTGATAAAACATTCGGAATAATTCGTTGGGAAATTGCAACTGTTGATGGCGATAATTTAAATGGCGAAGTAAAAGAAGGACAAGAGATTCGCCCCGCTGGGCTTGAAAGCAATAAGGGTGAAGTCCTAGCAACGGCTGGAACAGTTCTTAATCCAGGATTAATTGGTTTATTAGCAGCTGCGGGACACGACTTACTTGAAGTAGTTCGCATACCTAAAGCCACAATTATTTTACTCGGTGATGAAATTGTTTTAGATGGATTACCCCATGATGGATTAGTTCGTGATGCGCTTGGACCACAGTTGCCTGGATGGTTGCACAAACTAGGTGTTGAAGTTATTGCAACTCATTATGTTTCAGATGAGCTAGATCTTGTGACCAAAGCATTTGCAGCTGCTGCAAAAAACAGCGACGTTGTCTTTACAACTGCTGGCACAGCAGATGGACCACGCGATCACGTGCGCGCTGCGATTGCTGCGCTCAAAGGCGAACTAATTATTGATCGTGTGAAAGTGCGCCCAGGACACCCAATGGTTTTGGCACACATAAACAAAGTACCTTTTGTTGGCTTACCTGGTAATCCGCAATCAGCAATTGTTGCGCTTCTAACTCTTGGCCAACCAGTAATTGATGCACTGATGGGCCGCAAAGAAGCAGAGCTTCATCAGATTGTTACAGGCGATGATATTAATGTTCCAGAAGGTTTCACACGTTTAGTCTTAGGAAATATTGTCGATGGTTGGTTTGAAATGGGCGAATATTTAGGATCTGCAATGTTGCGCGGACTTGCACACTCAACTGGCTTTGCTGTGGCGGAAAAATCTATGGAAGAAGGCGAGATGGTCGCCTGGTTACCGCTACCTTAACTTTATTTCTTGAAGCGACGATAGATAATTACACCTGCAATACCTAAGCCAATAACAACACCCAAGATAACGAATTGAATGTCATCACTATCGTGATCAAGGTGCTCTGGATTTTCTGGTCCTTCTTCATCTTCGGAAAGTATTGTTATTGAGTGCTGAAATGCTTGTGCCTGAGCTATTGGTGCAAAACTAAGAGCAAGTGCGAGTGCAACTCCAACTAGAAATTTAGGCATGTTTTTAATGTAGTACTTATGCAGCTGATTTACGAGATGGACGCGACTTTGCCTTCTCATTGAAATACATAAACCATCCATAGAGCGCACTAATGATTAAGTAAGGTGCGACGCTGGCAAGGGCTGCAATAAAGTCGATACCTATTTGACTAATTTTGAAGCCCCCAGAAAGAATCACGCTTACCAAAATTGTGCCGGCAAAAGCTAAGGGTGGAGTGACAACGCTGACATAACGTGTGCCAGCGCGCCCAAGGCGAACACCACCGAAGACAGCAAGACAGAGAACTACACCTGTAACGATTCCGACACCGCTTCGGATCCAGAGTTCAAGGAGTGTGAAGAGGGCGATAAATAAGGTTTGTAATACAACAACACCTTGCTTTTTTAATCCAGGACCAGTTATTGCAACTCTGTTTGGTGCTTCTGTGCTCATACTTGCTCTTCATCCTCTTCTGCGTCAATGTAATCAATTTCTAGTGCTGAAGATTTAATGGCGCGAACTTCATCATCAACATCTGCCAGAGCCGCAATCTTATTGCTTCCGCTAGATACTCCTAGTTGCATCATCTTGCGCGCTGGTCGCATCACAGTTGTTTCAGCAGTAGCAATGACATCGTTAAAGGCACGCTCGGCGCTTTTAATGCGATCACCCAAAGTAGAGAGCTTGCTATGGAGTGAGCCAATTCGCTTGAGTAATTCGCCCGCTAAGTTTTGAATCTCGCTGGCATTTCGAGCCAAATCATTTCGACTAAACGCGTATCCAACTGTGCGAAGCAGAGCCAACATAGTTGTCGGTGTCGCAATGGTCACGTGCTTTGAAAATGCTTTTTCAAGTAGTTGTGGATCAGCCTTTAAGGATTCAGAGAGAATTGATTCAAAGGGTGCGAAGAGCACAACAAAGTCAGGGGAGTTAGAGACTCCTTGATAGTCACGCTTTGCAAGTGCATCAACGTGCTTAAGTAAATCTTTTGCGTGCAAAGCCATAGCTTCGCTACGCGCATCAGGATCTTCCATATCCACTGCTTCTAGGAAGCGATGAAATGGAAACTTCGAATCGATAAATATCTGGCTGCCACCAGGAATTGCGATCGTGATGTCGGGACGAGAAACATCTGCTGAATCAGAACGTGATGACTCTTGTCGTTCAAAGTGAACGCCTTCGATGAGGCCAGCACTTTCTAGGAGAATTTCTAATTGCGTTTCCCCTAATTTTCCGCGAGTCTGCGAATTAGAAAGAGCCCCGGCAAGTTTGGTTGCTTGCTCAAGTAAAGATTGATTACCCACACGCATAGATTCGATCTGAGTTTTAATTGCAGATTCGGCGGCAAATCTTTTGTTCTCAGCCTCTTGTGACTGCGTTGTTAATGTATTCATGCGCGCCTTAACATCGCTGAGAACTTCATCTAGTCTCACGGTGTTATTTTGTTGAGTTTGCGCCGCAGATAATTGTTCGGTGAGCATCTTTACTTGTGCCTGTGCACCAAGTGCGTTGGCATTGGCTGCCCGAGATTTAAGGGTGGCGATAACAAAGCCAAGGGCGATACCGATGGCAAGGCCAATGAGAAGGGTCACGGTTGATGCTTGCATGGGCATATCGTGGCAGTAACCACTGACGAAGGCGCGTAGGCTCTACTCCTCGTGAGCCTCTCAATCGGAATCGTCGGTCTGCCAAATGTGGGCAAGTCCACCCTTTTTAATGCGTTGACTAAGAACAATGTTCTTGCCGCTAACTATCCCTTTGCCACAATCGAACCAAACGTCGGAGTTGTCGGTGTTCCAGATGATCGTTTGCCAAAGCTTGCAAAGATTTATGGCTCAGAAAAAATTCTTCCAGCAGCACTCTCATTTGTAGATATCGCCGGAATTGTTAAAGGCGCATCAGAAGGTGCGGGCCTTGGAAACAAGTTCTTAGCAAACATCCGCGAAACAGATGCAATCTGCCAAGTTATTCGAGTCTTTAATGACGGCGATGTAGTTCACGTTGATGGAAAAATCGATCCAGCAAGTGATATGGAAACCATTAACACTGAATTAGCGCTCGCAGATTTACAGACACTTGAAAAAGCGCTGCCACGTATTGAAAAAGAAGCGCGTGTAAATAAAGAACGCCAGAGTGTGTTGGATGCAATGAAGGCGGCTGAAGCACATCTACAAAGTGGAAAGCCATTATCTTCTAGCAAAATAGATTTACCAGAACTCAAAGAGTTGCACTTACTTACAGCAAAACCATTCTTGTATGTCTTTAACGTAGATGCCGCCGAACTCGGTGATGAAGAACTTAAGAAAAAGTTAGCAGCACTTGTCGCACCGGCTGAAGCAATTTTCCTGGATGCAAAGACAGAGTCTGAACTTGTAGAACTCAGCGATGAAGATGCACTCGAATTGCTGCAATCAATTGGTTTAACCGAACCAGGCCTTGCAACACTTGCTCGCGTTGGATTTAAAACACTGGGCTTGCAAACGTATTTAACTGCCGGGCCAAAAGAGACTCGTGCATGGACAATTCATAACGGTGACACTGCGCCAATGGCTGCAGGAGTTATTCACACTGATTTTCAAAAAGGATTTATTAAAGCCGAAATCGTTTCATTTGATGATCTGCTCGAAGCTGGTTCTGTGGCAGATGCAAAGTCAAAGGGCAAAGTTCGAATGGAAGGCAAAGATTACGTAATGGCGGACGGGGACGTAGTCGAGTTCCGCTTTAACGTTTAGTTTTTACTCTTTGTAATATTTAGCAACTGATTCGAGCGCTTTATCAAACATCTCTAGACCCAACTTGGCATCTTCTACTGAGATATTGCACGGTGGACACAAGTGAATTCGGTTGAAGTTATTAAATGGCATTAAACCTGCAGCTTTACATGCAGCAACAAGTTCATTCATTTCAGGACTTGTTCCACCGTATGCAGCCATTGGATTTCGAGTTGTTCGACTTGTAACGATATCGATTCCCCAGAAAACACCGCCACCGCGAACATCGCCAATAACTTTGTGTTTCTTTGCTAATTCAACAAGTCCAGGAGCGAAAACTTTCTCACCAATCATGGTGGCGTTTTCAAGCATCTTTTCTTCTTTCATGACATCGATAGTTGCAACCGCTGTGGCGCAAGCAAGTGGGTGTCCTGAATAAGTAAGTCCACCAGGAAATGCGCGGTCATTAAATGTATTTGAGATCGCCTCTGAGATAACTACTCCACCGAGTGGGACATACCCAGATGTCACACCTTTAGCGAATGTGATTAAGTCAGGAATAGCGGCTGAGTTTTGATATGCAAACCACTTACCTGTGCGACCAAAGCCTGACATCACTTCATCAGCAATCCACATGATCTTGTACTTATCGCAAAGCGCGCGAACTCCTTCGAGATATCCCTTAGGTGGAACTAATACACCAGCAGTTCCGCCAACTGATTCAAGCAAAATTGCTCCAACTGTGTTGGGGCCTTCGAAAATAATCATCTGTTCTAAGTGAGCAAGTGCGCGTTCGCACTCTTCTTCTTCCGTTGTTGAAAGAAATGCTGAGCGATAAAGATATGGACCCCAGAAGTGAACGTGACCATAGCTATATTCATTTGGGAAACGACGTGGGTCACCAGTTGCGTTAATTGATGAGCCAGTGTTGCCGTGATACGAACGATATGTTGAAAAAACCTTGTGCTTATTTGTGTGCAAGCGCGCCATGCGGATGGCATTTTCGACAGCATCTGCTCCACCATTGGTGAAGAAAACTTTCTTAAAATGTCCACCAGCTAATTCAACAATTCTTTGGGCTGCTTCATTGCGCGCATCATTTGAATGCTGTGGAGCAAGGGCAGTCAGTGTTGCCGCTTGATCTTGAATTGCTTTAACAACTTTTGGATGTTGGTGACCAATATTTGTAAAGACAAGTTGTGAAGAAAAATCTAAATAAGTTTTGCCTTCGTAATCCCAAAAACGTGAACCAGAACTGCCGGCCACAGGAAGAGGTTTAATTTGACCTTGGGCTGACCATGAGTGAAAAACAAAAGAGTGGTCGGCTGCCGTTACTGCAGCACCTTTTTTTGGATCTGCCTGTGGGTTTGACACGAAAAAGACTTCCCTTCAACACTGAATAGCGTAAGCATAATGCTCTCAGATAGTGTGCGTCTATGAGCGAAATTACCCATTGGATAAACGGAAAAACTTTCGACGACTCGGCAAAACGTCACGGGGATATTTTTAATCCTGCAACTGGCGAGGTTTCTAAGAAAGTTGCATTCGGCACCGCTGCAACAGTTGACGCTGCAGTTAAGTCTGCAACGGACGCATTTGCAGAATGGCGCCATAGTTCGCTCACTAAGCGCGTTAATGTTTTATTCGCATTTCGCGAATTAGTTAATACAAACAAAGAAAAAATTGCTGCTCTCATTACTTCCGAGCATGGAAAAGTTCTCAGCGATGCTGCCGGTGAAGTAACGCGCGGACTTGAAGTTGTTGAATTCGCTTGCGGAATTCCACACCTACTAAAGGGCGGATTCTCAGAAGAAGTTTCAACTGGCGTGGATGTGTATTCAATCCGCCAAGCACTTGGACCAGTTGCGATTATTTCTCCATTTAACTTTCCAGCAATGGTTCCGATGTGGTTCTTCCCAGTTGCTATTGCTTGCGGAAACACAGTCATCGTTAAGCCATCAGAAAAAGATCCAAGTGCTGCGATGTTCATGGCGCAATTATGGAAAGAAGCAGGATTGCCAGATGGCGTATTTAACGTTGTTCATGGCGACAAGGAAGTTGTCGATGCAATCTTGACGCATCCAGGAATCAAATCAGTTTCATTCGTTGGTTCAACTCCAATTGCAAAATATGTTTATGAAACCGGAACAAAATCTGGCAAGCGTGTTCAAGCACTTGGTGGAGCAAAGAATCACATGGTTGTTCTGCCAGATGCTGATTTAGATTTAGCAGCGGATGCGGCAATTAACGCAGGCTTTGGTTCTGCAGGCGAACGCTGCATGGCAATCTCAGCACTGGTTGTTGTTGAACCAGTTGCAGACGCGTTAGTTGCAAAGATTAAAGAGCGCGCAGTTAAGTTAAAAACTGGCGATGGCACAAAGGGCGCGGACATGGGCCCACTTGTCACACAAGTACACCGTGACAAAGTTGCTTCATACGTTGATGCAGGTGAAAAAGAAGGCGCCACAATTGTTGTCGATGGTCGCAGCGTTAACCCTGGCGGTAATGGTTTCTGGCTTGGGCCAACACTTTTTGATCACGTAACACCAAAGATGTCTATCTATACGGATGAAATTTTCGGTCCAGTTCTTAGTGTAATTCGCGTTAAATCATATGACGAAGCACTGGCACTTGTTAACTCACACCAATACGGAAACGGAACTGCAATCTTTACAAATGATGGTGGCGCAGCTCGTCGTTATCAAAATGAAGTTGAAGTGGGAATGGTTGGCATTAACGTTCCAATTCCTGTGCCAATGGCGTATTACTCATTTGGCGGATGGAAGAATTCATTATTCGGTGACAGCCATGCACATGGCACAGAAGGCGTGCATTTCTTCACTCGTGGCAAAGTTGTGACAAGCAGATGGCTTGATCCAAGTCATGGTGGAATTAATTTAGGTTTTCCACAAAATACGTAATTTAAATCTCTTATTTAAGGCGTAATTGCCTACGATTTAAGTGATTGCAACCCCAACTGCTATTCTTCGCACGTTCTGTGAAGTTCTTCCAGAGCACATACGTCTGGAGTGAAATTTCAATGTCTAAAGCATCTAGTGCGCACTTAGCTGGTCTGCCACAAAAGAAGCGCGAGAATCTTCGCAACGTTGCAATCATCGCCCACGTAGACCACGGCAAGACAACTCTTGTTGATGCCATGTTGTGGCAATCAGGTGCTTTCGCGGCTTATAAGAAGCAAGACGATAGCCAGGATCGCATGATGGATTCAATGGATCTAGAACGCGAAAAGGGAATTACGATTCTTGCTAAGAACACTGCTGTTAAGCGCGGAGACACAATCGTTAACATTATTGATACGCCAGGCCACGCAGATTTCGGTGGAGAAGTAGAACGTGGACTAGAAATGGTTGACGGCGTTATTTTGCTCGTCGATGCCTCAGAGGGCCCACTTCCACAAACACGTTTCGTACTTCGCAAAGCACTTGAAAAGAACCTTCCAGTTATCTTGCTTATTAATAAAGTAGATCGCCCCGATTCACGTATCGCAGAAGTAGTCGATGAGGCGTATGAATTATTCTTAGATCTTGATGCAAATGAAGAACAAATCGAATTCCCAGTTATTTATGCATCTGCAAAAGCAGGTCGCGCGTCCCTTAAGCGTCCTGCAGATGGTGGAATGCCAGAAGAAGAAAACCTCGATGTTTTATTCGACACAATCTTTACTGCAATTCCAGCACCTGTTTATCACGAAGGTGCACCACTACAAGCGCACGTAACAAACCTTGACTCCTCACCATTTCTTGGTCGCCTTGCACTCTGTCGCGTGCGCGAAGGTGTCATCAAAAAAGGTCAATCAGTTATGTGGATGAAAGCAGATGGCACATCAGAGCGTGTAAAAGTTTCAGAGTTACTTATTACTGAAGCGTTAGAACGTGTACCTGCACTTGAGGCACACCCTGGTGACATCATCGCTGTTGCAGGTATCGAAACAATTACATTGGGCGAGACACTTGCTGATCTAGATAATCCGCATGCACTTCCACCAATTATTGTTGATGAACCATCTATCTCTATGACAATCGGTATTAACACATCCCCACTTGCTGGAAAGAGCGGGAAACTACTTACAGCGCGCCAAGTTAAGGGTCGCTTAGATGCCGAACTCGTAGGTAACGTTTCATTGCGCGTTCTAAATACAGAACGTCCAGATACATGGGAAGTACAAGGACGCGGAGAACTTCAGCTCGCAGTTCTAGTTGAAATCATGAAGCGCGAAGGTTTTGAATTAACTGTTGGCAAGCCACAAGTAGTTATCAAGAAAATTGATGGCAAAGTTCACGAACCTATGGAGCGTTTGACAATTGATGCTCCAGAAGAATATTTAGGTGTATTAACTCAGTTAATGGCACTTCGCAAAGGCCGCATGGAACAAATGGTTAATCACGGCACTGGCTGGATTCGCCTGGATTACAAAGTTCCTTCACGTGGACTTATTGGTTTCCGTACTGAGTTCTTAACAGAAACTCGCGGTACAGGTTTACTGCACCACGTATTCGATGGTTACGAAGCATGGCACGGAGATATCCGCACACGCGGTACGGGCTCCCTTGTTTCAGATCGTCTCGGAACAGTTACGTCATACGCGCTTTATGGAACACAAGATCGCGGAACTATTTTCGTAGAACCTGGCGATGAAGTGTATGAAGGTATGGTTATTGGTGAGAATTCACGTAGCGATGACATGGACGTTAACTGTGTTCGCGAAAAGAAATTAACAAACATGCGTGCATCAGGCACAGATGAATCAGAGCGTTTGATTCCACCTAAGAAACTCAACATGGAAGGTGCTCTCGAATTCTGTCGTGAAGATGAATGCGTAGAAGTAACTCCAGCTGTTGTGCGAATTCGTAAGGTCGTTCTCGATGGATCTGAACGTGCACGCACTACATCACGCCAAAAGAAGGCGAACCTCAACGCTTAGTTCTACCAGCCGCGTTCTTGGCTGGTTTTGTCACACGGGTCGGGCAAGATAACCACTGTGAGTAAAGCGAAAGTAACCCTGGTCGGCAATATTTCTGTTGCCCCTGCAATCACGCTTTCATCTCAACAAAGTTCTGTCGTTACACATCGCAACTCACCAATCATTGCGCTAGGTGCCCCCGGCACAGGAAAAACAACAGTGCTTATTCATTCAGCACTTGCGCGAATAAATGACGGACAAAATCCAGATTCAATTCTGCTTATTACCTTTGGCCGCGAAAGCGCATCAGATTTACGCGATGCAATTGCACTACAAACCAGTGCCACGATGTATGAACCACTTGCGCGCACATTTCACTCACTCGCATTTTCTATTCTTAAGATGAAGTCCCATATTGATGATCCGGATCCAATTTTGTTATCCGGGCCAGAACAAGAGAGCTTTATCCGCGATCTCTTAGAAGGTGACATTACGGATGGCTATCGACAGTGGCCAGAAGATTTACATCTAGCGTTATCAACACATGGCTTTGCTCGTGAATTACGAGATCTTATTTTGCGTGCATCAGAGCGCGGAGTAACACCAGAAAAACTAGAAGAGTATGCAAAGAGTTATGGTGAGAAATATTGGCAAGGCGCTGCAGAATTTTGGAAGAGATATAACGGGGCAATGTTCTTACGTGAAGTATCTGCTGGGGATTCAAAACTGCGCATTGATCCATCCGAACTTTTATCTCGTGCAATCAGACATCTAGAAATCAATCCAGATCTGCTCTCAGAACTTCGCAACAGATTTAAGACAATTATGGTCGATGAGTTTCAAGAAACAGATCCGGCACAAAGACGATTGTTACGCTTGCTTGCACCACAAGATCTAGTTCTTGTCGGAGATGCTCACAGTGCAATCGGTCGCTTCAGAGGCGCAGACCCTGATGGCATGAGTACTGAAATTGATTATTACCTTAAACAAAATGGCACACAAGTAATTTTGAATCAAGATTTTCGCAGTGCTCAAGCAACGCACGCAGTTGGTTTGAGTGTTTCATCAAATTTCAGACTTACGGGTCAGACCCATCAACGCTCATGCGTTAATGAAAAAACAGAAGGTGATGTTGCAATAGAGCGATTGCGATCTGTCTCTGAAGAAGCTCAATACATTGCTTATCAATTCCGTCGTGCTCACCTAGTCGATGGTGTGCCATATTCGCAGATGGCAGTACTTGTTCGATCTCCTGGTTCGCTGACAAGTGCGGTACGAAGAGCATTTGCACAAATTTCCATTCCAGTCGCAGGTGAACTCGAAGCGCTAGCAACTAATGCAAGTATTGCGCCATTTATTTTGCTCGCAGAAATTGCGATTAAATCCAAGAATCTCAATACAGAAAATGTTGAGCGCTTATTACTGAGCGAATGTGGTGGAGCCGATGCTATTTCACTTCGCCGAATTCGCAGAGCACTGTTGGCGAATCGTGGCGATGATGACAAGCGCACGGGCAATCAACTATTGATTGAAGCAGTCGATACTGGCGATATTTCTATTGAAGGCGCCGAACCAATTCTTCGAATCAATTTACTTCTAACTAAAGCGCGTGTGGCTGCTAGAAAAGCAGATGCACGTGGTGAAGATTTACTTTGGGCTATTTGGGATAACGCGCAAACAAGTGATGGTGCAAAACTTAGTACCGCGTGGCAAGAGATTGCATTGCGTGGTGGCAATCGTGGAGCGGCCGCAGATCGAGATCTCGATGCAATGATGCAACTCTTTCAAAGCGCACAACGTTTCTCAGAAAGATTTCCACTATCGGGCGCTCAAGCATTTATCCGCGAAATAAGCGCCGAAATTATTGCTGGCGATGTTATTACCGCCCAAGGTCAACGTCCTGATTGCGTTGAAATACTTACAGTCCATGCTGCAAAGGGTCGCCAATGGGATCTTGTTGCAGTTGCTGGTCTGCAAGAAGGTTCATGGCCAAATTTACGTCAACGCAGTTCGCTGCTCGGTGCTGAAAGACTTGTTGAACGCGAACGTCATGGAAATCTTGCACGCATTGAACTCGACGTTATTGCAGCGGGTGCACTCTTAGAAGATGAACGTCGCTTATTACATGTTGCAACCACACGCGCACGACACTCATTATTTGTTACATGTGTTTCATACGAAGATGATCAGCCATCGCAATTCTTTGAAGAAATTGCAGGAGCAATACTTAATAAATCCAGTGAAGAACTTGAGCAATACTCACTGCCACGTCCAATTACTACGCCCGCGCTAGTAGCTGAGTTACGTTCGGCTCTTTCCGGTGAGCGCGCTAATGGTGCCGCATCAATTATTAAGGCATTAAGTGATGCCGGAATTCATAGCGCAGATCCCCAGAGTTGGACGGGTGTTGCGCAATTAAGCACTACTGAACCAATTATTGATCCAAGCAAGGCTGTACCAATTTCACCTAGTAGCGCTGAAAACTTTACAGAGTGTGGAATGAAATGGTTCCTAGAAAAAAGCGGTGGAACCGATGGCGATAGCATCGCGCAAGTATTAGGTTCTGCGATTCACGCATTTGCTGCATTAATGGTCCAAGAAGAAGGAATCACCGAATCAATTCTTGTTGAAAAACTTAAGAGTTCCTGGAACCTGATTGACCCGCAAGAAGGATGGGTAAGCAAAGGGTCACAAGATAAAGCGATTGCAATGATTTCTCGTTTCATGAAATATCACATCAAGCATGAGCGAGATGTTGTGGGTGTAGAACTTAAATTTGATGTCACAGTTGGAAAAGCTCGAATTATTGGAACTGTTGACCGATTAGAAGTTGATTCCGCAGGCAATCTATTTGTTATTGATTTTAAGACGAGCAAAGATCCTATTTCCTATGAAAAAGCGAAAGAGAATCTTCAACTCAAGAGTTATCAAATTGCAATCACCGAAGGTGGATTTAAGGCACATCACGCAAGCACAACTTCTAGTGGAGCAGCGCTGGTGTATTTGGGACATGACGTGCAGAAAATCTCTTCACGCGAGCAAGAGCCAATAGATATTCAGGCAGCTCGGACTCAGATTGAAGGCATCGCGCAATCAATGGGAGCGGCGCAATTTGTTGCCGCAACTAATAAACGGTGCAAAGAGTGTCCTGTAAAGAGTTCGTGCCCAATTAAGGCAGAAGGGCGCACGGTGATCGAATGATTTCTCCACTAGAAATAGCCGCAGCTCTTCGAAGCGTTGACTCAAAAGTGTCTGACCCAACGCCTGAGCAAATCGCAATTATTAGTGCACCCCTTGAACCAGCAGTTGTCATCGCAGGTGCGGGTTCTGGAAAAACAGAAACAATGAGTGCGCGAGTGTTGTGGTTAGTTGCCAACAAAATTGTGCGCCCTGATGAAATTTTAGGATTAACTTTTACTCGTAAAGCTGCCGGTGAGTTATCAATACGTGTGCGAAAGCGCCTGCGCCAATTAAAAGAAGCTGGATTGCTAGATAAAGATTTAGCGTTGGATACAGCAATTACTACCTATCACTCATATGCGGGACGGATTCTGAGCGAGCACGCTATTCGCTTAGGCATTGATGCAACGAGTGATCCATTGGGCGATGCTGCGCTGTGGCAAATTGCATCCGATGTTGTCCGTAATTGGCCTGATGAAAACTTCACAAATGAGAGCGCAGTTAGCACAGTAATTGATGATGTTATTGGGCTTGCCAAACTAGTTTTGGAACACCAAGTTTCATTTGAATCAATTAGAGCTGAAGATGAAAAAACGTTGGCAGAGATGCAACGAATCGGTGGAACCAGCAATGAAGAAGTACGAAAAGTCGTTCGTATCGCACAACAACGAATTGCGATTTTGCCAATGGTGGAAGAGTTTCTTAAGCGCCGCCGTGATGACGGACAACTCTCTTTTGATGATCAGATGTCCATTGCAGCAGACATTGCAGAAAGATTTCCTGAAGCGTGCGAATTAGAAAGAGCAAAGTACAAAGTTGTATTACTCGATGAGTATCAAGATACATCTCAATCCCAGGTGCGCATGCTTTCGGCGCTCTTTGGACAGGGCCATCCTGTTATGGCAGTTGGAGATCCTTGCCAGGCTATTTACACGTGGCGCGGTGCATCAGCTGGAACTATTGGAACCTTCGCTAAGTATTTTCCAAAGAGCGCGGGCCACAGTGGCGCAGAGTTATTTAATCTTTCAATTACATTTAGAAATGATAAGAAGATTCTGGAAATTGCGAACTCAATTTCAGATCAGATTCGTTCTACTTCATCCGTACGTGTCGATCCACTTCGTCCGCGTGATAGCGCTGGTGATGGTGAAATCGCATACGGAGTCTTTGAAACACTCGACGGTGAAGCACAAGGCATTGCTGAGTATTTCCACAAGCACTGGTTTGCACCAGAGCGCATTGCCATTGAAGAAGATAAGCGAACATCCTTTGCAGTCTTAGTTCGTAAACGCTCACAAATTTCAATGATTGAGAGTGCACTTCGTGCGCGAAGTATTCCTGTGGAAGTTATCGGTGTTGGTGGGCTAATTTATGTAGCAGAAGTTGCAGATGTTTTATCACTTATGAAAGTTGTAACAGATCCAGAAGCTGGCACAGCGTTGATGCGTCATCTAACAGGCCCAAGGTTGGCACTCGGTGCAAAAGATATTGCAGCACTGGGTGCATATTCCAGAAAGCGCGCAAAACTTGGTCACGAAGATTCACACTCCTTTATTGCAAAAATCGCTGCAGGAAATCCTGATTCAGCCGAAGCAGATGATCTCTTTATTGGCTCTCTCATTGACGCGCTAGATGAGATCGAACAGTGCGATAAAGAGAGCCGTGCGTTATTTAGTGAAGTTGGATTTACTCGTCTATCTCGTTTTGCAACAGATCTTCGCAGGTTACGTTCGCGCGCAGGCGGCTCAATCATTGATTTGATTACTGAGATCGAAAACTATCTCAACCTTGATCTCGAAGTTTCATTGCGCGATGGCACTCGAAATGGTCGCCGTCACCTTGAGCGATTCTTAGATGAAGCCTCAAAGTTTTCTCGAAGCGGTGGCAGCATCTCAGCATTTATTGAGTGGCTAGATGTGACATCAAAGAAAGAAGGTGGACTCAAATCTGGCGCGCCTGAAGTGCGCAGCGATGTTGTTCAACTTCTCACCATTCACACTGCAAAGGGTGCCGAGTGGGATTTCGTTGCAATTCCAGGATTAGCAGAAGGAACATTTCCAAGTACTTATACAAATGATCCAGATAACTGGATTACAAATGAGCGACAAATACCATTTGCTCTTCGTGGAGATGGCGACGAACTGCCCGTATTTTCACTAGCACAGTGCACAAAAGATAGTGAAGCAGGCAAAGTTATTACTGCTTATGCAAAATCGTGCGCAGCAATTAAGAAACAAGAAGAGATACGCCTTGGTTATGTCGCTGTTACTCGTGCACGTACGCATTTACTCTGCACAACATCATGGTGGCGCGAAGGTTCTAGAAGTGTTGATCCCAGCGAATTATTCGCCCACGTCACAGAAGTTGCAGATAAACGTGGTGGAGAATTACTCAGCGAAGCGAGTGCACCAGAAGACGGAGTACGCAATCCGATAGAAGTAAATCCAGATAGCGCGTATTGGCCACGCGATCCATTGGGTGATCGTCGTGAAGCATTTGATGCCGGCGTGGCACTAGTAAAGAAATCACAGGCGCATGCACTAACTTTAAGTGGCGATGAAACTTTGGATTCGTGGGTCCATGATGCGCAAGCACTTATTGCAGAAGTAAAAAACCGTGCTTCATCAAGTATCGAAGTGGCGCTGCCATCGCGTATCTCAACATCCACACTTGTTGCATTACACGAAGATCCAGCAGCGCTGGCACTTGCTATCCGCAGGCCAATCCCGCGTTCACAAGATCCTTATTCACGTCGCGGAACACAATTTCATGCATGGGTTGAAAAACAATTTGGAGCGATGACTTTATTTGATGATTCGTACTTAGATTACTTCGATCCAATTGAAGAAGATGGAAAACTTGAAGATTTAAAGAAGTCATGGCTTGCCAGCGAATATGCACAGCGCAAACCAGCCGCGATAGAAGTTCCTTTTGAATCAGTCATAGCTGGCGTACTCGTGCGCGGTCGAATCGATGCTGTTTATGAAACACCAGATGGCTTTGAAGTTGTTGATTGGAAGACTGGCTCAAAACAATTTGGAGCATCGGCTGCAATTCAGTTGGCTATGTATCGCTTGGCATGGGCGCGATTAAAATCTATTGATGTCTCTCAAGTCAGTGCAGCATTTCATTATGTGCCAACATCTGTAACTGATAAGCGTGCAGATTTACTCGATGAAGCTGCGTTGGTAGGTCTTATTCAATCTCTACAGTAATTGGCAAGTGATCACTAATTCCTGTTGCGGTAGTTTTAATCGTCTTCACCTTTGAAATACTGTCCTTAGCCAAGATGTAATCAAATTGAATCTTTGCACCCCAACTTGGATACGTATTTTGTGTGATCAATGATTTCCACTGCGAGCCAACGACAGGCAAGCCCTTAGGCAGATTTAGATCACCAATGATTGCTACTTTATTTCCTGTTTGTGCTGCAGATTTTTCTGCCCACCGTTTTATTTTCTTGAGCTGGGCAATATTAAATCCTGGCACAAATGAGAGGTGCGTATTTATGATGCTCCAACCATTTTCTAGGTGGGCAACGAGTGCAACACGTGGTTCATCTTGAACATAAATAAAACGTGGTTTGCCTTTTCCATCTTCTCCACCAGGAACCAGCAGCGGCATGCCTACAGGAGAGCGACCAAGTTCAATGCGCTCATATGCGGTCACGGGAATTGTTGAAGCAAACCCAATTCCGTATCCACCTTCTCCTTTACTTTTCGCCGTAATTATTGATTCATCGCTGTCTTTGAGTGCGCGCCATTTTTCTCCGGGTGTTCCTATGATTGCTGGAGCAAATGCCCAATCAACAGCTTTCATTGCCTTCGCAATTTCTTGTACTTGATTTACTGAATTACTGCGGGGCAGGAAATGATCAACTTCTTGCATCGCTAATACTTCGGGGGCAATTTTCTTAATTGCGCTGGGCAGGGAGGCTTTGCTGCCAGGCGGGATGGCCATCGCATGCAGCAGATTCCACGATGTCAGCCTCATGCGCACAGGCTAGTAGCGTTGCCCCCCTATGAGCACGCTCAAACCAATTAGCGCCCCACTTGATCGGGCAAGTGAACTTCGAAGTGATGAAGCAGCACTTGATCGATTGTGGAATAGCGCAAAAATTATTCGAGTCTCAAACTCGCAATTAGCTACTGATGGAAAGTCACTACTTTTTCTAAGCGCCACCGAAGTTGAAGAGTTAATCGCATCAAAGGTTTTTACAAGTGGCGATAAGTATTTTCTTGGAATCGATACTGCAAGCAAGGTGGCATATTTCGCCTGGGATTGCGATGAAGTCGGTCTGTCAGCAGGTGAAACTTCAACCGAAGGTTTGGCATCGCTGCGCGAATTAGGTGGAACCCTCGATGAGTTCGAGTTAGGTATTTCGATGCAGGCAACTGCACTTTCAAATTGGCATCGCTCTCACCCACACTGTTCTAAGTGTGGAGCCGAAACTAAATCAACTTTGGGCGGATCTGTGCGCGCGTGCGTTAAAGATCAGAGCCAGCATCACCCACGAACTGATAGCGCAGTTATTGTTTTAGTAAAAGATAAAGATGATCGAATTCTGCTGGGGCATCAACCGATTTGGCCAGATGGAAGATTTTCAACATTTGCTGGCTTTCTTGAACCAGGTGAAACATTTGAGCAATGCGTAGAACGTGAAGTCTTTGAAGAATCTGGCGTGAAAGTAAATGAGATTAAATATCTTGGTTCACAACCATGGCCATTTCCAGCTTCAATCATGATTGCATTTTCAGCAGTTGTGGATGACCCAAGCACAGCAAAAGCTGATGGAGTTGAAATCACAGAAGTGCGCTGGTTTAGTCGTGCTGAACTTAAATCATCCGTGGCCGATGGCTCGCTACTTTTGCCACCAACAATTAGCGTTGCACGCAAGATGATTGCAATGTGGTTTGGGCCAGGTGCAGAAAAACTCACCGGCGGCGAATCATGGCGCTAAATTCTGAAGAAATACTCGCATCCTTAGATGATGAACAACGCGCTGTTGCACTCGCAAGCCGCGGCCCTGTCTGTGTAATTGCAGGTGCTGGAACAGGTAAAACAAGAGCAATCACACACCGCATTGCTTATGCAGCATCTATCGGAGTGATGGATCCACAAAAAGTTTTAGCGCTGACATTTACCGCACGCGCTGCAGGTGAAATGCGTATGCGTCTTCGCACATTGGGAGTACCAACTGTTGCTGCCAGAACAATTCACTCAGCCGCCCTTAAGCAATTACTTTATTTTTGGCCACAAGTATTTGGCGGTCGCGCCCCAGATTTGCTCACAACTAAGACTGGTTTTATTACGCAAGCAATTACACGCGCAGATTTACAAGGAGCCCTATCTGTGACATCTCGCGATCTAATGCGCGATATTGCATCTGAAATTGAGTGGGCAAAATCTTCACAAGTTGTGCCAGAAGATTATGTAAATGAAGCATCAAAGCGCACGCAAAAGCCACGGATTAATCCAGAACAAATCGCCCAGGTTTACACCGCCTATATGTCTTTGATGAAGCAAGAGCGCGCAATGGATTTTGAAGATGTTTTGTTGCTAACTGCTGCGATGCTAGAAGAAGAGCGCGAAGTGCGCGAGCGAGTACAAGATCAATACCGCCACTTCACAATCGATGAGTATCAAGATATTTCACCGCTACAACAACGTGTGATCAATGCATGGCTAGGCAGTCGCCAAGAGTTATGTGTTGTGGGAGACCCTGCCCAAACTATTTATTCATTCGCTGGCGCAACCCCGGTCTTTTTAAATACTTTCACCCAACGTTTTCCAGATGCCGAAGTAATTAGATTAACCAGCGGATATCGCTCAACTCCTGAGATTACATTGATGGCCAATACAGTTTTGCGAAGTGCTTCGATGGGGCAAGAGTTAGTCGCCCAAAATGATCACGGCGCTAAACCATCTATTGCAGCATATAAAGATGAGTCAGCAGAGATTGCAGGTGTTGTAAAAGATATTGGAGAGCTGTTATCAGAAGGCGCCGCGGCACAAGAGATCGCAATTTTGGCTCGCACCAATAATCAACTGAACTCCATTGAAAAAGCGATTGCAGCCGCAGGCTTGCCGTATCAAGTGCGCAATAATGAGCGATTCTTTGATCGCATGGATGTTCGCGAATTCCTTAAGGGTGTTCGCACCGCTTCCGTTATTCCAACAGAAGGCGTGTATTGGCTCGATGAGCTGCGCACGTTGGCACAACCATTTTTAACTGGCGCCACCATCGATGGCATTGCGGGTTTATTGCACCTGGCGCGTGAGTTAGATGCTGATGATTCATTTGCACCAAAGACACTACGTGCATATCTGCGTGAAGTTGAAGATCGTGTACAACAAAATAATCCACCAACAATGCCGGTACTGACTTTGGCAACGTTGCATGCTGCAAAGGGCCTCGAGTGGGAACGTGTGTTTTTAATTGGCGTCAGTGAATCGATATTGCCATTTGAATCAGGAAATACAGGCCCAGAAAATCAGAGCGCTATCGATGAAGAGCGCCGCTTGTTCTATGTGGGAATCACGCGTGCGAAGAAGGATTTACGCATGAGTTACCGCGGTGAGCCAAGCCGATTCCTGCGTGAATCTGGGTTACTGGCTAGTTCGTAATTAATTAATTTGCATCATCGCGGGTCCATGCTTTACCCTTGCACTTCATCCAAAATATGGATGGACACGAGAAAAGGGAGCACGCGATGTCAACAATCGTAAGCACTCATAACGTGAACGCTTCACGCGTTAGCGCTACTTCTCATGCCCATTCACATCCAAGTACAGCGACTAATAAGCGCTATACAACTTGGCCTACTGCTACAAAGCCAGCGTTTTACGCAGCTTTTTACGCAGTGGATGAGGCCACTTGGGGCACTATCGCCTAACCGATAGCAGCCAACCAAGGGCCTCGAATCCACAAAGGATTCGGGCCCTTTTTCATTTCCACCAGTAAACCAACTACAAACCAACTAACAGGAAGAACAACGAGAGGGAAGAGGTGAGAACCATGAGCGTTCTCTACAGCGAACTACTAGTACCAGGATGGGCAGAAACCGGGGAGAAGATCGGATTAAACGATGTCACCGGAACGTATGAAAGCGCGATTGGTTATGCGCTTCCATGTCACAGCGCCAACCCGGAAACTTTTTTCTCTGAAGCCGAAGCCGATATCAAGGCTGCCAAGGCACTCTGCGGTGAATGTCCTGTTCGTGCAAAGTGTTTAAGCGGTGCACTCTCACGCCAAGAACCAGTGGGTGTGTGGGGCGGAGAATTATTTGAAGATGGTGTTGTGATCGAACGTAAACGTAAAGCGGGACGGCCACGTATCGCTGCATAGAGTAATGAGCGGGTGCTGAGAAAGCCTCAGCGCTCGCTCATTGCTTTGTGGTGAGTACGCTCGAAGGGGTTCAATCCCTTGGTATTTTCACCTGCACTAAAGAAGGATGCGAAAGGCCAAGTTCTAGTCAAAGAGTGTCAACTTTGTGCGTTTATCATCAAATAAGAAATCGAAAGGAAAAGAAATAATCGACGATCAGCGACATTTTGTTAAATCAAATCCAAGAACTCTGCTACTGAAATAACTTGAATACCGTAATCTCTTGCTTTTTTTGTTTTACCCGACATTGAAGATTTATCGGCTGCAACCAATAAGTCGCACGTTTTCTTTGTCACGCTTGAGACAGGGATGAGAGATTTCTTTGTTGCGTATACCTCCAAAGTTTCTCTTGTTAATTCTTCACCGTTCTTACCTATCGCGGTACCTGTAAAACACACTTTCATACCTGGTTTAAGTGAAAACTGATCATTTTTTTGGTCGGTCTCTGCGGGTGCCTTATATGTCAGCCCTAATGTTTTGGCGGCTTTTTCTAAAAGCATTTTCTCTGTATCGGAAATATAGTTATCTCGTTCAGCTGCTTTTACAATCTGATTAAAAAAGCTGCTATGGAGTTCTTCCTGTTTACTAGAGCCGAGACCTAGAGTCTCAGCCCAATCATTTAAGTACTTTAATTCGTCTGTGGTAATTGCAAAATCACTCATGACTGAAGAGAGGGCATCTAAATAGGACAGGTCGGGTCCTGCTTCTTCTGACGGCCCTAGGCCACGAATAATCCGACGCAGATTCTGCTGCCCTGATTTGTGATCTTGAGATAGTGCAGCGCGGGAGAGAAGTTGTGGTGATTTTGCCTGAGAGTCATGTTGAACAGATATCGGTATTAATCCCTCCATGGAATCTAGCTGCTCAAGTACCTTGATAAATATGAGTGCGGTGGCGCGGGCATCAGTTAATGCTCTATGAGCAGAAACATTAGTTATCCCATATTCTTTACATGCGGCCTCTAATTTAAGTTTGGTCGCTTGTAAAGTACAAAAACCAACACCGAGGTCGATGTTTTCTTTGACTCTTGAAAATTCTTGCTCCAGCATTCTTTGATCAAAAGAAATATTATGTGCGACCATTACTGTTCCGTCTATAAATCTTGAAAGTTCAGACTTAATTTCTGCAAAAGTTGGAGCCAATGAAACGAGTTCTGATGTAATTCCGTGAATATTTGAATTTGAAATATCTCTTTCGGGATTTATTAGAGTCTCCCACTCTTGAACAATCTCGTTGCCCGCTACGAGAACGACAGCAATCTCAACCAATCGATCTGTTTTTCCAAACCCGGTGGTCTCTGTATCAATTACTGCGAATCTCTTCATATTCTCTACTTCTTCACCTTCTTCAAGCGCTCAGTAACCGTAGATTCCCCGTCGTTGTAGGCCCCCACAATTACATCATTGCCAACTTGCCATGTAATTTTGAATCTGTCTCCATCGTTTCTTCCGCCTTTGATGGGTATCCACCCTTCTGATTCACGCTTAGGGATATAGAAGGCTTCAAAAATATCTACCTTGTCCATCCATTCAAGAACGCCAGACTTAATGCGTTTCTTCATCTCCTGGTCCATGAATTCAGAGAATTCCAGTACGCGGCTTCCTGCGCCTTGTTTAATTATTCTAATGTTGGGTTCGCTAGATGCCTTTGTTCCAAAAATTCCCATAGCTAGCGGTGCCCCTTTTCCTTTAAGTATCCCTGCGTCTAGCCCTCAATGTAGCCCAAGACTTTTACCGGACATAAGGGTTTCTACTAGTTTTCTTCGCCTCACCAAGTTAAGAACTTTAACGAGCCAGCGAAGAAGGCGTAATCTCCGGCAGCCAAATAATTGCTTCATCAAGCCAACGGCCTTCAGCTTCTAGTTGGCAGAAGATTCCGGTAGTGCCCATTGTTACGCGGTGAATTAATACGTATTCAGCAGGAAGATTTAATTGAAAACCAATCTTTGCAGTGGGATTACGAGGATCTCCAACGCGGGCGCTTTGATCACGTAGCCATTCACGTGAGTACTTGAACGTTGGTGTTCGCAGTGGTTCCACAAGTGGAACAAGGAATTCAAGAACTAATTCTGGAGCAACGTCTACTTCAGGAAGAATAAACCCATCTTTTTTGAAACCCTCGTAAAGTGCTTGTGCATCATCATCCAGGGCGTTTTTCAAGAGATTCTTAAAAGGTTCTGGAAAACCATTAGGCAAACGATTACATGCACCGAAATCAAGTACACCTAAGCGCCCATCTGCTAATACGCGAAAGTTTCCTGGATGCGGATCTGCGTGCAATAAACCTGCACGGATAGGGGATGTAAAGTGGAAGCGAGCTAACTTAATCCCAGCGTTATTGCGCTCTGCTTGTGTGCCGTTTTTGATAACTTGTGAAAGTGGTTTTCCTTCAAGCCATTCACTGACCAAGACTTTATCCGATGCCATAACAACTTTAGGAATCGCAATATCCGGATCGCCATCGTATGCCGCGGCATATGTGGTCTGTGCTTCTGCTTCATACATGTAATCAACTTCTTCAATAATGCGAGCACGCAGTTCTTCAAGAAGTGGCTTCATATCAAGGCCAGGTAAAACTAATTGGAAGATCTTTGAGAAGCGTTGAATCTGATTGAGATCGGCGATGAGTGCTTCTGCGGCGCCTGGATACTGAATCTTTACAGCAACAACGCGACCATCTTTCCATACAGCTTTGTGCACTTGGCCAATGGAAGCCGAGGCTGTTGCCTTGTCTTCAAAGCTTGCAAAGTTATCTCGCCAGTTTTCACCGAGTTCTTTAGCTAGCACTTTATGAACAACGCGAGTAGGAAGCGGTGGTGCGGATTCTTGTAACTTTGTGAGAGTTTCGCGATATGGCTTTGCAATATTTTCTGGAAGCGCTGCTTCAAAGACAGAGAGCGCTTGTCCAAATTTCATGGCGCCGCCCTTTAATTCGCCAAGAACTTTAAATAATTGTTCTGCAGTTTTTTCTTGGATCTCTGCAAGTACAACAGAACCCGATTGACCAACTAATTGACGACCAAGACCGAGTGCTCCACGTCCTGCAAGACCTAGTGGAATAGAAACCATCTTCGCCGAGCGCACAGCGCTAGAACGAGGGATTTCTGTTTCGTGAACTTTGTCTTCGGGCATGGGCTTATTCTGGAAGAAAATCTCTCACTTGGCATCTTGAGAAAGTACGGGTGGTTAATGGTGCGCAAGTGAAGGGCGAATTAACGCCAAGAACATCCGCACAATGGATGGCGTGCAAAGCGAATGTGTTGAGGATTACACACATCGAGATAGTTGGTACGCACCCGAGCTGAGAGCAGAGCAGATTTCTTTGTATCAATAAATTTAAGAATTTCAGAGGCAATTTGCGCCGCCACAAAGTGTGAAATAGATACAGGTATTTCTAACTCTGTGTGCGTACTTCTGAAGATATCTATTTCGCGCGACAACAGATGTTGATCGCTTCTGGCAAGTGTTATGCACCGAGAGCACGCACTTTTGCCCGGAATCACAAGTGGGCCAACATCTATGGATGGTCCATCGGGGGCCGCAACAATTAAATGAATTTCATCTTCGCTCATGCTCTGTGCAATAAGTGCTTCATGACCATTGCCAATAAAGATTTTTAGGAAAACTTCTGGGATATCTTCTGCAACGGATTTGTCTTTATTTGGAAAGAGCGCCAATTCACGAGCCTTATCTTCAAGAGTGTGCTGAAAATTTGAACCAACATCGCTACTTGTTAACAATCCTGCACACATATCTTGGTTGCCAATACGTGCACGATCTCGCCTAGAAGCAGAGGCCATCTTTGTTTGTGTCACACCACTTGCAAGCAAAAGTCCGTATAACTGAGTTGCAACTCTGTTTTCTCCGGATATTTCTATTAGTGCCAATCGACGATTCGTTAATACTTCAACTCCACCATCGATAACACCGGGGATCCATGTTGTTGCAGATAACTCTGGAGTGATTTTTGATTGCAATTGAATATAACCAGCATCGGCGCTCTGATCTTGTTCTTTGAAACGACCTGGCGCAATAATCGGTGTGACTAAATAATCGACTAGGCCGGCGCTGAGTAATTGACCAATAACCTCACAGACAATTTCCGTACTAATCGCGAGCGCTTCAGCAATTTCCTGCGCGCTCTTCTTGCCATCAAATGCGGTGACAATTGATTTAATTCCAAGTGCTTCACACTCGATTCCGGATCCATTACACCCGATAAAGACGCGATTTCCTTCGATGAGCGAATCAGATAGTGAGAGAACAATTGCGCCTCTTTTAAGGCGTGGACGGATTTGTAATAAATCAAGGGTTGGCGTAGCTACTGTTTGTATTTTCATCTGCGCACAATGGCGGTAATTTCTAAGCCGGAATTTGGCTCCATTAATATCTGTGCACGAACACGTGATTTCATTGCGTTGCGTAGTTAAGGCGTTACAAATTGCACCAGTACAAAAGAAAACCCCCACCAAGCAATATCTGCCTGCGGGGGTTTTCTTAAAAGTGCTTTTAGCTGGGCTTGTATTAAGCCTTACCGAGAATGCGGTTCACCTTGGTGCCACATACTGGGCAGATGCCCTGTGCCATGCGACGACCGGACTCTGAGACCTTTACGGTTCCCTCGAATTCACGCTTCTCTTTGCACTTAACGCAATAAGCGTCACCTTTGTATGTCTCTGCCATTTTCTTCCTCCGTTCGACGCATGCTTGCCTATGGGTTTTTTCCCAATAAGGGGCAGGCGTGCAAGCATGACGATACCCCCGCTCACGCTCGATAGCGCTCATATCACGCGTGATTGTGGGAAGTTTTTTACAGGACCTGTGCCCCTGGCAGCACCGTGGGCGGCATGTAACGCCGTTCAGCGGCCTCAAAGCCCTCTAGATAGGCCTCAGCGCGCCCTTCTTCAGGGAATCTGGCCAGCACAGCCTTAAATTCTGGGCCATGGTCGAAGTGATGCAGATGGATCGCTTCATGAAAGAGGACGTAATCAAGGGCATAGGCCGGAGCGCCCTTGAGGCGATCTGAAATCCGAATCGTTGCATCAACAGATGTGCAAGATCCCCAGCGCTCGCGCATCGCTCGCCAATTAATCGATTGAGGACGTTGAGTTATTTCTGGAGCATAAAGATCTAGCAATTGCGTCACTCGATCCAACAAAATCGTTTCAGATGGTGATTCATCGGCCTCCTGAGCACGTATTTTGGCAATCATCTCGGGGATAACGCTTCGTTCATCAGCCTTACTCATGCGTGCAGGGATCGAAATAATTATTCGTCCACCTTGGCGATAGGCAGAGATACTTTTTTTGCGGCGTTTGGATCTCAATACAACTATTTCACCCTCTGAGATTCCTGGAAGGGTGGATTCGACGTCACCATCTCCATCTCCAAGTGAATGTGTAATGGAGTGGTTGAGGGTCATAGCCAAACGCTACCTGTTGAAGGGATTTCACAACTTATTTAACGTAATAAAACGCCGAAAAATATTTGCATTACAACAAAAAAAGTCCTGTTGTCAAAGCGGTGTTCAGTTGATTCTGACTCTCTTCTGTCGTACTTTGCGACTACGAAGTCCTCGGATAACCGTTCTATATCTGCAAGGGGAAGGCAGATAAAGAGTGTGCGCCCGGGGACTTCGCTTTTCTCTTTTAGAGAGAAGATAAGTCGTCGGGAACTTCAGTGCTCTTTAAGAAACCTTCAGGATCTAATAAATCATCCGGTGATGGCAAAAGCGATGACCAGATTTTATCTCGCGCGCTCACACCCTCTTTTTCGCGGATGACTTTCCAGAAGTGTGCAGCTTCACGGGACATACGTGGTGAGACTTCAAGGCCAAAGAGTGATTTAAATAATTGTTGAGTTGGCGCCGATGTTGCGCGACGTCTGCGAAATGTTTCACGAAGTGCATCGATGGATGGAAGTCGATCACTTACTGCAAGTGTTGTGACTTCATCAGTCCATCCTTCAATTAAAGCAAAGACAGTTTCTAACTTTGTCAGTGCAGCGCGCTGTGCTGGTGATTCTTCGGGTGTAAACATTCCTTCACCAATTGCAAGAGAGAAACTCTCAGGATTATTGGGATCGATATTTCCAGATTCCATTGCCTCTTGCGCTTGGCGTTGTATGGCATCAATATCTATGTGAATGCCCTTTCCGTATTCAGAAATTGCGGTGCGAATATAAGAGACTAGCCATGGATTGCTCTCAAATAAACGCGCTACTGCTTCTTCACGGATTGCATGAAAGAGTGTTATTTCACTCTTAGGAATCTCAAGATCTTGCGACCACAGTGCAATGTTTTCAGGTACTAACGCAGGTATTGCAGGATCAACTAGCGGCAAACCAACATCGTGAATTCCGGTAACAGATGATGCGAGTGCACCAACTGAGTGCCCCAATTGCGTTGCAATAAGAGCGCTAATAAAGGAGCGAAGCAGAGTCGCAATTGTTTCGATTGGCATCGGAGTTTCCTGCGCTTGGCCTTCGTTAATTGCTTGCTGCATCAGTTCAGAAACAGCAGCGGCTAAACCAGATGCAAGTGGCTCTACGGTTATTTGCCAACCAGCAAGGGTTGAATCCACCCAATCTGAGCGGCTCAGGGTTTGAGTAGCCGCTGTAATGGGTGCAAAGTCAGTGGCTTCATTTAGCCAGAGTTGAGCAATAGAGCTGGCTTGTGCGACAACGGTTGTATCAGTGTTGCCAACGGGAAGAGAGCCAGCACTTGAAACAATTTTCTTTGCAGTATCTCGAACAATGCTCTTTGGAAGTGATTCAGTTCCAGCGGCAAAAGGATTAATAAATCCTGCAGGATTAATTCCTAGTTTTTGGAATTGTTCTGTGACTTGTTCCTGCATTTGCGCGAGCATTGCTGCCAGTTGTTCAGGGGTCATCTCATTTGGGTTCTCTTCTGAACCATCATCTGGGGTGAAACCAAATGCTGACATGACTTCCTTTCCCCTTAATCCTTTTAACTAATTATCTGTTCTTCATATCGTACGGGTGGTAACACCTATAACGCGCGGTGAAAGAAAATAATTCCATTGAACTTATGGGCACTTCAACCTCTAGACTAGGAACATGTCCAGTTCTTTCGTAGCCCTTATTTGGTGGGTAATTCCTGCTGCGGGTTTGATTGGCGCTTTGGGTTACGTGGTGTGGGTTACGAAGTTTAAAGATCGTTTTGAATCTGAAACGTCTCGTTCAATTGGCAAATTTAGTCAGTTCCAAAGCACATTTAGAGATCCCAACAACCAGACTCCTGTAAATCGTAATGATCCAACAGCAAATGAATTGCCACCCCAAAAACCATTTCAATCTCCACCTTCGAACCAAGATCGCACACCGCTATAGCAATGCGCTATTCATCGCTACCCATTGCGGTTAAAGCAATCATCGTTATCTTTTTTGGTTTTGCACTTTTCGCCCCGCTGCCCTTCGTTGTTGTAATGCCAGGTGGCGCAACAGATGTCTTAGACAAAGTCATTTCAATTAAATCTGAAAACTCTTACAAACCAAGTGGGTCACTTTATTTGCTAGCCATTCGAGTGACGAGCCCAGGGGCATCTATGTATTCAGGTGAAATTGTGTATGGCTGGGTTAATGGAAATTCTCGAATTTATCCTCGCTCTGCGGTGTATCCAGATAACGTGAGCTCAAAGGTTTTAGACAAAGAAGCAAAAGTAGATATGACTTCTTCGCAAGATAAAGCAAAAATAGTTGCACGTGCATATGTAAAGAAAAATTATCCAGAACTTACCAGCGTTGATCCAGATTTGATTACTTTGGATGTAAAAGATACTGGTGGCCCCAGTGGAGGAATGGTTTTTACCCTCGGTGTGATTGAAGAGTTAACTCCACAAGATTTGTTACGAGGAAGAAAAGTTGCGGGTACCGGAACAATTGATCTTTTAGGAAAAGTTGGACCAATTGGCGGCATTGACGAAAAATTAATTGCGGCCCAACGAGTCGGTGTGACAGTTTTTCTTGCACCCCGTTCAAATTGTTCAGAAATCAGATCGATTCCAGAAGGCATTACCGTCTTTGCAATTAGCACGATCGAGGATGCGGTGAAGGCCCTTTCTGCAAATAGTGCACCAGAAGAAATAGGTATGTCCTGCGCTCAAAGTGCCTGATTTAGCCCAAGTGGCAGAAGTGGCACCGAGTTCAGTATCTTTAACTCATGACTAGTAGCTTCCCGAATTTAAACTTTAATCGCCGTCGTCGCGGACCACTTCCAATTGTTATTGCAATCTTGGTGGTTGCCTCCGTTGCACTCGTAAGCCTCAGTGGCTTCTATGCCGATTGGCTCTGGTTTAGATCAGTTGACTTCACTGAAGTCTGGTCAACAATTCTTCTGACAAAGGCAACTGTCTTTGTAGTTGCTGGCTTTGCAACATCATTGATTATTACGTTAAATGTTTATTTAGCTTTTCGTAAGCGACCTTTATATGTTCCACTGACTGTAGAAGCCGACAACCTCGAGCGTTACCGTTCTCAGATCGAGCCTATTCGCAGACTTGTACTTGTCGGACTTTCACTCGTTCTCTTTTACTTCGGTGGATCATCTGCATCTCAACTCTGGGATACATGGTTGCTCTTTAAGAATTCAACTTCATTTGGTGTGGTAGATCCACAATTCGGTTTAGATATCTCATTCTTTGCATTTAAGTTGCCGATGTATCAAGCATTAGTTGCTTGGGCAATTTCTACACTTGTCTTTGCAATTATTGGCTCAGCAGTTGTGCATTATTTATATGGTGGTATTCGTCCACAAGTTGCACAAGAGCGCACAACAGTTGCAGCTCGCGTGCAGCTTTCTGTATTAATTGGTTTGGTTGTTCTTCTTAAGGCTGGTGCATATTGGTTAGACCGTTACGCACTTGCCCTGAAAGACAATAAATTAATTACAGGTTTGACTTACACAGATGTCAATGCACTTTTGCCAGCTAAAGCTATTTTGGCGGGAATCGCTGCTATCTGTTCACTTCTCTTCTTTGCCAACATCATTCGCAGGTCATGGTTATTGCCAGCTGCCGGAACAGCACTTCTTGTTATTTCATCTGTATTAATTGCAGGAATTTATCCCGCAGCTATTCAACAATTCCAAGTAAAGCCAAGTGAGTCTTCAAAGGAAGCGCCATTTATTCAGCGCAATATTGATGCAACACGAGATGCCTTCGGTTTATCTGCTGTTGAAGTAAAGGATTTTCAAGCGACACTTAATGCATCAGCCGGGCAGCTATCAAAAGATTCAGCAACTATTTCAAATATCCGTTTAATGGATCCAAATGTACTTTCAGCCACCTTTAGACAGCTTCAGCAAATTAAGCCGTATTACACATTTGGTGCAACACTCGATGTGGATCGTTACAAAGTTGACGGAGTTTCATACGACACAATCGTGGCAGTTCGTGAATTAAACATCGATGGAAACCCAAGTCGAAACTGGATTAACGACCACCTTGTTTACACACACGGATTCGGTTTCGTTGCAGCATACGGAAATGTTCGAGATGCAGACGGAAAGCCATCCTTTGTTGTTGGAGATTTACCTCCAACAAAGGGACTTGGTGAATTCGAACCACGTATTTATTTCGGTGAGAACGTGCCGGATTACTCAATTATTGGTGGAACAACTACTGGAGAACCAGTTGAATTCGATTATCCAGATGACGCATCTGCAAATGGGCAAAAGAACGTTACATATTCAGGCAAAGGTGGAGTTCCAGTTGGATCGCTGTTCAATAAATTAGTTTTTGCCTTGAAGTATCAAGAACAACGTATCTTGCTATCAAATTTGATCAATAAAGATTCAAAGATTTTGTTTGAAAGAAACCCACGAGAGCGTGTTGCAAAAGTTGCACCGTGGCTTACTCTTGATGGAGATCCGTATCCAGCACTCGTTGATGGACGCGTTCTTTGGATCATCGATGGATATACAACCAGTGCTGGATATCCATATTCACGCAAGACAACTCTTTCAGGTGCAACAACTGATGCACTGACAGTTAACTCAACATCTATTACTGCACAGGGAGATCAGACAGTTAACTACATTCGTAACTCTGTAAAAGCCACTGTTGATGCCTACGATGGAACAGTTAGCTTGTACCAATGGGATGAGAATGATCCTGTTCTAAAGACATGGTCAAAAGCCTTCCCTAACAGCATTAAATCAAAGTCAGAAATGTCTGATCAGTTAATGGAGCACATCCGTTATCCAGAAGATATGTTTAGAATTCAGCGCGATATTTTGAGTGCCTACCATGTTAAAAGCGCAGCAGCGTTTTATGGTGGACAAGATTTCTGGCGCGTACCTCGCGATCCATCAACATTTGGCGCTAACGCTGGAAACCAACCTCCTTATTACATGACCATGCAGTTGCCTGGTTCTGACAAAGCAGCCTTCTCATTGACCACACCATTCGTACCACGTGGTGGCCGTGAAAACTTGGCAGCATTTGCAGTTGTTAATTCACAGGCTGGTCCTGATTACGGAAAAATAACTGTTCTGCAATTGCCACGAAGCACCAACGTCGCTGGTCCTTCACAAGTTGCTTCCAACTTTGAAGCCAAACCAGAAGTTGCAAATTCACTTTCATTGCTACGCCAGGGTGGATCAGATGTTGTGCTCGGTAACTTATTAACACTTCCTGTGGGCGGTGGCTTGTTATACGTACAACCTGTTTATGTGCGAGCAACAGCAAACGCTGCAGCGTATCCATTACTTCAAAAAGTATTGGTTTCATTCGGTGATCAGATTGGTTATAGCGACACTCTTAAGGGTGCACTTGATCAAGTATTTGCTGGTAACTCTGGAACATCAGAATCCGGTGCATCAACTGGTTCAGGAAAACCAACAACTGGAACAAATGATTTAGCTAATGCACTTGCAAGTGCAAAACAAGCACTTGCAGATGGACAAGCAGCACTTGCTAAGGGTGATTTCACTGCGTATGGAAAAGCGCAAGATCGCTTAAAGTCAGCGATTGCTGCGGCAATTTCTGCGCAAAGCAAAAAGTAATTTCTCATCTAAATCCCGCTACACAGTGATGGATTTGGTTATTACTGCTTGCTCACTTACGATAAGCCTTCCGACGCGGGGTGGAGCAGCTCGGTAGCTCGCTGGGCTCATAACCCAGAGGTCGTAGGTTCAAATCCTGCCCCCGCTACTAGATTCGTCTGTGGCATTGTTAAGCCATGATTTGGTGGCCCAGTGAAGTTCCAACACTTACATATGGCAACATCACTCTGCGCCCATCACGTGAGAGCGATATCGAAAGCATTTTTAATGCTTGCCAAGATCCACTCATTTCGCACTTCACAACTGTTCCCGCAGATTACACACTCGAACATGCACAGGCTTTTGTTCGCCAATTAGATCCTGAGGGATTACAAAGCAAGCGCGAGATTAGATTCATTGTCGAAAGTAACCATGGCGTCGCACCCGAATTAGCAGGTGTGATCTCTTTTCATTCTCCAAGTTTTAACAATAAAGTCGCCGAAATTGGTTACTGGATTACAAAAGAATTTCGCGGAAAATCCATTGGCACGACCGCAGTAAAAGTACTTACTAATTTTGGCTTTGAAACGATGGGCTGGAATCGAATTGAAGCAATGATTGATCATGACAATGAAGCTTCAAAAAAGGTTGTCACACGGGCAGGATATGAGCATGAAGGTTTGCTTCGTCAAAGAGTTGTTCGCGACGATGGTTCAATAATTGATATGGACGTATACGCGGTACTACAAAATAATTGGGTGGGGTTGCAATAATGGAATCACTTGCTTTGTTTGTGGGAGTTTTGTTGCTTGTCTTAATTCTTTCAGGACCATTGGCAATTGGTTTAACATTTATAAAGACGACGAAAAGATCTACCAACACTCTCAGAAGAGTATTTATCTGCCAATTTAGTGCAATTGGAATTGGTTTAGGGGTAATGCTTTTACTTCAAGGCATTGCAATTGGCGCAAAGTTAATGGCGCTCTTTGCAATTGCGGCTAGTGCGTTTGCACTTAAGCGTGAGTTCAAAAGAAAGTAATTTATAGAAATGGTGGAGGTGCCGGGAATCGAACCCGGGTCCTTCGGGATTAAAACAGGGCTTCTACGGGCGTAGTGTGATTAACGTTTTCTCAGTTCCGAATCTCATCCACACAAGTATTCGACGAACTCATTTGCGAAAAGGTTCTTCCACAGTGTTCGCAACGCCACTGCAGAAAAAGTCTTCTAGCGACGCCAGGTTTCAGACCGAAGACGGAATCTGAGCTGACGGATTACGGGGCTAGCTTATGCAGCTAGGGCGTAATCAGTGCGAGTTGTACTTGCACTTATTTTTTGCACAGGTTTTTGGTTAACGAGATCATCCTGGCTTCCTCGGCCCGCTTCCCCTGAATCAACTTCCAAAGTCGAGACCGTTCACCCCCATGGGTGTGGAAAGCTATTTCCACTATTTAGTTTTTTCATTACTAAAACATTGCGTGCTTTAAGTAATGAGTAGATAAGTGTAAGGCTGAATAAAAAAAGATACAAAACGGGGTAAAAACTAAGCCTATTAACTAGATTAAGAATCTTTTCCGGTGCGGCGACGAGAAACTTCGCGCTCTATTTCGCGACCTGCTTGACGTTCCATAAGTGCCGCGCGCTTATCGTGAACTTTCTTACCCTTTGCAACTGCAAGTTCGATTTTCGCTTTGCCATCTTTAAAATAGAGCGAGAGTGGAACAAGAGTGAGTCCGCCTTCTTTCATACGAGCAGATAGTTTGCGAATCTCTGCTGAGTGAACAAGAAGTTTACGATCGCGTCGCGGTGTGTGATTAGTCCAGGTACCTTGGGTGTATTCAGGTATATGTACCCCGCTTAACCAGAGTTCGCCCTTATTAACCATTGCGAAACCATCAATTAGTGAAGCACGACCCATGCGAAGTGACTTAACTTCAGTACCGGTTAAAACAATTCCGCATTCAAAAACATCTTCGATTGAATAATCATGACGAGCTTTCTTATTTTGTGCGATGACTTTGCGACCAACTTCTTTTACCATCGCACATCACCCCCTGATAAGACAACCAATGCGGTTGTTAAGAGATAATTAAACCTTGAGATAGCGGCGAAGAGTTACCAATGAAGCCAGAACCGAAACAGTAAGTCCCGTCAGCAAGAGCCAACCTGATGCAACCCACACTTCGCCCCAGCCAAAAAACTTAGTAAAGGTCAAAAGTGGTGCAACTTTGGAATCAACTACGGATTTTAGGAGGGCCAGTAAACCTGTTGCCAAGCCCCAACCGATAATCGCAGAGATGACACCTTCGAGTAAGAATGGAAGTTGAATCGACCAAGATGATGCGCCAACAAGTTTCATCACTCCAGTTTCGCGACGTCTATTAAAGGCTGCGATGCGAAGTGTGTTGCTGATCAAGAGTGCTGCAGTCAGGACTGATGCAAGACCAACGAGTAAGGCACCATTTCGGAGAACAGCAAGTAATCGGAAGAATTTTTCAAGAATTGTTCTTTGATCTTGTACTAAATCAATTCCTGGACGACCCGAGAATGCACTGACAATTACTGGAAATTGCTGTGGGTCTTTGAGCTTCACACGAAATGATTCTGGCAATTGATCTGCAGTCACATTTTGTGCAATAGCTGAATCCTTAAAGCGTTCTTGAAAACGTGAGTAGGCCTGTGATTGAGATTCGTAATAGACAGTGTCTACAACTGGCATCTTCTGCAATTCATTTTGTATCTGGAGGCGCTGGGCAGAAGAAATGATTCCTGCAGAACATGATGGTGATTCTGATAAAGAACCGCAGAGGAATACTGAAACTTCGATCTTGTCATACCAATAATCTTTCATGGCATTTACTTGAGAATTTGAGAGTAAGCCAATTCCAAGCAATGAGAGCGAGATTGCAACCGTGACAATGACTGCAAATGTCATGGTGAAGTTTCGTTTAAGCCCGATACCAACTTCACCTAATAGGAAACGTGCGCGCATTTGCTAACCCTAACCTGTGTAACCGTAAACGCCGCGAACTTGGTCGCGAATCACGTGTCCGCCATCTAATTCGATAACTCTCTTGCGCATTTGATCCACGATTCCTGCATCGTGTGTTGCCATCAACACAGTGGTGCCTTCGCGGTTAATGCGGTCAAGCAATTTCATAATTCCAACCGATGTTGAAGGGTCTAAGTTTCCGGTTGGTTCATCGGCAATAAGAATTGGTGGGCGGCTTACATATGCACGGGCAATTGCCACACGTTGTTGCTCTCCACCAGAAATTTCATTTGGAAGACGATCTGCTTTGTCTTCAAGACCAACTAACTCAAGTACTTCAGGAATTTCACGGTTAATTTCTTTTTGTGAATAACCCAATACATGTAATGTGAATGCAACGTTTTCTGCAATAGTTTTGTTTGGCAGCAAGCGGAAATCTTGGAAAACAGTTCCAACTTGGCGGCGTAGTTCAGGAACCTTATGAGTTGCAAGTGTTCCTAAATCTTTTCCAGCAACATGGATAGTTCCTGAAGTTGGTCGCTCTTCACGCAGAATCAAACGAAGAAATGTTGACTTACCTGATCCGGATAAACCAACAAGGAATACGAATTCACCTTTTACGATTTCAAGGGAGACGTTTTCAAGAGCCGCCCGTTCTTGCCCCGGATAAAGCTTCGTTACATTTTCAAAACGAATCACGCGTGCTCCAATTAATTCGGCCTAAGCGCCACAATTTTCCAATCTCTTGCAGAGATAAGAATTTTGTTGCGCTTTCCTTACTGGACATAGTTTATGGAATACACCCACTTTTATCGGGAATTAGGTGCTAGGTAAGCCTGTGATTTTTCTCTGAGTGTGGCAAATCACGCGTAATTTATGAACTACGTCGCCAACGAATTCCGGCTTCGATGAAGTCATCTATTTCTCCATCTAGAACTGCACCGGTATTTCCAGTTTCATGATCGGTGCGCAAATCTTTAACCATTTGATATGGCGCAAGAACGTATGAACGCATTTGATTTCCCCATGACCCGGAGTTATCGCCCTTAAGGGCATTGATTTTTGCTTGCTCTTCTTGGCGACGACGTTCTAACAACTTTGATTGCAAAACAGCCATTGCAGTTGCACGGTTTTGTATTTGTGAACGTTCATTCTGACAAGAAACAACAATGCCTGTTGCAATATGAGTGATACGAACAGCAGAATCTGTTGTATTCACGCCTTGTCCACCAGGACCTGAAGAACGATAAACATCTACGCGAATCTCTTTTTCATCAACTTCAATGTGATCACTTTGATCCACGACCGGCACCACTTCAACACCGGCAAAAGAAGTGTGGCGGCGACTCTGGCTATCAAAAGGTGAAATACGAACTAGTCGATGAGTTCCTTGCTCCACCGACAAAGTTCCGTATGCATATGGCGCACTGACTTTAAAAGTCGTCGATTTAATTCCGGCTTCTTCGGCATAAGAAGTTTCTAAAATATCTACCTTTAACACGTGGCGTTCGCAGTAACGTAAATACATACGCATCAACATCTGCGCCCAATCCGCTGCTTCGACTCCACCAGCTTCTGAACGAATTGTGATGAGTGCATCGCGATCGTCATATTCACCATTGAGAAGAGTTTGAACTTCTAACTCACTTATGGCTTTCTTGGTTGAATCTAATTCTGCTTCAGCATCTGTCATTGCAGAGGCAGTATCACTCTCGCTTTGCGCTAACTCAATTAAAATTGGTAAATCACTAACGCGCTGACGCAAGCTCTCCAACTTAGAAATAATTGATTGCGTGCGTGATAAACGACTTGTAATCTTCTGAGCAGTATCTGGGTCATCCCATAAATTAGGCACGCCCGCTTGCTCTTCTAGTTCTGCTGCTAATTTGCGTAATTTTGGAAGATCTAAAACCTTCTCAATAGAAACAAGGGTCGCGTCAATCGCACCGATCTCTATCCCGTATTCACGCGCAGCCATGGGTAAAGGATACCTACTTAAAAAACCAAAAGTTATGACTAGTTGCTAAAGTGCGTTCATGAGCAACCAGAATCAGGAACTTCGGCGTAAATTAGCCATCATTGTTTTGCGCTTAGAAGGTTTTTTGATACTTGGTATTGGTGTATTCCTTATTGTGAAAGGGTTAACCAGCAAAGATTCAATCGAATGGTTCGTAATCTCTGGGGAATTATGCCTAGTTATTGGCGGCGGTGCTGGATTGTTATTTGCTGCCAAAGGTTTTAAAGACAAAAAAATGTATGGACGAGCGCCAGCAGTACTTGCGAATCTGATTGCACTCGGCGTAGCAAAATATATGTATGACGGCGGTTTATGGTGGACTGCGTTACCTTTGGCACTGCTCGCTGCAATAACAATATTTCTTGCAGTTTCTGTCATACCTGAAAAGAAAAGTAAATGAAAAAAAGATTTTGGAACGAAACACTTACGGTACTAGCGGTAGCTTTCCTAGTTTCGTTTTCTTACCCAGCCTTTACTTCTGAAATTAATGCACAAACTCAAACAATCTTGGATGCTATCCAGTGGATTTCGTGGACGGCCTTTGCTGCTGATTTAATCTATGGAATAATCAGAGCAGAGAGTAAAAAAAGATATTTAAAGTCGCATCCTCTAGAAATTGCAGCAGTAGTTCTACCGTTCTTGCGCCCCTTACGGCTGTTGAGAATTGTTTCATTTGGCT
This sequence comes from Candidatus Planktophila limnetica, assembly GCF_002288365.1. NCBI lineage: Bacteria > Bacillati > Actinomycetota > Actinomycetes > Candidatus Nanopelagicales > Candidatus Nanopelagicaceae > Candidatus Planktophila > Candidatus Planktophila limnetica. Next base: position 1,153,168 of record NZ_CP016782.1, on the reverse strand, counting down.
CACTGGTCATTCAGAAAGTTGTAATTGGTAGATCATTTGGGATAACTATTCGAGTTTTTGTAACCACGTTTTTTTTGACCTACATTGCAGCGATACAAATCACACTGATTGAAAGAAATGCTTTGGATTCAAATATTAAAACTTTTGGAGATGGTTTTTGGTGGGCGATTACAACGGTAACAACCGTTGGATACGGAGACCGTTTTCCCACGACGACAGAAGGTCGAGTTCTTGCTGTTGGACTAATGATGTTGGGGATCGCATTAATCGGAGTCATCAGCGCAACCATCGCAGCAACTTTCGTCAAAATGATGCAAGATGATTCAAAAAATGTTTAGGTAGTTAAGTTAAGGGTAAGGTTTCACCATGGGATGGTTTAAAAAAGAGCTGCCAGAGAAGAATTTTTCAATCAAGTTTGATGCAAAGTATGTGCCAAATCTAATCGAGATGGTTCGCAATGCTCCTGGAAAGTATGTCCCCACTTTGTCCCTCGAATTTCCGGAGAAAACTTGCCAAGATATTGATGACAGTATTTCCATGCATCAATCAATTGGAAATGTGCTGTATTCGGAAAACAAACAATTTTTAGATGTTGTTGGTGAGAGTTTTCATACAGATGCACTAAAGATTGTTGTGGACGCAGTTGGTCTTGAAAATTGGATGGCAGGATTTCTATTGCCGGAACCGTTAAATCCATTCGATCCCAATGCTGTTTCTGTTGTGCTGATTTGGAAACACAAAAAAGACAAAGAATATAACTGTCAAATTGTTGGTCATTTAGCAAAAGAGCAGGCTAAAGAAGTTCATAAAAAAATTGTTAAATGTTTGGAAACCGGTGAAGTAATTCCAGTTTTGGCGATGATTAAAGGTGGCACAGAAGACCAACCGAATTTTGGTTTATTAGCCCGTGCTATGACTGATGCAGTTAAGTTCTAAAAACTAACTCACCAATCCACAATCTTTCGATCTTCCCACAGCACACCAGTTGTATCTCCTGCATTAAATTCTCGCGTCGCTAACCACACTGCACACTCCGCACCTTCTTCGGCGCTTCGCGGTGCATCGGGGCCACCCATGTCAGTGCGTGAATGATTGGGACAAATTGCATCAACATAGAAACCACGTGCACCGAGTCCTGTTTCGTGTGCAAGATTTCTAACAAAGGCGTTAACACCGGCTTTACTAATTCGATACGGCGCAAGTCCACCGGCATTTCCAGGTCCAGACATTCTTCCTAAGCAGGCAGAGAAGATGACTACTCGGCGACCATCTCGCGCATCTGCCATGGGTAATCCAAGAACATTTACGAGTGTGAAAACAGAATCCAAATTAATCGCCATAACTCTGCGCCATTCTGCATCCGTTGTTCGCAAAGTTTTAGACATTTTTTCACTCATCACACCATGGGCTAAAACAAGTGCAAATGGTGCACCGTATTTACTCAGTAAATCTTCGGCAGTTTTTCTTGTCTGTACTTGGTCTTCTAAATCACATGTACTTGTTTCAAATGTAATTCCAGGAAATTCTGCGCTGAGTTGTTTGGCTGCGATTTCTAATCTCTCTGAATCTTTTGCAATTAATACAGAGCTAATTCCTGCGCGAGCCAATCCACGGGCAACTTCGAATCCGAGACCGCGAGATCCACCCGTGACGAACGCCAGTTTGGATGTGGATTCACTCGACATATTCATGGCGATACTGTGCCCCAAAGATTGCAATCGTGCCCGTTGGGTTGGATTTGTGGTCAATCTCGCCTTCATCAGGGGCTATCGGCATTTATCTCTGTGCATTTGAGCGGATACTCTTAGGCCTGCAAGTAAGTGGTTATTTGAAATTCGCCAAGCAGGGGAGCGCCAGTGTCGGCAAAAGATCCGAATCAGGACTTTGGAGCCAATGAATGGCTCGTCGACGAAATGTACGAGCGCTACCTAGCAGACCCAACTTCGGTTGAACCATCGTGGATTGAATTCTTTAAAACTTATAGCCCAACAAATAATTCTTCAGCCGCAACTAGTGCGCCAATTGCATCGGCACCCCGTGGCGGAGTTCCACCAACACCAAAAGCTGCAAGTGCCGCACCAGTTGTTACACCAGCACCTGTTGCATCAACACCAGCACCTGTTGCATCAACACCAGCACCAGTTGCACCCGTTGCAGCAACACCAACTTCTGCAACACAAAAACTTGTTCGTGATCGCTCACTGCAATCGCCAACGCCGGCTGATCCAATTGTTAAACCTGTTCCAGTATTAAGCACACCAGATGCCGCGCGACTTGAACCAATTCGCGGCATAAGCGCTCGCGTTGTTGCAAGTATGGAAGGTTCATTAAGTGTTCCAACTGCTACAAGTGTGCGCGCTGTTCCTGCTAAATTAATGATTGATAATCGAATTGTCATTAACAATCACCTCAAGCGCGCTCGCGGTGGAAAAGTTTCCTTCACACACTTAATTGCATTTGCAATGATTAAGGCACTTCGACAAATGCCAGAGATGAATGCATTCTTCGGAGACATTGAAGGCAAACCAGCAATCGGTCATCCTCAACATATCAACCTCGGTATTGCAATTGATTTAGCTAAAGCAGATGGATCGCGCCAATTATTGGTGCCATCTATTAAAGGTTGCGAAGATTTAGATTTTGCACAATTTTGGAATGCTTATGAGGCAATTGTCGGCAAAGCCCGTGGAGGCACTTTAACTGTTGAAGATTTTGCAGGCACAACGGTTTCCCTTACGAATCCAGGAACACTTGGAACTGTTCACTCTGTGCCACGCTTGGTGCAAGGACAAGGCTTAATCATTGGTGTTGGTGCACTTGATTACCCTGCAGAGTTTCATGGAGCAAGTGAAGAAACTCTTGCACGCATGGCGATTAGCAAAGTTGTCACTCTAACAAGTACATACGATCACCGAATTATTCAAGGTGCACAATCAGGTGATTTCCTTCGCCGTATTCACGAATTATTACTTGGCGCCGAACATTTCTATGAAGATATATTCGCTGCAATTCGAATTCCTTACGAACCAATTCGCTGGGCACAGGACTTTGAATTCTCCAAGGACGAAGAGATCAATAAGACGGCTCGTGTTCAACAATTAATTCACGCATATCGCACACGCGGTCACATCATGGCCGATACTGATCCACTTGAATATCGCCAACGCTCTCACCCAGATCTCGACATTGTTACTCATGGATTAACTCTGTGGGATCTTGATCGCGAATTCGCAACTGGTGGATTTGGTGGCGAAAAGTTTATGAAGCTTCGCAGGATTCTTGGAATCTTGCGTGATTCATATTGCCGCACAGTTGGAATTGAATATATGTATATTCAAAGTCCAGAAGAACGTAATTGGATTCAAGAACGTGTTGAAGTTGGCGTGCAAACATTCCCACGTGAAGAACAATTACGAATCCTGCGCAAACTAAATAGCGCAGAAGCATTTGAAACTTTCTTGCAAACTAAGTTCGTCGGACAAAAGCGCTTCTCACTCGAAGGAGGCGAATCTGTAATTCCAATTCTGGACGCAGTAATTTCTAGTGCAGCAGAGCGCGGATTAGATGAAGTGTGTATTGGAATGCCACACCGCGGCCGATTAAATGTTCTTGCAAACATTGCTGGTAAGTCTTACGGACAAATCTTCCAAGAGTTTGAAGGTCACTACAAGGAAAATGATGTGCAAGGTTCAGGAGATGTGAAGTATCACCTTGGTACAGAAGGTGTATTCACCGCAGAATCTGGTGCGAAAACAAAGATTTACTTGGCAGCAAATCCTTCTCACCTTGAAGCAGCTAACCCAGTGCTAGAAGGCATTGTGCGCGCTAAGCAGGATCGTCTAAATGTGAAGAATGCGTATTCAGTGCTACCAATTCTTCTTCACGGCGATGCTGCATTTGCTGGGCAAGGCGTTGTTGCAGAAACGTTCCAGCTCTCACAATTAGCGGGCTATCGCACAGGTGGAACAGTTCATATCGTTGTTAATAACCAAGTTGGTTTTACAACATCACCACATGCATCACGCACATCTCGTTATTCGACAGATATGGCAAAAATTATTCAAGCGCCTGTGTTCCATGTAAATGGTGATGATCCAGAAGCATGTGTACGCATCGCACGTTTAGCATTTGAATATCGCCAAGAGTTCAATAGAGATGTTGTTATTGATATGGTTTGTTACCGCCGTCGTGGTCACAACGAAGGCGATGAGCCATCCTTTACACAGCCGCTTATGTATAAACTTATTGATGCAAAGCGCTCAACTCGTAATCTCTATACAGAAGCACTCATCGGTCGTGGCGATATTTCAAGCGAACAAGCAGATGAGCTTGCACGCGAGTACCAAATGCAACTTGAAGCAGTCTTTGCCGAAGTTCATAACATCGAACCAGAAGTAGATCCAAACTTTAAAGCACCAGTTGCTGCTAATCCAGAAACGCTAGTTTCTAGTATCGATGAAGCTACTGCTCGCACAATTGCTGCAACACAAATTGCAGTTCCAGATGGATTTAACGTTCATCCAAAGCTATTGCCGCAACTGCAAAAGCGCGTTGAGATGCTTAACGACGGAACTATCGATTGGTCAATGGGTGAAACACTCGCCTTTGGTTCACTATTACTTGAAGGGCGACCAATTCGTTTGGCAGGACAAGATTCACGTCGAGGAACATTTAGTAATCGTCACGCAGTAATCGTTGATAAAGTAAATGGAAATGAGTGGACTCCACTTCGCGCATTAATTAGCGATGAGAGCCAATTCTTTGTTATTGACTCTTTGCTCTCTGAATATGCAGCTATGGGCTTTGAATATGGCTATTCAGTTGTGCGAGATGAAGCGCTAGTTCTGTGGGAAGCGCAGTTCGGTGATTTCGCAAATGGCGCGCAAACAATTGTTGATGAATTTATCTCATCAGCGCTGCAAAAATGGGGCGAGCGTTCTTCAATTGTTCTCTTGTTGCCACATGGTTATGAAGGACAAGGCCCAGATCACTCATCTGCGCGCATTGAACGCTTCTTAGCATTGTGCGCAGAAGGAAACATGACAGTGGCTCAACCATCTAATCCAGCGTCGTATTTCCATCTGCTCAGATGGCATGCAAAGAATCCAACACGTAGACCAATGGTTGTCTTCACACCTAAATCAATGTTGCGCTTACGCGCTGCTGCATCGAAGTTACAAGATTTCACAACCGGGCAATTCCAAAAATTAATTCCAGATGACATCGTTCAAAATGCCACTCGCGTTATTTTCTGCTCTGGTCGTATTTATCACGATCTTGTCGCAGAGCGCGCCGCGCGCAAGGAAGATACAACTGCAATCATTCGTCTAGAACTTTTGTATCCACTACCTGCTGCAGAAATGGCAGCAGAAGCTGCGAAACATCCAAATGCAAATCTTTTGTGGGTACAAGATGAACCAGCTAACCAAGGACCTTGGCCATTCGTTGCACTTCGCACAGCAGAACAATTTGGTGGAGAAGGATTTGGCGGAAGAACATTGCGCCGCGTATCACGTCGCGCGACTGCAAGTCCTGCAACTGGCAATCATCACTTGCATGAAGAAGAACAAAAAGCTTTGTTAATGGAAGCCTTTACCCGCTAACTTTTCCTCGGTGATATCTACCGATAACTCTTCCGATAATTTCTTCGCGAGGAATATCTCCCCACTGACGTGAATCTGTACTTGCATTTTTATTATCGCCATGAACGGTTACAAAGGATTCGTTGATGCCAGCTATGCGTTTAATAAATAAAGAAGCCGCTTCTGCACGTGCATCAAGAGGGCGACGCAGGACTACGAGTTGGCCCACATGGATCTGCATGCGCTGGGCGTACCAGACCAACAACCAGTCCCCATCGTTAAATGTTGGGGCCATGGACTGCCCAGAAACTCTAACCGTGCCAAATCTGCTCACGAACAGTAGTCTTGCACATAGTTGTTCGCGTGTTAACGCATAGAAATAGCGCTCTTGAAGGAGAGAAATAAATGAAATTATTCCAACCAAAGACAGTTGTACTTGCTCACTGCGATCTTCCTTGCGGAGTTTACGATCCAGCACAAGCAAAAATTGAAGCACTTTCAGTAAAGGCATGCATGGAAAAATATGCAGCAAGTAGCGATGCAGATTTCAAATCTCGCTCAGTAGCAATTAAAGATGAGCGTTCACACCAAGTAAAAGAACACCTATGGGTTTTGTGGACTGATTACTTTAAGCCAAATCACTTTGAGGCTTATCCTCAGTTGCACACACTATTTAATGATGCAACAAAACTTGCTGGCGCAGCTGGCACCAAGGGTACAAATGATGTTGCAGTTGCAGATAAGTTGATTGCAAAAATCGATGAAATCGCAGAGATCTTCTGGGCAACTAAGAAGTAGTACTCGACTTTATTGACTGAGCAGCGGTTCGGGCGAGGAAAGATACTCGCTCAACCGCTGTTCTTTTTATTACAGCAGATGCAACAAGTCTTTCGCCTTCATAGGCTTCACAGATAAAAGTTATTTCCCGACCATTTACTTCTGTGCAATTAGCAGAGGTGCGAAGTTCGCCGCCAATTGCAATTCCACCATGGAATTCGAGTGCAATTGAAGTTTCTATAGTTGTTTCGCCATTTTCTAAGTGCTCAGCAATTGATGCAATCGCAGCGCTTTGCATCGCGTTAATGATGAGTGAATTAGCTAGTACTGGTAAATCACCAACGCCGATTGCAACTGCTGTATCTCCTGGGCGAACAATCATTGAAGAAAATGCCACTGCACCTACGAGTTCATCTGCAGGAACCATCATAAGAATCAAGCCTCTTCGTTAGGGAAGCGATATTCCTCGGTGTGCTCAATATGAATTTCACGTGATTCAATCGAACCATCTTCGTTAATTTCAATTGAGATTTCAGTCATTCTAAATTCACGGACAATATCCGGAGCGCTGTTCATTGATGCACTCAAGAGTTGCTGATGAATTTGCTCGTGTAATTCTTGTGGCGCACTTTCATTACATGATCTGCGTAATACCGCTTGCATTAGAGATCGAACATTGCGTTCGTGTTCGAGTTCTGCGGTGCATGCCAGACATTGCTGCAAGTGCATTTCAATGGTTGCAATCTCTGAAGTATCTGAAATCTCACCATCGACAAAGAGCAACACGGAGTGAAGGACATCTACACAATTAGTTTCATTGATAAAGCCATTGCTCATGATGCACCTCCTTTGTCTGCTTTTTTCTCAGATTTGTCTGTGGAGTAACCAAGTTCTTTCGCGTATTCAGTTAACTTTTCGCGAAGTTGCTTGCGACCACGGTGAAGACGTGACATCACAGTTCCAGTTGGAACACCAGCAATTTCTGAAATTTCTTTGTATGAGAACCCTTCAACATCTGCTAAATAAACCGCAATGCGAAACTCTTCTGGGATTTCCTGCAGCGCACGTTTAATGTCGCTATCTGGCAAGTTTTCTAGTGCTTCTACTTCAGCAGATTTTCCTTGATCACTTGTGTGTGATGCAGCATCTGCTAATTGCCAATCTTCGACTTCACCAGCACTTAGTTGTGGACGACGTTGATCTTTTCTATATGTATTAATAAAAGTTGTTGTAAGAATTCGATAAAGCCAGGCTTTTAGATTGGTGCCCGCTTCGAATTGATGAAAAGAAGTAAATGCTTTGAGATAAGTGTCTTGAACCAAGTCGCGCGCATCATCTGGATTTCGTGTGTAACGAAGTGCGGCAGCGTATAACTGATTTGTGAACGCAAGGGCATCGCGCTCGAACCGATTAGTGCGATCGGCGGCGCTCTCTTTTACTAAATCAGTTGATGACATCGCCGTAAGGCTATCGCTTTGGAGCCACTGCTTGCATGGCGAGGCGCGCTAGAAAAGGGTTTCGGGTTCGCCGAGTTCAATAGGCTCAATTAAACGCGCCGTGTTATTTCGAACCAGATTTACTTGAGAGGAAACGGGGCGCGTAACCAACCCGTCATCTGGCTGCGCGTTTTCCATTAATGAGCGAAGTAATTCAACATCGTGTTGAGCAGGGTCAAGCCATGCTTGCCAACGATCTTTCGGCATCATCACTGGCATGCGACTGTGAATCGTTGCTAATTCTCCAACAGCTTCACGAGTAATGATTGCTGCGCTTTGAATGATTTCACCTTCCATACTTTTCCAAGTCGACCAGATTCCTGCAATTGAAAGAGTGCGGGTCTTTGTCGATGAAATATAAAATGGTTGCTTGGGTGAATATTTACCAAGAGCAGTCGCCCATTCGTAATATCCATCAGCTGGAATTAAACATCTCTGAGTTCTAAATGCATTTCTAAAAGTTGGTTTTTCATGTATAGATTCAGAGCGCGCATTAATAGCGTGTGATTGTGACGCACGTGCTTCCTCTTCACTCTGATGCCAATGCGCCATGATTCCCCATGATGCAATTGATAACTCTTTTTGCTCGGCCAAAGTTTGTGATGCACGAACAATATAGATTGGATTAGTCGGTGCAATATTCCAACTCGATGGTAATTCTTCGGCAGGGGTAGTAACACCGATACCGAACTCTTCAGCCAGTTCGGAGGTGTTCAGCGATTGCGCATAACGGCCGCACATAGAGATACAGGTTATCGGTAGACTCATACATATGGATAAATCAACGAGCACGAGCGGGGCAATGTGGCCTGCTCCTTTTCGTGGATCACAGCCTGTGAATGCTCGTGTTGTAATTCCTGGATCTAAGTCAGTTACAAACCGTGCACTAATACTTGCAGCCCAAGCAAACTCACCATCAATTTTGCGCAGACCACTTATTTCTCGCGACAGTGAATTAATGGTTGCTGGACTTCGCCAACTTGGAATTAAAGTTGAAGAAATAGAAGTTGAAAGCAATACCGGCGCAGCAAAAGATTTAGCTTGGAAAATTACACCAGCACCACTTAAGGGCCCAGCAACAATTGATGTTGGTAATGCAGGAACAGTGATGCGCTTTTTGCCACCACTTGCAGCCCTTGCGCAAGGAAACATTTCATTTGATGGCGATCCGCGTTCGCATGAGCGCCCACTAGGACCCGTAATTAAAGCGCTCGAAGAACTTGGTATTTCAATCGATCACGGCAATCGTTACAGCTTGCCGCTTTCACTTGTTGGAACAGGAAAGATTCCTGGTGGCGAAATTGATGTTGATGCCAGTGCATCTAGCCAATTTCTTTCAGCGCTCTTATTAATTGGACCAAGCACTGTCAATGGAATTACAGCCAGACATATTGGCGGCGAACTTCCATCTATGCCGCATATTGAAATGACAGTTGAAATGCTCCGTGATTTTGGTGCCACTGTTCATGTGGATTCAGCAAAGAAGACTTGGCGAGTGGAGCCAGGTGCATTGCAAGGAAAAGATTTGATGATTGAACCTGATTTATCAAATGCAGCACCATTTTTATCAATTGCGATGGTGTGTGGCGGATCCATAACGATTTCTGATTGGCCAGAAAAAACCACACAACCTGGAGATCAATTACGAACATTACTTCGAGATATGGGAGCAAGTATTTCGCTTAATAGCGATGGGTTAACTCTTACTTCTAACTCAGAAAAATCATCACTACGTGATGCACCAAAAATTATTGGCATAGATGTTGATTTGCATGATGTTGGTGAATTAACACCATCTATTGCAGCATTAGCCGCACTTGCTGATTCACCTTCACATCTGCGTGGAATTGCACATCTTCGTTTGCATGAAACAGATCGCTTAGCTGCGCTTACTCACGAGATAAATGAAATCGGTGGAAAAGTAAGCGAAGAACCAAGTGCGCTTCACTTTGATCCATCACCATTACATGCAGGCGTATTTCACACATATGAAGATCATCGACTTGCAACTGCTGGGGCTGTTATTGGTCTAGTAATTGCAGGAATTGAAGTTGAAAACATTGCCACTACGCGTAAGACACTGACGGATTTCCCAGGACTATGGAAGAGCTTGGTTGAGTAGTGAGTAAACGCGTTTATGACGAGAGCGATGCACGCATTCGCCCTGCACGAAGCACTCGTCCGCGCACAAAAGATCGCCCATCACACGATGATGCAATTACTGCACTTGTAACAACGGTTGATCGTGGTCGAACCACATGTATTACTGATGACCATCTAATTGTTACAGCAATGAAGTCCCGTGAATTAGGACCCAAGTCAGTTGTTGTTGGAGACATCGTAAGTTTGGTTGGCGATGTCAGCGGAAGTGAAGGAACGTTGGCAAGAATTGTCTCTGTTAATCCACGGAGAAATTCGCTCAGTAGAACTGTCGATGATGCGGCAAAAATTGAGCGCACCATTGTTGCAAACATTGATTACCTTGTAATTGTTGCGTCAACGACTAATCCAGAGCCACGTCGGGGATTAATTGATCGCTTCTTAGTCTGCGCATTTCACGAAGGAATCGCACCAGTACTTCTAATTACAAAAACAGATTTAGCACCACTGCCAGAATTTATTGAAGAGTACAAAGCTTTGGGTGTGCAGATTGTTACAACGTCTAGCAAAACTTCAGATCGCGAAGCTGATGTCGCAAAGATTCACGCGTTACTCGCGAAAAAAACTTCAGTACTTGTTGGACACTCTGGTGTTGGAAAATCAACATTGATTAATGATTTAGTTCCCCACTCCGGTCGAATCACCGGAGATGTTAACGATGTCACTGGTCGTGGACGTCACACATCTTCTAGTGCAATTGCACTGCCGCTTTCTCCAGATTTAGATCCTGCTGGTGGTTGGGCGATTGATACACCAGGTATTCGTGCATTCGGTTTGGCGCACCTTGATCCAAATAAAATCATTGCATCATTTAGTGATTTATCCGAGGTTGCAGCAACGTGCATGCCGAATTGTTCACATAGCGAAGAGAGTTGCCGACTTAATGAGTGGGCCGCTCCAGGAGGTACAGCCGATGTTGCTAAAACTCGACGTTTACAAAGTTTGCGTTCACTGCTTGAGATTAAAGATTTTGATTCATCCCTGCCTGAATAAACACTTACTTTACGCTGCGTTGTAGACTGAACGAGTGATGGCATCTGAGTATTCGCGCGAAGCTGATTTGGCTTTGGCGCTGAAAATGGCCGATGCTGCCGATGTAATTTCAATGGCTCGGTATCAATCCCAAGATTTAGTTATCACCACGAAGCCAGATAACACACCAGTTACCGATGCTGATAAAGCAACTGAAAAAGCGTTGCGTGAAATTCTTGCTAAAGAACGCCCTAATGATGGATTAGTTGGTGAAGAGTTTGGAACCAGCGGAACCGATGCAAAGCGTTACTGGGTCATTGATCCAATTGATGGAACAAAGAATTTTATGCGTGGTGTCCCAAGTTGGTCCACATTAATTGCGCTGATCGAACGCAACGATGATGGCACTGAACAAATAATTGTTGGAGTCGTTAGCGCACCCGCACTGTTCCGTCGTTGGCATGGCGCAGCGGGACTAGGTGCTTACGTATCCCTTAACAAATTAGCACCAAAGAAAATTCACGTATCAGGAATCTCAACCATCGCTGATGCATCCGTTACTTATTCAGATTTAAATAACTGGGGCGAATATTTGCCAAAGGTCCAAGCACTTCTTAGTGATGCCAATAGAACACGTGGCTTTGGAGATTTTTGGTCGCACATGTTGGTGGCTGAAGGTGCTGCAGAAGTTGCACTCGAAATTGGAGTTGCGCTCTGGGACATGGCAGCGATTTCAATTATTGTCACCGAAGCAGGCGGGCGCTTTTCAAGTATTGATGGCGTCGATGGACCTGGGCACGGAAGTGGTCTCTCAACTAACAACATTATTCATGCGCACTTACTAGATGCACTGCGGACTAAGTAATGACTAAGCGCGCTCTGGAAACTCGCACACTTAAATTAGAGGGAATGACGTGCAGTGCGTGCGTTAACTCCATTGAACGCGCACTCAATAATTTAGATGGCGTAAGCGCCACAGTTAATTTTGCAAGTGAAACTGCGCATATTTTGGCTCCGGCAGAGATTTCTACAAAAAAACTAATTGAAACAGTAAAGAGCGCGGGATATTCAGCCGAATTACTTGGAGATTCAAACCAGTTTGCATTTCATAGCAAACGATCTGCCATCGCACTCTTCTTTGCACTGCTTTTTTCAGTGCCATCAGTTGCAATTTCTATGACAATGGCGTGGCATGAAAAAATAGACGCCCGAATTCTTCAGACCCTTGATGATCTGCGAATTTTGCATCCATTGCATTCTCCAACTGCCTGGCTAGTAATAGGCCTGAGTGCACCAGTTGTTCTATTGGTTGCATGGCCAATTCATCGCGCAGCCCTTCGTAATTTGTTACATCCAACGATGGATAACTTAATTTCAATGGGATCACTGAGTGCATTTGGCTGGTCGATCTATGCAAATGCAACTGGTAGTGGCGATGTTTATACAGAAGTTGCGGCAGGAGTTATTACTTTTGTAATCCTTGGCCGCTTTCTAGAAACGCGTGCCAAGCGACGTGCAAGTAGCGCATTATCTGCGCTCTTAGCACTGAATGTGAAGGAAGTAAGTGTTGTTCGTGGTGGCTTAACCGTTGTCATTCCTGTTGAGAACTTAGAAATTGGCGATGAATTTGTTGTTGCACCAGGAGATCGAATTGCAACAGATGGCGTAATTGTTTCGGGCAATAGCTCGGTAGATAACTCACTGATCACAGGTGAATCATTGCCCCTAACAGTTGGTCCCGGTGATCGTGTTATTGGTAGTTCTGTAAACACAAATGGTCGTCTAATTGTTCGTGCAACTCGCGTTGGGCGCGATACTGAATACGCACGCATAACGTCAATGGTTATGGAAGCTCAGAGCACAAAGGCACCTATTGCTCGTCTTGCAGATCGCATCAGTGCTGTTTTTGTACCTATTGTTACGGTGATTGCAATAGGAACATTTGGCGCACTTCGATACAACGGTGCATCACTTTCAGAATCAATTGCAACAGCAATCGCAGTTATCGTTATTGCCTGCCCATGCGCACTCGGATTAGCAACGCCTGTGGCACTGCTTGTGGCATCAGGTCGTGGCGCTCAACGTGGAATTATTATTCGAAACCCTCGAGTCTTAGAAGTTGCTCGCAAGGTAGACACAATTGTTTTAGATAAGACCGGAACCCTCACAACTGGGGCGATGAAAGTTCACGAAGTCACAGTCGCACATGAAGCAGGAGCACTTCTTGGAGCAAGTTTTGAACCACTGCTACGCGAGGCCACAATTCTTTCCACAGCGTTATCAATTGAAGAACAAAACAATCATCCGATTGCTGTAAGCCTTCGAGACTTTATTTCATCGCAAGGGATTAAATCAACGTCTGTTTCTGAGTTTCAAGTAACACCAGGTTCTGGTGCTGCAGGCCGTGTAAATCTTGGAACTCACTCACCAGTTGTATTAATCGGTTCACCCGCAGCAGTTGCACACAGCACCACAACTTTTCATCCACTTATTACTGCAGCCGTTGATCGCGGTCACAACGCTGGCTTAAGTGTTTCAGTATTAGCGTGGGATGGAGTTGCACTAGCTGTATTTACTGTCGGCGATGAACTCAAATCAGATGCAGCAGAGACTATTTCGCAATTAAAGTATGCAGGAATTACTCCATGGTTGCTAACAGGAGATTCAGAAGATGCTGCGCAATCTATCGCTAAACAAGTAGGAATCGACAGTGATCACGTTTTATCTGGCGCATTGCCACAAGGAAAATTAACGAAGATTCGCGAATTACAGAGTCAATCTCACACAGTTGTAATGGTCGGTGATGGAATCAATGATGCAGCAGCTCTAGTTGGCGCAGATGTAAGCATTGCAATGGGCACCGGAACAGATGTAGCTGTCTCTAGCGCGGACATCACGTTGATGCGCACAGACCTTCGCGCGGTCTTAGATGCTTTAAAACTTTCAAAGCGAACCCTTAGAACAATTCGCGTTAACCTCGGTTGGGCATTTGCATATAACGTCGTTGGAATACCGATTGCAGTAATGGGATTGCTCTCACCTATGTATGCAGCGGGTGCGATGGCGTTATCTAGTTTGTTTGTAGTTACTAATTCTTTACGCATCAGAGTTCCACGCTAGATATACGTGAAAGCCTCAAGATCGCTCTACACAACTGCTTTAACTCTGGCATTAGCCATGAACATGCTCACCGCCCCCGCAGCGCAAGCATTTGATTTACCTTTAACAATAGCCCCTGATCAGTTATCTGGTTATGAACGCACTTTATTTAAACACTGGATCGATGCTGATAAAGACAAGTGTGATACGCGCAAAGAAGTTTTAATTCAAGAAGCGGTATCTATACCCAAACTCAGTAGCGGTTGTGTTTTTAATGGTGGCAAATGGATCAGTGCCTATGATGGATTAGCAACAACTGATTATTCAACTTTGGATATTGATCACATGGTTCCACTCTCTGAAGCATGGAGATCTGGCGCATGGAAATGGTCTCCTGCGCAACGTGAAGCATTTGCTAACGATTTAACTGATTCACGATCACTGATTGCAGTAACGGCATCACTTAATCGGCAGAAGAGTGATCAAGATCCAAGTACATGGTTGCCATTAGTTGATAAGTGCACATATGTTTCTAATTGGATCGCAATCAAAGTTCGCTATTCACTAACCGTTGATACTGCAGAAGCGACGGCACTCACAACACTTGTTGCTTCATGTGGCATCACATCTATAACAGCTTTCTCAATTCCCGCCTATGCAATCACTGCAGGAATTACACCCATAACTCTTGTTGCTCCAACTCCAACGGTGGCGCCAACACCGATTGCAACAACCGAGCCAACTGCTGTACCTAAAGTTAAGAAGGCTGTGAAGTATTCTTCGTGCGCGAAAGCAAAGGCAGCAGGAGTAACACCGATTATTCGTTCAAAAAATAAAACCTTATACACACTCAACAAGGCGCTGGATCGGGATAAAGACGGGGTTGCCTGCGAGTAGCGGCGTTTTTTGAAGTACCTATCAGCGGTTAAGATTGGCTTGTGGAACCACAGAAGATACTTCTCTATTACGGCTTCACGCCGATTCAAGACACTGCTGCTGTTCGTTTGTGGCAGCTCACTCTCTGTGAATCCCTAGGACTTAAAGGTCGCATTCTTGTATCTCCTCACGGAATCAACGGAACCGTTGGTGGAGATATGGAATCTCTTAAGACATACGTTGCACGCACAAAGAAATATCCAGGATTTAAGAAAATTGATTTTAAGTGGTCTGAAGCAACTGGAAATGAATTCCCACGTTTAGCAGTTCGTGTTAAAGAAGAACTGGTTGCCTTCGGAGATCCTTCAGTTATTAAAGTAAGTGAAGATGGAGTAATCGGTGGTGGCAAGCATCTCAAGCCATACGATGTTCAAAAATTAGTTGAAGAACGAGGCGATGAAGTTGTCTTCTTCGATGGTCGCAACGCGTTTGAAGCAAAAATTGGAAAGTTTAAGAATGCCGTAATTCCAGATGTAACAACATCACGTGACTTCGTTGAGGAAATTAAGAGCGGAAAGTACGATCACCTTAAAGACAAGCCAGTTGTTACATATTGCACTGGTGGCATCCGTTGCGAAATTATTTCAGCGGTAATGGTCGATAACGGCTTCAAAGAGGTTTACCAAATTGAAGGTGGCATCGTTAAGTACGGAAAAAAATATGGTGATAAAGGTTTGTGGGAAGGCTCGCTTTATACATTTGATGGTCGCATGGCAATTGATTTCTCACCTAAAGCAAAAGTTATTGGCGAATGCGAAAGCTGCAATGCGCCTACTAAGCAGTTCTATAACTGTACCCGCAAAGCCTGCCATGAATTAGTTTTGCTCTGCGAAGATTGTTCAAAGATTGATGTCAGCAAGAGTTGTATTCACGATAGCAATCGTGCCTACGATCCCGAAATGGTTGGTTAGTTTTACTCTTCTACGATTTCTGTAGGAGCTCCGTGCACGTTCAAAACTTCTTTTTTGTGAATAGCAGGAACGGTTCCTAGTACACCATTTTGGAAGTCTTCAAATGCTTGCAGTACTTCAGCTTTCGTATTCATAACGAATGGACCCATCCATGCAACAGGTTCTTTAATTGGTTGGCCACCGAGAATAAATAGTTCTAATTCAGGCGAACGTGTTTCTTGTTGGTTTGCTGCACGTATAACTAGAAAATCACCTTCGCCGAAAACGGTGAGTTGACCCATCTGAACTGGGCGAGACTCTTCGCCAACGAAACCATGTCCTGCCAATGTGTAGACAAGAGCGTTGTAATCCTTACGCCATGGCAAACGAAGTTCAGCGCCTGGCTGAACAGTTGCATGCACCAAAGTAATTGGGGTCTGTGTTGAACCTGGTCCTTTGTGTCCATCGATTTCGCCAGCGATTACGCGAATGAGTGAACCACCATCGTGAGACGCAAGAAGTGCAACTTCACTGGCACGTAGATCTTGGTATGCAGGTGGTGACCATTTCTTAGCAGCAGGAAGATTTACCCATAATTGAAAACCGTGGAACAAGCCACCGCTCATAACTAAATGCTCTGGGGGAGTTTCGATGTGCAAAATTCCTGCACCAGCAGTCATCCATTGTGTGTCACCATTTTGAATTGTTCCGCCGCCACCATTGTTGTCATAGTGATCAAAGATTCCATCAATAATGTATGTAACTGTTTCAAAACCGCGATGTGGGTGCCATGGAGTTCCTTTTGGTTCACCCGGTGCGTATTCAACTTCGCCCATTTGATCCAAGTGAATAAATGGATCGAGTTCTGACATATCAACGCCAGCAAATGCGCGACGTACTGGAAAGCCTTCGCCTTCAAAACCTTGTGGAGCTGTTGTGATGCTCTTTACTGTTCGCGCGCGCAATCCTGGTGCCACGGACACTCGAGGCAAGATTGTTATATCGCTAACGGTTACAGCAGGCATTTCAACTCCTTATTTCAGTAAGCCAAGAGTAGTTGAACATTCAACTACCTGCAACTCAGAAATTAGAGGTTCTTAAGGGCGGAGACAACCTTTGTTAGCGAAGCCTTTGCATCTCCAAAGAGCAGCATTGTCTTTGGATCATAAAGCAATTCATTTTCGATTCCAGCAAAGCCTGGACGCATTGATCGCTTTAAGAAAATAATGTTTGCTGCATTAGAAACTTCAAGAATCGGCATTCCATAAATTGGACACCCTGGAGTTGTTAGTGCAGCAGGGTTAACAACATCGTTGGCACCAATAACAATTGCAACATCGGTTTGCCCAAAGGTTGGATTTACTTCTTCCATTTCGGCCAATTGGTCATATGGAACGTTGGCTTCTGCAAGTAATACGTTCATATGTCCTGGCATACGACCTGCAACAGGGTGAATTCCATATGCAACATCAATGCCTTTAGCCAACATCAAATCTGCTAATTCGCGCACCGTGTGCTGTGCTTGCGCAACTGCGAGTCCAAAGCCAGGAACAATAACTACGCGTCGTGCATAGTTGAGCAAGATTGCAACGTCATCCGGTGAACCAGAGCGAACTGGACGATCTTCTGCGGCCCCACTTGCTTCTTGTGGCTTTGCAGTAAAGGCTCCAAAGAGTGTTCCAAAGAGTGAGCGTCCCATTGCTTCTGCCATTAAACGAGTCAAAATTGTTCCGGATGCACCAACGAGTGTTCCAGCAATAATTAGAAGTGTTGAATCTAGAACATATCCACTTGCTGCAACTGTTAAACCAGTAAATGCATTGAGCAGCGAGATAACAATTGGAACATCTGCGCCACCAACTGGAAGTACGAATAGAACACCAAATAGCAGTGAAAGCGCTGCAAGAATCATCAGTGGATTAGTTCCGAGTTCGATAACAACCCACACCGCAGCACCCAGTGTTGCAGCCAGTGTGCCTGCAATTACAAAACGGCCGCCAGGAAATACAACAGGCCGAGTAGTCATTAATTCTTGAAGTTTTAAGAATGTGATGATTGATCCACTAAATGAGACACAACCAACGATTACGGTGAAAACCGTTGCAATAACTTCTGCAGTATTCGCCTTCTCACCAAGGTGTAAATACTCAACGATTGCAACCAGAGCCGCAGCTCCACCACCAACACCATTAAATAGTGCAACAAGTTGTGGCATCTGTGTCATCTGAACTTTACGTGCAGCAGGAACACCGATAACTACACCAACAGCTATTGCTCCGATAATCCAACCGAAGTTATTAAGTGGCAATGATTCGCCTTCTTGTGCGTAGAAAAAGACGACGATTGTTGCGATTGTTGCGCCAATTGCACCAATAATATTTCCGCGACGTGCAGTTTTTGGCTTTGATAAACCTTTAAGAGCGAGAATAAAACAGACGCCGGCAGCAAGACCAATCGAACTGTATAAGAAGTGGCTCACTTGTTCTCACCGCCCTTCTTTGGTTTAAACATTTCAAGCATGCGATCAGTGACAACGAATCCACCCACCATATTGATGGTGGCCAAGATGATTGCTGCAACCGATAGTCCTAACTGAAGTGCACCTTTGCTGTGATCAGCAACGATGATTGCACCGACCAAAATAACGCCGTGAATTGCATTCGCACCACTCATCAGTGGGGTGTGCAAAGTACTTGAGACTTTAGAGACAACTTCAAATCCGACGAATACTGCAAGAACAAAGATCGAGATAATTGCAATTGGTTCCATTATTTTGCGCCTCCATCTCGTTTAGCTCCTGCATGTGTAACTGCGGCACCATCAATAATCTCATCATCAAAATCAAGATTTAATGCCAGCGCACTGCCTTCTGCAGCCGGCGTTGTTAAAAGCGTCAGGAGATTTACAACGTTGCGCGAGTACAAACTTGATGCATGGAAGGGAAGCTGGCTTGGCACATCTTTTCCGCCCCAAATGCGCACGCCATTTTTAGTAACCACAACTTCACCTGGTTTAGAACCTTCAACGTTTCCGCCAGTCTCTGCGGCTAAGTCAACAATGATTGTTCCTGGCCCCATTGCATCAACCATCGCTTGTGTCATTAACTGTGGTGCTTTTCGTCCGGGCACTGCAGCAGTTGTAATAACGACATGTGATTTAGCGATGTAAGGAGTTAGTAACTCACGTTGCTTTGCCGCACGCTCTGGAGTCATCTCGCGTGCATAACCACCAGCACCCTCGAGTGCTTCTAATTCAAGATCAATAAATGTTGCGCCCATTGATTTAACTTCATCAGCAGAAGATGGTCGAACATCGTATGCAGATACAACTGCGCCTAATCTGCGTGCGGTTGCAATCGCTTGCAAACCTGCAACACCTGCACCGAGCACAAGAACTTGAGCGGGTGTAACAGTTCCGGCTGCTGTCATTAATAATGGAAAGAATCGTGGAGACATTTCTGCGCCAACTAATACTGCGCGATATCCAGCACAGAGTGCTTGTGATGTCAGAGCATCCATAGATTGCGCACGTGAAATGCGCGGAACTAATTCGAGTGAAAACGCTGTAACTCCTGCGCTAGCTGCGGCATCAATTGAATCAACAGCGGTGACAGGTGATAAGAATGAAATAGTCAGTGCACCTTTTTTAAGTGATGACATTTGAGCGGGAGTAAGCGGGGAAACGCTTAGTACGACATCTGCTCCTTTGAGAACGTCTCCATTAACAATGGATGCCCCAGCACTCTTGAAATCTTCATCCATTGCTTGTGAATGATTTCCCGCGCCAGATTCGATGGAAACTTCATAACCCAAACGAGTTAACTTATTGATGATGTCGGGAACGAGTGCTACTCGCTTTTCTCCATCGCGGATTTCTTTAGGTACGGCAATTCGCATGAGGCAAACCTAATACTTTTTGTGCCGAGTGGCTAGATAGAACCCTTAAGTTCACCTCTTGTTAAGTGAAACAACAGGGATTGAATAGTGGTTCGTCTGTGAAATGCTTCACGCCAGATGACAGATTTCGGTCCGTCGATGACCGATGCCATAACTTCTTCACCGCGATGCGCGGGAAGACAGTGCATAAAAATCGAGTCCTTAGAAGTCTTTGACATTAATTCATCTGTTATCGCAAATGGTGCCAGCGCTCTAATCTTTTCGGCTTTTTCTGATTCTGGATCACCCATAGACATCCACACATCGGTATACAAAACACTTGCATCTTTTGCAGCGCTTTGCGCATCGTGTGTTACCTCAATCGTTGCACCACTCTTTGCTGCAATATTTTTTGCAGTAGCGATTGCTTGCGCACTCGGTGCCCACTTGCCTTCAGGAGTTGCTGCGACTACGTGAGCACCCATGATTGCGCCCATGATGAGCCAAGAATGAGCCATGTTGTTTCCATCACCAAGATAAACAAATTTACGTCCGGAAACATCTTTACCAAAAGTTTCACGAATCGTCAGCCAGTCTGCCAACAATTGTGTTGGATGATCATCATCAGTCAAAGCATTAATAACTGGAATCGATGCATATTTTCCGAGTTCATCAACATCTGATTGAGCAAAAGTTCTCACGATAAGCGCATCGCAATATCCACTAAAGATTTTTGCAGTATCTGCAATTGATTCGCCGCGACCAAGTTGTAGATCTTCACCACGCAAAACAATTGGTGAACCGCCTAAGTGTGCAACTGCGGTTTGTGAGGCCAATCTCGTACGAGTAGATGGCTTGGTCATATAGATCGCCACACTCTTATGGGCTAATGCATCTTTAGAGCGAAGTGGTTCGGCAGCAAATTGTGCAGCAGTATCTAGCAACAACTCAACGTCGTCACGAGTTAAATGTTCTGTGCGCAATAAGTCCTTCATCCAATCAATTCTACCCTCACGGTAAGGTGTGCTCATGGGTATTTTCAGACGCGGAAGCGATACCGCAACCGACACAGATCTGCTGACACGCCCCGAATTAGAAGAAGATGATGGCGGTCATGATCGGTTTTCACATTTTGTGAAAAAAGAGAAAATTGTTGAATCTGCCGTGACTGGAAAAGCTGTGAAAGCACTGTGTGGTAAAAAATGGATTCCTTCACGCGATCCTGAAAAATATCCAATTTGCCCGGCGTGCAAAGAGATTCATGATGGATTGCGTGAAGCGCCTGAAGAAAAGTGATATGAAAAAACTGAGACCATTTCTCGCAATACTTTTAGTAATAACAAACATGGTCGCCTTTGTACCACAAGTGAGCGCGAATACACAGCCTCGCAAAGTTTTGACGGGTTGGATTCCTTATTACTCAATGAGCAGATCTCTGCCAGCCGTTGTTGCGAACGCGGATATCATCCGTGAAGTAATGCCATTTTGGTACACCTTGAAATATAACGGGGCAAAGAAACTTCCAGTTGTTACAGACTTATACGCCCCAGCTAATCCAAGTGTTCCAATTGATAGACCGCTTGCAACATTGCGCAGCGCTGGATTTACGATTATTCCGACGATAACTGATGGAACAAGTGAATTAGTTTTATCAAAACTACTTGCTAACCCAGTTTCTAGAACTCAAGTTGTTAATGCAATCGTGGAACTCGTGATGAAGTATAACTACGATGGAATTGATTTAGACTTTGAAGGCTTCGCATTTGTTGACAAAAACACAACGTGGAGTTCAACTAAGCCACATTGGGTTGCATTTGTAAAAGAACTTAGCGGTGTCCTAAAATCAAAAAATAAATTGTTATCTGTATCTACTCCATATCTTTATGATCCATCAGGAGCACAAAAAGGTTATTTTGTTTATGCCTGGGCAGAAATTGCTCCGTACATCGATCGCCTACGAATAATGACCTATGACTTTTCGGTTTCAAAGCCTGGCCCACTTGGCCCACTTGCATGGACTGAAAGAACAATTAAATATGCAATTTCAGTGATGCCTGCTTCAAAGGTATACGTTGGAATTCCAGGTTATGGTCGAGATTGGGTTACTAAAGTCGAAGGTACATGTCCGGTTGAAGTTGCCAACGTTGTAAAAGTTGGCGCAAAAGCTGCAACCTTTGTGTTGCGAGATGCTGCGGCTCTTGCGCAAGGTTATGGCGTAATTCCAACATATGATGAAGTACTGGGAGAAGTTAATTTCACATATAACAAGGTGTATAGCGGACTCACAGCCGCAGGATTAGCGACAACGTGTACAGCAACCCGAACAGCTTGGTATCAAGATGCACGAAGCTTTACTTCACGAATTGGATTTGTCTCTAAATACAGACTCGGTGGTGTAGCGCAGTGGACATTCGGAATGGAAGATATGGCAGGCTCACAAGCCATTAGAGATGCTGCCCTTGCTATCGCACCAGATCAAGTGGTTAGTTCGATTTCTTTGAATAGCTCAAATACAGAAGTTGCCACATCTGTTGAATTTGGATCCATCGTTGGGCTTAAAGCGCTCTTTCAATTACCGGACAAATTACCAATTAATAATTTGTTAGTACGAATTGAATCTAAATCTGCAAATGAAACACAGTGGCGAGAAATTGCAACTAGTACAACTGGAATAGATGGCGCAATTCAGGTGCCACTGCTACTTTCCAAGAGCACTTCACTTCGTGCACGTACAGAAGGAACATGGGAACGCCTTGAATCTATTTCTCCAGAAATAGCCGTTGTTATCACTCGTCGCATATCAGTAACTGCTCCAGTATCTGCACTGCGTTTACAAGCATTTGAAATAACTGGAGCATTATCACCACGACAAAATGGCGTAGCAGTTCAGTTGTTGCAACAGCGAGCCGGTAAGTGGACTCCAGTAGGCACCCCAGTAATTACAGATATAAATGGAGCATTTACTTTCTCTACAACTACTGCACAAAAAGGCTTTGGTAAGTACAAAGTGGGCGTTGCGCAAGATTCGTTATGGAATCAAGCAGATTCAGAAGTATTTACGGTGGTGATCAGATAGTGGTCAAAATCAAATCAAAGATTGAAGAAGAGATTAATGCGATTTTTTCTTCTGATCGACCATGGGTCGCAATTGTTTGGGATGACCCTGTAAATCTGATGGATTACGTAACTTATGTATTTATGGAGCTATTTAGTTATTCACGTGAGCGCGCAACAGAATTAATGATGAAGGTACACACAGAAGGTAAAGCCGTTGTTTCAGAAGGCACTCGTGAAGAGATGGAACACGATGTCGCAAGACTTCACGAATATGGTTTATGGGCAACACTGCAACGCGGAGATCAAGGCTAATGAAGGAGAGCCACGGATTTACTCGCCACGGTGAAGAGTTATTCGTTGCACAATTTTCAGATTCTGAAAAAGAAGTTCTCATAAATCTTTCGCAACAAATTATTGAGTTACTCGCCGAACGCGTAGATCACAATGATCAGGACCCTTTGGCTGCAATGGTCGGAATAACTTTTCATGATTCACCACCGGATGATGAGGTTTTACTTCGCCTTTTGCCAAATGCTTATGCAGATGGGGTGGACGCATCTGAATTTCGTCGATATACCGAATCAGTATTGCGAACAAAAAAACAAGCACACGCCATGTCTATTCGCACGATGCTCATGAGCAGTGAAGATGGAAGCATCGAACTCAATCACGATCTAGCAAATGCCTGGCTCGGTGGCATAAATGACATTCGGCTCGCACTTGGTGTGCGCCTTAATGTTGAGAAAAATACCCACGAAGAACTTGAGCTATTGGCACCTGATGACCCAATGCGTGGTGTGTACGGTGTTTATAGTTGGCTCGGCTGGCTGCAAGGTAATTTACTTCAAGCACTCATGGATGGATTAGAATCCTGACATGTCATTAACAATTTCGCGTGCAATGGTTAATCAAATTCTTGAACAAGCACGCGCTGAATATCCTGATGAAGCATGTGGCGTCATTCTCGGTTCACTTGGCGCCGATACACCCATGCGTTTAAAGCCCATGATTAACGCAGCACACTCGCCAACTTTTTATGAGTTTGATCCAAAAGATTTGCTCGCTCTTTATCGCGAAGTTGATGACAATGATGAGGAAATAGTTGTTATCTATCACTCTCATACAGAAACAGAGGCGTATCCATCACGTACCGATATTGCCTACGCAGGCGAACCGGGCGCGCACTACGTACTAGTTTCTACACGCGAGGAGATTGCACCTGCGACTGAATTTCGCTCGTATCGAATTATCGATGGCACGGTCACAGAAGAACCCGTAACAATCCTGGATTAACTCACGTCTTTTCGTGAATTGGCGAAAGCGGCGTGCATTAGCAATAATAAGCACATGACTACAGCAGCAATTGAAGTTCGAATTCCAACAATTTTGCGTCCATACACAAAGGATGCAAAAGTCGTTTCTGCTGACGGCGCAGATTTAAAATCCTTAATCTCAGATCTTGATCGTCAATATCCAGGCTTAGCTGAACGCCTTTTAGAAGATGGTGCGTTGCGACGCTTTATTAACATTTATGTCAACGATGAAGATGTTCGCTTTCTTGGTGGCTTAGATGCGGCGCTTAAATCAGGTGATTCAATTACTGTTCTGCCTGCTGTTGCAGGTGGCTAACAGTGGCACGCTTTGATTCTCTAGAAAGTTCTGTAGGCCACACTCCACTTATTGGTTTACCAAAACTTTCTCCGGCTCCAAATGTTCGTTTGTGGGCAAAGATGGAAGATCGCAATCCAACGGGTTCAATTAAAGATCGTGCAGCCTTGGCAATGATTGAAAAAGCCGAAGCAGAGGGCTCTCTCAAACCAGGTGCAACAATTCTTGAACCAACTAGTGGCAATACTGGAATTTCACTAGCGATGGTTGCAAAGACGCGAGGCTATAAATTAATTTGTGTAATGCCTGAGAACACATCGATTGAGCGCCGACAATTACTTGAAATGTGGGGCGCAAAAATTATCTTTTCACCTGCAGCAGGTGGTTCAAATGAAGCTGTGCGGGTTGCAAAAGAATTAGCCGCAAAAAATCCTGAGTGGGTTTTTATGTATCAGTATGGAAATCCGGCAAACACACTTGCTCACTATCAAGGCACTGGTCCTGAAATATTTGCAGATCTACCGACGATTACACACTTCGTAGCTGGTTTAGGAACAACAGGAACGCTAATGGGTGCAGGAAGATATTTACGTGAACAAAAACCGGATGTACAGATAATTGCAGCCGAACCACGTTATGGCGAAGTTGTTTATGGACTCCGAAATATTGATGAAGGCTTTGTTCCAGAACTCTACGATGCTTCAGTTCTAACTCGCCGCTTCTCTGTTGGCGCAGAAGACTCAGTTCGTCGCGTTCGCGAGTTACTAGAAGTAGAAGGAATATTTTCTGGTATTTCTACAGGTGCAATTCTTCATGCAGCCCTTGCCATGGGGGCCGAAGCTATACGCGATGGCAAGAGTGCAGACATCGCATTTATTGTCTGCGATGCTGGTTGGAAATACCTCTCTACTGGTGTTTATAGTGCTGATCACGTGAGCGCATCAGAAGCACTCGATAATCAATTGTGGGCATAGCGGTAGACTTCACAGTGTGAGTGATGCACCTATTGGAATATTTGATTCCGGCGTTGGCGGTTTAACCGTTGCACGTGCAATTCTTGATCAACTTCCAAATGAATCAACTCTTTATATTGGCGATACAGCCCGCGGACCCTATGGTCCACGCCCATTGGCACAAGTTCGAGAGTTCGCTTTAGAAACTCTGGATTTCTTAGTCGATCAAGGTGTCAAAGCACTTGTCATCGCATGCAACACAGCAAGTGCTGCAATGTTGCGTGATGCACGCGAGCGATACTCAATACCAGTTATTGAAGTAATTCAACCTGCAGTTCGCAGAGCAGTTGCTGCAACCAGATCAGGAAAAATTGGCGTAATTGGTACACAAGCAACTATTGATTCAAAAGCGTATATGGATGCATTTGCAGCTGCGCCAAATTTAAGTATCACTTCAGTACCATGCCCATTATTTGTCGAATTTGTTGAACGTGGAGAAACATCTGGGCCAGAAATCACAGACATTGCCCGCAAATATCTCAAACCCGTCATTGATGCTGATATCGATACCTTAGTTCTTGGCTGCACGCACTATCCATTGTTAACAGGTGTGATTTCATACGTTGTAGGCAATTCGGTTTCTTTGGTTTCAAGTGCGGAAGAAACCGCAAAAGATCTATATCGCGTACTAGTTGAAAATGATTTACTGCACTCAAGTGCAAAGAGCGCTGAGCATCGATTCCTGGCAACGGGTGATGCAAAAGCATTTGAATCACTTGCTCGTAGATTTCTCGGCCCAGAAGTTGGCCGAGTTGAACACCAAAGCCTATAAACCACTTAACTAAACGGAGAAATACATGTCACGCAATGATGGACGCACAAATGATCAACTCCGTGAAATTAAATTTACGCGAGGCTGGCTAGATCATGCCGAAGGTTCTGTTCTCGTTGAGTTCGGCAAGACAAGAGTTCTTTGCGTTGCATCATTTTCTCCTGGCGTTCCACGTTGGTTAAAAGATTCAGGCACAGGATGGGTCACTTCTGAATACGCCATGCTTCCACGTGCAACTCATACCCGATCTGATCGCGAAAGCGTCAAAGGTAAATTAGGTGGACGTACTCAAGAAATTTCACGTTTAGTTGGTCGTTCGCTTCGAGCAATCGTTGACACAAAAGAACTTGGCGAAAACACAATTGTTATTGACTGTGATGTCTTGCAAGCAGATGGTGGAACGCGCACAGCCGCAATTACTGGTGCATACGTTGCTTTAGCAGATGCTATTGCGTGGGCTAAAAAAGAGGGTCACATCAAAGCAAATTCAAAACCACTTGCAGATTCCGTTGCTGCCGTAAGCGTTGGCATTATCGATGGTGTTCCAATGCTCGATCTTTGCTATGAAGAAGATGTTCGCGCTGATACTGACATGAATGTTGTGTGTAGTGGAGATGGTCGCTTCATTGAAGTTCAAGGAACTGCCGAAGGTGTTCCATTTGATCGCGCACTCTTAGATCAGTTATTAGATCTTGCAGTTGGTGGTTGCAAAGATTTAGCAAGAATGCAGAGTTCAGTTCTAGCCAAATGAGCGCGCCAGTTACTTTAGTTTTAGCAACTCGCAACCAAGGCAAGATCCGAGAATTTCGAAGAATTCTTGACTCAATTTCTCAGGGCACAATAAATCTCGTAGGACTTGAAGAGTTTTCACACACAACTGAAGTTGAAGAAACTGGAAGTACTTTTAAAGAAAACGCATTACTAAAAGCACGAAGCGTCTGTAAAGAAACGGGATTACCAGCAATTGCAGATGACAGTGGTTTATGTGTGGATGCTCTAGGTGGTGCCCCCGGATTATTTTCTGCCAGGTATGCAGGAGTTCATGGAGATGACAGAGCCAACAACGCAAAGCTGTTAAAAGAATTAGAGAGCATCCCCGAAGAAAAACGCGGTGCGCATTTCACCTGCGCTGCGGCACTCGTACTTCCTGATGGAAGAGAGCACGTTACCGAAGAAATCTTCGAAGGATCCATTCTCTTTGCCCCAATTGGAGATCATGGATTTGGGTACGACCCCCTATTTAGACCACACGGGTTAGCAATCTCAAGTGCGCAAATGAGCGCGGACGAGAAGGATTTGATAAGCCATCGCGGTAAATCACTCCGTGCAATAGCACCTCACGTAATCAGTTTGCTGACCTCGCTGGGGTAAACTTCTCTTATCCGAGTGCGTGAAGTAAGTACGTACCGCTACCCAAGGAGTGCATGTGGCTGTCAAGAAAACCGCTAAGAAGTCAGCAAAGAAGAGCGCCAAAAAATCTGTTGCCCGTAAGTCAACTTCAAAGAGAGTTGTAAAGAAAGTTGCGAAGAAGAGCACCGCTCGTAAATCTGCAGTAAAGAAGAGCGCAAAAAAGTCTGCAGCTCGTAAGACAACAAAGAAATCTTCTCGTCGTGCAACATCAGTTGATCGCCTAGTAGTACCAGCTGTTCCAGTTGGTAGCGCACGTGGTCGCGTTGATGTATCGACTGCACCAGCACCACGCAATGCAGCTAAGTCTGTTTCATTTGATAACAAACCAAAGCAAGGTGCATCAAATCGCGTTGTAACAATCGTTGTCGTAGGAATCGTTCTTCTTGCAATTCTTGTATGGTCAAAGTCAGGAACAGAAGGCGATGATGCTGCAGCTCCTACAACACCATCAGCTACAGCCACAATGACTGATGAACCAACTATGACTGAAGAGCCAACAACTCCTGCAGAACCAGTTGGAACTGTCGAAGCACCAACTTCATTCGTTGCACTTCGTTCAGCAGATGGAATGAATCTTCGCTGGAAAGCTCCAATGGCAACAGAGGGACTTACAGGATTTAATGTTGAACTCAAGCCAGCAGGCGGAGAATGGGCAGTTGTAGCAACAACAGGTCCAACTGAATTAACTCACTCTGTAATGCTTTCAAGTTCAGATAGCTGGACACAATTTAGAGTATCGAGTGTTTATGCAGATGGACAAACTGCTTCTGCAAAGATCTTCGGACTTGCAGGTCAATACGAGTAAATCTTTACATTAAAAAGCCCTCGCATTTCGCGGGGGCTTTTTTATTTGATTTACTCTAACTCAGACACAATCGCATCCACATAAACACTTATGCCAGTTGGCACTAAGTGCACACCATCGGGTGCGAAGTATTCTGGATGCCCCTGTGAAATAGCGTTCCAATCAACAATTTTCACATTCTGATACCGAGATGCGACTTGTTGAATCAAGGAATTATTCTCATCCTTCCAACCTCTCGGCACTGCAGTGTTAATAACAATAATTTGAGGTTGATCCTTTATTGCTTCAAATATTGAAACAACTTCACTTTCACCTAGCCGATTGTTATTTCCCATATTGACAATAATTGGCGCACCGAGCATTCGAGCTTTATCTTTGTTTAGAACCTCTATTAATTCCGGTGCCTGACGACCCACATGGGCATTTATCAATCCAACCTGTCGTCGATTTGATAATTCATTTCGAATACCAAGGATTACCGAATCTCCTGCCACCCAAAGACCTTCAGAAGGATTAGTTATTTGCGTTTGCACTTGCGCTTCAGAAGTTATCTCCAACTTCAATTTAGCAAGATTTCGCTCACTGATTGCAATTGCATTTGCACTCACGAGAGATGTAGCAGCCAATACGGAAATAATTGATAACGCC
This sequence comes from Candidatus Planktophila limnetica, assembly GCF_002288365.1. Taxonomy (NCBI): domain Bacteria; kingdom Bacillati; phylum Actinomycetota; class Actinomycetes; order Candidatus Nanopelagicales; family Candidatus Nanopelagicaceae; genus Candidatus Planktophila; species Candidatus Planktophila limnetica. Next base: position 1,124,068 of record NZ_CP016782.1, on the reverse strand, counting down.
AATGTAGTTTGCTGACGCACACGCACTTTCTTTGTTCGATATTTCATACCTCTAAACCATGACTCGATGTAGCCATTTCTAAAGGGCAATTCAACCCAACGAAGTGAGATGTCAGCTAAGGCGAAAACAATAAGAATTCGAAGTGCATAGAGAGCCCAGCTCGCACCGGCTAGATCAACGCTGGGACGCGTTACTTGAAAGATAATCCAATGCCATAAATAGATCGCATATGAGCGCTCACCAATCCACAGAATCGCTTTTCCTTGCAAGAGGGGTGCAAATCGTGAAGCAGGATGAACAACAGACATGATGATCGCGCATCCAAATATTCCAGCCAATGGAAAGGCAATTTTGTAGAGAGTTGGATTTCCCTGTTCAATGAATAAGAAACAAGCAAGAATCCCCAGAAAACCAAATACACCAATTCCATCGATGACATCTTGTGCTCGCTTGGCAATATCAACCTTAAGATTTTGTGGAATCCAGTTAACGGCTAATGCTGCGCCCAGAAATAAACCAATGCTGTGAGTATCTGTTCCGAAGTAAACGTGACTTATGCTCTGTGAAGAGCTTGAATCAACACTTAATGAAACCAAGAACAGTGCAACACCTGATCCAATCGCAATAATTAGGGCTGCGGCGGGAATGATTTTTCTTCCCAATTGACGAAGCACGAGAAGCAAAATAAGTGGCCACACCAGATAGAACTGTGCTTCAACGCCGAGTGACCATGTGTGCTGCAAAAGTGGTGGTCGCCCAATTGCTTCGAAATAATCTGCTTGTCTAAATACAAGCCACCAATTCATGACTCCCATGAGAGAAAACGGAGTATCGGTGAGAAGTCTTTTAATTGTATCTGGCGCCCACACGCCGATAAATAACGTAGTAGTAACAATCATGAAAACTAATGGTGGAAGTAATCTGCGAAGTCGAGATTTATAGAACGCACGTAGATCTAATCCACCGCTACGTTGAATTGAATCCAAGAGCAAACGTGTGATTACGTATCCAGAAATAACAAAGAAAAGATCGACTCCAAGGAAACCACCAGGAATCCAAGGAACACCTAAGTGATAGAGCATTACCGCAATTACTGCGACAGCTCGCAAGCCATCGATTGCAGGGATGTATCTAATTCCGCGCTGTGCAGACATTGAGATTACTTACGCTTTGCAGAACTCTTCTTTGCAACCTTTTTGGTCGACTTACCCTTTGGTGCATTAAGTGCTCTCTTAGTCCGTTGGCTCTCAACGCGAATAGGGCCGCGGTTGATGATGGTGTCATCAGGATTAAGGTTTTCAAGAACACTCTTTTGAAGTTGTTCTAAACGATTAAATGCGCTTTCCAGACGTGTACGGGATTGATGAATCGCACCCTCTGCAGCATCAAGTGATTGAGTTTGAATTTTGTATAAACGTTCAGCTTCTGAGATAACACCAGATAGCCAATGTCGGTAATTTGTTACTTCAACAGTTGCACCAGAAATAATACGCTCACCTTCACGGCGTGCAGCTTGTGCCAACGCTGCAACTTCGCGCTTCTTATCTTCCATAGCGCGATCTGCTGCATCTTCTGCATTTGCAATCATCTCTTGAGCTTCTGATTCTGCAGCTTGAATATATTTGCGGCCGCGAGATTCAGCACCTGAGAGCATTGAGGCTGCTTTGTTCTGCGCAGCTTCCAGTGCATCTTTGGCAGCACGTGATGTTTCATTAACAAGGCGATCAGAAGCGGCTTGCGCGCGAGCTTCACGTAGCTGCGCCGATTTGATCATTGACATTGCAGTTTCAGTTGCAAGAATTTCAAACTCTTCTTTGCTTAATGAAGTGATGTCGCGGCGTGAGCGAAGATCAGCAAGTTGTGTTTCAAGTTCGCGAATACGGTCAACAGAACCAGGAGTGGTTTGTTCTTCACCTGTGAAGCCAACCCAATTAAGGAAACTCTTCTTCTCGCTCATCATTTTCCTTGCTGCCGACGGATAATTTCTAGAGGTTCTCTAGGGGCTTTAGATTAGAGCAGTAAGGGCCATCGGCAAAAGTCCCTGTGTGGGGTACGGGGGTTAGTCCGAGTAGTGAGGCCGGTGTTAATCGCGGTAAATGGCCATGGAAACGGCGACGTACTGAGAAATCCAGGCCGCTAAAACGAAGATGTGAAAGAGCTCATGAAAGCCAAAATATTTTGCATAACGGCCCGGCTTTTTCAAGGCGTAAAAAATTGCTCCCACAGAATAAAAAAGTCCACCAATTAATATTGGAAGCAATACCCAGAGACCGCCTTCTCTATAGAGCTGTGGTGTGTAAATAACTGCAACCCAACCGAGTAATAAATAATTAGCAACATATAACCAACGAGGCGCGCCAACCCAAAACACACGCAGTGCAACTCCGGCAAGAGCGCCAACCCAGACAACAATAAGAAGAGTTAGGCGATCGCGACCTTCAAGAAGTGCAACAGCAAAAGGCGTGTAGGAACCGGCAATTAGCAAATTAATATTGGCGTGATCCCAACGACGCCACATAACCTTCTTTGCAGGTGACCATGGAACGCGGTGGTAAATCGCTGAAACACTAAATAACATGATTGCAGTTATTGAATACAGTGCAACAGATAACTTAAGAGATGACTTGCTTAGAATAAATAAGACAAGGGATGCGATTATTACCGCAGGTGTAGCACCAAGGTGAAACCACCCTCGAAGCTTTGGTGGTGCTGGCACCTGCGTTGTCATGAGATAAGCCTATGCCTAACTCATTTATTTAGAAGCGTTAAAACCATCCTCTAAGTCAGCCTTAATATCTTCAATGTTTTCAAGACCTAGGCTCAAACGAACTAAACCTGGTGTTACGCCCGCAGTAAGTTGTTCTTCAGGGCTCAATTGAGAGTGTGTTGTAGTTGCTGGATGAATAACCAACGAACGAACATCTCCAATATTTGCAACATGGCTAAAGAGTTTGAGGGACTCCACAAACTTCTTTCCGGCTTCTATGCCACCTTTGAGTTCAAAAGAAAGAACAGCGCCAGATCCTTTCGGTGCATATTTCTTAGCAAGTTTATTCCATTGTGAATTAGGCAATGATGCATAGTTAACTTTTTCAACACTTGGATGCTTTGATAGCCACTCTGACACTGCTTTTGCATTTTCTAAGTGACGTTCCATACGAAGGCTTAGAGTTTCTAAACCTTGCGCAAGTAACCATGCGTTAAATGGAGAAACTGCTGCTCCGATATCACGAAGTAATTGCAGACGAATCTTGAAGATATAAGCAAGGTTTGCACCAAATGCTGAACCGACTCCAAGAGCTTGAGCGAAAACAAGTCCGTGATAACTTGGGTCTGGTTCGTTGAAACCCTTAAATTTTGTTGGATATTTTGCATAGTCAAAGTTTCCAGAATCAATAATCGCTCCCACAACAGCATTACCGTGACCAGATAAGAACTTAGTTGCTGAGTGAACAACGACATCGGCGCCATATTCGATTGGCTTGATTACGTATGGAGTTGCAACAGTGTTATCGACGATTAATGGAACGCCTGCTTCATGAGCAACTTTTGCAACACCTTCAATATCCAAGATGTCATTTTTTGGATTAGCGATAGTTTCACCGAAGAATGCTTTTGTATTTGGACGTACAGCTTTACGCCATGAATCAAGGTCATCGGGATCTTCAACGAAAGTTACTTCGATACCGAATTTTGGAAGTGTGTAATGAAACAAGTTATAAGTTCCGCCATACAAACTTGGACTTGAAACAATGTGGTCGCCCGCTTCAGCAACGTTTAGAACTGAATATGTTGTTGCAGCAGATCCAGATGCAACAAGAAGCGCTGCAACTCCACCTTCAAGTGCGGCCAAGCGTTGTTCAACTGCATCCTGAGTTGGATTCATGATGCGTGTATAAATATTTCCTAGTTCCGCTAAACCAAAGAGATTAGCTGCATGCTGTGTATCTCTAAATTGATACGCAGTTGTTTGATACAAAGGAAGAGCGCGTGCACCAGTTGTCGGATCAGCTGTTTGACCAGCATGAATTTGTAAAGTCTCAAATGACCATTTCTTATCTGACATTAGGTGCTACCTCCTTGTTGTAGTGAGTGATTTACTCAGGAGGAGAACGTAACAAAAAGTAGAAGAAAGTTCTAACGAGTGATTAGTTCTTGCAAGTTACTCGCAACAAAATCTACTTAAGAGTACGAAGAGATTTCACACTCAGTGATGCAAGGGCCGCGACAAATGTGAGTATTCCTGTAGCCCAGAGCGTTGCTGTAATTCCAAAGTAGGCAGCAGCAGGTCCTGCAAATGCCACACCAATTGGTGCAATACCGAAAGAACCTAATGCGTCATAGGCGGCAACACGCGAGTATGACTCCTCTGGAATATGCGATTGCATTGCAGTGTTCCACTGAACCATGAAGATATCGATTGCAACTCCGGAAACAGCGCCACATAACATCGTGATGACAAGTGGTTGCGAACTAGCAATTGCAAAGTTCCACACCGAAGAAATTGCAATGAAAACCATTGATGTTGCTAATGGACGTTTAAATTTAACTTTCAGCGCAATCGCACTTCCGCAGATCATTCCAGCAGTTACTGCTGCAAGATTGAGCGACCAATTACGAGGACCGTTATCGCCTTGGTCATATGCCAAAGGACCTAAAACCTGCCAAATAGATTCGAAGCACATATTGATGACAGCAAATGAACAGACAATTGCAATGACCCATGGACGAGCAATGAATTCATGCCATCCAATACGCAGGTCGTGAATTACTGAGTTATCTTCTCGATCAGGCATGGGCGGTAAATCTAAATTCCACACAAGGATTCCAGCAATCAAAAAAGATATTGCATCAATTAACAAAGCCCAACCAGATCCATACAACGTTACGAGAGTTCCGCCCAGCAGTGCACCGACTACAAAGCCAATATTGTTAGATAAAGCCACGATGGCATTACCATCTTTTAGTTTTTCTTTAGGCAAAATTTCAGGAAGTACACCAACCATTGCCGGCCACCAGAGCGCATTTAGCACTCCAAAAATTGCTCCCATAAGAGCTAATAACCAGACAGAAGGGAAGTGACCGATAAATGAAATTGCACTAATTGCAACAAAAACGCTACCGATAATATCTGCTCCGCCAACAACGCGATTTCGTTTGTAACGATCTCCAACAACACCACCAAGTAACATCAAGGCAACCATTGGAACAAAACGTGCGGCCATAACAATGCTGAGATCTTTTCCATCAGCACCTGGAATACTTAAAACTCCATAGGCCAACGCAATGGGAGAAAGTCCATTGCCCACATTGGAAATAAATCGAGAGCCAACTAGTGGAATAAATCCCTTATGTGATCTGAGAGCTCGAAGTTCTTGTAACACCTAGCGAACCTCTTTATCTACATCTTGATGGTGCGGGAGGCGGGACTTGAACCCGCACGTCCGAAGACACAGGTTCCTAAGACCTGCGTGTCTGCCATTTCACCACTCCCGCAAAAGAGTGCCACTGACATTGTGATTAATGCCTGTGGAATATGGCCAAGGTTAGAGGTAAGTTCGCCCTGTTGCCAAAACGGCTAAATCTTACGAAGGGTTCGACCATGTCATTTGATCCAAAACCAGCAGATAAGTTCACTTTCGGTCTCTGGACTGTTGGCTGGCAAGCACGCGATCCCTTTGGTGATGCAACTCGTGATGCACTTGATCCAGTTCGTTCAGTTAAAGAACTAGCAGCACGCGGTGCACATGGTGTGACTTTCCATGATGATGACTTAATTCCATTTGGCAGTGATGAAGGCGAACGTCGCAAGCACATCGATCGCTTTAAGAAAGCACTCGATGAAACTGGAATGAAAGTTCCAATGGCGACAACGAATCTATTTACACATCCAGTCTTTAAAGATGGTGCCTTTACAAGCAACGATAAAGATATTCGCCGTTACGCACTACGCAAAACAATGAAGAACATCGAATTAGCTGCAGAACTTGGTGCCGAAATTTATGTTGCATGGGGTGGACGCGAAGGCGCCGAATCCGATGGAGCAAAAGATGGATATGTCGCACTCGATCGCTTCCGTGAAGCCTTTAATACCCTTGGGCAATTCGTAAAAGATAATGGCTTTAACATCAAGTTTGCACTTGAGCCAAAACCAAATGAACCACGTGGTGATATCTTCTTGCCAACAATTGGTCACGCACTCGCATTTATCAACGAACTTGATTACCCAGAAATGGTTGGCGTTAATCCAGAAGTTGGGCACGAACAAATGGCTGGCCTTAACTTTGTGCACGGCATTGCCCAAGCTCTATGGCACAAGAAGTTATTCCACATCGACCTCAATGGCCAACACGGTCCAAAATACGATCAAGATCTTGTCTTTGGTCACGGAGATCTAAAATCTGCATTCTTCTTAGTTGATTTGCTTGAGCGCTACCAATACAGCGGACCTAAGCACTTTGATTACAAACCTGCGCGCACAGAAGATGACAAGGGTGTGTGGGCATCGGCATCATCGAATATGCGCACCTATTTGATTCTTAAAGAGCGCGCAGCAGCATTTAGAAAAGATCCACGCGTAATTGCTGCAATGAAGGAATCAAACATTCCAGGACTTATGGAACCAACACTTGCAAGCGGTGAAACATGGAAGGACCTAGCAAAGGATTCCTTCGATGTTGATGCAGCTGGTAAGCGTGGTTATGGATACGAAGTTATTGATCAGTTAGCGCTAGAGCATTTAATGGGAGTTGAGCTCTAACTAACTGAACTTCCGCGGCGAGATACTGCGTCAACGCCAGCGGAAACTAATAACACAAGTCCAGTAACAATGAACTTGATACCTGCGGCATAGCCTAAAAGGCCCATGCCATTATCAATAACAGCAACTACAAGACCGCCAAGGATGGCGTCTCGCATCTTTCCTTTTCCACCAAATAGCGAGGTACCGCCAATAACTGCGGCGCCTACTGCATAGAGAAGCGTTGAACTGCCACCTGTTGTTGGAGAGATTGAGTTTTGGCGAGAAGCAAAAATCATGCCAGCAACAGCAGCCAAAGAACTACAGATAACAAATGCTGCGATACGTACTTGCTTAACGTTAATACCTGCGCGACGCGCAGCTTCTGCATTGCCACCGACTGCATAAATATGACGCCCAAATGCTGTGCGACCAAGAACAAAAGTTCCGACTGCAAGTAAGAAAAGAATGAGTGGAACTACATATGGAATTCCCTTAAGACTGACGAGATCTGGATTGTTGCTGCGCTCAACATTGAGTGCAAAGACAGCGCCGCCTGTAATGATGAGAAGGCTTGCTGTTTTGATTACCCAGAGTTTTACAAGTTCAGTTTTTAGCCCCGCACGACGTCGTGTATTTAAACGATTAAGTCCTGTGGCGACATATGCAACTGCTACAACAATGAAGAAAACCCAACTGAGCAGGGGAGAAAGATTGCTATTTTCAACTGCAAGAATTGTCTTATCTTCGATGCGAATTGTTCCGCCTTCGCCAGCTAGAAGTAGCAGCAATCCCTGGAATGCTAAGAATGCAGCCAGGGTTACGACGAATGATGGAATTCCGATGCGCGCGACTAGTGAACCAAGAATAAACCCAAGGAGGCCACCGACGACGATACTGATCGGAAATGCGATGTACCACGCGACTTGATGATTAGTAATAAGAATTACGAGTACAGCACCTGATACACCAGCTGCATAACCAGCAGATAAATCAATTTCGCCAAGGAGCAATACGAAAACTAGTCCCATAGCGATCACAATTACTGCCGCTGCTTGAGTCAGAAGATTTGCAAAGTTGCCTGGGGTAAGGAAAACATTGGACATCGCACCAAAAATTCCACAGAGTGCAATAAGTCCTAAAATTGCAGGAAGTGCACCGATGTCACCAGCTTTTACGCGGCTCCAATAATCTGCTGCTGCACCTTTAAGAGTTGGTGATTCGTGAATGATTTCAGTACTCATGCGTTCACTCCTGAAACTCCAGCAGATTTACCAGTAGTAATTAACTCAATAATTTGTTGTGGCTTTACATCTTTCTTATCCACTTGCGCAGCCATCTGACCCAAGTAAAGCGCAGCAATGTTATCGGCGACTTCGAATACGTCATTGAGGTTGTGGCTAATCAAAACAACTGCAAGTCCGTTATCTGCCAAACGACGAACAAGGTTTAACACTTGCTCAGTTTGTGCAACACCTAGGGCTGCGGTTGGCTCATCAAGAATTACTACTTTGCTATTCCACAAAACAGCACGCGCAATCGCAACAGTCTGGCGTTGTCCACCTGAAAGGGATGCAACAGTCTGTCGAATTGATTTAACCGTACGAACACTTAAGCCATCGAGTGTTTTACGAGCGAGAGCTTCCATAGAAGTTTCATTTAATACTGGGCCTTTTTTTTGTTCACGGCCAAGGAACATATTGTGAACAATGTCGAGGTTGTCACACAAAGCTAAATCTTGATAAACAATTTCAATTCCGAGTTCTGTTGCATCGCGTGGTCCATTGATCTCAACTTTTTTACCTTCAAAAAGGAAGTCACCAGATTCTGGTGTGTAGATACCAGCAATACATTTAATGAGTGTGCTCTTGCCCGCTCCATTATCGCCAACGAGCGCCGTTACTTTTCCAGCGTATGTATCAAAATCCACGCCCTTAAGAACATTTACAGGACCGAAAGATTTATTGACTCCTCGAAGCGAGAGTATTGGTGAACTCACGGCAATCTCCTCTAGTTCTAGTAGAAAGAATTTCGGCCCGGGGCTTTTAACCCCCGGGCCGAAACTTATTTCATTTTCCGCAAATTATCGAACTTTTTATAGTCCGTTAGCTGTGCAGAGATCTTCGATGCCCATACAGACATCTTCCTTCTTCTGGAAGCCATCAGCAATAACGTCCTTGACGTTAGCCTTTGTGATTCCGACTGGTACTAGTAGAACTGAAGGAACATCAATTGCTCCGTTGTTCACTGAACCTGTAGCAGTTGTTGCATCTTCGCCCTTAAGCAATGCGATTGCCAAAGTTGCAGCGCCTTCTGCTTCTGCCTTAATTGCCTTGTAAACAGTGTTTGAAAGGTCACCTGTAAGGATTGCGCGCAATCCGTCAACAGTTGCATCTTGTCCAGATACACAAACCTTGCCGTTTAGCTTGTTCTTCTTAAGAACTGCTACAGCTGCAAGTCCAAGACCTTCGTTAGCTGAAACAACTGCATCAAGCTTTCCGCCAGCCTTTGAAAGTTGCTGTTCGAAAATAACTCCACCCTTTGCGTTATCCCAGTCTGGGACAGCTTGATCATCGACCAATGTGTAGGCCTTTGAATCGATCAATGGACGGAGTACTGAATCGTATCCAGCCTTGAAAAGAGTTGCGTTGTTATCAGTTGGTGAACCGTTTAGGTAAACGATGCGTGCTGATGTCTTACCAGCAGCGTCAAGACATGCCTTAATACCTTCACCTTGTAGCTTGCCTACTGCTTCATTATCAAATGAAACGTAGTAAGAAGCTGAACCGCCAAGTGTTAGACGGTCGTAGTCAATTGTTGGAACGCCTTGTGAAGCAGCCTTATCCTGAACAGCCTTAGCTGAATCTGAATCAAGGTTCACCATGATGAGAACCTTTGCACCTGCTGAAAGCATTTGATCAGCGATTGTCTGGAATGCGGCCTTGTCGCCGTTTGCATTCTGAATATCAACTTTTACACCTGCAGCATCAAATGCAGCTTGTAGGAATCCGCGGTCAGCAGTTTCCCAGCGAGCTGATGAAGCAGCATCTGGAAGGATTACACCGACGAAACCGTCAGCAGAACTGTCGCTCGATGAGCAACCTGTTAGTGCGATTGCAAATGCAGCAAGTGCTGCAGTCATCGCTAAACGGCGCTTTGCCATAGATTTATTACCTTTCGAAAGGTGGAACGCCCCTGGTTGAAACTGTTCCAACCAGTTAAAGGGGGCCGAACCACGGGTGACGCTATCTTTAAAGGCCAGAAAGGTCACACCTTGCATACGCTCATTGAAGGCAATCCGAAATAACAATTCGGTAACAAAGCGAGAGCGCAGGCGCAAAGGGTAGCCTTTGGCAGGTGAGCAGCACAGAAATCTCCCTTTCAGAGCAGATTTCCGCCCATATCCGCACAGCGATCTTGGCTGCTATTTCATCAGGGCAATTACCTAAAGAGATTAGTACCGCACTTCCAGAAACCATTGCACTGGAGCGCCCAAAAAATCGCGACCATGGTGATTATGCAACTTCTATTGCACTGCAATTAGCAAAGCCCTCAGGAAAAAATCCACGAGAGGTTGCAACCATTTTGCAATCAAATTTGGCGGTGATCCCTGAAATTGCAAGAGTAGATATCGCAGGGCCCGGTTTTCTTAACATTACGTTAAATAGAGCAAGCCAAGCCGAACTTGTTCGCACAATCATTAATGCACAATCACACTATGGTCAGAGCACTGGCCTTAAAGGTGTGCGCATCAATCTTGAATTCATCAGTGCAAATCCAACAGGGCCATTACACCTTGGTCACACTAGATGGGCAGCAGTGGGCGATGCCCTCGGCCGCGTATTAAGTGCAGCCGGTGCCGATGTTGCTCGCGAATTTTATGTTAACGATCGTGGCAACCAGATGGATTTATTTGGTGCATCCCTTGAAGCCACAGCACTTGGCAAAGCAATTCCAGAAGATGGTTATCAAGGTCAATACATTGGCGATATTGCAGCAACACTAGTTGCCCAAGATTCAAAACTAATTGCTTTGCCCGAACCAGAGCGCGTCAATGAATTTCGTGAACGTGGTTACAAGTGGCAACTAGGTGATCAAAAACGAGTACTAGATAATTTTGGAACTCACTTCGATGTGTGGTTCTCAGAGCGCTCGCTGCATGAGGGCGGTTTTGTAGATGTTGCAATGGTCAAGCTGCGTAAGCAAGGTCATGTCTTTGAAGAAGAGGGTGCAACCTGGCTTCGCACATCAGATTTCGGTGATGATAAAGATCGCGTGCTCACAAAGGCCAATGGCGACTTAACCTACTTTGCATCAGATACTGCTTACTACATTAACAAACGTGATCGTGGCTTTGATATCTGTATCTATATGTTGGGCGCAGATCACCATGGTTACGTGGGTCGCTTGAAAGCTACTGCTGCGTGTGCCGGTGATAATCCTGAATACAACATCCATGTATTAATTGGTCAGTTAGTAAAAATTATGGAAGGCGGGGAAGAAGTAAAACTATCCAAGCGCGCCGGAACAATTATTACCCTCGAAGAACTCGTTGAAAAAGTCGGCGTAGATGCTGCGCGATACACATTGATTCGCTATCCAGTAGATGCTCCGATGATTCTAGATATTGATGTGTTAAAGCGAAATACAAATGAAAATCCTGTCTATTACGTGCAGTACGCACACGCTCGTATTGCTGGCGTATTGCGAAATGCGCAAGAGTTAAAAATTCCTGTGGGACTTGAAAACTTTGATCCAACCCAGCTCACACATGATCGCGAGAATGAATTACTCGGAGCACTTGCAGAGTTTCCAAAAATTGTTGCAGGCGCTGCAGAAATGAGAGAGCCCCATAGAGTCGCTCGTTATCTCGAAGAACTAGCTGGGGTTTATCACGGTTTTTATGCTGATTGCCGCGTCTTGCCACTGGGCGATGAATCTATTTCTTCCCTTCATAGCGCCCGTGCAAATTTATGTGCGGCTACTAAGCAAGTTATTAAAAATGGTTTAGATTTACTTGGCGTGAGCGCACCGGAGAAAATGTGATGAGCAAAAATTTACAGCCCCTGTGGTCTAAAAATGTAACCATCAATAATGGTGTACTTACCTGCTCAGGTATTTCTGCGACAGCTCTGGCTTCTGAATTTAAAACTCCAGCATTTTTCTTAGATGAAGATGATTTTCGCACTCGCGCACTGCATTGGAACTCCGAACTATCTAAAGCATTTGGTCCGCAAGCAGGTCGTGTGTATTACGCAGCAAAAGCATTTATCTGCGTAGAAGTTGCACGCTGGATTGAAGATCTTGGTATCGGAATAGATGTCTGCACAGGTGGCGAATTAGCAGTGGCACTCAAAGGCGGCATTAAGGCTGAAAACATTGAAGTACATGGCAACAACAAATCAGTAGATGAAATTGAACAAGCCGTTGCCGCAGGTGTTGGGGCAATAGTTATTGATTCACTCTTTGAAATCGAACGAGTTGCGGCCGCCGCACAATCGGCAGGAAAGACTCAAAGAGTATTGCTTCGTTTAACTCCAGGAATCGAAGCACATACTCATGAATCCATTGCAACCGCGCATGAAGATGTGAAGTTTGGTTTTTCTATTGCCAGTGGCGCTGCGTGGCAAGCAATTGTCGAAACCAAAAAACACGCCAGCCTTGAACTGCGCGGATTACATTCACACATCGGTTCACAAATTTTTCAAACAGAGCCATTTGCTATTGCAGCCGATCGACTCATCGAGCTCTTGGCAAAGTTCAATTCAGAGTTCGGTCAGCAGTTACCAGAACTTGATTTGGGCGGGGGATATGGAATTGCATACCTAGATAACGAATCAGAGATTCAAGCCTCAGATGTGCTTGGCACATTGGCAAAAGTTGTCAAAGATTCTTGTGCAAAGCACTCGCTTAATGTTCCGAAGATTTCTATTGAACCAGGGCGCACCATTGTTGGGCCTTCTATGTTTACGCTTTACACAGTTGGGACAACAAAAGTTGTCACGCTAGAAAATGCATCCACCCGAAACTACGTTTCAGTAGATGGTGGCATGAGTGATAATTTGCGCACAGCTTTATATGGCGCCGAATACACAGCCGTTCTTGCCAATCGTGAATCAACGGCTAAAAAGATTGCAACGCGCATCGTTGGAAAACATTGCGAAACAGGGGACATCATTATTAAAGACATAGATTTTCCGGCAGATGTCATTCCCGGGGATTTACTTGCCACGCCAGCAACAGGTGCATACGGTCGCAGCATGGCCACCAATTACAACCACATCTCGCGTCCGCCTGTTGTAGCCATTAAAGATGGAAAAGCTCGAGTAATCCTGCGTCGTGAGAGCATTGAAGATCTCCTGCGCCTAGATATTTAACGCGCATCTGCTCATCTGTGAAAGAATAAGCACATGAGCGCGCATAAAAATATTTATATTGGCATGCTTGGCTGCGGCGTTGTCGGCAGCCAAGTTGCTGCGCTGCTAGAAAAAAATAATGCAGAACTTTCTACTCGCGCCGGTGCGAAGTTAATCTTAAAGAAAATTGCAGTTCGAGATATCAAAGCAGCTCGCGAAGGAATTAATCAATCACTTTTTACAACTGATGCACAATCAGTAATTGATGATTCTGAGATTGACATCATTATTGAAGTAATGGGTGGAATAGATCCTGCTCGCGAATTAATTCTTGCTGCAATCAAAAATGGTAAATCTGTAATTACAGCCAATAAAGCACTCCTTGCCTTACATGGCGCAGATCTTTTTACAGCCGCAGATAACAAGGGCGTGGATCTTTACTATGAAGCAGCCGTTGCAGGTGCCATTCCGATTATTCGCCCAATGCGCGAATCACTTGTTGGCGATCAGATTACTCGCGTTATGGGAATCGTCAATGGAACAACAAATTACATTCTTACAAAGATGGATGAAGAAGGTCGTGCATTTGCTGATGTTCTCAAAGAAGCGCAGAGTCTTGGTTATGCAGAAGCCGATCCAACTGCAGATGTTGAAGGAATAGATGCTGCATCAAAGGCTGCAATCATTGCCGGTCTTGCATTTCATTCACGCGTAAGTGTTGATGATGTCTACCGTGAAGGTATTTCATCTATTACTGCAGATGATGTTGCAGTGGCCAAGACAATGAATCACGTTATTAAATTACTAGCCATCGCAGAACTCACTTCCGATGATCGAATTTCAGTACGTGTTCACCCAACTCTTATTCCCCGTAGTCATCCACTGGCCGCAGTTCGCAATGCATTTAACGCTGTATTCGTTGAAGCAAAGTCTGCAGGTCAATTAATGTTTTACGGCCCTGGAGCAGGCGGTGCCCCAACTGCAAGTGCAATTTTGGGAGATGTTGTTGCAGTGGCGCGCCATCGAGTCAGCGATTCAGTAGGCCCACGTGAAAGCGATTATGCCGATCGCGCAATTGCGCCAATCGGTGATACAAAAACACAATTTCTTATTCGTTTAAATGTTGCTGATAAGCCAGGTGTTTTAGCTGCTATTGCTCAAGTATTTGCTAAAGAAGGCGTATCAATTCAAACAGTTCGTCAATCAGGTCGTGGAAATGATGCTGAACTTATTGTTGTAAGCCACGGCGCCACTGAAGAAGCACTTAGTTCAACAGTCAGTGCGTTATCAAAGATGGACATCGTTACTAAAGTTGAAAGTGTTCTGCGAGTGCTTGGGTCGCAATCCTGATGTCTATTTTTTCTCGCAGACCAGGAGCGCATCAATGGCGCGGAGTAATTAACGAATATCGTCATCGCTTGCCTGTTTCAGATCAGACTCCTGTAGTTACCCTTAATGAAGGTGGAACTCCACTCATTTATGCTTGCAATCTTTCTGAGTTATTAAAAAATGATGTGTGGATTAAGTATGAAGGTTTAAATCCAACAGGATCATTTAAAGATCGCGGCATGACAATGGCAATTTCTAAAGCAGCCGAAGATGGATCAAAAGCTGTTATTTGTGCATCCACTGGAAATACTTCGGCCTCTGCTGCTGCCTATGCGGTTAAAGCTGGAATGGTTCCGGCAGTACTTATTCCTAAAGGAAAAATTGCCCTAGGAAAATTAGCGCAAGCCGTTGCACATGGTTCAAAAATTTTGCAAGTAAATGGAAACTTTGATGATTGCTTAACACTTGCGCGTGAGTTATCTGAAAATTTCCCAGTTGCACTAGTCAACTCAGTTAATCCATACCGAATCGAAGGACAAAAAACTGCATCCTTTGAAGTAGTCGATGCTTTAGGTGATGCACCAGATATTCACGCTCTGCCTGTTGGTAATGCAGGAAACATTACTGCGTATTGGAAGGGCTATAAGGAATACCGTTCTGATCGCATGTGTTCACAATTGCCCGCAATGTGGGGATTTCAAGCAGCAGGCTCTGCGCCAATTGTTAAAGGAAAAATTGTTAAGAATCCAAATACGATTGCAACAGCAATTCGAATTGGCAATCCAGCATCATGGCAACAAGCAATTGATGCGCGCGATTCTTCAGGTGGGTTAATAGATGCTGTGACAGATAAAGAAATTCTCGCTGCCTATCACCTGATCGCATCGAAAGAAGGAATCTTCGTTGAGCCTTCATCTGCTGCTGGATTAGCAGGACTTATTAAGTATCAAAAGGCAGGAAAGCTTCCAAAGAATAAAACCATTGTTATTACCGTAACTGGCCATGGTTTAAAAGATATTCCATGGGCACTAGAAGGCGCTAAGAAACCAGTTGTCGTGCCAGTAAGTGTCAAGGCGGCGGCAAAGGCGTTAGGTCTTTCATAAAATGGCTAAACCAACTTTTCGCGCAAACACCATACAAATTCAAGTTCCAGCAACTAGTGCAAACCTAGGTCCTGGTTTTGATTCTCTCGGTTTAGCTCTCGGTATGTATGACCGCTATGTCGCACAAATTCTCGATGATCCAGGATTAGATATTGATATTTCTGGCGAAGGCGCCGATGTTTTGCCACGCACAGATAAGAATTTACTTGTTAAGGCAATGTATAAAGGATTTAAATTTTTAGGCGGCGAACCAAAGGGTGTTGCAATTCGAGCACTGAATGTCATTCCACATGGACGCGGCTTGGGATCTTCTGCAAGTGCAATTGTTGGCGGACTCATGCTGGCCAGATCTCTTGTATTAACTGGTGAAGAAAAAATGAGTAATGAGGATTTATTAAACCTTGCAACAGAAATGGAAGGTCATCCAGATAATGTTGCTGCTGCTCTCTTTGGAAGTGCAACGATTTCTTGGACTGAAGATCAGCGTGGCAAGAACATCGCGCGTGCTGTTCAAATTCATGTAGACCCACGCATTAGTGCTATTGCATTTATTCCAGAGGGAGCCGTTGCAACGTCAAAGGCTCGCAAACTTCTTCCAGAGAGCATTGCTCACGCAGATGCAGCAGCTAATACAACTCGCGGAGAATTACTTGTGCATGCCCTGGCTTCCCGACCAGATTTATTGTTTATTGCAACGGAAGACTTCATTCACCAAAAGTTTCGTCAAGAGGCTATGCCTAAATCTTTTGCCCTTGTTAATAAACTACGTGGTGCTGGTGTTGCAGCATTTATTTCGGGTTCAGGCCCAACAGTGCTGGCTCTTCACAATGGTGATGCCAATGAGATCGCTGAATTACAGCGAGCAGCTGGTTCTGCCTTTGAGGTCAAAGCCTTGAATATTTGCACGACCGGAGCGGGAATCATCGCTTAATTGAGAATTTGTAGGGACTGGCGCCTCGGTGCTACCCTTATGACATCTGATCAGCCGGCTCTAGTTAATCGGTGCAAGATTTTTTCAGATAAATAAATTACTCGCTCCTTTTGGGCAATCCTTAAGGCCATTACTGAAATGAAAACAATGACAGAAAAAGAACCAATACGTTCAGACAGCCCAGAGTTAAATGCAATGTCTCTTCCGAAACTCAAGGAAGTAGCTTCGCAACTCGGTATTGAAGGGGCTCCTAAACTAAAGAAAGATGCTCTCGTTCAGGCAATTGCTGATTTACAAGCAGCCAACAGAGAAGCAGCCAAAGCAGAACGAGAAGCTCGTCGCGAAGCGCGCAATAATCGTAATAAGAAAGATGCGCCACGCGATTCAGATTCCAATGATGACTCAGATTCCGACAGTGATTCTTCAAGCAACCGCGGCGATCGTTTTGATCGCAATGACCGTGGTCGCGGACGTGATCGTGGTCGCGGACGTGATCGCAATCGCGATCGTGGAAACCGTGAAGAACGCGAACCAGTTCTCTCAGAAGACGACGTACTACTTCCTGTAGGCGGTCTTCTAGACATTCTTGAAAGCTATGCATTTATTCGAACAGGTGGATATTTACCTGGACCAAATGATGTGTATGTATCACTGCAGCAAGTGCGTAAATACGGATTGCGCAAAGGTGACGTCGTCACAGGTCAGGTTCGCCAGCCAAATGAAGGTGAACGTCGTGAAAAATTCAACGCACTCATTGTGTTGGACACAATCAACGGATCAAATCCTGATGAAGTACGCAACCGCGTTGAATTCAACAAACTAGTTCCGCTGTATCCACAAGAGCGTTTACGCCTTGAAACTGAACCAAATATTTTGACCACGCGCGTTATTGATTTGATCTCACCTATTGGTAAGGGTCAGCGCGGACTTATTGTTTCTCCACCAAAGGCTGGAAAGACAATGGTGTTGCAAGCAATTGCCAATGCAATTACAACAAATAACCCAGAGTGTCACTTGATGGTTGTGCTCGTAGATGAGCGTCCAGAAGAAGTGACAGATATGCAGCGCTCAGTAAAGGGCGAAGTTATTGCCTCAACATTTGATCGCCCTGCCGATGACCACACAACAGTTGCAGAGTTAGCAATTGAACGTGCAAAGCGTCTAGTTGAACTTGGACACGATGTTGTTGTGCTTCTTGATTCAATTACACGTCTAGGTCGCGCATACAACATTGCAGCACCCGCGTCAGGTCGAATCCTCTCTGGTGGTGTTGATTCAGCAGCTTTGTATCCACCAAAGAAGTTCTTCGGTGCTGCTCGTAACATCGAAGATGGTGGCTCACTCACAATTCTTGCAACTGCTCTAGTTGATACCGGCTCTCGTATGGATGAAGTTATCTTCGAAGAGTTCAAGGGAACTGGAAACATGGAACTCATTCTTGATCGCCGTATGGCAGATAAGAGAATCTTCCCTGCAGTGAACGTTGTTGCATCCGGTACTCGTAAAGAAGAAATTCTTATGGGAACAGAAGAACTTAATATTGTGTGGAAACTTCGTCGCGTACTTCACGCACTTGAACCACAACAAGCACTCGAATTACTCCTGGAAAAGATGAAGGGCACTAAGTCCAACGTTGAATTCTTAATGCAGATCCAGAAGACAACTGTCGGACCAGGATCTGAAGGATAAGTTCACGCTCAAATTTTTAAATACCCACCTGATGGGGTTAACCTTTAGCCCTATTAACCGTCAGTCTGGTTCACGTGAATATCACGACCCAGACACGAAAGAGGAAATGAAATGAAGTCAGAGATCCATCCAGAGTACAAAGAGACTCAAGTAACTTGTGGTTGCGGTGAAAAGTTTGTTACCCGTTCAACTGTTACAAGCGGTTCAATTTATGTTGAAGTATGTTCTGTCTGCCATCCTTTCTACACCGGCAAGCAGCGCATCCTTGATACTGGTGGACGCGTAGCGAAGTTCGAAGAGCGCTTCGGTAAAAAATAGCTTTCTAAAGAGACCGCATTCACTACTTGGGTAGTGGTTGCGGTCTTTTGCTTTTCTGTTACAGATCTTGTTATTAAGCGAAACTAAAGGAAAGGAGAAGCCACAATGACAAATGATCGTTTTGCATCTGCACACGAAATGGTTCGCGAATACGCAGAACTAGAAGCAGCCATGGCTGATCCTTCACTTCACGATGATCAAGGCAAGGCACGCCAACTTGGTCGTCGCTACGCACAACTCGGTCCAGTCGTTGCTGGATTTAAAGAGTGGAAGAGCGCCGATGATGATCTAAACGCTGCAAGAGAGTTAGCAGCCACTGATCCAGATTTTGCATCTGAAATTCCTGCACTAGAAGAAACAGCACAGAAGGCTGCCGAAAAACTAGAAGAGTTATTACTTCCACGAGATCCCAATGATGATCGAGATGTGATTCTGGAAGTTAAAGCTGGCGCAGGCGGAGATGAGTCCGCTCTTTTTGCAGGAGATTTATTGCGCATGTATATGCGATATGCCGAAAAACGAAATTGGAAAGTTGAAATTCTCGATGCCACTGAAAGTGAAATGGGTGGCTACAAAGATATTTCTGTTGCAGTTAAATCCAAAGGCACAGCAGCACCTGGTGAATCACCATATGCACGTTTGAAATTTGAAGGCGGAGTACATCGCGTGCAACGCGTTCCAGAAACAGAGAGTCAAGGCCGAATTCACACATCGGCTGCTGGAGTTTTGATTCTTCCTGAAGCAGAAGAAATTGACGTTGAATTAAATATGAATGATGTCCGCGTAGATGTGTATCGCTCATCAGGTCCTGGTGGACAGAGCGTAAATACAACGGATTCAGCAGTACGTTTAACACACGTGCCAACAGGCATTGTGGTCTCTTGCCAAAACGAGAAGAGCCAATTACAGAACAAAGAGTCAGCGCTTCGTATTTTGCGTGCACGCCTTTTGGCTGATGCACAAGAAAAAGCAGCTGCAGTCGCATCGGCTGAACGTAAGAATCAGGTTCGAACCGTTGATCGTTCCGAGCGCATCAGAACCTATAACTTTCCTGAAAACCGGTTGAGTGATCACCGCGTTAACTACAAATCTAATAACTTAGACATCGTCTTAAATGGCGAATTAGATGATGTCATTCAATCTTTATTAGATGCTGATAAAGCAGCAAAGTTAGCTTCGACAGAATAAATACAAGTATGAACGTGCGCGAGACTTTAAAGGATGCAAAAGAACAACTAGCCCTTTCAGAAATCGATGGCATAGATGCTGAAATATTGTTGGCACACGTTCTAGGAATCTCGCGGATGGATCTACATAACCCACTAGTTCTAGAGCGCACGCTGGCATCCCTTGGCGATACATCAATTGCACTAGATACCTTTCATGACTTATTGGCCCGAAGAATTCTTCACGAACCACTTCAATACATCACAGGCACCGCATACTTTAGAAATCTTGAGTTAAAAGTGGGCCCAGGAGTATTAGTTCCAAGACCAGAGAGTGAGCTATTAGTTGGCGCAGTTCTTACACATATTTCTAATTTGCCCGCACCGGTAAGTGTCGTAGATCTTGGATCAGGTTCTGGAGCACTGGCACTTGCAATCGCAACAGAGGCGCCTAACAGTCGAGTGATAGCAGTTGAAAAAAGCGATGAAGCACTTGTGTGGCTTAAGAAAAATGTTGAAGCAATTATTGAAGATTTACGGATTGTTCATAGCGATGTCAGCGACGCACTCATTGGCATTAAATGCGATGTCATCATTGCTAATCCGCCATATATTCAGGATGAGTCAGATCTACCAAGAGATGTTGTTGAACACGAACCAGCTATTGCACTCTTTGGAGGCAAAGATGGAATGGATGCACCCCGTGCATTTATTGCAGCTTCTGCTCGCCTACTTAAATCAGGTGGTTTATTGGCAATCGAGCACAATGAATTACAGGGCTCTTTGATTGCCGATGCACTAAGCCATGATTTTCAAGAGATACAGTTACATCAGGATTTAGTTGGTCGACCACGTTGGACTAGCGCGATACGGAAAGATATATGAGCAACCCAGTTGAAAGAGTGGACATCACCACTGGTGACCCTGCTGAACATTTAGCACGAGGACTTAAATCAATTCGTGATGGTTATGTCATCGTTGTTCCACTCGAACATGGATATGTCTATGCATGCGATGCATTTAGCCACTTTGCTGTTCGAGCAATGCACGTACTTCGTGGCGATGCTCTCGGTGTGGTTTCGCAAGTAATAATTTCAACAGCTAAAACTGCACAAGGATTATCACGCAGCATGCGAGATGATGTTCAAAAAATTACGGATGCGTTCTGGCCAGGGCTGTTAAGTGTTAACGTGAAACCACAAGTTGGATTGGCATGGGATTTAGGAGATTCACAAAGACTTGATCTCATTAGTTTGCGAGTGCCACAAGAAGGTTTCGTTTTGGATTTGATGCAAAAGAGCGGACCATTGGCAATTGCAAGTATTACAAATAATGGATTGCCAACATTGCTCGATGTCGAGAGATTTGAGAATCCAGGTGTGGATGTAATTTTCGATGGTGGCCATCTACCAGCCGGACCTCGCAGTACCGTCATAAACGTTTCAGATGATGGAATGGAACTCATTCGAGAAGGTGCAATCTCGCGTGAATCCCTTCAAAAAGTATCTCCTGACAATTTCGCCTAGTCAGATTAGAATCTGCAAATGACGAAAGATATTTTCTACGGACCAGACTTTGATTTGTTGAGCAAGCAAGATCCAGAAATTTCTGCGGTTTTGCTCTCAGAACTCAAGCGCCAACAAACCAATCTTCAATTAATCGCAAGTGAAAACTTCACTTCACGTGCAGTGCTTGCAACCCTTGGTTCAACTCTTTCAAACAAGTACGCAGAAGGTTATCCAGGCAAGCGTTATTACGGTGGATGCGAAGAAGTAGATAAGGCCGAATACCTTGCAATCGAACGTGCTAAATCTTTATTTGGTGCAGATCATGCCAACGTTCAACCACACTCAGGTGCAAGTGCAAACATCGCTGTGTATCAAGCATTTACAAAACCTGGTGACACAGTTCTTGCTATGTCGTTATCACACGGTGGACACCTCACACATGGTTCTCCTGTTAACTTTTCTGGAAAGTGGTTTAACGTAGTTTCATATGGAGTTCGCCAAGATACTGAACTCATTGATTATGACGAATTGCGCGATCTTGCTATTGCCAACAAACCAAAGATGATTTGTTCTGGTGCTACTGCTTATCCAAGTCTTGTTGATTTTGAAAAGGTCCGTGCAATTTGCGATGAGGTTGGCGCAATCATGTGGGTCGATGCTGCGCACTTCATTGGCTTGGTGGCTGGAAAAGCTATTCCTTCACCGGTGCCATATGCAGATGTCGTTTCATTTACAACACATAAAGTTTTACGTGGTCCACGCGGTGGAATGATTCTTACCAAAGAAGCACACGCTGCTGCAATTGATAAATCTGTCTTTCCTGGAATGCAAGGCGGACCGATTATGTCTGCAGTCGCTGGCAAGGCTGTCGCGCTTCGAGAGTGCGCAACACCTGAATATCAAAAGTATTCAAAAGATGTTATTACCAATGCAAAAGCACTGTGCTCAGCACTTGAAGGTGAGGGTATGCGCGCAGTTTCTGGCGGAACACAAACACACCTCGCACTCATTGATATCCGCGGTACTGGCGTTAATGGAAAAGTTGCAGATGAACGCTGTGGCAATGCAGGCATTGTTCTTAATAAGAATTCAATTCCTTTTGATCCAGAAAAGCCAGGAATCACAAGTGGTATTCGCGTGGGAACTCCTGCAACAACCACACAAGGTATGGGCGTTGAAGAAATGAAGACGATTGCGTCTTTGATTTCTCGCGCAATCCGCAGCGAAGATCCAGCGGTGTTATCAGGAATTAAGAGTGAAGTTCACGCCTTAACTTCGAAATTCCCAATTTATAACGCATAGACTTACTCCATGCGTGAGTACATGTTCACTTTGCTGCTCTCTGCAGCGCTGTGTTATCTGATCACTCCATTTGTTCGAACTCTTGCATCTAAATTTGGCGCCGTCGCATTGGTGCGCACCCGCGATGTTCACACTTCTCCAACTCCACGGTGGGGTGGGGTTGCTATGTGGGCGGCTATGTCACTTACTTTCATCATCGTTCAACATCTCACACTGGTTGGAAAATCTTTTGGCCATGAGGCACAAGGAATTTTCCTAGCCGGAACTTTTCTAGTCGTACTTGGCATGGCAGATGATCGCTATCAATTAGATGCTCTGACAAAGTTAGCCGGACAAGCACTTGCCGCAGGAATTTTGCTTATTTATGGAATCCAGATTTTATGGCTTCCAATAAATGGTGTCATCACTCTTCCACCCAGCATCGGACAACTTGTCACAGTCCTAATCGTCTTAGTAACTATTAACGCGGTTAACTTCATTGACGGATTAGATGGATTAGCAGCGGGCATTGTGGCCATTGCAGGGGCTGCCTTCTTTACCTTTGCATACCTGTTAGCTGTTGTCTGGGGCTTTAGTCGCGCTGGTGCACCATCTCTTATGACTGCAGTGCTCATTGGAATTTGCCTTGGATTCTTGCCACATAATTTTCACCCCGCTCGCATCTTTATGGGCGATTCTGGCTCAATGTTCTTAGGTTTATTACTAGCCTCTGCAGCCATTACATTAACTGGGCAAGTAGATCCAAATGCAATTACAGCAGTAAAAGTTGGTCCGACTCTGCTTCCGCTCTTGCTTCCATTTGCAGTTCTTGCGATTCCATTGGCAGATTTAGTACTGGCAATTGCACGACGCTTACGCGCAGGTCGTTCACCATTTGCACCAGATAAAGATCATCTTCACCATCGTTTACTCGCTGCTGGAAACTCGCACGTGCGTACCGCGATAATCATGTATCTATGGACTGCAACTCTGGCTTTTCCAATTACGATTTCTGCCTTTGCGCCGGCGTGGGTTGCACTACTTACCGCAGCAGCCCTTGCCACGATCGCGATTGTGGTTACTCAAAGTGGTAAAAAGGACTCCATATATGTCTGATCAAAAAAGTTCTGAAAGCCTCATGCTTCGTGGAGCACTTGTTCCTTCATTTATTGTTGGAATTATTGCAATCGGCTTATGCACATTCATAGTTGGATTGCCAGGATTTTTAGGCGCACTAATCGCACAATTTGTTGTAATTATTTATTTTGCCATCCACATCGGTGTATCACGCATTGCACGAAATCTTGATCCCATGAGCACAATGGCATTGGCAGTATTTTCATATTTTGCGAAGCTACTTTTTCTTGGCGTATTTTTATACCTTCTCAGCGCCTTTACTTCCAGAGATACGATAAACAGAACAAGTTTTGGTGCCACCGCAATTGCGCTCACATTTGCTTGGTTGGGTGGGGAAATTGCAAGTTACATGAAGTTGCGCATACATTTACCCCTGCCTAATTCTAAGAATTAGCTGAAGTAGTTAGCGCAATCCAAAGGGGAGTACTCATGGCAACACGTGATGAGAATGCTGCATGGTCAATCGTTGGTTACTTGCTCTCCGGGTTGATCTTCTGGGGCGCTGTCGGCTGGGGATTAGATAAGTGGCTCGGCACAGCCTTCCTGCTTCTCACCGGCCTTCTCGTTGGCGCCGCCTCAGGGATTTACCTGGTCTGGCTTCGATTTGGCCGCGAGTAAGGGCTAATAGCTCGGCTTAATCCAATTTCACAGGCGGGACTTTTCCCCATAGGGTTGCTCGCAGAACGCATCCCCGGCGTCCTAATTGATAAGTCCGTTTGAATTCATTTGAGTTTATTTGAAGGAGTGTGCGTGCGCTCGTTAGTGTCTTTAAGCGCAGAGGGTGAAGGCTTCGTCCCACCTAGTAGCAACGATTTCGAACTCCCACCAATTTTTGGAAATAGTGCTTTTACAACTAAACCAGTATTTCTGGTTTTTCTATCAGTTATTTTGATTTCAGTTTTTTTCATTCTCTCTTCTCGCAAAGCAGCGATCATTCCTTCTAAGTTCCAATTTGCGGGCGAGAGCGTCTATGCATTCGTTAGAAATGATCTAGCTCGAGATGTTATCGGCCATGACTTCATGCGCTTTGTTCCATACCTTTTCACACTCTTTACATTTATTTTGACGAATAATCTCTTTGGAATTATTCCGCTTCTTCAATTTCCGACGATGTCTCGTGTTTCTTTCCCATATGTTTTAGCAGGCACCGTCTACATAGTTTTCCACTACGTTGGAATTCGCAAACAAGGTGCATGGAAGTACTTCAAAGAAATTATGTTCATGCCTGGCGTTCCAAAGGCTGCATACATTCTTATTACTCCACTTGAGTTGCTGACATTTTTACTTGTTCGCCCACTCACGCTCTCACTTCGTTTGTTTGCAAACATGTTTGCAGGGCACTTGCTCTTGCTCGTCTTTATCTTGGGTGGAGAACATCTATTCCAAGGTGTTATTGGTTTGAAGTTAATTAGTCCCTTTGCCTTTGCTATTGGCATCGTTCTAACTTTCTTTGAATTCATGGTCCAGTGTCTACAGGCGTACATCTTTACTCTGTTGGCAGCTCTATATATCGCCGGCGCCCTTGCCGACGAGCACTAATTAGGTAAATACCTAAAGAAAAGAAAAAAGGAGAAAAAAATGGAAGGCACACTTAACCTGGTCGGTTTTGGCCTCGCAGCAATCGGTCCTGGTATTGCAACTGGACTTATCTTCGCCGCATATATCAACGGCGTTGCTCGTCAACCAGAAGCACGCAGCGTCCTACAGCCAATCGCGTTCCTTGGGTTCGCACTTGCTGAAGCACTTGCACTCTTCGGTCTCGTACTCGCATTTGTTCTCTAATATCTAAGTAATAGAGAGAGTTAAAAATGGTTAATACAGTGATCTTGGCTGCAGAAGGCAAAATCAATCCGCTAGTTCCGCACACAGCAGAACTTATTGTTGGCGCGATTGCTTTCACCCTTCTCTTCCTTGTCTTGAGAAGCAAAGTTGTGCCGATGTTTGAAAAAGCATTTACGGCGCGTACCGAAGCGATTCAAGGTGGCATGGAGCGTGCTGAAAAAGCACAGCTTGAAGCACAACGCGCACTTGGTCAGTACAACGAGCAATTGTCGAAAGCACGCGAAGAAGCACAAACACTTCGCGAAGAAGCACGCGTTCAAGGCACAGCCATTATTGAAGAACTTCGCACTAAAGCTCAGGAAGAAGCAGCACGCATAACAGCAGCTGCACACGCATCCATTGAGGCAGAGCGTCAACAAGCAGTGACTTCACTTCGCAATGAAGTCGGAACACTTGCAGTTGAACTCGCATCAAAGATCGTCGGAGAAGCACTAGAAGACCAGGCCCGTCAATCACGCATCGTGGATCGCTTCCTTGATGATTTAGAGAAATCTAAGTAAAAGGAAAAAGATGAGAAACCACTTCGGAGGCAGAAGCCGTCAATCACTTGTGGTTGCACGCGGCTTCATTGATGCTGCTGCAAAAGGCTCAACAGCCGATGCCGCATCCCTTCTCTCTTCCGAATTGTTCTTCATCACATCTGTATTAAATTCAAATATCTCATTACGCAGAGCGATCAATGATCCATCTCGTGATGCGAAGTCAAAAGCAGTACTCCTAAAGGAAATATTTGGAAAGAGCGTCGGCGCATCTGCACTCAACGTAATCACTGGCGTCAGTGAGTTGCGCTGGTCAGCCTCTTCCGATCTTGTGGAAGTACTAGAACAACTAGCAATCGAAGCGGAAGCATCAGCTGCAAATATCGCAAATGAATTAGATCGAGTTGAAAGCGAGCTCTTCACTGTTGCTCGCGCCATCTCAACTTCTTTTGAATTGCGTAGCGCCTTGATCACCGCCGGAGCAGAAAAAGCTAAGTCATCTCTGATTGCAGAGTTACTTGGCAAAGAGAGCTCATCATCGACAATCAAACTCGTTAACCACGTTATAAATAATTGGCGTGCACGAAGTGTTGAAGCAGCCTTTGATGATTACCAATACGCACTAGCTGCACGTCGCAATCGCCTCATCGCAGTTGCTCGCACAGCAGTTGCACTCTCATCCGCTCAGTACGACCGTTTGGTTGCAGCACTGACCAAGCAACTTGGCCAACCAGTTCGAGTAAATGTTGAAGTTGATCCATCTGTTGTGGGTGGGCTTTCAGTCAAATTTGCAGATGAATTAGTTGATGGAACACTCGTAAATCGCATCGCATCAGCAGGTCGCACACTTGCTGGTAAGAGTGCGTAAAGAAGATTTAACTAGAGAAGAAAAAGGAAAAGGGAGAAAAAAATGGCGGAGCTAACGATCCGACCTGATGAAATCCGTGATGCACTCGCGAATTTTGTTAAGTCATACGATCCAGGCGTTGCAGCTCGAGACGAAGTAGGAACTGTTAGCCAAGCTGGTGACGGTATTGCTCGCGTCGAAGGTCTGCCTTCAACAATGGCGAATGAACTCTTGCAGTTCGAGAACGGAACGCTAGGTCTTGCACTTAACCTCGACGTCCGTGAAATCGGTGTTGTTATTTTGGGTGGATATGAAGGAATTGAAGAAGGAACATCAGTACGCGGAACAGGTGAAGTTCTCTCTGTTCCAGTAGGTGATGCCTTCCTTGGTCGAGTCGTTGATCCACTCGGTCGTCCAATCGATGGCAAAGGCGAAATTAAAGCCGATGCGCGTCGTGCACTTGAATTGCAGGCTCCCTCTGTAGTTCAACGTCAACCAGTTAAGGAACCACTTGCAACTGGTATTAAAGCTATTGATGCGATGACTGCTATTGGTCGTGGACAGCGTCAGTTGATTATCGGTGACCGCCAAACTGGTAAGACAGCTGTTGCAATTGACACAATCATTAATCAGCGCGAAAACTGGAAATCTGGAGATCCAAAGAAGCAAGTAAAGTGCATTTACGTTGCTATTGGTCAAAAGGGTTCAACAATTGCATCCGTTAAGGGTGCACTTGAAGAAGCTGGTGCAATGGAATACACAACCATCGTTGCATCTCCTGCATCCGATCCAGCAGGATTTAAATACCTCGCTCCATACACCGGTTCTTCAATTGGTCAGCACTGGATGTATAAAGGCGAGCACGTTCTTATTGTCTTTGATGATCTATCAAAGCAAGCAGAGGCATATCGTTCAGTCTCATTGTTGCTACGTCGTCCACCGGGCCGCGAAGCGTATCCAGGAGATGTTTTCTACTTACACTCACGTCTTCTTGAGCGTTGCGCAAAACTCTCTGACGAATTAGGTGGCGGTTCAATGACTGGACTTCCAATTATTGAAACTAAGGGAAATGACGTTTCAGCGTTCATCCCTACAAACGTTATTTCCATTACTGATGGACAGTGCTTCCTTGAAACAGATCTCTTTAACGCAGGCGTTCGCCCAGCGATTAACGTAGGTGTTTCTGTTTCTCGCGTGGGTGGTTCAGCACAAACTAAGGCGATGAAAAAGATCGCTGGTCGTTTGCGTCTTGACCTTGCACAGTTCCGCGAACTAGAAGCTTTCGCAGCATTTGGTTCAGATCTAGATGCGACATCAAAAGCGCAACTAGAGCGTGGCGCTCGCATGGTTGAACTACTTAAGCAAGGTCAGTACTCACCATATTCACTAGAACGTCAGATTGCATCAATTTGGGCTGGAACAACTGGAAAGCTCGATGACATTGCAGTTGCTGATATTCGTCGCTTTGAATCAGAACTACTTGATTACATCGCACGCGAACGCAAAGCAATCTTTGAAGTAATTTCAGAGACAAAGCAACTAGAAGATGACACTGTGAAATCACTTGAAGAAGCAGTCGTTGCATTCAAGAAAATCTTCGTTCCAACCGTTTCAGCTGCTGTCAATGAAGCAGAAGCTGCAGCACTTGAAGGTGAAGTGGCAGAACAAATTACTAAGCACGTGCCACCGGCGGTGAAGAAGTAAAAAATGGGTGCCCAACTTCGCGTTTACCGCCGACGGATGCGATCCGTTAAAGCGACCAAGAAAATTACGAAAGCAATGGAGTTAATTTCCGCTTCTCGTATTGTCAAGGCGCAGCAACGAGTCGCAGCCTCAACTCCTTATGCAAATGAGTTGACCCGTGCAGTATCTGCAGTTGCCACGTACTCATCTACAAATCACCCGTTGACTACAGCATCTGAAAATCCAAAGCGCGCAGCGATACTCATTATCTCTGCAGACCGCGGTATGGCTGGTGCCTATTCAAATAACGCGATCAAGGAAGGCGAACAACTCGCTGCCCTCATTCGCTCACGTGGATTAGAAGTTGCTTCATATCTTGTTGGTCGCAAAGCAGTTAATTACTACCGCTTCCGTAACCGCGCTATTGCTGGTTCATGGAGCGGGTTCTCTGACACACCAACGTATGAAGATGCAAAGAGCGTGGCTGACTCACTTATTCAAGCGTTCTTAGCCGATGCGCAGATGGAAAAAAGCGGTGTTGATGAAATTCACATTGTCTTTACCGAATTTAAATCTATGTTGACTCAGAGCGCACTTGCAAAGCGCATGTTGCCTCTAGAGGTTGTAGAAAGCGATGCACCAGTTTCATCTGGTTTATTGCCTATGTATGAATTCGAACCAAATGCAGAAGTAGTGCTCAACTCACTTCTTCCACGCTATATCGAGGCTCGAATTTTTAACGCAATGTTGCAATCAGCGGCTTCAGAGCACGCAGCTCGACGTCGCGCAATGAAATCAGCAACTGACAATGCTGATGAGTTAATCAAGTCCTTAACAAGACTTGCGAACGCGGCTCGTCAAGCCGAAATTACACAAGAGATCAGCGAAATTGTTGGCGGCGCAGACGCGTTGTCCTCGGCAAATGCAGGGAGTGAATGATGTCGAAAGAAAATAGCGGTAAGGGCCGCGTAGCTCGAGTAATCGGACCGGTGGTGGATATTGAATTCCCAGCCGATTCAATGCCTTCGATCTTTAACGCGCTACATGTTGATGTGACCATGAGTGGTCAGACACGTACGTTGACCCTAGAAGTTGCACAGCACATTGGAGATAACCTCGTGCGCGCAATCTCTATGCAACCAACTGATGGAATGACTCGCGGTGCACAGGTATCAGATACCGGTGCTGCGATTTCTGTTCCCGTTGGCGATGTAACAAAGGGACACGTATTTAATACTCTTGGTGAATCCTTAGATGTTCCAACCTCTTCACTCGACATCAAAGAGCGTTGGCCAATTCACCGTAACGCACCAGCTTTTGATCAGCTTGAGTCAAAGACTGAGATGTTTGAAACAGGCATCAAAGTTATCGACCTACTCACACCATATGTAAAGGGCGGAAAGATCGGCCTATTCGGTGGTGCAGGTGTTGGTAAGACAGTACTTATTCAGGAAATGATTTATCGCGTTGCTGAAAACTTCGGTGGTGTATCTGTATTCGCCGGTGTTGGTGAGCGTACTCGTGAAGGAAATGACTTATTCCTTGAAATGACAGAGACCGGCGTTATTAATAAAACAGCCTTGGTCTTCGGTCAGATGGATGAGCCACCTGGCACACGTCTTCGCGTTGCTCTTTCAGCGCTGACAATGGCTGAATACTTCCGCGATGTTCAAAAGCAGGACGTGCTCTTGTTCATCGATAACATCTTCCGCTTTACACAAGCGGGCTCTGAAGTATCAACACTTCTTGGACGTATGCCATCTGCTGTGGGTTACCAACCAACACTTGCAGATGAAATGGGTCAGCTACAAGAACGTATTACTTCAACTCGTGGTCACTCAATTACATCTATGCAGGCAATTTATGTTCCTGCAGATGACATTACTGACCCAGCGCCACACACAACATTCGCGCACTTAGATGCAACAACAGTGTTGTCTCGTCCGATTTCAGAGCTTGGTATTTACCCAGCTGTGGATCCACTTGACTCAACTTCTCGCATCTTGGATCCACGCTATATCGGTGAACACCACTTCCGTGTTGCTAACCGCATTAAGCAGATCTTGCAGCGCTACAAGGATCTACAAGACATCATTGCAATCCTTGGTATCGACGAACTTTCAGAAGAAGATCGCATTCTTGTTGGACGTGCACGTCGTATTCAACGCTTCTTGTCACAGAACACATTCGTTGCCAAGGTCTTCACTGGTATCGAAGGTTCATTCGTGCCACTAGCAGACACAATCACAGCATTTGAAGCACTTGCAGATGGAAAGTACGATCACGTTCCAGAACAGGCGTTCTTCATGTGCGGCGGACTAGATGACGTAGAACGCAAGGCTGCAGAGCTAGCAGCAAGTCTTGGAAAGTAATTAACAATGCCACTTAACGTCGAATTAGTATCGCCACAAGAGCGAGTCTGGTCAGGGCAAGCAAAGTTCATCTCTGCTCGCACTATCGAAGGTGATCTGGGTGTATTGCCAGATCACGCTCCGCTCTTTGGCGTACTAGTTGACGGCGTTGTACGTATTGATGGTGTTGATGGATCTTCCACAGAATTTAGTGTTCATGGTGGATTTATCTCAGTTTCAAATAACCGTGTTTCAATTCTGACTGAATCAACGGATGCAAAGAAATAATCGCTTAGTTATTTAAGGTGATGCTCGGTCTGAATTAAGCGCACTGTTTGGGATTTTCCTCGCATAACCAGTGACTGACTAATTGATCCATAGGACGTATATCTAATTCCACGCAGTAATTCGCCATCTGTAATGCCCGTGGCTGATAAGAAGACATCATCTGAATTAATCAAATCCCGAGTTGTAAGTACTTTATTGAGATCGTGACCAGCAGCGATTGCTCGCTCTTTTTCTTGCGCATCCTTTGGGTGAAGTTTTCCCTGTATAGATCCACCTAAACAAATCATTGCAGCAGCGGTAATAACACCTTCTGGAGTTCCACCGATTCCCATTAATAAATCAATACCAGTCTCTGGTCGCGCTGTTTCGATTGCTGCTGCAACATCGCCATCTTGAATTAAGCGAATACGCGCTCCTGCCTCACGAATATCTTTGAGCAAAACATCATGACGTGGGCGATTCAAAACAACAACGGTGATGTCTGAAACGTTCATGCGCTTTGCTTTTGCAACTGCTTGAATATTTACTTTAGCTGAAGCATTAATATCGATAACTCCAGCAGCTTCGGGGCCTGTAACAATCTTGTTCATGTAAAAAACTGCTGATGGGTCATACATCGAACCGCGTGGAGCCAATGCAATAACACTGATTGCGCCATTCATTCCATTTGCAGTCAACGATGTTCCATCAATTGGATCAACTGCAACATCACAGGCTGGTCCAAGACCATTACCAACTTCTTCGCCGTTATGAAGCATTGGTGCATCATCTTTTTCACCTTCACCGATAACAACCACACCTGACATATCAACGGTGTTAATCATTGTGCGCATTGCTTCAACGGCTGCTTTATCAGCTAAATTCTTTTCACCGCGTCCAACCCATGGCGCTGCAGCAATTGCTGCAGTTTCGGTTACCCGAACGAGTTCGAGTGCGAGGTTGCGATCTGGATTTTGCACGGTACTCATCTCTTATTCACGCTCCACATCAGCGCCGAGTGCTCGCAATTGTTCTGCAAAATTCGGATAGCCACGATCAACGTGATAAGCACCTTCAATTGTTGTTTCACCTTCGCTGACAAGGGCAGCTAAAACTAAACCAGCACCTGCTCTAATGTCGGTTGCTTCAACTGGAGCGCCTGAGAGCTGTGAAATACCGTGAATGGAGGCGTGATGGCCATCTACAGTGATTTGTGCGCCTAGTCGGGTCAATTCGTTAACAAACATAAACCGAGATTCAAAGACATTTTCAGTAACTATGGCATCACCGGTTGCAATGGAATTAAGTGCAATTACCATCGGCAATAAATCTGTGGGAAAACCAGGGTAGGGAAGAGTTGAAACATCAATTGATTGTGGACGCGAATCCATACGCACGCGAATTCCATCTTCAGTACTTGTGATGATGGCACCGGCTGAAGTGAGTTTTTCTAGTGGTAACTCAAGATCTTGTGGACGGGCTCCATGAATCGTGATGTCGCCTTTTGTCATCGCAGCAGCAAACGCCCATGTTCCGGTAATAATGCGATCAGCAATAGTGGCATGTGTGGCTGGATTTAATTTCTTAACTCCTTGGATTGTGATAACTGGAGAACCTAAGCCATCTATTTTTGCTCCCATAGAAATTAGAAATTGACCAAGGTCTACGATGTCTGGTTCGCGAGCAGCATTTTCAATTGTTGTTTTTCCTTCGGCCAAAACCGCTGCTGTCATGATGTTTTCTGTAGCACCAACGCTTGGAAAATCTAATTCGATGCTAGCCCCCTTGAGTCCTTGGGGCGCTTCTGCAACAACATAGCCATGTTCGATATGTGCTTTTGCACCGAGTGCTTCTAAACCTTTAATATGAAAATCTAAGCCGCGAGAACCAATTGCGTCGCCTCCAGGTAGTGCAACCTCAGCTTTACCTGTGCGAACAACGAGTGGACCAAGTACATTAATTGATGCGCGCATCTTTCGAACCAAGTCATAGTCTGCGCGGTGTCCCGGAGTCTCTGGAACATTAATCTTTAACTCTGAACCATTGCGATTTACTGAACAACCTAATCGTGTAAGTAAATCGGCCATGATGTCTACATCTGCAATATCTGGAACATTAGTTATTGTTGAGGTTCCAGGAGCCAAAAGCGCGGCTGCCATTAGTTTGAGAACGGAATTTTTAGCACCAGTGATGTGTACTTCACCACGTAAATTGGCACCGCCCTGGACGCGAAAGCGATCATCCTGCGCCATCGCTTCACCTCCGCACCCTCCACGTTGAAAACCCATACTTTGAGTGGTCACATCGTAACTCTCCTAATAGGCTCCACCCATGGTTCATTTAACGCGTATTTATACAAAGACAGGCGATGACGGCACTACCTCACTAGGAGATATGAGTCGAACATCCAAAAACGATCCTCGACTAGAAGCCTATGCCGATGTCGATGAAGCAAACTCATCCATTGGAGTTGTGCTCTCTACAGATGAAATAAGTGGCGATTTTCGATCACTACTAATTCGCATCCAAAACGACCTCTTCGATGTTGGCGCGGATTTGTGCACACCTGTTGTTGATGAACCAAAGATTGAACCACTTCGCGTTGTTGAATCACAAATTGCTTATCTAGAAACTCAAATAGATAAATTCAATGCCCAACTAGAACCACTGGAATCCTTCATTCTTCCATCAGGAACTCCAGCAGCATCTCACTTACATGTTGCAAGAACAGTTACACGTCGCGCAGAACGTCGCACATGGACAGCCATTCACGCCTTTGGTGGTGGAGTTAATCCTCTTACAGCTAAATATCTCAACCGTTTATCTGATCTTCTCTTTGTTCTTGCACGTGTGGCAAACAAAGAAATTGGAGATCAGTTATGGGTACCAGGAGCTAATCGCTAATTCGGGGTATAAAAATTCCTGTTATTTAGTTCTGGCGCAGGAGTGTGATGACAACTAATCGCAAGATTGCTTGCCTTTATATTGTTCAGTATTTTTCCAGAGGCATCTTTATGCTTAATTTCGCTGACTAACATAATACTTTGGAAAACCCGAGCGTTAGTGCCTTTGGAAACAGTGCGCAGAGATCCTAGAGTTTCCTCAATTTTTCCTGTATTTACATTGATTCGTTCAAAAGTTGACGTCACTTCCCACCATGAACATCTATTTTCTGAGGCGACAGTTATCGCACCACATGCAAATTCATCACACTTGGGTAGATCTGCCCGCAAGAAAACCTTTGCAGGGGAGTTGTTATCTGATGATTCACATTGCAATTGAGCAGCTGTTGGAATCTTTGCAAAGACCTCACCATTTTTAGAAAATCCAGATGGTGGCCATGCCTGACCGAAGCAGACAACTGGCTGCAAAGGTGGAAGTTTCTTCTTTTTCTTCTTTACAACCTTTTTCTTCTTCTTCACCGCCGGCTTTTTGGTAGCTGGCTTTTTCGTTTCCGTAGCAGTGGTTTTCGCACTTGGCTTTGGTGTGGCAGTTGGTGAAGCCGCGATTGCTGAAGTTGTTGAGAGAGTAAGAATTGAGATCAAAAAGAGTGCGACAAATTTTTTCAATCTCTGCTCCACTTAAATGTTCGAATAGATAGGAAGATACCCGCAATTAACCATGCCATTAATATCAAAAATGTTCGCTCTGTCTCCCATGTTCCTGCTACCTCGCGAAGTGCAAATGAATCAGGCAGGAACACCGAACGCA
Source organism: Candidatus Planktophila limnetica (assembly GCF_002288365.1). Lineage (NCBI taxonomy): Bacteria > Bacillati > Actinomycetota > Actinomycetes > Candidatus Nanopelagicales > Candidatus Nanopelagicaceae > Candidatus Planktophila > Candidatus Planktophila limnetica. The sequence goes on along the minus strand of NZ_CP016782.1, from coordinate 1,089,331 downwards.
TTCCCTGGGTCATCCACTTAAGTGGAAAAATAGCTGCCACTTGTTGCATCCATCCAGGTAAATCTGTGAATACAAAGAAAACTCCACTGAAAAACTGCAGAACAATAACAACTGGTGAAACAACCGCTGATGCCCCACGGCCACTCTTTGGCACCGTGGAAAAAGCGATACCAAGTGCCGTAGATGCCGCGCTACCTAAAACAATGAGCCAGGTAAATGTGAGCCATTTATATGGATCAGTAGGCAATTGCACACCGAAGAAAATCATTCCTCCAGCAAGTAATAAAAGAACCTGAATAGCCATACTGACAAAGACCAAAATAGATTTTCCGATGAAGTAACTAGCAACATGCATTGGGGTTCCGCGCAAACGCTTAAGAGAACCAAATTCACGTTCCATAGGAATAGTAATTGCCAATTGCTGAAATCCTGTATTCACAAGGCCAGAGGCAATCATTCCTGCCACGAAATACTGACTAAATGTCACGCCTTCTGCCAGCGTAGTTTTAAAAACGGAGCCAAATATTGCTAAGAGAATAATTGGAAATGCGAGTGTGAACACAACTGATTCACGTTGGCGCATAAATTGTCTAATTTCTAATCCACCACGTGCCACACCGAGTGCGATTGTTGTAGGCAAAGATTTATTCTGACTCATTTCTTCTCTCCAATCATGGAGAGGTAAATATCTTCAAGTGAAGGGCGCAGCACCTGTAACTCTGGGACTTCACCAGGAAATTGAGCGGATAATCTCCTAACAACTTCTGTGGGGTTATCTGTCATCTCCTCTTGCATCACGCCATCAGATTTCCACTGAACCCGCGCTTTAGCTGTAGCTCGGCCACCTAATTGTGTAGGAGTTGAAACTTCAAGAATCTTTCCGCGCGTGATTACAGCAACACGATCTGCAAGCGCTTCGGCTTCATCAAGATAATGCGTAGTCAGCAAAATAGTTGTGCCACCTTTGCGCAAGCTTTCAATCAGTGACCAAAATGCACGTCGTGCTTCTGGATCAAATCCAGTTGTTGGTTCATCGAGAAATAGGAGCTCAGGGGATCCGATAATGCCAAGTGCAACATCTAGTCGCCGACGTTGTCCGCCAGATAGCGTGCGAATGAGTGCGCTGCGTTTTTCATCAAGACCAACAGAACTAATTACTTCATCCACATCACGAGGCGTCGAATAATATTTTGCAAAGTGCAAAATTGTCTCTTCAACGGTGAGATCTCCTGCATCCGCAGTTGATTGCAAAACAATTCCAATGCGATTTCGCCATATTCGTGATTGAACGCCGCGTTGTGATGGATCAAATCCGAGTACAGAAATGGAGCCAGAGTCTGCTTTTCTAAACCCTTCTAGAATTTCTACAGTTGTTGTTTTACCCGCGCCATTTGGACCAAGGAGTGCAAAGATTTCTCCTTGGGCAATAGTGAGATCTATGCCATCTACAGCCTTTGTATCCGCGTAAGACTTGTGTAATCCTTGAACTTCAATGACGTTCATACGGCTACCTTGCCACAATTTAGAGGAAAGTGCGAGAAAATAAAGACATGAGCCCGCGAAAGAATTATCCAAAAAATAAGCGGCCCAAGAGTGATGATCGCGACATTGCAACTTCTAACCAAACTATCGAAGAACACGCAGAAGGTTCATACGTTGTTCGCAAGATCACAGGTTCAACATCAAATAAACCATATCGATGTCCGGGCTGTGATCAGATGATTCCAATGGCAACACCACACACTGTTGCGTGGCTAGAAGGTGACGAAGAAGGGCGACGTCATTGGCACAACGCATGTTGGGCAAAACGTAGTAATAGAAAACCCCGCACAGAACGTACTAGAAATGCACCGCGTTATTAATTAACCGAAACGACCATTTAACAACCTAGTTAATTTGATAATTAACTTGTCATTTCCGGCAGTGCGCTTAAAACTAGTAAAGGTAATTGGTAATTGAAAACGAGCCCGCACAATTGTTCTGGCATAAGTAAATTCTAGAATTCCTTCAGGACCGTGGATTCGTCCATAACCGCTATCTTTCACGCCACCAAATGGAACAGATGCCACCGCAGCAAATGAAATTGTGGAGTTAATAGCAACCATTCCACAGTGCAGTTGGGCAGCAATTTTCTTACCTTGGCGCTTTGACCAGACTGATGCACCCAGGCCATACCTGGAAGCATTTGAAAGAATTATTGCTTCATCCACATTCTTTACGCGGTTAATAATTATTGTTGGACCGAAAGTTTCATCCTGCATGGCCATTGAATCTTCAGGCACATCAACCAAAATAACAGGTTCAACGTATGGATCTTTAACTGATTTTGCACCACCGTAGATTGCACGACCGCCACTTTTTAGCGCATCTTTAATATGGGATTGAATAATTTCTAATTGTTTTGGCATTGTGGCTGGACCGTAGTTTCCAACCCCAGGTTCGCCAGGCTTAATGTTTTTTACTGCATCCAACATGGCTGCAATGAACTCATCTGCAACGCTTTCAACGACATAAATACGTTCAGCGCCGATACAAGTCTGTCCACCATTAGACATCGATGACCAGATTGAGTTTTCAGCAGCGCGTTTGATATCAGCGTCGTGTGCGACGATGACAGGATCTTTTCCTCCGCATTCAAGGACAACAGGAGTCATTGTCTTTGCACACGTTGCAGCCACAACCATGGCAGTTTTGGTAGATCCAGTAAACGCTAATTTATCTACGTGCGCTTCGCAGAGTGCACGGCCAGTATCGCCAAGGCCGGTAACGCAGAGGAAAATATTTGAAAATGGTGCAACTTCTGCAAACGTGCGAGCCAGCCACACACCAACGCCTGGCGTAAATTCACTTGGTTTAAATACAACGGTGTTCCCAGCAGCGAGTGCGTATGCAATAGAACCCATTGGAGTAAAAATTGGATAGTTCCATGGACCAATGACACCGACTACACCTACGGGAGAGCGTTCAACAGTTGCTGACATATTTGCCATTACCGCACCAGGTGATCTATGAGATGTGCGCATTACTTCTTGTGCATGACGTGCGGCCCACGCAAGGTGACCTGCAGCAAGGGATGCTTCAAGTTTTGCATCGCTTACAGGCTTTCCTGTCTCCATTGAAATAAGTGCGGTGCACTCTTCAATGCGTTCCATTAACAATTTGCTCCACGCTAATAAAACTTTCTTACGTCCACGAAAACCTAGTGCAACCCACTTATCTGATGCGATGCGAGCTTGAGCAACTGCGACTCGAACATCTGCATCGGTATGGATTGGAAAAGTTCCAATGGCATCGCCAGTTACTGGGTAATGTGAATCAAAGGTCTTAGCGCGTGTAGGCATCTGCAAAGAATAGTCGCTGGGTAATCTCGTTACTAGATAAGATGGCTGACATGTCCGAACTAATACGCCCGAGCACTGTTTTGCCCGGTGTGCGTACCTCATTTAATGTCAGAACAGAAGATGGCATCGATCTCGTTGGTGAAATCGCTAGACCAATCGAAAAATCAACAGGTTCAATTCTGGCGCTTCACCCGCTTCCAACCGCCGGGGGCATGATGGATAGTCATGTGTTCAAAAAAGCTGCAAATAGATTGCCAGCAATGGGTGGAATCAATGTCATTCGCTTTAATACTCGTGGCACAACAAGTGAAGCAGGAACTAGTTCAGGACACTTTGATAACGCCATATCAGAGCGCTTTGATGTTGAAGCGATGATTAATTACTGTTTCGATGAATTGAAATTAGAAAATCTATGGGTTGTTGGTTGGTCATTTGGAACTGATCTCGCACTTAAATTTGCAAGAGATAAGAGAATCCAAGGCTTAATACTCTTAAGTCCACCACTTCGTTTTTCAACTGATGAAGATTTAAATTGGTGGAGTACAGATGGGCGCCCAGTTATTGCCCTTGTTCCAGAACATGATGAGTACTTAAACCCGGATGCGGCCAGGCAAAGATTTGCACCGCTAAAACAAATTTCAATTATTGCCGTAGAAGATGCAAAACATCTATGGGTGGGAGAACCTGCTGTTTATAGAGTGCTCAGCGAAATTACTCAAGTAATTGCACCTGATCACTTGCCTTTGCCGCAAGAGTATTAAGAGTTATCAGCCCGCGGATAAACAACTTCATCAAGTATCAAAATAATTGATGCTGCAACAGGAACTGCCAGTAAACCACCGATTAATCCGAGAAGTGATGAGCCAATCAGGGCTGCAACGATTGTTACTGCGCCAGGAACTTTCAGTGTTCGCTTCATGATTCGTGGAGTAACAACATAATTTTCAATTTGTACGTAAACAATGTAAGCCACGAATGCAATGATGCCCACGGGGATTGAAACGGTGAGCGCAACAATTGTGACAACACCGCAGCCCAAGAAGTGACCAATCAAAGGAACCAGCGCACAGACAAGAACAACCATTGCGATTGCGATAGGAGAAGGAAGTCCGATGAGGGCGCCAAGTATGAGAACAAAAGTGGCACCCATAAATGCAATAACTATTTGTGCACCGACGAATGAACCAACGCGGGCAATGATGGCATTAGTTAGTTTTTCAACTCGATCACGGCGGCTCGCAGGGGCTAGGCGAACACCGAGGTTAATCATTTGTGGAAGCGATGTAATGAAATAGAGAGTGAGAACAAGAATTGTCAGGGCTGAGAAAGTACCTGAAATAACAGATTTACCAACACCTATTACTCCGCCAAATGTTGAGACCAACAGTGTGCCATTTGATGTAAATTCTTTGAGTTTTTCCTGCATGGTATCTATCAACCCAAATTGATCATTTAATCGATTAATAGTGGCATTGGCTTTGAGATCTTGCAGGAGCGCAGGCAAGTTATTAATGAGCTGAGATCCCTGTGAAACAACAGGTGGGACAACAACCCATGCAAAAAAGATGACAAATGCAATGACGCCAACAAAAATAATTGCCACAGCGCTTACTCGGGAGACTCCACGAGATCTCACAGCTTCAACTGCTGGGTTTAGTCCAGTTGCTAAGAAAAGTGCAATAAGAATAAGAACGAAAACTTGGCTGACGCTGCCGAGGGCACGAAGTAAGACAATTGCACAGAGTGCACCGAGAGCTGCAACAAAGCCGAAATAAAATGGTTGTGTGCGATTAATTGGAGCACCCATTTGACCGTAATTCGGTTTTACAACTTCTTTTTTTGTACGTGGTTTTAAAATGCGTTTTGTCAGTGCCATAAGTACATTCTAAAGCACCCGTAAGCCGATAGTGCGTACTGTGAGAGAATACGAACATGGCACTTCGAATAACTGGGCTCGGTGAAGAAATCGCCGCTGTTACAGGTTTGCCATGGCAGAGCCCTTTGGAGAATTGGCCTGAAGATCCATTACTGGCTGAAAAGCGCGGCATCTCACGCCACATCGTTCGCTTAGTTCGGGCGAGTGAAGATCCCGATGCAGAAGTGTATGCAATCAAAGAAACCGTCGCAGAGTTTGCTAATCGTGAATACAAAATATTGCGGCAACTCAAACAATTAGGTGCACCAAGTGTTGATCCAATTGCAGTTGTTGAAGGTCGCACCGATAGCACTGGCGAAGAGTTGCCGTGCGCACTTGCCACACGATTTTTGCCGTATTCATTGCCTTATCGCATTTTGCTCTCTGGAAATGTATCCGCCCACGACATAACAACAATGGCCAATGCGCTAGCGCTTTTATTAGTGCGTTTGCATTTGCTCGGATTTTGGTGGGGAGATTGTTCACTTTCAAATACGCTCTTTAGACGAGATGCTGAAGGTTTTGCTGCCTACCTTGTCGATGCAGAAACAAGTGAGTTTCAAAAGACTCTCAGTGATGGACAACGCGAACATGATTTAGAAATAGCCCACTTTAATGTGGCAGCAGAATTAGAAGACCTTGCACTCTCTGGGGTTCTCGATCCAGACATTGATCCCATTCGTGCAAGTGAAACAGTCATTAAACGCTATCGCCGTTTATGGGCCGCACTCAAAGAGCCACAAAAACTAGACCCAAGTGATCGTCACGCAGTCGAACGAGCAATGCGCGTACTTCACGATTTAGGTTTCACCGTGGAAGAAGTATCGGTTTCACTCGATGGTGAAAACAAAACTCTTATTTTCCAACCTAAACTTGTTGCAGCTGGATATCACCAAGCACGTTTGTTAGAACTCACCGGGCTTGAAACAGAAGAATTGCAAGCAAAGCGATTGCTCGCATCCTTTGATAGATATAGATCTCGAATAGAGGAACCACGCCCCCCTGTTAATCAGAGTGCACTCAAATGGCTCAATGAAGTTTTTAGACCAACACTTGCACACGTGCCACAAGAGTTAGTGGGACGAGTAGAACCCGCTCAGATGTTTCACGAAATATTGGAACATCGCTGGAACTTAAGTGAAAAAGCTGGTGGAGATGTGGGATTAGATAATGCAACTAAATCCTATATTTCTGAAATTCTTCCTTTTAGAAGTGACTCTGGCAGGATCTCCTTATGACGCTTCCACCTAATTTTGGCCGCGCGGTTGACCTTTCATCCCTTGGAAAACCAGCACCACAAGCATCCGCAACAGTTGCTGGTATTTCGATCACGCCAACAAATCTAACTCCTGATTTCCTGGAGTATTCATCAACAAAGCCAGCGATAGTTCTATGTTGGTCACCGCGCAGTCCTGAATCAATGGCAACACTTGAAATCCTTGGTGAACTCGAATCAGAGAGCAATGGCGCATGGCGACTTGGCAATGTAAATATCGATGAGCAACCTGAGGTGGCATCGGCGCTTCAAACAAAAAAAGTTCCCTATGCCGTGGCTTTTGTTGCAGGACAATTAGTTCCACTCTTTGAACAACCCTATGCAAAAGAACAAATCGCACTTGTTATTAACAAGGTCTTGGAATTATCTGCCCAGCAAGGAGTCGGTGCTCCACCTGCTGAAGTAATCGAACCTGAAGAGGAAGAAGCACTGAAGGCACTTGAAACCGGAGATTTTAAATCCGCAGAGGCTGCGTATAAGAAATTACTTGCTCGAAAGCCAAATGATGCATTCGCAAAATTAGGTTTGGCTCAAACAGAGATATTTATCCGAACAGATGGATTAAATCTGGAAACAACAAAAGCTGCGGCGCAGGCTGATCCACTTAATGTGCTTGCTGCCATGGCGTGCGCGGATATCGAAGTGATGAGCGCAGATGTTCAGCCGGCCTTTGATCGCTTATTGCACTGTGTAAGAAATTGTTCGGCTGATGAAAAAAAGAAGGCAAAAGATCATCTTCTTGCACTCTTTGCATTAGTAGATCCAAGTGATCCACGATTAATTAAAGCGCGCAGCGATTTAGCTAACGCGCTATTTTAGGAATCAGCCAGAACCTTCAGTGTTGCCAGCATCCGCCGCGCGGACATCATTGATCTGATACTTATCGATCGCCTCTTCAATGAGCTTAGCTTTGATATCACCTTGGGCTGCTAGTTGCTGAAGCGCTGAGATAACGATTGATTCTGCATCGACTTTGAAGTGACGACGAAGCGCACCACGAGTATCTGATAAACCAAAGCCATCAGTACCAAGTGCTGCAAAGGGTTGGGTAACCCATGGAGCAATTTGATCCTGCACAGCGCGCATAAAGTCTGAGACCGCAATGACTGGTCCCTTTGCACCATCTAGTTTGCTTGTGATGTAAGCAGTTCGCTGATCTTGTGGATTAAGTAAGTTGTGACGATCAACTGCAAGACCATCTCTGCGTAGCTCATTCCATGAAGTAACAGACCAGACAGAGGCTGCGACATCGAAATCTTCTGCCAATAACTTCTGTGCTTTCAGCGCCCAATTAACTCCCACACCTGATGCGAGCAACTGAACGTTTTTCTTGCTCTTGATGGTTGCTGGTGCGTATAGATAAACACCGCGCAAGAGTCCATCAACATCGAGATTTTCTGGCTCTGCAGGTTGCACATAAGGCTCGTTATAAACAGTGAGGTAGTAGAAGATATTTTCAGAGTTAGGTCCATACATACGGCGCAAACCATCTTTAACAATATGGCCAAGTTCAAAGGCAAATGCTGGATCGTATGCAACTACTGCTGGGTTAGTCGCAGCCAATAAATGCGAGTGACCATCTTCGTGTTGCAGGCCTTCTCCATTAAGCGTTGTACGTCCTGCCGTTGCGCCCACTACAAATCCACGGACAAGTTGATCAGCTGCTGCCCAGAACGCATCTCCTGTGCGCTGGAAACCAAACATTGAGTAGAAGATATAAATAGGAATCATTGGTTCATCGTGTGTGGAATATGAAGAACCTACTGCTGTAAAGGATGCAACAGAGCCTGCTTCATTAATACCTTCGTGAAGAATTACTCCCTCAGTTGATTCTTTATAGGAAAGCATGAGTTCGCGGTCAACTGACATGTACTTCTGACCATTTGGTGAATAAATCTTGAGTGTTGGGAAGAGTGAATCCAAACCAAATGTGCGCGCTTCATCAGGAATAATTGGAACAAGGCGAGAGCCAAGACCTGGATCTTTGATTAGATCTTTGAGCATGCGAACAAATGCCATTGTTGTTGCAATTTCCTGATGACCAGAGCCGCGCTTTACGGATTCATATGCAGAGTCATCTGGTTGTGCCAATGGCTTTGAAACGCTGCGGCGACGTGGAATAGATCCACCGAGTGCTTGGCGACGCTCTGCTAAGTATTTTGCCTCTGGTGAATCTGCAGGCGGACGGTAATAAGAAGGTAAGTACGCATCTAACTTGTCATCTGTCAGTGGAATCTGCAGACGATCGCGGAATTGCAAAATATCTTCCTTAGTCATCTTCTTCATCTGATGCGTTGAGTTACGACCTTCGAAGTGTGAACCAAGTGTCCAACCCTTAATTGTTTTAGCCAGAATTACAGTTGGGCGACCATTGTCTTGAACTGCTGCTGTATAGGCGGCAAATAACTTGCGGTAATCATGTCCACCACGTTGTAGTCCCCAAATTTGATCATCGCTCCAACTAGAAACCATTGCAGCTGTGCGAGGATCGCGACCAAAGAAGTGCTCGCGAATGAAGGCACCATTTTCTGCCTTAAATGTTTGGTAATCACCATCAAGAGTTGTGTTCATGATGTTAACAAGAGCGCCTTCACGATCTTGGGCAAGAAGTGGGTCCCAACCGCGTCCCCAAATAACTTTTATAACATTCCAGCCAGCGCCACCAAATACTGATTCGAGTTCTTGAATGATTTTGCCATTACCGCGCACAGGACCATCAAGGCGTTGCAAGTTACAGTTAACAACGAATGTGAGGTTATCTAACTTCTCACGTGTTGCCAGTCCAATTGCGCCCAGAGTATCTACTTCATCAACTTCGCCATCGCCTAGAAATGCCCAGACGCGTTGATCTGATGTGTCTTTAATTCCGCGGTTATGTAAGTAACGATTAAAGCGTGCTTGATAAATTGCATTGATTGGACCAATACCCATTGACACTGTTGGGAACTGCCAAAAATCTGGCATCAGACGTGGATGTGGGTATGAAGATAATCCACCAGCAGGATGTGAAAGTTCTTGGCGGAATCCATCTAACTGATCTTCGCTAAAGCGTCCTTCAAGAAATGCACGTGCATACATTCCGGGAGATGCGTGTCCCTGGAAGAAGATTTGATCTCCGCCACCTGGATGATCTTGACCACGGAAGAAGTGGTTAAAGCCAACTTCATATAAAGACGCAGAAGATGCGTATGTTGAAATATGTCCGCCCACACCAACGCCTGGACGTTGTGCGCGATGCACAAGCATCGCTGCGTTCCAACGATTAAATTGACGAATGCGTTTTTCGAGTGCTTCATCTCCAGGAAACTCTGGTTCGTGTGATGGAGAAATAGAGTTGATGTAATCAGTTGTGCGAAGTGCGGAGAGTGGAACGCCATTTTCGCGTGCATGCTTTAATAAATTGAGCATTAAGTAACGAGCGCGTACCGGTCCTGCATGTTTGAGGGCTTGATCAAAGGATGCTTGCCATTCAGCGGTTTCACTTGGGTCCACATCGACTAGCTGTTCGATGATCTGATCTGGCGCCTCAAATGTTTCGCTCATAGACGTATTCTCCACGTACTGGGCAGTTAGTGGAAATTGAAGCAATGAATAGCAGGAAAACACTTGCGCTCGCGCCAATCATTGTGTGGACTTAGCCCGTGCCAAGCAGACTGGGAGTAGCCCAAGGCGACCTTGTACTTGAGGTTGGCTATGACGATGAGTGTGATGACGAACTCCGTGCATCTATAAAAGCAATCACCGGTACTGAATTTTTAGGAAGCGATAATCACGAAGTAGTTGATGCAGTTATTTTGTGGTGGCGAGATGGTGATGGCGATCTTGTCGATGAATTAGTTGACGCACTTACCTACCTCTCTGAAGCTGGACCAATTTGGGTACTAACACCAAAACTTGGTCGCCCCTATCACGTTGAACCAAGTGAGATCCAAGATGCGGCGCCGACTGCTGGCTTAAGCCAAACATCGACGATCCCTATTTCAAAAGATTGGACCGCCACACGTCTAGTGGCACGTAAGGCCGGCAAGCGATAAGTTTGCGCACATGACACTAACAATTGGCCAAGCGGCACCAGAGTTTAATTTGATGGATCAACACGGAACAAACGTTTCACTCTCATCTTTTAAGGGAAAGAAAAACGTAGTAGTTCTTTTCTATCCATTCGCATTCTCAGGAATTTGCACAGGCGAGCTCTGTGCACTGCGTGATGACCTTGCAGCATTTCAAAATGATGACGTGCAATTGCTAGCAGTTTCTTGCGATCCAATGTATGCACAACGTGCATTCGCAGAAGCAGAAGGTTATAAATTCCCAGTGCTTGCAGACTTCTGGCCACACGGCGCCGCAGCAAAGGCATACGGTGTTTTTGATGAAGCGCGCGGTTGCTCAGTTCGCGGCACATTCGTAATTGATAAAGAAGGAATCCTGCGTTGGCAGGTCGTAAATGGTCTAGGCGATGCGCGTAACGTCGCTGATTACAAGGGTGCAATCGCATCTCTTTAATAGGTTAGACTTAGGCTTCCACTTAACGGTGGAACTTAAGGGTGCTTAGCTCAGTGGTAGAGCGTCTCGTTTACACCGAGAATGTCGGGGGTTCGAAACCCTCAGCGCCCACCAGGGAAAGAAAAACAATTACACATATTGCACTTACCAAGCCAGGGAGGCGTTATGAAAGCCAGCCCCAGCGATCAGCGCCACATTCTAGATATTCAAAATTTTGATTTCACCACTGCAACTCTAAAAAATAAAGCAGCAAATCTTCCTGAAATTGCTGAGATAAATACACTTACTATTCGTGCAAATAATGCACGCGATTTACGCATTGGCGCCCAAACAGAAGCAAGTGATGTGCAGCGCGAACTATCCCGTGCAGAAGGCGATGTTGAACAAGTTGTCTCTCGCATTACCCGCGATGAAGCTCGTCTTAACTCTGGCACCGGTTCCCCTAAAGATTTAGAGGGTTTAACTCACGAAGTAGCAACGCTTAATAAGCGCCGGGCCGAACTCGAAGAAGTAGAACTCGAAATCATGATGCGTATGGAATCTCTCAAAGAGCGCATTTCCACACTTGAAAAAGAAGAGTCCGAACTTGCAGCACAAATCGCAGACCTTGAGATTAAGAAAGAGAATGCGGTCACAGTTATTAACTCTGACCTAGAGAAAATTGCACACGAGCGAAGCGAAACTGCTAAATCTGTAGACACAGCGCTACTTGAGTTATACGAAAAAATACGTGGCGGCGGGGGATCAGGTGCTGCAGCGCTCAAGGGTGGCCAATGCGGCGGGTGCAATCTTTCAATAAACGCAGTCGAACTTAAGCGAATGTTAGATTTAAGTGAAGATGAAGTTGTTCGTTGCGAAGAATGCCGCTGCATATTGGTGCGTGGAGTTTAAGAAATGGCGAGAGCATTTACATTAACCGCAGATGGCGGATCCCGTGGCAATCCCGGTCCCGCAGGTTATGGCGCAGTTGTCAGTGAAGGCGGCAAAATTGTTGCCGAGCTCTATGACTACATCGGCGTTGCAACCAATAACGTTGCCGAATACCAAGGATTAATCGCTGGCCTCATTCACATTCACTCACTTGATCCTGATGCAACTGTTGAAGTGCAAATGGATAGCAAATTAGTTGTCGAACAGATGAGCGGACGTTGGCAGATCAAACATTCAAATATGCGCGAATTAGCGGCGCAAGCGCGCGCAGCCCACACGCCATCGCTAGTTAAGTACTCATGGATTCCGCGCGACCTTAATTCACACGCCGATCGCTTGGCTAATAAGGCACTAGATAATGAAAGCGGCGGATCAGATACTCACGCACCTGTTCAAATTAATTACCTCACAGATCGGCTGCGCTCTGATGAAGTACCAACAACTATTTACTTAATTCGCCACGGTGATACACCAATGACACCAGAGCGTCGCTTCTCTGGCGCTGGCAAGAACGACCCAGGGTTATCTGATGCCGGACTTGCACAAGCCGCAGCAGTTGCAGAAGTTATTGAAGAAATAAAGCCAGATGTATTAATCGCATCCCCACTCAAGCGAGCGCAACAAACTGCGCAAGCAATCGCGCAATCAACACATCTACAAGTAATTGATGATGAGATATGGACAGAACTTTCCTTTGGCCACTGGGATGGCTTAACTAATCAAGAAGTTCGCGAAAAATTCGGCGAAGAATATGAAGCATGGCTTTCATCCACAGCCGTGGCACCTAAAGATGGTGAATCACATAACTCTATTGCAGCTCGTGTTGAAGCGGGTTTAAGTCACTTAGTTGACACATACCCAGGTAAAAAAGTTGTGGTTGTAACTCACAACATGGTTATTCGCCACGCAATTCGCATAACAGTTGGGGCACCTATCGAAGGTGTATTCCACATAGACATCACTCCAGCATCGATTACATCTATGACTATTTGGCCTAGTGATGGATTGCGTTGCTTGCGCATGGTCAGCAACGACGCACATTTAAGTTAATTCACGCGTAAATAAATCACGTTTACTAATCACTAATCTCTGTCGTATCCTTAACTACTGAAGAGTCGCCCGGATCACCGCGTTGTCGCAAGACACCGAGGAAAGTCCGGACTTCACAGAGCAAGGCGGTGGGTAACACCCACCCGGAGCAATCCGCGGGAACAGTGCAACAGAAAGTAAACCGCCAATAGAAATATTGGTAAGGATGAAACGGTGGTGTAAGAGACCACCAGTAATTGCAGTAATGCAGTTAGCTATGTAAACCCCGCCTGAAGCAAGACCACGCAGTTGGCGTTCGAGTGCTGCTCGCACGAGTCAACGGGTAGGTTGCTTGATTACGTAAGTGATTACGTAACTAGATGGATGGTGATCGGTTCGCAAGAACCACAGGATCCGGCTTATAGGGCGACTCTTCTTCAACCTATCTTCTCTGCAGCTTTATGGGCATCGACTGAGGGTAATTCTGTACTTTAAATCACAATTCATGTGAGAGTCTTTCTCAAATAGTCGCCTAAAAAGTGGCAACTGGTAAAGTTTTTCCATGCGCATGGTGGCTAAAAGCAGTAAGCGAATAGCCTTACTCTTTGCCATTTTCTTGGCAGTATTTTCAACTGGAATGGTGATTGCTCATCAATGCCAATCCATCTCCAGCAATCAGGCAACGATGCAGCACAACCATGTGGATCATGATTCTGCCCTGACGACAGTGACAAAAACTCTGAACGTTGCTTCTAATACGGAGCGATTTATAGATAGCGGATGTGCGGCACTTTTCTTCGTTGTGCTTCTATTTGGTAGAAAATTATTTAATTTAAGAGCCCCAAAGTCTCGTTTGAATAGTTTTGTGAACTCAGTTCGTGTCTTAGCGGCTATTTATCGACCCCAAGTTTTCCATCTTGCTCTTTCTCGCCCTCAATTGGGAGTCATCCGCATCTAATCCTTCTTCGATTTAAAGAACTGTTTTATCAAATCGAGAAAAGGACTAAAAATGTTAAAGAAAACTGTTTTATTGCTCGCCGTTATTTCCCTTCCCTTCTTCAGTCATTCCGCATCGGCTAGTTCACATGCCAATTCTCTAAAAAATCTAGGCATGAATGAAATCATGTTCGCTCAAGGCATGATTCCCCATCACCAACAAGCCATAGATATGTCCAACATGGCCCTCAAAAATGGCGCCAGCCCAGAAGTAAAGAAGCTTGCTAAGGAAATTATTGCTGCGCAAGGAAAAGAGATTAGTCAGTTGAAGTATTGGCTGACAGCTACTAAGTCATCAATGACAATGGGACACGACATGGGTATGGGCGGCATGCTCTCTAAAAGCGACCTGATTGCTCTTAAGAAACTTAAAGGCACCAAATTCGATACTGCTTTCCTTAAAGCGATGATTGCTCATCATGAAGGTGCTTTAGATATGGTCTCTATGCTTGATCGCACAAAAAATAGTGAAGCCAAGAAGATTGCAACCGATATCCGAACAGGACAATCTGCTGAAATTACACTCATGAAGAAATTACTTACTAAGAGTAAATAAGGTCCAAGGTCAATAATATGAAGAGAGTCATCGCCTCACTGCTTGTTCTCGCTTTCATGGTGCAGTCTGTTCAAGCTCAGGCTGCACCAACGGTGGCATCTGTGCAGCGTGATATTGACCGACTAAGAACTTTGGCTGCCGAAAAATATGAAGCAGCAAACGAAGCGAAGATAAGAATTAAATCACTTCAGAAGGAGACGGGGGCACTGCAACAACGTGAGGTGGTAATTCAAGAAGAATTACGGATTGTAAGCAAAGTTTTAGCAAAAATTGCAATTTCTGAATTTCAAGGAAGTGGTTTTGGTGGAACATTTGAATTACTATTTTCATCTGACCCAACGAAGTACCTTTCCGATGCCTCGGTATTAGATAGCTTAAGCAAAGGATATTCAAAGCAGTTGCGGGAATTTGAAACAACAAAACAAAAAGTCCAAGCCACACAGTTGGTAATTGCAGATCGTACTTCGCTGCTAATTGCTGAGGAGAAACGACTTAATCGCCAAGTTCTGGAAGCAAAGAGTGCATTGCTTAAGGCCGAAAAACTTCTTAAATCACTTGCGAAGGCGGATAGAGAACGTCTTCTTCGAGAAGAAGCCGCTCGAGAAAATAAGATACTAAATGATTCAAAAGGATATGCCGCTTCTTATAAGGGTGACAACACCCGCGGATCCATTGCACTCAAGTTCGCACTACAACAAATTGGTGATATTTATGTATGGGCAGCTGCTGGTCCAACAAGATGGGATTGTTCGGGATTAACTATGCGAGCATTCCAAAAGGCAGGCATTTCTCTGCCTCACTCTTCACGAGTGCAAGTTAAATACGGAAAGTCAGTCGCTTACTCGAATGTAAAGCCGGGGGATTTACTCTTCTTTGGTAAACCAATTAGCCATGTCTCGATATATATGGGCGGCGGAAAAATGGTTCAAGCTCCAAGACCAGGCAAAAAAGTCGAAGTAGTGCCGTTAACGAAAATGTTTGGAAGAAAGCCATTTGTTGGAGCCAGAAGGCTATGAAGTTAATCCATAAAAACTTTCTTGTTGCCGCAATGATTTTTGTTCTTGCATTCTCGACCCCAATGAGTGCAAGCCATGCAACATCCCATAAACCCACACTTGCACAAATTGAAGCTGCGAAAAAAGCTGAATTAGCAAAGAAAAAAATCGCAGATGAAGCATTAAAAAAACTAGCACGCGCAAAGGGAAACCTAAAGCAGTTGAGTGCTATCGCGGATCAAGCACAGAAAAAATATACGGTCGCAAAGGCAGATTTATTAGTGGCCACTCGTGAATTAAATTCTGCAAATGAATCCTATTTAGTAGCAGCAGCCGAAGTTTCTGCGACCCATCGTGAAATTGGAAAGTTGGCCATCCATGCTTATGTAAATGGTGGTGGCCTTTCAGATCTTGAATCTATTTTGAGTTCTAGTGGCCCTCAAGAAATAATGGACAAATTATCAACTTTAGAAAATTTAGGTGTTGGCAATAGAACCTCACTGAAGAGATTTAAGGCCGCTGAAGATATTGCTCAGCGAGCTAAGGCAGTTGCTGAAGTAGCCAAGCAAAAGCAGTTAGAAGTTACCGAACGTGTGGCATCAGCAAAGAAAGAAGCCGATGATGCACAGGCTGAACAACAAAAAGAAGTTAATAAACTTCAAGCAGTTCAGGATCAATTGCAACGAGACCTTGCATCAGCCAAGAGAGTTCGTATAACTCTCGAGCAAAAACGCCAACTAGCAATCTTGGAAGAAACTCGATCTAATGAAGCCGGTAAAGTTAAGAATCAATCTAAAGTTTGGAAAACTGGTGGGCCTACTGGTGCTACGAAGTCACGAACAACCGAAGAACAGCGATTAAAAGCGGTTGAATTTGCTAAGCGGCAAGTTCTAGCGAAAAAGCCGTATGTATGGGGTAGCGAAGGACCTAACTCCTTTGATTGCTCGGGACTTGTCTATGCCGCATACAAATATGCCGGTCTTGGTTGGCCTATTTGGGATCGCCTTAACTCAGGATTGTTTTATACCTATACCAAGCAGATTCCTATTGCTGAAATGCAGCCAGGAGACTTAATTTTCTATTCATACAAGGGAACTCAAAGCACCATCCACCACATGAGCATTTACGCAGGTGGCGGAATGATGTGGGAAGCAAGATCAACTGCAACAGGTCTGAGGTATTCAAATATTTACAGCGTCTCCGGAATGATGCCGTATGCGGGCAGAGTGTGAAAGAAATTAATTACTACAGAGAATCGAGAAAGATATGAAAAAGTTAGAGGCTAAGGGCTTGAAGCTCAGTTTCTCCATCTTCGCGATCGTTGCTTTGATGGCGGTTGGCAATAGCGCAAGTGCAGAAACTCTTGATTCCGTCTCACATATACATCATGTGAAAGTCGTGGAAAACAAAGTGCATGTCTTAACTCATGAGGGCCTTTATGAGCTAGTTAGCAGGAATGATATGAAGTTAGTTGGAAAAGAAAAGATTGATGTGATGGGGTTTACAACTTTAGGTAAGGCATTGCTGGCAAGCGGACACCCTGCAGTAGGTTCCAAGATGCCAAACCCAATAGGAGTGATGAAATCCCTTGATGGCGGATTAACGTGGAAAGCTATCTCTTTAGTTGGAAAAGTTGATTTCCACTTTTTAGAAGGTGCCGGAAGTGATTTATACGGTGCAGATTCACAGAGCGGAAATTTGATGTATTCACCAGATTCCGGAAAGACTTGGAGCTCTCTAGGAACAAACACTTTTACAGATATTGCTGTTTCACCCGAGATGCCAGCAATGGCTATTGCAATTAAGAATTCTGAATTGCTTCTCACTGACAATGCCTTCAAATCAGCAAGTAAAATTAAGAATAAGCTAAAAATTACTCAGATCGAATGGCGCAAATCGGGTCTCTATGCGTTAAGTGGCACCTCGCTTTACAAGTCAACAAATTCTGGCAAAACGTGGACAAAGCAGAGTACATTTAAAGGTGCTCCAGGGATTCTTAGCGTTAGTGATCAGATGATGCTGGTGACTGTGGGCTCAGAAATCTATACATCAAAAAATGAAGGCAAAAAATTCAAGATATTTTCTTAGTGCGGCTAATAGGGCGACTCTTCTTTTTCATCCCAGTAAACTTGCTGGTATGACATTTCCAATTGTTAATGGATTGCGCACTGTTGAATTTGGCAACCCTGGTCAATCCCGTGACAAACTAATTTCACTCATCCTTGATGGAAATAAGCGGGCAACAGCGGGTACTCTCGAATGGGATTACGTCGCAGAGAATGAGCCGATCGAAACCGTTGGAGAAAAATTAGCAGTAATCGATAATTTGAATCAACATATTGCAACGATTCAAGTTACTCGAGTCGAAGTCAAAAAGTTTGCAGAAGTGCCAGATGAATTTGCTCTTGCAGAGGCAGAAGGTGACCTAAACGGTGATGACTTTAGAGAAAGTCACTTTGCGTTTTGGTCGAAGCTCGGATTGCCAATTAAGAATGAAACTGAGATTGTGCTCGTTTACTTTGATCTGATCGAGGATCTCAGGCACACTGTGTAATTGCGGATTACAGAACGATACTTCTTTTCAGCAATTGTTACTGCGAGTAACTTTAGTTTTGTGCCATACTTATCCAACAATAGTTTGGTAGTAATCGGGACTTGGTTAATAGCCAAGTCCCTCTTGCTTTTATGCAGCAGAGTTTGTTTTGTGCAATAATTCCACCACGGTTGTTTGGTAGTAATTAGGACTTGGGTAAAACCAAGTCCTTTTTGCTGCCCACAGAACCACTTCATGCACAGGTTCATCCAATTCAAAATTTCACCACTTCGTAATTGCGTAACTTCGCTCGCGTGATGGGGGCGTGTTGTAATTGGCAGCCTGTTCGTTTACCAAACAATCGGAGCGGGTTCAAACCCCGTCGTCTCCACCACAGTCTTAACTGATTCGACTCGACCTATTGGTAGTGGTCAAAAGAGTTGCACCAGATATGCATGAAGGAGCCCTGAGAAATCAGGGCTCTTTCTATTTTCTTTGCGCTTGATTTCAGGCATTGCTTTTATCTCACTTCTTTCGCAGCGCTGAATCCGATTAAGATTCACGGATGAGCGAGAAGCTAAGCCATATCAATGATGAGGGCAATGCCCACATGGTTGATGTATCAGATCGCGATATTACCCAACGCAGTGCCAGCGCATCTGGAAAAGTTTTGTTAAGTAAATCTGTGTTGTCCTTGATTGCAGAAGGCAAAGCGCCGAAAGGTGATGTTTTGGCCACAGCCCGAATAGCGGGAATTATGGGAGCTAAGAAAACGGCAGAACTTATACCTTTATGTCATCCAATTTCTATTTCGAGTGTGAATGTGGATTTAGAAATTGCCGATGATGGAGTAAAAATCTATTCAACTGTGAAAATATCTGATCGCACTGGCGTGGAGATGGAAGCACTCACTGCAGTCTCAATTGCCGCACTCACAATTATCGATATGACAAAGGCGTTGGACCCAGGGGCCACGATTGAACATATTCAAGTCGATGAAAAAGATGGCGGAAGAAACGGCCACTGGAAGCGCACATGAAACGTGCTGCAGTAATCACGGCGAGTAATCGAGCATTTAATGGCGTGTATGAAGATACTTCAGGTCAGATTCTGCTTCAAGGTTTGAAGGCTCTGGGTTATCAAATCGATGCCGTTGAAGTACTACCAGATGACATCGAAAAAATTGCATCAGCAATTAAGTCCGCAATCAAAGATGGTCTTGATTTAGTTGTTACTACTGGTGGCACTGGGATTTCACCGCTAGATGTGACACCGGAAGCAACTGAGCCGCTGATCGAAAAAAAGATGCCAGGAATTCTGGAAGCACTGCGTGCATATTCGCGGGACAAAGTGCCAACAACAGATTTATCTCGCGGCGCCGCAGGTGTAACAAATAAGACCTTAATTATTAATTTACCTGGATCGCCAGGGGCCGCAAAAGATGGCTTAGTTATTATTGAAAGACTTGCATCTCACATCCACGATCAATTGGCCGGACATGATCACAGCCCTAGTAACTAAAGAGAAAATTTCAGTAGATTCTTTAGCGGAATCTCTCAAAACAAATCAAGCAGGAGCAGTAGCAAGCTTTTCTGGCGATGTGAGAGATAACGATGCTGATAAGAGCGTTAAATCTTTGACTTATGAGGTGCATCCAAGTGCTCAGGGTGTTATCGAAGAGATAACATATCGAATTGCGGCCAAACATGATGTTATAGCGGTAGCCGTTGCACATAGATATGGCGAAATTGCGATGGGCGAGACTGCATTCGCTGTTGTTGTAACTGCAGTACATCGTGGTCCGGCATTTGCAGCGTGTGAAGAGATTGTTTCCACCGTAAAAGAAGAACTTCCAATATGGAAGTATCAAGTTTTCGCTGATGGCACTAACGAATGGGTGAACAGCGCATGACACAGCTGGTTGACACATACGGGCGAGGTCACCGAGACCTACGAGTTTCTTTAACTGATCGATGCAACCTTCGCTGTACATATTGTATGCCACATGATTTTGCTGCTTGGTTGCCATCGGATGAACTTCTAACAACTGATGAGTTGATTTCAATTATCAAAGTTGGCGTTTCACAAGGTATCGATGAAATTCGCCTAACTGGCGGAGAACCACTTTTACGCCCAGATATTGTTGAAATCGTTTCTCGTATTTCAGCCATTGAAAACCCACCAATTTTGTCTATGACAACAAATGGACTTGCCTTGGCAAAGTTAGCCACACCATTATTTGATGCGGGACTTCGTCGCATTAACATCAGCTTGGATACTCTAGATCGCGAAGTATTTAAGAAGATGACTTACCGAGATCGACTAGACGATGTTTTTGCAGGGATACAAGCGGCTAAAGATGCGGGCTTATTGCCGGTAAAAATTAATGCAGTGTTACTTCGCGGCATAAACGATGGAGAAGTCACGAGTTTATTAGATTGGGCGCTGGCCGAAGATTTAAATCTTCGCTTCATCGAACAGATGCCATTAGATGCCGGCGGCATTTGGAATCGCGCCGAACTCATAACAGCCGATGAAATATTTGAACAACTCAGCAGCAAGTACAAACTTTCACCAGTTGATTACCGTGGTTCATCGCCTGCAGAGGAGTTCTTAATCGATGGCGGTCCAGCAACTGTTGGCATTATCGGAAGCGTTAGTCGCCCATTTTGTGGAGCATGCGATCGCATTCGCCTGACATCTGATGGTCAACTGCGTTCATGTTTATTCTCAATGAAAGAGACAGACTTGCGTGGCATTCTTCGCTCTGACTTAAGTGAGGAAGAAAAGATTGAAGCACTGATTTCTAAATTCCATGTAACAGTGAAAGATAAATTACCTGGCCACGGAATTAACGATCCAAGCTTTATTCAGCCATCTCGTCCGATGTCTGCAATCGGCGGTTAAGCCCCACCAGCAAATCTAGGCAAGATGTCTATGACATCGCCTGCGCCAACTTTCAGATCGTTATTTGATTCTGCTGCACCATTTACTAAAAATGAACACCCAGGCAATATCGCAACAAGTTGTGGATGCTGGGCAGATGCGGATGCAATTACTTCTCCGAGTGTGGAACCGTCAATTTGTGACTCTGAAACTCCACTGGCTGCTCGCGCCGCTGCATAAAAGTTAACTATCGCCACGTTCAGAACTTTACATCAGGATTTACTTAACCATTTTGCTTTCTAGCAACCACTTCTTTCGTTCACGCTCAGAAAACTTCTCTATGGAGTAACGCAACATTGTTCGTGGCATCTCGTGTGAATGCGCTGTTAGGAATTTTCGAAGAGCAATCCCATTGAGCTTGCCAGCTTCTCGCAAAGCCCAGCCAACTGCCTTGTGGATCAAATCATGTTTGTCACCGAGTAATTTCTCTGCCATTACAAAGGTTGGTTCGATGTCACCTGAACGAATAAAGGCGAATGTAAAAACCATAGAAACTCTGCGTTGCCAGAGCGATCTGCTTCCAGCTAATTTATAGAGCAAAATGTATGGATCATCTGAATCAATCAGGTACTCACCAATGATGGGTGCAGTCACATCTACAAGATCCCAATTGTTTACATGACCCGCTTGCAACGATTTCATATAGGCATCAAAAATCTTCTTCTTTTCGTTTCGCTCTTTGAGCGTTTTGTACTGAAGAGTCAAAATGATGAGGCCACAAAGTCGTGCTTCGTGGAACTTAGAACTTGTGAGAATTTCAATCTCTTTAAGTGAAAGATCTTTGTATTTTTTGGCAATCATCCGCACTTCTGGAACAACTAAACCAAGAAAAATATCGCCTTCGCCATATTGACCAGGGGCAGTCTGAAAGAAGCGTTGAAGATCAAATGCCCTACCTGTGTTTGCGAGCGATTTAATCTCTTGTAGAACTTGGCTTGCGCTCATACTCAAATCTTACTTTTATAAATGATTAAGGCTAGTATTGAAATATTCCCAGTAGTCCTTGGAGAAGTCACATGAGCAATTACGAAGAAATAGATGAAGAATGGCGCGCTATTGGCTTGGCAGCGCCGGCGCGCAAGGCACTCATTGATGCCAAGCTCTATAAAGTCTCAGACCTTCGCAAGATTTCACTAGAGGACCTTACAAATCTTCACGGTATGGGCAAAAGTGCAATTGCTAGATTAAAAGTTGTGATGCACGGTAAGAAAATCACCTTCAGGAACTAACTCCATCGCTATTATTTAAACCTAAATATTTTTGAGGTGAGGTGGATGCAGTGCTTGAAGCAATAATTCTTGGCATCATCCAAGGCCTCACCGAATTCATTCCTATTTCATCCAGTGCGCACTTGCGCCTTGCGGGCGAAGTTTTTCCAAATGCTATTGATCCTGGTGCAATGTTTACGGCAATTACTCAGATAGGAACAGAGTTAGCTGTGCTTATCTACTTTAGAAAAGATATCGCCCGGATTATTTCTGCGTGGTTTGCAAGTTTGAGCAATAAGAACGCCCGTAATCAAGATTCCAAAATGGGCTGGCTCATAATTGTGGGATCGGTTCCAATTGTCGTTATTGGTTATCTCGCTCAAGATTTGATCACAACTGAATTGCGATCATTATGGATCATTGCAACGATGATGGTTGTTTTCGGCCTAGTACTAGGTGCCGCAGATCGATTTGGTGGGAAAACTAAAGAACTTTCTGAACTCAATGTGAAGCACGGAATTCTTTACGGATTGGCTCAATCGTTAGCTCTTATTCCAGGTGTTTCACGTTCAGGTGCAACCATTGCAATGGGGCGCTATCTTGGATATTCACGTGAAGCCGCACTTCGTTATTCATTCCTTTTGGCACTACCGGCTGTCTTTGGCAGTGGTTTTTACCAACTACAGAGTGCTCTTTCAGAGAACCAAGTTGCTGTTTACTCACTGTCAGAAACATTAGTAGCAACTGTTATTGCATTTGCTGTTGGTTACTTGGTGATTGCATGGTTGCTTAAATTTGTAACAACTAAGAGCTTCGCACCATTTATCATCTATCGAGTGGCCTTTGGCAGTGCAGTTCTGGTCTTATTAGCCACAGGCGTGCTCCAACCATAATCGCCCCAAAATATCGCTAGCCAAGTACTGGAATCTAGATTTACCTGGGTTTAGGCTCTACCCATGTCTTTTACTTCAGCCCTTGCAATTAAGCGCCTTCGAACAATTCTAAAGTTTGGCGCTACAGTTTTTGGGCTTAGTGCATTGTTTTTACTTGTAGATCCTAAAACATTTTTAGAATTACTTAATTTAGAAAGCACTGATTCACTGCAATGGTCAATGCGAATGATCGCAATTACATTGATTGCATTAACCGGAAATATGCTCTCAGTAGCTCGCTTTGGAAGTGAAACAAGTGTTGTTTTTTCTGCTCGCGTAATGGTTATTTCTGCCGCAGCTTTGGGAGCGCTCACACTATTGATTCCTGCTGAATACGGATGGTTCACAATTGCCTATGCTGCCGTCGGTTTCTTGTTTAGTTTGGGGTACCTAACAACATTTTTGAGAAAATAAATGGACAAAAATACACGCTCTGAAATTCTAGAAACTGGCAACGGACAGATTAAATCAGCGAGAATCGTCATTAATGCTCCTGCAGAGAAGATTTTTGCAATCCTCTCAAATCCACAGCGACACAAAGAAATCGATGGATCAAACACTATTCAAGAAAATATCAGCGGTCCACATAAATTAGTCCTTGGATCAAAATTTGGAATGAAAATGCATTTGGGCGTCAATTATCGAATTCTCAACACCGTAACTGAATATCAAGAAAATTCATTAATCGCTTGGCGCCATGTTGGTAGGTGGATTTGGCGTTACGAATTAGTGAACATCGGGCCTCAAAGTACGCAAGTAACAGAATCCTTTGATGCTTCCCGCGCGCCACTTATCGCTAAAGCATGGTTATCTCTTCGCAAGGCTTATCCTTTTACACAGAGAGCAGTTGCCAAAACATTGGTCCAACTCAAGGCCGCTAGCGAAGGATAAATAAATGGTAAAGAAGTTATCTGCTGAGTTTTTAGGTTCACTATTGCTGGCAGCCAGCGTTGTCGGCTCAGGCATTATGGTCACAATTTTGACTCAAGATATTGCCATTCAACTTTTTGTAAACACAATTACGACAGTGTTTATGTTGTTCATAATTATCACTCTTTTTTCACCAATTAGTGGTGCGCATTTCAATCCGCTCGTTACAGCGGCCGAACTCTTTTATAAGCGCATTTCAATAAAAGAAGCTGGTTTCTATGTTCTCGCGCAGGTACTAGGAACAGCCAGTGGAGCAGTGCTCGCAAACCTGATGTTTAACAAGAAGGCTATTGAGCAATCCACATACACTCGAAGTGGAAACTATCTCTTTCTCGCAGAAGTAGTTGCGACAGCCGGGTTACTTATGATTATTCTGCTTCTTCAGCATCAAAAGCGTGGATCAATGGCTGCCGTCGTCGTACCTGCCTGGATAGGTGCTGCTTACATATTTACATCCTCAACATCTTTCGCAAACCCAGCAATCACTCTTGCGCGAACATTAAGTGAGTCTTTTTCTGGGATTTCACTGAAATCTGTGCCGCTGTTCATCTTGGCGCAATGCATCGGTGCTGTACTAGGGGTCTTAATCGCATCTCTATTGACTGCACAAAAGAAGGAAGAAGATGTCTTCGCCTAAACCAACCGTTCTCTTCGTGTGTGTCCACAATGCGGGGCGTTCACAAATGGCAGCCGGTTTTATGAACTCACTTGGCGCAGGCCGGGTAGAAGTTTTATCCGCCGGATCTGCTCCAAAAGATTCAATAAATCCAATCGCTGTACAAGCTATGCAAGAAGTTGGAATTGATATTTCCAATAATGTACCTAAAGTCTTAACACCAGAGGCGGTACAAGAATCTGATGCCGTAATCACTATGGGATGCGGAGATGCGTGCCCCTTCTATCCAGGCAAACGGTATGAAGATTGGGTACTAGATGACCCAGCGGGCCAAGGAATTGAATCTGTGCGCGTTATTCGTGATGACATTAAGAAACGAGTTGAGCAACTCTTATCTGAGCTTCTCTCGTAATAAATTCTGACGCAATAGACTTGCCACATGAAGCGCTTTTTTTCTCGTATCGTCGCGCTCTTTACCAACCGCATAATCTGGGTAAGACAAATTGTTGTTGTTAGCCTTGCAGCAGGTTCGGCATGGTTTGTAGGAGAACTAGCCTTTGATGGCGGTGGATTAGTCGCCGCAATTGTCTGCAGCTTGAGTGTCCGGATTTCTATGTTTAAGTCCATCCGCGAAGGACTGGGACAAATCCTAGGTACTGCCATAGGTGGTGGAATAGCACTGCTTACTGTTTATTACTTTGACTTTGGCTTCATCGCTGTTGCAACAACTGTATTGCTCTGTTCAGTCGTCGCACGTGCATTGCACTTAGGAGAAGTTGCATCAATAAACGTTCCAGTTACAGCACTGATTGTCATTGGCCCGGGAATTAATAGCAGCACAGCAGAAACTCGCTTGTTTTCAACATTTATTGGCGCAGCCGTTGCCATTGTCTTTTCTTATTTTTCTCTTGCAAGCACACCAGCGGGTCGAACTATTGAGCAAATCTCACGACTGGGTAAGAAATCTGCAGAGTTACTCGGTGTGATGGCAGAAGGAGTTGCCAGTGGATATTCACAAGCCGAAGCGGGTAAATGGTTATCACGTGCTCGGGTTTTGATTGAAGATATTCCAAATGTTCGATCGCAATCACTTGAAGCAAAGAAATATGCACGTTGGTCACCCCTTGCCGAAGCAGACCAAGCTGACGCACTTTATCTGCGCGGAGTTGCGATGGAGCACACAGTGGTGCAGGTTCGAACAATTGCTCGCACGCTCTTTGATTCAGCCGTTGCAGGAGGCGTTACACAATTTGCTAACCGTCAAATAGGAAACGCATTATCTGCAACAAGTTATGCCATTACATCAAAGGCTGAATCAATCGAAACACATAGCGCAGGACAGAGAGCACTCAATATTGCCGAAGATTTACGATTGGCGGCAGCGACACTGGCGGAAGAATTAATTGCCGAAACTGATCGAATTGATCAAGAAGAGTTTGTAAGAAATATTTCGCTGGTCTCCAATATTGAGCGCATTGCTGATTCACTTGATGAGAGTTCACCGGCCTTAAGTGATGTGACCACACCTGATGAGCCTGCACAAACAAAAGTTATGCAAGTTTCTCCTGTCACACTTGCAACAAAATGGCCAAAACGGATCTGGTTTGCAATCCGAAAGTTCTTGCAGAGATAGCCATGAGTATTCGAGAAGCACAGCCAGGCGACGTCGCAGATATTTTGCGTCTAATAAAGGATTTAGCACTATATGAAAAAGCACCCGATGAAGTTGTGGCCACAGAATCACAATTAACTACTGCACTCTTTAATCCAAATCCGCATGTATTCGCCCATGTTGTTGAAGTTGATAATCGCATAATTGGAACAGCTTTGTGGTTTTTAAATTATTCAACATGGCAAGGTACTCACGGAATTTACCTCGAAGATCTATACATCGAACCTGAATATCGTGGGCGAGGTTATGGTCTTGCACTCCTAAAGCACTTAGCGAAAATATGTGTTGAGCGTGGATACGGGCGATTCCAATGGTGGGTATTGGATTGGAATACTCCTTCTATTGAGTTTTATAAATCTCAAGGCGCAGTTGCCATGGATGAATGGACAGTTTTTCGCGTCACTGGTGAAGATTTGAATAAACTTGGCTCATGAGTGCGCGCGTCATATCAATAAACATTACTTCCGTCCTTCACCAAGGTGAGTGGACCGGTAGTGAAGGACGCACCGGAATAGATAAACGAAGCGTTAGTGGAGCAATTGAGTTTAAAGATAATGGCGTTGTTGGCGATCGAGTCATTGATACCAATGTGCATGGGGGATACGAGCAAGCCGTATATGCCTATGCACGTGAAGATGCACAGTGGTGGGAAAAAGAGATCAACGAAGAGATTCCTGCAGGTCGATTTGGTGAGAATCTCACAACCGAAGGTATCGATGTGAACGCCGCTCTTATTGGCGAACAGTGGAAAATTGGCTCAGTAATTCTTGAAGTTTCACAACCACGCATTCCATGTCGCGTCTTTGCCGGATTTTGGAAACGTGCAACTCTGATTAAGGATTTCACCCAAGCAGGAAGACCTGGTACTTACCTTCGAATTATTCAAGAAGGAAGCGCACAGGCAGGGGATTTAATTGAAGTCATCTTCAAACCCGATCACACAGTCACTATCAGTGATTTATTTGCGGCAAAAAGTGGCGAACGTTCAAAGATAAATCAGATTAAAGACGTGACTTACTTGTCTACTGAATTTAAAGAGTGGTCACAAAAGATTGCTGCAACGCAGAATTAAGCGATAGCAGCAGCGATTGCTTGTGTGTGTGCAGGCGTTGATCCACAGCATGATCCAACAATATTGACGCCCATCGCCTTCATTTCTGCGGCGTAGATAGCCATTTCATCTGGTGTGCCTTCATACATGAATGTGTCACCAACTAGTTTTGGCAGTCCAGAGTTTGATTGGGTAATGATGAAAATACCTTCTGGGCGTGCATCAACCATCTGTTGTGCAATTTGACGCATTTCATCTGTGCCACGACCGCAGTTTGCACCAATGATGCGCACACCTATGGATGAAAGATGGGTTACTGCCATTGCAGGCTTAACGCCCATCATTGTTCGAAGGTTTGTATCAAATGACATCGTTGCAATAATTGGCAATCCTGGTGCAACTGCTTTTGCTGCTTCAACGGCTGCTTCTACTTCAGCGAGATCACTCATCGTTTCAATCAGAATTGCATCGACGCCGCCTGCAACTAAACCTCTGATTTGTTCTGAGAATAATTCTTTGGCGCTTTCAGGTGTAAGAGTTCCCATGGGATCCATCAGATCACCCGATGGACCAATATCGCCCATGACAAAACAACCAGGATGGCGATCGGCAACTTTGCGCGCAATTGCTGCACCTGCTTGATTCAGTTCTATGACGCGATCTGCAAGACCGTGTAATTCAAGTCGACCATGTGTGGCACCAAAAGTATTTGTGGTTATGAACTTTGCGCCAGCTGCTGCATAGGCTTCAAGCACAGCTTCGATTTCTTCTGGCTTTTCAACATTCCACAATTCTGGGGCGCCGCCATCTGTTAAACCGCGCTCTTGCAACATTGTTCCCATTGCACCATCTGATGCGAGTACAGCGTTGGCAAGTGCGTCATAAATGGCAGACATCTTTACTCCTGTTAGTTTGTTGGGTTCATTGCATCAAGAATTGCTTGTAATTTACTCTCAGGAAACTCTTCTTCAAGGGATGCGGTAATTCGCGCGGCAAGCGCTGCAGGAACTTCATCAGATTGCGTCCAAGGATCTCTGTTCCAACCTGCGGTGTATGCATCTGCATCTATTTCGCCCAAGCGCATCGCAGCCTCATCAATTGCTTCTTGAAAGCGTGCGGGCAACATCACTTTGATTGTGTCCGCACCATCTCGAGCCATCACCATTGAAGGGATTTCTCTCCATCGCATTACTTGATATTCGCTCATGAACGTAAGGCTACCAAGTGATGTTAACTATTTCATCAAGAGATTTACGAGATCTCGGTGCTACCTCACGAGCCTTAATTTCATCAGGTAAGGAATCAGGAGATGTCTTTTTGCCAACAGCTATGCATGCAACTGGTTCAACACCTGCTTCAAGTGAGAATGTCGCCTTTGCTGCCTGACTATCAAAACCACTCATTTGGTGAACATCAAAGCCGCGATGATTTGCCTCAAGGGTTAAAAGTGAAACTGCTAAGCCGGTGTCGTATAACGCAGTCGGATTTTCTTTGCCATCTTCACGAAAAGTAAGTGCGTTTACAAGAATGAGAGCGGATGCTTTAGGTGCCCATTGCTTATTAAAATCTATAAGAAGAGATGAAATTTGGGTAAATTTCTCATCTCCTCGCACACCGTGAATAAACTTCCATGGTTGTGCGTTAAATGCACTTGGTGCCCAGCGTGCAGCTTCAAAGATTGCACGTAGATCATCGGAGGAAATCGTGGCGCTCTCATCAAATGCTCGTGGACTCCATCGCTCTGCGATAAGTGGATGTAACGAAACGGATGTATCGGCTCTCTTATTCATCTGCGAAGTGTATTAGAATTATGTAATGACGTTCATTCGAAAATCTCCCAACGAAAAAGGTTGGTCAGAACTCGAGCAAGTAAGTGAGCAAGCACACGTCGGCGCAGAATTTCCTAAACAATCACAACCATTACTTGTAATGCACCACTTATCTGATCTTCATGTGTGCGATGCACAATCACCGCTGCGCCCAGAGTTTCTAGATCGTTGGGCTGATCCAGATAGCCCAATCCGTGACGTCGTTGGAACAATTGGCTGCTATCGGCCACAAGCAATGCTTTCACCCCATGTCGTCGAATCAATGGTTCAGGCGCTCAATAAAGTCACAACTGGACCACTATCGGGACATCCAATCGATGCTGCGATTATTACTGGCGATACAACCGATAACGCACAACTAAACGAAGTTGATTGGTATATCGCTCTACTAGATGGCGTAGAAATCACGCCAGATTCTGGTGATTCCAACAAGTATGAAGGCGTGATGGATGATGGCGCAGAACACTATGACGTTAAATACTGGCATCCGCACGGTACTCCTGCAGGTATGCAAGATGATGATGCGCGTGCAAAATATGGCTTTCCAGTTGTCCCGGGTTTGCTCGATTCATGTCGCAAACCAATTAAATCCACAGGTTTGAAATTTCCTTGGTATGCAGTTCATGGAAATCATGATGCACTCTTGCAAGGAACTGTTACCCCGGATGAAAATAGCCAAGAGTCAATCATTGGCAATAAAAGATTCATTGGCCTACCGTCATCGCTTACCCTCGAACAAACGCTCGGAGCCTTTGATGAAATTGGCCCAGCATCTCTGCCACGAGCTGAAGATGCACCTTTCATTCTGGTGACACCTGATGTGAAACGTAAGGCAGTTGAACGCGGTGAATATGCTGCGAAGCATTTAAGTTCTCCAGGAGCGCCAAAGGGACATGGATTTACAGAAGAGCATGTGCAGAAAAAGCACATGTATTACTCAACAAATGTAGGAAAAATAAAGTTAATTACGATTGATAGTGTCAACGAATTTGGTGGCTGGCAGGGTTCTCTTGATGTGACTCAATTTGAATGGTTAGAAAATGAAATCAAAATGAGTGATCGCCTCGTTGTATTGGCCTCACACCACCCTTTGAGCAAGATGTTTAACGATTATGCACCCACTGGGCGCAGAGTATGTGTTGATGAAATTACAGAAATGCTTCTTAAGTATCCGCAGGTCATTGCTTGGCTTGCCGGTCACGTTCATCGCCACCATGTTGAGTGGATTGGTCCTGAAATAGAAGAGCGTGGTTTCTGGCAGATAGAAACAGCTTCACACGCAGATTGGCCACAGCAGAGTCGCACGATTGAAATTGTCCAAAGTGATTCTGGTGAAATATTTTTTGCTCTCACTGTTATTGATCACGCAGCCGCTGCAACGTATGGCACAGCCAAAGCCACTCTTGAAATGGCAGCCCTTTCTCGAGTTATCAGTGCAAATGTCTGGCAGAAGCGTGATTCACTCGGTGCCAAAATTCCAGCAGATTGGGCGATGGGTGAGGCGCATGAGAGAAATACGGTTTTGCGCTTAAGCGCACGTATTTAAGCAATATCGCGTCCCCCAATCACCCCTCATGGGTGAGGGCTATCTTGGAATTTTCCCGAATTCGTATCACCCTTAGGCATGCCCAATCGTGACAAGAAGCCATCACCCTCGGTGATTGATGGCGTGATGCTCTCGCGAACATTGGCTCCATCTCTTCCAAATAATTTAATTACTCGAAAACATTTGTTTAATTTGTTATCAGAAAAAAGACCTGGAGCAACACTCGTTATTGCACCTGCAGGTTATGGAAAAACAACGCTTGTCGCAGAGTGGGCAAAGCAATGCACGTCTAAAGTTATTTGGACTCAGATGAGCAGCAAAGATTCCTTAATTCAACTATCGCAACACATGATCCAATCTGTGCGAAATGCTGTTCCAGGCTTTGCGCCCTGGGCAAATTCTCTGAGCGATTTTGATATAGGAGACATTGTTCGAAAAACGGCAAATGAAATATATGAACAAAAAGAAAATTTCATTTGGGTGCTCGACTCTGCAGAAGAATTAGACGCCCAATCTTCTGATATTAGGCGAGTTTTTGTAGAAAGTGTTCCTGAAAATGTTCACATAGTTCTTATTTCCCGTAAAGCACCCGATGCTTCTTATTCAAGATTTGCAAAATTAGGCAACCTGAATCTGGTCACTCCAGATGATTTACTTTTCAGTTCTCAAGAGACTGCAGCTATCGCAAAACTAGCAGGGCTAGATATTACGAATTTGCATGTCAAAGCAACTCTAGATACTGCAAAAGGTTGGCCAGCAGCCCTTCAACTCTTAGTTCGCAAATTACAAAAGGGTGTAACTGAACTATCTATCCAAGATGAAATTGCCAATAAAGCAGATCCACTGAGCTACTTAGCTGAAGAAATTATCAAATCTTTAAACGCTGAAGAATTAGACATATTAACTAGATTAAGTATTGTTGAAGAATTTGATGCTGAAATTGCTGACCTGCTCATAGGGAATCGGGCGGCGCCTGAATTTTTTGCACGCATGTGCACGGGTGGATTATTAATTTCATCAATATCAAATGCTGGCCGCACGTATCACCTCAATTCCATCATTCGCGAATCACTGCAAAATCGTTTCTCTGAATCGCGGAGTGCCCAATCATTAATGCATAAAAAATTAGCCGATTTATTTCTTGAAAGAAAAAAAATTGGAGTCGCACTTTTTCATGCGTCTAAATCTGAAGATCATGAGTTACTTCAGTGGATTCTCAAGAACAACATCCGCACTATGGCAGCAACTGGAAAAGGTGATTTCCTTCTACAATGGAGCAAAATCATCGGAGATAAATTCCCAAGCGGTTACCCTCGCCGGTTAAGTCTTCAAGTCGCAGCTCATGTTGTAAATCTAGAGTTCGAAAGAGCCCAAGCCCTTATTTTAGAGTTATTGGCAATTATCAAAGATTCGGAAATTGAAGTTTTTCTGCAAAAGTCAGCAAGCGTTTCTTCGGCCACGATTAATTTATTCAATGGCAATCTAAGCAAATTAAACATTGAAGCAGAAATCGTCTTAAGTCCGGTAGAAAATGTTCGCGATGTTGAAAATATAGATAAGTTACATGTGCTGCGTCTTCTTTCCAATCAAGCCCTGGCTCTTGAAAATTACGAAGAATGTATACAGATTTATGCCCAAGCACAACATTACTTGTCTCTAGATTATGCGCCTCTTCCAATGTATTACGTCAATGCTATTAGTGCTGCAGCAAGCTTTGCAGAAGGTAATTATTTTGAGGCATTTGAAATTGCTTGCACAGGAATTGAAACTGCTGAGATTAATGATTACACAGGTATTTCTGGGTCAGCCGACCTTCACTTTATTCGTGCAAGATGCCTGCTTGAGTTTTCAAAGATAGATGAGGCGCTAGATGCATTTAATCTAGTTCGCACGATTGCTCTGGCTTCAAAACAAAAAGTTTGGTACATCCTTGCCGATGGTTATTTACTGCGGCAGTATGTTTTGGAAGGAAGAGTTGAAGAGGCTTTTGAAGGAATTAAGGAGCAACGCGAATTAATTCAATCGGTATCAAGCATTAATCAGTTGGGCTCATTAGTTGACGCCAACGAAGCATTCTTGAGATATGTTGTAAAAGATTATGATCGCGTTGTTGCTTTACTAGATCGCATGCCAGAAGGAAACCTCGTTTCTCGATACAAACCAAGGATTATGGAACTTCAAGGCAAAAAGATTCCAGATGCTCTTTCTGAAACACTGCCTACAAAAACTCCGCGTGATTTGTTAGATAAATATCTCAATGACGTTGGCGCAGCAATTGATCGCGAAACCGAAGCTTTGGGGCATCTGCAAAAGTGTTTGGATTTGGCAGCTTTATATGGTGCTCGCGAAATACTTTTACGCCAAAAACCTGCAGTTCTTAATCTGATTATCAAGGCATCTGGGGCGCGCCCAACTGTTTATCTTGAAGAGTTGGCACGTGCCGCGGCCGATCGCCTTAAGAAGCAGGATCAAAATAACTCAGGAATGTCAGAAGCCCTGACCAAGCGAGAGATTGAAATTCTGAAGAATTTATCTACAGGTAAACCGATCAGTGCTATTGGTTCTTCACTGCATGTTTCCCAGAACACCATGAAAACCCACCTTCGCAATATTTATCGCAAGCTTGAAGCCGATGGCCGACATAGCGCTGTTGAGAAAGCGAAATCTCTCTTTCTCATTTAAGTCTGAAATACTTACCATGTGAATTTGATTCAAACCGAACGCCTTGATCTACACCACATCGAGGCTGCTGATTTAATCAATCTCTTTGAGAATCGCAATGACAGGCAAGCACTTTCAGGCAAAGCATTTACAAATCCACTTCGAGTCTTAATTGATTTTCAAGGTCCGCTTGCGTGGAGAGTTCCCCAAGTGAAAAAAAATCCTGAAGTCAATAAGTGGTTTGTGCGCTGGGCTGTTCTGCGAAGCACGCAGGAAGTTATTGGAAGTACGAGTTTTCATGGAGCACCTGATGCCAATGGAATGATGGAAATTGGCTTAGGAGTCGAAGCGGCATATGCACGCCAAGGTTTTGGCAGAGAAATACTGCAAGGCATGTGGGGATGGGTTGTAACAGAGCCTGGAGTGAAAACTTTGCGTTACACAGTTAGCCCAACAAATACTGCATCAATTGCTCTGATTAATTCATTTGGTTTTGATTTCATGGGCGAGCAAATAGATGAAGTAGATGGACCAGAGAGTATTTATGAAATGTCAGCAGATGCGTATCGCAAGAAATTTCTTAATCGTTAGATTGTCCCGATTTGTGTTTGTAGCGTCCTAAATAATCTGCCTTCATGTCTTGAAAATTTCCATCTAGTAACGCTTGACGCATCTGATCAACTAAACGAACGATATAACGCTCATTATGAATTGTGGCCAAAGTGGCTGCGATAATCTCTTTACCGCGGAAGACATGGTGTAAATATGCTCGTGTGTAATGCGTGCAGGTGTAGCAATCACACTCGTCATCTATCGGGTTGAAATCTCGCTTATATACAGCGTTAGAAAGATTAAATCTGCCCTCCATTGTGTAGACCGCACTTGTGCGAGCGATACGTGAGGCAAGTACGCAATCGAAGGTATCTATGCCATTTTCAACGCCAACAAAGAGATCTTCAGGGGCGCCAATACCGAGCAAGTGCTTTGGTTTTTCTTGCGGCAAAACTTCATTAACCCACTTCACAATTGTGCCGAGTGAATCTTTATCCAGTGCTCCGCCGATACCAAATCCATCGTATGAAATATCAGATGATGACATGGCACCAAAATCAGTAGCAGCTTTCTTTCGCAAGTCTTCGTACTGCGCACCTTGAATAACACCAAAGAGTGCTTGGTATGGCTTATCTGCTCGCAAATCAGTCAGGCGTTTGTGCTCATCTAGACAACGCAATCCCCAGTTATATGTGCGCTGCATTGCAACTTCTTGATAGCGACGGGTGTTATGAAGCGTTGTGCATTCATCGAATGCAAACATGATGTCAGCACCGATTTGATGTTGCACTTGCATCGATATCTCTGGAGTAAATCGGTGCATTGATCCATCTAGATGAGATTTAAATGTCACACCTTCATCATCGACGTGGGCTAAGCGCTCTTTGTTTCCTGCAATTACTTCATCGGATCGAAAGGTCTTTGCATCCATCGCCAATACTTTTTTGAAACCGACTCCAAGGGATAGAACCTGAAAACCACCGCTATCGGTAATTGTCGGACCCGGCCAATTCATAAACTTGGCCAAGCCACCTGCTTCATCGAGAATCTCTGGTCCTGGTTGTAGATAGAGGTGATATGCATTTGCTAAGAGTGCTTGCGCACCCAAATCTTGCATTGATTCAGGTAAAACTGATTTAACTGTGGCTTTTGTGCCTACTGGAATAAATGCTGGAGTTTGTATCTGACCATGTGGAGTAGAAATGCTTCCAACACGAGCGAGTGAACCCTCATCGCGCGCCTTTATTTCAAATCCAAAACCCAAATTAGTTCCTTGGCCCATGCGCCACATTGTGGCAGAGATGTAGGCTAAGAAAATGCCTCAATTCAAACTTAGATCTGGCCGAGAACTTGAAGTACTAGATAACGGCGTTGATAGCACCCGTGCCATCGTTTTTCATCATGGAACACCGGCTAGTGCATCACTGTGGAGCCAGTGGTTTACATATGCAGCAGATGCGGGCATTCGCGCTATTTCATATAGCCGTGCGGGATATGGCACGAGCGATCGCGATTATGGCCGCAGCATTGTTAGCGTCAATAAAGATATATCTGAAGTTTTGGAGTCTAAAGGTATTGAAAAATTCGTAGCAATTGGTTGGTCTGGCGGTGGCCCACATGCACTTGCAAACACATTATTAGATAGCAATGTTGGCGCAATTACATTAGCTGGTGTGGGCGCATACGGCGTTGAAGATTTAGATTTTCTAGAGGGTATGGCACAAGAAAACTATGATGAATTCGGTGCATCACTACAAGGTGAAGATGTCATTCAGCAGTGGTTTATTGATAACGCATCAGCATTTAAATCTGCCGGTGGCGCAGAAATCCGCGAAGCATTTGGTGGGCTAATTAGCGAAACTGACAAGAAATCAATGGAAGGTTCTTTTGCAGATGTTATTGCTGCGGCAATTAGATCAGGACTTGCAGTCAGCTTTGATGGTTGGGTAGATGATGATGTTGCTTTTACTAAACCATGGGGATTTGATCTTTCATCAATTAATAAGCCAGTAAAAATCTGGCAAGGCGATCAAGATTTTATGGTGCCTCACGCACACTCACATTGGCTAAAAAAACATATATCAACCGCCGAACTAACATTTATCCCTGGACAAGGCCATGTCACATTGCTTGTTGATTACACAGACAAAGTATTTGCACAAGCAAAGGCGCTGCTTGCCTAAATGATTTTAAACTCAGAAATAGCTCGTGAGTATTACGCAATCCTGAACCCACACTCTAAGAAAATGGTTTTAGGAGTGCTGCTCAGCGCTATCGGAACCGGTATGACTCTCTCACTCTTGTTGGTTTATTTGCATGACATGCGTGGCTTCACAAATACTTTTGGTGGGTTCTTACTCTCTTTCGGTGCTGCGGTATCTCTACTTATCGGGGGACCAGTCGGTGCTTTGATAGATCGCATCGGGCCAAAGAAGGTAATAATCGTTGGAATTGTTGCCGAATCTATTGGCACTGGCGGTTGGGCATTTGTGCAGACTCACCGCGATGCCATTGTGGTTATGAGTATTCAATCTGTTGGCGCAGCATTTATCTGGCCGCCGATAAATGTGATGCTGACGCGATTAACCGAAGTCAAAGATCGGCAGAATATCTTTGGCCTAAATTTCATGCTGCTCAATCTTGGAATTGGCCTAGGGGGAATATTTGCATCCCTAGTAATTACTGAAGGATCCCTGCGTTCATTTCAGATTATGTACATCATTGATTCATTTACATTCCTGCTCTTCTTGGTCGTCATTTTACTTATTCGAACCCCACTTATTGGAAAGTACATACCCGAAGCACACGAACCAAAGGGTGGAAGCTATAAAGATGTCTGGGAAAACAAGAAAATAGTTCTACTAAGCATTTCTGGATTGATTCTCTTGATTTTTGGGTATGCCAGTTTGCAAGCGGGACTCCCAATTTATGCAACGCAGTACTTAGGGTTATCACCTAAGTGGCTCGGTATTTTTTATGCCGCAAATACGATCTCTATTGTTTTATTCCAGCCAGCAGTTTTGCGCAGACTCAGTCGCGAATCAAAATATAAAGCACTCATCGCGGTTGGAATTATTTGGTCAATATCGTGGGGCGTCGTTGGAATATCTCCGCTCTTACCAATAATTGCTGGCGCAATAATGTTATGTATAAGCCAAGTGGTCTTTGCATTTGGTGAAATGATTTGGTCGCCAACGCTTCCAGCACTTGCCAATGAGTTATCACCTGAACATATTCGCGGGCGCACTAACGCACTGACTGGATTGCAATGGGGAGTCTCGGGTGTCATTGGACCAGCAATTAGTGGCCCCATGCTTGGTGCGGGCCTTGAAAGCGCGTGGATATTTACAATGCTTATTGGAGCACTTTTGCCGCTGCCGCTGTTCTTTAAATTAAAGAAGATGGCAACAAAACAGAGTAATTAAGCGAGTTTGCCCGTTGCTTCAACGACGTTGACTGCGTTATTTGTCAGCACAACAGTGAGTTCATCTCCTGGGGCTCCTGGACAAGAAATGCCCCATGCAAATGAAATCGATGCACCGGCTGCAAGTGGAGTTTGTGGTGCACCATCCATTTTGGCATCGCCATCAAAAATGTCTACACAAGCACCAGCCGTAGTTGTTCCTTTAATAATTAATGTTGCAAGATCAAGATCTGCAGCTGATCCATTGCTTACTGTGATGTTAAATCGTTGATTAATTTGTCCTGGCAACTGACCGGCCGCAAATTTTCCTGGTGTGAATTTTGCAGGTGATGTCACGGTGAAAGAGTTTTTATCTGGAGTTACAACTGCTGTATCAAATGCACCTTTTGCTTGTGCCTCTTCTTCAACTGCGTTCACGAGTGCTTCGCCTTCGGCTGCTGTTGTTGTATCTGCTTCAGTTCCTCCACCGCATGCGCTCAAGGCAAGGGCAAGAAGTGTGGCTGTGAGTGCAGCAGTAACTTTGTGGCTAGTGCGTGTGAACATGTAACCCTCCATCGGGGCAAGTAAATCCTTACCCAAGGTGTAACTCTTATGCCTGAAAGTATAGAGTAAGCGCCATGACAACCACCGTTGAAACAACCCGTGAAAGCGATGGTTCAATCCAAGGCCGCAGTCCGCGCCAAATTGCATGGATGCGCTTTAAGCGCAATAAAGTGGGAATGAGCGCTGCCGCCGTAAGCATCGCTTTGCTCTCACTCTCATTATTTGCCCCCATTGTCTGCAAAATATTAGGCATTGATCCCAATACATTAAATCTTGAAGTTCTCGATAGAAGCGGTATTCCTGATCTGCCCAATGGTGGCATCAGCCTTGATCACCCACTCGGACTTATTCCTGGCACAGGGCGCGACCTGCTTGCGCAATTACTCTATGGCTCACGCATTTCATTTATGGTTGCAATTCTCACAACTTTTACAAGTTTAACAATTGGTTTGTTTGTGGGAATCATCGGGGGATACTTCAGGGGTCGTGTAGATAGCACTCTTGGTCGCTTTACAGATTTTATTCTTGCCTTCCCAGCATTTTTTATGATTGTTGCGTTGAGTGAGCCAATGGTAAAGCGCATCGAAGGCGCCGGAATCGCTCAAGGAAACTCTGCACGTGTTCTATTTCTAGTCTTCTTTTTATCCTTCTTTGGATGGCCAGGATTTTCTAGATTAATTCGTTCACAAATACTTAGTTTGCGTGAAAGAGATTTTGTCACCGCCGCCGAAGCAATGGGAGCAAAACGATCACGAGTTATTCTTAAAGAGTTATTACCAAATGTGTGGGCACCTGTCATTGTTGTTGTTTCACTCTCGTTGCCAGGATATTTAGCCGCTGAAGCAGTATTTTCATTCCTTGGTTTAGGTGTTCAACCACCTGCATCAACATGGGGAATCTTGCTTTCAAATGCATCCCGTTACGTCACCGTGATGCCGAGCTTTTTCTTAATTACTGCGGGATCACTAGTCCTTGTGGTCCTAGCCTTTAACTTGGTGGGCGATGCGCTGCGAGATGCGCTCGATCCACGCGCAGACCGCTAACGTCACCCCTTCCTGAGTTCACCTCTTATTCACATTTCGGACACTTTCTGCTTGACTGTGCGCTCAGGGCAGCCCGCGCCCACCAACTGAAAGGACCATGAATGAGCAGCATCTCCGCTCTTCGCCGCGTCGTAGTTGTAACTGCCGCTAGCTCACTAGTTATCTCTGCAGCACTTGTTGCAGGATCACAAGTAGCAAACGCCGCAGAAACTCCACGCACTGGAGGAACACTTGTTCTTCTTGAGCACGAACCACGTCTTGATCACTTAGATCCAAGCCGTATTTACACAGGACGCGACTTAGCGTTTATGAACTCTTTCCACACACGCACACTCGTTGCATACGCTCCAGTTCCTGGTGAAGCAGGTGCGAACATCGTTCCTGACTTAGCAACAAATACTGGTATTCCAAGCAACAGCGCAAAGACATGGAAGTTCACGCTGCGTCCAGGTACTAAGTTTGAAGACGGAACAGCAATTACATGTGAGCACGTTCAGTACGGAACATCACGCGTATTCGCAACTGATGTCATCACTGATGGTCCTGCCTACTTGCTCTCATGGCTTGATATTCCAAAAGATGCAGATGGAAATTCAATCTTCACAGGTCCTTACAAGAACACACCAGCAGGACTAGCAGCATTTAAGAAGGCTGTTTCTTGTTCAAAGGACAACCGCACAATTACGTTTAATTTGAATAAGTCAGTAGCTGACTTTAACTACTTGGGAACTTACGGAACAATTTCTCCAGTACAGGCAAAGCTTGATACAGGTGATGCGTATGACCTACTGCCACAGGCAACAGGTCCATACAAGATCTCTCGTAATAACAAG
The DNA here is from genome assembly GCF_002288365.1 of Candidatus Planktophila limnetica. Lineage (NCBI taxonomy): Bacteria > Bacillati > Actinomycetota > Actinomycetes > Candidatus Nanopelagicales > Candidatus Nanopelagicaceae > Candidatus Planktophila > Candidatus Planktophila limnetica. The sequence continues at coordinate 1,049,471 of NZ_CP016782.1, read as the reverse complement.
ACAGAGCTTGTATTAATCCGTAACAAGTATTGGTCAAAGGCATCAGATCCTGTTCGTACTCCTTATCCAGACAAGGTTGTTATCAAGTTTGGTTTAGATGAAGAAGTACAAGATCAGATCTTCCTTGAAGATTCACAGCCAAATGCAATTAACTTCAATGGCCCACTTCCAACAAACAGGGATAAGTTCTTCACAGATAACACATACAAGAACCGTCGTATGAATAACTCTGATCCTTATGCAAACTACGTTGCATTTAACTTAGCCAAGATGCCATGTCTAGAAGTTCGTGCAGCTATGTATTACGCACGTAATGCAAAGGCACTTCTTGACTATTCAGGTGGACCTACTTATGCAGGTTCATATGCAACTGGCGTAATTAGCCCATTGGTTGCAACTGACTACGAGCCAACTAAGGTCGTTGGCCCAGGAAGTGCGGACTTCATGCCAGAAGGAAACATTCCTAAGGCAAAGGCACTTCTTGAAACAGCAAAGACTAAGTGTCCTGCTGATTACAAGAAGGCAACTGAAGATGGCATTGTGATTGACGCTCGTCAATCTTCAACACTGAATGACACAATTCCAATTAACGAGGCTGCTTATGCTCGTGTTGGAATCAAGGTGAAGTTCAACATCATCAGCGCTGGTTATTACTCAACTGTCATGAACCCTGCAAAGCAGAGTGACATGTCAGGTTCTGGTTGGGGAGCAGACTGGGCTAACGCCTCAACAGTTATCCCTGAACTCTTCGCTTCATTCGGTGGATTTAACTTGTCACAAAACTCAAATGATCCTGCATACAAGGCATTTGAAGACAAGGTAAACATCGCAATGAAGACAACAGATCGTAAGAAGCAGGCAGTAATGTGGAAAGCACTAGATAAAGAAGCTATGAAGAACTTCTGGGTATTGCCAACAGTGTTTGGTAAGGCACAAGAAGTCTGGGGTTCAGGCCTCGGTGGCGTCTTCTTCTGGGTTCCACAAGGTAACCCTGCATACGGCAAGATTTGGGTAAAGAAGTAATCCATATCTAGTCGAACGTATTGAAGTACAGTGCCCCTGAGGTTTGCAAAAGCCTCAGGGGCATTTACTTGAAATTCATTCATTAATTTTTTTAGGGGATTAGAAAATGTATAGATTTATTGGTCGGCGTTTTTTCTTTGCCGTCCTGACAATCTTGGCAGTTTCGGCTGTGGTTTTTGCGATCTTCTCCGTTTTACCATTTGATCCCGCAGCTCTTACATGCGGACAGCGTTGCACACCTCAAATCATTGAGGGCAACAGAATAAAACTAGGTTTTGATAAACCAATTTATGAGCAGTATTGGCTCTTTCTATCGGGAATTTTTGTTGGTCGCACATATGGAAGCGGCCAAGCCGCCTTTAGTTGCCCGGCTCCGGCTTTTGGCTATTCATTTAATGAAAACGCATGCGTTACAGACATGATCAAAGAGTCTCTACCAGTTACATTAAATTTAGCTGTCGGCGCTTTAGTTTTATGGTTACTTATTGGAATCTCACTTGGCGTTCTTGCGGCAAAGTTTAAGAGTAGATGGCCTGACACAACTAGCTCAGTATTTGTGCTCTTGGGAACATCTCTTCCCACCTTCGTAACTGGTTTGGCTCTACTTATTTGGGTCTCCATTAAGTGGAAGATTGTTCCAATGTCACTCGATGGTTATGTCTCTGTTTTAGATAGCCCGGGGCGATGGTTTATGTATTTCATCTTGCCGTGGATAACTCTGGCAATTGCATATGCCGCCCTCTACACACGATTTACCCGGGCTGCAGTGCTAGATACTCTGGGTGAGGATTACATTCGCACCGCGCGAGCAAAAGGCGTTAAAGAGCGCACAGTTCTTTTCAAGCACACATTGCGCGCAGTACTTGCACCCATCATCACCTTGGCTGGCTTGGACTTTGCCGGACTTATCGGTGGAGCAATCATTACCGAAACTATTTTTAATTTGCCAGGGCTAGCTCGACTGACTCTGCGTTCAGTCTATGAATTTGATTTACCTGTTGTACTTGCCACCACAATTTTGGCAGCAGTGGTTGTAATCGTCATGAACTTAATCGTGGACATGCTCTATGCAGTCCTTGATCCGCGGGTGAGAATGTAATGTCTGAATTATTAAGAATTAAAGACCTCCACGTTGCTTTCCCAACAGATGATGGTTTAGTTCGCGCAGTCGATGGGGTATCACTGAGCGTTTCTCAAGGAGAAACAGTTGCCATCGTGGGCGAATCTGGCTCAGGAAAAACAGTGACAAGTCTTTCAGTAATGGGATTACACAAAAAAGGTTCTGCCCAGATGAGTGGGTCCATCAGCGTTGCCCATGAAGGTGGCTTCTTAGATGTTATTTCAGCCAGTGAAGAAGAGATTCGCAGCATGCGCGGTCGAAGCGTTGCAATGATTTTTCAAGATCCAATGTCGGCTCTTCATCCGTATTACAAAATCGGAGCGCAGCTGGCAGAAGCCTATTTAGTTCATAACCCTGGCAAGAAAAAGGAAGCGATATCTCGCGCTATTGAAATGCTTGACCTAGTTGGAATTTCAGAACCCGCGCAACGTGCAAAAGAGTTTCCGCATCAATTCTCTGGCGGTATGCGCCAGCGCGTGATGATTGCAATGGCGCTAATGAATTCGCCAAAGATGCTTATTGCTGATGAACCAACGACGGCGTTGGATGTAACGGTGCAAGCACAGATTTTGACTCTTCTTGCTTCACTTCAAAAAGAGTTCAACATGGGAATTTTGCTCATTACTCACGACTTAGGTGTTGTTGCTCAAGTCTCTGAAAAAGTAAATGTGATGTATGCAGGAAGAATTGTGGAACAAGGCGCAGTCGATGACATTTTCTATAACCCAATGCATCCATATAATCTCGGTCTTTTAAAATCAGTTCCACGCATTTCAGTAACTGGATCTGAGCGCCTCAAAGCGATTCCAGGACAGCCTCCATCTCTTATTAGTTTGCCGGCAGGGTGCGCCTTTGCACCACGGTGTGAATACATCAAATTTGCAGATAGCCATGCATGTGCAACTGTGATGCCAGATTTGGTCGGCGCATCTGCCTCCCACACCTCACGATGTCATATCGATGAGTCAAAGCGTCAAGCATCCTTTGCCGATGCAATGAAGGAGGTGCGCTAATGAGTAATGAGACCATTTTGAGCATCACTAACCTGACTAAACACTTTCCTGTTAAGAGATCTAAGGATCGCAAGAAATCTGTGGTCAAAGCAGTAGATGGAATCTCATTTGATTTGCGCGCCGGTGAAACTCTGGGATTAGTTGGCGAATCTGGTTGTGGCAAGACAACTGCTGGCCGCACAATTTTAAAGTTAACAGAGCCAACTTCAGGCAGCATCGTCTTTGAAGGCCAAGACATCACAAAATTTAAGCACCATAAAATGACATCTCTTCGCGCACAGATGCAGATCATTTTCCAAGACCCGTATTCAGCCCTTAACCCCCGCCAAACTATTGGCAAGATAATTTCTGCACCCTTTGAGATTCAAAAAGTTGATCCCTCAGGCGGTGTGAAAAACGCTGTGCAAACTCTTATGGAGCGCGTGGGCCTAAACCCTGAGCACTACAACCGTTATCCGCACGAGTTCTCTGGCGGACAGCGCCAGCGCATCGGTATTGCCCGCGCTATCGCGCTCAAGCCACGTTTTATTGTCGCCGATGAACCAGTAAGTGCACTCGATGTTTCTATTCAGGCACAGGTCATTAATTTACTCGATGACTTGCAGCGAGAAGATGGCATCAGCATTGTTTTCATTGCCCACGATCTATCTGTCGTGCAACATATTTCTGATCGCGTGGCAGTTATGTATCTGGGCAAGGTAATGGAAATTGGACCCACTGCAGATCTTTATCAGCTGCCACATCACCCATATACAAAGGCGTTGCTCTCTGCAGTTCCTCAACCAGATCCACGTTCTGAGAAATCTCGCGAGCGCATTATTTTATCTGGTGATTTGCCCAGCCCAATTAATCCACCAACTGGTTGTGTTTTCAATACTCGCTGCTGGAAAGCGCAAGACAAGTGCCGCACTGAAGTTCCACAATTACTACAACTCGGTGCAACCCAGGTCGCTTGTCACTTTCCCGAATAGTCTGGCCTGAATAACTACCAAATACGAACGCGCTCTGACTCTCTCATCCAGAGTGTGTGCTTTTCATTGACATCAAAGGCTGTATAAAACTCATCAATATTTCTAACGATGGCATTGCATCGAAACTCATAGGGTGAGTGCGGATCTGTGGCTATTCGGCGACGAAGTTCTTCAGGGCGCACCTTGCCGCGCCATGCTTGTGCCCAGGCAAGGAAGAAGCGTTGCTCACCTGTTAAACCATCGATAACGGGTGCTGGTGCACCCTTTAAAGCCAGCAAATACGCCTTATAAGCGATGCTTAAACCACCGAGGTCTCCAATGTTTTCTCCCACTGTCAAAGCGCCATTAACGGTGATGTCAGGGGTTTCTTCAGGGGAGAGTGCATCAAATTGTGCGATTAATGCATTAGCGCGCACTTCAAATTCATCGCGATCTGATTGGGTCCACCAATCAACCATGTTTCCATCGCCATCATATTTAGAGCCTTGGTCATCAAAGCCGTGGCCGATTTCGTGGCCAATAACGGCGCCGATTCCACCGTAATTAACGGCTGGGTCGGCATCGATATCAAAAAAAGGCGGCTGCAAAATAGCTGCTGGAAAGACAATCTCATTCATACCTGGGTTGTAATAGGCGTTCACCGTTTGTGGGGTCATGTACCACTCGCTGCGATCCACGGGTGCACCGATTTTTGCTAATTCGTAATCACGGGCAAATGCTGAGATGCGACCGAGATTGCCAAAGAGATCATCTGCTGAAATCTGCAGTGATGAGTAGTCGCGCCACTTATCTGGATAGCCAATCTTGGGAGTGAACTTAGTCAGTTTTTCAAAGGCCTTGGCCTTTGTCTCAGCGCTCATCCATGACAACTCACTTATGCTGATGCGATAGGCCTCAATCAGATTTGCAACGAGTTCGTTCATGGCAGCTTTTGCAGCAGGTGGAAAATGGCGATCAACATAGATGCGACCAACTGCTTCACCGAGTGAGCCTTCGACCAATGAAACTGCACGTTTCCAGCGCTCGCGAATTTGTGGAGTACCAGACAAAGTCGTGCCATAGAAAGCAAAGTTTTGTTGCACAAGTGCATCGTTTAGATAGGCCGCAGAGCCAGAAATCAACTGCCACTTAAGCCAAAGTACCCATGCGTTGCGGTCAAATTTTTCAAGCAGCGCTGAAACACCGGAGAAGAAATCAGGTTCGCGAACAATGACTGATTCAAATGCTTTGGTTGGAACTTCACCTGATTTAATCCAGAGTGGGAAATCTATTGCCGGCGCTAATTTTTCTAATTCGCTGCGGCTGTGTTTGTTATAGGTAAGAGTTGCATCGCGATCGCGAACTTGATCCCAATGACATGCTGCAATGGATGTTTCAAGTGCCAGGATGCAAGCCACGTCGGCGGTGCTTGCTGAGATGCCGGCTAGAGCAAACATCTTTGCCACGTGTTCTAAGAAGGCTTCGCGAATCGGTGCGTATTGCTCTTCGCGGTAATAGGACTCATCAGGTAAAGACAAACCACCCTGTCCTAAATAAATAATGTTCGTCTCTGAATCCATGGCATCTGTGTATATGGCTGCGCCGAATATTCCACCGACGCCCTTCATCTCAAGACGAGACATCGTGGAGATGAAATCTGATTTATTTGTTATCGCATCGATGGATGCAAGGTCTGCAGCCAGGGGAGATGTGCCGAGTTTTTCAATCGCGTCGGTGTCCATAAATGAGAGATAGAGATCGCCAATTTTTTGGGCTTCTGCTCCACCATCTTTATTGCGATGTGCTCCTTCGATGATTTCGCGCACCTGTGCTTCTGCTTCATCGTGAAGGGCGTATGCAACGCCATCGGATGCTCGATCTGCCGGGATTTGATGGGATTTGAGCCAACCACCGTTGAGATAGCGATAGAGGTCATCGCCTGGGGCGAATGTGAGATCGATATGTGAAAGATCAATGCCGCTTTTTAAAACCATTGGCTGTATTCCCCCGCTTATTTGAAGTAGTTGAAGGTTCAACTTCTCGCATACCATTGCCTCTATGGCAGACGCTACAACACCTAAATGGCTCAATCCATCTGAGATGAAGGCTTGGCGCCAATACATTGTTGCCAGCCGGCGATTACTGGAAGCACTTGATTCAGACCTTGAGCCACACGATGTGTCGATGGCTGATTATGAAATCTTGGCCCAACTCAGTGACGCCCCAGATCGCAGAATGCGCATGAGTGAATTAGCAGATGTTGCGATGTTATCTCGCTCCAGACTTTCTCATCGAATGAAGGTGATGGAAAAAGCTGGGTGGGTAAAGCGTGAATCCTGCCCAATTGATAAACGTGGATATTTTGCAGTAATGACACCTAAGGGATTGAAAGCAATTGTGGCCGCAGCCCCAGATCATGTGGTCAGTGTGCGCACTCGATTTGTAGATCACCTAACAAAGGCTGATCAAGTTGCACTTGCTGAGATATTTGCAAGGGTAAGTAAATCCCTTAGGGAATCTGATAAAGAAATAGATTAGTTATTAAAAGCAAAAAAGCCCGCCACTTTCGTGGCGGGCTTTTTTAATAAGCGAAATGCTTACTTTGCTGCCTTCTTGCGACGGCGGCGCTTTGGAGCTGCACCAGCAGCTGCCTTCTTACGACGACGCTTTGGAGCTGCTTTCTTAGCAGCTGCCTTCTTACGACGACGCTTTGGAGCTGCTTTCTTAGCAGCTGCCTTCTTACGACGACGCTTTGGAGCTGCTTTCTTAGCAGCTGCCTTCTTACGACGACGCTTTGGAGCTGCCTTCTTTGCAGCAGCCTTCTTACGACGACGCTTTGGTGCTGCTGATGTAGCAGCCTTCTTACGACGACGCTTTGGTGCTGCTGATTTAGCAGCGGCCTTCTTGCGACGACGCTTTGGAGCAGATTTCTTAGCTGCAGCCACGTATATCTCCATTCGGAATGGTTCGGATCCGTCACCCAAACCTGTTCGTGGATAAGTGTGACGGGAATTGCGCCGTAATGCTAGTTAATAAGAGAAAAAAGATAGTGCGTGTCGCAAATTTATTTTTTAATAATTTTGTGCATTTCGGTAAAAAAATGCATGTAGAAATTAAAAAAATCGGCCAATTTTTCGCCGAAATTACTTTTCATCGCGCTTTTTTTGCTCCATTTGGCGAATTTTTCGCATTTCAACTGCGAATTCGTTCGTTTCGGCGTCATATTTTCTCAATTTCGGCAAAAAACTCGCCAGTAAGGCAACCATAAATACACAGATGAGACCTCCAGCAGTTACCGAAAAGGTAAGACTGGTAGCTGCAGCCATTGAAGCGGCGCGAAGTTGTCCGGCCAATGGTCCAATGGAGTACGAAATCAATTCGATGCCGGCTAATCGGCCCCGAAGATTATCCGGGATGGTTTGGTTCCAGATCGTTCCGCGAAATAGCGCACTGATCATGTCGGCGCCCCCTGCGATTGCCAAAAACAAGAGCACCAGAATCAGGGAGTTAGAAATTCCTGCCATTGCGATGGCTGCGCCCCAACCAATTGCTGCCCAAATGATGGCGCGACCATGGAATCGATACGTCTTAATCCATCCACTAGTTAATGTGACGACAACTGAACCCACAGTTACTGCTGCATATAAAAATCCAAGTGCCCAAGGCGCACCAAGTTGGTCAGCCCAGAACGGATAGAGCGCAGTTGGCATGGCAAAAAACATTGCTGCCAAATCTATGAGGTATGTGCCAGTTAAATCCTGACGACTACGTGCATATTTGATTCCATCTAATAAACCACGCAGAGATGGCTTTTGCGCCTCTGGGTGGCTAGGCACAGATCCGACTTTTGCCAGAAAAATCAATGAGATAAGAAAAGTGAAAACATCAAAACCATATCCAGCAGATATAGAGACAGTTGAAATAACAATGCCACCAATTGTTGGCCCAATGATCACGCCCAACTGCCAACGAAGACTCATGAGTGCACTGGCCGCTGGTAAATCTGCATGACCTACGATGCGTGGCAAAATCGCATCAGCACTTGGTCGCTGTAATCCATCAACGGATGCAAACAATCCAGCCATCAAATAAATAACCCAGACCTTGGGCTCTGAGCTCATCGCATTAAGTAAGAGAATCCCCGATATAACAAGGGCTGCAGCCTCTGTTGCCCAGATCATTTTCTTGCGGTCCACATAGTCCGCTAAAACTCCGCCATAGAGGCCAAAGACAATCAGCGGAATGATTTCAATGGCGCCAACGATGCCGACTGCAACGTATGAGTTGGTCAGTTCCTTAATCTGAAAGGGAATTGCGACATATGTGACCATCGAACCCAGGTAAGAGATCAGCCCTGATGCCCATAAGTTTCGAAAGTCGGGGTATTTCTTTAAAGGCGTTATATCAATCGCGAATTTACTCACGAGGCGATATTACTTAAAGGATTGTTCGGCGCCAGGAAAACGTGATCCCGCCACATCCACCGCCCACTCCTTTGTAGCATCGAGCATTTCGGTGCGCAGATTGCGATAAGCCTTAGCCAACTTAGGTGGGTTCTTTGTTATGCCCATCAAATCTGTCCAGACCAAAACTTGTGAATCGCAATCAACGCCGGCTCCGATTCCAACAGTTGGAATAGCCAAAGCCTTAGTAATTCGAGCCGCTAATTCGGCTGGGACTAATTCAAGGACGATTGCAAAGACTCCAGCCTTTTCAAGGGCGAGGGCTGCTTCAAAAATCGAATCACCATCGGTTCTGCCCTGGACTTTATATCCACTTAATTGGTGAAGAGATTGTGGGGTAAAACCAAGGTGGCCCATCACCGGAATTCCGGTGGCAACTAATTTTTCAACAGTTGAAATTCGCGCCCCTTCAATCTTGACCGCCATCGCACCAGATTCTTTAAAGAATCGAGTCGATGTGGCAAGTGCTTGTTCGGGGGATTGTTCATAGGACCCAAATGGCAAATCAGCAACAACCATTGCTCGCTCTGATCCGCGAACAACTGCTCGAACTAAGGGAATCATTTCATCGACTGTCACAGGGATTGTGTTTTCTAAACCTAAGAAATTATTGCCAGCGCTATCACCCACTAATAAAACAGGGATACCGGCTTCATCGAAGATGGATGCGGTCATCTCTTCATAGGATGTGAGCATCGGCCATTTTTCACCGCGCGCTTTAGCATCGGCTAAATCGGCAATGGTTACGCGACGATGCGTAGCTCCGCCATATAGGGATGACATGTAAAGACCTCCAGCCTCAAGGCTTCAAGTGAAGTCCCTGGGTACATCCCCAAGGGTACTAGAAGTAGGCTTAACGTATGAAGTTGCGCGTAGCACTGGCACAGATCAACCCAACAGTTGGTGATCTAGAAGGCAATGCTGCGCTCATAAGCGAATACACAGATCAGGCAAAAAAAGCTGCCGCCGATGTCATTGTTTTTCCAGAGATGGTTTTAACTGGCTATCCCGTTGAAGACCTTGCAATGCGCGCATCATTTAGAAGTGCAAGCAAAAAAGCGCTGGCTCAACTAGTTACTTCTCTAAATCCATCGATCGTCTCAGTGGTGGGCTATCTCGATGAATCAACAACAGGGGCGCCACAAAATAACGTGGCCATCATCTACGGCTCAAAAATCGCAGCTACTTATACAAAGCGTCACTTGCCAAACTATGGCGTCTTTGATGAGTTCCGAAACTTTGTGCCAGGGGATTCAACGCTAGTTATTCGAGTCAAAGGCGTAGATATAGGTATCGCAATCTGTGAAGATATCTGGCACTCATTGGCAGATCTTGCTGCCAGAAAACCTGGTCTAGTCCTTGTTCCAAATGGTTCTCCGTATGAACGCAATAAAGATGATGTGCGATTAGCCCTTGTTCAAAAGCGTGCCAAGGAAATAGGTGCGCCTTTGGCATATGTGAATATGACCGGCGGCCAAGATGATTTGGTATTCGATGGCGACACCATTGTCGTTGATGCAAGAGGCGTAGTTATTTCTAGAGCCGCACAATTTCAAGACCAACTATTGGTAGTCGATATTGATTCTGCCACGCAGACATCCACACCCGATGTTGTGATTTCAGAAAGTGGCGTTGAGGCATCTGATTCTCTGCCACCAGCAGTTGCTGCGCGGATGAGTGATAACGAAGAAATCTGGAACGCACTTGTCATGGGTCTTCGCGACTATGTCGCCAAAAACAAATTTAGATCCGTAGTCGTTGGCCTATCTGGTGGAATTGATTCAGCCCTGGTTGCAGCAATTGCAGTTGATGCATTGGGCGCCAAGTGCGTCAATGGTGTTGCAATGCCGAGTAAGTATTCTTCCGATCACTCAGTTGAAGATGCGACAGCATTTGCAGCCAATACCGGCATTCACTTTAGAAACGTTGAGATAGAGCCAATGGTGCAATCCTTTATGCAATCCATCACCCTAAAAGCAGTGGCTGCTGAAAACATTCAGGCCCGCGTGCGCGGAACGACGCTGATGGGGATTTCAAATCAAGAAGGCCACCTTGTACTTGCTACAGGAAATAAATCAGAGCTCGCAGTCGGATACTCCACTTTGTATGGCGACGCCGTCGGCGGCTTTGCACCTATTAAAGATATTTATAAAACTGATGTCTGGGCACTGGCCACATGGCGTAATGCTCAAGCCACTGCTCGCGGCGAAGTTGCACCAATTCCGCAGCGCTCGATTGAAAAAGAACCGAGCGCCGAATTACGCCCTGATCAAAAAGACTCTGATTCATTGCCTGAGTATGAGTTATTAGATCAACTACTCACTCGTTACGTCGATGGTGATCAAGGATCGGCTGCGCTAATTGCCGCCGGTTTTGATAGCGCACTTGTAATGCGCGTTATTGCAATGGTGGATAAGGCTGAATACAAACGTCGCCAATATCCACCTGGCACCAAGGTTTCAGTCCGTGCCTTCGGTAAAGATCGCCGCTTGCCCATGACTTCACGCTGGAGCGAAGCTTAATTTTCGTAACACAGCCGTAACGCGGCTTTGGCAGTATCTGGCCATGGCCCCAGAACAAGAAATGTCCAAGCAGCAAGAGTTTGTTAGTCGCACTCTTGAAGAACGCAATATCCGATTTGTGCGTTTGTGGTTTACCGATGTTTTGGGCTTTCTAAAATCTGTTGCAATCGCACCTGCTGAATTAGAAAATGCATTTGCAGAAGGCATTGGCTTTGATGGTTCTGCTATCGAAGGATTTGCTCGTGTTACTGAATCAGATATGTTGGCAAAGCCAGATCCTGCAACATTTTCAATCTTGCCATGGCGTACAGAAGCCCCGGGCGCTGCGCGCATGTTCTGTGACATCACGATGCCAGATGGTTCTCCATCTCCTGCAGACCCACGAAATGTTCTACGTCGCACACTCAATAAAGCAGCACAGATGGGTTACACCTGTTACACCCATCCAGAAATTGAATTCTTCTTATTCAAAGCACGTCCTGAAAAAGGCGAAGTACCAGTGCCAGTTGATCAAGGCGGATATTTCGATCACACCCCATCTGTTGTTGGCCATGACTTTAGACGCCAAGCAATTACCTTGCTGGAAGCAATGGGAATATCTGTTGAATTTAGCCACCACGAAGGTGGACCAGGACAACAAGAAATTGATTTGCGCGATGCTGATGCGTTAAGCACTGCAGATAACATCATGACATTTCGTCACGTGATTAAAGAAGTTGCCCTAGATCAAGGCTTCTACGCATCCTTTATGCCAAAGCCATTTACAGATCATCCGGGCAGTGGAATGCACACGCACGTCTCATTATTTAAAGGCGAAGAGAACGCTTTTTATGATCCAAAGGCTGAGTTTAATTTATCCAAAATTGGTCGCTCATTTATTGCAGGCATCTTGACTCACGCCGCTGAAATTACTGCTGTGACAAATCAATGGGTTAATTCATACAAACGGCTACATGGTGGCGGAGAAGCACCAGCACTAGTTAACTGGGGACCAAGTGATCGCGGCGCACTCGTGCGTTTGCCGATGTATAAACCAGGAAAAGAAAACTCCACACGCATTGAATTTAGATCACCAGATTCTGCGTGTAATCCATACCTTGCATACGCCGTCATGATTGCTGCTGGCTTAAAGGGAATAGAAAATAAGTACGAACTTTCTGCATCTAATGATTTGCAGACCCTGCCAACAAACTTGGATGAAGCAATTTCTGCCATGGAAAAGAGCGAGCTGGTTCGCGAAACGCTAGGCGCGCATGTATTTGAATATGTGCTTCGAAATAAGCGTGCTGAGTGGCAGGAGTATCGCCGCCAGGTAAGTGCCTTTGAGTTAGATAGGTATATCCCAGTTCTTTAGCAGTTGGTGGGATAAATTTGCCCCCATGAGCAAAGAGATCACATCAGCAGGTTTACGTCGCACAAACATCATCGCCGGAATTTTCCACCTACTGCAGATGATTGCAGTCCTTGCACTCAGCAGTGATTTTTCATTACCAATCACAGCAAAATATATGTCTGGTCCTCCAGGATCAACCTATGCCGAACCTGTTGTTCTCTTTGACACTCCTATTGGCTTAACTGTCGGTATCTTCTTAGGCCTTTCAGCACTTGCTCACTTCATTGTTGCTAGCCCAAAGTTCTTTCCACGATATTCAGCCGGTCTTGCACAAAAGCGCAATTACTTCCGTTGGGTTGAGTACTCCATCAGCTCATCAGTGATGATTGTTTTGATTGCACAAGTAACTGGTGTCTCAGAAATTTCAGCGATCATCTCAATCTTTGGCGTTAACGCGTCAATGATTTTATTCGGATGGCTTCAAGAGAAATACGAGCAACCAGGCAACGGCGGATGGCTTCCATTCATCTTTGGTTGCATTACGGGAATCGTTCCTTGGATTGCACTGCTCTTTCACGTATTTGCAATCGGTGGCCCAAGTGATGCGAAGGCGCCTGCATTTGTCTATGTCATTGTTCTTACAATTTTCTTGTTCTTTAACTCATTCGCACTCGTGCAATTTTTGCAGTATAAAAAAGTTGGTAAGTGGTCTGATTACATGCGTGGAGAGCGCACCTACATCACGCTCTCACTCATTGCTAAATCAGCACTTGCATGGCAAATCTTTGCCAACACCCTTATTCCTACGTAGGCATTAAAAAGGGCCCTGAGTTTCCTCAAGGCCCTTGCTCATTTTGCATAACTTTTTGGTTCTTGCCAAAAACCAGAATGCAATTGTGAGACTACTAAGCTGATGACGGGATGCGAACCCGCACCTTCTGATTGGCAAAAACGGATGTGCTATCCGTTACACCACATCAACATCGTGAGGGAATGGTCTCTAAGTGCCAGGGCCGAAAAAATTAAAAGAAAAATACTGTGGATAAATAAAACAGGACATCCCACACGCGAAGTGAGGCATGCCCTGTTTAGTGCCAATCAGAAGATTGCAGAAGTATTGCACATTTGAAAGTTACTCAGAGTTACAAAAGAGATGCTTGATGCTCTTTATCGTGATCTAAAAGCACTTGGAGCATTGATTCAATTGTGATCGAACCAAAGGTGCGGTGTTGCGCAGCAGCAGCGCGCTCTTGAAGGCTGAGGTTTTTTAAGTAAGAAACCATATTTTCTCTGCTTGCTAGCAATTTAGTACGCGCCTCTGCAAAGCTCTGTGTTGAGTATTTTTCTGCAGTCACAACTGCATCTGGTTCCCACCATTGCAATCGCGGGATTGGTGCTCCAGATATCTGTGCTTGCCGCATCAAATCAAAACGAGCCATCCATACTTGCTTATCAACATCGACTAGGTGTCCCAAAATAATTGCAGGGGTCCAATCAGAACCATTGAATTGATCACCACGTCCTGATTTTTCTGCGACGTCACAAATTTCTTTGGCAGAATCTATAAGGGCAATTAGTTGCGTTTCGAAGTTGGCCATACGCGTGAGTTTAGAACTTTACTTGCTTGAAATCACGCGGTGGGGTTACCATTTACACATGACACATCGCAGCCTCCTCCTTCGCTGCCGTGGCGGGGCCAAGTAAGTCGGTCCCCTCGCCGCGGGGTTTGTCGCGCCGGCTAAACCTGACAAATCCCGTAACTAATAAGGAGTTTTAAAATGAATTTCCCAGAACAAAAACCATCATCGATGCGTGCGCATCGTTACTCATCATTTATACCTGTTGATCTACACGATCGCACATGGCCAGAAAAGAAGATGACGAAGGCGCCCAAGTGGTGTTCAGTTGATTTACGAGATGGCAATCAAGCACTAATTGATCCGATGGATACACCGCGTAAATTAGCGATGTTCAAACTCCTAGTTGCAATGGGTTACAAGGAAATTGAAGTTGGTTTTCCAAGTGCTAGCCAGACAGATTTTGACTTCGTTCGAAAGATTATCCAAGAGGGCTTAATCCCTGATGACGTCATCATTCAGGTTCTTACTCAAGCTCGCCAACCGCTGATCGAGCGAACATTTGAATCTATAAAGGGTGCCAAGCAAGTGATCGTTCACCTATATAACTCCACTTCCACATTGCAACGTCGAGTTGTTTTTGGCCTTGATAAAGAGGGCATTAAAAAGATTGCAACAGATGGCGCACAAATGTGTCTAGATCTTGTCAAGACTTTGCCAGAGACCAAGGTCTCATTTGAGTATTCACCTGAGTCATACACAGGCACCGAATTAGAGTTTGCTGTAGAAGTCTGTAACGCGGTTAATGACATCTGGAAGCCAACTGCGCAGTGGAAGACAATCATGAATTTGCCTGCAACAGTTGAGATGGCGACTCCAAATATTTATGCCGATTCAATTGAGTGGATGTGTCGAAACCTTAACAATCGTGAGAACGTTATTGTTTCGCTGCACCCACATAATGATCGTGGCACTGGCGTTGCGGCCGCAGAACTTGGTTACTTAGCAGGTGCTGATCGCATTGAAGGAACTCTCTTTGGCAATGGCGAACGCACCGGAAATGTTTGTCTTGTGACTCTTGGACTTAACTTAGTAAGTCACGGAATTGATCCGATGATTGATTTCACCGATATTGATGAGGTTCGTCGCACAGTTGAATATGCCAATCAACTACGTGTGCCAGAGCGCCATCCATACGGCGGCGACCTTGTATTTACTGCGTTTTCTGGTTCACACCAAGATGCAATTAAAAAAGGTTTCGAGCATCTAGAGCGTGATGCAAAGGCTGCCAGAAAGCACGTTGATGAATTCACATGGGCTGTTCCGTATTTACCGATTGATCCAAAAGATATTGGTCGCTCATATGAAGCTGTGATTCGCGTGAATTCGCAATCAGGCAAGGGCGGCGTTGCATACATGATGAAAAACGAACACCATCTAGATCTTCCACGTCGTTTGCAGATTGAATTTAGCCGAGTTGTTCAGGCAATGACAGATGAACAAGGCGGAGAAGTCACAGCCGATGAGTTATGGAATGTGTTTGAAGATGAGTACTTGCCAACACAAGATGCACCGTGGGGACGCTTTAGATTAAAGGGTCTTTCACAGACATCTGTTCTAGATGAAGATGTGAATCTAGAAGTAACACTTCTTGATCGCGGCGATGCTAAAAAACTAGCTGGCACAGGCAATGGTCCTATTGCAGCATTTTGTAACATCTTGCAGGCATATGGCGTCGATGTGAAAGTTTTAGATTATTTCGAGCATGCACTTTCAGCCGGCGGTGATGCATCTGCTGCTGCATACCTTGAGTGCTCGATTAATGGCGAAACCTTCTGGGGCGTTGGAATTGATCCAAACACCACGACTGCCTCCCTTAAGGCCGTCGTGTCTGCAATAAATCGCGCAATTAGATAGTTGCCACCAGTACCTTTGCCTGCATGAGCCTGTATCGCGATGAAGCAATCATCTTGCGCACGCAAAAACTAGGTGAAGCAGATCGCATCATCACAATGCTTACTCGCGAACACGGACGTGTGCGCGGTGTGGCAAAAGGTGTTCGTCGCACAATGTCTAAATTCGGTGCGCGCCTTGAACCTGGTAGCCATGTTGATATTCAGATGCATATTGGTAAAACTTTTGACACAGTCACACAAGTAGAAGCCTTAAGAAATTACGGCGAAGCAATTACAGATGATTATCAGCGCTGGACAATTGCTTCAGCGATCCTTGAAACTTCTGAGCGCTTCACCGCCCAAGAACGCGAACCTGCGGTGCAAGAGTTTCATTTAGTTGTTGGTGCGATGAAAGCGCTCTGTGATGATCGTTATGACCCAGCACTTGTATTAGATGCATTCTTATTGCGATCCCTTGCACTCGGTGGTTACGCACCATCAATGACAGATTGTTCACGGTGTGGCCTGACCGGACCGCATAGATATTTCTCACTCGTTGGCGGTGGATCCGTCTGTCTTGAGTGCAGACCATCTGCGTGTGCGACCCCGCAACCAGAAACACTTGAGTTAATGGCCGCACTGTTAAGTAGCGACTGGGAGAGTGCGAATAAGAGTGAAGGAAAAAATCGCCGCGAGGCTAGTGGATTAATCGCTGCTTATTTACAATGGCACCTTGAACGCGGTTTGCGTTCACTGCCAATCGTGGAGCGGGTATGAATATTCCAGAGCACGTTGCAATCGTTATGGATGGCAATGGTCGCTGGGCAAAAGAGCGCGGATTACCACGAACAAAAGGTCACGAAGCGGGTGAAGCAGCACTCTTTGATGTTGTGCAAGGTGCTATCGAATTCGGTGTTAAAGAAATAAGCGCATACGCATTTTCAACAGAGAATTGGCGTCGATCACCGGAAGAAGTCAAATTTCTAATGGGATTTAATCGCGATGTCATTAGGCGCCGCCGTGATGAGATGAATGCGATGGGTGTTCGAATTCGTTGGGTGGGAAGGCCTAAACGGTTGTGGGCAAGTGTTATTTCAGAACTCGAAGAAGCAGAAGAGTTAACAAAGAAGAATAAAACCCTGACGTTAAATATGTGTGTTAATTACGGTGGCCGCTCAGAAATCGTTGATGCAGCAACTGAACTTGCTCGAGATGTGAAGCGGGGCAAAATCAAAGCCGATGCGATTACAGAAAAGACATTTGCAAAGTATTTAGATTCGCCAGCAATGAGAGATGTGGACTTGTTTCTGCGATCATCTGGCGAGCAGCGCACCAGCAATTTCTTGCCATGGCAATCTGTCTATGCCGAGATGGTTTTTATGGATGTTTTATGGCCAGATGTCACACGCAAGACTTTATGGAAAGCTATTGAGGAGTACAACAAGCGCGAACGTAGGTTTGGAAAAGCGTAGTTAGCACTTCTTGCAGATGCCGAATATTTCAGCTGTGTGTCCTACTTCTCGAAAACCGTGATCACTAGCCATCTGCTGCGCCCATTTTTCAATTGCATTTGCCTGAATTTCTATCGTTGTGCCACAACTCTTGCACACTAAGTGGTGGTGATGATTCTCTCCACACAAGCGGTAAATAGCTTCGCCGTCATCTCTGCGCAACGTATCTACAACTTTGTCATCGAGCAAAGATTGCAGTGCGCGATACACAGTGGTCAAACCAATCGATTGGTTACCTCTTTGCAGAAGTTGATACACCTCTTGAGCACTAGCAAAGCCTCCAACACGTTCTAGGACGCCGAGCACTTTAAGTTCAGATTTATTCAAGGCCAATATTTCCCACGATGAGCCACATTGCTACAACGCCAATGATTGTGGCTGCCATAGTCAGACGGGAAGGATGGCGGGAGTGGGCTTCAGGCAAAATATGTGATGTTGCCAGGTAGATAACGAATCCGGAGAACGCCGCTAAGTAAATTCCCAGCATGTCATTACTAATTGAAATATAAGTACCGAGTGATGCGCCAGCAATTCTCATGATTGCATCTAGGCCCAGTAGTGAAATCGCACGCTTGGTCCAGTGCCCGCTCTTGATAAGTAGTGAAACTGTGTTAAGCCCATCTGAAAACGCGTGAGATAAAATTGCAACAAAGACCGCGATACCTAATCCGTTGCTGACTTTAAAGGCCAATCCAAGTGCAACACCATCTAGGAATACGTGACCTCCCATGGCAAGAGCGCCGAGAGTTCCTGCAACGTTGACAGAGTGCTTGTGATCATGGCCGTAATCTGATTCAGCAGGTTCGTGGGCACCAAAGATTTGCTCAGCAAAGTGCAGCGCTAAGAAACCAACGACTAGAGCCAATGAAACAACTGGAACATTTCCAAGAGTTTGAGTATTTAACTCAAAAATTTCAGGGAGTAAATCAAAGGCAACAAGACCAAGAAGCAGACCTGCTGATAATCCAAGAATCAGGTGCAGACGATCGCGAGATCGAATAGCTAAGAATCCACCGGCAGTGGTTGCAATTGCAGTTAGGGCTGCGAGTCCAATGGCTAGGTTCATAATCCGACCATAGCACAAATGAAAATGATTTTCATTTTCACCATTCAGGCAGGGTCTAGGCTCAGCCCATGCTCGCTGTCGCCAGATTTAACGTGCCACTGGGTGAAGCAGCTCATTTTCAAACCCTGCTGGCCACAGCCCTGGATGCATTTTCTAAGTGCCCAGGTTTTAGAGATGGCCAATACGGTCAAAATCTTGATGACCCGACGTTGTGGTCACTGGTTACACAGTGGGAAAACGTAGGCTCATATCGCCGCGCACTTGGAAATAACGATGTAAAAATGAATGCAATTCCAACTCTTGCCCGCGCAATCGATGAGCCCGGTGCATATGAAATGCCGTACTCAGAGTAAAATTTAGACACGGATCGCAACAGGAGTTGCTTTTACCGCCGACAGCCAGCCGGATGGAGAAAATGAAATGGCAACGGATCGTTTAGAAAATATTGTTGGTCTTGCAAAGCGCCGCGGATTTGTTTATCCCTCATCAGAAATTTATGGTGGGTTGCGCGCATCGTGGGATTACGGCCCACTCGGAGTTGAGTTAAAAAACAATGTAAAGCGCCAATGGTGGAAATCCATGGTCACAGGCCGCGAAGATGTTGTCGGTCTAGATTCATGTGTGATCTTGGCAAAAGAAGTCTGGGAAGCATCCGGACACGTTGCAACTTTTTCTGATCCGCTGACAGAGTGCACGTCATGTCATAAGCGTTATCGCGCAGATCATTTACTTGAAGCATATGAGGCAAAGCATAAGAAAGCTGCCACATCGCTGACAGAAGTTAATTGCCCAGCGTGTGGAAACAAAGGCCAATTCACCGAACCAAAACAATTTAGCGGAATGCTCAAGACATACCTTGGACCTGTAGAAGATGAATCAGGTCTTGCCTTCTTGCGACCAGAGACTGCTCAAGGAATCTTTATTAACTTTGATCAAGTGATGACAACATCACGCAAAAAACCACCATTTGGTATTGGCCAGATCGGTAAGTCTTTCCGCAATGAAATTACGCCAGGTAACTTTATTTTCAGAACTCGCGAATTTGAGCAGATGGAGATGGAGTTCTTCGTTGTTCCAGGAACGGACGAAGATTGGCATCAATATTGGATTGATACACGTATGGCTTGGTATGTGGACCTTGGAATTAATCCAGAGCGCTTGCGTATTTTTGAACATCCAAAAGAGAAGTTGTCACACTATTCAAAGCGCACAGCAGATATTGAATATAAATTTGAATTCGCCGGAACCGAATGGGGCGAGCTTGAAGGTATTGCTAATCGCACAGACTTTGACTTAAAGGCGCACTCAGCGGCCTCCGGTAAAGATCTTTCTTACTTTGATCAAGAAAAAAATGAGCGTTGGACACCATTTGTTATCGAACCTGCAGCAGGTGTGGATCGCGCAACTCTTACATTCTTAATGGATGCATTCACAGAAGATGAAGCACCAAATAGCAAAGGTGAAATGGAAAAGCGTGCGGTGCTCAAACTTGATTACCGTTTAGCACCAATAAAAGTGGCGGTCTTGCCGTTGTCACGTAACGCTGATTTATCTCCTAAAGCACGTGATCTTGCAGCGCAATTGCGCAAGAACTGGAGTATCGATTTCGATGATGCTGGTGCTATTGGTCGTCGATACCGTCGCCAAGATGAAATCGGAACTCCGTATTGCATCACTGTGGACTTTGAAACACTTGAAGATCACGCAGTAACAATTCGCGATCGTGACACGATGTCACAAGAGCGCATTGCACTCGATCAGGTTGAAGCATGGTTAGCGCCACGACTACTCGGTTGCTAAAACCTCTCACTCTTGCCCTTGCAACTGGTGATCATGTAATTGATCCGCCAGTTGTATTGGCGCCAATGGCAGGCATAACCAACGCCCCATTTCGCATGCTCTGCCGCGAACAAGGTGCTGGTTTATTTGTCTCTGAGATGGTGACAGCACGCGCGCTCATTGAAAGACGGCCAGAGACTCTGCGCATGATCGAACCAGGTAAAGGTGAATGGCCACGCTCTGTGCAGTTATATAGCGTTGATCCACACACCATGCGTGCGGCGGTCACAATGCTTGGTAAAGAAAACTTAGTCGATCACATCGATATGAACTTTGGTTGCCCTGTTCCTAAAGTTACTCGCAAAGGCGGAGGAGCAGCCCTTCCATATAAACGCAATCTCTTTAGTGCAATTGTTGGAGCAGCAGTTGAAGCTGCAAAACCATTTGGCATTCCTGTCACAGTAAAAATGCGTATCGGAATCGATAGTGATCACCACACATATTTAGAGGCTGCAAAGTCTGCGGCCGACTTAGGTGTTGCATGGGTTGCGCTGCATGCACGCACAGCAGCGCAGATGTATGAAGGTAAATCAGATTGGTCTGCAATTGCCCAACTTGTAGAACACCTCAAACCTACTGGTGTTCCAGTACTTGGTAACGGCGATATTTGGTCAGGCGCCGACGGAGTTGAAATGGTTCGCCAAACAGGGTGCGCCGGCGTTGTTGTTGGACGTGGATGCCTTGGACGTCCGTGGTTGTTTTCAGATTTAGTCAGTGCTTTTAAGGGCGGAACAGAGCGCACTTTGCCGACTCTGCATCAAGTGCGCGAAGTTATGTTTAGACACGGAGAATTAATTGTTGATTACTTCGAATCAGAAGATCGTGGATGCCGTGATTTGCGCAAACATATGGCGTGGTATCTCAAAGGATTTAGAGTGCACCGCGAATTACGTAGAGAATTTGGCTTAATTGAATCTCTTTCTCACTTTCGCACACTGCTAGATCAACTAGATGATCAGCCATATCCGATTGAGGTGGGTGAAAAACCACGCGGTCGCACAAGCCATGGCCGCCCAGTTACCTTGCCAGATCGTTGGTTGGAAGATCCAGATGAGATGGCTGCGATTGAATTAGAAGATGCGTTTTCAGGTGGCTGATGTTTATCTTTAGATTTATCCGTCGCGTGTTCACAATAATCTTTTTGATTGTTTTGGCGATCCCAACATATGCCATCGGAAAGACATATTACGCAGCGCACTATCCAGTTGTGCGAGGCGCAGATGCCATCGTTGTTATGGGCGCGGCCCAATTCGATGGTCGTCCCGGTGATGTTTTAGAAGCACGTCTTACTGAAGCAAAGAGAATTTTTGATCTAGGTTTTGCTCCAATAATTATTACTGTGGGATCACGAGCGCCAGGAGATCGCACAACTGAAGCTGCATCGGGTCGAGCATGGCTTATCTCTGCAGGAGTTCCGGCACGTAAAATTGTTGCGCTGGCAACAGGTCGCGACACATTGGTGAGTACAAAAGCATATGTACAAGAGATGAAAAAACGTGAAATTAAAAATGTCATCATCGCAACTGATCCATATCACTGCAGGCGTTCTATGACGATGGCAAATGATCGTGGTTTAGTTGCCACCTGTTC
The DNA here is from genome assembly GCF_002288365.1 of Candidatus Planktophila limnetica. Lineage (NCBI taxonomy): Bacteria > Bacillati > Actinomycetota > Actinomycetes > Candidatus Nanopelagicales > Candidatus Nanopelagicaceae > Candidatus Planktophila > Candidatus Planktophila limnetica. The sequence goes on along the minus strand of NZ_CP016782.1, from coordinate 1,027,569 downwards.
TCCTGTGCAATTTGGTCCGAATTCTTTAAAGAACTCCACAAAGCGCTATTTAATTCGTGAATCAGGCGCCTATTTGGCATACATCACGTTAGGTCACTTTGGAATAAACATCAGCGACCATCTAGATACCAACAAAATTCTAGATAAGGTTGTTTCATGAGCGTTTATAGTGATCGTGACAACGAACGCTTTCTTGATGAACCGGCAAAGCGCGCGGGCCGCACAGAATTTATGCGAGATCGTGCACGAGTAATTCACTCCGCTTCCCTTCGTCGCTTGGCTGCAAAGACTCAAGTAGCTGTTCCTTGGGAAAATGATTTCCAACGCACACGTCTGTCTCACTCACTTGAGTGCGCACAAATTGGTCGCGAACTCGGTGAATCACTCGGCGCCGACCCTGATTTATTAGATACCGCATGTTTGGCACACGATTTAGGTCACCCACCATTTGGTCACAACGGAGAAGAAGCGTTGGCAGACATTGCAAAGAGTTGTGGCGGCTTTGAAGGAAACGCGCAGAGTTTTAGATTACTCACACGCCTTGAAGCAAAGACAGTCGATGCCGATGGTCGATCAATTGGATTAAACCTGACTCGTGCGTCACTAGATGCGGCCACCAAATATCCATGGCAACGAGCAACGAATCCACGCAAATTTGGTGTTTATGACGATGACGTAGAAATCTATAAGTGGATGCGCGCCGATGCACCTGAAGGAAAGCGCTGCATTGAGGCACAAATCATGGATTGGTCAGATGATGTTTCTTATTCAGTCCACGATTTAGAAGATGCGATTGTTGCAAACCAAGTCCATGTGCGCACCTTTGAAGATGATTTTGATGCAATTTATGACAGTATGACAAAAGATTATGCAAGCAATGCATCAAAGTCTGAAGCAACCGAAGCGCTGGTGAGATTACAAGATCTTTCATGTTGGCCAGTTAACTATGACGGCAGCCATCGCTCTCTTGCTCGTTTAAAAGATTCAACGAGTCAATTAATTGGTCGCTTTGTGTTAGCTGCTGAGAATAAAACTCGCGCAATCTATGGAGATGAGCCGCTGGCAAGATATGGCGCCAATCTTGAAATTCCTCGTGAGCATTTAGTAGAAGTCGATTTCTTAAAAGCTGTTGCCGGGCACTATTTAATTCGTGCGGCTGAATCACAAGAGCGTTATGCAAAGCAAAAAATTGTCATCATCGAACTTGTGGATCTTTTGTATAAGAGTGCGCCTAAAGCATTGGATGCAATTTTTATCGATGACTGGAACCGCGCAGCCGATGATGGCCAGCGCCTTCGCGTAGTAATTGACCAGATTGCAGCGCTGACTGACCCTGGTGCATACGCCTTACATGCTCGCCTGACTCAAAATCGCTAAAGTGCGCCTATGAGCGGTCGCATAAAAGAAGAAGATGTTACCTATCTTCGCGAACGTGTTCCGATTGATGAAGTAGTTGCAGATTACGTTCAACTAAAATCTGCAGGTGGCGGACAGAAAAAAGGTCTGTGTCCTTTTCACGATGAGAAATCACCATCGTTTCACGTAACACCAAGTAAAGGTTTTTATCACTGCTTTGGCTGCCAAGCCAGTGGCGATGTCATTTCATTTCTCATGAAGATGGATCACCTGACATTTACTGAAACTCTGGAAAGACTTGCAGATCGCATTGGTTACACACTTCGCTATGACGAGAACTCATCTGGCCCATCTGTGCCATCCGGTATGCGCTCTCGTTTAATTGCAGCAAATGCTGCCGCTGCTATTTATTATCAAGAACAACTCAACACATCTGCTGCTGCAGCTCATGGCCGAGAGTTGCTGACAAAGCGTGGATTTGAAAAAGAGGCGTGCCAATTATTTGGAGTTGGTTTTGCACCCGATGATTGGGATAGCCTGACTAAACACTTACGCGCACAAGGTTTTACAATCGATGAGTTAGAAACAGCAGGCCTTTCCAGGATGGGTCAGCGCGGACCAATAGATCGATTCCGCAATCGTCTGACCTGGCCGATCAAAGACATCACAGGAGATGTTGTTGGTTTTGGTGCACGAAAGTTAGCAAGTGATGAAGAAGATCAAGGTCCAAAGTATTTAAATACACCTGAGACTCCGATCTATAAGAAGAGTCAGGTTCTATACGGTCTAGATGTTGCAAAGAAAGAGATTGCAAAGAAGCGCCAAGCAGTCATCGTTGAAGGCTATACAGATGTAATGGCGGCCCACCTTGCTGGAATTACAACTGCAGTTGCAACCTGTGGCACAGCATTTGGAGCAGATCACATCCGAATCTTGCGCAGATTGTTAATGGATGATGATGCTTTTCGCGGTGAAGTCATCTTCACATTCGATGGCGATGCAGCGGGACAAAAGGCTGCCCTTCGCGCATTTAGTGATGATCAAAAATTTGTTACGCAGACTTTTGTCGCCGTTGAACCAGATGGATTAGATCCATGCGATCTACGCCAAATAAAAGGAGATGCAGCGCTGCGTGACCTTATTGCTCGTCGTGTGCCACTTTTTGAGTTCGCCATTCGCGCCGAATTAGTTAAATACAATCTCACAACACCTGAAGGTCGCATCGGTGCGCTCAATGCCGCAGCGCCCCTTGTTGCACAAATTAGAGATAAGTCCTTGCGTCCAGAATATTCACGTTCATTAGCTGGTTGGCTCGGCGTTGAAGTCGAACAAGTATCTTCAGCCGTTGCAACTGCGATGAAGAAGACTCCACAGGTAAGTGTGGATCCAACTGCGCCAGAAGTTGTGGCGCAGCAGTGGCGTCCAGATCCACAAGAGCCACGTCTAATTCTGGAACGAGAAGTACTCAAGGCTCGCGTTCAGGCACCTGCACTCTGTCAATCATTTAATGAGTTAGAAGAAAACGCATTTACCCATCCTGCCTATCAAGAACTTCGGGCAGTCATTAATCTCATGGCACCTGATAATGCCGCGCTGACAATAGAGAAAATTACTAATGAGAATATGAAATCACTCTTTACAGAGTTAAACGTCGAACCAATTCGCGCCGATGGCGAGATCACAGAACATTACGTTGCCAGCATCATTGCGCGTTTGCGAGAAGTAGCTGTCTCTCGCGCAATTGCAGAACTCAAATCAAGTTTGCAAAGACTTAATCCAGTTGAAAATGAAGGCGAATACAACACAGCTTTTGCCCAACTTGTGGCACTTGAAAGCACTCGCCGCACCCTGCACGATCTCGCCCTTGGCGGGCTTTAACTCCGCTTCGATTTAGACCACCCCTTGGCTGTGCGCTAGAGTGTGCGCTCGTAACTCTTCGCGAGAAGCGAATAGTCCCTGATAGCTCAATGGCAGAGCAGCCGGCTGTTAACCGGCAGGTTCTTGGTTCGAATCCAAGTCAGGGAGCAGGATTTTCTCAGGCTTCTCTCAGGTTAATTATTTACACTGATCGCATCAAGGAAGAGATTAGGAAAATACACGAATGAATCGCAGAGGCTTTCTACGCACCGCAGCAATCTCAGCCGGTGCCTTTGTTTTTGGGCGCACGCAATCTGCCATTGCAGCAGCGCCAAAGAAAATAGTAAAGCTCTCTAAATTTCCTGTCGGCTCTGCCCAGAAATTCGTTGCAGCCAATGGCGCTCCGGCATATCTCTTTCGCACAAAGGCTGGGGTATTTGCATACTCTGCAATTTGCACGCACCAAGGGTGCACAGTTGAATACTTAAAAGCAGGTAAGAAACTTGTTTGTCCATGTCACCTTGGTTCCTTTGATCCATTTAAATCGGGCAGAGTTGTTTCTGGAGAACCTGAACGTCCATTGGATAAAATTTCGGTATCAATTAAAAGTGATTGGATCGTGCAGCCATAATGAGAAAAAGCACGATTAATCTTGCTCTAGCCTTTGTACTCGGAGCCAGCGTTGCTGGTGGAATCGCAGTTGCAGAAATTAATAACATAGGTGGCGTTAAAGCGTGTGTGGATAACAAGACGAAAGTGCTCTTTTTATCCGCCGATGGCAAGTGTGCTAAAGGTCGTTCACCGCTAGAACTGACCACAAACGCTTTTGATGTGAAGAACCTAGCTGCAACAATTACTCCATCTGTTGTATCAATTGCTGCTGAAACATCAACTGGTGGTGGCACAGGTTCAGGTTGGGTTTATAATTCATCGGCTTCATCTTCATACATCATCACAAATAATCACGTTATTGATGCTGTTGCCTCAACATCTGGCACGATCACAGTCGAATTTTCAAATGGCGATCAAGCAGATGCCAAAATTATTGGACGAGATAAGGCTTATGACATTGCTGTTTTGCAGATAAACAAAGGCAACCTTGCAGCCCTTAACGTAGGAGATTCAACCAAGTTAGTTGTTGGAGAACCTGTTATGGCTATTGGTTCACCACTTGGTTTGGCTTCAACCGTCACAACAGGAATTATTTCTGCCCTCAACCGTCCAGTATCGGCCGGCACAGTCGGTCAAGAATCATTTGTTAATGCGATTCAAACTGATGCAGCAATTAACCCAGGTAACTCTGGGGGAGCACTTATTAATGCTCAAGGACAGATCATCGGTGTGAATTCTGCAATTGCCACACTCTCATCCGGCGGCACAAGCGGAAGCATCGGACTTGGTTTTGCAATTCCCATTACTGAGGCAAAACGTGTGATTGATGAAATTATTACTTCTCCAACTAATACTTCGACTCGTCCATTACTCGGTGTTTATTTCGATAGTACGTATGAAGGTATTGGTGCAAGAATTCTTAGACTCACACCAGGTGAAGGCGCAGAAGTCGCCGGAATTCCTGTTGGCGCAGTAATTAAATCAATTGGTGGCCAGCGCGTAACGGATCAAGTAAGTGCAGTTGTTCGCATCCGTTCATATGCACCAGGTGCCACAATTTCTGTCACTGTTGATTTACCAAATGGCGGCGGAACAAAGACATTCACCGTTAAATTGGGCAAAGCGCCTTCCAATGGTTAATCTGTAGCCATGGCACTCTTTCGTTTATCTATTTCACTACCTGATCAGCCAGGCTCCCTTGGCGCTTTGGCATCGGCCATTGGCTTTGCAGGTGGAAATATTCAAGAGCTCACAGTTACAAAATCTGAAGATGGAAAAGGTTATGACGATTTAACTGTGGCTATTCCTGGCAGTGATCCAACTGATCTATTAAACATTCTTGGTTCAATTGGTGGCGTTGAAGTTATTGCAATAAATCCTGTTAAATAGCTTTGAAAGTATCTTCAACCATCTGATCTAAAGTGCGTTCAGGCCGCCAGTTAAGAATCATTTCTGCTTTATCAATATTGGCAACTAACACAGCAGGATCGCCCGCGCGCCTTGGCGCATCAATAGTTGCAAGCGGGCTACTTTTCACACGCGAGACTGCAGCAACTACTTGTGCCACAGAATAGCCAGTGCCAGATCCGATATTAAAGACATGATGAGTTGAAGCCTCTAAGAATTTAAGAGCTCTGACATGGGCGTCGATTAAATCAATGATGTGAACGTAATCGCGGATGCATGTTCCATCCGGTGTGTTCCAATCGCGTCCAAAAATACGCAGCGGAGATTCTGAAGTCGCACGTAGCGCGTTAGGAATTAAGTGAGTTTCGGGATCATGACGCTCTGATAACCAGCCACGATTGGTCTCAAGCGCCCCTGCCACATTGAAATAACGCAGCGAAACAGCAGCCACACCCTGAGTTAAAGCAGCGGTGGATAATTCGCGTTCAATTGCCAACTTTGTTTCGCCATAAGGATTAGTCGGCGCGCAGTGCGCACTTTCACTCACGGGAGAAGAGTCAGGTTGACCGTAGGTAGCCGCAGAGGAAGAAAAAACTATTTTCTTAATTCCTGCGGTATTCATCTCGCCAAGTAATACTTTTGTGCCGGCAACATTTACTTTGCGATAAAGATCTGGCTTTTCAACTGATTCACCAACCAGTGATTTACCAGCAAAGTGCATCACCGCTTCGCAGCCTTTGAGGGCGCGCATAACTAAATCGGAATCAAGGAGAGATCCTTGAACAAAGCGCGCAGTTGGTGGCAATGAATCTGCGTGACCTGTACTGCAATCATCTAGCACTGTTACTTCGTGGCCGCTGTTCATAAGGATTTCAACAGCATGAGAGCCGATATAGCCGGCGCCTCCTGTGACCAAGATCTTCATTTACGTCAGCTTTACTTCTCGCAACTGAGCAGCAGATTGTTCTGGACGTAGATCCATTATGAATGCGCCCATCGAAGATTCAGATCCTGCTAGATACTTTAGCTTTCCCGGAGCTCGGCGCACACTTGTAATCTGCCAGTGCAAACGAAGAAGATCGCGGCCCTCGCGCACAGGTGCTTGATGCCACGCGGCTATATATGCCATTGGAATATCAAAGACACCATCTAGGCGTTGCAGAACTTCTTTAGCAATTGCTGGATATGCATCAGCAACCTCTGTCGTGAGTTCGCTTAAATCTGCCACAGAAACCTTTGGCGCAAGGTGGATTTCAAATGAGTAGCGTGCGGCATATGGAACGTAGGCAACCCAGTGTTTGTTTTGCGCAACGATGCGCTCTTCATCTTTGATTTCGCGAGCAACAATTTCATCGAAGAGTACTTTGCCGGTGCGCTCTTTGTGCTTTCGCGCAACTTCGAGCATGCGAGAAACCTTTGGAGGAATATATGAGTACGCGTAAATTTGACCGTGTGGATGGGCCAAGGTCACGCCCACTTCTTCGCCACGATTTTCAAAAGGTGTGATGTGGTGAATGAATTTTTCTTTGGATAATTCACGTGTGCGATCCATCCACGCTTCTAGTAATACTCGAATGCGCTCAGTGCTTAAATCCTTAAAGGCATGGCCGTGATCTGCTGTAAAACAAATAACTTCACACTTGCCAGCGGCAGTTCCGGTATCTGTATCTGGGCCGGCCATATCGGGAAGCGCCCAATCACCTTGTGGTGGACGAAGCGATGGTGATTTGTTATCAAAGACAACAACTTCAAAGTTATCTTCAGGAACTTCTGTCAGATTCTCACCAGTTGATGGACACAGCGGACACAACTCTTTTGGTGGCAAGAAGACTCGACCTTGACGATGCGCGGCCATCGCAACCCACTCATTAACCAGTGGATCTAAACGAAGTTCACCAATACCTGGTTGCTCGCCCTTTTCGCGCTTGTCAGCCGTTGCACGCACTTGTCCGGCCGTATCGTAATAACGAATAGTGCGAGCATCAGAGAGCAGGCGATCGGTGCGCGTAACACCTGCGCCGAGTTTCGAGCTCATAGTGTGTCTACTCTATCCAATTAAGCGTGCGTTCTACTGCTTTCTTCCATAGTAGGTATTTTTCCTCGCGTAAAACAGGACTCTGTGTTGCACTCCATCTTTGATCTTCATGCCAATTATTTCGTAAATCTTGTGGTGATTTCCATATTCCAATTGCAAGGCCAGCAGCGTATGCCGCACCGAGGGCAGTTGTTTCAATAACCTTTGGACGGACAACTTCAATTCCCATGACATCGGATTGAATTTGCATCAGTAAATTATTTGCGGTCGCTCCACCATCTACGCGCATTTGCGTAAGAGTTACTTTGCTATCTGCAGCCATGGCATCCATGACATCGCGAGTTTGATAGGCAATTGCTTCAAGTGCTGCCCGCGCAATATGCGCCTTTGTTGTGGCGCGTGTGAGTCCGACTAGAACTCCGCGTGCATCACTTCGCCAATATGGTGCAAATAATCCAGAAAATGCGGGAACGAAATAAACTCCACCGCTATCTGCAACACTGGCTGCAAGTCCTTCTACTTCACTAGAGGAAGAAATAATTCCGATTTGATCGCGCAACCACTGAATAGCAGAGCCCGTTACGGCCACAGAGCCTTCAAGTGCGTAGACAGCTGGCGCGTCCCCGAGTTTGTAGCACAGCGTTGTGAGCAATCCATGAGTTGAACGAACAATTGTTGTTCCTGTATTCACCAGAGCAAAGTTTCCAGTCCCATACGTTGTTTTCGAATCACCGATACCAAAACACGCTTGTCCGATCATCGCACCTTGTTGGTCACCGACTAAGGATGCAATCGGAACACCATCTGATGTCTTTGCATAGACTTCAGAAGTAGAACGAATATCTGCAAGCACAGAGCGTGGAACGCCAAAGAGTGCAAGCAGATCTGGATCCCAATCAAGAGTCTCTAGATTCATCAGCGCTGTGCGGCTGGCATTAGTTACATCTGTTGCAAAAGTTCCACCCGATAAATTCCACAAAATCCAGCTATCAATAGTTCCAATGCGTGCATTACCGGCTTGAACCGCCACTTTTACTGAGTGGACATTGTTGATAAGCCAATTCATCTTGCTTGCAGAAAAATAAGGCGCAATTGCAAGACCGGTTTTATGAATAACACTCTTTTTATCTGACTCGCTGAGATCATTCATAAATTCAGCGGTTCTGGTGTCTTGCCAGACGATGGCATTGTGCAGGGGAGCACCCGTTGTTACATCCCACGCAAGCGTTGTTTCGCGCTGATTGGTAATACCAATGGCTGCAAGGTCGCTTCTTTTTAATCCAGCTTTTTCTAGCGCGCCAGCCATCACCTTTTGAGCGTTCGCCCAAATTTGTGCACCGTCGTGTTCTACCCAACCTGCTTGAGGAAGAATCTGTCTATGTTCTAGTTGATCCGATGCAATGAGTTGGGCATCGTGGTCAAAGATCATGAAACGAGTGCTGGTTGTTCCCTGATCAAGTGAGCCTATAAAAGTCATACTTCCCTCAAAGTTCAATCTCGCGTTACGCTTAGCCTATCTAATCATCACTTTCAGGGACAAGGATTGAACAATGTTTTCATCTTCACTCGATACCGAGCAAAGAGATGAAGCCCTTGCCTGCCTGGCTAAAGATCAATTCGATGTTTTGGTCATTGGCGGTGGAGTCACCGGAGTTGGCGCCGCCCTTGATGCAGCATCTCGTGGATTAAAAGTCGCTCTCGTTGAAGCATCAGATATTGCATCCGGAACTTCTAGTCGCTCCAGCAAGTTAATTCATGGTGGATTGCGTTATTTAGAACAGTATGATTTTAAATTAGTCCGTGAAGCACTGCACGAGCGCGAACTCATGGTTTCATCCCTTGCACCGCACTTAGTTAAACCACTCGCTTTCTTCTATCCATTGCATGAAAAATTCCGCGAACGCACATACGTTGGTGCAGGTCTTGCACTCTATGACGCACTGCGTGGATTCAAACGAGCGTTGCCAGGACACAAGCACATCAGCCAGAAAAAGATCGCTGAGATTGCGCCATCACTGCGCCCAGATATTGTCACTGGAGCAATTAAGTATTTTGATGCACAAGTAGATGATGCCCGCCACACAATGATGATTGCTCGCACCGCAGCACGCCACGGCGCAGTTATTGCAACGGGTGTCAAAGTCGAATCACTGGTTAAAGATGGCAAGCGAGTAACTGGCGTTAAGGCTCGAGATGTTGAAACAGGAAAATTAATAACCATAAAGGCAACTGCCACAGTGATGTGCGCGGGCATCTGGAGTGATCAGCTCCACGAATCATTTGGCATTAAGCCTGGCTATCACGTGACCATGAGTAAAGGCGTGCACATTGTTTTGCCAAAGAGTGCGATTAAGTCCACTGAAGGAATCATTCTAAAAACTGAAAAATCTGTTCTCTTCTTAATTCCGTGGGCTAATCAATGGCTAGTTGGAACAACAGATACTCCATATACTGAAGATCGTTCTAGACCACTAGCTGATCGAAGCGATGTTGAATACATCATCAATGAGGCTAATAAGGTTCTCAAGCCAAAGTTAAAAATTAATGAAGTCATTGGTGTCTATGCAGGTCTGCGCCCACTGGTTTCTAATAATAAAGATTCTGAGACAACTAAATTATCTCGCGAGCACACCGTCGATCGCAGCGCTCCGGGTTTTGTCAGTATTGCTGGCGGAAAATACACAACCTATCGCGTGATGGGCAAAGATGTTATTGATCTAGCTGGCGTTGAACTTCGCAGAATAGTTGCCGATAGCGTGACAAATAAAGTGCCGATTGTTGGGGCAGATGGTTATTTTGCTCTGGTGCAACAAGTAGATCGCATCGCAGAAGAGAGCGGTCTGAGCCCAGAATCTGTGCGCCACTTACTTAATCGCTATGGCTCGCTCATTAGTGAAGTTCTTGAACTCATTAAGCACGATTCAAAGCTGGCAAAACCAGTAACTAAAGATCTTCCATATCTCAAAGCAGAGATTTATTACGCAGCAAGTCACGAAGGTGCACGCAGCATCGATGATGTTCTCTCACGTCGCACACGTTTGGCATTTGAGGCGCCAAATAGTGCAATGGATTTAGTAGATGATGTTGCAGCAATTATTGCCCCAGTTTTGGGATGGACGGCAAAGCAGAAGAAAGATTCAATCAACGCATATTTTGATATTGCAGAGCGTGAAATCGAATCGCTCGAAGAAGCATTGGCTAGCGCTTAATTCTTAATCTGGTTCTTACATCCATCTGACTTAGGTTTTACCACTGGCTTCTTTGTTGGCTTTGGAGTCGGTGTGCTCAGCGCTTGCTCAACAGTGATTGTGATGGGTTGCGATGAAGTCGCATGAGTATCTGAATTGTCGTAGTAAACAATTTGGCCATTCCACACGCCGGCAGGAATTCCAGCAACAGATAGCGTCCAAGAACCACTCGTTGCACGAATAGCGCTTTGCTTGAGGGAAGCCTTCATTGGATTTGCAGGATCTTGCACGAATTTAACTGAACCAGTAACAACTGGTTCAAGAGTTGGCCTCATGACATCAACATCGACAACCAAAGGTCGATTCGTATTACTAAATGTCACAGATTTGACTGTCATCACACTTGTTTCACCCACCGGCATTAAATCTGCTGGCTCTGGTGTCCACGAACCTTTTCTAAGTGCTGCGAAAGCATCCGGTGTTCCTCTGAAAACATTGAGATCTAAACGCGAACCAGGCACGCCATATTTTGGCGCAATTCCACACGATGAGTACTGCCACATCGTCCACTGTGCTTTGCAATTTGCTGCAGTCCATGAGTGCACGTAACAACCACCATTTTTCATTCCAGGGTGATTAGTTGGCACTGCAGGATCCACCCCATATTGGGCAAGCCAGAGTGGGTATTGCGCTAATTCAGTGCTGCGCTTCATAGAACTTTCAAGAAAATTAGAATATGAATAAAGAATAGGCATGCGACCAGTTTTTTCCTTGATGATGCGCAAAAAGGTTTCTGACCAAATAGTGACTGTATTTCGTGATGCATACTTCTCACAAGATCTATTAGAACGAAGTTTTACGCACTTATTTTCAATATCTAAAGCGATTGGTAAGTCTTTTTCAGTGAGCCCGCCAATGGAAGCTATTCGCCACAATACTTTTTGCGCTTGGGCCTGCGCATCTTTGATGACAAGTGTCTTTGTTGCAACGTTAGGCAAGATCGCATAGTGATAGTAACCAGTGTAGATACCAGCTGCATGAGCGCCTTCTCTATCAATCTTGTACCACTTGCGAGCCAGTGCATCTGAATCATCTTTAGTATCTGATCCTTTAATCATGACAAAGTTGATTCCAGCTGCGCGCATCTTTTCAAAGTTAATTAATTTTCCATTTGGATGTTGCCATCTGCTGATGTCTGCTCCGTGAATTCGTTGCCCTGGACCCTTAAATTCAATAGGAGCCAGCGGTCCACCATCATTTATGACCGGAGTTTGATCAGCGTGTGCTGGCATGAGCCCACTTGCTAACAAGGCAAAGAGTGAGATTGTTATTACAAGAAATTTACTCTTCATACTAATTCTTCTATCGCAATGTCAATTGAGAAGACTTCCTTGATTGCAGCGGCTAAAGACTCTTTGTGCTTAGGGCGCACGGCTTGGTATTCATGACTTGATGCGAATTTGCGTGCATCAGAGAAATCTAAAGTCAGAGTGTTATTTTCAAAAGAAGCTAAACGAGCATCAAAGAAAACCAACCACGCAATGCGATCGCCAGATTCGAGCAGGTCTAATACGTCATTCCATCTTGAGCGAAGTGAAGCAAGATCCGTGTCCATCTCGCGGACAATACCTGAATACTTTAAACAGAGACCTCATCTAATCCTGTGAGAAAGGCAAGAGTTAAGAGAACTCGCATGTTGCTCGTCTCATCGGGTGTAATTGCTAAGGTGCGAGCTATTCTGCCCACCATCTGCTCAACTGATTTCTCGGTGACAAAGTGAATGCGCGCTATTTCTGAGTTACTCATTCCTTGTGCAAGCATCGAAAGAGTTTCGCGTTGCTTCAGGGTTAACGCCGGAAAATCAGCGGAGTAAATGTTCATACTTGACTGTAAGGCTTGTTCAACCTGGCAATGACCAAAAATAAGGGTTACGCAGATGAGTGAGAGGTGGCTCCGGTTGCTGCCTGAAATTACCTCAAGTGGTGCTCTCTTTAGATTTGAGTATTCTTGCCCCAGTTACACAATTAAGGAGTCCGCCATGGAAGAGACAGCAAAGTGCCCATACACAGGTGCCAAGTTAGCCGATGAAGGTACATACACCCGTGATTGGTGGCCAGAGCAACTTAACCTCAAAGTGCTGCATCAGAATTCATCACTTGCAGATCCCATGGACAAGAAATTTAATTATGCAAAAGAGTTTAAATCTGTAAATCTTAAAGAACTTAAGCGCGATGTTGAAAAACTCATGACCACATCACAAGAGTGGTGGCCAGCAGATTACGGACACTACGGTCCATTCTTTATTCGCATGGCGTGGCACAGCGCAGGAACATATAGAACTTCAGATGGACGTGGCGGCGGTGGATCCGGAATGCAACGTTTCGCACCTCTTAATAGCTGGCCAGATAACGTTAACTTAGATAAAGCACGTCGCTTGTTATGGCCAATCAAACAAAAGTACGGCAAGAAACTTTCGTGGGCAGATCTGATGATCTTTGCTGGTAATTGCGCAATTGATTCCATGGGTTTAAAAACATTTGGTTTTGGTGGCGGACGCCAAGATTTCTGGGAACCTGATGAAACGTATTGGGGCACGGAGTCTGAGTGGCTTGCAGATGAGCGTTACTCAGGTGATCGTGAATTAGAACAACCTCTTGCTGCTGTGCAGATGGGATTAATTTATGTTAATCCCGAAGGCCCAAATGGCAATCCAGATGTATTGGGATCAGCTCGCGATATTCGTGAAACTTTTGCTCGCATGGCAATGAATGATGAAGAAACAGTTGCACTCATTGCCGGCGGTCACACATTTGGAAAAGCACACGGCGCTGCAGATCCAAATAAATATGTTGGCCCAGAGCCAGAAGGTGCTCCCATTGAACAAATGGGTCTTGGTTGGAAGAACACATTTGGTAAAGGAAATGGCGCAGAGACTATTTCCAGCGGTCTAGAAGGTGCGTGGACTCCAACACCTACTAAGTGGGATAACACTTATTTTAAAACACTATTTAAATACGAATGGGTACAAACAAAGAGCCCAGCGGGTGCAACTCAGTGGATCCCCTCTGATGAGTCAGCACAGAAGGCTGTGCCAGATGCACACATTGCTGGCAAGACTCATGCACCAGTTATGTTCACAACAGATCTTGCACTTCGCACAGATCCTGCATATGAAAAGATTTCTCGTCGCTTCTTAGCAAATCCAGATGAGTTTGCTGATGCATTTGCACGTGCGTGGTTTAAGTTAACGCACCGCGATATGGGTCCGATAGCTCGCTACCAAGGAGCACTCGTTCCAAAAGAGCAGTTGATTTGGCAAGATCCACTTCCAAAGCCAACAGGCAAAATTAGTGCAAAGCAGATTGCTCAACTAAAGAAACTAATTCTTGCTTCAGGGTTGAGTACTTCTCAATTGGTATCGACTGCTTGGGCATCGGCTTCAACATTTAGAGGCACTGATAAGCGCGGTGGCGCCAATGGCGCTCGCATTCGCTTGCAGCCACAACGTGATTGGGCTGTTAATTCTCCTAAAGAACTAGATGGCGTATTAAAAAAGTTTGGAAAGATTCAAAAATCTTTCAATGACAAGAACAAAAAATCACCAGTATCTATTGCTGACCTCATTGTCCTTGGTGGCTGTGTCGCCATTGAAGAGGCGGCAAAGAAGGGCGGTCACAAAGTATCTGTGCCATTTAAACCAGGACGCACAGATGCCACAGAGAAGCAGACAGATGCGAAATCTTTTGCTGTTCTTGAACCACTATCAGATGGTTTCCGTAACTTTGAAGGTGCAGGCAATACGCAACCTCTTGAGTACTTACTCGTAGATCGCGCAGCACTTCTCACTCTTACAGCACCAGAAATGACTGTGCTAGTTGGTGGACTGCGCGTGCTAGGTGCAAACACTGATGGCTCTGCGCACGGTGTATTAACTAAGAAAAAGTCAGCACTGACAAATGATTTCTTCGTTAATTTGCTTGATTCCAATATTTCTTGGACACCTGATGCAGGTTCAATTACATTTAAAGGTCTAGATAACAAGAGTGGAAAAGTTCAATGGAGTGCCACTCGCGTTGACTTAATCTTTGGATCTAATTCAGTACTGCGTGCACTTTCAGAGGTCTATGCCAGCCGCGATGCAGACAAGAAATTCGTTAATGACTTTGTTGCCGCATGGCACAAGGTGATGGAGCTAGACCGCTTCTAGTTAGAGCTTTGAATCTGTTCGAGTACCTTGGCAACAGATAAAGAAGTTTCTAGCGTAAGCACCCAGCTATCTTGACCCTGAATTCTTTTTCCAAAGTTTTCAATCATGAGTCTGTATGGGTCGACCGCTTGGAACTCTTCAGTGTGATCACCTAATCGCAGAGTGCTTGATTTGTGCCATGACGTAAATGCTTGCGTGCCAACTAACTCCACAGTTCCTTTTTCACCGCGCACGATCAAGCTCTGATTCTCTGGCATTTCAAATGATGCCAAGCCATTGGCAGTAATTGAGCCATTAATGCGCATCTGCCACTTAGTAGTTAGGTCGACTCCAGTTGGTCCAACACTGACATCACACTTTTCAATTTCTACGTGTGCGTCATCTCCGACGAGTGCTGCAATAGCGTGCAGTGGGTAAACACCGACATCAAAGAGTGCACCGCCACCCATTGTTGGCTGCGCACGATAATTTCCATCAATGGACCCTGGAAAAGTAAATGATGATTCGATAGAAACAATGTCACCGATGTTTCCAGCTTTTACATAATCAACCATTCGAATCATCCGCGGATGCCAACGTGACCACACCGCTTCAACCAATAGGCGATCATTGCTTCGCGCCGCTTCAACCATTAATTTGATTTCGGCCGCATTCATTGCAAATGGTTTTTCACACAAGACATGTTTGCCGGCATTAAGGGCAGCCACCGTCCACTGGCAGTGCAAGTGATTAGGAAGGCTTATATAAACAGCATCTACTGATGGATCATTAATTAGATCTTCATAACTCTGGTGAACGGTTATGGGATTAAGTGCTTGTGCACGTTCTGTATCTCGACTGGCAACGCCTTGAACAATGGTGTCGGTGGCCGCATGCATGGCTGGTGCAATTGTTCTAGTTGCAATCCAACCCGCACCGATTAGACCCCAACGCGTGCTCTTCACGAAAGAAGCGCCGGTTCTACTGAGCGGCCATTAGCTCTGGCAGATTCCTCTGCGGCCTGCATAATCGCAACAACATCACGGGATTGTTTTGTAGTCACAGACATCGGGATTTTATTGTTGATGAAATCGGCGACACTTTTGTGAAAGGAGTAAGGGATAACAGGGGAGTTTGCAATTACTTCATGCTTTCCATCAGAGCGGTGCACGCTAAGAATTGCCGGTAAATCAGCAGGTGCGCTGCCGGCCGCAGGATCCCAATTACCGATGATCGCTCCAGTTGTGCCAAGTACATAGAATTTTGGTTTACGAGCAGCTGCAAGATCTGAATTAGTAAATGTTGCACGTGCACCATTTGAAAAGGTGAGTGCAACATCTGCATGGTCTGCATTTGTTACATGCTTCCATAGCCTTTTTTGATTAATTCCTGTGACCGCATCGACCTTGCCTGGAATGATTGCAAGGATTTGATCTATGAAGTGGCTACCCCAATCAAAGATTGCACCACCTGAAACTTCAACATCTGAGTGCCAATAATCGCAGGGTTTTGAATAGCCACCGACAAAGCTCTCATATGAAAATACTTCACCGATTACACCATCATCGATTAACTTTTTCATCGTTACAAAATCAGCATCAAAGCGCCTGTTTTGATAGACAACAAGTAAGAGATTTTTTGATGCAGCCAGTGCCATTAATTCATCACAATGCTCAACTGAAAGCGCCATTGGTTTTTCTAGGATGACGTGGATGCCGCGGTTGAGAGACTCTTTTGCCCACTGGTAATGGCTGTTTGGGGGAGTTGAGATAACAACAAGATCTAGTAATCCAGAATCTAACATCTGGGTTGAATCGTTAAAGGTCGTCACATCTGGCACTAACTCTTTTGCTGCAGCTAATCTTTCTGGGTTTGTGTCTGCAACTGCGGTCAGGCGCATTGTCTGTGTGGCACCGACTGCTCTGTTGTGTTCATCTCCGATTGCACCGTATGCGAGCAGGCCAACACGAATTTCTTTTGTACTCTCAGACAACTCAAACCCCTTTATATTTTCAAATTAATGTTGTTCGTAATTCTAGTCAATAGGTGCAATTTACGTAGTGTGGGGCGGGTCGGGCTCGAACCGACGACGACGGAATTATGAGTTCCGGGCTCTAACCAACTGAGCTACCGCCCCTAACGTTCTTGGCAATCTTACTTTCTATTCTTAATCTCTAGAAACTCCGCGCCTACCTAGGTATTCCCAAATACCCATTACGCCAAGAATTAAGGCAAAACCAAAGAGTAAATCTTCTGCAGGAGCTGACGCGATACGAAGTCCAAATATTGCATCAGGGCTATACATAACAATATTGCGAGATGTCAGCCACCAATTAGTCAGTAATTGAAAAGGCAAGATGATTGCATATGACGTCCAGAATGCGCGTCGCTTTAAAAGTGGTTGGCTATAAGCAAAGAGATCAACGGCAATAGCGATGAGGGCTGCAGTAATAGCGATCTGGCTATACGTCATAGCGCTGCTTCCAATGCTTATTAACCGTTGTGACAGCTTCAATTGTCATGAGGGCAGCAAGGGGAATAATGAGGAAAAACAGAAACTCTTCTAGTGGAATATTAAAAGGACCGTAGATTCCAAGGATTTTGTCGCGATCAAAGAACCAGTGTCCTTGCTTGATTGCATAGGCATCCCACATCAAAAACATCGCAGCCACAGGAATGATGCTGATGGCTGCTCTTTTAATGCGACGCAAGACACCGACTTTTAAAATCACTTCAAGCCAGAAAGATCCCACAACGGTAAAGGCCAACATGGCCATGTATGAAAACTTAAGCACGTCCAATCTTCTCACAGGATTGTGAGATAGCCTCGGTTCATGTTGCGACGCATATCTGTGATTATTACTGGAATTCTTTTATTGGGCATAACTCCCGCTGTTGCAGCCCCTATCTATGTATTTCCGGTGGCTGATTGCAAGGTCAACTATGCACGCGCCCATCATGATTATCCAGCCACAGATATATTGGCAAAAAAAGGGTGCAAATTTGTTTCACCTATAGATGGCGTTGTTGATGAAGTAAATCGCACAGATTTGTGGAGCGGTAAAACCAACTTAGGTATTGATCGCGGGGGACTATACGTATCTGTTATTGGCACAGATGGTGTGCGCTATTACGGATCGCACCTGCGCACAATTGTTAAAAGTATTGAGCCAGGTGTTGCCGTTAAGGCCGGACAAATAATCGGAACAATTGGCAGCACCGGCAGTGCACGTGGCACATCGCCACATCTTCACTTTGGAATTTCTTGGCCAACTCCCACACAAGCAAATGTGTGGTGGGTGCGACGCGGTGCGGTGTTGCCGTGGAAGTATTTAGATGCGTGGAATGCTGGAAAAGATTTATCACCTGTGAAAGCTGTTGCAAAACAATTAGCAAAAGTTGGCGAGATTCCGCCAGAGCCTAAAAAATAAGATTAAAAAAATCCCCGGCGCTTTTGGCACCGGGGATTTTTAGTAAAGCTTGTAAGTGTTATTAGGCAGGATTTACTGCATCGGCCTGAGGACCCTTTGGACCCTGTACGACCTCAAATGAAACTGCCTGACCCTCTTCAAGGGACTTGTAACCGTTTCCTTGAATTGCTGAGTAGTGAACGAATACATCTTGTCCGCCACCGTCAACTGCAATGAAACCGAAACCCTTTTCAGAGTTGAACCACTTAACTGTGCCTGTTGCCATGTTTTACTTTTCCTTCGATATGTGGGTGTTTAAGAAATCCTTAAACACGGTCTTCCTCTTGCGCCAGCGATACCGAGCATGTGAACATGAAACGGGTACTGATTAAGCGTCCGACTAGGTAAAAGCGTACCTGCTACTGCTCGGTTCACCTAAAGCGGGACTAGACAGTTACGCGTAAGAGGAGCACAATTTAGGTAATTACTCCTGCAAGCGCTGGTGGACTGGGGAAGGTCGCATCAAGAGCGCACCTTGCTAGGAGATTTAAATGCTTACTCGTGGATCCCTCTATATCCATTCCTGCCCTGCTGCGTTAAAACACCATGTCGAATGGTCGCTTCAATCCATCCTGGGTAATGGGATTTCTCTGTCATGGCGCACACAACCGCTGATGGCTGGAACATTTAGATGCGAAATCTCCTGGCGCGAGAAAACAAGTAAGGCATCAGAAATAGCAACAGCTCTTCGTTCATGGCATTACGTGCGATTTGAAGTACGCGATGAGTCTGAAAACGGCGGAGATTTCTTCCGCTTCACACCAGAGCTTGGTATCCATCGCGCAAGCATTGATGGAGCCGGATCTATTGTGATTAATGAAAACCAAATTACCGCAGCACTTGATAAGAGTTTTGATGAGGAAGCACTTCGCACCGCATTGCACGATGCAATGGGTATGAAGTGGGAACTCGAACTCGAGCCGCTGCGGGCAGTAGATATGCAAGAGCGCTCGCACTTGCAGGCAATCTGATTAACAGAAAATTCACAGAAAAAGAGAGTTAGAATAGGCACATGAGCATAAACAATCCACAATCCGCAATCGAGCGCACAAAGGCAATCACACTTATCGTTGTTGCTGTCATCATGGCAGTCGCAGTTGGCGGTGGATTAGTACAAGTAGGCGCAGGTTTTGCATCTCGCTCCAATAGCGGCATCACAGTCACAGGCTCTGCAAAGACAGAAGCAGTTGCTGACAATGTTGTGTGGACACTCAATGCCTCTCAAACAAGTGCCAATGTTGCAGATGCTGTTCGCAAAGTTGGCTCAGATGTTGAAGCTCTCACAAACTATTTAACAAAGGGTGGCGTTGCAGCCGATGCGCTGACCTTGGGATCTGTTTCAACCTATGCCAACCAGGAATACGTCAACGGAAATAGCACAGGACGCATACTTAACTACGTTGCTAATCGTGACCTTACTGTTCGCTCAAAAGATGTAGAACTGATCTCACGCTTGAGCCAGGGAATCGGTGCGCTCTTACAAACAGGCGTCAACGTTAATAACTACGGACCACAGTATTACGTCAGCACACTTCCAGATCTTCGCCCTCAATTATTGGCAGAAGCGATGAAGGATGCACAAGTTCGTGCAAAGGCAATGACTGATGCAGTCGGTGGTGGAGTTGGTCAAGTTCTAGCCGTGAAAAGTGGTGTCATCCAAGTAACTACTCCGGATTCAACAATGACAGCTGATGTCGGTGCATATGACACAAGCACAATTCAAAAGACTGTGACAGCAACTGTTTCAGTAACTTTTAAAACTAAGTAATTTAAAGAGGGATATTGCCGTGTGAACCACGGCGATGTGGTGCTTCGCTGATTGCTTTTGCTAGGGCAGAGCGAGTTTTGTTTGGTTCGATAATTTCATCGACAGCGCCAATCTCTACTGCGCGGGTAATTCCGCCAGAGACTTTGTCGTGTTCTGCAGCAAGCGTTAACTCTGTTGCTTCACGTTGATCTTCCGGTAAATCTGCAAGTAAGCGACGATTCAAGACTCGAACTGCTGCGACTGCGCCCATGACTGATACTTCAGCAGTTGGCCATGCAAATACTTTTGATGCACCGAGTGATTTGGAGTTCATAGCAACGTAGGCGCCGCCGTAAGCGCGGCGAGTAGTGAGCGTTACGCGGGGGACTACAGATTCTGCGAATGCATGAAGCAATTTTGCACCGCGACGAACAGCGCCTTCCCACTCTTGACCTGCGCCAGGCAAAAATCCTGGAACATCTGCAATAACAATTAAGGGAATTCCAAAGGCGTCGCATGTGCGAACAAAGCGCGCAGCTTTTTCTCCAGCGGATGAATCAAGTGCACCGCCGATGTGCGCCGGGTTATTTGCAATAACGCCAACAGTTGCGCCACCGAGGCGACCAAGAACCGTGGTCATATTTTCTGCCCACATAGGAAGCAGTTCTAACTTTTCGCTATCTGCATCAAGAATGGCATCGATGAGCGGATGTACGTCGTAGCTGCGCTTATGTGCATCAGGAACGTGAACAGAAAGATCAGAGTCGGTGATGTTTGTGTTCATTGTGCCCTGATTAGCAAAGAGTGATGTTGCATTTCTAATTGTGTTAAATGCTTCTTCTTCAGTGTGTGCAATAACGTGTGCAACGCCGCTATTTTTACGGTGTGCATCTGGGCCACCGAGTGTTGCAATATCTATTTTTTCACCAGTCACAGATTTAACAACTCCAGGACCTGTAACAAAGATGCGACCTTCAGGTGCAAGTACAACGATGTCAGTGAGTGCTGGTCCGTATGCACCGCCACCTGCTGCTGGTCCAAGGATGAGAGATAACTGTGGAATGCGACCACTTGCTGCAACCATTGCAGAGAAGACTTCACCGAATGCACTTAGGGATGAAACTCCATCACTTAAACGCGCACCACCTGAGTGCCAAATACCAATGATCGGCAAATTTTCTTTCATCGCTGCTTTATATGCGGCGACAATTACGTGTGCACCATCGGCTCCTAGTGCACCACCTTGTTTTGTGGCATCGGATGCAAAGATGATTACTTTGTTTCCTTTTATAACACCGGTTGCAGCAACCATTCCGCAATCTGTGCGGGGAATAAGTAATTCATGTGCGCCGTTATCAACTAAACGCTCTATACGCGCAATCGGATCGCGTTGATCCATTAGAAGGACTTAAAGGCGAGTACGACGTTATGGCCGCCGAAACCAAATGAATCATTAAGCGCTGCAATATCACCTTGTGGCAGAGCGCGTGGTTTATCGCGAACAACATCGATTGTTACTGCAGGATCTAGATTTTCAATATTCATAGTCGGTGGTGCTAAACGTTCTTGCAACGCTTTCACAATAAAGACAGATTCGATAGCTCCAGCTCCACCAAGTAAGTGACCAGTCGATGATTTAGTTGCAGAGACAGCAACGTGGTCAGCGTCTGCGCCAAGTGCAAGTCTGAGTGCATTGGCTTCTGCAACATCGCCGGCAGGGGTAGATGTTGCGTGTGCATTTAAATGAATAATATCTTTTGTTGTTAGCCCAGAATCACGAAGTGCGAACTTAATTGCGCGCTGCACACCAGAGCCATCTGGGTCTGGGGCTGCGATGTGATAGCCATCTGATGAAAGACCTTGTCCAACTAATTCGCAGTAAATCTTGGCACCGCGTGCTTGTGCATGCCCTAGCTCTTCAAGAATTAAAACTCCGCCGCCTTCGCCGAGAACAAAGCCATCACGATCAATGTCATATGGCCTAGACGCATGGGCAGGGTCATCGTTTCGTGTGCTCAATGCTTTCATCGCAGCAAAGCCAGCCATTGGTAATTGGTGAATTGCAGCTTCAACACCGCCTGAAACAATGATGTCTGCGCGATTAGAGCGAATCATTTCGAGTGCGTAACCAATTGCTTCAGCACCTGATGCACATGCACTGACCGGTGTGTGAACACCTGCTTGTGCTTTGAGTTCGATACCAACGTGGGCCGCGGGACCATTTGGCATAAGCATCGGCACTGTGTGTGGACTGACAAGGCGCGAACCCTTTTCTTTCAAAACATCGAATTGATCAAGAAGAGTTATGACTCCACCGATGCCGGATGCGATAACAACACCGAGTCGTTCGTTATCGACAACAGGGGATCCCGCATCTTTCCAAGCTTCGCGGGAAGCAATTAATGCAAATTGTTCTGAACGATCCAATCGGCGCATTTCTACGCGCTCCATTACTTCACTTGGTTCTTGTGCAACGCGGGCTGCGAAGTGAACAGATAAACCCGAGGCCCACTCTTCAGTCAATGTGCGCACACCAGATGTGCCGGCAAGTAAAGCCGACCATGAAGATGCGACATCTCCACCTATAGGGGTGGTGGCACCGAGTCCTGTGACTACAACGCGACGCATGGGGATCTAACTAAATAATTACTTTGCAGCGTTAACGATGAAGTTAACAGCATCGCCAACAGTTGCGAGCTCAGTTACTTTCTCATCAGGAATTTTAATTCCAAAGCGCTCTTCAGCAGCGACAACAACTTCAACCATGCTGAGGGAATCTACTTCTAGGTCATCAGTGAAGTTCTTGTCGAGTTCAATTGATGCTGCAGGAATACCGGCAACTTCTTCAACGATCTCTTTAAGTCCTGCTAATACATCAGCTTGTGAAAGTGCCATCTGAGTAAATCCTCTTTCCGTAGATGTTGCTAGGCGGTAATTCTCTCTGATTCTTGCCTTACTTACGAGTAATTGCCCCCAATAAGCGAGAAATTATTTTGGTGCAGGTGGCAATTGGACTACTTGTCCTGCATAAACAAGGCCTGCGCCATATCCGATCAGCAATGCAAGTGATCCATGCAACTCAGGATGTTTTTCAAGGAGAGCATCCATTGCAAGTGGAATTGATGCTGCAGATGTATTTCCATTTGTCTTGATGTCATCTGCAATCACCACAGAATCAGGAATATCCATTTGGCGTGCCATTGCTTCGATGATTCTAAAGTTTGCTTGGTGAGGAATAAATGCACCGAGTTGATCAACGCTGACACCAGCTGCTTCTAATGTGCGAATTGCAGCTTTGCTCATTTCAAATACTGCCCAACGAAAAACAGTCTGTCCTTGTTGTTCGATGTTTG
Organism: Candidatus Planktophila limnetica; assembly: GCF_002288365.1. Lineage (NCBI taxonomy): Bacteria > Bacillati > Actinomycetota > Actinomycetes > Candidatus Nanopelagicales > Candidatus Nanopelagicaceae > Candidatus Planktophila > Candidatus Planktophila limnetica. Next base: position 1,004,358 of record NZ_CP016782.1, on the reverse strand, counting down.
GCCACTTTAATTGCTCGATAGTTGATTGTGGAGTTTTCTTGTAATCAGTCCAGGCTGGCTCCATCAAAATTGCATCGCGGTTGGCAGCATCTGATCCCCAAATAGTTGGGCCAATACCAACATGATCTGCAGCGCTAACAACAACTGCGCCAGCGCCATCTGCAAAAATAAAGGCCGTAGCGCGATCATCTGGGTCAGTAAAATCTGAGATCTTTTCAACACCGACGACAAGTACGTTTTTAGATGTTCCACCGCGGATTAAATCATTTGCCATTCCAACTCCATAACAAAAACCAGCACAGGCAGCGCCAACATCGAAAGCTGCAGCCTTTGGATTTCCTAAGCGTTCGATTAGTGCCGTTGCCGCACTCGGTGCTTGATAAGGAAAAGTAATTGTTGCAACGATGACAGTGTCGATATCTGCAATGCTTAGTTTGGCTCGCTTAAGCGCCATTTCACTAGCAGCTTGGGCCATATCAATGACTGATTCATCAGGGCCTGCAAAGCGTCGCGATTCAATGCCGGTGCGTTGTTGAATCCACTCATCACTTGAATCAATTCGATCCACAATTTCAGAATTCGGTACTAAACGCGCAGGGCGATACGTGCCAACAGAGAGAATTTGTGCTTCAGAGCCTTTGCTACTTTTTATTGTGGCCACTTAGTTGCTCCCATGCTTGGCTGCAAAACTTTGCGCAGCCTCTAGATCATCAGGTGATTTCAATGCAAAGGTTTCGATATCTGGTTCTGCTCGCTTGAGTAATCCAACTAGCGTGCCAGCAGGTGCTAACTCAATTACTCCTGTAACACCCATAGATTTCAGGGTACTCATACACAAGTCCCAGCGCACCGGATTTGCGATCTGCGCCACGATGCGATCCATGAATTCGCGCCCAGTGGCAACTTTGCCACCTTCTTTATTAGAAATAATTGTGGCAATCGGATCATGCGAGTGTGTGCTGGAAACGAGTGCACGTAGTGGCTCGATGGCAGGTTGCATATAAGAGGTGTGAAATGCACCAGCAACAGCGAGCGCACGAACGCGAGCACCTTCAGGCGGGTTGGCTGCAAGTTTTTCTAAACCTTCGAGGGAGCCGGCTGCAACAATTTGTCCGCCGCCATTTTCATTTGCCGCAACTAATCCCGCTGCAGTAATTGCGGCAACGACTGCATCCCTTTCGCCACCTAAGACCGCTGACATTCCCGCAGGTGTAATCGCAGCAGCTTTTGCCATTTCAAATCCGCGAGCATGAACTATTTTCATGGCGTCCGTTTCAGAGATGATGTTTGCAAGGCTTGCAGCCGTTATTTCTCCAACAGAGTGACCTGCAAAAACAGATGGCGTGATGCCCAGTGCTTTAAAACTTAATAAGCCGGCCGCAACAATTAACGGCTGGGCATTCGCCGTATCTTTAATCTGATCGGCATCTGCTGTTGTGCCAAGAGTGAGAAGATCAATACCTATTTCATCAGACCAGCCAGCGCATGTATCTCGAAGGGAAGAATCCTTAAGCCACGCACTGAGCATCCCGGGGGTTTGTGCACCTTGACCGGCAGCGATGATTGCGAGCATGTGGTTAGTTTAAGGTAGGTACTTGGTACTTACGAGTATTAAGCAGAAATGGCCTCTGTTGATTGAGTTTGCGCAAAATTAGCAAAGTGCACGTTATCTTCCTTAGGGCGTAAGCCACTAAATGCGTTTAACACCTTCTCTTTTGTTATCAATAGTAGAACTGCTGGAAGTAAATCAAAGCTGCGCTTAAAAAACCACGGTGTTCCTTTAAGAAGCATCCACGACATTGATTCCTTACGAGTTTTAATGTGAACTGGTGAAATTCTTATAGGAGCAATTGCGATTTCATCCATAAGAATCTTTCGAAAGTTCTTAGCTAAGTGCTGATGTCCTTTTTTGGAAGGATGCATGCGATCGACATGCCACATATCTTTTGTGTAGATATCTGCGATATCGCGAGTTTTCAAAAGCTTTGTTGAGAACTCTTCTGCAACCGCTTGGGTCAGGGCGTTGACCATAGTGATTCTGCGATCCAAAATCGCTGCCAACGTCTTGGGCAATTTCAATACTTTGTTTGGATCGTGAAGTTCTAGCAGTAACACGGTGCTGTTCTGAGCGGTTAATTGCGAAACAATCTCACGAAGGTTTTGATGAAAGCGCTGTGGTGAAAATCCGTTTCGCAATACATCATTTCCACCAACAATAACTGCTGCCAAATCGGGCTTGAGCTCAAGGGCATGTTTTAACTGAACATCTCTGACTTCTTGAGATTGTGCACCTGGTCGTGAAACATTTGCATAGACAAGCGGTGATTGAATGCAACGGGCTAAGTAATATCCCCAACCAAAGTTATTGCCAAATTTGTCAGAGTCGCCGATACCAGCTGCCGCACTATCGCCCATGATCACAAAGCGAAGTGGCGCTGACATTAGGCCGCTCGCAACCTGTGTTGGGCTTTTTTAACCTTTTGTGAATCATCATGTAAACGCAACATCTGCGAAACAGTTGCACTCCACGGAAAGTTCTCTGCTTGCTGGTTGCATTGACGCGCTAAATCAGAGTTGCGTGATCGAAGGCGCATGACATCTTTAATCGCTTCTGCATAACCAAGGGCTGTGTTATCAAATACCGCGCCAACTGGATGCTCAGATCCCAGCAATAGAAATTCGCCAACAGCACTGGTCTTTGATGCAACCACAGGGGTACCAGAGGCAAGTGATTCCATTGCAGCTAAACAAAAAGTTTCAATCGGACCAGGTGCCAGTGAGATATCGGCGCTAGAAAGAATTGCGGCTAACTTTTGACGACCTGCAACGTAACCCAGGAAGGTCACTGGCAAATCCTTAGATGCTTGCATAAGTTTTTTCTGTAGCGGACCGATTCCAACATATACAAGGTGTGCGTTTATTCCTTGTTGGAGTAAGAGTTCAAGTGCTTGCATTGAGCGTTCGGGTTTCTTTTCAGGAGAGAGCCGACCACAGTGAACCAACAAAATATCTGCACCCTTGAGCAATTCTGTGCGAAGTGATTCATCTCTGTTGCGTGGATGAAAGTTCACTAAATCAACACCGAGTGGAATTGTCACAAGGTTTGGGGTGCCAATTTCTTTAAATTCTTTGGCTGCAAATTGTGTTGTTGCGATTACATACTTAAAGCGAGATGCAAGCCTTCTGTTGTGCCAATTAACAAAGCGAGTCAAAGAAAACCTCAGATGAGTTTTAACTAGCCCCGAAAGTGTTTCGTGGCTTAAGACGACAGCAGGTATGCCGCGCTTTCTGGCCCATGTGCCAATTTGTGAAAGCGTGAAGCGATCTGAGATTTCAATGGCATCTGGCTTTAGCGTTGTAATTAAATTTTTCACATCTTTGTTGCGCCTAATAATTCGGTATCCGCCACTAAAAGGAATCAGAATTGATGGCAGGTGAATCATGCGACCTGTTGGAGTCTCTTCGCAGTAAAAGCCGCTTCCAGGAACAATGAAGGTAAATTCGTGACCGCGTTGAATGTAGCTATGGCCAAGGTTATGAATAGTTGTTCTAATGCCGCCGGACTTGTCGCCATAGAAATTAGCGATATGAAGAATTCTCATGCGACAGCCTCCGTATGTGATGTGCTGTGAGCGGTAGAAAGTTCTCGGTAGTGATCGATGAGCTGGTTATTTACTTTTTCCCATGTGCGGTTGATGACGGATTGGCGTGCGGTAATTCCCATGAGTTCGCGGGTATGTGAATCACTTAAGAGTTCAAATGCTGCAACTAAATCTGATGCGTTGCTGGTATCTAGTAAGAATCCAGTTCGACCATGCTGCACAAGATCTAGCGGACCGCCAGAGTTCGGAGCAATGACGGCAACACCGGATGCCAGAGACTCTTGAATAGATTGGCAGAAAGTTTCGTGTTTGCCTGTGTGCACGAAGATATCAAAGGATGCGTAATGTGCAGCCAGATCTTCATTGGACTTGTAACCAACGAATAGCGCACGAGGCAGCGCTCGTTCTAACTTCTGGCGTGCTGGTCCATCGCCAACAATTACAAGTTGAACATCGCTGCGATCGTGAAGCGGGGCTAAATCTTCAATGCGTTTTTCATTGGCTAGGCGACCAACGTATCCCACAATTATTTTGCCTGTGTCATTGGCTATGAATGAATTTCTTAAATCAGCAGAGCGCTTATCTGGATTAAATTTGACACTGTCAACACCACGTTGCCATAAGGCGACATTGTCAACACCGGATGATTGCAGTTGCTCACATGACCACGATGAAGGAGCGAGAGTGCGGTCAGTTTGTTTGTGAATGTTTGCCACCCAGTTAGTCAGTTGTGAGTGCGCGATTGATAGACCGTAGTGACGAGCGAATCCTGCGACGTCGGTTTGATAAATCGAAAGAGTTGGAATGCTTAAACGTTGAGCAATGCGGGTGGCATATTTTCCAAGAAAGAAAGGCGATGCAAGGTGAATGACATCTGGGTTAAATCCTTCAATCAGCGGCTCCATGGAACGTTGTGGGAAACCAACTGGCAGTAAACCTTTGACAGCCAAACTTGGTACGCGCTTGACTCGAAATCCTGCATATGTCGATGGTGCGTTCTCGCTATCAGGTGCGATCACCATCGCTTCATGGCCTTTAGCTGAAAGAGTTTCTAGGACTCGAAGAACTGAATTGGTTACGCCATTTACTTGGGGGAGGAAGGATTCGGTTACTACAGCTACGCGTAGTGAATCGTTCATGGGTGCAATAGTCAGGCTCAGAGGAACTCTCAAGTCGAACTTGAGGTTACGTGTTGGCGAAGGCTGAGTTAACGCTTGAATTTAAGTCGTGAAGTCGCCTACCCACGGGTAACCTTTTACCTATGAAGATCGCCGTCTGCATCAAACAGGTCCCAGATTCTTGGGCTGAGAAAAAAATGGGCGCAGATGGTTTTCTCGATCGCCAAAACGTGGACGCAGTACTTAACGATTTAGATGAATATGCAGTCGAAGAAGCACTGCGCATTGTCGAAGCACATGGTGGCAATGAAGAAGGTGGCCCACACACTGTCACTCTTATTTCAATGGGACCAGATCGCGCGACGGAGGCAATTCGCAAAGCTTTATCCATGGGTGCAAATGATGCGATTTTGGTCAGCGATGTGGCACTCGCCGGCTCAGATGCGCTTGCAACATCTTCAGTGCTGGCCGAAGTAATTAAAAAGGGTGGATTTGATTTAGTAATTTGTGGAACAGAGTCAACTGATGCTCGCATGAGCGTTGTGCCAGCCATGATTGCAGCGCGCTTGCAGTGGCCACAACTTACTTTTGCAGGAAAAGTAGATGTTGATGTTGCCGGCAACAAAGTCTTGATTACTCGAGTGACTGAAGCCGGTGTTGATGCGATGAGCGCTTCAATGCCTGCAGTTATCAGCGTTGTAGAAAAGATAAACGAGCCGCGCTATCCATCCTTTAAAGGAATTATGGCTGCGAAGAAAAAAACTATTGAAACTCGCGATCTTGCAACTGTGGGTGCATCGGTGCAGAGCCCATGGTCATTAGTTGTTGATTCAGCGCTTCGTCCACCACGGGCTGCTGGCATAAAAGTTACTGATGAAGGCGATGCAGGCAATGCCCTCGTTAACTTCCTGGCCGAAAAGAAGTTGATATGAGCCGCACATTTATTGTGGCTGATTTCTTTGGCGAAGCAGCGACAAAAACAACTGCAGAGCTAGCAACTGCAGCCGCACGAATTGGTGATGTCACAGCAGTTGTTCTGGCACCTGCCGGCAAAGGCGCAGCAATGGCTGCCACAGTAAATGTTGGCCCCATCGCATCTGTGATTGTTGTTGAATCTGCAGACTTTGCAACACATGGTGTTGCAGCAATGGCTGATGCACTTGCTCAATTAACCACAACGCATTCACCAACGGCTGTTCTGATTGCCTCTCATGCGATGGGCAAAGAAATCGCAGGCCGCCTGGCAGTTGCAACTAATAGCGGAATCATTACTGATGCCCAAGATGTTGCAGCCGATCGCACCTGCACGCAATTAGTTTTCGGTGGTTCCACAACTGTTCATTCAGCAGTTAACACAGCAACTGCCGTTATTACTGTGCGACCAAACTCTGTTGAAGCAAGCACCGCTGCTGCAACTCCTGCAATTGAAAGCGCGGCAATAACAATTGCAGATTTTGCAAAGGGTGCGACGATTACATCTTCACAACCTCCTGTTAAGGGCGGGCGACCAGAGTTAACCGAGGCCGACATAGTTGTTTCAGGTGGACGTGGAACCGATGGAAACTTTGCACCAGTTGAAGCATTTGCAGATGAACTCGGCGCAGCCGTTGGTGCATCACGGGCTGCAACGGATGCTGGTTGGTATCCACATTCACATCAAGTGGGACAGACTGGAAAATCTGTAAGCCCGCAGCTATACGTTGCATGTGGAATTTCCGGAGCGATTCAACATCGCGCAGGCATGCAAACCAGTAAGACAATCGTTGTGGTCAATAAAGATCCAGAAGCCCCACTCTTTGAAATCGCAGATTTTGGCGTCATAGGCGATCTCTTCGCTGTGCTGCCACAGGCTACGCAAGGCGTGCACTCTCGTAAGTCCTAGACTTACACCCATGTCTGGCATCTATCTCGACCATGCGGCAACTACGCCGATGCTCGAAAACGCAATCGCTGCAATGGATGCACAACTGCGCACACTCGGTAATCCATCTAGTTTGCATACACAAGGTCGTCATACTCGCAAAGATGTAGAAGATGCACGTGAAGCGCTAGCAAAAGAGTTAGATTGTTTAGCATCTGAAATTATCTTTACCGCATCTGGCACCGAAGCAAATAACACGGCAATTAAAGGTATTTACTGGCAACAAAAGGCTTTAGGCAAAAACGTCGTTGTTATCTCTGCAATCGAGCACCATGCCACGTTAGATCCTGCGGCCTGGCTAGCCGAACACGAAGGCGCTGAAATCATTTATGCACCTGTGACCAACGATGGCGTTGTAGATCTAGATTTTCTGCGTGCACTAGTTTCTAAGCGCGGATCTGAGATTGCGCTGATCTCTGTGATGCACGCAAATAATGAAACAGGTGCAATTCAACCGATCGCAGAAATCGTAAAGATTGCTGGCGATATCGCAGTACATACAGATGCTGCGCAGAGTTTTAAGAAAGTGCCGCTTTCATTTAAATCACTCGGTGTGATTGCGCTATCCATTAGTGCTCACAAGATCGGTGGACCACTGGGAATCGGTGTCCTTGTATTGCGCCGCGGTGTTGAGATTCCTGCGTTATTACATGGCGGGGGACAAGAGCGCGAGATCAGAAGCGGAACTCTTAATGCACCTGCAATTGTGGCACTTGCAACCGCGGCCCAAGATAAGACATATGACGCAGCAGCAATTGCAAAGATTCGAGATAACTTTGCCGCTCGTGTGACAGAAGTTGTTCCTGGTTCTTTTGTGAATGCATTAAATGCAGATCGACTGCCTGGCATTGTTAACGTAACTTTTCCTGGCACACAAAGCGATACATTGCTATTGCTCATGGATGGCGAAAGCGTTTCGTGTTCAACTGGATCAGCGTGTAGCGCCGGAGTACACAGACCGAGCCATGTTTTACTTGCAATGGGCCATGATGAAATAAGTGCAATGTCATCACTTCGTTTTTCATTTGGACGAACATCCACACAAGCAGATTGCGATGGAGCACTAGCTGTATTGCCATCTGTGATTGCCCGCGGCAGAGCGGCCAGTGGGCTATGAAACTAATTGCTGCAATGAGTGGTGGCGTTGATTCTGCAGTGGCCGCAGCGCGCGCAGTCGAAGCTGGTCACGATGTTATTGGCGTGCACTTAGCGCTGTCTGCTAATCCACAAAAGTATCGTTCTGGTGCACGCGGTTGTTGCACGATCGAAGATTCACATGATGCGCGTAGAGCCGCAGATGTAATCGGTATTCCTTTTTATATCTGGGATATGGCGGAGGAATTTCACGCAGGTGTTGTCGAAGATTTCATGAGTGAATATGCAGCTGGTCGCACACCTAATCCATGTTTGCGTTGTAATGAAAAGATTAAGTTTGCAGCCGTCTTAGATCGTGCGCGAGCAATGGGTTTTGATGGCGTAGTCACTGGACACTATGCGCGCACTGAAATCGGACCAGATGGCAAAACTCTTCATCGCGCAGTTGATCACAGCAAAGATCAGTCATACGTTCTATCTGTATTAACAATCGAACAGATCAATGGCGCGATTTTTCCACTGGGCGATACAACAAAGGTTGATATCCGAAAGGAGGCAGAAGCGCGCGGATTAGCCGTTGCGCAAAAGCCAGATAGCCATGACATTTGTTTCGTGCCATCCGGGGATAACGCAGGATGGTTACGTGATCGACTAGGAAGTGAAGTTGGTCCAATTGTTGATCAAGATGGCACAAAGATTGGCGAACACAAAGGTGCCTACACATACACAATCGGCCAACGAAAAGGTTTAGGAATAACAGTTCCCACAGCAGATGGATCACCACGATTTGTTCTAAAGATCGAACCAGTAACAAACACAGTAGTTGTGGGTGCGCGTGAAGAGTTAGCGATTTCAACGATGAAGGGTGAACGCCCTGTGTGGTGCGGTCCTGGTGTTGATGGCGAACACTTACGCGGGTTTGTTCAGGTGCGCGCACATGGCGCAGCGCTACCGTGTACATATTATTTTGATGGCGCATTGCTTGTCGCCGAACTAGATGAACCACTTTTAGGACTTGCCACTGGGCAAGCAATGGTTATTTATGATGGTGATCGAGTCGTTGGTTCTGCAACTATTTGTGAGACAGCATGACTTCAATTGCACGTCACAGAATTGATGAATTAATTAAAGAGATTCGTGATCATCAATTTAGATATTACGTCCTAGATAATCCAACGATTACAGATGCCGAATTTGATGTTTTACTCATTGAACTCAAAAAGCTAGAAGAAGCCAATCCAGAGCTCCGCCAAGCTGATTCACCAACGCTAGGTATCGGTGGGGGATTTTCAACAGGATTTGAGCAACGCGATCACATCGAAAAGATGATGAGTTTGGACAATGTTTTTGACGCAGATGAATTAACCGGTTGGTTTGATCGTGTTGAAAAAGAAGCGAAAGCACCAACGTATTTGTGCGAGCTTAAAGTAGATGGCCTTGCTATTAACTTAAAGTATGAAAATGGCGAACTTGTCAGCGCACTTACTCGCGGCAATGGCGCCACAGGTGAAGATGTAACACTGAATGTGAAAACAATTAAAGGTTTGCCCCACACATTAAAGGGCAAGAAAGTTCCTGGGCTGATCGAAGTTCGCGGAGAAGTTTTCTTTCCACTTGCAGCATTTGCTGAATTAAACGATGGGCTAGAAGAAGCAGGTAAATCACTCTTTGCTAATCCACGCAACGCAGCCGCTGGTTCGCTTCGCCAAAAAGATCCACGTGTTACAGCCTCTCGACCCTTAAGCATTGTTGTGCACGGAGTCGGAGCACGCACAGGAATTGATTTTGATTCTCAGAGCGCAGCCTATGAATTACTGGCAGAACTTGGTTTGCCCACCAGTGATCGCTTTAAAGTTTGTGGCACACGCGCAGAGGTGCAGAAGTACATAGATTATTACCAAGAGCATCGACACGATGTTGAGCACGATATCGATGGCGTTGTTATCAAGGTTGACTCCATTGCTGAGCAGAGTGCGCTGGGCTTTACATCCCGCGCTCCCAAGTGGGCAATTGCATTTAAGTATCCACCTGAAGAAGTAACAACAAAATTACTAGATATTAAAGTCAGCGTTGGTCGCACAGGTCGCGTCACACCCTTTGCATTTATGGAGCCAGTAAAAGTTGCGGGTTCTACCGTTACTAATGCAACGCTTCATAACGCAGAAGAGATCACGCGCAAAGGTGTTTTAATTGGCGACGTTGTCGTGATTAGAAAAGCCGGAGATGTAATCCCTGAAGTACTCGGTCCAGTCATCGCCGAGCGCACAGGTAAAGAGCGTGCATTTGTTATGCCGATAAAGTGCCCAGAGTGTGGATCAGCGCTTCGTGCCATCACAGAAGGCGATGTGGATATCCGTTGTCCAAATACACAGAGTTGTCCTGCGCAGTTGCGCGAACGAATTTATTACATTGGCTCTCGCGCAGCACTCGATATTGATGTACTGGGATATGAAGCAGCGGTAGCGCTGCTTGAATCAAAAATTATTACCGATGAATCTGATCTCTTTGACTTAACAAAAGAGAAGTTAATGACATCAGATTTCTTTATGAAAAAAGATGGCGAAGCGGGTGCAAATGTTGACAAACTTTTGGCCGCTCTAGATGATGCAAAAACTCGACCACTGTGGCGAATACTTGTCGCACTATCTATTCGCCACGTTGGTCCAACCGCGGCTCAAGCACTTGCATCCAACTTTGGTTCTATGAAAGTGATTGCAAAGGCCAGTGCCGAAGAGTTAGCAAACATTGACGGACTCGGTGAAACCATTGCGCAATCGATTACAGATTGGTTTGACGTTGATTGGCACACATCAATTGTGAGCAAGTGGGAAAAAGCAGGCGTTGTAATGGTGGCACAAGCTGTTGCTCAGTTGCCACAAACTTTGGCGGGCCTGACATTTGTGGTTACTGGAGGGCTGGAATCATTTACACGCGATTCGATTGCCGAAACGATTGTTGCCCACGGCGGTAAAGCAGCATCGGCTGTTTCAAAGAAAACAGATTACGTATTAGTTGGCAGTGATCCTGGTTCGAAGTTAGCAAAAGCACAGGAACTAGGCGTGCCCGTAATTGATGAGAGTCGCTTTAAGCAGATCCTTAGCGGTAATATTTAGCCATGATTTCACGTGCATCTGAAGTACTCCGCGAACTACCTGCTCCTCCAATTTTCTTTGGACTTTTTGCATTCACAGTATTTGGCTTGTTGCTCTATTTAGTACTACGCCTCGACAGAGACTAATTTGAGACGGATTGGCATTTACGGCGGAACTTTTGATCCGATCCATAACGGTCATCTGCACGTCATCTCCCAATTAATTACACGCTCTCTCGTTGATCAATTAATTCTTATTCCAGCAGGTTCGCCATGGCTTCGCGAAAGTGCACCTCTTGCACCAGGTCTAAATCGTTTGGCAATGTGTGAATTAGCACTGTCTGAATTACCAGATTCAATCGGTGCACACGTTGAAGTAAGTGATTCTGAAATCAAGCGATCAGGGCCTACATACACAATCGATACTGTTCTAGAAATTAAGAAAGCACATCCAGATGATGCACTTGTGCTCATTGTTGGCACCGATGCATATGCACAATTTGATAAATGGCATCGCGCTGAAGAATTGGCTAAGTTAGTGGAGATAATGGTGATTGATCGTCCCGAATTTCCGGGAGCATCAACTCTTGATATCGGTGCCTTAAACGTTTCAGCAACTGCTGTGCGAAGTGGCCAGACAGAATTAGTACCAGATGCAGTTGCAACCTATATAAAAGAGAGCGGCCTATATGCCAGCAAGTAAGAGCGTCACAGCGCTAACCCAAGTAGCTGCGCGAGCTGTTGCCGAAAAACTTGGCACAGACATGATTGCACTAGATCTCTCTGATCAAATGGTTCTCAGTGAAGTCTTTTTAATTGCAACAGGTGGAAACGTTCGCCAAGTAGATTCAATCGCAGATTTTGTAGAAGAAAAACTCCGCGAGATTGGTGAAAAACCTGCTCGCCGAGAAGGAACCGAAGAGTGGGTATTACTTGATTACTCAGATTTAGTCGTGCACATTCAAAGCACCACATTACGTAATTACTACATGCTAGATCGCCTATGGAATGACTGCCCACGAATTGAATTAGACATAGTCCGCGAAGAGATTGCTAAGTAATGAGTAATCGCGTACTGCTGTGGCGTCACGGCCAGACAGATTGGAACGTTGCAAACCGTTTTCAGGGGCACTCAGATATCCCACTTAATGAGGTAGGAAAAGCACAAGCCCAGCACGCAGCTCAAGTATTAGCAGGAATGAAACCAACACTGATCATCTCTAGTGATCTAGAACGTGCTCGCTTTACAGCCAAAGCACTTGCAGATTTAGTAAACCTTGAAGTCAGTTCGACGCAGTTGTTGCGCGAAACAAATGGCGGGCAATGGGAAGGCAAAACAGGTGCGCAAAATCGCGCCGATGATTTTGAAAACTTTGTGCGCTGGATCGATGGTGAGGATCATCCTGCTGGCACAACAGGTGAGCGCCGAAGCGAAGTGGCTGATCGTGCAATAAAAGCAATTAACGAAGCACTTGCAGGCAAAGATGACCAGCTATTAGTTGTGACCACACATGGTGGAACAGCGCGCTGCGTCCTTGGAAAATTATTGCAATTACCTATTTCACATTGGGGTGTTATCGGCGGACTATCAAATGCGTCGTGGTCAATTGTTCAAACAAATCCACGAGGTTGGCATTTAGTAGAACACAACGCAGGATCAATTCCTGAACCTGTATTTGGCGAAGAATCTGGGGCGCCTGCAGTGCCCGACTGGGTGAAGTAAGGTTCGGCATACGGGGCTATAGCGCAGCTGGTAGCGCACCTGCATGGCATGCAGGGGGTCAGGGGTTCAAATCCCCTTAGCTCCACATGAGTGATGTTCCATTAATTCCACGACGTTGGAGCGATGTTGATATTTCTGGCGTTGAAGGAAAGAAATTTTTTATTACCGGCGGCACAAGTGGTCTTGGTAAAGAAAGTGCTGCGGCCCTAATTCGTCGTGGTGCACACGTAACAATTACTGCGCGCAGTGCAGACAAAGGTGCGGCCATGGTGGCCGAACTTGGTGGAAAAAATATTGATTACTCAATCTTAGATCTGACTGACCTAGCATCAGTGAAAGCCTGTGCTGCAGGAGTAACAGGTGAAATTGATGTTTTGATTCTTAATGCTGGTGTGATGGCAACTCCGTTTTTACTAACTAAAGATAAGTTTGAATTACAGATGGGTACTAACCACCTTGGACACTTCGCACTTGCCGGATTGCTACGCAAGCAAGTAACAACTCGAATCGTTAGTGTTGCAAGCCAGGCACACCGACTCGGCAATTTTGGCAATGGAAGCAAAGAAGAAGTGCGCGCCAAGTGTTTAGGTCAAGGCGAATACAAACCGTGGAGTGCATATGGCGCCACAAAACTTGCAAATCTTTTGTTTACTCACGAATTGCAACGATTAAGTGTTAAAAACAATTGGGGCATCGATGCGATGGCTGCCCACCCTGGCTGGTCAAATACAAATCTACAAAACGTCAGTCCGCAGATGCGAGAAGCAAATGCAGAGGCTCGTATTACTAGTGCGATGAATGATGTATTTGCACAGAGTGCATATCGCGGTTGCTTGCCAGTATTGGCAGCTGCTACATATTCACCACTTTTGGGTGGTTCTTATATTGGGCCAGATGGATTTATGGAGATGCGCGGATATCCAAAATTGACCCGTGGTTCTTCTCTTTCGTATGACCAAGAGTTAGCAAGTAATTTATGGAGTATCAGCGAGGAATTAACTGGCATCTCTTGGGCATAAAGCCCGATAAACTTGCCTGATGAGCACAGAGGCTAATGATCGCGAACACGCGGCATATGACTTCGCCCATGTGCAAGAAAAATGGTTACCTGTTTGGGATCAATTAGAACCATTTAAATCTGGTCGCCCTGATGACACTCGTCCAAAGAAATATGTATTGGATATGTTTCCTTACCCATCTGGTGATTTACATATGGGTCACGCAGAGGCGTATGCACTCGGCGATGTAATTGCTCGTTACTGGGTACAAAAAGGTTTTAATGTCATGCACCCAATTGGTTGGGACGCATTTGGATTACCAGCAGAAAACGCTGCGATTAAACGCAATGAAGATCCACGTATTTGGACATATGAAAATATTGCTACACAAAAAGCATCCATGCGTCGCTTCGCATGTTCATTTGATTGGGATCGTGTTTTTAACACATGTGACCCTGAGTATTACCGCTGGAACCAATGGTTGTTCTTGCAATTACACAAGCGCGGTCTTGCATACCGAAAAGATTCAGCAGTTAACTGGTGTCCCGGGTGTCAAACAGTTCTGGCCAATGAACAAGTAGTCGCAGGTTTATGCGAGCGTTGCGATACTGCTGTGACAAAGAAAAAACTTAACCAATGGTATTTTAAAATCACAGATTACGCAGATCGCTTGCTCGATGACATGGCCCAACTAGAGGGTAAATGGCCAGAAAAAGTCTTGATGATGCAGCGCAACTGGATTGGTCGCTCAATGGGTGCCAATGTGAAGTTTGTAATCGAAGGTATGCCAGAGCCGGTAACGATTTACACAACGCGTCCAGATACTTTATACGGTGCAACATTTTTCGTTGTTGCAGCAGATAGCGAACTTGCAGCAAAGTTAGCCGCAGGAACAAAAGTTGAAAAAGAGTTTAAGGATTACTTAGAAAAGATTAAGGCAGCATCGGATATTGATCGCCTTGCAACAGATCGTCCTAAGAGTGGCGTCTTCTTAGAACGCTATGCAATTAATCCAGTTAACGGTGAGAAGTTACCTATCTGGGCAAGTGATTATGTATTAGCTGATTACGGAACTGGCGCAATCATGGCTGTGCCTGCCCATGACCAAAGAGACTTAGATTTCGCACGCGCAATGAAATTGCCGGTACGAGTCGTTGTTGAAACTGGCGAAGAAGATCCACATTCCACAGGTATTGCAACAGGTGGCGATGGAGTTCTAGTTAACTCTGAATCCCTTAATGGCTTGAAAAAAGAAGAAGCAATCATAAAAATTATTGCCCAACTTGAAAAAGATGGGCTTGGAAAAGCATCACGTAATTACCGACTTCGCGATTGGCTTGTTTCGCGCCAACGCTATTGGGGCACTCCTATTCCTATCGTGCACTGCGATAAGTGCGGCGAAGTTGGTGTGGAAGAAAAAGATCTACCACTGCAATTACCCGCTGCAGAAGGATTAGATTTAAAGCCAAAGGGAACATCACCACTTGGCGCTGCAACTGATTGGGTAAACGTTGCTTGTCCAAAGTGTGCGGGAGCTGCAAAGCGCGATACCGACACCATGGATACATTCGTTGATTCATCGTGGTATTTCCTTCGCTATCCAAGTTCTACAAATCACTTCGAACCATTTTCACGTAAAGATATTGATACGTGGTTGCCAGTAGATCAATATGTCGGCGGCGTAACACACGCAATCCTGCACTTGTTGTATTCACGCTTTTTCACCAAGGTCCTTAATGACATGGGCATGCTCGATTTCAACGAACCATTTACGCGCCTTTTAAATCAAGGAATGGTTTTGATGGATGGATCTGCGATGAGCAAGAGCCGCGGAAATCTTGTGCGCTTATCTGATGAGCTTTCACATCACGGCGTCGATGCGATTCGTTTATCTATGGTTTTCTCAGGCCCACCAGAAGATGATGTGGATTGGTCAGATGTTTCACCCTCTGGCTCTGTAAAGTTTTTATCTCGTGCTTGGCGTTTATCGGGAGATGTCACAAGCGCACCTGGTGTTGACTTTAAATCAGGTGAGATTTCACTACGTAAAGCAACTCACAAAGCGCTACATGATGCCAGCTTTGCAGTGGAATCATTTAGATTTAACGTGGCAGTTGCTCGTGTGATGGAACTGGTAAATGCAACTCGTAAAGCAATTGATAGTGGTTGTGGCGCCGGTGATCCTGCAGTGCGTGAAGCAACAGAGGCAATTGCGATCATGCTCTCATTAGTCGCACCATTTACTGCCGAGGAAATGTGGGAACGTTTGGGTCACACGCCAGCAGTTGCACTTGCTGGGTGGCCAGAAGTTGATCCATCACTTTTGGTGGCAGATGTTGTCGAGGCAGTTATTCAAATTAATGGAAAGATCAAAGAACGCATTGAAGTTTCACCAACTATTACTGATGCAGAAATCGAAGCATTAGCCCTTGCCCACCCAACTATTGTTGCCGAACTCGCAGGAAGCACGCCTAAGAAGGTTATTGCGCGCGCGCCAAAATTAGTTAATATCGTCGCTTAACCAAGTTACGCGCGTTCCATATTGTGAGAGGTGTTGAGATGAAGACTATTTTGGATGCAATCGGAAACACACCACTTATTAATATCGAAGGTATCTGGGTGAAGATGGAGTATTTAAATCCATCTGGTTCCATTAAAGCGCGCATTGCTAAATACATAATTGAAAAAGCTGAACAAGACGGGTTATTAAAACCGGGTGACACAATTGTTGAAGCAAGTTCTGGTAACACAGGAAATGCAATGAGCATGGTTGCAGCCGTAAAAGGTTACAAAATGCTTGTGATCATGCCTGATGGAATGAGTTTAGAGCGCACAGCAATTTCAGAGGCATTCGGCGCCGAAGTTCATAAGATGGGCGACTTTCACGTTAATGATGCGCTGGCCGAAGCAAAGCGCTTAGGCGAATTACCAGGATATTTCTCTCCACAACAATTTGATAATGAGCAAAACGTAGATGAAAACCGCGATTGGCTAGGCCAGGAAATTCTTGATCAACTTCCCGGAAAACCAGATCTCGTCATTGGCGGAGTCGGCACAGGCGGAACAATTATTGGTGTTGGCAAAGCATTTAAAGCCGTTAACCCAGATTGCAAAGTTATTGCTCTAGAGCCATCTGAATCCTGCACAATCTTGTGTGGCGAAGTTTCTAAGCACCTTATTGAAGGTATTGCAGATGGATTTGTGCCGGGAATCGTTACTCGCCACCACCACGAATTAGATGGAATCATCGATGTGCACTCAGATGTTGCAATCGAGGAGATGCGCCGCATTGCACGCGTTCACGGAATCTTTGTTGGGCCATCATCTGGTGCGCATTTACTTGCAGCTAAGCGCTTAAAAGAGCAGTACAAAGTCGAAAACGTTGTGACTTTCTTCTGCGATGAGGGTGAAAAATACATCAACGATTATTGGATCAAAAAGTAAGTTATCAACAGCCCTGCCTCTATTTGTAAGTAGGCAGGGCGCGAAGTGAAAATACTTCGCTCATGGATCAATTACAGCAACAATGGGATCGCCTCACGCAATGGTGGGTTGATTTACATTTCACCACCATACAAAGGCGCACGCTAGGGGTAATTGCGGCAGTACTTATTGCGCTCTCACTCTTCGTAGTCGCAAGCGGAAAATCAGAAGAAGTTGTTGTGGAGGCGATTGTGCCCACACAGATGATTGCACCGGCGCTAATAATCGATGTTACGGGCGAAGTGGTTTCACCAGGAGTCTATGAATTACCTGCTGGCTCGCGTGTGATTGATGCAATAAAAGCTGCAGGGGGAGCGCGACCAAAGGCCGCACTATCTGATTTAAATCTGGCACGAATTATAAAAGATGGTGAACAAATTTATGTTGATCCGATTTATAAAGCAGGTGCATCCATTCGAGCAGGATCAAAAGCTGCGGTGCCACGGGGACCTATCAATATAAATCGCGCTAGCGCTTCAGAGTTAGATTCACTCGATGGCATTGGTCCAGTAATTGCAAAGCGAATCATTGCTTACAGAACAACTAATGGGGCATTTCTTGCAATAGAAGATTTACTTAAAGTCTCTGGAATAGGCGATGCCAAATTAGCGCAGTTCAAAGAGAAGATTCGCGTTTAGTTGATTTCAGAGCGATTGCTCTGGGATCTGCAATCTGGATTGGCGCACTGACACAGAGCGCATTGGCGCCTTGGCGAGTTTGCCTCGTCGCAGTGGCTATTTTCTTTATTTCCTTGGCTGGCAAAAAAGTTCGTGTGCTTATATTTATTGCAGCACTGCTTCTTGGTTCAACTGTGATGTCACTTCGTCAACAATCATTGGCTAATAACGCTATTAGATCCTTCATGGATCAGCCGATTGATATTACGGCTCAAGTTTCAACTGATCCAACATTGAGTGCTCCTAAAGTAAGTGGCTCCTATTTTGCGATTCGAAATTACACATTCTTAGCCCGTGCCATATTTGTCAGTGCTGGCGGCAAGAACTTTGAATTACGGGTGCCAATTCGAATTGTTACACCCAATAAAATCGTTGCAGATTTGCTACCAGGACAACAGATACATTTTCGGGGTACTGCTGTCTTAAGTAAAGAAGCACGAGTTGCAGCTCTGGTTTTTGTAAAAGGTGACATTGAGATTCGCACGCAGGCATCACGTTGGGCGCGATCCCTTGCCGCCATCAGAAATGGCTTGTGCGTAAATAGTGGAACTGGTGATGCGGGTGCATTAATTCCAGGAATGGTGCTTGGCGATACATCCAAACAGAGCGTGGAATTTAAAGCAGATATGAAGCGCTCCGGGTTAACTCATTTAGTTGCAGTCAGTGGTGCAAATTTTGCCATTGTTTCAGCCTTTGTTTTGTGGGCAATGCAATTTTTTATTCGCTCTCTTAGATGGAGGCTAGGGGCTACTGCAATATTTTTAGCATCCTTTATCGCCTTGGTTCGTCCATCTCCATCTGTGCTGAGAGCAGCTGCAATGGCAGCAGTGTTATTAGTTGCAAAGGGTTCACGCCGACCAAGTGATTCACTGCCTGCACTCGGTTTTGCAATTGCAGCTGTTGTTATTGGTGATCCATTTCAAGCACGAGATGCTGGCTTTGCTTTATCCGTGCTTGCAACCGCTGGGCTATTACTCTTTGCACCGCGAATTGTTGATTGGTTATCTAAGTATTTGCCGGCACTGATGAGTCAAGCTTTGGCACTACCAATTGCTGCAACTGTTTTTTGCTCTCCAGTGTTAATTGCACTTTCAGGGTATTTAGCTCCCATGAGTGTGATTGCTAACTTATTTGCAGCCCCTGCAGTTGCTCCTATAACAATTATTGGTTTTATTGCAGCGCTGATCTCACCGATTGCTCCATTTGTCACTCGGATATTGATTTGGGTTATTCACTTTCCTGCAGCATTTATTACATGGAGCGCGCATTGGGCGGCGCAGTTTCCTGTCCTACAAATGAGCAGCGCGGTATTACTTCTATTGCTTGTTGCACTCTGGTTTACACGCACACTCCTGCGAGAACACTGGAAGAAATACGTTGCTATCGCTCTGTGCTTTCTTCTCCTCTTTACATGGATCAGTCGGTGGCCAGGTGGAGATTGGAACGTTGCTAATTGCGATATTGGTCAAGGAGATTCATCTGTTATTAATTTAGGAAATCATCGGGCAATCGTTATCGATGTTGGACCAGATGCCGCCCTTGAAGATGCGTGTTTAAAGGCGCTAGGCATACGCGAGATTCCACTATTGATATTGACCCACTTTCACGCAGATCACGTTGAAGGTCTACCGGGATTATTAAAGAGGCGAAAGGTTGGCCAGGTCTGGGTTAGTAGTAACACAGATCCAATATTTGAAAGTATTCGCGTGCAGAGTTGGCTCAAAGGAGTTCAAATTATTACTGCAACCCGTGGAATGCAGAGCACGATTTCAAATATTGCAATTAATGTTCTATGGCCACAGGCAACAACGCAGCAATTTGCATCTAATCCCGGTGATGGTTCATCTATTAATAATTCAAGCATTGCAGCGATGATTACTTCACCTGATTTTTCACTCTTTGCAGCAGGAGATCTCGAGCCGCCTGTGCAAGAACTACTGCGCGCCGATGTGGGCCACGTTGATATTTATAAAGTCTGTCATCATGGTTCGAAGTATCAGGACCCAGAATTCATGGCTCTTTTGTCACCTGCAATTGCGATGATTAGCGTGGGAGAAGGCAATACCTACGGGCATCCTGCTCCACAAACCGTGAGGGCTCTGACTAGACTCGGCGCACGGGTTGTGCGAACAGATACAGATGGCGCGATTGCAATTAAAGCAAAAAACCATCTTCTATCAATAAAGTTAGCGCGATCAGGAATACATATCTTCCGATTGGGATAGGAGCACTGATGGATAGCTTGTATCTCATCCTTGGCTCCGAAGGTGCATTGGCAGATAGCGCATTACTGAAATTAACCACTCAACTCAAAGATGAAAACGCTGAGCTAACGACGTTATCGGCATCTGAAGTAATCGTTGGAGATATAGCTGACGCCCTCGCCCCATCCTTGTTTTCTGAGCGCCGAGCACTTGTCATTAAAGAGTTACAAGATTTGCCCGAAGAATCACGAGATGAAATTACTCGCTACTTAGATAACACGGATCCCACAACCACGGTTATTTTCATTCATAAAGGTGGCGTTAAAGGTAAAGCGTTGCTCGATGCAATTAAGAAAGCAAAAGCCACAATTATTGCCTGTGAGCCACTGAAAAAAGAGAGTGAAAAACAAGAGTTCGTCCGCAATCTCTTTTTAGATCTTGGCCGCAAAGCATCTCCTGCGGCAGTAAGTGCATTAGTCAATGCTGTTGGTGGCGACCTACGAGAACTCAGTGCTGCGTGCTCGCAAATAGTTTCAGATGCTCCAGCTGGAACAATTGATGAAGCACACGTTGAAAAATTTCATCAGGGTCGAATTGAAACAACGGGATTTGATGTTGCAGATATCGCACTCGATGGAAATCTTGCACAAGCACTGATTACTTTGCGCAGTGCAATTGCAACGGGCACAGATCCCGTCATGATTACTAGTGCACTTGCATCTGCCATACGTGGATTAGCAAAGGTCTCTGGTGCAAATAGAAATGTTAAATCTTTTGAATTAGCAGGTTCACTTGCAATGGCGCCATGGCAGATTGATAAAGCTCGCAGACAACTTGCCGGCTGGACTCCGAAGGGACTAATTGCCGCAGTCTCAGCCGTTGCACAGGCCGATGCTGATGTGAAGGGGGCAGCGAGTGACCCGATTTACGCACTCGAAAAGGCGATTTCAGAGATAGCTACCGCTCGAAATGGGCGCCCGATCTCAGTTTGAGCGTAAGGGGCACGCGCTGGTAGCCTACGCATCTATTAATAACCCTTATTAATTCGAAGTACACAGAGAAGTGAGTTTTTCACGTGGCAAATATCAAGTCGCAGATTAAGCGCATCAAGACCAATGAGAAGGCACGCCTTCGCAATAAGGCTGTTAGCTCATCACTCAAGACCGCTGTTCGTAAATTCCGCGATGCAGTAACTGCTGGTGACAAGGCTGTAATCACATCTGAACTTCGCACAGCTTCTAAGGCGCTAGATATTGCAGTTGCCAAGGGCGTTCTACATAAGAACACAGCTGCAAACAAGAAGTCTTCAATGGCGAGTGCGGCTAATAAAGCCGGCGTTCGTTAATTCTTACTTACACAACTTAACTGCGAGGCTAATTTAGATGCCTGCGATATCCCTAGCAAAAGCACCGCAACCTGCTGCTACAAAACCTGAGCAGATTCGTAACTTTTGCATCATCGCTCACATCGATCACGGTAAATCAACACTTGCCGATCGCATGCTCGGAATCACCGAAGTTGTGGAAGCGCGAAATATGCGTGCGCAATATCTAGACCGCATGGATATTGAGCGCGAACGCGGAATCACAATTAAATCTCAAGCTGTGCGTCTTCCATGGCGAAGCGGCATCGATGGCCAGGAATACATCCTGAACATGATCGACACACCAGGGCACGTGGACTTTACGTATGAAGTATCGCGCTCACTGGCTGCGTGTGAAGGCGCCGTGCTACTAGTTGATTGCGCACAAGGAATTGAAGCCCAAACGCTAGCCAACCTTTATTTGGCGATGGAAAACAACCTCACGATTATTCCTGTACTCAATAAAATCGATTTGCCAAATGCACAACCAGAAAAATTCGCAGCAGAGTTAGCAAAACTTATTGGCTGCGAACCTGAAGATTGTTTGCGAGTATCTGGAAAAACTGGTGAAGGCGTTGCAGAGTTATTAGATCAAATTATTTCTCAAATTCCGGCGCCAGTAGGAGATGCCAGCGCTCCTGCACGTGCACTAATTTTTGACTCTGTCTATGACTCATATCGCGGTGTAGTTACCTACGTTCGTGTCATTGACGGGCACTTATCACCACGTGATCAAATCCAAATGTTTTCAACTGGTGTGCGCCATGAAATGCTAGAAGTCGGTGTAATTTCGCCAGAACCAATGCCAAGTAAAGGTCTTGGTGTTGGCGAAGTAGGTTACTTAATTACAGGTGTAAAAGATGTTCGCCAATCACGTGTGGGTGACACAGTTACCACCTATAACAATCCAACTAAACAGGCGTTGGCAGGATATAAAGATCCCAAGCCAATGGTTTTCTCAGGTCTTTATCCATTAGATGGCGCTGATTATCCTGCACTTCGTGAAGCACTCGATAAGTTACAACTAAACGATGCTGCACTGGTTTATGAACCAGAATCTTCTGCGGCCCTTGGCTTTGGCTTTCGCTGTGGCTTCTTAGGTTTGCTTCACATGGAAATCGTGCGCGAAAGATTAGAACGTGAATCCAAACTTAATCTGATTTCTACTGCGCCAAATGTTGTGTATCAAGTAACTCTTGATGATGGAAAAGAAGTACGAGTTACTAACCCATCAGAGTTTCCAGATGGAAAGATTGCAATGGTTCGCGAACCGATCGTAAGAGCCACGATTCTTGCGCCTTCTGAGTTCATCGGAACAATTATGGAACTCTGCCAAGAGCGTCGCGGTTTATTGCTCGGCATGGATTACTTATCTGAAGATCGTGTTGAAATTCGCTACACATTGCCTCTTGCCGAAATTGTCTTTGACTTCTTTGATCAGTTGAAATCTCGTACACGTGGTTATGCATCCTTAGATTATGAAGAAAAAGGCGATGAAGAAGGCAACCTGGTAAAGGTAGATATTTTGTTACAGGGTGAGGCAGTTGATGCCTTTAGCGCAGTTGTTCACCGCGATAAGGCATATGCCTATGGCGTGATGATGACAAGTAAATTGCGCGAACTTATCCCGCGCCAACAATTCGAAGTTCCGATTCAGGCTGCCATTGGCGCACGCATTATTGCTCGAGAAAACATTCGCGCGATTCGTAAGGACGTTCTTGCAAAGTGTTACGGCGGAGATATTTCACGTAAACGCAAACTCCTTGAAAAGCAGAAGGAGGGCAAGAAGCGCATGAAGATGGTGGGACGTGTAGAAGTTCCACAAGAAGCATTCGTGGCAGCCCTTGCAACGGATGCTGATATTGAAAAGGTGAAAGCCGCGCGTAAGTAGGAACAAACAATGGGTGACCTTTCAATTTATGTTCATATTCCTTATTGCATAAAACGCTGCGGTTACTGTGACTTTAATACCTACACACCGTCAGAGCTTCAAGATGGTGCAACTCTTGAAATCGTTTCAGCAGATTACATAGACGCTGTTGTTCAGGAGTTACAGAGTGCGCCAAGCACACCAGTTTCAACAATTTTCTTTGGTGGCGGAACACCATCGCTATTGCCTGCAAAGGATCTCGGTCGAGTGATTACTGCAATTCGAGAGCACAATGGTTTGCGAGATGGCGCTGAAATTACATTGGAAGCAAACCCAGATTCTGTAACGCCAGAAAAATTGGCCGAATACATCAGCGTTGGATTTAATCGTATTTCCTTCGGCGCACAATCTTTTGTTCCACACGTACTTGCCACACTTGATCGCACACATAACCCAGAAAATGTTAAGAAGGCAGTTGATGCCGCGCGAGCAGCTGGCTTTGGAAGCATTAGCGTTGACTTAATTTACGGAACCCCAGGTGAGTCACTTGATGACTGGCGCATCACGGTTGAAAGCGCACTAGCTCTAGATATTGATCACATAAGTGCATATGCACTAATTGTTGAAACAGGAACAAAACTTGCAGCACAAATTAAACGTGGAGACATATCAATGCCAGATGATGACGTGATGGCAGATATGTATTTACTTGTTGATTCGATGTGTGAAGCACACGGTATGAGTTGGTATGAATTAAGTAATTGGTCAAAACCAGGACACGAGTGCAAACACAACGTTGCGTATTGGCATAATGCCGAGTGGTGGGGACTTGGACCCGGCGCGCATTCACATATCAAAGGCGAGCGTTTTTGGAATGTAAAACATCCATCTGCATATAAGACTCGAGTATTTGCAGGAGATAGCCCAATTCTCGAACGTGAAAAACTTACGGCAGAGCAAATTCAGGATGAAAAAATTATGTTATCTATTCGCATGCGTGAAGGAATTTCTTTTGAAGAACTTGCACCACAACATCTTGAGCGCTTAGCTATTTATAAAGACAATGGCTATGTATCACTGCACGAAGATCGCGTTACGTTGACCCCTGTTGGGCGTCTTATCGCTGATCGAATCGTGCGCGAATTAGTTATGTAGTACCTTTAACCCATGGACATTTTAGTAATCGCTCTAGCAGTTGTATTTGTTGTTTCCGGTCTGTCTAAGGCAAGCGGAAACGCAAAGGGCCTTTCAGGTACACGCGATGTCAATGTCCCAGATCTTTTGGCTCGACTCGTTGGTGTCGTTGAAACAGCCGCAGCACTCGGATTGCTTATTGGGTTGAAGTATTCATGGTTGTTATGGGTTCCGCTGATGACGTTGTGGGCGCTCATGGCTGGCGCAATTTATTTTCATTTTCGCGCTGATAAAGCAAAGACATCTTTTCCTGCATTTTTCTTACTGACGCTTATCTCTATTGCACTCGTAACAATCTAGGAAGACGCTCGTGTCAGTACGCCGTTTAGAAATTCTGCGCGCAATTGTCGATGAATACGTCTTGACACAAGAACCCGTAGGTTCAAAATCTATTGCTGCGCGCAGTGGCCTAGGAATTTCACCGGCAACTATTCGAAATGAAATGGCTGTACTAGAAGATGAAGGCTTGATTACTCATCCGCATACAAGTGCTGGACGTATTCCAACAGATCTTGGTTACCGCGTATTCGTAGATAAGTTAGCGACAGTCAAACCTTTATCTAGCGCCGAACGCCGCGCTATCGAAACATTTTTAGAAGGCGCACTTGATCTAGACGATGTTGTACTGCGCACGGTTCGTCTGCTTGCAGATGTCACAAAGCAGGTTGCAGTTGTTCAATACCCATCAATGGTGAAATCACGTGTGCGCCACGTGGAACTCGTTGCGCTGACACCTTCTCGATTGATGATGATTTTGATTACTGATTCAGGTCGCGTCGAACAACGTGTGCTTGAGCTCGCAGGCGATGTTTCGGATCTGTTCTTGTCTACTCTGCGCAATCAATTAAATAATGCAGTGATGGGACAGCGTTTACCAGATGTCGCAGATCGAATCTCAGGCATTTTAGAGAGCTACAGCGCAGCCGATAGAAAAAACGTTGCAGTTGTGATTTCAGCTCTGATTGAAATGGCAATGGAGCGCCCAGAAGAAAAAGTTGTATTGGCCGGAACTGCAAACCTTGCGCGCTTTAGTGAAGATTTCTCAACAAATATTCATCCAGTATTAGAAGCACTCGAAGAACAAGTTGTTTTGTTACGTTTACTTGGAGATGCTGGAGAAAATGTTCAGGTTCGAATTGGCACAGAACAGAGTGAGCGAAATTTGAGAACAACTTCCCTTGTCACAGTCGGATATGGCGCAACGGATTCACCTCTAGGTGCACTTGGGGTTTTGGGGCCTACACGTATGGATTACGCGGGTTCTATTGCAGCAGTTTCAGCCGTTGCTCGTTACGTCGGTCGCTATCTCAATGAGGGTGCGTAAGTGGCAGATCATTACGACGTTTTAGGAGTATCGCGCGATTCATCAGCAGATGAGATTAAACGTGCATATCGAAAGTTAGCTCGCGAATTACATCCTGATGTAAATCCTGATCCGCACACACAAGAAAAATTCAAAGAAGTAACTGCTGCATATGAAACTTTAAGTGATCCACAAAAACGTCAGATGTATGACTCAGGTGGTAGCGGATTTGGTGGCTTTGGTGGTGGCAGTGGCTTTGGCGACATCATGGATGCATTCTTTGGTGGCGGCGGAAGTCGCGGACCACGTCCGCGAGTACGCGCAGGACAAGATGCACTGATCCGAGTCGAAGTTGATTTATATGAAGCAGCCTTTGGAACAGAAAGAGATATCACTTTAGAAAGCGCTGTTGCATGTGAAGAGTGCCAAGCAACTGGATGCGCAGATAACACTCACCCTGAAATGTGTGTGGTCTGTAAAGGACGTGGTGAAACTCAACAAGTAACGCGTTCAATTCTCGGACAGGTGATGACATCTCGTCCATGTAATACGTGTAATGGTTTCGGTTCTGTTATTTCCCGTCCTTGTCGCGAGTGTGCTGGTGATGGTCGTGTGCGTGCTCGTCAAACAATTAACATCAAGATTCCAGCAGGAGTTGAAACGGGTAATCGAATTCAAATGTCTGGTCGCGGTGAAGTTGGACCTGGTGGTGGACCAGCCGGTGATTTATACGTAGAAATAGTTGAACGCCCTCACGAATTTTTAGTTCGAGATGGCGATGATTTACATCTTCAAATCGGAATTTCAATGGCACATGCAGCACTTGGTACTCATGTTCAAGTAGAAGGCCTGGACGGAACCATTGATGTTGAAATTAAGCCGGGTATTCAAAGTGGTTCACCTATCGTACTTAAGGGGAAAGGTGTGACACACCTGCGTACTTCCTCACGTGGTGATCTGATTGTCCATGTTGAAGTTCAAACACCTCTAAAACTTAATCGTGAGCAAGAAGAGCTGTTGCAAAAATTTGCCGATGCACGTGGTGAAAAGCAAGGCGATGTGCATTTGAGTAATCGCGAGGGTGGATTATTTGGAAAACTCAGGGGAGCGTTTCACCGCTAATTATGTTGACTCTATTTTTTGTTGACGATCTTCCACGCAAGGTGGGCTCTAGCTATGAATTTGATTCAGATGACGCCCAACACGCAATTCGCGTATTACGAATGAGTGCTGGCGAGACATTTATGCTCTCAGATGGACTAGGTGCTTGGTCGAAGGTAAAAATATATGCAGTTAAAAAGAAGTCACTTGAAGTAGAAGTAATCGAAACTGGTATGCAAGACCCTCTGGAAATTTCATTTACTGTGGTTCAGGCTCTTCCCAAAGGTGATCGTTTAAAAGAGTGTATTGAGCTGCTCACCGAAGGTGGCGTTGACACAATTATTCCGTGGTCAGCGCAGCGCTCTATTGGTAAAGCGGAAAAAGGGATTGAAAAACTACAAGTAACTGCTCGTGAAGCAAGTAAGCAATCTCGCCGTCTGTTTATTCCAGAAGTTACTGATGTGGCAAATACTTCCAAGGTGGTTGAACTAATTGCCGAACACGATCTCGTTTTGGTTTTCCATGAGAGCGCGACGAGTAAAGTTTCAGAAATTATCACTAAAAAATACTCAGAGTCTGCAAAAGTCATGATAATTATTGGCCCAGAAGGTGGAATCACAAATGAGGAGCACGAACTCTTCACCTCTGCTGGAGCCAAGGTTGCATTGATGGGGCGCCCAATTTTGCGAAGTGCGCATGCGGGTCTTGCAGCAATGAGCGCTGTAAACGCCCTCCTTAAAGTATGGTGACGATATGGCGCTAGATCCAAATTGCTTGTTTTGCAAGATCATCGAAGGAGAGATTCCTGCCGACATAGTTTTTCGAAATGAAAACGTCGTCGCATTTAATGACATTAATCCGCAAGCGCCAACTCATGTGTTATTAATTCCTACGGTTCACACAGAAAATATCGCTGGTCTCGCAAAGATTTCTGGCACCATCACGGCTGCTTTGTTTACTGCCGCTGCAGAGATTGCCGAACAACGCGGACTCACTGGTTATCGCACCGTTTTTAACACTGGCGAAGCAGCCGGTCAGAGTGTTTTTCACGCTCACATGCATCTCATAGGCGGGCGTGGACTCGCCTGGCCGCCAGGTTAAAAGTAGTATTTCGCTCAATATGCAGCGCACTCTAGTCACGGTTCCGCCAGCCATTTCAATGGTTTCACTCATTGGCACCCACGATGACAACCTACGAATTGTTGAAGCAGCCTTTCCTTCCGTTGCAATAACAGTGCGTGGAAATGAAATTACATTGCGCGGTCCGCATGCAGAATGCGCCGCTGTAGAAAAGCTCTTCTCAGAACTTCTAGTTGTGATCCGCTCAGGACAAATTGTTACAACCGATGCCATCACGCGCTCCATCGCAATGCTTGCACAAGAGCCACAAGAGCATCCAGCCGAAGTTTTATCTCTTAACATTGTTAGCAACCGCGGACGTACTATTCGTCCAAAGACTGCCAATCAAAAGCGTTACGTAGAAGCTATTGAAGAGAACACAATTACTTTTGGAATTGGTCCAGCCGGAACAGGAAAGACTTATCTTGCAATGGCCAAGGCAGTATCTGCGCTTCAAAATAAAAAGGTAAACAGAATTGTTCTTACGCGTCCAGCAGTTGAAGCCGGCGAACACTTAGGATTCTTACCAGGCACACTAAGCGATAAAATTGATCCATACCTTCGCCCCCTCTTTGATGCGCTACACGACATGATCGATCCGGATTCAATTCCACGTTTGATGCAATCAGGAGTAATTGAAGTAGCACCTCTTGCCTATATGCGCGGTCGCACCCTCAATGATGCTTTTGTTATTTTGGATGAAGCGCAGAACACAACTCCAGAACAGATGAAGATGTTTTTAACTCGTCTGGGATTCGGTTCCAAGATGGTTATCACAGGCGATGTGACCCAGGTAGATCTTCCAAATCTTCAGCACTCTGGATTGCGCGTGGTTCGCAATATCCTTAATAACATTGATGACATCGCATTCTTGGAGCTAACTGCAGAAGATGTTGTTCGCCACCGACTTATCGGTGACATTGTGAAGGCATACGATACTTTTGATGAAAATAAGCAAGTCCCAAGGCCTATTCGAAACACATGACAATAGAAATTACTAATCGCTCTGGACAATTAGTCCCTAGCGATAAATGTCTCTCCCTGCTCACTTATGCGTATGGAAAATTAGAACTGCACCCTGATTGCGATCTGAACTTAACTTTCATTGATGACAAAGAGATGCAAGAGCTTCACATTAAATGGATGGATTTACCTGGAAGTACCGATGTTCTTTCATTTCCTATGGATATGCCAGAAAGCGGAGATGATCCTGTAACTCTTGGTGACATTGTTATCTCACCACGATTTGCCGAAGATCAGGCAACAAAAGCTGGTCACAGCATTAACCACGAGATTTTTATCTTGGCTACACATGGCTTGCTGCACATACTTGGTTATGACCACGAAGATATTGAAGATGAAGGCGTGATGTTTGCTCTGCAAGAAACGATTGTGAGTGAATGGGAGGAGATGCAATGAGTCCCTATGCAATTGTTGCAATCATTCTTCTATTGAGTTTTGCAGGTTTCTTAGCCGCAACTGAATCAGCACTGACATCGATATCACGTGTGCTCATTGAGGCCCTTGAGAGTAAGCGTGGGGGAGAGTTACTTAAAAAATTTAGCAAGCAACCAGCTAAATACCTCAACGTAATTTTGCTTGTTCGTAAAACATGCGAATTAACAGCAACTGTCTTGCTTGCCTCCATTTTGCTTCGAAATTATCCATCTGCACAAGCAATGGCGCTCACAGTTTTGATTATGGTCATTATTTCCTACGTTGTAGTTGGCGTTGGGCCTCGTACATTAGGTAAGCAACACCCTCATACGTGGGCGCGAGCAGGAATTGGCGTTGCTTTCTTTCTAGCATTTATTTTGGGACCAGTGACGAAGTTACTTATTGCAATTGGTAACGCGATTACACCAGGTGTTGGATTTAGAACTGGTCCCTTTACAAATGAAGCAGAACTTCGCGATTTAGTGGATCAAGCACATGAACGTGGGCTCGTTGAATCAGATGAACACGAAATGATTCACTCAGTATTTGAATTAGGTGACACGTTAGTTCGTGAATTGATGGTTCCTCGCACAGACATGGTCTGGATTGAAAAAGATAAATCTCTGCGTCAAGCCTTATCTCTTGCACTTCGTTCGGGCTTCTCACGCGTTCCAGTTGTCGGTGACAGCATCGATAAAATCATTGGTATTGCATATGTAAAAGACTTAGCACGACGCACCCTTGATCATCATGAAGCAGAAACAAACGAACGCGTTGAACAACACATGCGCCCCGCAACCTTTGTTCCTGAGAGCAAAATTGCAGCAGATTTACTGAAAGAGATGCAGCGCGATCAGATTCACTTAGCCATTGTGGTTGATGAATATGGTGGCACCGCAGGAATTATCACTATTGAAGATATTCTCGAAGAAATTGTTGGCGAAATTGCTGATGAATTCGACGATGGTGTTGAAGCATTTACATGGGTTTCTGAAGGCAAGGCACGTGCAAAGGCGACACTACATATTGAAGATTTGGCTGATGAATTAGGTATTGAAATAGCTGAAGTTGATTTTGAAGATGTGGACACCATTGGTGGACTGATGGCGCAAAAACTTGGACGTGTTCCAATTGCTGGAAGCACAATTACTGTGGGGGATTACTTAATTACCTCCGAGCGACCAGTAGGAAGACGTCGTAGAATTAGTAGCGTATTAATTGAGAAGATAGAAAGTGCTGGAAATGACAAGCTTTAGTAATCCCGAAGACCAGAAGTTGTTAACTCTTGCCTCAGCAACTCTTAAGCGCACCGGTGCTGCGCAAGCAGCCGCGCTTCGAGATAACACAGGACGCACATATGTTGCTGTAAACATTGCAACACCATCATTAACCCTTGATGCATGCGATTCAGTATTTACAGTAGCAACGGCATCTGGAATCGCTGGAATTGAAAGCGTTGTAGTTGTTGGTCAAAAGCCATCCGGTGCTGGTGTGCTTCGTGATTTTTCTGCAAGCGCGACTCTCTTTTATTGCGCAGATAACGGGGAAATTTCTACGCTTTAGCCATTGGCTAATACCCCCGATACAATTTAGCAATGCGAATTGTTCGTTTTTCTCCTGGACCAAACTCTGGATTAGGTACTGATCCTCTCTTTGGTCTGCTCGAAGAAGACGGAACAAATATCTCAGTAATCGCTGGAGATCCTATTTATGCTGGCGTGAGCAAAACTGGAGCAGTCACACAGTTATCTGATGTTCGCTTGCTCGCCCCAGTTATCCCACGGAGCAAAGTTGTCTGCATTGGAAAGAATTATGCAGACCATGCAGCCGAGATGGGTTCAGAAGTTCCAAGTGAACCGATAATTTTCCTAAAACCAAATACATCTGTCATCGGACCTAACGACACAATCGTCTGGCCAGCCATGTCAGAACGAGTAGATCATGAAGCTGAATTAGCAATTGTTATTGGTCGAATTTGTAAAGATGTTCCACGCGAGCGAGTTAACGATGTTATTTTTGGTTACACAGTTGCTAATGATGTAACTGCTCGTGATTTGCAGAAAAAAGATGGTCAGTGGAGCCGTGCAAAAGGCTTTGACACATTCTGTCCACTTGGCCCTTGGATTGACACAGATTTCATCCCGGGCACACAACGAATTACGGCAACGGTGAATAATGAATTAAAGCAGGACGCGCATTTGAATCAGATGATCTTTGGAGTTGCCGAAATTGTGCAATTTGTTTCTCAAGTAATGACTCTGTTACCTGGCGATGTAATTCTTACCGGAACGCCAGCGGGCATTGGACCAATACAACCTCAAGGAAGCGTTACTGTTGCCATCGAAGGTTTAGGCGAGTTAACGAATCGAGTGAGTGCGCGTGGCTAAAAAAGTAAAGGTACGTTTCGCACCGTCGCCAACTGGTGATCTACACGTTGGAAATATTCGCACTGCTTTATTTGATTGGGCATATGCACGTCATACAGGCGGAACATTTCTTTTTCGCATTGAAGATACAGATACCACTCGCGTAACAGATGAATATATTCAAGCAGCGATAGATACGCTCAAGTGGCTTGGACTCAATTGGGATGAGGGTCCAGAAGTTGGTGGAGACAACGGCCCATACCTGCAATCACAACGTTTAGATATTTATGCGAAGTGGGCACAAACATTTCTAGATCAAAAAGATGCCTATCACTGCTATTGCACACCCGCTGAGTTAGAAGCGACTCGTGAAGCACAACGCGCTGCCAATGTTGCACCTGGTTATGACGGAAAGTGCCGCGATTTAACTGCAGAACAAGTAGCTGCTTACAAGGCTGAAGGTCGCGAAGCTGTCGTGCGTATGCGCATGCCAGATGGATCAACAACTTTTGTTGATGAAATTCGCGGTGAAGTAGCCTTTGATCACAAGTTTGTCCCTGACTTTGTTTTAGTTCGCGCAGATGGTTCACCGCTCTACACACTTGCAGTTGCAGTCGATGATGTTTTGATGAAGGTCACACACGTATTACGTGGGGAAGACTTACTCTCATCGACACCACGTCAGATTCGCGTGTATCAAGCGATGGGTGT
Source organism: Candidatus Planktophila limnetica (assembly GCF_002288365.1). Lineage (NCBI taxonomy): Bacteria > Bacillati > Actinomycetota > Actinomycetes > Candidatus Nanopelagicales > Candidatus Nanopelagicaceae > Candidatus Planktophila > Candidatus Planktophila limnetica. The sequence continues at coordinate 971,982 of NZ_CP016782.1, read as the reverse complement.
TAAGACCGATGATTATCCAGTCTTTGCTCACTTGCCATTTGTCATGGGACAAGACAACGCAAAGCTATCTAAGCGAAACGGCGAAGTTTCAATCGCGTGGTATCGCGAGCAAGGTTATTTGCCTGAGGCAATCTGTAATTATTTAGCACTGTTGGGTTGGTCACCGGGAGATGATCGTGAAAACATCACGATGAAAGAGCTGTGCGAACTATTCACAGTTGAAAAGGTTCACTCTTCACCTGCTCGCTTTGATATGAAAAAACTCGAAGCAATCAATGGAGACAAGATCCGTGCCTTGACACTGGATGAGTTTTTGAAGTGGTCACTTCCATTTTTAACAAAAGCAGGCATCATTACAGGCACCGATAGCGAAGTCGCATTAGTAAAGGCTGCCCTTCCAATTATTCAAGAGCGCATCGTTAAACTCGATGAAGTTCCGCAGATGCTGAAATTTCTATTTGTGAAAAAATTTGAGGTGGAAGCAGAGAGCGTTTCAAAAATCGCCGATCAAGTTTCAAAAGATGTTCTTAAGCGCTCACTGAAAGAATTAGAGCCACTAGCAACGTGGAACCATGACAGCATCGAAGCAGCACTTCGTGCAAGCTTGATCGAAGAGATGGGACTCAAGCCACGCATTGCATTTACCGCAATTCGTATTGCAACTACTGGCAGCACAATTTCTCCACCGCTATTTGAATCAATGGAGTTACTTGGTAAAGAGGTATCGCTGGCGCGTATTGCAGCGTCGTTAACGCTCTAATTGGTGCGGTATTCTTTGCACTGCCTATTTTGGGGTATGGGGTAATTGGCAGCCCTGCTGATTCTGGTTCAGTAAGTCTAGGTTCGAGTCCTGGTACCCCAGCGAACTAAGTTTTAAAGAAGAAAAAACTAGGGCCCCGTCGTCTAGCGGCCTAGGACTCTGGCTTCTCAAGCCAGCTACGAGGGTTCGAATCCCTTCGGGGCTACGAACGTTGTTGTTTTTTTCGTAAAGAAAAAGGAGAGGTAAGCGATGGCTCAATCTGGTTCTAGAACTAGAGTAAAAGTTAAGCGCCGCATTCCTCATATCGGCGATCTTGCAGCACTCCTAAAGTTTAGAAAGCCAATCTTTAGTGCAAAAAAGCGCAGACTCACTCGCGCGCTCACAATTTATGATCTTCGAGCGATTGCTAAACGCCGCACTCCACAAGCCCCATTTGATTACACCGATGGATCTGCAGATCAAGAGATTAGTTTGACTCGTGCACGTAAAACTTTTGAAGAGATCGAATTTATTCCAAATGTATTGCGCGATGTTTCAAAGGTTGATGCATCCGTAACGATGCTCGGTCGCAAGCACTCATTACCATTTGGAATCGCTCCAACAGGATTTACTCGCATGATGCAGACCGAAGGCGAAATCGCAGGGTGTACAGCTGCTGCCGATGCCGGGATTCCTTACACGCTTTCAACTATGGGTACGCGTTCAATTGAAGATGTTGCTGCTGCAGCACCCCATGGGCGTAATTGGTTCCAGTTATATATGTGGAAAGACCGCGATCGTTCAATGGCACTAGTCGATCGTGCAAAAGCTGCAGGCTTTGACACTCTTGTTTTAACTGTAGATGTACCAGTTGCTGGTGCTCGACTTCGCGATGTGCGAAACGGAATGACAATCCCACCCTCACTGACATCTAAGACAATTTTAAATGCAATCCCACGACCGGCCTGGTGGCTTAATTTTCTCACTACAGATCCATTGAAGTTTGCATCTATGGACGCATGGAATGGCACCGTGGCAGAACTTCTCGATTCAATGTTTGATCCAACAGTGACCTTTGAAGATTTGAAGTGGATTCGCAAAAACTGGAAGGGCAAGCTCGTTGTTAAGGGAATTCAAAACGTCGATGATGCAGTCAAATCTGTTAGCGCCGGAGCCGACGCAATAATCTTGTCTAACCATGGCGGTCGCCAATTAGATCGCGCACCTGTTCCATTTTTATTACTTCCAGAGGTTCGCAAAAAGATTGGTAAGAAAGCCGAACTTCATATGGACACAGGAATCATGCATGGTGCCGACATCGTTGCCGCCCTTGCAAATGGTGCAAACTTCACATGGATTGGTCGTGCGTATTTGTACGGCTTGATGGCTGGTGGACGAGATGGCGTTGATCGCTCAATTGAAATTTTGAGTTCTCAGGTTTACCGCACTATGAAATTACTCGGTGTTAAATCAGTATCCGAACTTAATCCTTCTCACGTTCGTACGATCAATAGATTCGCGAAGTAATGTCTGAGGTCGAATCTGGAACGACAGATCTCCCACTATTTAAAGCACTCGCACATAATCTTCGCAATCTACCTAAAGCAGCATCATGGACAGCTTTACTATCTGGATTTCTAGTTGTCTTTGTATCTACCACTGGGCCTATTGCTATTTTGTATCAAGCAGCAGCTGCTGGAAAATTGCCCATTGAGTTAACGAACTCGTGGCTCTTTGCTGTTTTCTTAGGTTCTGGTCTCTTCGGTTTATTGCTCACTCTTCGTTTTGGAATTCCAATTATCGGCTCTTGGGCATCAACGACCACGGCTCTGCTAGTTACAGGTTTAGTAGATCACCCGTTTTCAGAAGTTATCGGTGCGTATTTTGGGGCTTCAATTCTGTTGATGATCGTCGGGTATACAGGAATTTTCAATAAATTAATGCAATCTATTCCCCACGCAATCATTATGGCGATGCTTGCAGGTGTGTTACTGACCTTTGGAACGCGCATCTTTACATCCACTCGTATTAATCCATTAATGGGATTGTTAATGCTCGCTGTTTTCTTCCTTGGACGGACTCTTAAGTGGCGAGCACCGGTATTGGCTTCATTTGCCGTTGGTTTAATAACTGTGATTGCACAATCAAAAATTGATGTACCACCCCTTGATTTTGAAGTCGTTACACCTGTCTGGACAAACCCAACATTTTCATTAGGATCTTTATTCACACTAACAATTCCAATTTTCTTAGTGGTGATGACAACTCAAAACGCGCCAGGTATTGCCCTGCTCAAGGCGGTTCACTACAAAGCTCCTGTTAATCAAATCGTTCACTTCGGTGGCACATTGTCGTTATTAGGCGCTGGCTTCGGTGGTGCTGGAGTTAATTTATCTGCGATGACAGCAACAATTGCTATTTCACCGGACAGTGATCCAAATCCAAAGACTCGCTACTTCGCAGGTGTTGTATCTGGTGTTGCCTATTGTGTCGCTGCGCTCTTTGCTGGAATCTTTTCAGCTCTATTCGGTGCATTTCCAGTTGAACTCACAGCAATTCTTGCTGGCCTTGCACTCTTGCCAGTTATTACAGCCGCACTTACTGATGCACTTGAGGAAAAAGACTTTAGAGATTCTGCAGTTGTAACTTTCTTAGTAACAATTTCTGGTGTTTCAGGGTGGGGCATTGGCTCACCATTCTGGGGATTAATTGCTGGTATTGCAGTGCACAAATTTAGTGCGATTCGCGCGTCACGTCAGAGCCGCTAGAACCAATTAAGAAATCTAGGTCTGCACCTGTATCTGCTTGCATGACGTGATCGATATACATTCTCTGCCATCCGCGATCTGGATTCGCATATGCATTTTCAGTGGCTACAGACGCTTTACGAGCGGCAAGCTCAGATTCTGAAACCTTCACATTTAATGTGCGAGCTGCAACATCTAATTCGATGATGTCACCAGATAGAATCTTTGAAAGTGGACCACCTGCTGCAGATTCGGGTGCAACGTGCAAAATAACTGTTCCATACGCGGTGCCACTCATGCGTCCATCGCAAATTCGAACCATGTCAGTAACTCCGTGAGCCACTAATTTTCCTGGAATTTTCATGTTGGCAACTTCTGGCATTCCTGGATAACCCTTGGGTCCGCAACCGCGCAGAACCAAAACAGAATCTGCGGTGACATCTAAATCGTCAGAGTCAATACGTGCATGAAAATCTTCGATACTTTCAAAAACAAGTGCAGGTCCTGAGTGCTTCAGTAGTGCTGGGCTAGCCGCTGCAGGTTTAATGACCGCACCAAGTGGTGCAATATTTCCGCGAAGAACTGCGATGCCAGCTTCTTTTTGTAGGGGAGCATCAATGCTTTTAATAACTTCAGAGTCAAAAATCTCGCCATCGCCAATTGTTGATGTGATGGATTTTCCAGTAACCGTTATGGCTTGTGGGTTGAGAAGTTTTTCAAGTTGTTTAAATACTGCGCTTAAGCCGCCAGCACGATAAAAATCTTCCATCAAGAACTTTCCAGAAGGCTGAAGGTTTACGAGTAGCGGAATTCGTGAGCCAATGCGATCAAAATCATCGAGGCTGAGTTTTATGCCGAGTCGACCTGCGATTGCTAGCAGATGCACAACAGCATTTGTTGACCCACCAATTGCAGCAAGGGCCAGGATTGCATTTTCAAAAGAAGCCTTAGTCATAACATCACTTGGTTTGAGATCACTTGTAACCATCTCAACAATTCGACGACCAGTGTTATGGGCCGCTTGTAGTAATCGACTATCTGCAGCCGGTGTTCCTGCAACTCCCGGGAGAGTCATTCCGAGTGCTTCAGCCATAATTCCCATGGTGGATGCGGTTCCCATTGTGTTGCAGTGTCCGCGGGAGCGAATCATTGCTGATTCAGAGTCTAAGAATTTAGCTTTACTTAATAGTCCTGCGCGAACTTCTTCACTCATGCGCCACACATCAGTTCCACAACCAAGTGGAGAACCTCTAAAAGTTCCGGTCAACATTGGACCGCCTGGAACAACAATTGAAGGAAGATCAACTGATGATGCGCCCATCAACAATGCAGGAATTGTTTTGTCGCAACCACCTAATAAAACTGCACCGTCAATTGGATTTGCACGCATCATTTCTTCTGTAGCCATGGCAGCCATGTTGCGCCACAACATTGCAGTTGGTCGTACTTGTGTTTCGCCCAGAGAAATCATTGGCAAGTTCAGTGGAACTCCGCCTGCTTCCCAAATTCCATTTTTCACACTCTGCGCAATTTCATCTAAGTGCGTATTGCAGGGTGCAAGGTCTGATGCGGTATTAACAATTGCGATCTGCGGACGTCCATCGAATGCCGAATCTGGATTACCGCGGCGCATCCATGCGCGATGAATGTAGGCATCTCTACCGTCGCCGGCGTACCAATGCGAACTTCTCACTCAAAGAGCATAGCCGTGCTGTGAATACTTCGTCTAGCATTGGCGTTCTTATGAAGGCATTCGTAGTTCATTCACCAGGTCAATCAAGTATTGAAGAAGTTGATGCACCTGTTGCACAGCCAGGTCATGTTGTCATTGATATTGCACGTGCGGGCGTATGCGGAACCGATGTTGAATTTTTCAATGGCGACATGGCTTATTTTCAAACAGGTGAAGCTAAATATCCGATGCGACTTGGTCACGAATGGTGTGGCACAGTTTCAACTGTTGGCGATGGTGTGGATAAAAAATGGATTGGCAAACGTGTTACAGGTGACACGATGCTGGGATGCCAAAAGTGCAAGAGATGCAAATCTGGATTACAACATGTATGTGCCGATAGATTTGAAATCGGAATTAGAAATGGATGGCCAGGAGCACTTGCTGAACAATTATTAGTTCCTGAGTTTGCACTTCACGAACTACCTGATTCCATTGATGACACCATTGGCGCACTCATCGAACCTGGCGGGAACTCTTTGCGATCAGCCCAAGCAGCTCACGCAGCACCTGGCAAAAAAGTTTTAGTGTGGGGAAGCGGAACTATTGGATTGCTTACCGCGCAATTTGCTCTAGCAATGGGAGCCGAAGTGCATATGGTTGGTCGCAATCCCGCGACCCTGTCTTTAGCTAAAGATTTAGGTGTGCATTTTTCTACACAAGAGTTTGAAGAAGTAGATGGTGGCTTTGATGCCATTATTGATGCCACAAATAGCGCGGCGATTCCAGCGGAAGCACTTGCCCGCGTAGAACCGGGCGGACGTGTTGTTTATATTGGAGTTTCAGGTGAACCAAGCACACTAGATAGTCGATCTCTTGTACTTAAAGATGTCACGGCAGTTGGAATTCTCTCAGCATCGCCTGGTTTAAAAGGAACCATTGATTTCTATTCACGTGGTGAAATTGATCCACGTCCAATCGTTGCTGCAACAGTTGGTTTATCAAAGAGTTCTGATGTTCTATCAGGCAAGAAAATTGAAGGTGCTGGAGTTGGCCCGAAAGTTCATATAGATCCACGAATTATGTAGCCATGAATATTCGAGCGATTTCAGAAGTGGTTTCTGATTTGGGTGAAGGCCCAATCTGGAGTCCTCAAACTAATTGCGTAACGTGGACAGATATCACGCAAAATATTTTTCACACCGCAGATATAGAAACTGGAGCAACACAGAGTTTTAGCGCACCATCAATGGTTGGGGCTATTGCTCACACCCGTGGTGGAGATTACGTAGCAGCAAATCAAGAGGGTTTTGCCTTTGTTGGTATCGATGGAAAATTCTCACAGTTGCACTCTTTTCTTGCAGATGACATGCGCATGAATGATGGAAAAGTTGATCCTGTTGGACGTTTCTGGGCAGGCAGTCTCGCACTTTCATTTGAAGCCGAACGCGGATCTTTATACGTATTAGAAAAAGATGGTTCTTACAGAAGTGTTTTAGATAAATGCACACTTTCAAATGGAATGGGCTGGAGCCCAGATGCTCATTATTTTTATTACATCGATAGCATTCCAGGAGTACTAAAGAGATTTGATTTTGATTCGGTACAGGGCCGTATTAGTAATCCAATCGAGTTAATTACCTTTGATACTTCAAAAGGAATTCCAGATGGAATGTCAGTTAGCTCCGATGGAAAAATTGTTGTTGCGTTGTGGGATGGTGGACGTGTCGAAATTTATGAACCTGATGGCACAAAAGCAACAGAGATTGAATTGGGAGTAAGCAGGCCAACATCATGCACATTTGGTGGAACAGATGGAAATGTTCTCATTGTTACAAGCGCTAGCCAGGGTATTGATCGCAGTAAAGAAGGGTTAGCAGGAAAAATCCTTGCCGTTACTGGCACGGGATTAAGTGGACTACCCGCACATCGATATGGTTAAGTTCATCAGTTATTTCAAGAGAGAGTTGAATCGTTGAAAATCGCGCGCATCGGAGCAGTTGGAAAAGAACGTGCTGCCGTGATTTCTGGTGAAACTGTAATTTTTGTGGATTCAATCATCTCTGATTGGTCACGTAGTGAATTAGAAAATGGTGCCCTCAGCAAGGTAGCGGCTGCCGATTTATCTGCTCTTGCCTCTGAGCCACTCGGTAAGAGTCGAATCGGTGCGCCAATTCAAAATCCAACGAAGGTTATTTGCGTTGGACTTAATTATTTGGGACATATTAAAGAAGCCAACGCAGAGACTCCTAAAGAGCCAATTATTTTTATGAAGGCACCGGACAGTGTGGTTGGTCCAAATGATGACATTGTTATTCCACCAAATAGCGAAGCAACAGATTATGAAGTTGAACTCGCTATTGTGATTGGCAAGAAGGCTCTGTATTTGGAGTCACCAGATCAAGCCCCAGAACATATCTTGGGTTATTCCATTAGCCAAGATGTCAGCGAACGTCATTGGCAATTAGAGCGTTCCGGACAATGGGTTAAAGGAAAATCATTCCCAACTTTTAATCCGATTGGCCCATGTGTTGTTACTGCTGATGAAATTAATGGATCTAATCTTCGTTTGTGGTGCAGCGTAGATGGTCAAATGCGTCAAGATTCAAATACAAATGATCTACTCTTTGGAATCAACCATATTATTTGGTACATCAGCCAATTCATGGAGCTATGCCCAGGAGATATTATTAATACTGGAACACCCTTTGGCGTAGGACTTGGCTATAAGCCGCCAAAATATCTGTGTGCGGGAAATGTTCTACGCACCGGCATCGAAGGAATTGGCGAAATTGAATCTAGGCTCGTTGCTTACTCGAAAGGCGGAAAGTAAATGAGTACAGATTTTCAAGGATTTAACGTTGTTATTACAGGTGCAGGCTCGGGAATTGGTTTGGCCGTTGCTAAGAAGCTAAAAGCACTAGGCGCGCAAGTTTTTGGATTAGATCTAAACGCCGGGGAGTTAGATGGTGTTGGCACGTGGATTGAGTGCGACATCGGAAGCGATGAATCAGTGACTAAAGCCTTTGCAAGTATTGCAGGCAAAGTTTCAAAGATTGACGTGCTCATTAATAACGCAGGTATTGGCGCACAAGGCGGGGTAGAAGCTGCAACCACTGAAGAGTGGAACAAAGTTTTGAACATAAATGTGATTGGCACATCTCGAGTAAGCGCGGCTGCACTTCCTTTACTTCGCAAGAGCACGGATGCAGCAATAGTTAATACATGTTCAGTTGTTGCAACTGTGGGCCTGCCTAAGCGCGCAATCTATAGCGCAAGCAAAGGTGCCATCTTGTCACTCACCCTTGCAATGGCCGCAGACTTGCTTCCAGAAAAAATCAGAGTGAATTGTGTTAATCCTGGAACAGCTGAAACTCCATGGATAGGTCGCTTGTTATCGCAAGCAGCTGATCCTGCAAAAGAACGTGCAGCACTTGAAGCGCGTCAACCAATGGGCAGACTCGTTAGCGCAGATGAAGTAGCCAATGCAATTATTTATTTAGCGCATCCGGGACAGAAATCAACTACTGGCACCGTCCTCGCTGTTGATGGCGGACTACATAGTTTGAACCTGCCTAAGTAAAAAAATGCGCACACGTATAGAGCTAACCACTGACCAAATAGCAGCACTTGGCGCCCTCGTTGATGGTCGCATATCAACAAATGATTCGGTTCTAGATTTACATGGCAGAGATGAATCAGCATTTCCACCAGTGAAGCCATCTGCAGTTATTACTGTTCACACAACGCAAGAAGTCTCTGATGTTTTAAAGTACTGCAACTCCCACGATATTCCAGTTGTGGCATTTGGCGCAGGAACATCTCTGGAAGGCCATGTTCTTCCACTCTTTGGTGGCATTTCATTAGATCTCAGCGCTATGGACAAAATCCTTGAGATAAGTCCAGATGATTTAACTGTTCGTGTGCAAGCAGGTGTAAAGCGCATGGCGCTGAATAAAAAGATTTCATCAGATGGTTTGTTTTTCTCTGTTGATCCTGGCGCTGATGCAACTATTGGTGGAATGACTTCAACAGGTGCAGCAGGCACTACAACTGTGCGCTACGGTTCAATGCGAGAAAATGTTCTCAAATTAACCGCGGTGTTAGCCGATGGAACAATTATTGAAACAGGGCGCGAAACACGTAAGTTATCTGCTGGGTATGACCTCACACGTTTAATTGTTGGATCAGAAGGAACCTTGGCAATAGTTACGGAGATAACTCTTCGTGTATTTGGCATTCCTGAAAAAATGGCTGCAGCAGTCTCACGCTTTCCAACTTTGGCAGATGGCGTCCAAGCAGCAATTGCAGTTGTGCGCTCAGGAGTTGCAATTGCTCGCTGCGAATTTCTAGACGCACAATGCATAAAAAATGTTAATGCCCATGATGGCCTTAATTTAGAAGAAGCTCCAACGCTGCTCTTTGAATTTCATGGAAGCCCACGTAGCGTTGAGGAGGATGCACACGTCGTTCAAGAAATTGCTGCAGAGTTTGGCGGAACAAACTTTGAATGGACATCTGAAGAAGGCGCTCGTCGCAAATTATGGCAAGCACGTCACAATGCATATTGGGCAGGAATTTCGGCGCATCCAGGTAAGCGCGCGATAAGTACAGATGCTGCAGTGCCGCTATCTAAATTAGCTGAAGCCGTTGCGCTCACTGAGAAAATTCTGAGCCAATCTGCATTTCCATTTTCGATTCTTGGTCACGTGGCAGATGGGAATTTTCACGCCTTCATAATTACTGATCCGAATAAACCCGAAGAGTTACCTGCAGTTAGAGATCTCACCCACCACATGACTGATGCGATTATTGATATGGGTGGAACGTGCACGGGCGAGCATGGAATTGGCGCGGGCAAGATTTCATCCCTTGAAAAAGAGGCTGGCCCAGGCTCAATGGCAGTCATGCTTTCGATCAAAAAGGCCTTAGATCCCAAAGGCATCTTAAATCCGGGCAAAATTTTCGCCTAAGAACGCCTGAAAATACTCTGGCCCACACCCTTGACGGGGGTGGAAGAGGCACATAACATCCTTACTTGTATACAAGTTGGAATACGAAGACAGGGTAGATGAGGGAACAAGGGGGCGTCGGGTGTACCAAAAGCGAGACTTAGACCAGAGCACTATTCGTGATCAGTATTTAATTGCGCAGGTTCAACGTGAGATTGCATCAGTTGTGGGACCAGAGAATGTAAATACAGATGAAACATTGTTACACGAACAATCTGCTGATTGGTCTTGGATTTCGCAATACCTCAAGTACAAGTCTTTGCCTGTACCAACTGCAGATATTTATGTTCGTCCAGGAACTGCAGAAGAAGTCGCAGAAGTTTTGCGTATTGCATGCGAATACAAAATTCCAGTTGTGCCCCGCGGAGGTGGTTCAGGTACACAAGGTGGAACATTTGCGATCTACGGGGGTATCGCAATGGATCTTCGCCGACTCAATAAAGTTTTGCACATTGATGAAGTTTCAATGATTGTTACTGCTGAAGCAGGAATTGAAGGACCAGAGCTTGAGAAAATTCTTAACGCTAAAGGTTTAACAATGCCGCACTACCCAGGCTCTTTTCACTTCGGTGCAACACTCGGTGGTTATTTAGCAGCTCGCGGATCTGGCGTTGTTTCAACAAAATATGGAAAAGCAGAAGATCTAGTTTTGCAATTAGAAGCAGCCGTCCCACCAGGAAAACTTGTGGAAACGATGAAAGTTCCAAACCATGCATCTGGTCCTGGCATTATGCAAGCAATTGTTGGCTCTGAAGGAACACTTGGAATTATTACCAAGGCATCTATGCGGATTGAAAGAATCCCAGAGTCAATGGAGTTCTTATCCTACGGATTTAAAAATATTTCTGAAGGAATCGAAGCTGCCCGTCGCATCATGACAGATCGTTGGCGTCCAGCAGTTATTCGCTTATACGATGAAGCAGATAGCGCGAAACTTTCATCATGGCTTAACTTGGGCGTAGAAGGTGTATTACTCATCATCATGTGCGATGGTAAAAAAGCACTCACAGCACTTGAAAGTTCTGAGATTGCAAAACTCTGCGAAGCAGTTGGTGGAAAGTCATATGGTCCTGAAATCGGCAAGATGTGGTGGGACGGTAAGTACGAACCATTTAAGCACGGCAATATTCCTGCGCCACCGCAGGTCTTTGGCACGACAGATACATGTGCTCGCTTTGAAGATCTAGAAAAGATTTATTGGGCGAAGAAAAAAGTTATTGAAGAAGGCTTCTCTGAATACAAAGCGCGCTACACCGCACATTTTTCACACTGGTTCCCATGGGGCGGAATGATTTACGATCGTTTTTATATTGATAATGGACCAGAAGATCCTCAAGAAGCTATTGCTCTTCACGACCGAGTTTGGGATGCTGCGATTAAGGCCAGCCTCGATAACGGGGGTTCACTTAATGAACACCACGGTGTTGGGTTAAAGCTCGGGCGCTTCATGCGAGTACAGCATGGCGCCGCATTTGATTTACTCCTTGGAGTAAAAGACGCGTGGGATCCGGACGGAATCCTGAATCCAGGAAAACTTGGATTCGGACCTCCGAAGAACGGGCGTTACTAGAAACCCTCTGATTCTTTTTGAAAGGAGAATCATGCATCTATCAATGCATAACTGGATGCGCGCAGAACCTATTAAGGTGACAATCGCGCGTCTAGCCAAGTATGGCTATAAGAGCATCGAGATCAGCGGTGAACCAGAGCAATTCGGACAGAATGGAAGTAAGGACACCAAGAAATTACTTGATGACCATGGTCTTAAGTGCTGGGGTTCTGTAACTCTCATGCTCGGCGAGCGAAATCTCGTTGCAGCAGATTCCGGACAGCGCGCCAAGTCAGTGCAGTACACAAAAGACTGCATCACTATGGTTAAAGAACTCGATGGATATGAAATGACAATCGTGCCTGCAACAGTTGGAAAGATTGTTGCCGATGCGACTGCCGACGAAGAGTGGAAGTGGGCCGTTGAGTCCATGAAAGAAATTTATGAGCACTCAGAAAAAGCTGGAGTTCGTTTAGCAATTGAGCCACTTAATCGCTTTGAAACGTACTTCATTAACCGAGCTGAACAAGCAATGGCTCTGGCTGAGGCGACTGGTCCAAATTGTGGTGTGTGTCTTGATGCATTCCACATCAACATCGAAGAAGCAGATCTATACGAAGCAATTCGCAGCACAAAGGGTCGCCTGACCGACTTCCACGTTGCTGATAACAATCGTATGCCTGCAGGTCACGGTGATTATGACTGGAAGAAAGTAATTTCAACACTCAAGAGCATCGGTTATGACGGCGCACTCACAGCAGAGTTCGTTGCTCCAATCGATCGCACTCCTGCTAACCACTATAAGAATGCTTTGGAAACAAACTTCGATAACGTGGATATCAGTCCAGAACAACTTAAGTTCATCATCGACCACGGTTCAAACATTCTTACAGAATCGTTCTATGACTGGCTGGTTGAAGAGAACGCTAAGCATTTGCTTCCTTTGATTTAATCATCGTGAGCAAATCAGTTCTCATCATCGCCACTTTAGATACTAAAGGTCCTGAAGCGGCTTATATTCGAGATGGCTTAAACCGTCTCGGAATTAAGACGACTGTGATTGATACGGGAATTCTGGGTGAACCACTCGGAATTACTCCTGATATTTCTCACGAGGACTTAGCAATCTTTGGTGGAATCACTCTGCACGAGTTACAGAATTCTGGAACTCGCGGGCGCGCAGTGGAACGAATGAGAACTTTTGTAATCAAAAAAGTAACGGAACTTCATTCCAAGGGACAGGTCCTCGGCGCCATCGGTATCGGTGGCGCTGAGGGCTCCGTTATGGGAGCCGGTGCACTAATGAGTTTGCCCATTGGTGTTCCAAAATTAGTTCTATCTCCAATTGCATCTGGTCGTCACGAATTTGGTCCACTCGTTGGAACAAGTGACATGTTGGTGATGCATACAGTGATCGACATTTTAGGTTTGAACCATATTTCAAAGACAATTTATGACAACGCGGTTGCAGCGATGGCAGGACTTGTAAATCACGGTCACGAATTAACAGTGCCACCAGAAGGCAGTAAGTACGTCGCAGTCACCATGTTGGGTAACACAACAACAGCTGTGATGGCGCTACAAAAAGAGTTAGAAAAATCAGGATTTGAAGTTGTCACATTTCATGCAAATGGCGTGGGCGGACCTGCGATGGAAGAACTTGCAGAAGCTGGCCAATTTGTAGGCGTTATTGATTTCACGCCATCTGAAATCGTTGGAACTCTCGTTGGTGGAATTCACTATGGCGGGCCACGTCGCATGAAGCGCGTAGGCCCACTTGGTATCCCACAAATACTTGTTCCTGCATGTGTTGATTTTTCTGTGCATCACACAACATCGATAACAAATGAGTTTAAGAACCGCCCAATTTATGATCACAATCCAGAGTTCGCGCTTGCTCGTTGTACCAGAGAAGAGATGGGCAAGATAGGTGCATATTTTGCTGAATGTGCCAATACGGCTAAAGGTCCAATTGAAATTGTTATTCCTGGCGAAGGTTATTCAATTCCAAATATTCCTGGCGGTGTTTTCTGGGATAGAGATGCAGATGCAACATTTGAAACAGAGCTTATGAAGAACCTCAACTCAGACATATCAGTTGAGAAGTTACCTTTGCATGCTAACTCTGATGAGTTTGGTATTGCAGTTGCACAACGTTTTCTAGCACTAATCAGCGTACGAGAAAAATAAGCCAAAGGAGCCCAGATGACCAGTTACATAACGCCCCCAAGAAAAGTTCCACACATCACAACGGGGGATGACGTCTTCCGCAATAAGTTCCGTTCATGGAATATTGCCGATCTCTCTTATGTAGACATCAATGAGTATTTAGCAGAAAAAGATGTCGTGCTTGTTCCAATGGCTAGTACAGAACAACATGGACCGCACTTGCCGTTGTACACAGACACAATCACAGCAGTAGAAGTTTCTGCTCGCGTATCTGAACAAATTGGTATTTTGCACACACCACCAATTTGGACTGGTTATTCACCACAACACATGTATGGACCAGGTCAAGGTCGCGGAACAATCACAGTTCGTGCCGAGACCCTCAATAACTTGATGTATGACGTTGCACGTTCATTGATTCACCATGGATTCAACCGAATCATCTTTGTTAATGGTCATGGCTCGAACATCAAAGTTGTTGATCCTGTACTTCGTAAATTGCGTTATGAAACCAATGCACTCATAGGTTTCGTAAAGCCTTACATGGAGCGTTATACAGGCGTACTTGCTGGTCTCATGGAAAACCCGCCTGAAGAGACACCAGGTTGGCACTCCAGTGAGCTCGAAACTTCACAAGATATGGCCTGGAATGATGGGTTAGTTCGTATGGAACGCGCAGTAGATACACGCGCACATACGCCAGCGTTCTTGCCTAAATCATTTTCAAAAGATGACGGTATGCCAGATGTGGAGTTTGAGGGTTATCAGTACTTCCAATTCCCTATGGATCACCACGAGTTTGTTGATAACGGAATCATCGGTAACCCAATGCGCGCGACAAAAGCAAAGGGAGAAGAAGCATTTCATCGCTTTAGCTCTCACGTTTCAAAGGGTGTACTTGAACTAATGAAGGTTCCAGTTAATGTCAAAAACAGAGAATTTATTAATCGCGTCTGATTAATAAGTTTAATAACAGAGGAGAAAAGTAATGGCAGTAAAGAAAGTCATAGCTAAGTTGGATCCGAAAACTTCGGAGTCCCTTGGTGCTGACGCTTACGAGTGGCTTATTGCTGCCATTACATCGTTTCGGATTCCAACTAACTCTCAAATTTCAGAGAACAAATTAGCAGCAGAATTGGGTGTCAGTCGAACACCAGTTCGCGAAGCACTCAAGCGTTTAGAAACCGAAGGAATTGTTAAGCGCGGTGAAGCAGGTCGCTTCACTGTCGCAATGTTGACAGCAAAAGATGTTGATGAAGCGATAGATCTTTTGATCTTGTGTGATACATACATGTTCCAACGTGCAGCCAAGAATATTGATAATGCAGGAGCCCAGATTCTTAAAGAGGCTGCCGCAAGCATGTCTCAATCTGCAGCAAAAGGAGATCGTGATGGCTGGATTGCTCACGATAAAATTTTCCATGAAACAATTATGCGAGCAGCTAACAATGAAATGATTGCTGAAGTTTCACGAGTAACTCGCCAACGTATTCAACGTTTCTGGGCGCGCTCTGTTTCTGGTGCGCGCGATCTTGTGACATGTTCAGATGAGCACAAAGAAATCGCACAAGGAATTATCGGGAAAGACATGAACGCCATCAACAAATCAGTGGAAGGCCACCTCGGCCACCTGCGGGGAAACATGCACGAGATTGTTGCTTCGATGGCGCCGTTTTTTGGGAATCAAGGCTGAATAACGAATGAATAACGCCCGAAATTTGTGGCAAATTCCATTGACTTGCCCCCAGCCTCTCCACTTGTATACAGGTGTAGATACAAGGTGGAGTACCCCGAGAGAGGAGTATCGATGACGCAATTCATTTTTACTTTTCTCAATGGACTCACCCTTGCTGGGTTGTATTTTCTTGTTGCAAGTGGATTAACACTGATCTTTGGTTTGATGCGCGTTATTAACTTGGCGCACGGCGCTTTCTATTTATTAGCAGGTTATGTCTCATGGACCGTCGCAGATAAAACCGATAATTGGTTCTATGGAGCTGTTGCAGGCGCCCTCACTTTAGGTGTTTTCGGCACGCTTGTTTATGTTTTATTGCTTCGCAAGTTTCAATATGAAGAGCTCCGCGTTGCTCTGATCACGCTGGGCGTCTCACTTGTACTTGCTCAAGCAATGCTTGCAATATTTGGCGGCGATTATTACCAAACAAATATTCCCGAGAGTGTTTCATTCTCGGTGCCGGTTCCAGGTCTTGGTCTTTCATATCCATTCTTTAGAATTTTCGTACTGATGCTTGCAATCCTTGTTGCAATCGGCTTATGGGTCTTCATTTCAAAGACTCGCTACGGCGCAATAATTCGCGCAGGCGTAGATGACACAACGATGGTCTCAGCCCTTGGCATCAACGTGAAGGCAGTGTTTATCTGGATCTTCTTCCTAGGATCCTTACTGGTTGGCTTTGCTGGATCCGTAGGTGGAACCACAAACTCATTTGGTATGGGCACAGATGGTGACTATTTACTCTTCTCACTTCAAGTAGTCATCATTGGCGGACTTGGTTCCATCGGTGGTGTAGCAATTGGTTCATTTTTAGTTGGAGTTATTGGTCAATTTGCGACTGGCTATTTCCCAACATTTGCCGGAATTATCACATTCGCAATGCTTATTCTGATTTTGGCGTTTCGACCACAGGGAATCTTGGGGAAGAAACAATGAACAGAAAACGCATCATGTACGCCGTTGTTTTAATACTGGCCTTGGCATTTCCGTTCATCACACCAGATCCAGATTTCTGGGTATCAAGTGGTGGAGCTCGCGCACTGTGGCTCGGCGTAACGGCTTTGAGTATGTCATTTCTTAATCGCAATCTTGGACTGATGTCACTCGGCCAACTCTTCTTCTCAGGTGTTGCCGGATACATCGTTGCGATTAGTTCAGTTACACACAATGTTAAATTCGGAACATCCGTTCCTTTAGCAATTTTGGCCGGAACACTTTCAGGCGTGTTAATTGGATGGATTGCGCTCAAAACAAAAGGCGTGTATTTCTTAATGCTCACTCTTGCCGTGACACTTGGACTCTATTCATTTGCTAATCAAGCGCAAGAAATAACACGTGGCCACACAGGTATCAACAGCATTCCAGCCCCAATTATTTTTGGCATGGATTTTGCTTATGTAAAGCCGCTCTATTACTTATTCCTTGGAATTGCCGTAGTTCTCTTTGCCCTCTGTAAATTCCTGGAGAAAACTTCATTTGGAATTGCACTCAAAGGTGTTCGCGACAATGAAGATCGAATGATTTCAATGGGTTATCGCACTATGCCACTAAAGATGATTGCATTTGTATTCTCATCCTTTATTGCATCCATTGCTGGGGTCATGGGCGTTTTCTACGTCACCAATATTTCACCAGATAGCGTCGGATTAATTCGTTCCATCGACTTGCTCGTAATTGTTGTAGTGGGTGGCGCAACGTATCTCGGGGGTGCATTTGTTGGTGCAGCTCTGATCGCCGTATTTGAAGCAATTATTCAAGACTTTACTCAGTACTACGTGGGCGCAACAGGAATTCTTTTCATTGTGGTCCTCATGCTTGCACCTCAGGGACTAATGGGAATTTCTGCACAGGTACGTGCACGACGTGGGAAAAAAGCTGGTGCATCAGCATGAATGCACATCTAAGTTTCTGTCTTCTAGTGAAGACAGATTTGTTCAGAACTAGCGTCAGGCAGTTCCGACACAACGGTTGAAGAAAATCTTCAACTACAAACCGAACAGGGGAGATACATGAAGGCACAACGTATAAGCCGCACCGCCATTGTTGGCGTTGTAGCAGGTGTACTTGCAGCTGGCTTAGTAACAGCACCCTCAAGCCAAGCCGCTGGTACCATCAAAATCGGATACCTCAATGCAACCATTGGGCCATTCGCTGGTGGAGCACCTCAGATCACAATTGGTCTGAACATTGCACTGAAGGAAATCAAAAGCACAGTTGCCGGAAAGAAGATCGTTATTCTTGAAGAAGCAACGGATGCAACTCCACAACTAGCTCTTGAAAAAGCTAAGAAGCTTATCGAGAAGGACAAAGTAGACATTCTCTTTGGACCACTTTCAGGTGACGAAGGCGTTGCAATTGCGCGTCTGTCAAAGAAGTATCCAAAGGTAACTTTCATCAACACAACTGGCTCAGCATCAGAAGCTACAAATGAGCAACCATCAAAGAACTTCTTCCGTTTCCACGGAGATGCTGCTCAGTGGTCAGGTGGTGTAGGTGAAATCGCTTACAAGACACTTGGTTACAAGCGCGTGGCAATCATTGCTGATGACTACTCATTCCCTTACGCAAACGCTGGTGGCTTTGCTACTGGTTTCTGTAAGTCAGGCGGAGTAATTGTTGCAGCACAATGGCCAGCACTTGGTACAAAAGATTACTCATCACAAATTGCAGCACTTCCAAAAGATATTGATGCAATTTACGCAGGACTTGGTGGAGCTGACGCTGTTCAGTTCTTGAAGCAAGCTGTTCAGTTCGGTATTACTAAGCCATTGATCGGTGGAGCAATCCTCGTTGATGGAACAGTTCTTGGATCCAAGGCTGACATTGGTGATGCAGTACTTAACACCATTGGTGGCGGACCAGTTCCTGATGATTCATATTCAACACCTGAATACGACAAGTTCAAGGCACAGCTCACTGCAGCTGGCACTGGACCAAACATCTTCAGTGTTCTTGGATATGTATCAGCTAAGTCAATGCTTGCAGGTCTTGTTGCAGTAAAGGGTGACCTTTCAAACAACCAGGCTGCATACCGCAAGGTTCTTTCAACATTAAAGTGGAATACACCAACAGGTCCACTTTCAATGGATAAGAACCGCAACGCAATTGTTTCTAACTTCATCTATCAGGTTATTTCTGATGGCAAGGGTGGATTCAAGACTAAGTCACTTAAGCGTCAAGATAAGGTCGCTCAAGGAACTAAGGTCTTCGGTCGCGTTAACTCTTGTGCGGACGTGAAGTAAACAAACATGTCAACAACCACTAAAGCCGGTACACACGCTCTATCACTGAGCGCTGTTTCACGTAACTTTGGTGGTATTCGCGCCGTGGCTGACATCAGCTTTGATGTCAGCCACGGAAAGCGATTAACAATTATTGGAACAAATGGTGCTGGTAAATCAACACTCTTTAACTTAATTACTGGTGTTTACCCTTTGAGCAGTGGATCTATTTCAGTTTTCGGACAAGATGTTTCAAAACAGCCTGCTTATAGCCGGGCTAAGTTAGGTATTGCGCGTACTTTTCAAACTTCAAAGTTATTCCAGGGTCTAACAGTGCGTGAAAATCTGTACACCTCTTTGCGACAGGCTTTGGGAGAAAAGAAAATTAGCTGGTTAGCAAATCCCTCAGAATCTGATCGATTACGCACCGAAAGTACTTCTATTCTCGAAAGAGTTGATCTGCTCAAGAAATCAGATGTTTTAGTTTCAGATATTTCACACGGTGAATCTCGCCAACTTGAAGTTGCAATGGCACTAGCTATGCGCCCAAAGATTTTGATGCTCGATGAACCAGCAGCTGGCATAAGTCCAACCGAGCGCGGTCGTCTTGTAGATCTACTTAAATCTTTAGATAAAGAAATGACTCTAGTTTTGATCGAACACGATATGGCTGTGGCCCTGGCCGTTGCCGATGAAGTCATCGTTATGCACGATGGAACAATGTTTATGCAAGGTTCACCGGATGAAGTTAGAAATAGTTCTGCAGTGCGTGATCTTTACCTAGGGAGCAATCATGAGTGATCTCATTATTTCTGGCGTTGAGGCTGGATATGGTCATGTGCGCGTGCTTCATGGCGTGAATCTAAAAGTTTCAGATAAACCCGTTGCGCTCATGGGCAGAAATGGAATGGGCAAATCCACTCTTGCTCAAGCAATCATGGGATTAAACGCAACAACTGCAGGCACTATTACTTACGGAGATGTCACACTAACTGGTTTATCTCCAACAAAGATTGCCAATGCAGGAATTGGTTATGTTCCACAGGGCCGTCGAGTATTTCCATCACTGACAGTTGATGAGCATTTGCGCATTCTTGAAAAACGCAATGGCCAATGGAGTGCGAAAAAAGTTTACGAATTATTCCCACGTCTTGCAGAACGCAAGAAAAATGGGGGAGCAATGCTCTCTGGTGGAGAACAACAAATGCTTGCAATCGGTCGTGCATTGATGACTAACCCAACACTTCTATTGATGGATGAACCTTCAGAAGGTTTGGCACCAGCAATCGTTGAGCACCTCGGTAACTCGCTACGAGATTTGGTTGCTCAAGGTCAACGAGTTTTATTGATCGAGCAAAACCTTAGGTTTGCATCAAATCTGTGCGATGAAATCGTCATTCTTTCTAATGGTGAAATACAAGCAACGGTTTCATCAAAGGAATTGCGCTCTAGCGCAGATTTACAAAACAAATATCTCGGGGTCGCTTAAAAAGAAAAAGGAGTCAGGAAAATGTCAAAGACTTTGCGTGTTGCAATGATTGGCTATGGCTTCATGGGAAAAGTGCATTCACATGCATGGAGGAGCGTTAATCACTTCTTCCCTGATGCTCCACAAGTTGAGATGAGTGTTATCTGCGGGCGAAGCAAAGATGCTCTTGAAGCCGCTCGTGTGACATTTGGGTGGAACGAAGCAGAAACTGATTGGAAGAAAGTAATCGCCAGAAGCGATATTGATGTTATTGATATTTGCACAGCTGGAGATACACACGAAGAAATTGCAATTGCCGCTCTTAAAGCTGGAAAGCATGTGATTTGCGAAAAGCCACTTGCAAACAATGGTAAAGAAGCAAAGGCGATGGCAGATGCCGCAGCAGATGCTGCAAAGAATGGAACCAAATCTATGGTTGCCTTTAATTATCGGCGTGTGCCTGCTTTAGCAGTTGCTAAACAATTTATTGATAGTGGAAAACTTGGGACAATTTTCCATGTTCGTGCCAACTACTTACAGGATTGGATTATTGATCCAGAATTCCCATTGGTGTGGCGCTTAGATAAGAAGACTGCAGGTTCTGGAGCCCTCGGTGATATCGCAGCTCACATCATCGATGCTTCTTATTTCTTAACAAGTTCGAAGATCACATCAGTAAGCGGACAACTAAAAACATTTATCAAGGAACGTCCGTTACCAGCGGCTTACACAGGTTTAACTGCTGGAACATCTGCAGGTCGTGGGCAGGTAACAGTTGATGACACCGCAGTATTTACTGCCAACTTTGAAAATGGCGCTATTGGAACATTTGAAGCAACGCGCTTTGCAGCCGGTCGTAAGAATGCAATGTCCATTGAAGTTAACGGCTCAAAGGGAAGTTTGTACTTCAACTTTGAAGACATGAACGAATTGTTATTCCACGACCACACCACAGCTTCATCTGAAGCAGGATTTAGAAAGATTCTGACAACAGATGGTGCGCAGCCATATGTTGCAGCGTGGTGGCCACCGGGACACATCATTGGTTATGAGCACACATTTACCCACGAGGTATATGACTTCGTTGTTGCAATTGATAAGAATTCAAACCCATCTCCTTCGTTTGCTGACGGTTTATACGTTCAGCAGGTTCTTGATGCGGTTGAAGCAAGTGCAGAAAATAAATCACAACTCACTAACGTGAAATAGAAGGAGAATAAAATGCCACGTCCAGTAACGCTATTCACCGGTCAATGGGCTGATCTGCCATTTGAAGAAATGTGCCGCCTTGCATCATCGTGGGGATATGACGGATTAGAAATTGCATGTTGGGGTGATCACTTTGAAGTTGATCGCGCACTCAACGAACCTGGATATATCGAGGGTCGTCATGCAATATTAAAAAAGCACAATCTCAAGGTATATGCAATCTCTAATCACCTTGTAGGACAGTCAGTATGTGATCATCCTATTGATGAGCGACACAAAGGAATTTTGCCTGCACGTCTATGGGGCGATGGAGATCCAGAAGGCGTACGTCAACGTTGCGCAACTGAAATGAAAGATACTGCTCGCGCGGCTGCAAAGCTCGGCGTTAAAGTTGTTATCGGTTTCACTGGTTCATCAATTTGGCACACACTTGCAATGTTCCCACCAGTACCACCAGCAATGATTGATGCTGGATACAAGGACTTTGCTGATCGCTGGAATCCAATTCTGGATGTCTTTGATGAAGTGGGCGTGAAGTTTGCACACGAAGTTCATCCATCAGAAATTGCTTACGACTATTGGACAACAGTTCGCACACTTGAAGCAATTAAGCATCGTCCAGCATTTGGATTGAACTTCGATCCAAGTCACTTTGTTTGGCAAGACCTTGATCCAGTTGGATTCTTATCCGATTTCAGAGATCGCATTTATCACGTGGACTGCAAAGAGTCTGTTAAACAACTAAACGGTCGCAATGGTCGTTTAGGTTCTCATCTTCCATGGGGTGATCAACGACGCGGATGGGACTTCGTATCTGTTGGTCATGGAGATGTTCCATGGGAAGCATGTTTCCGCATGCTTAATGCAATCGGTTATAACGGTCCAATTTCAGTTGAGTGGGAAGACGCTGGAATGGATCGTTTAATTGGTGGACCTGAATCACTTGAGTTCATTCGCAAGATGTGTGCGATCGAACCATCAGCTGCATCATTTGATGCTGCCTTCTCCTCAGGAAACTAATTTAGTTAACAAATCAACGCCCGCTTCACTCCTTTTACCTGTTCTAAGGAGTGCGGCGGGCAATGATTTTTATAGACCTATTATTTACACATGAAAACGTGGAGCGTCATCGTTTTATCTGGTGGCACGAACAAACGTTTTGGCTCTGATAAATCACAAGCGCTACTAAACGGGATAACACTTCTAGATCATGTACTTAGTTTCATTCCTGCAGATATTAAGACTGTCATTGTTGGCAAAGATGTATTTGAGCAACCTTCATTGGGCGGGCCGGTTGCAGGTATTGCACGTGGCTTACAGGAGGTAAATACCGAGTACGTAGCAATTGCTGCAGTTGATATGCCGTATAGCTCATCCTTGTTTCCACAACTTCTTGAAGCAATTAAAAACGATGTGGCAATGCCAGTTGATTCACAAGGATTTAAGCAACCGCTCTGTGGAATATATCGACGAGACGCACTGCTCGTTGCACTGACAAAACTAGGTGATGTTCACGGTCAATCTATGCGTGCTCTCTGCGATTTACTCATTATTGATCAAGTCAGCGTTGATGCCGCCGCGCTAGTAGATATTGATACACCAGAGGATTTAATCACTGCTCACGAGTTAAACTAAAGCATGCTCGAGTTCCTGCTTATTGCAGCCGTTGGCTTGCTAGTAGGTGTAATCAACGGAATGGCTGGGGGAGCATCAGTTATTTCATTTCCGGTATTGCTTGCCACAGGAATCTCACCAGTGAGTGCGGCGATGACAAATTCAATAGGTATTACGCCAGCTAATTTCTTTGCACTCATATCTATTCGACATCGAATAAAAGAGCTTGCCCGCGAGTATGCCAAATTAATTTGGATCTCAATCACTGCAACAATTCTTGGAGCGGTGGCCTTGATAAATGTGCCACCAGAGCTCTTCGAAAAAATAGTTCCGTTCTTACTTCTCTTTGCAACATTGAGCTTATTAATCAAGGTCAAGCCAAAAATTGACCCACGCCTACAAGTAAAAGAGAACATCGGAATTGCGGCCAGTGGTTTCTATTGTGGCTATTTTGGTCCCGGCCAAGGCGTCATGGTCATTGCAGTCCTTGCGCGAGATGCTCGCCGCACAACTTTGGATTTAAATCCGGCCAAGAATTTGATCGTTGGATGCACCAGCATTGTCTCCAACGTTATTTACATCTTCAGTGGCTTAGTACATTGGCCATTTGTGCTCGCGCTATTGGCTGGATCAACTGTGGGTGGAACCCTGGGCGGAAGAGGGGCCACCCGCATGAATCCAAATTTCTATAAGGGGCTGGTTTTGGTCACCGGCCTAGGCGCCAGCGCCTGGCTCTTCGCCAAATACCTGCTCTAGGAGGCTATTCATTCGTATACAACTGATATACGATCCCTTCCATGAGCAGCGTCGCCTCCCAAGAGATCCTTACCCGAGGTCCTGAAAGCACGTCATTAGCCGAAGAAGCTTACGCAGTTATCCGCTCAAAAATTATTACTCTGGAATTGGAACCAGGTTCACTTATTTCTGAAGCCACATTGATGGCTAAATTAAAGTTCGGGC
Source organism: Candidatus Planktophila limnetica (assembly GCF_002288365.1). Lineage (NCBI taxonomy): Bacteria > Bacillati > Actinomycetota > Actinomycetes > Candidatus Nanopelagicales > Candidatus Nanopelagicaceae > Candidatus Planktophila > Candidatus Planktophila limnetica. Next base: position 947,887 of record NZ_CP016782.1, on the reverse strand, counting down.
GCACACCTATTCGTGAAGCACTTCGTATTTTGGCTAATGAGAAACTCGTTGAAGTATTTCCTCGCCGTGGAATGTTTGTCTCCAACGTTGATGTTGAAAACTTGGCTGCAGTCTCTGAAGTTCGCGCTGTTCTTGAAATCAAGGCTGCCGAGTTAGCAGCCCTTCGTTCAACAAAATCAGATCGCGCCATCACTCTTGAATTAATAAAAGAAATTGATGCAATCAAGGGCAAACCTGAGATGCGAACGCTCATTCAACTCGATCAGAGAATTCACCACCATATTTATGAATGCACGCACAACGAATTTTTGGCAACTTCCCTTGATAACTATTACGCCCACGCGCTTCGCATCTGGTTTTTAGCACTGGATCAAGTAGAAGAGCTATCGGATGCAATTATCGAGCACCGCGCTCTGCTTGAAGCGATTGCGGCCAATGATGGCAAGGCGGCAGCCAAAGCCATGCGCGATCACGTCGAAGGTTTCGAAACAACAATTCGAAAGAATCTCTAACCACCAACCACCATCAAGAAAAGAACGAGGATAAAAGAATGAGCAAGTTACCTAGTAAAGCAAAGTGCCTTGTTATTGGCGCAGGAATCGTCGGCAACGGCATGGTCTATCACCTTGCAAAGCTTGGATGGAAAGACATTGTTCAGATTGATAAAGGACCGCTGCCAAACCCTGGTGGTTCAACTGGTCACGCATCTAACTTTATTTTCCCTGTTGATCACTCAAAGGAAATGACTGCAATTACTGCAGAGAGCATGCGTCAATACAAAGAGTTTGGGACATTTACTGAATCTGGTGGTATTGAAGTAGCACGTACTCCAGAGCGCATGCAAGAGCTTGCTCGTCGTATTACTTCTGCAAAATCATGGGGCGTCGATGGTGGTCGAATTATTTCCCCAGAAGAAGTGAAAAAACTAGTTCCATACATTGATGAAACGGTAATCCTTGGTGGTTATTACCAACCTACAGTGGGCGTAGTTGACTCACTTCGCACAGGCACTTTGATGCGCGAAAAGGCTGCTGAAATGGGCGCTGCGCAATCATTTGCAAACGTTGAAGTTCAAGACATCAAGGTTGAAAATGGTCGCGTGAAAGCTGTTGTGACAGATCAAGGAACAATCGAAGCTGAATACGTTGTTATCGCATGCGGCTGTTGGTCACCAAAGCTTGCAGCCATGGCTGGGGCGCATATTCCATTAACTCCTGCTGTGCACCAGATGAAAGATATTGGACCAGTTCCATTCTTTGCTGATGCAAAGGGAGATATCGAATGGCCAATCGTTCGCGACATGGACACATTCATGTATGAGCGTCAACACGGCACAGGTCTTGAAATCGGTTCGTATGCACACCGACCAATTCTTTATAACGCAGAAGATTTGCCATCAAATGCAACTGCAACACTTTCTCCAACTGAGTTTGCATTTACACAGGCTGACTTTGATATCCAAGATGAGCACTCATATGAATTGATGCCATCAATTGTTGGCGATGAAAATGTTCGTGAAAAGTATGCTTGCAACGGAATCCTTTCTTACACACCAGATGGAATGCCTGTCCTGGGTGAAACTCCTGAAGTTAAGGGATTGTGGTCAGTTGCGGCTGTGTGGATTAAAGAAGGTCCAGGAACAGCAAAATCTGTTGCAGAGTGGATGGTTTTAGGTGATTCACAGATTGATCTGCACGCATCAAACATCGCTCGCTTCCATGAGCATCACAAAGATGACAAGCACGTGAAAGCTCGCGTTGCTGAGTCATTTAACAAGACATACGGAATTGTGCATCCACTTGAGCAATACGAATCAAATCGTAAGGTTCGCCTCTCTCCATATTACGATCGCGAAGCAAAGCTTGGCGCAGTCTTCTATGAGACAGCAGGATGGGAACGACCATTTTGGTATGAGTGCAACAAGGATCTTGTTGCAAAGTTTGGCGACAAAGTTATGCCGCGCACAGCTGAATGGGAATCACGTTGGTGGTCACCAATTATCAATGCAGAGCACTTACAAATGCGCGAAACAGCAGGCATCGTTGATCTAACTGCTTTTGCATACTTTGATATCACTGGACCATCAGCACTTGCTGTTGTGCAAAAGGCTGCACTTCGACAGATGGATGTTGCCATTGGTCGAGTTGTTTATACGCCTGTACTTGGTCCAAATGGTGGATTCAAATCAGATTTAACAATCATGCGCCTTGGCGAATCACACTTCCGTGTGGTTACAGGTGGTGCTCACGGTATGGCTGATAAGAAGTGGTTTGCAGACTTATTGCCAGCCGATGGATCTGCATCGATTAAAGACATTACTTCTGATTACACAACTCTTGGCGTGTGGGGACCAAATGCTCGAAAGATTGTGCAGGAAATTACATCTGCTGACATGAGCAATGAAGCATTTAAATTCAGCACATGTAAGGAAATCGATATCAAGGGCGTAAAAGTTCTTGCCTCTCGTATTTCATACGTAGGAGATCTCGGTTGGGAATTCTATGTACCAATGGCTGATGGTCCTGCTCTCTGGGATGCACTATGGGAAGCCGGTAAGAATCACGGAATGATTCCTGTTGGCATTGGTGTCTACGGAACAACTGGTCGCTTAGAAAAGTGCTACCGCGCATACGGTCCAGAACTTGAAACTGAGTACACAGTGGTCGAAGCAGGAATGCAGACTCCAAAACTAAAAGAAGCAGACTTTATTGGCAAGCAAGCTCACATAAAGCATCGCAGCGAAAAACCAGCTGTCATGCTCTGCACTTTATTTGTTGATGATCACACATCATCAACTGGTGAAAAGCGATACATGATGGGCAGCGAACCAATTCTTACTTTAGATAAGAAGCCAATTACTGATTCACATGGACGTCGTTCATATGTAACAAGTGCTGGTTCTGCGCCATCACTTGGAAAACACATCTTGATGTCTTACTTGCCTACAGAACTTGCAGTTGCAGGTAATAAATTCATCGTGGAATACCTCGGTGAGCACTATCCATGTTCAATCGCTGAAGTTGGCGCTACATCTGTATTTGACTCATCAAATGAGAGGATTTTGGCGTAATGGATGTTTTAGTTTGTTTAAAGCGAGTTCCTCTTGCAGGTGGAAAGTTAATTCTTACACCGGATGCTAAAGATATTGAGACAAAGCACCTTGGCTTTGGAATCAGTCCTCACGAAGAAAACGCCGTGGAAGCTGGTGTTCAACTCGTAGAACAAATGGGCGGTTCGCTCACTCTGCTCACACTTGGACCATCAGATGCTGAAGAGCAGTTGCGTGCACAATTAGCAATTGGTGCAACACGCGCAGTTCTTCTAGAAACTGATGGACAAGAGTGGGATCCGCAGGCAACTGCTGCAGCGTTAGTTGATGCAATCAATGCTGAAGAGACAAAGTTTGATCTCATTATTTTTGGCGCCGAATCAGTTGATAGCGCCGGATATCAAATTCACGTACGTGTGGCACATGCACTCAATCGTCCAATCGTGACAAATGTAAAGGCGATGAAGATTGAAAACGGAATCGCATCGTGTGAACGTGTGGTTGCAACAGGACGCGAACACTATGAAGCACCTTTGCCAGCAATTGTTACTGTGCGAGATGGCTTAAACATTCCTCGTTATCCATCTGTGCCAGGTCGTATGCAGGCCCGCAAAAAGCCAGTAGATATGAAGAAAGCATCACCCAGTGTTCCAAAGTTAGAAAAACTCAATCTAACAATTGCTCCATCTAAATCAACTGGAGCAGAAATTCTCGGCAACGGAGCAGACGCTGTTCCTGCCTTATTAGAAGTTCTAAAGAAGATCGGAGCACTCTCATGATTTTGGTACTAGTAGATCACGACCGCGGAGAGCTCGATCCATTGTCATTGCGCGCACTCACTGCGGCACGCAACCTTGGACAAGGCGTTGAAGCAGTTGTCATTGGTAAAGATGGCGCTGCCCTAGCTGGCGTCGTTGGCGAATTTGGCGCAACAGTTTTGCACGTTGCAGATCACGCTGACATATCTGATTACACCCCACAAGCATCTGGTCGTGCACTTAAAGATCTTGTAGGCAAACTAAATCCTGCCGCTGTATTAGCAGCTGGTAGCCCACGTGGTAACGAACAGCTAGCTCACCTTGCAGCATTTTTAGATGCTCCAATGGCATCTGATTGTTCATCCATCACACTGGGTACACCTCACGTTGTGCAACGTGCACGTTGGGCGGGCAACCTTATTGAAGAAGCAAATGTTCACGCCCCTGTTCTGATTGCAACAATCTTTCCATTCTCTGTTGAACCAGAAGCATCAAATGGTGGCGCAGCAACAGTTGCTGAATTCCAACCATCACTTGAAGCAAGTGACACGGTTGTTCGAATACTCAGCCGCGATTCTGGTGAATCCAAGAGCGGCGGCGTAACGCTTACCGATGCGAAGGTAATTATTTCTGGTGGTCGCGGTGTTGGTGGCCCAGAAGGCTTTAGTAAGTTAGAAGAGCTCGCAGCCTTAATGGAAGGAACAGTTGGTTGTTCACGTGTTGTGACTGCATCTGGTTGGCGTCCACACGCAGAACAAGTTGGACAGACTGGCTCTAAGGTCGCTCCAGATCTTTATATTGCATGCGGAATTTCAGGTGCAATGCAACATATTGCTGGAATGAAGAACAGTAAAACAATTGTTGTAATCAATACCGATCCTGAAGCTCCAATTCTTAACTATGCAGATTACGCAATCATCGGTGATCTGCATCAGGTACTTCCTGCATTAACCAGCGCAGTACGAGCAGCAAAGGGATAAACATGTCCGACATCGAAATCGCTCAAAAAGCCACAATGAAACCGATTCTAGAAATCGGTGCATCCCTAGGAATTGGCGCGGAGCATCTCGAGCCGTATGGACATTACAAGGCAAAAATCTCTTTGAAGTACTTGGATGCTTTGCCAAAGAAGAGTGATAGCAAACTTGTATTAGTAACTGCAATCAGTCCAACACCAGCAGGAGAAGGTAAAACAACGACCACAGTTGGTCTCGGAGATGCTCTTCGCCACATTGGCAAGAACGCACTGATTGCTCTTCGCGAACCATCACTGGGTCCTGTCTTTGGAATGAAGGGCGGAGCAGCTGGCGGTGGGTACGCGCAAGTTGTTCCGATGGAAGATATCAATCTTCACTTCACTGGAGATTTCAGTGCAATAGCACTTGCAAATAACTTACTTGCAGCACTTTTAGATAACCATATTCACCATGGAAATACTTTAGATGTAGATGTTCGTCGCATTACATGGAAGCGTGTAGTAGACATGAATGATCGTGCGCTCCGTGAAATCGTTGCATCCCTGGGTGGAGTTGGAAACGGTATGCCACGCCAAGACGGATTCGACATCGTTGTTGCTTCCGAAATCATGGCAATTTTCTGTCTTGCAACATCTATTGAAGATCTAAAAGAGCGTATGGGCAAAATCGTTGTGGCATACACACGCGATAAGAAGCCTGTTCTTGCTAGTGATCTCAATGCACACGGCGCAATGACTGTAATTTTAAAAGATGCTTTCCAACCAAACTTGGTACAAACGCTAGAAAATACTCCAGCATTTGTTCATGGTGGCCCATTTGCAAATATTGCACACGGCTGCAACTCAGTAGTTGCAACAACATCTGCTCTTAAGTTGGCAGATTACGTTGTCACCGAAGCAGGATTCGGCGCTGACCTTGGAGCTGAAAAGTTTATTGATATTAAGTGTCGCAAGGCTGGTATTGCGCCATCTGCGTGTGTCCTCGTAGCGACTATTCGTGCGCTTAAGTATCACGGTGGTGCAGACCTAAAAACCATTACAGATGAGAATCTTGATGCGCTCGAAAAGGGAATCATTAATCTTGAGCGCCATATCAAGAACATCACAACTGTCTATAACTTGCCACTAGTTGTTTCAATTAATCACTTCACAAGTGATACGAAGGCAGAAGTGGAATTACTTCGCAAAAAAGTTGAAGCACTGGGTGTAAAGATTGTTCTTGCAACTCACTGGGCAGATGGCGGTAAAGGCGCTGCAGATCTTGCACACGCAGTCGTCGAACTCTGCGAGAAGCCATCAAAGATGACATTTGTCTATGAAGACAGCGCAACCCTGTGGGACAAAGTCACAGCAGTTGCAACAAAGATCTATGGAGCCGCAGATGTCACAGCAGATGCCAAGGTTCGCAACAAGATCAAAGAACTACAGGAGAGCGGCTATGGCCACTTCCCAATCTGTGTCGCAAAGACTCAGTACTCATTTTCAACCGATGCGGCCCTTCGCGGAGCACCAAGTGGGCACTCACTTAACATCCGCGAAGTTCGTTTATCCGCTGGAGCCGAATTCATTGTCTTGGTCTGTGGTGAAGTAATGACGATGCCTGGATTACCAAAGGTTCCATCGGCTGAACGTATTGATTATGTCGATGGCAAGGTTGTAGGTCTTTTCTAATATGTCATATCCAACGTGGAGTATCAAAGAAGCAACAGTTGTGTTGTCACCTTTGAAAAACGTTCAAGGTCCAGTGCTTATTGCGCTGCAATCTATTCAAGAGCGTTTTGGATACGTCCATGAGGATGCAGTTGCACTAATTGCTGAAACATTTAACGTTTCTCGGGCTGATGTACACGGAGTGCTTACGTATTATCACGACCTACGCTCAACTCCATCGCCTGCTCGTTGTATTCAAATATGCGTAGCGGAGGCGTGCCAAGCAGTTGGTTCGCGCGTACTTGTTGCAGCTGTTGAGAAAAAACTCGGCAAGAAAATCGATGAAACGTATACCGATGTGGAAATTAAATCGGCGTACTGTTTTGGCAATTGCGCTCTTGGACCAGCGGCAATGGTCGATGGCGAATTAGTTGGTCGAGCAAGCGTTGAGAAGGTCACCGCATGAGCACGATTGTCTATGTTCCAAATGACAGCGCAGCTGTATCAATTGGGGCCGATCAAGTTGCAGCCCTGATTGCAAAAGAAGCAGTCAAACGTTCACTCGCCGTAACCATTATTCGAAATGGAACGCGTGGCGCCCTCTGGCTTGAAACTCTTGTAGAAGTTGTAACTGCCCAAGGGCGCATTGCATACGGTCCCGTGCAGCCCGACGATGTTGCATCACTTTTTGATTCTGATTTCTTACATGGTGGCGCGCACCCGCTGGCACTCGGTGTAACTGATGAAATTCAATGGTTTTCAAAGCAGGATCGCGTTACGTACAAGCGAGTTGGAATAATTGATCCGCTATCGCTGAGTGATTATGAATCTCATGGCGGCCTAGTTGGCTTACGTAGAGCAATAACTCAGAGCGCAAGTGAAACTGTTGCCGAAGTTACTGCATCAGGATTGCGCGGACGCGGGGGAGCAGGATTTCCAGCTGGTATTAAGTGGAAGACAGTTCTTGATACGAAAGCGGATCAAAAATACATCTGTTGTAATGCAGATGAAGGAGATAGCGGAACATTTGCAGATCGCATTTTAATTGAGGCAGATCCTTTTACATTAATTGAAGGAATGACGATCGCAGCAGTTGCCGTGGGTGCCACAGAGGGATTTGTTTATCTACGCTCTGAATACCCAACAGCAATTAAGCGCTTACGTGATGCTATTGATATCGCACAAGCAGCAGGTGTTCTAGGCAAATCAGTTCTGAAAAGTGCGCATGCATTTAATTTAGAAGTTCGAGTCGGCGCAGGTTCTTATGTCTGCGGTGAAGAAACAGCGATGCTTGAAAGCCTTGAAGGAAAGCGTGGAGTAGTTCGCTCTAAGCCGCCACTACCTGCAATCGAAGGCTTATTCGGCAAACCAACAATCATTAATAACGTCTTAACTCTTGCCAGTGTTCCAGAGATTATGGCATCAGGGGCTGCGGCTTATGCAGCACGTGGCATAGGTCGATCCCTTGGTACGCAGGTTTTCCAATTAGCCGGAAACATTGCTCGTGGTGGAATTATTGAAACCGCATTCGGAATTACATTAGAAACGCTAGTAAACACATTTGGTTCTGGCACACTCAGCGGAAAGCCACTGCGTGCAATTCAAATTGGTGGCCCACTCGGTGCTTATTTCAATCCATCACAGCTGGGTGTCTCAATGGATTACGAATCGTTGGCCGCAGCTGGCGGAATGCTCGGTCACGGCGGAGTAGTTCTCTTTGATGATTCAGTAGATCTTGCGCAGCAAGCAAAGTTTGCAATGGAGTTCTGCGCTCTTGAATCTTGTGGCAAGTGCACACCGTGTCGTTTAGGCTCAACACGAGGCGCTGAAACCATTGAAAAAATTATTTCAGGCGTAGATGTTCCCGCTAACAAGTTATTGCTCTTAGACTTATGTGAAGTAATGACAGATGGATCTCTCTGCGCCATGGGCGGACTTACTCCGCTTCCTGTAAAGAGTGCCATGAATAATTTCCCAGAAGATTTCACGGGAGGTGCCAAGAAATGACAATGCTCATCGAGCCCGACTTTGGTACTCCTGCAAGTAAAAAGAGTGAAAACGTAACAGTTGAAATTGATGGAAAATCTGTCACGGTTCCTGCAGAGACTTCAATTATGCGAGCCGCAGCGATGCTCGGCAATAACATTCCAAAACTTTGCGCAACAGATCGCCTAAAAGCATTTGGTTCATGTCGTCTGTGTGTTGTTGAAATCGACGGACGTAACGGAACTCCATCATCGTGTACTACTCCAGTTGCAGATGGAATGAAGGTTTCAACCAAGACAGATCGCGTGGAGAAAATACGCCGCGGTGTCATGGAGCTATACATGTCAGATCACCCAGCCAATTGCGAAACTGGCGATGAGTGCAAGATGCATGCAATGGCGAAAGAAGTTGGACTAACAGAGGTTCGCTATGAAGGAAAAACTCACTTAGGACTTGTAAAAGATGAGACAAATCCATACTTCACTTTTGATTCCACCGAATGCATTGTTTGTAATCGATGCGTTCGTGCGTGCGATGAAGTGCAGGGTACGTTCGCACTAACCATTGAGAACCGTGGCTTTGAAGCACGCGTGTCTTCATCAGGCACATCTTTCATTGATAGCGAGTGTGTCTCATGCGGTGCATGTGTTCAGGCTTGTCCAACCGGTGCTCTGACTGAAAAAACTTTACTTACTATCGGTGCACCAACACGATCTGTCATTACAACATGCGCGTATTGCGGTGTTGGATGCACATTTAAAGCCGAGATGCGTGGCGATGAAGTTGTGCGCATGGTTCCGCTCAAAGATGGTGGCGCTAATGCTGGTCACTCATGCGTGAAGGGTCGTTTTGCTTGGGGCTATGCCACTCACGATGATCGCATTACAAAACCTTTGATTCGCGAAAAGATAACGGACGAATGGCGAGAAGTTTCTTATGAAGAAGCAATCGCATTTGCCGCAGCTGGTCTAAAGAAGATTCAGGCTGAAAGCGGTGTGGACTCCATCGGTGGCATCACCTCATCTCGTTGCACAAATGAAGAAGTTTTTGTGGTTCAAAAGATGGTGCGCGCAGCATTTGGCAATAACAACGTAGACACTTGCGCGCGTGTATGTCACTCACCAACAGGCTATGGACTCAATCAAACCTTTGGCACATCGGCTGGCACACAAGACTTTGAATCCGTTGAGTTCTCAGATGTCATCATGGTTATTGGCGCAAACCCAGCGGCTGCCCACCCAGTATTTAACTCTCGTATGAAACAAGCGCTTCGCCGCGGTGCCAAACTAATCGTCGTTGATCCACGTGTGACAGAAACTGTTAAATCTGCTCACACCGAAGCGGATTACCACCTGCAATTATTGCCGGGCACAAACGTGGCAGTAATTAACGCATTGGCCCACGTAGTTGCCACAGAAGGATTGATTAATCGCGAATTCGTTAACGCTCGTTGTGATCTTGAAGCATTTGCTGCGTGGGAAAAGTTTATTTGCCTTGAAGAAAATAGCCCAGAGTTTTTAGAAGCAGCATCTGGCGTACCGGCTGCAAAGATTCGCGAAGCAGCTCGTTTATTTGCATCAGTTCCTAATGGCTCAATTTATTATGGTCTTGGCGTAACAGAGCACAGCCAAGGTTCAACAATGGTGATGGGAATTGCAAACCTTGCTATGGCGACCGGAAACATTGGCCGCAAAGGTGTTGGAGTTAATCCACTTCGCGGACAGAACAATGTGCAGGGTTCTTGTGACATGGGATCATTTCCACATGAATTACCGGGGTATCGTCATATTTCTCGCGATGATGTTCGCGAAATTTTCAACAAAAAATGGGGCGTAACACTTCGCCCAGAACCTGGATTACGTATTCCAAATATGTTTGATTCGGCGCTCGGTAATAAGTTCCGCGGTCTTTACGTACAAGGTGAAGATATTGCTCAATCAGATCCAAACACAACACACGTGCATGCTGCACTTCGCTCTATGGATATGGTCATTGTGCAGGATTTGTTCCTGAATGAAACTTCTAAATTTGCCCACGTTTTCTTGCCAGGTACATCTTTTCTAGAAAAAGATGGAACATTTACAAATGCCGAGCGTCGCATCAATCGTGTTCGCCCGGTTATGGCCTCAAAGACTGGCAAGAGTGAATTTGAAGTAACGTGCGATCTTTCTCGCGCCATGGGTTATGACATGTCATATGCGCAAGCATCAGAAATCATGGATGAAATTGCCGCAACCACACCGACATTTGCCGGAGTTTCATTTGAACATTTAGATCGTGTTGGTTCATTGCAGTGGCCAGTTAATGAAAAAGCCCCTGAAGGCACACCAACAATGCATATCAATGAATTCGTTCGCGGTGAAGGTAAATTCATGCCAACGCCATATGTTGCAACCGAAGAAAAATCCACACGCAAATTCCCATTACTGCTTACAACAGGTCGCATCTTGAGCCAGTACAACGTGGGTGCACAAACTCGTCGTACAGCAAATAACATCTGGCACAGCGAAGATATTTTAGATATTCACGAATCAGATGCCGAAATGCGTGGCATTAAAGATGGTTCTTGGGTCAAGCTTTCTTCTCGCGTAGGCGAAACAATTATGCATGCACGTATAACTGATTCCGTACCTGCAGGCGTTGTCTATACAACCTTTCACTTCCCAGAATCTGGCGCAAACGTGATTACAACTGATATTTCAGATTGGGCCACAAACTGCCCTGAGTACAAAGTAACTGCAGTTGAAATTTCACCAAGTGAAAAAGGACCTGCCGTTATTCATCCACACGATATTGCAGGGGATTCACAATTAGATTCGATTATTCGTATGGCCAATCAGATTGCTGCAAATGTTCCAAAAGCTAGTGCCCCTGAAATCGAAGTGGCACACCATATTGTGCAGTTCTGGACACCTGAGATGCGCGAGCGTTTACATAGCGATGTAGATCGCAGCAAATTGGATCCAATTGTTCTTAAAGCAATGGAACTGGAATCAGTTAAGTAATTCTAGAATCTGCTCTTTCAAGCTGCCTTCGCCCACAACATCTATTTCAAGTTCTAAACCAATTAAATCTGCTGCAGCCTGAGCCATGACAGTTAACTCTGAAGTCGGGTTTTGAGCCAGCCAGATCATTTTGTTGTAATGCTTGAAGTAATCATCACGCAGATCCGGACGCTTATCTAAACCAAGTTCGACGATAACGCTTCGGTGAAATGATTTAACGAGAAAATCTGTTAAAAAATATGTGCCAGCATCGGATTCCATAAGCGCTGCAATCTTTTCCTTGCCAGCAAAGATGTCATAGCAGTGGTTTCCACCAAGGCGTTTGAGTCCAAGTTTTTCAATGACGGCATCCAGAGCCCCGTATGTTCCACAATCCGCGTATGCAACAGCGCACTTAGAGTGTTTATCCTTAATTTCTAAATAAGTTTTTTCGACTTCGCCAGCTATTTTTGCTGGTTGGTTATGCAGCAGTGGTGGCAGGGGATAGATGGTGACATCTAAACCATGTGAAGTAGTGATGTGCGAAATATGCGTAGCAATTGCACCACAGGCAATTACTGCAACGGACATGGCTTATGCGGGAAAACTTAAGCGTTCAACGAATTTATCGTTAAAGTCCGAGCGATCTGATAATTCGATGTAATCAATAGAATCAAGTAGCGCCATTGCGCCATTGCGCTCTTGTGCTGAAAGTAAAACCATCTTGGCGCCTTCGCCAGCAACGTTACCTGCAGAAACAATGCGCATCACAGGAAGCATCGGTACTAAGCCAATTTTTACAGCCGATGCGGGAGAGAGATAAGAACCGAAAGAACCAGCCAAGAGAACTTGTTGTACTTCACTTTCGGCTACGCCGAACTCTTCAAGTAATAGCGCCCACCCTGTTGCAATTGCAGCCTTAGCAAATTGAAGTTCGCGCACATCGCGCTGAGTTAAGAAGACGCAATCATTGAGATCGCCTTCGGCGCCGCCCCATGTCAAAACAAATACTCGCTCGCCTTCGCGTTCAACAAGTCGGTGTGCAACCTTTGGCGCGGCAATTGCTGCGGCTTCTGCTGTGACAAATCGACCAGAGTGATCAAGTAATCCCAATTGCACTAAACATGCACACGCATCGACAAGACCTGAACCACAGAGACCAATTGCTTTTGTATTTTCAATTGTTCCTATTTCAAGGTCGCCATCGACTACTTTGATAGTTTCAATGGCGCCAGATGCTGCGCGCACACCACATTTAATGGATGCTGCTTCAAATGCAGGGCCAGCAGGAGCTGCGGTTGCAAGAATCTTGTCGCCATCTCCTAAAATAATTTCGCAATTTGTGCCCACATCAATGAATAAACGAAGTCGCTTGTCGCGATCCATTCCGGATGCAAGCGCACCAGCAACAATGTCGCCGCCAACGTATGCACCGAGTGAAGGCATGATTACGGCCTTTGCGCGTGGGTGAACATTGATACCAAGTTCTGATGCTTGAACATCTGGGAAAGAGGCGCTGACCATAATAAATGGAGCAACGCCCAGTGGTTCAGGATCAATACCCAGTGCTAATTGGGTCATTGTTGCATTCCCAGCTAGTGCTACTTCATAAACATTTAGTGGATCAACGCCTGCTTCTTCGCATACTTCAGCGCTGAGTTCTGCCAAAGTTTGTTGTGCAAATCCACGCAAGCGATCAAGTGCTGTTGCATCCATCATTGTGGCTGAAATTCGAGTAATCACATCTGCGCCAAATGGTTGTTGCTTATTAAGCATTGATTTAACAGCAACAGGTGTACCGGTATTTAGATCAAGAAGTGTGGCCACAACTGTTGTTGTGCCTAAGTCATATGCAATGCCATAACGCAGATCGGTTGTGTCGCCAGCTTCAATATCGATAAGTTCCTGATCGACAAAGACTGCAGTGACTTTAAAATACGATGAGCGCAAAACCTTTGGCAGGTTGCGAATAGCGGCCAGAGAGACTGTGGCTTCTATGTCATCGATGGCATCGAAAAGACGGACGATATCGGTGCGCTGATCATGAAGTGTTGGTTCTTCTAATTCGACGTAACGCTTTTGAACTGCAGGGCGCAAAATTACTTGGCGACCAACACCTACGGTTGCAGCCTTTGGGCGAGTGGTCAGCGGTGGAACATCGAGCGTGACATCTTTTGCTGCGCGTACAAGACATGCAAGACGCCATCCAGCTTTGATTTCACTTTCGCTAAATGCTCTGTAATCGAGTTTTGAAGGTTCTACATCGCCTGTCGTAACTTGAATGCGACACTTTTTACATGTGCCATATCCACCGCAGGTTGAATCAATTGCAATTCCGTTCCAGGACGCAGCATCAAATGCGCTCACACCTGTTGGAACAGTAAAACCTTTTTCATTAGCAACTGATCCATCTTTTTCGAGCACGCGAAAAGTCAGCTTGATGCGACCTGTTCCATCATGTGCCGGAATAAGTGATGGGTCGAGAGCTTTTTTGCTAATGATTTACCCCTCAGCCTTTGCGGCTTCTTGTGCACGAAAGCGTGAAATCCAATTTCCGCCCCATTGATCCATACCAAGCAATAGATCAGCAGCGCGAACTGCTTCATTAATTGCTGGTGTGCGGGCATCCATGACTGCACAGGTTAGTCCATGTGACATAGCAGCTGGTAGAAATGCGGCGTTTAACGCATGACGATTTGGAAGACCAAATGAGATATTTGATGCACCCAGTGTCATATTCAAACCAAACTTTTCACGAATGAGGTGAATTGTTTCAAGTGTGATCTTTACAGCTTCTGGATCTGCGCCCACTGTCATTGCAAGTGGATCAATTACTAAGTTATCTAATGAAATTCCGTGCTTTTCAACCGCGCGGATAATCTTTTCTGTAATAACAATGCGCTCTGCAGCAGTTGCTGGAATACCAATTTCATCATTTGGCAGAGCAATAATTGCTGCGTTGTGCTTTTTAATCAGCGGAAGGATTAACTCCATGCGATCATCTTCGCCAGTCATTGAGTTAACAAGTGCTTTACCTTCATAGGCCTCAAGTCCTGCTTGAAGCGCTTCGATAACGGATGAGTCAATACAAATTGGAATGTCCGTGATTCCTTGAATCATTTTGATTGCTGCAGACAAAAGTGCAGGTTCATCTGTTAGTGGAACACCCATGTTCACATCGAGCATGTCAGCGCCACCCTTGATTTGCGCTTCAACATCTATGGCAATTGTTGAGAGATCTCCTGCGCGAAGTAACTCTTGAAACTTCTTTCGACCAGTTGGGTTGATGCGCTCACCAATAATGACGAAAGGTTGGTCGTGGCCGATTGTGACGGTCTTCGACGCAGATTGAACGACTGTATGCATGTGATTGCTCCTGTTATGTGTATTGGTTTGGTGTTCGGCCGAGGTCGCGCATTAACCGCTCAAGAGTGTCGTCGTGGCGGAAATCTGTAATGTGTAATCCACGCACACCGGGCAACGTAAGTGCGTGCTGAGCTTGTTCTAGTGCAAGTTGGTATGCAGCCTCTGCTTGATCAGATGATTGCGCAACGCGATCGATAACATCTTGCGGAACACTGATGCCCGGAACTTTATCGTTCATAAAGCTAAGCGGCTTTGCACTCTTAATCAGAACAACGCTAGGAATAATTGCTAAGTCCGGAACAGTTGCTGCCACACCTGCGCAGAATTTTTCGAGACGATCTGGGTGATATCCGATTTGCAACTGAATCATCTGAGCACCCGCACGGTGTTTTTTCAGTGCGCGCTCGATGCGGTAATCGTGTGGGGGAGCAAAGGGGTTTTCAACGGAACAGATAAAGAAATTAGGCGCAGGGTTGAGTTTGCGACCTGAAAGATAGGTACCAGCATTAAGAATTGAAGCCACATTAATTGCTTGTGGTCCATCGAGATCAAAGACACGACGAGTCTCTGGTTCATCACCGGCGGTAACGTCATCGCCAGTTAATAGTGCAATGTTTTCAATGCCGTGCAGATTTGCACCAGCCATGTCGGCTTGAATTGCAAGACGATTCTTATCGCGGCAGACAATTTGCATGATTGGTTCAAGGCCATGTTGCTTCATCGCAATTGCCACAGAGACATTTGAGGCGTGGGCATGTGCTGCGGTGTTATCGGTTGCGTTAACAGCCACAAACCACGGAGCCAGGCGTTCTACATTTTTCTTAACTTGATCCATACCGCCGCCATCAATGACAGGAAACTCAGCGGTATAAACAACGTCCTTAGTTTGTGTTAATAAATCGCGCAGCTTTGACATTAGTGCGAATGCGTTTCTTCTTGGCGCTTAGCCCAACCCGCGGGCGTTTGTTGATCGCGCTTTGTAATCAAATTAACCCATGAAGATGTGCCTTTGAGTTGCATATCAACTGGCGGGCGCAGATCGTTGTAATGCTCTTTCCACACGGTCGGTAGTGGAAGAGAAACTTTACGATCGTATGCTTTTACCCAGACGCATCTCATCTCTGGCTTAACTTCGCAATGACCATCTTCGCGGACCCCACCGCATGGACCATTACGTAGCGTTTTCGGACATGTCATAGGACACGTCATACCTGTTGAGTGCAGAACGCATTGTCCGCACATGGTGCAATCCCACACGGGCTTTTTCATGCCGTGTTCAACAGTTAACAACAGGTTTAAAAGTTTAGGCATTTACAAGTGCGCGCTTCTTCTGGATTAAATCCTTAGCAACGCGAACCGCTGTTGAGGCATCGGATGCAAATCCATCAGCGCCAACTGCATCGGCATATTCCTGTGTGACAGGTGCGCCACCAACCATGATGATTACCTTGTCGCGTAGACCGGCCTTGGTAATCTCGTGAATGTTGACTTTAAACATAGGCATAGTTGTTGTGAGAAATGCTGACATACCCAAAATATCTGGTTGGTGCTCATTAATTGCTGCAATGAATTTCTCAGGAGCAACCTGCACGCCGATATCAATAACCTTAAATCCGGCTCCTTCGAGCATGATATTTACTAGGTTCTTGCCGATATCGTGAACATCGCCTTTAACTGTTCCCATAAGGAATGTGCCCACTGTTTCAGCGCCAGTTTCTGCCAATAAAGGACGCAAAACATTTAATGCACCTGACATTGCTTTACCTGCAATAAGCATTTCTGGAACGAAGTAATCGCCGCGCTCAAAGCGTGCGCCAACTTCTTCTAGAGATGGAATAAGAGCTTCGAACAAAATGGTGTCTGGTCCCATTCCTTCTGCAAGAGCCTTATTTGTGAGTTCGAGTACTGCTGGAGCATTGCCAATCATCGTTTCATCAAAGAGAGCCTTGATGATCTCGTCATGTGTCATGCTGCGCCGACCTTTCCTATTTTTTGATTAGGCATCTGGGGTTTTTTCTTACTACGTGCTTGTACTGCATCGATTTCAGAGACGATGAGATCTCCAATTCGAATAAGTTCTTTATTGTTCAGGCGAGTAGATGGACCTGAAACAGATATTGCTCCAACAACCCGACCATCTTGTTCGCGGATAGGGGCGGCAACTGCAACTAGTCCAACTTCTAATTCATCACTAATAATTGCAAATCCACGACGACGTACTTCTTCTAACTCTTCTAGCAAACGTGTGCGAGAAGTAATTGTCTTATCTGTTAGGCGCTCTAGTCGACCCGCAGAGATAGTCACGGCAGAGTAAGCGAGCAAAACTTTGCCGAGTGCGGATGCGTGATAAGGAACTTGCTTGCCAATCCAGTTCGTGGCACCTAATAGATATTGCCCATCAACCTGGTCAAGAAGATTAATGAAACCATTACCCGGAACTGCCAAATTTGCTGTCTCACCAGTTTGTTCAGAGAGTGATTCAAGAACTGCGCGCATACGAGTGACTAGAACAGAATCTTGGTTTTGTTCGCGTGCAAAAGATGTAAGAACTTGTCCGGCTAAGAAAGCACCGTTTCGATCGCGTTGTACAAGTCCGGCGCGTTCGAGGGCGCCAAGAATGCGAGATGTTGTTGATTTAGGAATGTCATGTGCACGTGCAAGTGAACCAAGAAGTGGTGGAGTCTGTGATTGCAAGACATCAGAGAGCAGCGCAGTGGCGCGATCAATTGCTTGCGTGCCAGTTGTTAATTCGGATTTGCCCATTGCGCCCTCCCGAAACTGTTTCACCATATGGAACCCTTGTTCCATGTTCCTAGCGTATTCTCGTGGCGTGTACTCGGTCAAGAGCCACGCACAATAGAGTTGAATTACCCATGAAAGATTTACTGATCTGAAAGGTCACCACCGTGTTCCAGAACAAAATGCCGCGTTATGACATATTGAGTCAAGAATCCATGGCAACGCTGCACGCAGGTTGGCGTCGTATCGTCTCTGAAATTGGCATTGAATTCGCATCGCCATGGGCAGTGGACATGTTGCGCGAGGCTGGACAAGAAGTCTCTGGTGAAACCGTTAAGTTCGATCCTGATTGGGTAATGAAGCAAGTTGCAAAAGCTCCGCGCGAATTTGATCTGCGCGCTCGCAATCCAAAGAACAATGTTCATATTGGTGGCGACTCCATGGTTTTCGGTGCTGTCTATGGCCCACCATTTGTGCGTGAAGGCGATGTTCGCCGTGATGGTTCTTTTGCTGATTATGAAAACTTCTGCCGATTGTCACAATCATTTGACGCACTTGATTCTGTCGGCGGCGTTGTAACAGAACCAAATGATTTATCACTTGATTCACGCCACTTAGATATGGCATTTGCAGCTGCAACTCTTACTGACAAATTCTTTATGGGTAACGTTGTAACTCACGAAAATGCGAAAGATGTTATTCGTATGGCCGAAATTATTCATGGTGGTCGCGCAGCAATCGAGGAGACTCCAGCGCTTATTTCATTGGTTAACTGCAACTCTCCACTTCGCTGGGATGATCGTATGTTGGACTCAATGCGCGAATACGCATTGGCCGGTCAGCCTGTTGTAACAACACCATTCTTACTGATGGGTGCAATGAGCCCTGTAACAATTCCTGCAACACTTGCCCAGCAAATGGCAGAAGCACTTGTTGCTATTGCTTTGGTTCAACTTGTTCGCCCAGGTGCACCTGTTGTATTTGGTTCATTTCTTTCAAATATTGATATGCAATCTGGTTCACCACAATTTGGAACACCAGAGTCCGGAATCGGACTTCTCTGCACTGGCCAAATCGCACGTTCGCTTAACCTGCCATTTCGTGGCGGTGGCGGCCTGAACTCATCACAAACAGTTGACGCGCAATCTGCGTATCAAACAATGATGACGATGATGCCAACATTTTTATCTGGCACTAACTGGGTAATGCACACAGCCGGATGGCTTGAAGGCGGATTAGTTTCTTCATACGACAAGTTCGTAGTTGATATCGAAATCTTGCAATCATTGATGGCTGAATTCACTCCACTTGAATTCAATGAGGCATCCCTTGCATTTGATGCTCACGTTGAAGTTGGCCATGGCGGCCACTTCCTAGGAGCGGCTCACACAATGGATCGCTTCCGCGATTGCTTCTATCGTCCATTCTTAACAAATAGCGATAACTACGAGCGTTGGATGCGCCTTGGTGCAAAAGATACTCGCGCACGCGCTGAAGAGATTTGGAAGAAGAAGCTAGAAGAGTATGAAAAGCCAGAGATGGATGCTCAAGTTCTAGCCGAACTCACTGAATTTGTTGCAAAGCGCAAATCAGAACTAGACGCTTAGTACATGCCTGAAAGTACGCTCTATATAAATGGTGCATGGGTTGCATCATCTGATGGAGCAGTACGTGAGATCAGGAGTCCGCACGATAACTCTGTAGTTGCCACAGTTTCAGAAGCAACCGCGGCTGATACACGAGATGCAATCAAAGCTGCGCGCGATTCTTTTGATTCAGGCGTCTATGCATCGTGGTCGATGAAAGATCGATGTGCACTCGTTGAAAAAGTTGCAGACTTAATCAAGCGCGATGCAGAAATCCTTGCATCCCTTGAAACACGCGATACAGGCAAGCGCATGGTTGAAACACGTTATGACATGGCAGATATTGAAGCCACATTTCGCCACTTTGCTGCCCTTGGTTTAAAGCTAAAAGATCGCAAAGTAGATGTGGGCGCCGATAACATCTCAAGTGTCATCACCCACGAAGCAGTCGGAGTATGCGCACTGATTGGCCCTTGGAACTATCCGCTACTGCAAATTTCATGGAAAGTCGCACCCGCACTTGTTGCAGGATGCTCATTCATTGTTAAACCAAGTGAGTTATCACCATCTACTGCGATTCATTTAATGAAGTTATTAGAAGAAGCAGGATTACCACAAGGTGTTGCAAACTTAATTTGTGGAGCAGGCGCTACAGCGGGTGCACCGCTGACGGAAGATCCACGTGTTGATCTTGTCTCATTCACCGGTGGCTTAGTTACAGGCCGTCGCATCATGGCAACTGCGGCGCAAACAGTTAAGAAAGTTGCGCTCGAACTTGGCGGTAAGAACCCACATATTATTTTTGAAAATAGCAATATTGATGCAGCAATTGATAATGCAGTCACAGGAGCCTTTTTGCACTCAGGCCAGGTCTGTTCTGCCGGTACCCGCGTGCTGGTTGAAAAATCTATTCATGACAGAGTTGTTGCAGAAATCGTGCGCCGTGCAAAAGCTATTTATGTTGGCGGACCAGAAGATCCACGTACAGAAACTGGGCCACTAATTAGCAAAGAGCACCTGGGCAAAGTTGAGGCATATATGCACGATGCTGAAAAAGATGGTGCAACTATTTTGGTCGGTGGCTCTCGCATCGATCGTGAAGATCTCAATAAAGGCTGGTATTTCCCACCAACAGTAATTGATAACTGCTTATCGAAGATGAAGTGCGTTCAGGATGAATCATTTGGTCCGATTATGACAATTGAAACTTTTGAAAGCGTTGATGAAGCAATCGCACTTGGCAATGACACAATTTATGGATTATCAGGTGCACTGTGGTGTGATGATAAAAAAATCGCTGATCGTGTGGCCGCAGCGCTTCGTCACGGAACTATCTGGGTCAATGATTTCGGCCCATATCGTCCGCAGGCAGAGTGGGGCGGATTTAAAGCATCAGGCGTCGGCCGCGAATTAGGTGAGGCCGGTTTGGATGAATACCTTGAAATTAAACACATTTGGACCAACAATAAGCCTGCGCGTTCTGGATGGTTCGCCGATCCTTCTTAGGAGAGTACATGAGCTCAGCAGCACCAATGATTTCTGTACAAAACGTATGGAAAGTTTTCGGAAATAATCCTGAAAAAGTTATTGGTTCACCTGATGCCTCACTCTCTCGCACAGATTTGCGTGCAAAAACCGGCAACACAATTGCAGTGCGCGATGTTTCATTTGATGTAGCACCCGGCGAAGTATTCGTTGTGATGGGCCTTTCAGGTTCAGGTAAGTCAACCCTTGTTCGATGCATGACACGCCTGATCGAGCCAACACAGGGACAAATGAAATTTGAAGGCGAAGACATTTTAAAAGTCGATGATAAGCGCCTTCGCGAATTACGTAAGACTCGTTTCTCCATGGTTTTCCAGCATTTTGGTTTGCTTCCACATCGAAAAGTCATCGACAACATTGCTTACTCACTTGAAATCAATGGTGCTAAAAAAGATGCACGCCATGCGCGCGCGAACGAAGTAATTGAACTAGTTGGCTTGCAAGGTTATGCCAATGCTTACCCAGAACAGCTATCTGGCGGTATGCAACAGCGCGTTGGTTTAGCTCGCGCCCTTGCCGTGGATCCACAAGTGTTGTTTTTGGACGAACCATTTAGCGCTCTAGATCCACTTATTCGTCGTGATATGCAACAAGAAATTATTCGATTGCACCACGAACTCGGCAAAACAATGGTCTTTATTACTCACGATTTATCTGAGGCTGTAAAGGTAGGAGATCGCATTGCAATCATGCGAGATGGTGCAATCGTTCAAATCGGAACCCCAGAGGATCTAGTCGCAAACCCAGCCGATGAATACGTTGCTAACTTCGTGCGCGATATCGCTAAGTCTCATGTTCTGACTTTGAAGCACTTAGCTAGAAAAGCTGGGCCAGGTGATGCAACCGATGGACCTGAACTTGCAGCCAACACGATCATTCGCGATGCCGCGCAAGTAATTTTGCAATCCCACAAACCAGTACGGGTCAATGACAATGGCACTGCCCTTGGGATTGTCTCTAGTGAGGATGTATTGCGGTTAATTTCTGGTGGCGCTTAATGAAGATTCGTAAGTCCTATCTACTTCTTGCCTCAGTAACAGTGTGGATTTTGCTGGGCCGATTACTCAATGGCACACACACATTGCAGATTGCCACCTATGAGAACACTGCATTCACCAAATTTGTTGGCGAAAAAGCCTTGGATCTTCGGGGAAATAGAACAGAGAGCCCTGCTTTCATTTATTTTTTCAATCCGATTCGTGGGGCAATTGATGGCTTTGTCCAGATGATCAGAAATCTCATTGCAGTTCCTGCACCAAACTCAGTTATTCCAATCATTGGCTGGTTAGGTGTAGTTGCCATTGTTGCCTTTGCAGTTTATGCAACGAGCCAATGGCGAACCGCGCTCTTATCAGTTTCACTTCTAGTTGCCTGCGGCGCACTGGGAATGTGGCAATTCACTATGGACTCCATTGCAATGACTTTGGCTGCAGTACTTCTTTCATTAGCAATAGGAATCCCGCTTGGAATCTGGGCAGGTTTATCAGATCGGGTCTTAAAAATATTTACGCCCTTTCTCGATTTAGCTCAGATTTTGCCGACCCTAGTTTATATGGCACCAATCGCACTGGTCTTTATGATTGGTGCGGCTTCAGCAACGATTGCAACGATGATCTATTCCATTCCAATCGCAATTCGTATTACAAGCCATGCGATTAGAAATTTGAACCAATCTCCCGTTGAAGCTGCTGAGTCAATGGGATCGACGCAGATGCAGAAATTATCCAAAGTTCAAGTTCCCATGGCAAAGCAGATGATTGTGCTTGGTATTAATCAAACAGTGATGGCTGCGGTTTCATTCGTAGTGATCGCCGCTCTCATTGGTGCACCTGGACTTGGTAAACCAGTTATTGAGGCCTTGATTATCCGAAACGTTGGGCAGGGCTTTGTGGCCGGCTTTGCCGTAGTTTTCTTAGCGATTTTGCTTGATCGCAGCACTAGCGCTGCAGCTAAGCGCCAAGATTCATTTGTTCCAGCGACTGAAAAGCAGATTAAGACAAAGCGCATCACATTAATAGTTGCGGCAATTCTTGCAGTTGTATCTGTCTTTATGTCTCGCACAATGTTGTGGGCAGCGGTTTGGCCAAAAGAATTCACCATTGCACCGCAAGTGGCAAAGGTTACTAATAGTGCAACGGCTTGGATTTTAGAAAACCTCACAATCTTTACCGTTGGCTTTAAAGATTTAATCTCCTATTCCATTCTCAATCCATTAGAAACACAACTTGCTGCATCCCCTTGGTATGTAACAGTGGGAATGATTGTGGCACTCGCCATCATTATTGGCGGAACAAGAACTGCAATCTTGGCTTTCTTTCTAGCAATGGCGATTGTTGTATCCGGTCTTTGGTATGAAGCAATGTTGACGCTTACTCAGACAATTGTTGGGTGCATGCTCACAATGATTATCGGTCTGGCACTTGGTATTTGGACAGGTCGCAGCGATCGAGCAGAGAAGGTATTGCGTCCATTCCTTGATGCCGGACAAACCCTTCCCGCATTTGTGTATTTAGTGCCGATGTTAGGTTTATTTGGTCCTACTCGCTTTACTGCCATTGCAACTGGCATCGTCTATTCCATTCCAGTTGTTGTAAAGATTGTGAGCGAAGGTATCCGCGCAGTTCCACATGCACTCATTGAAGCGGCAACCGCTGCAGGCTCTACAGCGCGCCAGATTATTACCAAGGTGCAATTGCCTGCTGCAAGGAAAACTATTTTGCTTGCAACCAATCAAGGTCTGATCTATGTCTTGGCTGTAGTTGTCATTGGTGGCTTCGTTGGTGCGGGTGGTCTGGGTTACTTGGTAATCGCTGGTAACTCCAAGCCAGAGCTTCAGGGCAAGGGCCTGATTGCAGGTGTTGCCATCTTGCTTCTAGGCGTTATTTTCGACCGGATTATGCAAGCCGGCGCCCGTCGCTCCTCATAACATCTGCGAAATAGCCCCCAAAAGTACTAGTGCTAGCACCATCGCAGCCCTAGGCTTTACGCAATACATAAAACTCTTTAGGAGGGTTAATGAAATCACTACTCGGTCGCCGTTCGGCACTTGCTACCGCAGCAATTGCAACAGCGCTAGTCCTTTCAGGTTGTAGCAGCAGCGTTAATGATTCTGCAAGCGAAGGATCAGGAGAATGCGGTTCTTACGCAATCGCAATGCACGCATGGGGCGGTTACACAGCTTCAGCACAGGTTCTTGCAGAAGTTGCAAAGCAAGAATTGGGTTGCACAATTACTCAGACAACTCTAGAAGAAGGTCCAGTCACTTATGACGCAATGGAAGCCGGAACTATCGATGTCCTTATCGAAGATTGGGGCGGCGGACGCTGGCAGGAGTGGGCTGATCGCGGAGCTGTAGTTGAAGCTGGCGAAAACGGAAACATTGGAATTATCGGTATGTATGTCGCTCCATGGATGGTTGAAAAGTATCCAGACATCACTGATTCAAAGAACTTGAACAAGTATGCAGCCATGTTTAAGACTGCAGATTCAGGTGGCAAGGGTGCATGGTTTGAAGGCCCAACTGGTTACACAACCGTCGGTGAAAAGATGGTTTCTGCTAACAAGTTAAACTTCAAAGTTATCTTCTCTGGTTCAGAAGCTGCTCTAGTTGACGGTTTCCTTAAGGCTGAAGCTAACAAGACACCATTTATTGGTTATGCATGGCAGCCTTGGACACTTCACTCAAAGCTTCCAACACTTGAGGCAGCTCGCGTTAAGTTCCCTGCTAATGACTGGAGCGATCCAGCAGCGGCAAGTGGTTTAACTGACTACCCATCAACACCACTTCAGAAGTTGATCTCTAAGAAGCTCAACGATGCTAATGATTCATTTACTTCACTTGTAAAGAACTTCTCGTGGACTAATGCTGATCAAAATGGTGTAGCAGCCGATCTTGAAGGCGGAATGACAGCAGAAGAAGCAGCGAAGAAGTGGATTGCTGCTAATCCTGACACTGTTGCTTCATGGCTTGGTAAGTAAGTAAAAACATCCTAAGAAGCAAGGCCCTTACTCGGTGGAACTCACTGGGTAAGGGCCTTGTTTTATTAGTAGACTTTTAGCCATGAGTGCGCAGTATGACTACATCATCGTTGGTGGTGGTTCAGCAGGTTGTGCGCTGGCAAATCGCCTCAGTGAAAATCCTGCACATAAAGTTTTAGTTCTAGAAGCTGGGCGCCGTGATTACAAGTGGGATGTATTTATCCATATGCCGGCAGCGCTGGCCTTTCCCATTGGCAGCAAGTTCTATGACTGGATGTATGAATCCGAGCCAGAACCATTTATGAATGGTCGCAAGATTTATCACGCACGTGGAAAAGTTTTAGGTGGTTCATCTTCTATTAACGGTCAGATCTGGCAACGTGGAAACGCGCTCGATTACGAGCGCTGGTCTAAAGATCAAGGTATGCACAATTGGGATTACGCGCACTGCTTGCCATATTTTAAAAAGTTAGAGAATTGTTTAGCAGATCCAAAGAATCCATTTCGTGGAGATAGTGGCCCACTTAAATTAGAACGCGGACCAGTTAAAGGTCCCCTCTTTGCTGCCTTCTTTAAGGCTACAGAGCAGGCGGGATATCCACGCACAGATGATGTCAACGGATATCGCCAAGAGGGATTTGCAGCATTTGATCGCAATGTCTATCGCGGTCGTCGTTTAAGCGCGGCTCGTGCATATTTGTATCCAGTCCTTAAACGCAAGAACCTCACGCTTAAAACTAGAGCGCATGTGACTAAGGTTTTATTTGAGGGCGCAACTGCTACTGGTGTTGAAGTAATGATCAAGGGCAAGAAACACACCTTTACATCTAAGGAAGTTATTTTATGTGGTGGAGCAATTAATACCCCACAAGTTTTGCAATTATCGGGTATCGGCAACCAAGAAGATCTCTCAAAGCTTGGGATTAAAGTTATTAAGCATTTGCCTGGTGTGGGTGCTAATTTACAAGATCACCTTGAGGTGTATGTTCAGTACAAGTGCAAGCAGCCTGTAACACAACAACCCATCACACAAATGTGGCGCCGTCCATTTATTGGCGCAGCATGGTTATTTTTTAGAAAAGGCCCAGGTGCTACTAATCAATTTGAAGCAGGTGGCTTTACACGAAGCAATGAAGATGTTGCTTATCCAAACTTGATGTTTCACTTCCTACCTCTTGCAATTCGCTATGACGGCAGCGGCCCAACAAGTGGTCACGGATACCAAGTACACGTGGGTCCAATGTATTCAGATGCACGTGGATGGCTAAAGATTAAGAGCACCAATCCATTTGATAAGCCTGCAATTCAATTTAATTATCTTTCAACAGATCAAGATCGTCGCGAATGGGTTGAAGCCGTGCGCGTTGCTCGCAATATCTTGACTCAACCTGCGATGGATGATTTCAACGAAGGAGAAACATCTCCTGGTGCATCTGTTTCAACAGATGAAGAAGTGCTGGAATGGGTACGCAAAGACGCAGAAACAGCTCTGCATCCATCCTGCACAGCAAAGATGGGCACGGATGAAATGTCTGTTGTTGATCCAGAGACTATGAAGGTTCATGGAGTAAATGGTCTACGTATTGCTGATGCATCTGTTTTCCCATATGTCACAAACGGAAATATTTACGCACCCGTGATGATGGTTGCAGAAAAGGCTGCAGATTTAATTCTTGGCAATACTCCATTGCCAGCTGAAAATATTGAGTTTTACCGCCATGTCAAAAGATGAAGAGATAGATAGCCCTCCTTCATCGATTGCAAAAGTAAAGGTTCAAAAATCAGATTCGAAAGACATCTCTTCCGACTCTGTCGTAGTCGAAGAACCACTTGAAATTCGTTTAAAGCAAGGCGATAGCGAAGAACAACTCGGCATCACAATGCGCACACCTGGTGCTGACCTCGAACTTGCTGCAGGTTTTCTATGGGGTGAAGGATTTTTAAGTAATCCAAGTGAGCTAATACAAGTGAAGGTGTGCGCTGATCGATCCCTCACACCACGACAACGTGCCAATGTTGTTATCGCAGAAATCACTCAAGATGCTCCAAAACCTCCGCGTTCTATAGAGCGCAGATTCACTATGACATCTGCGTGTGGTGTCTGTGGCTCTACAAATATTTCAGACCTGCATGCTCGTGGAATTAAAAAGGTCGCGCCAACAAAGCATTCATTATCTGAATTAGCTGGCATGACAGCGCTTTTAGATGGCCGCCAAGCAATCTTTTCGAAGACAGGTGGATTACACGCCGCAGCACTTGTGAATCCAGAAGGCAAGGCCGTTTATGTTCGAGAAGATGTTGGTCGCCATAATGCAGTGGATAAAATCATTGGAGCAGCCCTGATGGCAGGGGATTTACCGCTATCTAATTGGACGGTTGTTGTTTCAGGCCGCGTTGGTTATGAAATCATTCAAAAATCAGTTGCCGCAGGTGTTTCAGCACTCGTTGGTGTGAGTGCGCCAACTTCTTTAGCAATAGATCTTGCCCACGAATTTGGATTAACGCTGATGGCCTTTGCCAGAGATGGCAAAGCTAAACAGTTCTTGCCTAGTTAGATTTTAAAAGGTTTAGGACACGCACTGATCTTTGGTACGCGCACCTTTGCAATAACAGTTCCTTCGCAAGGATGAACGTTTTGTGCGATACCAAGATCGCACGCCACAGATAAGAAGATAAATGCATCTTCATATGTAAATCCCCAATGATTAACCAGCAATCCAGCAGCCTCTTCGCAGGCAAGCGTCATCGCTTCTTGAATATCATCTACGGCCACACCGTGAGTGATCCATGAATCTGCTGTTTCAGTAACAGGAAAGTCAGTAGTTATGGATTTGATGACGTTTACTTCAATTAATACATCTCCACCAATTTCAACACCTGTACCGCAGATTTCGCCATCGCCCATTGATGCGTGCATATCTCCGATACCAAGTAGAGCACCTGAGTGCTTAACGGGAAGATAAATAGTGGAACCAATTTTGTTCATGTTGTTATCTAAGTTGCCACCATGTTTGCCAGCAGGCATCGTTAAAATCGAACCAGATGCTGGTGCAACACCGATGACACCAAGCATCGGACTAATCGGAAATGAAACTTTCTCATTCATCTTAATTACGCCGTTAGCAACATCAAAGAAAGTTCCATAAGGACCCTTAGCCTTTTGATGTAATTGACCTTCACCGGCTGCAAATCGCGCCGCACCCCGTGCTTCGGTTTTAATATCAATAATTGTTACAGCTAACGTGTCGCCAGGTTCGGCGCCTTCAACATAGATTGGTCCAGTTGCGGGATTGACTTGTGCATCATCGATTACTTTTGTTAAATCCGCATCGACTAATACTTGTCCCTTATAGCAATCCCAGGTTTGTACATGTATCTGCTCACCGGCTGCCACACGAAGTGCTGGGCTAAATTCGCTGCCAAAACTCTGGGTGTGATGGTCGCGAGTTAGATAGTGCTTTGCGGTGGGATACATAGTTGTCATGGCGGTAAATCTATCTTCAATTTCACTTCACACGCCACATACAACTGGGGCACAATGAGCACACTAATTGGACTCTTTGGAGGATGCGTGAAATACGAAGCAGATCATCACATCGGTAAAGACCAACACGTCTGGGCATATTCAACGGATATGAAACCTGTATTGCGTGTTAAATCAGGCGCAACAATTCACCTAGAAACATGGGATTGTTTTACAGGCCAAGTTCAATCCGAAGCTGACACCGTAGAAAAATTAGATTTAGCACGAGTTAATAGCGCAACAGGTCCAATTTATGTTGAAGGCGCCGAACCAGGAGATTCTCTCTCAGTAACACTTCACCGCATTGATCCAGGTGCACAGGGCGCCGGAATGGTTATCCCTGAGTGGGGACAACTTATTCATAAAGTTAAAGCACCAGCGACTCGAATCTTTAAAGTAAAAGATGGAACTGTTCATATGAATGATCGCGTTTCATTTCCTGCAGTGCCAATGCTCGGTGTGATCGGTGTTGCACCTGCCGAAGGTGAAATTGCAACATTTGCAGCAGGACGCCACGGCGGAAACATGGATGATCACTTCAATCGCGTTGGATCCACTGTGCACATGCCTGTTTTCCAATCAGGTGCGCTACTAGCAATTGGTGACATGCACGCATCTATGGGAGATGGCGAAATTTCAGGAACCGGTGTTGAAATCGGTGGAGATGTTTTAATTGAAGTTAACGTTCTAAAAGGCAAGGCTGCTCGTTGGCCAGTTACTGAAACAGCAGACTCTTGGTTCACCCACGGAACAACAGATAGCGATCTCAATGAAGCAATTAAATTAGCGTGCGAAGAAGCAGCGCAATTACTAGTTGAACAATGGGGATTTACCTATGAAGATGCATTCATCTTCTTATCTGTAGCCGGCGATGTCGGAATTGCACAATCATGTCATCCATCTCCAGGTACAAAAATTGCACGTATGCGCGTTCCTAAGATCGCTGCATGTCCACGACCATTTAAGGGAATGTAAATTATGAGTGAAATGAAATGGCAGCATGGAAGCACGTGGTATCGAGTAGTTGGCGATCTAAAGAGTTCAAAGACTCCTGTCATGATTTTGCATGGTGGACCAGGTGCGGGCCATAACTACTGTGAACCAATCGCTGAAGTACTAGCGCAAACAGGGCGCGCAGGCGTTTTGTATGACCAAATTGGTTGCGGTAACTCAACGCATTTACCGGATAAGCCAAAAGAGTTCTGGACTCCAGAGTTGTTTATGGAAGAGCTCGTGCTCTTGACCGAGCACTTAGGTATTTCAAATAAGTACGACATTGTTGGTCAATCCTGGGGCGGAATGCTTGGAATGCAATTTGCAATTACAAAGCCAAAGGGATTAAACGCGATGGTAATTGCAGACTCACCTGCGAGCATGGAAGTCTGGGTATCTGAAGCAAACAAGTTGCGCAAAGAGTTACCGCCTGAAGTTGAAGCAACTCTTCTTAAGCACGAAGCTGCAGAGACAACCGAAGACCCAGAATATGTTGCAGCTGTTGATGTCTTTTATTCACGCCACCTGTGCCGAATTCCGCAGCCACCATATGTGCTTGCAAGCTTTGAGCAATTGGCCGCAGACCCAACTGTGTATCACACGATGAATGGACCTAGTGAGTTCCACGTAATTGGATCACTTAAGCACTGGGATATTCGCCCACAACTAAAAGAGATAAGCACGCCAACTCTTTTGGTTTCTGGCCAATATGACGAAGCAACTCCTGCAATGGTTAAAGAGATTCAAGGCTTAATTCCCGGATCTAAGTGGGAACTATTTGCTGAGTCATCTCACATGCCACATGTGGAAGAACCAGCTAAATTTAAAAGAGTTGTATCTGAGTTTTTAGATTCACACGACTAAATTACAAGCAACATCGACTGCGCCAATACGGCGTAGCTCTGGTTCGCGTGTGCTGCACTCTGCGACCGCAATAGGACAGCGTGTGTGAAATGAGCATCCACTTGGTCGATTAAGTGGTGATGGAATATCTCCGGTCAGAATCTGGCGGGTGTTCTGTGCGCTTTGATCAATGCGTGGGTTAGCCGATAACAAAGCCTTCGTATATGGATGTTGCGGGTTGTTATAGATCTCTTCAACAGTGCCCAGTTCAACTATTTTTCCTAGATACATAACGGCAATGCGATCTGAGATATGTCGCACGACACCGAGATCGTGCGCTACGAAGACGTAGGTCAACTTCATCTCATCTTGCAGCTCTTTAAAGAGGTTAAGAACCTGTGCCTGAATAGAAACATCGAGTGCGCTGACGGGCTCATCTGCAATGATCAACTCTGGCTTGAGTGTTAAAGCGCGAGCAATCACAACGCGTTGGCGTTGCCCACCAGAGAATTCGTGCGGGTATTTTTCATAGGAATTCTTATCTAAACCAACTTTTTCAAGTAGCTCATGTGCGCGGGCACGACGCTCATCTTTGCTAACCCCATGAATGCGCATTGGCTCTTCGATGATTGCACCAATTTGGCGACGTGGATTAAGGGATGCATAAGGATCTTGGAAGATAAATTGAATCTCTTTACGTAGCGGACGCATTGCAGCCAGTGATTTCTTTGCAATGTCATTTCCTTTATAGATGATTTCACCTGACGTAGGGGAGTCCAGGCGAGAGATGATTCGTCCAAGAGTTGATTTACCGCATCCGGATTCGCCAACAATGCCAAGAGTTTCACCTTGCGCAAGATTAAATGAGACGCCATCGAGTGCTGAAACCTTATTTTTGCGGCCAAAACTGCCACCACTTGATTCATAAATCTTGCTGATGTTCTTCACACTTAAAATTTCATTGCTCATGAGCGCGCTCCTTCTGTGAGAAGAAAGCATGCTGCGCCATATCCATTGCTATCGGCGGTAAAGACAGGTTGCTCGGTGCAAGCCGCATGGGCAGATGAACAACGCGTTCTAAATGCACAACCACTAGGCAGATTAAGAAGGGATGCTGGCTGACCCGAAATAGTTTCAAGTCGTGATGTGCGAGCACGATCAACGCGTGGCACAGAGTTCATCAATCCCTTTGTGTAGGGGTGTTGTGGGTTAGCAAAGAGAGCACTCTTAGTTGATCGCTCAACCATGCGGCCTGCATACATGACTAATACTTCAGAGGAGAGTTCGGATACAACTCCCATATCGTGAGTAATGATGATGATGGATGAGTTATGGGTCTTACGTAATCTTTCCAAGAGATCCAAAATCTGCGCCTGGATTGTTACATCTAGCGCAGTCGTTGGTTCATCTGCAATGAGCAGCTTTGGATTAAGCGATAGTGCCATCGCAATAATTGCACGCTGTCTCATGCCGCCCGAGAATTCATGAGGATATTGATCCACGCGCTTGGCAGGATCTGGAATCCCCACTTCTTCTAATAATTCAATGGCGCGTAGTTTGGCTGCTTGGTTTGAAATATTGCCGTGTAATTGAAGTTGTTCGCGAATATGCCAACCGATTGTGTAGACAGGTGTCAACGCAGTCATAGGGTCTTGAAAAACCATCGCAATATCTTTACCTCGGATTGCGCGTAATTCATCATCGCTTTTCTTGAGTAAATCTTCTCCGTTAAATAAAACTTCACCAGTTATTTCTGCATTGTCATCTTTGATTAAACCCATGACCGCGCTCATGGAAACGCTCTTGCCCGATCCTGATTCGCCCACGATGCCTAGAACCTCACCATGGTTGATCGAAAATGAAAGATTGTTTACAGCGCGAACGGTGCCTTTGCGAGTCTTAAAGGAGACGCAGAGGTTTTTAACTTCTAGTAATTTCTCAGCCACGACGCACCCGCGGATCTATCCACGCGTAAACCAAGTCAACTACGGCGTTTGCGATAACAATAAAGAAAGCTGCATACATAACTGTGGCCATAATCAGAGGTAGATCAAAGTTTTGTAGCGCTGTAAAGGTCAGTCGACCCACGCCTTGAATACCAAAGACAACTTCTGTCAGAAGAGCTGATCCGCCAACGAGGGCGCCAAAATCTAATCCGAAGAGTGAAACAACAGTAATAAGACTCATGCGACTTGCATGCTTAATCAAAATACGTTTTTCACCAGCGCCCTTAGCGCGCTCTGTCTTTATGTAATCTTCTTGCATCAATCCAACAATTTCGCTGCGGATTACACGAATATAAATACCAGCATATAAAAGTGAGAGCGTCAGCCAAGGAAAGAGCAGCGCTAAGAACCAACCACCGGGGCTTTCGGTAAATGGAACATAACCAAGTGGTGGAACCCACCTAAACAAAGTGGCGTGCAAACGCCCTTGCGTTATTAAGTTGACCACCTCGCCGAGCCAATAAACGGGCAGGGAAACGCCAATGATTCCAATAATGCCAATGGCAGGATCGACCCAAGATTTTCGCATTCCGGCGGCCGTTATTCCAAGTACTAATCCGAGGAATAACCAAATAATGGCTGCACCAAAAACAAGTGAAAGAGTCGCTGGAATCGCTTGAGTAAGTTGTGGCAACACTTCTGCGCCGCGGTTTACATAGGAAGTTAAGTCGCGATCAATAAATAAGTGCTTCATCATCGACACATAACGAATATGAATTGGTTTATCTAAATCAAATGTTGCGCGCACTTGCTGCAAGGTAAGTTGATCAGCATTTCGTCCTGCAATACGGGCTGCTGGATCTACACCAGGAGTTGCAAAGAAGATGAGAAAGACCAAGATACTGATGGAGACCAGAACGAATACGGCAGCAGCAAGGCGCTTAATGATAAATCGCGTCAAAATGCACCACGCAGACGAGCTTTTGGATCGAGTGCATCGCGTACGGCGTCACCTAGTAAGTTAAGTGAGACAGCAGTAATAACGATGAAAAGACCCGGAGTCAGAGCAACTATTGGTCGCGTGTATAGAAGTCCAAGACCATCTTTAATAATCGTGCCCCATGAAGCATCTGGTGGCTGAACACCAATAGATAAGAAGGAGAGTGCTGATTCAGTAAGCATGGCAAGAGAAACCATCAAAGGGATAAAGACTAAAACGCTGGGAATTACGTTAGGCAAGATTTCACGAAAGATAATTGTTGAATTCTTCGCACCGCCACCGATTGCAGCCTTTACAAACTCACGTTCACGTAGAGCTAATACTTGCCCGCGAATTGGGCGTGCTACGTATGGCACATAGACAAGACCGATAATAAATATTGGTAAATAGAGTGAGCCTGCTTCTAGCGAAAGCGGGCCCCATTTAAATCCGCTTGTAAGAAGCACAACTGAGAGTGAAATTGAGAGTAAATAAACTGGAAATGCCCAAATCACATCTAAAATTCGAGAGATAACAGAGTCAATAATTTTTCCTGAATAGCCAGCGATAACACCAACGATTGTTGCAACAATCAAAGTCAGAGCCGCGGCTGAAAATCCGATTAATAGAGTATTTGTGCCGCCATATAACAAGCGTGCTGCGACGTCGCGACCTTGATTATCGGCGCCTAAAAAGTAAGGACCAATTTTCCATGTAGGACCAATCGGATTAACACCAAGTCTGAGTCCTTCAGTTGATTGTTGTAAAACCTGAACTTCAACACCATCTAAGACAACGGTTCCGTTAATGGTTGAAACAAATGGATCAGTCTTTGAAACGAGGGAGGCGTACAGCGGAGCAGCCAGGGTAAGTGCGACAACGATGACCAACATCGTTGACGCAACCCATGATCTACGATCACGAACCAGCGTTCGGAGGGCAATTTTGCCCGGACTCTCCGAAGAGAGATCGAACGCTGGTTCGTGCGTAGTCATCTACTTACTTGACCTGCAGTTGGCTAACCAACATGTAGAACTGCTTAGAGAAGTTGTAGTTCTTTACACGAGCAGACAAGAAGTCAATCTGCTTTGGAGTAAAGGCCACAGCAACTGGAGCTTCATTCATGATCGCTTGATCAATTTCGCCCC
Source organism: Candidatus Planktophila limnetica (assembly GCF_002288365.1). Lineage (NCBI taxonomy): Bacteria > Bacillati > Actinomycetota > Actinomycetes > Candidatus Nanopelagicales > Candidatus Nanopelagicaceae > Candidatus Planktophila > Candidatus Planktophila limnetica. The sequence continues at coordinate 913,838 of NZ_CP016782.1, read as the reverse complement.
ACTCTTTATCAGCAGCTGCTTGATCTGTTACGCCTAGATCCATTGCATCGATCATGCGCTTGTTAAGTGCTTTGTTGCAATAACCAGCCATGTTGATAGATGAATCTGAACCAGGTGTAAATGATTCACAACCGAGCAAGATGTACGAGAAGTCCATCGCTGCTGGGAAATCTTGATACCACTGGGATACCGAGATTTGAACCTTGTTCTTTGTGTTCTGAATGTATGTGAATTGAATGTTGCTTGAAATTGGCTTCAAGGTTGCCTTGTAACCAATCTGGTTAAGAACGCTTTGTACGTACTCACCCATCTGCTTATTCACTTCATCATCAGAGACAACAACGCCAACCTTTTGGCCAGCTGTGCCTGACTCCTTAACGAGTTGCTTTGCCTTTTCAAGATCTGGCGCAGACCAACTTGCTGCTGGAGATTCAACTGAAGCACCTGCTGTGTACTGGCAGAAGTCCTTGTGCCCTGGGAATCCAGGTGGCAAGAATGTACATGCAGGGGATGCAAGTTGTTCTCCACCGAAGATCTTTACCATTGCATTGCGGTCAAGTGCGTAGTTAACAGCCTGACGTGCTTTGACGTTATCAAATGGTGCCAAGTTGTTATTCATTGGCAAGTACCACATCGCTGTCAATGTGTGAACATTGATTTGATTTGGAAGCTCTGTACCGATTTCAGACAAACGGTCAGCAGGAATTGGATCGAGCATCCAGTCAGCTTGGCCATTCTTGATCGCATTTACCTGAGCTTCAGCTGTTAGGCCGAATTGGTAAACGATTTCATCAGGATAACCAGCTGGCTGTGATTCGCGGTTCCACTCTGTGAAGTTTGGATTACGGACCATCTTAAGTTCCTTGTTTGGATCATAGGATGCAAACATGTAAGGACCTGTTGTAGGAATTGGAGTTGTACCCGCATCCTTTGATGGAGCATCAGCAGGAAGGATCACTGCGTGTGGCAACGAAAGCTTGTAATTAATTGTTGCATCTGGTGCAGTCAAATTAATCACAATCTTATTTGTTGCTTCATCAACGACTACACCTTGATCGAGTTTACAAGTTGCTGGCTTAGCCAAACATGCATCTGCGCCCACGATACCGTTATAGAAACCACCGGCTGTTGGTGAAGAAACTTTGAAGATTCGTTCAAATGATGCTTTAACATCATTAACTGTTACATCGCGACCATCTGAGAACTTAATTCCCTTACGCAATGTAAATGTAAGTGTCTTTCCACCATCACTAAGTTCTGGTAGAGCTTCTGCTAAGTCAGGAACAGTTTCAAATGACTTAGGACCATCTACTTTTCTAAATGCAAGTAGACCATCGTAAGTTGCCTGGTATAGCTGCCAGAATTGAAGTGTGTAGTTAATGTGTGGATCAAGAGTTCCAGCTGCACCTTTTGCAACGAGAGTTAATGTTCCACCAGCTTTTGATGCGTCATAAGGTGCAAGTACACCTTCTTGACCTTGAGCATTTGAATCTGAACCACTGTCAGAACTCGAGCTACCGCATGCACTGAGAACAAAGCTCAGGGCGATGAGAGATACGAGCGTTCTAGAGCGTCTCATTCATCCTCCTTGTTGGTCCCCGTGTGTGTGTGGGGCTTGGAGGCAAATACTTACAGTAAATAGGTATAAGCGCTAGATGTAATTGCGCATAATTGACCTAGTACTCTTAAACAATGAGCGAAAACAAAACTCCTCGCGTTAATACGGGCAAAATTGTTGGCCAAGTGGACGCAACGCAGATGCCACGCTATGGCGGCATTGCCACATTTGCTCACTTGCCACAGCTCAGTGAAGTAAGCGATGTTGATGTAGCAATTGTTGGCGTTCCATTTGATACTGGAGTTTCATATCGCCCAGGCGCCCGCTTTGGTCCAAACCACGTCCGTGAATCTTCTAGATTGCTTAGACCATACAACCCAGCAGCAAATGTTTCTCCATTTGCAACACAACAAGTTGTAGACGCTGGAGATATTGCAGCTAATCCATTTGATATTGAAGAAGCAATTTCTAGTATTCATAAAAGCTATGACCAATTATCAGAACGTGCAAAGAAGATTGTGACAATCGGGGGAGATCACACAATTACTCTTCCAATTCTTCGCTCCCTTAAGGCTAAGCACGGTGCCATTAGCGTTGTGCACTTCGATGCTCACCTTGATACATGGGATTCATACTTTGGCGCCGATTACACACACGGCACAACATTTAGACGTGCAAGTGAAGAGGGTTTACTAGATCCAGAAGGCTGCATGCACATTGGTATCCGCGGCCCGCTCTATGCGGCTAAAGATCTCACCGATGACAAAGCACTCGGTTTTCAAATCTTTTCTAGCGTTGAATTCCAAGATCTCGGTGTTAACGCTGCAATAGAGAAGTTGAAGGCTCGCGTTGGAAAGCGTCCTGTATATATAAGTATTGATATTGATGTATTAGATCCTGCACATGCACCTGGAACTGGAACACCAGAGGCGGGTGGACTAACAAGTCGCGAATTATTATCTGTACTTCGCGCAACAGCTGGCATGAAGGTCATTGGCGCAGACATCGTTGAAGTCGCTCCAGCATATGATCATGCCCAGATTACGGGCATCGCAGCATCGCATGTGATGTATGAGTTAATCAGTGCATTTGCAGCAAAATAATCTGCATTCACGCTCAAATTAATTAGAAAAACTCACCAGTATTCAAGACATTGCCCTTGTTGAGTTCTACCATTTTCCTTATGTCCGGATGCATCCGGGTACCTTTAAGGAGAATCAATGAGCTCGTCAGATAAAACATTGGCACCTTCCCAAGTAGAAACACGAAGCGTTGACTTCGTTCCCCACTCAGAACGCTTTGGTAAATCCCGCGACCTTGGAAATGTTTGGTTCGTAGGAAACGTAAACCTCGTGGCTATGGCAACAGGTGTTGTTGCACTCTCACTAGGTGGAAACCTCATCTGGACAGTTATCGCAGTTGTGCTCGGATCACTCTTTGGCACATTTTTTATGGCTTTTCACTCAGCGCAGGGACCACAACTTGGACTCCCACAGCTGGTGCAATCACGCGCACAGTTTGGATATATCGGCGCAGCCCTGACGGTGTGGATCTTCGCACTCGTTAACTACATTACATACAACACATCTGATGCAATCTTGTCAGGTGCTGCAATGAATGAAATCTTCAAGATTCCTTCAGAAGTTGGATTCTTTATTGCTGCGGCCATTGCAACTGTTATTGCAATCTATGGTTATAGCCAGATTCACTTCATTAACAGAATTCTTTTCTGGCCATCAATTATCACACTGGGCGTCATGACTGTTGGCGTCGTACTTCGTGGTTCATTTCCAGAAGGTGCCTTTGATCTTGGCAACTTCCAGTTAGCACCATTTATGACAGCATTCGTAATCGTCGCGGGATTCCAACTTGGTTGGGCTCCTTATGTTTCAGATTACTCACGCTACTTGCCTGCAACAGAAGGTGTTCGCTCAACATTTAAGGCAACTTATATTGCAAGTGCACTCTCTGGCATCTGGGTATTTGGTCTTGGTGCATTTGCATCAAGTCCTGATGGAGAACTCTCACCAGTGGCTGCATATAAAGCAGTAGGAGATTCAATTTTTGCAGGCTTTGGAACATTACTTCTCGTTGTTCTTCTTGCTGGTCTTCTAGTTGTTATGTCAGTAAATGCATACGGCGGGTCTTTAACACTTATCTCAATGGCGGATTCAATCAAGAGAGTGAATCCAACAAAGAAGGCACGATTAATCGCACTCTTGATTATGGGTCTAACAGTGTGGGGCATCGCTCAATTCGTTGGAGAAGATCGCTTTAATAGTTTCTACGGAAACGCACTCGTCTTCTTGGCATACCTCTTCACGCCATGGACAGCGGTTAACTTGGTGGATTACTTCTTCGTTCGCAAGGGCGTTTATGTAATCGGTGAAATCTTTAAGAAGGACGGAATCTACGGACGTTGGGGATGGCGCGGTAACACTGCATACCTCGTTGGCTTTGCATCAATGATTCCATTCTTTGTTACAACACCATATACAGGACCAATTGCTAAGAGCTTAGGAAGTGTGGATTACTCACTCTTCGTTGGTCTGCCAGTAAGTGCAATTGTTTACTTAATCCTTGCTCGAGGTCTTGACCTTAAGAAGGAAGCAGCAATGGCTGCAGCAGAAGGAAACTTAACAAAGCACTAAGTAGTTAAAAACGGCAGAAGCCATTTACTCACTCAGAGTAAATGGCTTCTCCGTTTCTATATGTATGTAATACCGACATATCGCTGACAGCGTGTGGATCAATTTCAAATGGATTCTTTGGCAAAACAACGAAGTCTGCATTAAATCCTGGAGCTAACGTGCCCCATGTTTTTTCGCCAAATGCTTGATAGGCAACAGCGCTTGTATAGGCAGTAAAGGCCTCTGGCATTGTGATTTTCTCAGTTGGAATCCAACCACCAGCAGGTGATTTATCCGGAGTTTGTCTGTGAACTGAAACTGGCAAACCTTCTAAGACAACTTCTGATGTCACAGGCCAGTCACTACCAAATGCAACGAGCACACCATCATCGATAAGAGAGCGCAATTGATATTGACGCGCTGTGCGCTCTGGTCCGATACGGGGTGCAGAAGAAATTGCTTGCATTGGATCTTGTCGACACCACAAGGGTCCAAAGTTTGCAATGACACCTAAGTCACGGAAGCGATGAAAGTCAGCGGGATCTAATAACTGCACGTGCACAATTGTTGGACGACGATCCCAGGCAGGATTTGCTTTCTGCGCACCTTCAATGGCATCTAGTGCTGCGCGAATACCAGCATCACCAATTGCGTGAATATGTGTTTGGAAACCTGCTTTATCAAAGGCTGCAACTGCGCGGAAGAGTTCTGGCCACGCCCACACAGGCATTCCGTGGCTGCACGGATCATCTGAATATGGCTCGAGCATTGCAGCCGTGCCACCTTCAATAACGCCATCTGCAAAATATTTAATTGTTACGGCAGTGAGGTTCTTATTCTTAGAAGATGATTCAATCTTTTTGCGCATCTCCAGGATGTAGGCCATATCTTTTTCCCACGTGCGTGGGTCTGCGCGAAATGCCAAATTAACACCTTGTGTGAGAACGCCACGTTCTTCTGCCTCTAAATACGCTTCTGCCATTCCTGGATCAATCCACGCGTCTTGCCACCAAGTGATTCCAGATTTTGCATAGCGTGCACATGAATATTTAATCGCTTCAATCTCTCGATCAAGTGATGGCTTTGGTGCGTGATCCATAATTAAATTGACCGCATCCCATTCGCGCATAGTGCCCATTGGAGAACCATCTTCGCGGCGAACAATTGTTCCGATTTCTAAATCAGGAGTATTTGCATCGACTCCTGCCGCTTTAAGGGCTGCGGTGTTTACCCAGATGGTGTGGTAATCAATTGCGTTTAATACAACAGGACGATCAGCGCAGACACCATCTAATAACTTTGCATCAAAGTTTCCGTTAGGCAATAGCGCTGGGTCATATGTGCCACCAATAATCCACGGCAAATCTGGATTAGCTGCAGCAAATCGTTTTACTTCAGCAAGGATTTCATCGACGCTTGCAATATCTGTTACCTGTGGTCCAAAGTGTTGGCGACCACCAAAGATTGGGTGGCAGTGACCATCGCCAAATGATGGCGAAACGAAAGCACCACCTAAGTCCACTTTCTTATCGTGTGCAGCGCTTTGCGCTTGATCGCCCACTGCAACAATTTTTTGTCCATCTACCAACATCGCGCCAAAGGTTTGCCCCTTTGCCTGACCAGGCCAGAAGGTTGCGTTAGTAAAGAGTGTGCGTGTCATGATTTTCCTTTACTTGTTGATGTTCTTATATACAGATGGACGTCGTGTTTTAAAGAATGGGAAAAGTGTAAGCCAGTCACGTTTTTGGTCAAGGTCAAGGTCGGCCACAAGAACTGCTGAACCGCTCGCACCTGCACGGGCCAGGATGCGACCGTATGGATCGCTAATAAAAGATGAACCGTAGAAAGTGATTCCATCTTCTATGCCCGTGCGATTAACAGCTGCAACAAATAGACCATTAGCAATTGCGTGGGCCACCATCATCTGACGCCAGAGTGGTTCGGTATCAAAGTCAGGATGATCAGGCTCTGAGCCAATTGCAGTTGGGTAACAGAGTAAATCTGTATTGATTAATCCATATTCACGTGCAAGTTCTGGAAACCATTGATCCCAACAGGTTGGTGTTCCAACGGAAGCATCCTTAATTTTCACAACTGCTGGAGTTGAGTCACCTTCTGCGAAGTACTTATCTTCGTAGTATCCAGCAGTGACTGGAATATGAGTTTTGCGAGTCTTTAAGACAATACCGCCATCTGGAGCCACCGTGACAGCAGAGTTGAATTGCTTATCGCCAGCATCTTCATAGAGTGAAATCAGAACATGTGCACCAGATGAACGGGCAAGTTCGGCTGCGAATGAAACGCTCATGCCATCTAGCTTTTCTGGAACAAAATCTGCTTGTGCATCTGGTCGAGTGCAGGCATATGGATACAAAGAGAGCTCGGTCAGAACTATTAAGTCAGGTGCAAACTCACTTGCCGCTTGCACAGCAGCGGTAATCTCAGTTTTTTGTTTTTCAACGCTGCCATGCCACGGCTCTTGGATGAGAGCGATTCGAAGTGGTGTGCGCACCGCGGGTAATACTCGAGCCGGAGAATCCGAACCTTTGTTGATGTGAGTAATTACTTCGCGCATAAATTCCTTAGTACTTCAGGATTCCGCTATATAAATCAGGTTGGCGATCTTTGCGGACATCGTTTTTTGGCGTAATTGATGTATCAGTTGGTAATTCAACATCTGCAACTAATACCTGCACATCATCTTCTGATTCGCGATTGGCAATTATTTTGATATTGCCTTCAAAATCTGTAATGACTGATGATGAAATCCATGAGTGACCACGTTCAGGGCCAGATCGATCTGCTGCTACTGCAACCATTTTGTTAACGGAGGCTGCAGCCTGCACGCGCACTGCTTCCATTGGTGTTCCATGGATGAGCTGGCCTAAGTTCGGCCAATTAGTTGGTACTGCCAGAAGCGCTGCGCGATCGAGCATGGCAAGGCGGACCCACTCTGGAAATTCAACGTCATAGCAAACCATTGTTGCGATTCGACCATGTGCAGTATTTACAACTAGCGGTGGCTTTTCTCCAGATTTAAAGAATTGATGCTCTTCTCCGAAGAGATGTGCTTTTGCATACCAACCAAGTAATCCGCTCTTATCGATAATCACAGATGCGTTATACAAGCGTGATTCAACGGAGAGAGCTAAGCCCGCGACAATTACAACATCATTTTTGTGAGCGATTTCTTTCCACTGCGAGATTATTTCGCCATCTAAAGTCGTGCTTCGATCTTGAACTTCTGATACTGAAGTAAATACATATCCTGAGTTTGTTAATTCGGGTAAGACAATAATCTGGGCACCATGTGAAATTGCTTCGGCTATCCCTTGATTTGCATGTGAAATATTGCCTGCAGGGTTTTCAATACTCAATGAGATCTGGCAAGCAGCCACTCGTGTCATAAGGCAAAACTATTAGCAGGAATCACTTTCTACAAATAGAATGGGCCTATGGAAATCCGCAAGGCTTGGAAGGGCGTGCCTAAGCCTGTTCGCCAAGTAATTACTCTTGTAGTCGGCGGAACCTTATTAGTTATCGGTGGATTACTCGTTGTGCTTCCTGGACCCTTCACCTTGCCCTTTGTTTTTGCAGGTCTACTCGTTCTAGCTGGTGAATTTGTCTGGGCTCAGCGTTTTCTTGATCGAGCACGAAGTGAAGCTAAAAAGGCAGATCCACGAAAGTTATTTAAGAAAAAGCCACCACGTGAAAATTCGTAATATAGAAAAATTAGATCGACAGCAGTGGGATCCACTGTGGCAGGCTTACTTAGTTTTCTATGAAACATCTCTTCCCGATCAGACAACTGATTTAACGTGGAATAGATTTTTTGACTCTAGTCATGTCTTTACTGGTTTCGTTGCAGAAGAAGATGGAAAGATTCTCGGTTTTGCCCATGCAATGTTGCGTCAATCAACGTGGGAAGAAGTGGGTGAGTTATACCTTGAAGATTTATACACTCTTCCCGAAGCACGGGGCAAAGGCGTTGGTCGAGCACTAATTGATCACGTCAAAGAAGAAGCAATCGCTATGGGCGCTGGATGTATGTATTGGCAGACTAAGGCTGGAAACGAAACTGCGCGATATTTGTATGACTCAATTACAAAAAATAATGATTACGTTCAATACATGATCAAGCTGTAACCCACAGATGCTGGGCCAGAATTTCAGCAAAAGTAGTTTCAGCTAGTAATCGCACAAGCGGATCCGAATCGTTTTTATATCTCAGCGATGATGTTGCATGAGGATGATCAAATCCGATGGTAAGTACCTTCGACCCACGCTCCTGCATCCACTTAAACAATTGGTCTTCCCAGATGGAACCAGGAAATAAAATCGCCCGATAATCAAGAGTCTTAGTCAGATACACATCAATATGGCTCCAGTCGCCAGTTTCACAAGGAACCGATGGCAAACGTGGTGATTCGCGCATCATCAATGCACTTTGTTGTGCACTACAGAGTCGATCAGCAGGTGCGATGTAGTACGAACCAGCGGGAGATTTAATGTGATTGATTATTTCAGGCAACCAAGCATCTTTGCGAGAGTAAATATCTGCAATTGCTTCAGCTGCTAAATCAATTGATTTTTCCAATCCAGTTATACAACCCAGTGATTCAAGTAAGCGCAATAAAGCAACATGGGTGGCAAAGTAGGAAAGAGATGCAACCCCACCAGTTTCTTCTCCAGCATTCATGGCAACTGTTTGTGAACCGCGAGGGGCTGCATTTGTAAGCCAGATTTTTTCCTTGTATCCAGATGCTGCGTCAAAGGCAGCGTTTGTTTCTACAGAATTTCCAGTTGCAGATATTGCAATAAGAGTTTTTGCCGTACTGGCTTTTGGGGGAGTTGGGTTACTTGAAAGAGTAAAGGTTGCATTACTGCCGCAGGCTTGTAATCGTGTGACTATCGATTGCGCTGCAAAGGCAGAAGAACCCATGCCCATAAAGACAAGTGATTGACCCGAAAGATTTGGCCACTGAAACTTCTGCGTTGATAGCTTGTGCGCAAGGTCTGCTTTGCGAGCCAAGTCTTCGCCAAATTTAATTGGATCCATAGCCCAACTCTTCCATATAACTGATTGCAAACTCTGGTGCATAGCGCCATTGAGGTAAGAATTTATCTGCGTACTTTAACTCTCGGTTCTCAAGGGAGCGCATCAAAGCACGCAGAGCCTTGACGTCAAATGCATTTCCTTCAAAATACGTTGCCGCATAGATTGATTCGGCTTGCACTATCCACTCTTTGATTACTGATGGATCTGCGCCGTGTTTGATTGTGACAGCTCCCACGTGGAAAAAAGATGCACACATACTTGCCACGTCACGAAGTGGATCAATTGCTTCTTCAGCAGTTGCAAGCGGGTCACCGTCAAAGTCAATTACCCAGAGTTGATCGCTCTGGCTCGTTTTTAGTATCTGACCCACATGAAAATCTCCATGAATCAAACCTTCAAGGCAGCGATGCATCTCTGCAGTTAAGTGTGCCAAGTTGACTAGCCAGGGACCAAGGTCGCTCGCTTTTGCTTTATCCACACACCAAGTCCAACCATCAGTTGTTCCTGGAATGTATTTATTTACGCTGGCTAACAATTTTTCATCCCAATAGATATTGCCTAGCAACTCTGGCAAGTGGGCGAATCCATTTTCGGTGAGTATCTCTTCTTTGTGCGCACCTATTGATTTCTGAGCAGTGAGTTGCCACTTAACAATGATTGATTCATCAAGAATTACAGACTCATTGCTCTGATCTACTGAGATAAATCGCTCCTGTGAATAAGAACCACTCTGCATAGTTGTTCGCAATCCGTCGGGCAGTGGATTACTCAATAATTGAGCTGTTACAGCATCCTTTGATTGGGCGCGTCGAATCTCTCTGTTTTTTACATAAGGGGCCACAAAGTTCTTATTTCCAGATTCGAAAACAAGAATTCCTGCAGAATCAGAAATTGGAAAATCAACCGATACATCTGAGCACGCATTAATTAAGTCAGCCCGCGATAGTGGCAGCAGCTGCTGGCACTGCGCCTTAGATAGATGCATCTCTATTTAGATTTGTGTGCGAGTGCTACTTTTTCAATGAGAGCAGATGCCACACCGAGTCCATCGCGGCTTTGAATCTGCGCAGCATTTTCACGCATCTTCTTACCAAGTGCGCCATCGCTTAGGAGGGAATCAAGAGCGCTATTCATCTCTGCTTCAGTAAATGCATAGGTAGCAAGGCGCACGCCAAAACCAAGTTCGTGCATACGTTGGGCGTTGTCATATTGATCCCAGAAGAGCGGAAGCAAGATCATTGGCTTTCCGTAATGCATTGCTTCAGTGGTCGTGTTGTTTCCACCGTGAGTAATAACCAAATCGACCTGCGGAATGATGTTGATCTGTGGCAAGAATTGAGATCCGACCATGTTTGAAGCCAATTTAATCTGTTCGTGCTGTGGGCCCATGCTCACGATGTAGCGGTGCTTGGTCTTTCCTAAGACTTCAGTTAATCGATTCATCAATCCGACGTCGGCAGAACCTAATGAGCCAAGGGATAGGTAGATCAGTTTTGAATCTGCTGGACGATTTGCAACTTCAGCAGGGATGTCATATTTGCCATCTGTTTCGCGAACGCTTGAATCAATACGAGTCCACGTTGAGTTAAGCGGACGATCTTTGATGTAATCGGCGACTTCTGGAAATACATACATGTTTGCATCTTTTGATTCGTGGATGAATTCAAGTTCTGGCAGAGCAGGTGCGCCTTGTTCTTGCACCCATGTGTTAAATGCTGACCACATTTCATGATGAGTACGCTTGTATTCGGCGCGGTATGTATCCCAATTACTTGAATCATTAGCGGCATAACCTGAATACGTTGGAGCAACCTTTGCTCCCTTTACTTCAAGTGGATTACAAGAAACGATTCGGACAAATGGTTTGCCTGCAGTTAGAAGTGCAGGAAATGTAACAACGTTATCTTCAACAATGACATCTGGATTTACACGTTTAATGATCTCGCGCAATTGTGGTTCGCAATACATGGCGCCATCGATGAGCGCCTGCCACGTTGGTTTAACAAATGTTTCAAGTTGCTCAATAGTTGGCTTACGAAATTCTGGGGAAGTATCTCGAATGTAATCTGTCCAAAACTGTCCAGGATCTGCATCAGAATCTGCAGGCGCAGGTGGCGCTAAATTAACTAAATCTTCTTCAAAGCCGAGTGCTTTTAACTTTCCTTCCCATGATGCTTCGGCTGCAAAGACCACACGATGGCCAGCTTTGAGAAGTCGGTATCCGATACCAACGCATTGGTTGGTTGGGCCGTAGGCGGACTCAGGCATGAAAAGGATGGTTAATTTTTGCGAAGTCATGGGCTAATCCAACAACACAGCGCCGAAGTTGTAAACCACGCAGGATTTTTCGCTGCGGCTCTAGAAAATCGGCAGGTTTTTCTCTAGTGTTATGAGCAATTCTTGCGCCCAGTGCGGGCGCATTTCTTGAGAGGAACTTCATGAGAATTTCACGCAAAGCAGCAGCCACAACGGCTATCGCTGGCCTTGTGCTAGCACTATCTGCTTGTAGCAGTTCAGATTCAGGTGAGACTGCACTTGATCCAAATGCAGATCTCAGCTTGCAAACGTTAACTGTCAGCAACTGGGCTGCATACAACCCAGATGATTTGCCTGCAAAGTTTGAAGAAAAATTTGGAACTAAGGTAACAATTACTAACCACGCAACCAATGAAGAAATCATGGCCAAGCTCACAGCAGGTGGAGATTCTGGAATTGACATTGCATTCGTTTCTGGTCAATTTGCACAAGCACTCGCTGCGCAAGGTTTGATCGAAACTTTGGATAAGTCACTTATTCCTAATGAAGCAAACCTCTATCCAGAAGCTGCAAAACTCGCTTTTGACCCAGGCAACAAGTACTCAATGCCTTACTCATGGGGTACAACAGGTATTTGCTATCGCGCAGACTTAATGAAGGGCAACGAGCCAACAAGTTGGAATGATTTGTTGATGCCTAAGCCACAGTACAAGGGCAAAGTAACAATGCTTGCTACTGAGCGTTGGTTAATGCTTCCAGCACAGAAGGCTCTTGGTTTTTCTGCTAATACTCAGGACGAAGCTGAAATGGGCAAGGTCAAGGACCTTCTTGTTAAAGCGAAGTCAAACCTTCTTGCCTACGATGACACTACTTTCTATACACGCCTGGTTTCCGGTGAAGCCGTAATGGTTGAAGCCTGGGATGGATGGTGTAACTATGGAATTGCTGAGAACAAGAACATTAAGTTCGTTGTTCCAACAGAAGGCTCAGATCTATTTACTGATGTTATGGTCATTCTGAAGACTTCGAAGAATAAGGAAGCAGCACACGCATTCCTTAACCACATCCTTGATAAGGATGTTCACTCATGGGTAGTCGACAACATTCTTTACAAGGTTCCTAACGTTCCAGCTATGGAAAAGTCCTTGCCAGCACTTGTTGAAGGGTTCCCAAATATGGGTATTACTCCAGCAGAGCTCCTAAAGAATGAAGCACTTGTTGACCTCGGAAAGGCTTCTGCGCTTTATACGCGCATTGCCACTGAAGTAACGGCCAAGTAATAAGCACAAATTACTAAATGGCTCTAGCGGTTAAGTCAGAAGGGCGCGACGCAATCAAGCGTCGCGCTCTTCTTTCGCGCGCCATCTTCTTAGTCCCGGGCCTTACATACATCACCGCGTTTATGTTAATCCCGCTTGGTTTCATCATCGCCTACACATTCTTATCCCGTGGCACCTATGGCGGAGTCGAATTCATCTTTACCTTTGAAAATTACACCCGTGCTCTTGATTCGCTCTATATCGGTGTTTTAGTTAAATCAATTTTGATTGCAGGAGCAGCCACACTTCTGGCTTTTCTTATCGGTTTTCCTGTTGCATACGCAATTACTAAATTGCCAACGAATCGTCAGAACATCATGCTGGTGCTCATTGTTTTGCCATTTTGGACAAACTTTCTAATTCGCACATACGCATGGATCGTTCTCCTTAACACCCAAGGTTTTCTTAATAAGGGCCTAATCAATATGGGAGTAATTAGCCAGCCTTTAGAGCTTTTATATAAGCCCAGTGCAATTGTTTTAGGTTTGCTTTATGCATATATCCCACTGATGATCTTGCCGATTTATTCATCCCTTGTGCGCATTGACCCTGCGATGAAAGAGGCAGCAATTAATCTCGGTGCAACTCCTGCCCAAGCATTTAGACAAGTAACACTTCCATTAGCGCTACCAGGTGTATTAATCGGTGCGATTTTCGTCTTTGTTCCAAGTGTTGGAAACTTTATCGTTCCTGAATTATTAGGTGGCGGCAAAACGATTATGGTCGGTAACTTAATCAGAGATCAATTCTTAAAAGCACGCGATTGGCCATTTGGTTCGGTAATGGCACTATCAATGGTCGTCATGCTCTGCGCACTCTTCTTTATTCAGGCGCGTGTGAATCGCCGAGTGCTGGGGGATACCCGTGCATAACAAACTCGGCTGGTTACGTCTTCCGCTTTATGGCGTACTTGTATTTTTATATCTGCCTATATCAGTACTGATCTTTATGTCATTTAATAAATCAGATGCGCCATTTATGTGGACTGGGTTTAGCACAAAGTGGTATTCGGTATTGGTTAACAGCCCAAACATCATGGAGGGCTTTAAGAACACCTTAATTGTCGCAATCATTACAACGATAATTTCACTTGTTCTTGGAACCTTATTGGCCATTGGTTTAGCCCGATATCAAAAATCTTCAGCGATGGAAGCAGTTGCGCTGACTCCAGCAATTTTTCCAGATTTAGCGCTAGCGATTGGATTACTTGCTCTCTTCACATCTTTGCATCTAACCCTTGGATTACATTCAGTAATTATCAGTCATGCACTCTTTTGTATGGCTTTTGTTACTGCAATAGTTCGAGGTCGCCTAGCTCAAATTGATTCATCCCTTGAGGAAGCCGCGCAAGATCTAGGTGATACACAAGTTGGAATATTTTTTAGAGTTACTCTGCCAAGTATCAAGCCAGCACTTATTGCTGGAGGATTACTCGCTTTCACACTCTCACTCGATGAGTTCGTGATTGCTTTTTTCACTAATGGACCTAACTCTCCAACTTTGCCAATGGTGATTTATTCAATGGTTCGCTTTGGTGTCTCACCTGAAATTAATGCCCTTGCAACCGTTGTTTTGCTTATTAGCGCTTTGATTGTCACAATCGCTCAACGAAACGTAAAGGTGCGGGATCAAATATGAGTTCATTTCTCAATATCGCAGGCGTCTCAAAGCGATACGGTGATGTTCAGGCGCTCAATAACGTTTCTATAGATATACGCGAAAACGAATTCTTCGCACTTCTGGGCCCATCTGGTTGCGGTAAGACAACTCTGCTTCGCGCCCTTGCCGGCCTTGAATCCCTTGATTCAGGTGTTGTGACTTTAGCTAATGAAGATTTGTTATCTGTGCCTGCCAATAAGCGCCCAGTAAATTTGATGTTTCAGTCGTACGCACTCTTTCCCCACTTAAATGTCTATGACAACGTTGCATATGGTCTGCGCCGCGAGAAGTTGGATAAGGGCGAAATTGATCAACGAGTTCAAGACGTCCTAAAAACTGTTGGATTAATCGATCAAAAGGATCGCCGTCCATCTCAATTATCTGGTGGACAAAAGCAACGAGTGGCATTAGCACGCGCAATTGTTAAACGACCAAAGATTTTGTTACTGGATGAGCCTCTATCTGCACTGGATAAAAAAGTCCGCTCAGAGATGCAGCTCGAACTCAAGCGTTTACAGCACGAAGCAGGCATCACTTTTATCATTGTCACTCACGATCAAGAAGAGGCGATGTCAATTGCAGATCGCATTGCACTGATGGATAAGGGCGAAGTCGTGCAGGTTGCAACTCCAGTTGAGATGTATAGCGCGCCAAAAACAAAGTTTGTCGCTGACTTTATTGGCACCAGCAATTTGTTTGCAGGCTCACTCGGTACCGCAACAATTACTGTAAAGGGCAAAACATTGCCAACTCCTGCAACTCAATTAGCATCAGGTGCGAAGGCAGTTTTAGTTGTTAGACCAGAAGACATTGAATTGGGCTCAACTGGCACGATTTCGGGCACGCTCGTTAGCTCTAATTTCTATGGCGGCTCTAGCCTTCTATTTGTTGATTGCGGATTCGATCAATTGATCAAGGTTTCTTGCGCGCTTAATGAAGTGCCACCTGTTGGCTCTGTCTGTAATTTGTCTTGGAACTCTGCTGATTCAATTTTGTTAGCAGATGCCTAAACCATGACAACTCATAGCGCATACATCAACGGTGAATATGTCACCGGCAAAGGTGCACCAATCACACTGGTTAATCCTGCAAAACCTTCGGATACTCTCCAATACGCAGCAGCAACCACATCAGATTTAGAATCAGCGATCACAGGTGCAAAAGCTGCTTACAAACATTGGTCACAATTAACCCCTGCAGTAAGAAGCGCTGCGCTACTTAAATTCGCAGATGCAATTGCTGTAGATTCGGCAAAGCTAACTGAACTAGAAGTTCGCGAAAGTGGAAAGCCTGTTGCTGTATTTCGCGACGGTGAATTGCCATTTGCTGTAGATAACTTGAAGTACTTTGCCGCAGCCGCACGTTCGTTAGATGGCACAGGCGCCGGAGTTTTATCCGAGGGTTACACATCGATGTTAATCAAACGCCCAATCGGAATTGTTGGCTCAATTGCTCCCTGGAACTTTCCATTAATTATGGCCATCTGGAAATTCGGTCCAGCACTAGCTGCAGGCAACGCAGTCATTTTGAAGCCAGCACCATCAACGCCAAGTACTGCACTTCGTATGGCAGAACTTGCTGTGCAATCAGGATTACCAAAGGGATTGCTCAATGTTTTATCAGGAGATGATGATCTCGGTAAAGCACTTGTTGCTCACAATGATATTGCGATGATTTCAGTTACAGGTGCCACCACAACGGGCCAAGCAATCATGGCTGAAGCATCAAAGACCACAAAGCGTTTACACCTCGAACTCGGTGGCAAAGCACCCGCAATTGTCTTTGAAGATGCTGATATCAAAGCAATGGCGCACGCACTTGCGATGGGTTCTACATATAACACCGGACAAGATTGCACAGCAGCCACACGTATTTATGTTCACACATCCAAATTTGATGCTGCTGTAAAGGAATTAACTTCTGTGATGTCATCCATAAAATATGGAGACCCACAGGATCCCTCAAGTGATATTGGCCCGCTTATTAGCGCCGAACATCGCACACGAGTTCACTCGTTCGTAGAAAACGCTAAATCTGCCGGGGCCACAATTCACACCGGTGGATTCATCCCAGATATAGATGGTTTTTATTACCCTCCCACACTTATTACTGATGCAAAGCAAAATAGTGAAGCAGTTCAAAAAGAGATCTTTGGACCTGTAGTTGTGGTTCTACCATTTAGCACAGAGGATGAAGCAATTTCACTTGCTAATGATTGTGCTTACGGTTTGGCATCATCTGTTTGGACTACCGATGTTGCACGCGCAATGCGTGTGACACATCAATTAGAAGTTGGTGTTACCTGGATCAATGATCACTTGCCAATTGCGTCCGAAGCACCGCATGGGGGAGTAAAGGGCAGTGGCTTTGGAAAAGATATGAGCGCAGAATCAGTTGCTGAATACTCTGTTACTCGTCACATCATGATCAAGCACGCACAGACAGAAGCTAAAGACTCTTTCCGCCCGGCTTAATTCTTCGGCGCATCAATGGCTAACTGTGCAATACGAGCAGATTCAATCGATGCTGGCGTTGGCGCCTGTGGTTCATCTTCGGCCAACTCTTTGATTTGCTTGCGAACACTTTTAAGAACAACATCAACGCCTTCTTCTGCGCAATTAATGGCTTGGGCTAAGAAGCGATTGAATTCGCGGCCCTGGGTAGCGCCAAAGAAAATTCCTGAAGTTTTCTGTCGGTTACTGACGTGGAAAATGTAATCTGATTCATCTGCTGTTGTGGACGCGCCATTCCATTTGGCAAAAGCCCACTCTTTGGTATTCATCTGGCCATTGAATAAAACACGTTCAGTGGTGAGTAAAACCTGTCCCACTTCTTTGTATGCCTGGACTTCATCTCCTGCAACAAATGTTCCACGCTGTGCACCTACTCGATAGCGGATCCCACCAACAAGGGGAATGCTAAATCCTTGCGAAGTACCAACGTAGCGACCTGGTGTTCGCCCTGTTTCGTGCATTTGGCCCTGGCCTTGCCACAAAATGATTTCACCTTTTTTCTGCACAGTGTTATTTGGAACAGAGTCTTCACCCTTAATTGCTAATTCAAAAGCAGATTCAATCTTCTTAAAAATCTCAACATCTCGCTGCCAATCCGAGTAATCACTCTGGTATTGCGAGCGAGCTCTCTTGAGCGCTCTCTTTGCTTTGAAATCTGTCCACCAACTCATAGATGCAGTTTGGCATAGGGAACTGACAGAGCACTAGCAATCCTTATCCCAAATCCATAAACTTTCGCTCATGTCAGATGAAAAGGCCCTCGGATTAGATGAGGCGTACTCAGTAAAGACTCCAGAAGATAATCGTCGTTTATACGCCAAGTGGGCCGCCACATATGAATCATCCTTTGTCGATGCGAAACAGTACCGATATCCCAAGGCGATCTCAGAAGTCTTTAATGAACATGTGCCAACTGATGCCGATGAATTAGCCAGAGTAATAGACATAGGTTGTGGCACAGGATTAACTGGAATGTACTTATCTCATTTGCGTCCGCACCTTTTTATTGATGGCTTAGATATCTCACCAGAAATGTTGGCTGAAGCACGTCGTAAGCAGCGCACAGATGATTCACTGGTCTATACAAACTTGAGCGAATGCGATCTGACGCAAAGCGTTGTGAACACATTTGAATCCTATGACGCACTCATTTGTTCTGGAACATTTACACATGGTCACCTTGGACCAGATGCGCTAAAGAATGTTTTATCCCTTGTACGTCCTGCAGGTTGGATTGTTATTGGTGTGAACAACGAACACTTTGAAGGAAAAAATTTTCAAGGCGAACTTGATTCATTGGCAGATGCTAAAAGAATTACTGCACCAGAGATTTTACGAATCGATGTCTATGAAAAAGGCAGTCCACACTTTGGCGACCAAGCACGCGTGATTTTGGCCCAAATTATTTGAAAACTGGTCAGTAACCCCTAGTTATTGCCAAGTGAACTAGATAGTGTTCACGCAATAGCATTTCTCATCCAGCTTAAGAACCGGGGGTCTGCGTCAAAAGAATGCCTACTGGTTACGTTTGGGAAGAAATTTACGGTTGGCATAACACAGGCAACGCCGCTGGAGCATCCCCTGCTGGATTAAATGCACAACCATACGAGCACTTTGAAAGTGCTGATTCAAAAGTTAGATTAGCAAGTGCAATTGAAGTATCTGGATTAAGTAAGAAATTAAAGAGAATTCCTGCGATTCAGGCAACGGTTGAAGATATCTCCTTAGTTCATCCAAAAGAATATATAGATCGAATTAAACGAGACAGTGCAACTCCTGTTGGCGGCGATGCCGGTGATGGATTGAGTCCCTTTGGTACAGGTTCATATGAAATTGCATTGTGGGCAGCAGGTGGCGCAATTGCTGCCACCAAAGCTGTCGTATCAGGTGAGGTCACTAATGCATATGCATTGATTCGCCCACCTGGGCATCATGCTCGCGTAGAAACAGGAATGGGTTTTTGCATTTTCGCTAATGCCGCAATCGCAATTAGATATGCACAGAAGCACTTAGGTGTGAAGCGAGTTGCTGTGCTTGATTGGGATGTTCATCACGGCAACGGCACACAATCTATTTTTTATGCTGATCCAAACGTTCTAACGATCTCAATGCATCAAGATGGTCTCTTTCCACCTGATAGCGGACATGTCACCGAACAAGGCGAAGGTGCCGGAAGCGGTTACGCAATAAATGTTCCACTTCCTGCAGGTAGTGGAAACGGTGCATATTTGCGAGCACTCGAAGAGATTGCCTTTCCTGCGATCGAAAAGTTCAAGCCAGAGTTAATCGTCGTCTGCTGTGGATTTGATGCTGCAATGACAGATCCACTTGGTCGCATGATTGTTACAGCCACTGGTTATCGCGAGATGACGGCAGCGCTTATGAAAGTGGCGCAAAAAGTTTGTGGTGGAAAAATCGTTATGACACACGAAGGTGGATATTCACCCACCTATGTTCCTTTTTGCGGGCTTGCTGTCATCGAAACTTTGGCTGGCGTAGAAACAGAGATGAAGGATGCACTTGCAGAATTTTGGGATGTTTTACCCGATCAGAAACTTCACGAGTGGCAGGAAGAGCGAATTCAAGGGATTAAATCCAAGCTCAAATTCTTAACAGAAGTGGCGAAGGGCTAATAAAAATGAGCCCAACAGTTATCCGCGGAATCTTTGACGTTTTAAGTCTTTCGTCAGTTTTGATTCTTTTGGTAATTGGAATGGCAATTATCGTGGGCATGATGAAGGTATTTAACATGTGCCAAGGCGAGTTGGTTTTACTTGGCGCTGTCACAGCCTTTCTATGTGGCAAGTACCTAGATAATTTGTGGATTGGAATCATTCTTGCCCCAATAGTTGTGGGACTCTTTGGCTTGCTCCTTGAGCGAACAATCATTCATCGTTTTTATGTAAACCCGCAGGGCGCCCTGCTTGCAACATTCGCAATTGGTTTGATTATGCGCGAGTCACTTCGCACAAGAATGTCCACACAATCATCACCTGTTGATGCTCCGATTCAATCCTCAATAGATATCGGGGGTGCAAGCCTTCCTGTCTGGCGCATCGTGATCATGGTCGTCACATTGCTCCTTGCAATTGCTATCGGCTTGATATTGCTAAAAACGAATCTTGGAATGAAAGTTCGAGCCACTCTTGATAACCCAGAGTTAGTATCTGTTTCAGGTATTTCTACTAAGTGGATGTATGCCGGAACATATGCCGTTGGTTCTGCGCTCTCTGGTTTTGCAGGCGCAATGATTGTGCCCCTGCAAACGCTTTATCCAAATTTAGGATACGACAACTTGATCCTGATGTTTATCGCGGTGATGATCGGCGGGCTTGGTCAATTTGGTGGGCCACTTGCAGGTGCTGCGTTAATTGCCGTGCCAGGTGCGGTCCTTGGTCAATTTATTAGTCCAGTAACTGGACAAATTTTGGTTGTCCTTTTGGCAATCATCTTCATGCGCTTTCGCCCAGTCGGTATTTTCCAGAGGGGGCGATAAGTTCACAGTGAATTTAATTCATGTAATCAAGCAAGTCCTGTTCAAAACAAACGAAATAGTAATAGGGAGAGAAATGAATAAGAACATATTCAAGAAGGGAAGTACTCGTCGCAACACTGCGATCCTGGCATCTGCTGTTGCAATGCTCGGCGCTTTGACGTTTGCTCCTGCGCAAGCAGCACAGACAGTGAAAATTGGTGTGCTTACAGATATGACTGGTGCATTCGGAATTGTTGGAAAATCCAACAAGGCTGTTGCTCAGTTCACAATCAATGAAATCAATAAAAGTGGTGGCGTTCTTGGCCGCAAACTTGAAATGGTTTTGGCAGATAGTGCTACAGATCCAGCAGTTGCAACTCAGGTTGCAAGCAAGCTAGTCAACCAAGACAAGGTTGCTGTTGTTGTCGGTGGCGTTGCTAGCTTTACACGCGTTGCAATTCGCGACGTGATTGCAAAGCGCGGCAAGACTCTATACATCTGGCCAGCATCATATGAAGGCAACGAGTGCAGCAATAACGTCTGGAACACAGGTTCTGCACCAAACCAACAGGTAGACCCAACTGTTAAGCACCTTCTTTCACTTGGAAAGAAGACCTTCTTCTTAGCAGGAAGTGATTATCTGTACCCACGTAACATTCTTGCTCGTGTTCGTCAGGTAGTTCTTGCCGGTGGCGGTTCAATCGTTGGCGAAGAATATGTTCCACTTGATATGACAGATGCATCAAACCTAGTGAGCAAGGTTCTTGCTTCAAAGGCTGATGCTCTCTTTGAAGTTGTCGTTCTTCCAGGAACAGGACCATTTATTAAGGGTGTTGTTGATGGCGGATATAAGGGAACAATTGCTGGAACACTCTTTGATGAGGGCATTAACCCAATCATTGGAAAGCAAGCCGAAGGTTTGATCGGTGTACAGGATTTCTATCTTCCTGTTACAGATCCATTCACAAAGGCAACTGTTGCTAAGTTCAACAAGCAACATCCAGAAGCTGCAGGTTTGTTCTCTGCAACATTTAACGCACCTGCTTGGTATCGCAGTATTTACCTATGGAAAGCAGCAGTTGAAAAGGCAGGGTCCTTCGATACTGCAAAGGTAAATAAGGCAATGGATTCAATTTCACTGAAGCAATCAATCGGTGGACCTGTTTCCTTTGCACCAGGCACAAAGCACCTTAATTTGCCTATGTACCTCGGTAAGTCAAATGCCGACGGTTCAAATACCATCGTAAAGAAGCTAGGAACTATCGCTCCTTACGAATGCGCAAAGAAGCAGTAAGGTAAAACCAAAATAATAAAAAACAGGCTAAGAATCGGTATTGCAGTACTTCTTGCGATACCGATTCTTAGTCCTGTTCTTTTTGTGGCAGGTAACGATTACTTAACTCAAATCGTTACTCGAATACTCATTTACGGAATACTTGTTCTCAGTGTTGAAATGTGTTGGGGACAAACAGGTATCTTCACATTCGGCCAAGCAGCCCTTTTCGGCATTGGTGGTTACGTCGTCGGCCTTGTCACGACTAAGTCAACAAATACCGACATCGGAAAGCTACTTCTTGTCGCAATAATTGCAGGCGCTTTAGTTGGCTTGGTACTGGGCATTTTCTTATTCTCTGGTAAACGAGTCGGCGAGCTATATGTCGCACTTGTCACTCTTGCAATTTCATATATTTGTGAGCGACTTGCAAATAGCTGGACCTTATTAGGATCAGGAAATGGAATACCGGGAATTCCATATCCAACAATCTTTGGCAAAGAAATCGGCTCAGCGATGGGACTCTTCTTTCTTGCCTTCGCAGTCTTCGCAGTTGCTTTGATTCTTTGCATAATTGTTGTTAACTCTCAATTTGGTCTAACAATGAATGCGGTGCGCGATGATGAAGAGCGCGCTGAGTTTTTTGGATACAAGCGCTCAGTTGTTCAAATCGCTGTCTTTGTATTTTCTGCAGCCCTTGCTGCATCAGGAGGCGCACTCTTTGCAGTTTCTGAAGGATTCGTATCGCCTTCAATGAGCGGACTCGCTCTTTCTACAACCACAGTTCTATGGGTAGTTTTAGGTGGCCGAGGCACATTTTATGGACCACTGATTGCCTTAACCGTTCTTCAAGTAGTTAATATCCAAATGCAAAATGCTCTACCAAGTTTGTGGCCAATATTGGTTGGCTTCATGTTGTTGCTCACAATGATTTTCTTGCCTAAAGGACTTACATCACTTCCAGCCAAAATTCGTGAATCTCGCCGAAAGAAGTCGCACGCATGAAGCTTCTAGAGATCACTTCAGTTACTAAAAAATTCGGCTCACTTATAGCCGTGGATAACGCATCCATGTTTATCAATCAAAATGAAATCGTAGGATTAATTGGTCCTAATGGTTCAGGTAAATCAACTCTGCTTCACACAATTTGTGGTCGCACAATCGCAACCGAGGGCTCAATATTGCTTGAAGGAAGCGACATCACGAATAAAACTCCACAAAATAGAGCCAAAGCTGGAATGGCGATTAAATTTCAATTAGCACGTATCTATCTTGAGAAAACAGTTCGCGAAAATCTCTTGATTTCACTGCAAGCCAAGGAATCCATCTGGAGGCAACTTCGAAGCGCATCCTTAAAGGCTTTTGAAGTGAAGATTCTTGAGTTAGCAAAAGAGTTTCAACTCGAAGAGTATTTAAATGAGCCAGCCAAATCACTTTCACATGGCCAACAACAATGGCTTGAAATCGCTATGGCTATGGCAGTTGATCCAATCCTTTTACTTCTCGATGAACCAACTGCGGGCATGAGTCCAAAAGAACGTGCTGACACTGCTGTACTCATTAAGAAAGCCTCCAAAAAATGTGGAGTCTTAATAGTTGAGCATGATTTAGATTTCATTAAGGAGCTGTGTAATCGCATCTCTGTGTTACACCATGGAAACATCGTTGCCACCGGAACTCCACAGGAAATTGAAAATGATCCAAGGGTGAAGGAGGTTTACCTCACCCGTGTCTGATAATTACTTAGAAATCAATAATTTAAGTGGTGGTTACGAGGCTAGCCAAGTCCTCTTTGATCTATCTTTTGCGATTCCAAAAACTGGAGTCACAGCAATAGTTGGGCGAAACGGTGCTGGAAAATCCACTCTGCTTCAGACAATTATGGGATTTATTAAACCAAGTGCAGGAGTGATTTCTTTTGAGGGTAAAGAAATTACAAACAATTCAACCTATGCGCGAACTCGACTTGGAATTGGATATGTGCCACAAGATCGCCCAGTATTTTCTGATCTATCTGTACGTGAAAATTTGTTAATCGGAGCATCCCGCCTGCCTAAAAAACAACGAACAGACCTAGAGCCAGTCTTGGACATATTTCCAAAACTTGCAGACCGCCTCGATCAAAAGGCCGGAACTATGAGTGGTGGAGAGCGCAAGATGGTTGGCATTGCCCGTGCATTAATCGGACAACCAACTCTGCTTGTGATGGATGAACCAACAGAGGGTGTGTGGCACGGTGTGGTCGATGAAATCCAAGATCGACTCATTACCTACGGCAAGAACAATGCCATCTTGATAGTTGAACAAAATTTAGACTTTACAATTGCCATGGCATCGCAAATTCTCTTACTCGAGCGCGGTGTTATTTCACAGCGCGTCTCTTCTGCAAGCAAGGGTGAACTAGAGGAACTGCGTAAGCGCCTAACTGTCTAGGCTAGTTTTGTCAGTCACGGCCTGTAACTTTGAGGCATGTTCGAATTCATAGCCATAGCCCTGATCATCTTTCTATTTCTCAACCGTAAAAAGCGTAAGAAGAAACCGCGCGGCCTAGACGCCGAACTCAAAGAGCTCGTCGAAAACTCAACTGACCCCACAGGCATTGGACTAGATATTAAACGTTTCTTACTCTCTGTCATCGATGATGATAAAAATGATCGCGAGAAATTTAGCGATGCCCAGATTGCAACGGCCCAGCGAATCCTGGATCGCGCAGGACCGGCGGCGTTTTACTGGATGGTCGAGATTGCATCGCAATTAACATTTTTGGCAGCAGCGCAAATAAACGGAATCACAACGAATGTGGATGCAGAGCTCAAGGGCAGTGCAACGCCTGAAGATGTCGTGCGAATTGTGGTTCAGCCTTAACGCAGGCTTGCTGCAACTTTCTTAGCCACTGTCTTTGCATCTACCGCGCATTGATCGGCGGCCTTTATAGGCAGTACTAAGTTGCCAATGGCATAAATAGAAGTACCACTTATCTGGGCTGTGGCATTTACAACAGGGGATTTATAGATCGAATCAATGGCAAAACCACCGCGGCGTACTAGTTCGTTATCTGGAATCCAATTGCCTGTAAAGACAATGGTGTCACAGGCAATAACACTTTCAACTCCCGCGCGGCGGATGCGCACGCCAGTGACTCTTTTGTCTCCCAGTACTTCAACGATTTCGGTCTTTGTGATCAACTTAAAGCGATACCAAATTCCCAGTGCCACGCGGACAAGACCAATGCTTTCGTGCTTGTTCTTATCCGTCAGCATCGCAACTGTTTTCACTCCAGCATGCTTAAGAGTCATCACAGCAGAGAATGAAACGTGTTCTGCGCCAACTACAACTGCGCGGGTTCCGATCTCTAAATCTTCAAGGTATGTGCTCTGTTGCAGTGATCCTGTTGTGTAGATACCTGCAGGACGTTTACCCGGTACAGCGCGTGCGGCTCGTGCTCGTTCTCGAGCACCTGTTGCCAAAATAATTGATCGCGCAGTAATTGTTTCTATTCCGGCGGGGGATGTAACCCGTACTTGTGAATCATTAACCCACTCTGTTGCAGTGCTCAATGTTGATATCTGCACACCGGCCTCCACGGCTGCATCAACATATTTCTGCGCATACCGCGGTCCAGATAAGAATCGTTTGAAATCGCGCAGGCCATAGCCTGGATGAAATGAGTGACGCGGAACTCCGCCAGCAACTCTTTCACGCTCTATTACTCGCACACTTTTCACGCCAGATTTTTTCAATTCAATTGCAGCAGCCAGTCCAGCGGGACCCGCACCAATGATGAGCACATCTACCTGTGAAGTTTTCATTTCTTTTCTAACAACTTTCGCAATTCGCTGTGGCAATAAAAACCTTGGCAACGTCCAAGTCCTGCGCGTGTGCGACGGCCTAGACCACCCAGATTTGTTGGTGGAATGGTTGAATCAAGAGCGTCGATTACTTCACCACGTGTGGCACGTTCGCAGTGGCAGATGATTTCGCCGTATTGGTTGTTACCCGCAATTGCTTTCTCATCTTGATATGGACGAGTAAATGCTTCACCTAAATTAGGCATAGACACATGTGGCAGTGCCTTTGTTGCCCCCAGTGATAAACCGCCAGCAACTAATAACTCTTTGACGTGTTCTGCAATAGCCATAGACGCAGTTAAACCAGTTGATCTAATGCCACCGACTGTGATGTAACGATTTTCATGGGCGCGTATTTGAAAGTCTGAGTGTTCAGTTGAGGCGCGAAGGCCGGCGTAAATTGCGGTGATCTCTTCATCTAATAACTCTGGAGCAATTTTGCTGCCCTTTTCGCGCAAGAATTTCAGACCATCTTCACTTGAACCAGATGCGCTCTTATCATCTAAATTCTGCGCAGTTGGCCCAAGCATGATGTTTCCAAAGACTGTGGGGGAAACCAGCACACCTTTGCCCATAGAAGATGGCACAGGCAAAATAATGTGAGAGATAAGCGTGCGAGATAACTTATCAAAGACCATTAATTCTCCGCGGCGAGCAACAACTGTGAAGTCTTTAATTCCAAATACACCATCTATCTCATCGCTAAATAAACCAGCAGCGTTAATCACATATCGCGCCGTGATATCACCATCGCTTGTATGCAAGGTATGTGTGTCGCCAACGCTGACGCCTGTGACCTTTGTGTTAAGGCGTATCTGCGCACCAGAGAGTTTTGCTTGCGTTGCAAAGGCAACAATCGGTGTCCACGGATCGATAATCCATTCACCTGGCACAAAGAGCGCACCGAGTGCGCCTTTACCTAGGTGCGCTTCGCGTGCGTAAACATCGGCAGCGCTGATGATTACTGAATCTTTATAACCATTTTCAACAGCCTTTGCTTGTAGCTTTGGCAAGTTAGCTAGCTCTTCTTCACTCCATGCAACCAGTAATGCCCCAAGTTCTTCCACTGCGATTCCGACTTCGCGGGCATAATCACGCAGCAAGTGATAACCACGTGCCACGAGCCTGGATTCAAGTGAACCCGGAACCATGTCAAAGCCAGTGTGCAAAATTGCAGTGTTCGCCTTTGATGTGCCATCTCCAACATCAGATGCGGCATCGATTAATGCAATGGAGAGATCGTGTTTGGATAATTCGCGAGCAATTGCTGCGCCAACAACTCCGGCGCCGATGATTGCAACGTCATAAGTTTTATTACTCATGCGCGGATTCCAGTGCAGTTGCAGGAAGTGTGCGCCACTTGGAAAGATAACTCTGCGCGCGATCGGTACTCCACGCAGGTGAATATGTATGGGCTGGTTTCCAGGAAGATGCGAAATCTCCTAGGTTCAGTGCGCTTTGTGTGGCCATTGTCGCAAGATTACCAACTCCAATGGAAGTTGCATCTGGATGCGGATAGACCTCGATTTCTACTTGCGCAAGATCTGCCTGCATCTGCATCAATGTGTGTGATTGCGTTAATCCGCCATCTACACGCAGGTGCGTGACGCTCACGCCATCTGCGGCAATTGCTCCTAATAAATCTGCGACTTGGGCAGCAATTCCATCGACCATTGCGCGCGCTATTTCACCTTTGCCATGGCTCAGTGTTAATCCTGCAATGCTCGCAGTTGCACGTGGTTTCCACAGCGGTGCGCCATAGCCTGCAAATCCAGGAGCTGCCATCACGCCACCCGCATCTGGCAATGAATCAATTGCTTCGGCTGAATCCAATAATTCATTATCAATTAACCACTGCACAGCAGTTGCTGCCGTAAAAACCTGGCCATCTAAGTAATAGGCGGATTGCCCGCGAATGTTCCACGCAAGAGATGTTGCAAGCCCGTGCTTGGAAATCTTTGGCACAGCGCCAATATTGGTAAGCAAAAATGCACCGGTGCCGTATGTGCACTTGGCTTGCCCCACGTTAAAACAATTCTCAGCCAACAACGCAGCGGGTTGATCCACCATCGCACCCGCTAAGACAACACCGCGCAGCTGTTCTAGATCTGGATGACAGATTTCGCCGATCACAGCATCGTTATTGATTAATTCTGGAAAGTCGCCCACATCTAAACCCCAGATATCTGCCAACTCAGTACTCCAGGAGCGCGTGTGTAAATCAAAGAGCAGTGTGCGAGAAGCGGTTGAAACATCTGTTACAAACTTGCCAGTTAACTTAGCAATAATCCACGTATCAGTTGTTGTAATAACTCCTGTTTTCACACGCTCTCGTAGCCACACCATCTTGGGCGCAACAAAGTAGGGATCAATTGTTAATCCACTTCTAGATAAAACAAATGCAGAGTGAGCGCTTCGCTCATCACATAAAGATGCCGACCGTGAATCTTGCCAAATAATGACTTGTGAAAGCGCATCACCATTGCTCTTATCCCAAGCCAAGATTGATTCACCTTGATTAGCTAAACCCACTGCAGTGATTTTTTCTGTGCTGCCTGCGAGTGCTTGCTTTATCGCAATAACTATTGATTGCCACAAATTATCTGCCGTGCACTCACTGACACCAGGTGCTCCGTGTTGTAATTCAAGGGGTGCATAACCACGGCTGAGTACTTCACCAGAATCACCAATAACAAGGGCCTTGGTGCCTGAAGTGCCTTGATCAATTGCAACAATGGCCATGGCTAACTCTAACCTCACCCTTGTAATAAGCAGGCATAAGGTAAAAACTAAGCCCATGCGCAAAATCATTGCTGTATTCACGGCGCTCTCATTCTTGCTTTTGCCAATTCCCGTCAACGCCGCCGCTCCTAAAGCCGGCGCAGTATGTAGCAAAATAAATCAAACACAGAATGTCAACGGCTATAAATTCACATGCCTTAAATCTGGCAAGAAGCTTGTGTGGAAAAAACTCGGAGTTGTTGCACAAAAACCAAGTACTCAACGTGTTGATTTTTCTAAGACTTACTCAACAGATGATGGGTATAAGACTCTCTTCTTTGGACCATGTGACATGGACCGAAATATTCCTTCCGAATTAGCCGAACTGCAAACTTATTTCTACGACTTCACCCGTTGCGCAGGCCAGCTTCAGCTCGGCAAGTACTCACTTGGTAGCAAACGTCCCACAAAGCCCTTTGATTCTGCTTCTAAATTTAGCAACTTCGAACCCTGCAAATTAACCACGCCAAGTAACCTGAGAACCAACTTGGGATATACAACCGCTGAACCTGGTCGAAATGAATACAACGCGAAAATAAAGCATCCATCACCTAATACCGTCATTCAATTCATTCCTATTTATTCAAGTGATAGCGCAAAGCCAACTGGCACACCGGCAGCAGACTACAAAATATTTCTAGATTTCTTCCGCAACTGGATTGAATACTCCAGTGACTTCGGATCCAATGTCACCCTTCGCATTCCTAATTCATACATGAAACTAGATACCACCATAGGCAGTTATCAACTTGTGCATCACAACAATTGGAATACACCATCGCATGTGAAATTTAATAAGGATTTAGTCGCAGCAGTTGATCCTCTTATTGATTTCACAGGCGCCAATCTGGCAATAATTGTTCCACCACCTGGCACCGAGTCATATGTCTTCTCTCAAGCAGCAATCGGTGCGCTAGAAACCAAGGAAGGTCGAGTCACAAATGTGATGACAGAGTTTCCTGCATTTGGAAAGAGTCCATCGTTGAATAGGTATTCATTACTGGGACATCCCTTCTGGTGGGTTCACGAAATAATGCACGCAGGAATTGGATTTGATGATCACTACGGCGATACTAAAAAAGATCTGACTACCGAATACGGAATGGGTCATCTGACTTTGATGACTCCCTGGGGTGGCGATCTGACAACGTGGGAGAAAGTGCGCCTTAGTTTCA
Organism: Candidatus Planktophila limnetica; assembly: GCF_002288365.1. Lineage (NCBI taxonomy): Bacteria > Bacillati > Actinomycetota > Actinomycetes > Candidatus Nanopelagicales > Candidatus Nanopelagicaceae > Candidatus Planktophila > Candidatus Planktophila limnetica. The sequence continues at coordinate 884,292 of NZ_CP016782.1, read as the reverse complement.
TGCGTGAATCACAAATTCAATGCAAAACTGAGAGTGCAACTTCCACACATTGGATAGCGCCATCTACTGTGCAGACACAGGAGAGCAAGGCCGTAGTTATCCCTATCTCTTCAACAAAAATAGTTGTCATTGAATCCTTGCGTCCAGGGGGCTTGTTCTATAAACATCCACTGGAATCTCAAGGTGTTATCGCCTATGAAATTGATGTAACTCTAGAAGGCCATGGCTTGGGAATGAAGTTATCTCTTCCGATAGGTAGGCCCATTGAAAGAAATGAATTATTCATGGCATCGGCGCCCCTAAAGCTGGGTGAGAGCACTATTAATAATGGATACAAGATCAGCGTGGTTGAATCAGGCACCTTTGGCGATGTCATCAAGGTGGAAAAGCTCTAAGCCCATATTTCACATCCAATTCTCAGAATATTCGTAGTGCGCCAACTTCAACCTCCTTGTATTTTTCTTCTATGAAACGCACGGCCATCGCCATCGCACTCCTGGGGGCATTTGTTTTGCCCTCGTATCCTGCCAATGCGCACCAACCAGTTGTGTTGCTTAACTCAGATACCAGTGCGGCTAAGGGACCACTATTAGTAGATGGCACAGTTTCTTTTGCGGTGCGTGCTTCATTTACTAAACCAGGTGAGAAAAAAGCTTTTCGTGCCGGATTTAAAGCAGGGGATCAACTCTCTGTTCAATTACTCATCATTGATAAAAAGCCTGAAAACAAATTAAAGAGTTCACAGCTACCGACTGTAGTAATTACTGACCCTCTGGGTGCAAGCACATCACTAAAAATTAGCGAGCGTACAAAGTTCTTTGAACCATATAGCTCAACAAATTATCTCTATCTTGCTAGATACACATCTACTGCGAAAGAGGGCACATATAGTTTTGTGATCACATCACGGACTAAAGCTGCTGTGACAATTGGAGTAGGCGATAGAGAAGGAGTGCAAGGCGATGTATTGCGCGGGCAAGTAACGCCCACACCAGTTGTATCTGCAACACCAACTCCCACCATTGCTGGATACACCATGGAACAAGTCAAAGCTAATAACAGCGCACAAAAATGTTGGAGTGCTATTGATTCAAAGGTGTATGACCTAACAAATTGGATCTCTTCACATCCTGGTGGGGCAGGAGCAATTACTTCTTTGTGTGGAACAGATGGCACTGCAGCATTTAAAGGTCAGCATGGAGGATCAGGGCAACCAGCCAGCCGTTTGGCAGGATATTTACTCGGTCCTCTAAATAAGTAGTAGTAATATGCCAAGGTGCGCGTAAATACGGAGATACTCAAGGCACTTGAAAATGAATCCATAGAGATTCTGCGCGAGACAGCCGCTTCATTTCGCAAACCAGTCTTGATGTATTCAATTGGTAAAGACTCATCGGTGCTCTTACATCTTGCCAAGAAAGCCTTTTATCCCGCCCCCATTCCTTTCCAATTACTCCACATAGACACAACGTGGAAGTTTAAAGAAATGATTACTTTTAGAGACAAAGTCGTTGCCGATAACAACCTATCTCTGATTGTTAATACAAATAAAGAAGGCGTTGATTCAGGTGTAAATCCATTTACAACAGGTATTTCTGAATACACCAGAATTATGAAAACTGTTGCGCTTCGACAAGCACTAGATGATCACCAAATAGATGCTGCTATTGGTGGATCAAGACGCGATGAAGAAAAATCTCGGGCGAAAGAGAGAGTCTTTAGTCTGCGAGATGAAGGACACCGCTGGAATCCACGTAATCAACGCCCAGAAATGTGGCGCACATATAACACTCGGTTAGCACCGGGGCAGAGCATGCGCGTATTTCCAATCTCTGATTGGACTGAATTAGATGTCTGGCGCTATATCGCGCAGGAAAAAATCGAAGTTAACCCTCTCTACTTTGCCAAAGAGCGCCCAGTTGTTACACGTGGAGACCAACTCATCATGGTCGATGATGATCGCTATCCACTAGGTGTTGGCGAAAAACCTGAGATGCTCGAAGTTCGTTTTAGAACTCTGGGTTGTTATCCATTAACCGCTGCAGTGCAATCGAAGGCGAAGACGATTGAAGAAGTAGTAGAAGAAGTTTTTGCTGTAAAACTCAGTGAGCGTGCAACTCGGCTCATCGATGGCGCACATGAAGATTCCATGGAGAAAAAGAAGAGCGAGGGGTATTTCTAATGCAGACCTCAGTTCTTCGCTTACTAACCTGCGGAAGTGTCGATGATGGAAAGAGCACACTGATCGGCAGATTATTAGTTGAAACAGATAGCGTTCCTCATGACACAGTGGGTGCGGCGCGACATGTGCGCAGAGCTGGTTCAACAATTGCTGCTGGAGATATTGATTTCAGCTTGCTCACTGACGGTCTTGAAGCAGAGCGCGAACAAGGAATCACAATCGATGTTGCTTATCGTTCCATGTCATTACTAGATGGCAGACGGTTAATCATTTCTGATGCTCCAGGACATGAGCAATACACCAGAAACATGGCAGTTGCAGCCTCTAGAGCAGATATTGCAATCGTGCTCATCGATGCCACAAAAGGAGTTCGCACCCAAACTCTTCGCCATCTAATGATCTGTAATGTGATGGGTGTATCTCGAGTAATAGTTGCCATCAACAAACTAGATGCAGTTAATTACAGCCACGAAGTGTTTAGTGCGATTAAAGATGACCTGCTCTCTCATATGTCGCGATTTGATCTACCTGACATTGACTTCATACCAATGAGCGCACTTGTTGGCGATAACGTTGTTGCCCACAGCACCAATATGCCTTGGTATGCGGGATCGAGCCTGCTTGAATCTATTCAATCGTGGCAACCTAAAAAATCTGAAGAAGTCACAATGCGTGCACGCGTGCAATCAATTGTTCGAGCAGAAGATTTCCGCGGTGTCAGCACCACGATTCATCGCGGAAAAGTGAGTGTCGGAGACCAAGTTCGCATTCATCCAAGTAATCAGGTTGCCACTATTGCAACCATTGTTGCTGATATGAAAAAGGTGGAAAAGGCTGATGAGGGCGACGCCGTCACTCTTGTTTTCCAACCAGAAGTAGATATCACTCGCGGAGATTTAATTGCATCGGTAAATGAAGAGATTTCAGGCAGTGACCGCTTTAGCGCACACCTTGTCTGGCTTAACGAAGAAGCACTGATTCATAGCCGCTCATATTTATTGATCTCAGGTCCCACTCAAATTCCAGTGATCGTGACAAAAATCCGACACAGCATTGATGTAAACACAGGAGAAGAAAAACCTGCCAACACATTGGTCATGAATGAAATCGGTGTTGTTGAAATTGCAACTAACGCGCCTCTTGCTCTACTGCCCTATAAAGAGTCGCGAGAATTTGGAAACTTTATTTTAGTTGATCGTGTTACTTCTGAAAGTGTGGGCGCCGGAATGATTCGCCACGCTCTTCGCCGCGGTGAAAACATTACATATCAAGCATATGAAGTAGATAAGTCAGCTCGCGAAAGTGCAAAGAATCAAAGAGCCAAAATCATTTGGTTGACAGGTTTATCTGGTTCTGGAAAATCTACAATCGCAAATGCTCTAGAGAAAAGATTGCACGCACTTGGCATGCACTCCTATGTATTAGATGGCGATAACTTACGTATGGGTCTCAATGTGGACTTAGGTTTCACAGCAGAAGATCGGGCAGAAAATGTTCGCAGAACCTCTGAAGTAGGCAAACTCATGTTAGATGCTGGTCTCATTGTCATCACCGCACTCGTTAGTCCCTTTGAAGTTGATCGCCAAAGAGCACGTTCTGTATTTAACGAAGGCGACTTCATCGAAGTATTTGTTGATACACCTGTGGATGTCTGCATTTCTCGAGATCCCAAGGGACTCTATAAAAAAGCTTCCGAAGGAAAGATTCCCAATTTCACAGGTGTTGGACAAGATTATGAAAAACCAACAAATCCTGAAATCACTATAAATGGCGAAGTTGATACACAGATAAGTACGGAGCAGATACTAAAGTTCATTCTATGAATTGGATCTTCTTTGCAATCGCAGGCTCCATCGCACAACTCATTGATGGCACACTCGGAATGGGATTTGGATTAACAAGTTCCACACTGCTCTTAACTCTTGGTGCATCTGCAGCCGTTGCATCTGCGGCCGTTCATGCAGCAGAAATAGGAACAACGTTAGTCTCAGGATTTTCTCACTGGCGTGAAAATAATGTGGATATGAAAATCCTGAAGCAACTAGCAATTCCAGGTGGAATAGGTGCCATCTTGGGTGCAACATTTCTATCATCTATTGATCTATCCAGTGCAAAGGTATTTATCTCCACGCTCTTATTGCTCTTAGGCTTTCTGCTGCTCTATCGCAATATTTTCAACTTTTCTCAGCAACCAACAACGCTACAAATTACAAACCCGCGTTATTTCACATACCTAGGTTTCACCGGCGGCTTTGTCGATGCATCAGGTGGCGGGGGATGGGGACCAATTGTTACGCCAACGATGATGACAACAACGGCAATAGAGCCACGAAAGATCATCGGAACAGTCAGCGCAGCCGAATTTATAGTTGCCGTCGCTGCAAGTGTTGGATTTCTAATCAATATCAACCGACTAGATATTAATTGGGCAGCAGTGGGCGGCCTGGCACTAGGTGGTTCCATCATGGCGCCCATTGCTGCGCGTATCGTTGTTAAGTTGCCACGAAAGCAGATCGGAATTCTTGTGGGAATAGCTGTAATTGTTATTAATGGATTTAGGATTATTACAAACTAAGTTAAATCCTTTATTTCAACACCTTTGCTCTTAAGCTTTTCGCACAAAGATCTGTATGTAGCATCAAAGCGCTCAGGCTCTTTTACTTCACTGCGCCAGCGACCAATGTGTAGTCGTTCCGTGCTCATCTGCTCTTGAAAGTATTGACGCAATTTAGGAGCATCCTCTAATTGCAAAAAGTTCAGGATATTTTCATAGGACTTATCTCTATTGCGCACAACTAGATCTTCAATTCTCAATTCATGCACAAAAGTGCTATCTATCTTTGCCAACGCTTGGGCAGATTTTAAAACACGATTGGCCCACCACGACAGACCTGCGTGTGGATCATTTGGCCCCCAATGCTCTTTGGAAATGGAAAGCGCAACATCTCGACCATCTCGAATAACGTTGATAAAGCGTGCATCCGGAAGTAACTCTTTGATGTGATAAGCGTGCATCATGTTTACAGGCGTTGAATCGCCAAAGTATTTAGTTTCTGGTTTTTTGATCTGGGCCTGGGCAAGCGTATAAAAGAACTCTCGTGAAGCACCGGCCGGGTCGGATTTAACTGATTGCATAAATCTTTGATGTGCTTGTTCAACAATGTCTTTGGAGAGAGATTGAATCAAACCGCGCGGATTGCCTGACTTGCCATCCTCGCTCCACCACGGTCCATCTAGCTTTTGGCTGAAATAATGCAGTTGATTTCTACCAAGTAGCGGCATCACTCTGGTGACTAGATTGTTTCGAAGACCATGGAGATCTTCTTCCAATGAGAGTGGGCGTTGATAGATGAGATTGAGCAATCCGTGTCGACTGGTAAGAAACTTGATTTCTCGGGGCAGGCTGGCATGAAATTGTGGATGTCGCTGCAACATATTTAATGTAACGGTCGTGCCACTGCGTCCAGAGCCGCCAATAAAGACTGGTGAAAAATTATGGCTCACACGTGCATTCTAGAGTTTCACAGATGATATTCATCGGTTTACTCTTATGTAATGAAGCCTGTTTTTGTGGGGGGTACGGGGCGCAGCGGCACAACTGTTGTGGGCGATCTGTTGGGTCTTCATCAAGACATCAGAACGAGTGTTCCGATTGAGATTAAATTTCTGGCTAATAAATCTGGCTTGCTGCAATTAGTTTTTGGACGAGACACACCTGATATTGAAAAGAAAATTGCTCTCCTAGACCTTCGTTCTCGGCTTCGCAGATACAAGAGAAAACGCGAGAAGTTTAAGAAGATTCAAGTTGAGTTCTTAGATCGCATCTGGAATACCTGGTGGGATATAGACGCCCCGCCGCCACATGGACGCGGATTACAGTCAGGAATTACCAAGAAGCAATTAGAAAAACTTCTTGCCACTTTGATCTTTGAGCTTCGAATTAATCGAGTGTGGGCTGCGCGCAGGTTCATGCGCAACTTTATTTCATCCCAAGCGGCACATCGTGGCCAAAAGTATTGGGTGGAAACCACACCTTTAAATATTGCCCAAGCAGAGCGAATCCTTAAAATCTTTCCTAACGCGCTTTTCATCAACATGGTTCGAGATCCACGAGATGTGATTGCGTCGCTACTGACAAAAAATTGGGGACCAACTACGCCGCTAGAAGGAATTGAGTGGATTCAAAAGCGTCTAATCGATGCACACCACGCACTGCGCACAATCCCAGCCAAGCAACAGATCACGATTGCGTTAGAAGATCTAGCCATCAACAATCGAGAGCAGAGCTATCAAGCACTACTTACATTTCTTGGCCTACAAGATGATCCGGCCATGCGCGCTTTCTTTGAAACAGAGCTCACTCCACAGGCTGCAACGAGTGGACGCTGGAAATCTGAGATTGCTAGCCCTGAATTTCTTAGCGCCTATGCAGAGTTAGAAAAAAGGTTAGCAGCACTTGATTAACTCTTCTCAATTTCATTTTTGCTACAAAGCTGTTGAAAAAGTGAAGGCCACCCCAAGATTTGAGGTGGCCTTTACTTGCGTAATTACTTAAATATTACTTCTTAAGTAACTTTGCTACATCGACATCAGGTGGAAGAATTACTGCATCGATAGCGTGAATTACACCATTTGAAGCTGCAACATCTGCTGCAACAACTTTGGCACCATTAACGCTGACGCCATCCATTGTTGATAGCTTGATTGTTTGTCCTTCTACTGTTGCAACATCACCATCTGTTACATCAGCGGCCATTACCTGTCCAGAAACAACGTGGTAGGTAAGAATCTTTGCAAGAGTTGCTTTGTTCTCTGGCAATAAAAGTGCATCTAGAACACCTGCAGGCAGCGCCGCAAATGCTTCATCTGTTGGTGCGAAGACTGTAAATGGTCCTGCTCCGCTGAGTGTTTCAACCAAATCTGCAGCTGTTACTGCGGCCACGAGAGTTCCGAAGTTTCCTGCTCCAATTGCTACATCAACGATTGTTCCAACACTTGTTTCTTCTGTCGCTGTTTCCATTGACTCTTCTGAATCGCTTCCGCATGCTGACAGTGTCAACGCCAATGCGACGGCAATTGCAGCAAATGCATCAGGGCGCACAAGCTTCATACCTATCTCCTTTGTTTGGGTTTTCTTCCATGGAAGATTAAGTGGGGCCAGAATGACGGGCAACTTGAAATCACTGCACACACCCTTGAAATATGCGGGAATCAAAGTATTCACAGGGTATTCACAGGTTACAAAACTCCTGTATCCAAGCGTTAATGCAGAGTTAAAGCGCTGTTAAATCTTTCCTTGCTCCAGCCCCGTAAGCACTTGCTGCGCACGCACCTTTAATTCAGGCAGATCACTTAGACGCTTAAGTCCAAATACTTGTTGGCTCATGCGATGGTTTTTGGCAAACTCTTCTTTGTAACGATCTAGAAAATCCCAATAGAGCGTCGTAAATGGACATGCATCATCTCCAACTCGCAGCTTGGGGTTATAGACACATCCCTTGCAATAGTTAGACATTCTAGAAATATATGCACCCCCTGCTGCATATGGCTTTGTCATCATCGCTCCGCCATCTGCATGTAGTCCCATACCAATAACATTTGGAACCATTACCCAATCGGAGGCATCAATAAAAACTTCGCGCATCCAATCAAGAAATTCTTGCGGATTAGTGCCGGTGACTAATGCAAGATTAGACAAAAGCATTAGGCGCGGGATGTGGTGCACCCACGCGCGCTCATTAATGTCAGTCACCGTTTGCTTTATGCAATTCATCTGGGTTTTATTAGGATCAGAAAATAGTGGCAAGAGTGTGCGGTTAGCGTGAAACTCATTGTTGTTTCTGTAATCAGGGCCTAGATACCAATACATTCCGTTGACGTATTCGCGCCAGCCAATGATTTGTCGAATAAATCCTTCAGCAGATTCAATAGGAATACGACCAGAATTAAAGGCAGCAACTGCTGCCTCAATTACTTCACTGGCGTGCAGCAGGCCATTGTTGAGATAAGGAGAAAGCAGCGAGTGATGAAGGGCCCAGTTATCTGTTGTCATCGCATCTTCTAGTGGACCAAATTCGCCAAAGTGGTTATCAATAAAATTTGCTAATTGCTTGAGCGCACCTTTACGAGTTGTTGCCCAGGTTGTTGTGGGGGTGTGCCCAATTTCTTTTGCCACTTGTTGATCAATCTCATCTCGCACATGCTCTAGATATGCGGGGCCTTCATATTTTTTAGGTGGTGGCAGACGGTTCTCTTTATCAAAATTCCATGAGCCACCTGCGGGCTCATTACCCTGCATCAATACGTTGAGACGAACACGTTGTTTTCTATAGAAATTTTCCATCAGATAATTCTTTTGACCATCAGCCCACTCTTTAAAGAGCGGACGGGGAGTCAGAAAGAAATCATTATCAACAAATGAGACTTTGTACTTCTTAAGCGCCTCATATTGCCTAAATGAACTCGGTTCTGCGCAGAGGATCGGAAGGCCTTTGTGTTTGTCAGAAATAACTTTTAGTCCATCAATTGTTGTTGGCGCCTTAATGTAGTCAACCCTAAAGCCCTCTTCTTCTAGAGATCGGGCGAAGTGTCTGGCACTAGAGATAAGAAAGAAGAGTCGTTCTGTGTGCCACTTGCGCCCGCTTGTCATACGAGCACTTTCAACGAAGGCAATCACATCATGTGCTGGGTCGGCCTCTTTTAGTGCTCCAAAGTTACGATGCAGATGATCAAAGGGGATATAGATAATTCGTTTCAACTCTTTATTCGCCATATAACTTTAAATCTCTGCTTAAGGAGTTAACTTCTTATTGGCTAATGGAGTGAGCCTGCCACCAACGACTATTGCTGCACCGATTAGAACTAGGTTTTTAACGATGTATTGGCCTTCAAGAGTTAAGTTAAATGGAACAGATTGAAAACAAACTTCAGGAAGTAAAATTAAAGGCAAGAAAGTTCCTGGCATTTGCAGTGCCAACAGAAAGAGTCCGACTCGAAAAAAAGATGGAACAAGCAGACACAACCCAATTGCCATCTCCCACACACCTAAGACTGGGATAAATATGGCCGGATCAAACCAATAAATAGTCTTTGTAATCAGATCATTTGCCGGGCTATCACCGAAAATCTTAAGCGCTCCGTACCAAATAAAAATGATTCCAAGTGAGATTTGAAGTGCAGGCAGGCTGACGCGATTCAAGAATCCAATGAGTTTTACATCAAATTCCTTAAGCGCACTTAACTTATTTGGTTGCACTGATTTATCTCCATTCTGACTTCTTAAGTATAAACAACTTTCTGTGAATATGTGAGTTAAACTTTTAGAGTGAAAAGATGTGCAGCGGCTCACACATGAGCGAGATAATTGTTGTTTATGATGGGCAATGCGAGTTATGTAAAAACTCAATTAATTGGGTAAGTAAAAAACTAGCAATAACTGCCCTTGATTTTCACACTACAGATTTAGCACGCTTGAATCTGAGTAAAGAGCAGTGCTCTAAAGAAGTATTTGCACTCCATGAGCAACTTCGCCTAAGCGGAGCACAAGCAGTTGCGTTTCTACTTAAAGCACGGGGAAACAAATTTTTGGCAGCCACAATCTCTGGTCTTGGTCCACTATCCCATTTTGGTTACAAATGGATTGCTAGTCACAGAAATACCTGGCCGGTAAAACTGCTCTCACACTTGATCCGGATTAACTCCTAATACGCGCATAGCCTTTTGATAATCTTTTTCAAAGACCATTAATTGCTCGCCATCATAAGTATCTGTCACCGTGGCTTTGATCTTAGAATCTGCCAATAGTTTTTGAGCAGAAGCGATATCTAACTTAACCTCGGCTGATTCAATAGGAATCAACAACCCATATTGATCCTTTTTACCAGCACTTACAGGCAACACAATCATCTTTTGATTAGAGGAAAACGCCCATTTAAGAATTGCAAGGAAAATCAGAGCCGCAATTATTGCGCCAAGAAATTGCTGCAACGGATCGTTATATCGAAAAAAGCTCATGCCCAAGCCTAACTTTAATTAGCTCATCGGATAGCGCAACCTCACCCAAACGATGGTGGATAACCTGCCGGCAAGTTACTATCTGAGTATCGAAAACATAGGGAGATAACGATGGCCGTTGCTAAGAAATCTGCTAAAGCCCCTGCGGTGCAATCACGCAATGATCGAATTGATTGGCGTTCGCTCTATCTCTATGCGGTATGCCTGATCACCTTGCTTGTGGTTCTCTTTTCAACTGTCTCTCTCATTAATGCAATTATGAATACAGTCTTTCCTGATCCAGCGTTTATAGATGCGTATGCAACCCCTGAGAATTCGCCATCGCCTGCCTTATTGGAGCAGCAAGAGAGAAATAATCAGATACGAGCCATTAAGAGTATTTTCACCTCATTTATAACTATTGCTGTTGCAACGCCGATGTATATATTTCATTGGCGCCAGACAAAGAAGTAAAAAACGACAAATTTCGCACTTGAGGCGATGTCAGAAAGCCAGAATTGCAATGAGCCAATAAGATTTGGCTCTAGAGGAAACTACAACACGAAGGAGAAATACCATGGGCGCTTGCGGTTGCGGATACTCAACAGATCCTGAGAAGAATTGCAATGGCACGCACAAAGTTGTTGCCGCAGTTAAGGCAGATATCGCTGCCAAGCTTGAAGCCAATGGCTTTGAACCTGCTGCTGACTTTCTAAAAAATAACTAACCTTTCCTACCTTCACTTGTCTTGATGCAACTGCTTCAAAGAAGTGCACAACTTCTCTTAGGCGCAGCCCTTACCTATGCAGGCATTACTCACTTAACAACTAGTCGCACAGAGTTTCAAGCACAAGTACCCACCATCTTGGCCAGCCAAGCAGACTTTGTTGTTATCGCATCCGGGGTAGTTGAAATTGTTCTTGGACTCTCACTCATCTTTTTGTTTAAATACCGCACCCGCATCGGCTGGATAGTTGCACTATTTTTTATAGCAATCTTTCCTGGCAATATCTCTCAATACCTCAATGGCACAGATGCATTTGGACTAGACACCGATCAAGCACGCGCCACCCGCTTACTCTTTCAACCTTTACTAGTTATATGGGCGCTATGGAGCACAGGTGCGTGGAAGAGTTATCGCGCCAGCAAAGGCAATTAGTTATACACAGATAAGCAACTTATTTATTTTCGCGGTACGCAATCAATCTAGATTCCAAATTGCGTACCGCTGTAGCTCAGCGGATAGAGCACCATTTTGACTAAGTGGCTGGTCGTAGGTTCGAATCCTACCAGCGGTGCGCACATGAAGTAGCCCTGCAGTTCGTCGCGCAGGGCTACTTTTTTATTGCAACACAGAAATAAATTACACAGAGTAACTTTGCGAGAACTGCATTACCCTTTAACTCATGATTGCTAAAACTAAAAACGGGTTTGCCCCCAAGATCTGCCAGCGTTGCAACTTGGCCTTTGAATGGCGCAAGAAGTGGGCTCGCGACTGGGAAAACGTGAAGTATTGCTCGGAAAAGTGCAAAGCGGGTAAGTAGTTGGCCAGACATTTCACCTTTGGACATGCAATGTTCAGCGTTCGCCCATAAAATTGCCCCAAGGACTACAAGAAGTCCATATATCAAGTCCATATATCAAGGGGAGAGAAGATGAACGAGAAGGACCTATTAGAACTCTGGAACACAAAGCGTTCACAGATTATTCATGCTCAAATCGCACCAACTCTTATGCTCATCGCTGTTTTTGTATTAGCCGCATACGGCAAGTTTGAAATGGCAACAGATGCCACCAAGTACTTAACAATTGGTGTTGCAGCAGCCACAGGAATTCTTGCAATTATTTCTCAATACGCAGCAATCCGCGAAGCAGAGTCCTTAATTGTTGACCTTAAGAAAATTGATAAGTCATCCAAGCTTGCTAAGACAATCTCAGGATCACGTGAACTTCTATCCCTTACTGCCATTGCAATCGTTGGCCTGGGCCTTGCAATCTTCGCACTCGTTGTCTGGGCAGTTCTCTAAGTAATTAGATGGAAAAGTTCATAGCCTTTGGTGCCTTTGCCGCCATTCTTGTTGCCTTGCTGATCGCCTACGAGCGACCAGCAAGGAGCAAGAAAAAGATCACAGGACGCGGCGGCGACTTCGAGGCCTAAGGGCCCTTTTTCTAGAAAACGGCGCAGCGGTGCCATATGCTCACCCAAAATGTTTTTGACGGGTGAGGGGATTTAGGTCTTGAGCGCAGGCTTTGTCTCACTTCGTGGCGTCAATAAGTTCTTTGATGATGTTCACGCAGTTGCTAATTTAGATTTAGATGTTCACGCCGGTGAATTCTTCTCAATGCTTGGTCCTTCTGGTTCAGGTAAGACAACTGTTCTCAGATTAATTGCAGGTTTTGAAAGTGCGAGCTCAGGTGCAATTTCAATTGAGTCTCAAGATGTGACAGCGCTGGCGCCATTTGATCGCCCAGTAAATACAGTTTTCCAAGATTACGCTCTTTTTCCACACATGAGCATTCAAGAAAATGTGGAGTACGGACTTCGCACAAGAAAAGTGCCAAAGGCAGAACGCGCAAAGCAAGCACTTGAAGCAATTGATTCAGTAAAGCTCTCTCACCTTTCAAAGCGTTTGCCACACCAACTATCAGGTGGTCAGCGCCAAAGAATTGCTCTGGCAAGAGCGCTCGTTCTTAGACCAAAGGTATTGCTTCTAGATGAACCACTTGGCGCACTAGATAAGCAGTTGCGCGAAGAGATGCAGGTTGAGTTAAAGCGCATCCAACGCGAAGCCGGAATTACTTTTATCTTTGTGACTCACGATCAAGAAGAAGCAATGCGCATGAGTGATCGCATTGCAGTCTTTAACGCAGGCTCAATCGAGCAGATCGGCACTCCACAAGAGGTCTATGAGAGACCACAGACCAAATTTGTTGCTAGCTTCTTAGGAGTTTCAAATATTTTTTCAGGTCAGGATGCGCAGGAGATTTTTGGTAGCCAGGTGATGGTAAATATCAGGCCTGAGCGAATTAAATTAGTACCCCCAGATACCAAGCCACAGGCTAATGAGCGCGGCGTAGTCGGAACAATTATTGAGGCCTCATATATCGGGGCAACCACAATCTATTTAATCCAAACACAATCTGGGCAGAGAGTAATTGCCACCAGATTAAATGAAGAATTGCCAGATCAAATCAACCGATTTGTTACTGGCGATCGGGTCGGTGCCGTTTGGAAAAGCGACCACTCGGCAGTCATACCCACCTAATACCTAAAATGACTAAAAATAGTCATGCGAAAGGACGTTAAATGAAAGGTAAGAAGCTCTCGGCATTTAGCCTGCTGGCAGTATCGGTTCTTCTTCTTTCTGGTTGCTCATCAAGTGATTCAGCCGGCGTGAAGATTGAAGTACCAGATATCCCAATGCACGAATCAATGGGTGAATTTGAAGGTGAAGTAAACATTGTTAACTGGGCAGGATTTGTCGATCCTAAGTGGACCGATAAGTTCGAAGCAGATACCGGTTGCATTGTTAAGTCACGTACAGCTGGAACAAGTGATGAAATGGTTACTTTGATGCGCACAGGTCAATATGACATCGTGTCAGCATCCGGTGACGCTGCGCTACGTTTGATCGTAGGCGGAGATGTTCAGCCACTTAATGTTGAATTAATTCCAAATTTCAGCGATGAAATTGCAGCAGGTATGCGCAATAACATCTATGACACAGTAAATGGCAAGCCATACGGTGTCCCAATCGGTCGCGGTGCAAACCTGCTTCAGTACAACGATGATGTAACAAAGGGAGCACCTGCTAGCTGGGATGTTGTCTGGGAGACAAATAGCCCATACAAGGGCAAGATCACAGCCTATGACGCTCCTATCTACATCGCAGATGCTGCTGTGTACTTGAAGTATCACAAGCCAGAGCTAGGAATTCAGAATCCATATGCTCTAGATCAAGCACAACTTGATGCAGCAATTGCATTGCTCAAGCAACAGAACACAATTATCGGCGAGTACTGGTCAGATGCAGTAGCGCAGATTACTTCCTTCGCTGGCGGCAACACAGTTGTCGGCACATCATGGGAAATCCTTCGCAAGTTTGCGGCAAAGCCAAACCTAAAGACCACACTTCCAATTGAAGGTTCAACTGGTTGGTATGACTCATGGTTGGTTAGCTCAAAGACAAAGAACGTTAACTGTGCATACGCTTGGATGGATTACACAAGCACAGCATCAGTTAATGGCGCAATTGCTATGAACTTCGGTATGGCACCAGCAAATACTGCATTCTGTGCAACAAGTGCTGAAACACAAGCTCACTGCGATGAGTTTGCTGCTGAAGACGAAGCGTTCTGGACGAAGATCTCGCCTTGGACAACTCCAATTGAAACCTGTGTTGATGGTCGCAAGGACGTTAAGTGCACCAGCTTCCAGGAATGGACTAATGCCTGGGCAACCATAAAAGGTTAGTCACTAGGCAAAAGAGGTAGATAAAGAGTGAGGGGATTTTTAAAATAAATCCCCTCACTCTTTATCCAATACTCACCAATTAGTACACATCAAGCATCAAAAAAAGTTAGGTAGAGATGAGCGCAATTACAACAAAGGGCGGCACTAGGCCGGTCTCTGCGTATTTTTATAAGCGCGCCAAGTTAAGACTGACCGGCCTGATCGCCCTGCCAATGGTGTGGATCGTGGGCGTCTATATCTTCTCGCTATTTCTATTATTAATAACTGCTTTTTGGTTTGTTGATCCCTTTACCTCAAAGGTGATTCCTGGCTTTACGCTGGAGAACTTCATATCAATTGTCACAGTCCCGGCATACATCTCAACCTCGATTAGAACTCTATTAATCGCACTGGCTGTCACCGGCGTATCAGTTGTGTTCGCTGTTCCACTGGGTATCTACATGGCAAAGATTGCTCGTCCGTGGGTGCGTAATGCACTGGCTGTTGCAATTACATTGCCGCTCTGGGCAGGCTATTTAGTCAAGATCATTGCAATGCGCTTGGTCTTCACCGAAGAAGGTTTTTTTAACTGGGCACTTGCTCCCATTGGAATATCAGGTCCCACATTTTCTATTCCCATTGTTATTTTAACGCTTACCTATCTTTGGTTTCCTTATATGGCTCTTCCTGTCTTCACAGCGATCCGCCAAATCCCGCCTAATCTCTTTGATGCCTCAAGTGATATGGGCGCTAAGGGAATGAGCACTATCTATCGCATCGTTTTGCCACTCATTGTGCCTGCAATAATTGCAGGCTCAGTCTTTACATTTTCTTTAAGCCTGGGAGATTACCTCGTAGCTAAATTCACCGGTGGCTCCACACAGATGATTGGCTCGATCATTGCCTCCAACATCAATCTCAATCCACCAGTTGCAGCAGCATTTTCAATGGTGCCCATCGCATTTGTCGTTATCTATCTCATGGTCGCTCGTCGCACAGGTTCGCTGGAGCGGATGTAGCGATGTTAAGACTTTCTAGAACGAGCAGAATAATCCTGATTGCCCTTGTCACATTCGTTCTTATCTTTATGTATGTGCCACTACTGGTACTGATTTTAAACTCATTTAATCAGTCAAATATCTCTAGTTGGCCCATTGCAACCTTCTCATTTAAATGGTGGGAATTTGCCGCCACCTATCAACCAATTCGCACCGCACTTCTTAACTCAATTATCGTTGCAACAGGCTCGACCATCATCGCAGCCATCTTGGGCACCCTGGTTGCCTTTGCCCTTAAAGGCTATGACTTCTTTGGTAAGGGCACAGTTAATCTCTTAGTTGTTCTTCCCATCGCCTTACCTGGCGTTGTCACAGGCGTTGCCTTTAGCAATACCTACAACTCTTTCTTATCTCCAGCAGGTTTTAATATTGGCTACTTCGGCATGATCGTCGCCCACGCCACATTTTGCATCGTCATGGTCTTTAACAACGTATTTGCACGCCTCAAGCGCATGAATCCATCACTGCAAGAAGCCTCAGCAGATCTAGGCGCAGGCCTGTGGCAAACATTTAGGTTAGTTACTTTCCCTCAATTTAGAACTGCATTTGTGGCAGGTGCACTACTTGCATTTGCCTTAAGTTTTGATGAAGTAGTCGTAACAATCTTCACAGCCCCACCAGGGGTGGACACATTGCCACTTTGGATCCTTAAAGAGATGTCTAGACCTAATAATGCAAGTGTTGTCAACGTCGTTGCAACAGTTGTCATCCTGATTTCACTGATCCCAGTCTTTATCTCCCAGCGC
The DNA here is from genome assembly GCF_002288365.1 of Candidatus Planktophila limnetica. NCBI lineage: Bacteria > Bacillati > Actinomycetota > Actinomycetes > Candidatus Nanopelagicales > Candidatus Nanopelagicaceae > Candidatus Planktophila > Candidatus Planktophila limnetica. Next base: position 867,861 of record NZ_CP016782.1, on the reverse strand, counting down.
TTAACTAGAGCACAGGATGAGGGTAAATAAGAGATGTCATTTGTCATGTATTCAACTAGCTGGTGTGGCTATTGCAAGCGCCTGAAATCTCAACTGGCAGATCTAGGTGTCAGCTTTGAAGAGATCAACATAGAAGAAGTACCAGGAACTGCCGAAATTGTTGAAAAAGTAAATGGTGGCAATCGCACAGTTCCCACGCTGGTTTTTTCAGATGGCACCGCAATGACTAATCCTTCGGCTAAAGCAGTTGTTGAAAAGATGGCCACGCTTTAATTCTTATCCACAGCTAAGTAGCTAATTTATTTTCGCGGTATGCAATCAATCTAAATTCCAAATTGCGTACCGCTGTAGCTCAGCGGATAGAGCACCTTCTTGACGGAAAGGATGGTCGTAGGTTCGAATCCTACCAGTGGTACGCACATGAAGTAGCCCTGCGGTTCGTCGCGCAGGGCTACTTTTATTGTGTGCAGATAGAGCAACCTTTTGACTATGGGAAGTGTAGCGGGATCAATGATACTAATTATTTAAGTTACACAGAGTTACTAATTCAACCTTACGTATGCCCAACTCAGTGCAGTGGCAGTCATAATCCACAATTGATAGACCACTAATGCAATTGCAACTGGCCACGATGCACGCGCTGCAATAATGATTAACACAATCGTTAACGCCGACAAAATAGTTAATGCGATGGCAGATGCCTCTAAGTTATGTGGGCGAAAGAACTGGTATGCCCACGTAAGGGCTGCAGCCACAGTCACAGCAAAGATCGCCAGGTATAGAGAAGTAGCCAGAGCACTTAAACGATTAGAAACAAGAACTGCTGCAATACCTAATACAACAAAGCAATATGGCCATATCAATCCCGGCACATAAGCCGGTGGCTGCCACGACGGTTTATTTAACTCGCCGTACCAACCATCTCGTGTGTTAACCAACATCCCAGAACCCACGGCATAGACCAGCACCAATGCAATCCCAATGACGGAACCGATGAGCTTCATAGGGGGAGTCTAGAGCCTTACTTTCTCTTACTTGATCCATCTTTAACAAAGTAGAGAATCACCATGAGTGCCACTGCGCTGATAATCCATTCCATGTGCAAATCCTACGCCTGAAACTTTCTTTTCTCCTGCGCATTTAACTTCCCTCTTGTATCTTTCTGACCTAAGGGGAGTACTAAAAAACATGGGCAAAGTAAGAATCACAGCAACGACTGCACTTGCAGTGGCCTTATCTCTTTTACTCCTGGGTTGCTCATCATCTAATACCAATGAACAGCTCACACAAGAGCCCACCACACCACAATCAACTTGTTCTCAAGATGAGGTTGATGGCGCCGCCGCATGGATCAAAGGACAACTAGCTGCCTTTGGTAAGCAAGATTTCCAAAGCGCTTATGGCTTTGCATCACAATCCTTTCAATCCGCTCGCTCTTTAGAAGAATTCATTGAAATCATCACCGCTAACTACGGATTTCTTTTAGACGCACGCTCATACAGTGTTGGTCCATGTGTCAAAGAAGGCGAAAACTACATCTTCGATGTTGCACTCACGGCCGCATCTGGCCAGCAATACCCAATGATGTATGCACTGGAAAAAACCACTGACTCCTGGGGAATCAACGCAGCAACTGTCGTGGCGGAGCAAGGCGAGGAAGAACCAGCCGCACCGATTGTTTGATGAATAGAACTTATTTAATCAAGTGCGCTGGCTGGAACAACTAACTTCCAGCGCGCATAGGTTGGGACACAGATTCCCCACAACCATTAGTTATCTCGCTCCCAGTAAAACTCTCCGTCACATTCAAGTATCTCTGCACACATCGCATTAAGAGACATAGCCCCGTTGTATTGCTCAGTCTTTGATCTCCAGGTAACAACGCCAATTACTCGTCCTTCATTATCAACCAGTGGACCACCACTATTTCCGTGGGATAAATTAGTTGTCAGCAATAGTTCAAAATCCGTTGCGTTTAAGATACTTCCAAAGGCCACAGATCCTTCATATCCATCTGCACTACCCAGAGCCATAGTCCAATAACCTGGCCATGGGTCAAATTCTGAAAGCTCCAGTGGTTCAATCTCTAGATCTGCTGCAAGCACAGCCAGGTCATTTTCTTTATCCCACTTTACGATTCTTGCTTTTACTTCATCTTTAAACAAAAGTGCCACAGTAAGAGTTCCCTCTAAACCAATACAGTCCTCAATAACGTGATGATTTGTAATCAAAGTTGTTGGATATTCCTCTTCCACGCCATTGGGCAAATCAATTGCCCAGGCAGTACCTAAAACGCCATCCTTCTTATTTGGTTCACAAAAGACTGTCACAGTTGACGCTTGAGTCTTTTCCACCAGATCACTCACGCTTCGCGGTTGCACATAACCATCTTTTCTTGGATCAGTATTACTAAATTGCTGAGCAGGCGCCCACGCCAACAAGAACGCTCCCAGAGCAAAAGGAGTAGCAACAATGGCAACGAAAGCAATGAACTTATTTGAAGGTGTCTCAGTCATGCCTTAAACCTAACTTGGGGGACTGACAGAACTTAGGACTCGCTGTCAGTGCCTCGATCTATCTTTTATCTATGACCACCAAACGTTGTCCAGAGTGCCTCTCGGAAACAGCCATACGCATAATCCTTTACGGGATGCCCATGGGCGAACCTGATTACGCCATCTACTCACTCGGCGGCTGCTGCATCTTTGATGACATGCCTAAATATGAATGCATTGATTGTCATTGGAAAGGTTCTAGATCAGAACTCAGGAAAGCTTCACGTGCGCACTAAGGAACACTGGGTTGGATTTCACTGGGAGGAATTCCAAGCATTCCGCACCTTTTACTTAACCTGTAGTTGTGGATGGAAAGCTCCTGTGAAAGTCATGAATGACGGATTTAATGCCTATTTCTTGCACTACTTGTTAGAAACGCATTTGAGGGCGAGAGTGGAAACCCGGTAATTAAGAGTTAACGGACACCTGAGTCTTTAGAGTTTTACCTAACACTCCGCATCACAGCAGTTACCTTGCCCAGGATCTCGCAGTTATCACCATTGATTGGTTCAAAGTCAGGATTTGCGGGCAGTAGCCAGATGTGACCGTTTTTGCGGGAGAAGGTTTTAACTGTGGCTTCTCCATCGATCATGGCGGCGACTATTTCTCCGTTATTGCAATCCTTTTGTGAGCGGATGACTACGAAGTCTCCATCGCATATTGCTGCTTCAATCATTGATTCACCAACAACTTTAAGCATGAACAGGTCTCCTGAACCAACGAGGGATTCTGGAAGAGGAAATGTCTCTTCGATTTCTTGCTCTGCTGTAATTGGACCACCTGCTGCAATACGACCTACTAATGGGATGTATTTTGTTTTATCTACTGGGGCGACGTTGTCTGCCTCTCCAGGGAGCAATACTTCAAGTGCTCGACCACGAGTTGGGTCGCGGCGGATGAAGCCTTTTTTCTCTAACTCTTCTAGTTGGTACTTAACGGAAGCCGGGGATGAAAGACCTGCTTGTGTGCCGATCTCGCGCATGCTTGGGGGATAGCCATTGGTATCGACCGCTTCTTTGATGGCGGTGAGGATCTTTAGCTGGCGTGGGGTCAGGCCGTGGGCACCTGCTGGGCCATCTGGCAGTTCGGATACTTTTGTTGGTTTCTTTGTGCTCATGGGTAAAGGGTGGCACAGAATTGCAAAATATTCAAACATATGTTCGAATTATTTAAGGCCTCTTTGTGCTTATGCTGGGCCAATGAGTGAAAAAAGAGATCTCAAGGGCTCTGTGGTCGTTATTACCGGGGCATCTTCAGGGATTGGCCTGGCAACGGCTAAGGATTTGCTGGCTCGGGGCGCTCGCGTGGTGCTGGGCTCCCGTGATGTGTCATCGCTGGATGACTTGGTTTCATCCTCTTCGGGATCGGCAGTTGCTGGGGTGTGTGACATCAGAAAGCCGGGGGATTGTGCGGCGTTGATGGAGCTCGCAGTTAAAACTTTTGGTCGTATTGATTCATTGGTTGCAAATGCGGGTATTGGTTTGTATGGCGGGATTTTAGATTACAGCGATGAACGTCTAAATGAAATGATGGAGACAAATCTGCAGGGAACTATTTGGACAGTTAGGGCTGCAGTTCCTCATTTAAAGAAAAATGGTGGCGGAGATATTTTAATCGTGGCATCTGTTTCTAGTTATAGATCAAAGAAGAACCAAGCGGTCTATGCGGCAACAAAACATGGCCAAGTCGGACTTGCTATTGGGTTAGATGATGAACTGCGTGAAGATGGGGTTCGCGTGACTTTGATTGCACCGGCTGCGACAGAGACAAATTTTGCGGTCGGCGATGGCAGAGAGTTAAGTGATGCTGCGCGTTCTGGATATTTGAAGTCAACAGATATTGCTTTTGCTATTGCCACAGTGCTCAAGCAACCACGACGTATGAGAACAACGGTGTGGCAGATGATTTCTATGTCGCAGGGGATTCTTTAAACAAAACAAATGGCTGGCCGACTCTTTCGAGTCGACCAGCCATTTGATGTTTTATTTAGTTAGTAATTTATTTCCATGAAGCGATGAGTGAGTCATAATCGACTGTCTCAGGCTTTGGCTTTTCATTAGCTAACTTAGGTACAGGAGCTCCTGGTTGATCTAACCAGTACTTAGCATCCTTAACTGGGTTCATCTTGACACCGCAGTCTCCTTGACCTCCGCCTGCTTCAAGACGTGTGAGAATGTCGTCTTGTGCCTTTGCGAGAGCATCCATTGCTTGTTGCGCGGTCTTTTCACCGGCAGCTGCTGGAGCAATGTTTTGCCACCATAGCTGTGCAAGCTTTGGATAATCAGGAACGTTAGTTCCTGTTGGAGACCACTGAACGCGTGCTGGTGAGCGGTAGAATTCAATCAAACCGCCGTACTTAGCTGCGTTGTCAGTGAAGTATTGAGCCTGGATTGTGGATTCACGAATGAATGTCAAACCAGTGATTGACTTCTTAAGGTCAACTGTCTTGCTTGTTACGAACTGTGCATATAACCATGCAGCAGCGCGATTTTCAGCAGAGACTGACTTAAAGAATGTCCATGAACCTACGTCTTGGTAACCGAGTTTCATGCCATCTACCCAATATGAACCGTGTGGAGATGGAGCCATCTTCCACTTAGGTGTTCCATCAGCATTTACAACCTTTGGTGAGATCTCTGGATTAGAAAGATCTGCGGTGAATGCTGTGTACCAGAACATTTGCTGTGCAACTGCGCCTTGTCCAGGAACTGGACCTGACTCAGAGAAGTCCATACCACGAGCTGTTGGTGGTGTGTACTTGAACCAGTCAATGTACTTCTGGATTGCGTATACAGATGCTGGGCCGTTGGTGTCTCCACCACGAGTTACTGATGATCCAGCTGGGTTACAGCCTTCAACACGAATACCCCATTCATCTACAGGTAGACCGTTTGGAAGACCAACGTCACCGTTACCGGCCATTGAAAGCCATGCATCGGTAAAGCGCCAGCCGAGTGATGGATCTTTCTTACCGTAATCCATGTGACCATAGACCTTAGTTCCATCAATCTTTCCGTTGCCATTTACCTGTGTTGAGAAGAACTTAGCGATATCTTCATAAGCAGACCAGTTAACTGGAACACCTAGGTCATATCCGTAAGCCTTCTTGAACTGTGCCTTGATGGCTGGATCTGTGAACCAGTCATAGCGGAACCAGTAAAGGTTAGCGAATTGTTGATCAGGCAACTGATAAAGCTTCTTATCAGGTCCTGTTGTGAAGTCAATACCAACAAAGTCATCGAGATCTAGGTAAGGAGAAGTAACTTCTTTTCCTTCGCCATCGATGTAATCACTGAGTGCCAACACTGCTGTTGAACGTGAGTGAGTACCGATGAGATCTGAGTCGTTGATGTATGCGTCATAGATTGGTTGTCCAGTCTGGTATTCAGTCTGGATGTTCTGCACTACGTCACCTTCACCGATGATGTCGTGAGTTACTGTGATTCCAGTAATCTCTTCGAAGGCCTTTGTAAGAACTTCGGACTCATACTTGTGTGTGGTTAGACCTTCTGAAGCGACCTTAATTGAAAGACCGCGATATGGGGCCGATGCCTCAATAAACCACTTAAGTTCAGCGGTTTGCTCATCCTTTGAGATTGCACTTGGCTGGAACTCATCATTAATCCACTTTTCAGCTGCTGTTTCAAAAGCTGCAGTGTCTCCAGAATCGGATCCTCCGCCGCCACATGCTGAAAGCACGAGAGTGCCTGCTAGTACAGGTAGAAGAATGAACTTAGCTCTTTTTCCTAGCACTATATTTTCCTTCCTCCTAAAGCCACTCAGGTGAGTGGTTCTAACTATCGCCACAAGTTGCCCTGTAACAATTCTATTTTTTCTCTTTATCCCCACTTAAGGATTACTGCAGCAAGGGCCACAGCAAGTGCGCAACCGACATAGAGCATTCCTTCAACCAGTGCGATCCACATGATCATGAAAAACGCTGATGAAATATAGGCGATATAGACACGATCGCCGCGATCAGTTGTGATGCGAAGAAATCCTTTGCGAATACGTGGCGGACGGTAGTGACCCCAAATTGTCATGCCGATGATTAATAAAAAGGCAAAGATAAAGACAATTGCAACGGGCAGGGTCCAGACCATCCACTTAAGCATTTTTATACACGACCTAACGCAAAGCCCTTAGCGATGTATTTGCGCACGAACCAAATAGCTAGAACACCAGGGATGATCGTCATAACACCAGCGGTTGAAAGAAGTGTCCAGTCTGTGCCAGATGATGAAACTGTTCTTGTCATCGCAGCGCTAATTGGTTTGGCATCAGTACTTGTAATGGTTCTGGCAATAAGTAATTCAACCCAGCTAAACATGAAGCAGAAAAAGGCTGTGACACCGATACCGGAGCGAATCATTGGCAAGAAGATCTTGATGAAAAACTTAGGAAGTGAATAGCCATCAATGGCTGCGGTCTCATCGACTTGTCGCGGGATGCCGGAGATAAAGCCTTCTAGAATCCAGACAGCCAGAGGCACGTTAAAGAGCATGTGTGCGATGGCAACACCGAGAGTCTTATCAAATAATCCAACAGCGTTATACATGTTATAGAAAGGAAGCAAGAACACAGCAGCCGGTGCCATGCGATTTGTCAGCAACCAGAAGAACAAGTGCTTATCTCCAGTAAAGCTAAAGCGAGAGAAGGCATAGGCCGCAGGTAGTGCCAGCGTTACTGAGAAGATTGTGTTGAGTGTGGAATAGGTCAAAGAGTTCAAATAAGCCTTGTACCACATGTCTTTTAAGATGAAGTCGCGATATCCATCGAATGTAAATCTAGATGGAATGATTTCAAAGTTTCCTAAAATATCTGCAGATGGTCGCACCGACATCAGAATGAGCCATGCGACCGGAACCATCCAGATTGCCATGACAAGCCAGAAAATAAAACCTGACCATGGCAAAGATTGCTTCTTCTTCTGTGGAGAGAAGGCGCCCTTAACAAGTGTCTGTGACTTACTCATTTAGTTTTCGTCTCCTCTTCTCGATCTTGCAGCGTCAAAACGGTATAGAAGATAAAGGACATGATCTGAATGAGTAAGAAGAAGATCAATGAGTAGGCACCGGCTCGACCGACGTCGAATTGGCCAACTGCGATGTTGGTAAGCAAAATACTTGCAAAGGTTGTCGCATCTCCTGGACCACCGCCTGTAATAACAAATGGTTCGGTGTAAATCATGAAGCTATCCATGAAACGAAGAAGCAGTGCGATAAGTAAAACGCGACGAAGCTTTGGAAGCTCTACATATCTAAATATTGCAAAAGTTGATGCACCATCAATTGCCGCTGCTTGGTAATACGCCTCGGGAATTGAACGAAGACCTGCATAGACAAGCAGGGCCACAAGTGGAGTCCAGTGCCAGACGTCAACGGCCAGAATTAGTCCCCAGCCATCTTTTGGATCAGAGGTAAAGTCAAAGTCAAATAACTTATTGAGCAAGAATCCACCAAGGCCAATATCTTTGCGAGAGAAGATCAGCCATGTTGAACCGATAACGTTAAAAGGAATAATTAAAGGAATTGAAACTGCGACCAAAGCAGCCGATGCCTTCCACCCTGATTTAGGCATGATGCGCGCAATGGCAATACCTAGTGGGATTTGAATCAAAAGCGCTTGAATAGAAAATTGGAAGCTGCGCTTGAAAGCATCAATGATTAATGTGTCATTTGTGATGTCATAGAACCACTTCATACCCACGAACAAACGATTATCTGGGCTGAAAATATCTTGGATTGCATAGTTAGCAACTGTCATCAATGGAATCAGTGCTGTGAAAGAGACAACCAAAATAACGGGCAGAACTAAGAACCAGGCTTTGTTATTACGCGTTTTCATCAGTTCGCCCCCTTTGTGTCAACGGTGCCGCAGAGCTTTGAATCGCGGAATAGATATGTGCGTTGTGGGTCAAAGGCTAAGTGCGCACTCTGGCCCGCGGTAAGCGCTGAATCATTTGCAAGCTTTGCAACAAATTTTCCTTGGGCGGCGTCTGCGTGAACAAGTTTGTAACCACCGCGGTGTTCCACGCGATTAATTTTTACAGCCACACCGGCGCCAGATGAAGTAAGTGATAAGAACTCTGGGCGAATACCAATTCTCACATTGCCATTAGCAATGGCAGAGGAGCCAATCTGAGTAGAACCCACAATGACTGCGCCATCGTTGACTTTGCCATCTAAAAAGTTCATTCCAGGAGAACCAATAAAAAATCCTACGAACTCATCTTGTGGAGTCAAGAACAAATCTGAAGCGGTTCCGGTCTGCACGATATCGCCCTTGTTCAAAACAACGACTTCATCGGCAAATGTCAGCGCTTCTGTCTGATCGTGTGTGACATAGACAAGTGTGTGACGGGTGTTGTTATGCATTTCTTTCAGGCGACCGCGAAGAGTCCACTTAAAGTTCTGATCAATGACAGTTAAAGGCTCATCGAATAAAATAGCCGGCACATCTTTGCGCACAAGGCCGCGGCCAAGGCTAACTAGCTGCTGCAGATCTGAACGCAGCTTTAATGGGCGAATATCTAGGTATTTAGATATGCCCAGGAGCTCTGCGATTTCTTCCACACGAGCGGCAATAACATCTTTGGCAACGTTGCGGTTTTTAAGTGGGAAGGCAAGATTTTGGCGCACAGTCATCGTGTCGTATAGAACAGGGAATTGGAAAACCTGAGCAACGTTGCGCTTTGCAGTATCTAAATCTGTGACATCTACGCCATCAAAGTAAACACGGCCAACAGATGGTGTGAGAAGACCAGAAATAATATTTAGAAGAGTTGTCTTACCGCATCCAGATGGACCAAGCAGGGCAACAGCGTTGCCATCTTTCCATGTCAGTGAAATTGGGTTCAGTGCAAATGTTGCGCCATCATCATATGAATGGCCAACATTTTCTAAGCGGATCTCAGCCATTAGCGCACCGCCGCTGGAGCAAAGAGTGTGGTGCCAGTCTTTGGATCAAAGCCATAGACGGCGCTTCGATCAAGAAAGACAGTCATTGTTGAACCAGATGTGAAGTTTTGCGCCCCATCTAATTCAAGAACAATCTTCTGCGCATTTTCTAGATCTAAGTGAAGGTATGTGGAACTACCTGTGATCTCAGAGATGCGCACCTTGCCGCTGATGCCAATATCGTTGGCGCCAGCTGATTGCAAAGCGATGTTATGAGGGCGAATACCGAGTGTGAAAGTGCCGCCGAACTTATCGGATAAGACTCGACCGAGGGATTCAGAATTAGAGGTTGCAACGCTGGATGCAATCAGATTAAGCGGTGGATCACTCATTGCAAGTGCCACAGGTAGATTCTTTGGACGTGCATACAAATCTAACGCGTTGCCATCTTGTTCGACGCGACCTTCATTCATCACGATTGTGTGAGCTGCCATATCAAGTGCTTCTAGTGGTTCAGCAGTTGAGTAAATAACCATCATGTCCGCATCTGCAAAGATGCGCTGTAGTTCATCTCGTAATTGCTCGCGTAATTTAAAGTCAAGGTTTGCAAGTGGCTCATCCAAAAGAACTACATCACTCTTGCGTGCAAGAGAGCGTGCAATGGCTACGCGCTGTTGTTGTCCACCTGAAAGAGCAGATGGCTTGCGATCTAGTAACTCGGTAATACGAAGCATCGCTGCAACTTCGTGCACGCGGCTTTCTATCTCTTCTTTTGAAATCTTTGGCTTTAATACTCGAAGAGGCGATGCAATATTGTCAAAGACACTTAAGGACGGATAGTTAATAAATTGTTGATACACAAAAGAAACAGAGCGATCTTTTACCGATGTCAGACCGACATCGACACCATTGACGCTGACGCTTCCGGAATCAGTTTTGATCAAACCTGCCAATGCGCGCATAAGAGTTGTCTTGCCGCTAAGAGTTGGACCCACTAAAACTGTGATGCCAGGGCTCGCAGTGAAAGAGATGTCATCTAGAAAAACTTCGCCGTTATGTAGCAGCGTTAAGTTCTTGGCAACTAATGACACAGGGCCGATCTCCTCTCACAGGGATTTGGCAGGATCTTGTAGGGGCAATCTAGGCGTGTTACCCAGCCCTTGGAAAGGGTTATTTTCGCCCAGAAGGTAACGTTTAGGTCACGAGGGATAGCCCTCACGCTGAGCGTGAGCGTGGAAAATATTCAAACAAATGTTCGAAAATAAGTTGAATTTGTCAGTGGGTGGGGGTATGGTTTTCCTATCGAACAAGTGTTCGAAAAACCTTCCCCAAGGTTTTACCCGCAGCAGGAGTAAAGACCATGAGTACATACGCAGCTAGCTTTAATTCAATTACTGCACCGACCATTCCGTCCGGCCTAAATCGCCGAGGTCGTCTTGCTCGTTTTCTCGTGGTGCTTTCTCTGGCTGTGGTTTTGCTAGCCGCACTTGCCTATAAGGCAGGGGCTGGCGATGTTGCAACAGCTGGTGTGGTTTCGGGCAGTTCTAATTATGTTGTCTTGACTGTGGGCAGTGGGGATTCAATTTGGTCAATCGCACACTCTGTGGCCGATGGTCGAGATGTCCGCGAAGTTGTCGATGCCATCGTTTCAGCTAATTCCTTATCTGATGGCGCAGTATCGCCCGGACAGAAGATCCGCGTTCCGCTGGCATAGATTCACAGAGTTTTTCACCCCAAAAAGCATTGTTAAAGGTGCAATAGCGACATAAACTCGCCGAAACCAATTAGGTACGGGGGGAATGTAAGTGAAATCTAAGAAATCAATCATTGCGGTTTCGGTCGCAACCTTGGCGCTTGTGCTGGGGTCAGTATCGCCAGCTAATGCAGATTGGAAAGCAGATCTTGTAACAAGTGGAACTCTTACCAACTGTATCGATCCTGAGTACCCACCAATGGAGTACTACTCAAATGGAACTTCAGGAAAGATCATTGGATTTGATGCTGATTCATCAGCAGCACTTGCAAAAGAACTTAAGTTAAAGATTAAGCAACTTGCAACATCATTCGATGGACTTATTCCTGCACTTAACGCAGGTCGATGCGACATCGTCTGGACTGCGCTTTATCTCAGCAATAAGCGTTTAGCTGTTGCAGATGGTGTTCCTTACCTAGAAACAGGTGCGGGCGTTGTTGTTGCAAAGGGAAATCCAAAGAAGATTACTGACTTGTCATTCTCTCTCTGCGGAAAGCGCATGGCTGCACAAGGTGCATCAAGTAATGAAGGTATTTTGATTGCTCAGAACAAGGTCTGTTTAGACACAGGTAAGAAAGGAATTGCAATTTCTTCTTATCCAAAGGTTTCAGAGACAGTTGGTGCACTTCTAAACGGTAAGGTCGATGGACTCATCGAAACTGACGTCGGATGCGGTGACATCGTGAGCAAGAATTCAAAGCGTCTAGAAGTTGCTAAGGGATACTTCCTTGGTGATGTTCAGTTCGCTGCTTACATGAATAAGGGCGCAGCTCTTACTCCTGTAGTTCAAAAGGCCGTTGAGAAGTTAATCAGCAACGGAACTCTTGCCAAGATTGCTAAAAGGTATAACTTGGATCCAGAGAAGCTCACCTCTGTTGGTGCGCCAATCTAAATCTCGAGTTATCCTCGGGACTAGGGGTAGTTAAAAATAAAGTGATGCTGGTGGGCAAACCGCCAGCATCACTTTATTTATCATCTAAAGTAGTTTTTAACAGAAAGGGAGAAGATGGATTTCGAGAGCAAGTTATTTTTTGAAGTTCTATTCTCCGGAGCCTTTTTAAAAGGTGCCGCTATTTCATTATCCCTGGCAACGCTTTCGCAGTTCTTTGCAATTCTCTTTGGTTTCTTTTTAGCCATTTTCCGACTAGGCAAGAACCCAGTGCTTAAATCATTTGCTGGGGTTTATATCTGGCTATTCCGCGCGATCCCAGCGCTTTTATTACTACTTATTGTGTGGAATGCGCTTCCACAATTAATTCCCGCCTTGCGCCAAGAGTGGTACAGCCCATTCTTAGCAGCCCTACTTGCATTGTCGTTGCTTGAAGGTGCTTATATGGCCGAGATTTTGCGCTCATCAATCATGAGCGTTGATGAAGGACAAGCACTTGCTGCACGTGCACTCGGAATGACACCAACGCAGGTAATGCGCAAAGTTGTTATTCCACAACTTACTCGTATTGCCATACCACCGACTGCCAATGAATACATCGGAATGATTAAGTACACATCGTTAGCATCTGTGATTTCACTTCAAGAGCTGCTGACGCGTGCGGGCAATGGTGTTTCTGCAACCTTTAGATACGTTGAGTATTACGCAGCGGCACTTATTTATTACTTAGTTATTGTCTCTATCTTGATGATATTGCAATCGCGTCTTGAAAAGCGATATGCATGGATTTCTACAACCAAAAAGAGCGGGAAGGTTTCCAAGTGAGCCTGATTGATGTTCAAAAAGTCGAGAAGTATTACGGCGACAATCACATTCTTAAAGGTGTTGATTTTAAAATTAACGCAGGCCAAGTAAAGGCGATTATGGGTCCTTCGGGATCAGGTAAATCGACACTTTTGCGTCTGATTGCGCTTTTAGAGCCAGTGCACTCTGGAAAGATTTTGTTTAATGGTGATTTAATTGCGGGAAATTCTGATGGTTCCCGTGCAAAACCAGAGAGTGAAAAAGTCTTGGCTCTTCGCCGCCGCGGAATCGGAATGGTTTTTCAAAAGTTTAATTTATTTCCACACTTAAGCGCTGTTGAAAATGTGATGTGCGCGCTGACCACAGTGCAGGGTCTTGATAAGAAAGATGCACGTAATCAATCAATTCATATGCTCGAACGAGTGGGATTGGGCGATCGCATAACATTTTTCCCTTCGGAATTATCAGGTGGTCAACAACAGCGTGTCGCAATTGCTCGAGCCCTTGTTTTAGCACCGCAGTTGATGCTCTTTGATGAGCCAACGAGTGCTCTTGATCCAGAGCTTGTGCGCGAAGTGCTCAAGGTGATGGAGAAGCTTGCCGAAGATGGCATGACAATGCTTGTTGTCACTCACGAAGTTGGCTTTGCCCGCCGTGTGGCTAATGAAGTATTGATGTTTGATGAGGGCGAGATTGTTGAAGCGTTGCCACCGGATCAATTCTTTACTAATCCATCTCACGAGCGCACGAAGAAGTTTTTGGAACACGTTCAATGAACCGCTTAGCGGTTTATACAGACACTGATGATCTAGATCCAACTGAGGGCATAAAGCTCCTCAAAGCTGCAGGCTTTGAGGTGATTAAGCTTGAAACGCATGATCAAAAAGAGATAGCAGAAGTTGCAAAACACGCAGAAGCGCTCTTAGTTGGCTATGCCACTATTTCAAAAGAGTTAATCGATGAACTAGAAAGTCTTGAAGTCGTTTCGCTGCTGAGCACCGGTACAGATAATGTCGATACGAAGGTGTTGGCAGATCGCAATATTTCATTATTCGCACTCGGTGGAGTCGCTTCAGAAGAGGTTGCTTCGCACAGCATCGCAATCACTTTATCGATGCTTCGTGGCGTAGATAAATTTGCAGCCGCTGCGCAAAGACTTGAATGGTTTAAGACTCCGTATCCAGTTGTACCACCGCGCATTTCTACATTGAAATTAGGTGTTCTAGGTTTTGGTCGCATCGGCCAATTAATAGCTCGCTATGGCGCACCGATGTTTGGCTCCGTGATCTTTCACGATCCATTTGTCAGCCAATCACTAGATCCACAATTTAAATCCGTCAGCTTTGATGAGTTAGTTAAAGAATCTGATGTGCTCTCAATTAATGCACCTGCAACAGCTGAGAACAAGTACTTATTTAATAAGGATTTATTTGCAGCGATGAAACCAGGTTCATACCTAGTAAATGCATCTCGTGGTTCAATTGTTGATTCAAGTGCACTCGCAGCAGCACTTAAGTCTGGGCACTTAGCAGGCGCGGCGCTAGATGTGATTGATGGCGAACCAGCAAAGGCTGATAATCCATTACTAAATAATCCAAAGGTGTTATTAACGCCTCACGTTGCCTATCTTTCACAATTTACACAAAAGGCTTACATTACGGTTCAGGCACAAAACGTCATTGACTTCTTTAACGAAAAGGCAGGATAGATAGATGAGTTTCGGTAGCGAAGCAATGAAGTTGCTAAAGCAATATGACGTGGACACAATTTTTGGTATTCCAGGTGTGCACACCATCGAGTATTACCGCGGTATTACAGAAAGCGGCATCAAAGGAGTAGTTCCTCGCCACGAACAAGGCGCAGGATTTATGGCAGATGGATATGCGCGTATTTCAGGCAAACCAGGGGTCTGCGTATTAGTTTCCGGCCCCGGTGTTTTAAATGCTGCAACACCTATTGCACAAGCCTGGCATGACTCGATTCCGATGTTGGTTCTTGCAGCAAGTACAGAATCAGAGCTCAGTGGAAAAAATCGCGGACCATTACATGATGTTCCAGATCAAGCAGGGTTTTTCACTCAGCTGACCGATGCCAGTGTGACTGTTACTGATCCTGATCAATTCTCAGAAGTTGTTGCCACAGCCTTTGCCAGTTGGTCTGTTAATCGAGCACGACCTGTGCACATATCTGTGCCATTTGATGTCTTAAGTCGCGACATTGCGCCAATGAAAAAGTTAAGCGTTGCAGCTGCGGTGCGCACACCAACAGATTCTGATATTAAAAAAGTAGCGGATGCAGTTAAGTCAGCAGCCTCTGTTGTCATTATTTGCGGTGGTGGTGCAAATCGTGCGCATCGCCAGATTCAAGAGTTAGCAGAAAAACTACAAGCACCAGTTATTACAACGGGCAACGCTCGTGGTTTGCTGCCAGATAAGCACCCACTCAATGCCGGAACAACTCTGCCATTTACTGGGGGACAGGCACTGATTGCATCGGCTGATGTGGTGATCGCAATCGCTACAGAATTTAGTGATGTGGACATTATTTATACGGGCAAGCGAGTGGGCCAGCCTCGTTTAATGATTCGAGTAGATCTAGATACAACGCAATTGCAATCTGGGCTCACAGCTGAGATCGGTGTTGTTTCAGATGCCGCGCTCTTTGCATCAGCTCTTACACAAGCGCTCACCGATAGTGGTTTTGTGAGTAGCAATCAAGGAGCACCGGCTGCAGCTGCACAAGCGCGCGCAGATATTGGTTGGACGAATCAATCTCGCTCGCACTTTGCTTGGCTAGATGTCATCAATGAGCAGATGCCGGCAAATGCAATTGTTTCCCTGGATTCAACGCAGTTGGCATACACCGCCCATCACTACACACCATGGTCAACTCCATCTCGTTGGCTTGCACCATATGGACTTGGAACGCTAGGCCCCGCACTTCCTATGGGAATTGGTGCGAAAGTGGCAGCGCCAAAAGATCCTGTTGTCATCATTGCTGGAGATGGTGGAGTTCTCTTTACTATTTCAGAGTTAGCAACGGCTCGAGATGTCAGCGGAACAATTGTCACCATCATTTGGGATAACGCAGGCTATGGCGAAATCCGTGATTCATTTGATCGCGCCAAGGCTGATCGAAATGGCGTGGATATTTCATCCTTTGATCTAACAGATGTTGCTAAAGGTTTTGGTATGAATGCATCTCGCGTGCGCACTCCGGATGAACTGCGCACACAATTTAAGAAAGCGTTATCAATGAACACACCGAGTGTCATTATTGTTACTGAACCAGGATCTCCGGCGGATAAAAAATGAAAGTTTTCATTAACGCGCAGATTATTTCTCCAACCGTAGAACTACCAGTAGGTGCCGATGCCATTGCAGTCAAAGATGGCATCATCAGTGCGATTGGAAAAAGTGCTGAGTTATCTGCTGGTGCAACAGAAATCATCGATCTTAAAGGCGCAGTGCTCTTGCCAGGATTCGTCGATCCCCATGCACACCCATTGATGTATGGACAGATGATGGATTGGGTCGATGTTGGACCTAGTAAAGCTAAGAACATCACCCAGATTATTGAGATATTAAAAAGGGAAGAAGCAGCACTGCCAGCAGGAGTTCCACTTCGAGCCTTTGGGTATGAACACCGCAATTTAGAAGAAGGTCGACACCCCACGAAAGAAGATATTGATCAAATCAGTACTACTCGCGAAATTTATGTCATGAATGCAAGTGGTCACGGCGGGGCAGTAAACACATTAGTCCTTGAAAAAAGTGCGATTACAGCAAAGACACCAGATCCTAAAGGCGGCGCTTTTGAGCGTGATGCAAGCGGAAATCCCACAGGTGTTATCTGGGATGCGGCGTGTGACATTTTAACTGGAGATGCCGGCGTGAAGGTCACAAATCATGGACCTAACTTTCACTTACCTGATACCCAAAGTGTTCTTACAAAACAATTCTTGCAGGCACAACACGAATTCATTCGCCATGGCGTGACATCAGTGGGCGATGCCCAAGTCAGCCAACGAGAATTTGATACATATAAGGATGCAAAGAAAAATGGTGCGCTCAAGGTGCGCTATTCAATGTATTTGATTTCATCCCAAGTTGGACACGCTAAAAAACTTAGTCAAGATGCCGCAATTGATAACACAATGCTGACAGCAAATGGAATCAAGATGTATGCCGATGGCACCTTAGGCGGCTGGACTGCATACTTTCCAGAAGGATATAAAGCAGATAAGAATAGAACTGGTCAGCTCTATCACGATGCGCAAGAGTTTGAATCAATATTTCTCGATTGTGCGACACAGGGCTATCACATTGCCACACATGCCCAATCACCGACTGCAATCGGAATGGTTATTTCATCTGCTCGTGCAATGCGCAACAAAGAGATTAAAAGTGTTAACGGTGCTTTTCCAATTGTGCGAATCGAGCACTGTGGTTTGCCACAAGAGAAGCAATCACATGAGTTACATGATTTAGAAATCATTGCGGTGAATCAACCTATCCATCATCACAACTGGGGCGATGGTGTTGTCACAGCTGTTGGCAATGAAATTGGCGAGCGCTTTAATCCACTTGGTGAATTCGTAAAAAATGGTGTCAGCTTTGCTCTTTCTTCCGATGCTCCAGTGGGTAAACCAAATCCATTTGAAGCGATGGCAGCTGCTATGGATCGCTTAACTGTTCACGGAACAGAACTTGGCGCCAATGATTTAAAAATCGATGCCAGAACCGCTCTGATTGCCCACACAATGGGTGGGGCCAAGGCCCTGGGTAAGGCCGATCTGATCGGCAGCATCGAAGTGGGTAAGTACGCAGACTTTGCTGTTGTCGATGCCAACCCGCTTGCGGCAGGGCCTGCGGCCATGCGCGCAATCACGGTTCTAGCGACCTACCTAGGCGGGCAGCGCTCCTTCTAGTCGGCTTGCACCCTGCGACACGCGGGGGTGAGCGCAATGTGCCATCAATACAGGCAAACTCTCAGGCAATCCTTTATGGTTTCCACTATATGTAGGGGTTGAAACGAGAAAACTTTCCATAAGTAGTGTTTTTACGGTAAAGTTCTCACTCCGCTCAATACATCGGATTTTTCAAAATAGTGGGATTTAAGAGAGAGGACACGCCGAGATGATTTGCCCGTTTTGCAGACACGATGACTCCAGAGTCGTGGACTCTCGCCCAGTAGAAGAAGGCACACAGATTCGCCGTCGCCGCGAATGCCCAGAGTGCGGACAGAGATTTTCAACTCAAGAAGTAGCACTGCTTAACATCATCAAGCGAAGCGGCGCCACAGAACCATTTAGCCGTGAAAAGGTCCTAGTTGGCGTGCGCAAAGCGTGCCAGGGACGTCCGGTTAATGAAGATGATCTAGTTCTTTTGGCACAGCGTGTTGAAGAAGCACTTCGCGCAACAGGTCAAGCAGATATCGAAGCACAGGAGGTTGGCCTAGCAATTCTTGCGCCACTCCGAGAACTAGATGAGGTCGCCTACCTGCGATATGCCTCGGTATACCGTAACTTTACCTCCCTTGAAGATTTCGAAGTAGAGATCGCATTACTGCGAGCAATACCTTCGAGTGCGAATTCCCAAAGCACGCAAAGCAACAAGAACAGTAGCAATCAAAGTAATTCCCCAATTACTGATGAATTAAAAAGCAATACATCCATGCACAAAATCAAAAGTTCCAACTAACGAATACGGGGATTAAAAAATGTCAGACACGGTCATCAACCGCCCAGTAAAGATCAAAGCTCACAACACCTTAAAAGGTAAGGGCTTAACGATCGAACGCATCTACACAAAGGAAGGCGTGCACCCATACGATGAAGTTAAATGGGAACGTCGCGATGTGGTGCAGCAAAACTGGAAGACTGGCGAGACCGTATTTGAACAACGTGGTGTGGAATTTGCTGACTTCTGGTCAGTGAACGCATCAACGATTGTGACAACAAAGTATTTCCGCGGTGCATTGGGATATGACAATCGCGAATGGTCACTTAAGCAAGTTATTGACCGCGTTGTATTGACTTACACAAAAGCTGGTAAAGAGCATGGATACTTTGCCACTGACAAAGATGCAGAAATCTTTGAGCACGAATTAACATTTATGTTGTTGCACCAGTACTTTGCATACAACTCACCAGTGTGGTTTAACGTGGGAACAAATGCACCACAGCAAGTAAGTGCGTGCTTCATTCTCTCAGTCGATGACACTATGGAATCAATTCTTAACTGGTACCGCGAAGAAGGAATGATCTTCAAAGGCGGATCCGGTGCTGGACTAAACCTTTCACGTATTCGCTCTGCGAAAGAGTTACTAAAATCAGGTGGAACCGCCTCCGGTCCAGTTTCATTCATGCGAGGCGCAGATGCATCCGCTGGAACAATTAAATCTGGTGGTGCGACACGTCGCGCAGCCAAGATGGTTGTTCTAGATGTTGATCATCCAGATATCGAAGAGTTCATTGAGACAAAGGTCAACGAAGAGAACAAGATTCGCGCATTACGCGATGCTGGTTTTGATATGGACCTTGGCGGAAAAGACATTATTTCCGTGCAGTACCAGAACGCTAACAACTCAGTTCGCGTATCAGATGAATTCATGCGCGCAGTTGAAAAGGGCGAAGACTTCGGTCTAGTCGGTCGCGCAAGTGGCGATGTCATCGAGCGCGTTGATGCTCGCACATTGTTTACAAAGATGGCACAAGCTGCGTGGGCATGTGCTGACCCTGGAATTCAATATGACGACACAATCAATGATTGGCACACAAACCCAGAGACAGGTCGCATCAATGCGTCAAACCCTTGCTCTGAGTACATGTCACTAGATAACTCATCTTGTAACTTGGCTTCCCTTAACTTGATGAAGTTCCTAAAAGAAGATGGTTCATTTGATGCAAAGACATTTGCTCGCGCATGCGAACTTGTGATCACATCAATGGATATCTCAATCTGCTTCGCTGACTTCCCAACTGAAGCAATTGGCGAAACAACAAAGGCTTACCGTCAACTCGGTATCGGATATGCAAACCTAGGTGCACTCCTTATGGCATCTGGTCTTGCTTATGACTCCGAAGGTGGACGCGCATTAGCTGGCGCCATCACATCATTGATGACAGGTGTTACATACAAGCGCTCTGCAGAACTCGCAGGAATCGTTGGACCGTATGCCGGCTTTGCACAAAATGCTAAGCCGCATGCTCGCGTTATGCGCAAGCACGCTGCGGCATCATCGGCTGCAAAGACAGAGACAACACTTGATCGCGATGTGTGGACAGAGGCGAATAAGGCCTGGGATGCATGTCTTACAACAGGAGATAAGAACGGATGGCGCAACGCGCAGATCTCAGTTCTTGCACCAACTGGAACAATTGGTTTGATGATGGATTGCGATACAACTGGTATCGAACCTGACTTCTCACTTGTAAAGTTTAAGAAGCTAGTCGGTGGCGGATCTATGCAGATCGTTAACCAGACAGTACCTGCCGCCCTTCGCAAACTTGGTTATGCAGAAGAGACCATCGAAGCAATCGTTGAATTCATTGCAGCAAATGGTCACGTGATCGATGCTCCAGGATTAAAGCCTGAGCACTACGAAGTATTTGACTGCGCACTTGGTGCACGTTCAATTGCTCCAATGGGCCACGTTCGAATGATGGCTGCATGCCAACCATTCCTATCGGGTGCGATTTCAAAGACTGTTAACTTGCCAGAAGATGCCACAGTTGAAGAAGTTGAAGAGGTTTACTTTGAAGCGTGGAAGATGGGTGTGAAAGCACTTGCTGTCTATCGCGATAATTGCAAGGTTGGACAACCATTATCTGATGGCAAGGCTAAGAAGAAAGATGCACCAGTAGATGCGCAAGTAATTGCCTCCCCTGTTCGCAAGCGTCTTCCTAAATCACGTCCTGCAACAACAACATCATTTGCTGTTGGTGGCGCCGAGGGTTACATGACCGCTGGTGCATACGCAGATGGTGCACTCGGTGAGGTATTCCTCAAGCTCGGCAAGCAAGGATCGACGTTGGCCGGTGTAATGGATGCGTTCTCAATCGCAGTATCAATCGGTCTTCAATACGGTGTTCCACTAGAAACATTTGTTGAGAAGTTCACAAACTTGCGATTTGAACCAGCAGGTATGACAGATGATGCTGACATTCGCATGGCGCAATCAATGATGGATTACATCTTCCGTCGTTTAGCACTTGATTACATGCCATTTGAACAACGCAGTGCGATGGGTCTATACACATCAGCAGAGCGTCAAGCAGCACTAGACAATGGTGGCGAGTACGCACCAATCGCGGGCTCTGATACCCCAAAAGCAGTTGCGCCTGTGGCGGCTCCTGCGGTTGTAAAAACTGAAGTAAAGATCGAAGCGGCTCCGGTTGCAGCAGCACCAACGCAGACAATTGGTTCTTCATCAGATCTTCTTGAGTCAATGGGTATCAAATCTGATGCGCCACTGTGCATGACATGCGGTGTGAAGATGCGTATGTCAGGTGCTTGCTTCGTGTGCGAAGGTTGTGGAAACACAAGCGGTTGCTCATAAAACTTTAACCAACCCCGTTAGAAAACCCCGTCGATTAACTTCGGCGGGGTTTTCTTATGTGCGAATTAATTGCATGAACGAATGCAACAGCATCGCAATTGCTAATTCTTCTTGAGTTCTCTTGTTGAATTTAAAATGTTATTTTCTCCCGTAAGTAAAAGAATTACTTTTACAGACATGACGGTGAGGATTTTAAATGTCAGTTTTAAATGAAGTTTTAGATGCTAACAAAAAATACGTTGATAGTTTTGGCGAGAAGGGCAAACTCGCACTACCGCCAGCTAGAGGATTTGCAATATTAACCTGCATGGATGCACGTCTTGATCCAGCAAAGTATGCGGGCTTAAGTGAAGGCGATGCGCACGTTATTAGAAATGCTGGCGCTCGTGCATCAGATGATGCAATTCGCTCACTCGTTATCTCCTACAAATTACTCGGCACTAAAGAGTGGTTTGTTATTCACCACAGTAATTGCGGCATGGAGTTCTTTACAGATGTTGCTATGCGCGATCTTCTATCAAAGAGCTTAGAAACTGCAGCCCTTGGCAGCGAAGGTTTTTATGATGTTGGTAAAGGCCCAGGTTCTAATGAAGGTGCTTACATTGATTGGCTCACGATTTCAGATCGCGATAAAGCAGTTATTGAAGATGTTCAAAGAATTCGTCGCCATCCACTTGTGCCTTCAAATATTCCAATTCATGGATACGTCTATGAAGTTGAAACAGGCAAACTTCTCGAAGTTCCAGGAGCAAAACAAGCAGGAGCTGCGAAATAAGTTAGCTAGAAAGGGAACCCCCATCTGTTGGGGGTGGGGGTTCTTCTAGGTTAGAATTGCAATGTTGTTTCCGGGGTCGATGTAATTTCGAACCGGCGGTTATAGTCCGCGACCCGATGCCATCCAGGTATCGGTTGACTCAGTGAAATTCTGAGACCGACGGTTAAAGTCCGGATGAGAGGAAACAAAAATTGCGGTGGGCGCTGCCTGCTTTGCTTTTTTTTTCGTGCACCCCGGTAACTCTGTTGTAACACTGAACTAGAGACTGGGAGATCTGCACAGATGACACATCATCTAGCTTTTATGCAACGTGCTATCGCCCTGTCTGAAAAAGGACTCGCTCGCACAGCCCCCAACCCCATTGTTGGCGCAGTAATTATTGGCGCAGATGGTTCTGTTATCGCAGAAGGTTTTCATGATCGCGCATCAAGTGCTGATCACGCAGAAGTAGTTGCGTTAAAAATTGCAGGCGAGAAGGCACGCGGTGCCACGATGTATGTGACCCTCGAACCATGTAATCACACCGGAACAACAGGGCCGTGCACGCAAGTGATTATTGATGCAGGTATTGCCACAGTTGTTTACGCCGTTGCAGATCCAAACCCAGAAGCTGCCGGTGGCGCGGCTGCATTGAAAGCTGCTGGCATCGAAGTTGTTGCAGGTGTTGGCGTTGACGAAGCTAGTTATTCCAATCGCGCGTGGCTAACAAAAATTATTAAAGGTCGCCCATTTATTACATGGAAAGTTGCTGCAACACTGGATGGAAAAATCGCAGCGTTAGATGGCACATCCAAGTGGATTACCAATGAAGCATCAAGGGCCGATGTGCAAAAGGTTCGTCGCGGTGTCGATGCCATCATGGTCGGAACACAGACTGTCATTGCAGATGATCCGCACTTGGTGCCAAGAGATGCAATAGAAGGCAAGAATCCGCTTCGCATTGTTTGTGGAACACAAGAGGTGCCAAAGAGTGCACAAGTATTAGATGGCGCAGCGCCAACGAAGGTCATTGCAAGTAAAGATCTAGATGTAGTTGCAGCCGAACTTTTGGCACTTGGCGTTAACCACATCTTGCTGGAATCAGGACCCACTCTTGCCTCTGCAATGCTGCACGCATGCATGTTGGATGAATTAATGATTTATCAAGGCCCATCGTTACTGGGCGCTGGCAAGAACTTTGTTGCAGATCTTGGTGCGCTAACTCTTGATCATGCAATGAAAATGCCACGCGTGAGCACCGAAACCTTTGGTGATGACGTTAAATCCATCTACAGAATTACGAACGAGTAAATATGTTTACAGGATTAGTTCAAGAGCGCGGCACCGTCACAACTATTGCGCGCGCAGAAACGAGCGCACAGATCACTATCAAAGCTGCTCATTTAGCAGGACAGATTAAAGAAGGTGACTCAGTCAGCGTTGATGGCGTCTGTTTAACTGCCACACATGTAACGCCAGATTCTTTTACGGCAGATGCCATGGTGCAAACACTTGCGATTACATCATTGGGCCAGATTGCCCAAGGCAGCGAAGTAAATCTCGAACTCGCTGCACAATTAGATACACGCATGGGTGGTCATATTGTCCAAGGCCACGTTGATGGCACAGGAACCCTCGTTGCACTGACTCCAGGGGAGCAGTGGATGAAGTGCGAAGTAAAGGTTGAATCATCACTTCTTAAATACATCGTTGCAAAGGGCTCTATCTGTTTTTCAGGAATTTCATTAACTGTGGGAGAAGTAAATGATGAAACTTGCGTTGTCACAGTCTGGTTAATTCCAGAGACGCTGGAGCGAACAACAATTTCAACAAAAAAACCTGGAGATTTAATCAACATCGAAGTTGATGTGCTGGCCAAGTACGTCGAGCGAATGATGGAGAAAAAATAAATGAGTGCATTAACTCCTGTTGACCAGGCCCTCAAAGCATTTGCTTCGGGTGAAATTGTTATTGTCGTTGATAATGAAAATCGTGAGAACGAGGGCGATTTCATTATGTTGGCAGAAAAGGCAACGCCTGAAAAAGTCGCGTTCATGAATCGTTATTCCACAGGGTTGCTCTGTGCTCCAATGAATCGCGATCGCGCACGCACATTGGGCTTGCCTTTGATGTGGGCAAAGAATCAAGACACAAATCGCACAGCATTTACTGTCACAACGGACGCGAAGAAGAATCTGACAACAGGAGTGAGCGCCACAGAGCGAGCAACAACATTTAACGAATTAGCACGCGCCGATGCAACAGCAGATGACTTTGTTCGCCCGGGCCATATTTTTCCTCTGATTGCAGCAGATGGATTACTTGAACAGCGCCAAGGTCACACAGAGGCCGCAGTTGCTATGGCAGCACTTGTTGGCGCCCAACCTGTTGGTTTGTTATGCGAGATCGTCAATGAAGATGGCTCGATGTCTCGCATGCCAGATCTTGAAAAATTCGCGGCCGCGCACTCTTTACCAATTATTTCGATCGAAGCGTTAGCCGAATATGCGCGTAGTAAAAACCTTGCAGCATTTAAATCGACTGCGCCACAACTTCTCTGGGCAAATCTGCCAATCAATGATGGTGTGTGGAAAGTAAGTACGTATACAAACTCTGCGGGTATTGATCACGCAATTGTGGCCCTAGGAGACATCAGCGGTGGATCAGAAGTATTGATGCGCGTGCACTCTGAGTGCTTAACGGGGGATGTCTTCTCATCTAAGCGCTGTGATTGCCAAGCACAACTGCATCATTCATTTGATCGTATTTCAGATGCCGGATCTGGAGTAATTATTTATCTTCGTGCACATGAGGGCCGCGGCATTGGTCTTGCACAAAAGATCAAGGCATATGCTCTTCAAGATCAAGGGCAAGACACTGTGCAAGCAAATCTTTCACTCGGTCACGAATCAGATGAGCGCAGCTTTGATGATGTGGTTGTGATTGCTAAGGCTTTGGGCATTTCTTCGGTGCGATTACTGACAAATAATCCTGACAAGATTTCAACTCTGAAGGCCGCTGGCATCAAGGTTTTAGTTGAAGAGATTTCAGTTGGACAGAGTTCTTTTAATCAGAAATATCTCGATACAAAGCGCTCCGTCATGGGGCACTTAATTGGAAAGGATAACTAATGGCCGGGCATGCACCAGAAGTTTCGATTAAGGAAATACCAAACGCCACAATCGCAATCATTAGCGCCACATGGCACGATGATATTTGTGCAGATTTAATCATAGGTGCGCAGCGCGCATGTGCTTTGGCAAAGGCTAAGAGCGAAGTTATCCGCGTACCTGGTTCTTTTGAATTACCACTTGCTGCGCAATTCGCCTTTGAAAAAGGTTTTGATGCCGCAGTTGTTTTAGGTGTTGTTATTCAAGGTGAAACTCCACACTTTGATTATGTGTGTCAGGGTGTCACGCAAGGCGTGATCGATGTCAGCCTTAAGTTCTCAAGGCCAATTGGCTTTGGCGTCTTAACCGTTAATACCCTCGAGCAAGCAATCGCTCGTTGTGGTCGACCTGAAAGCTTTGAAGATAAGGGATTTGATAGCGCTGTTGCTGCGCTTACATTATTGTTGCAAAAATGAGCGAACTATCAGCCCAAGTGCGAAAGGCATTAGATGCCGCAGTTGAGGCAATCGGTGGCTCACCTCGCGAAGGTCAGATTGAAATGGCTGAAGCAGTTGCTAACGCTTTAACTGATCGCCATCACCTTATGGTTCAAGCTGGCACTGGTACTGGAAAATCACTTGCATACATTGTTCCGGCCCTTGTGCACGGTCGAAAAGTATTAGTTGCAACAGCAACGCTTGCACTGCAACGCCAATTGGTCGAAAGAGATTTACCTGCAGTTGTTCCAGCCCTTGAAAAAGTCTTAGGTCGCGAAATTACATACGGAATATATAAAGGCGTTGGCAATTACATCTGTCTGCAAAAGATGAATAGCGAAGAACCAGATCCTGATGGGCAAGTTCTGCTCGAAGTTTCATCCCTTGGAAAAGACGCACAACGTTTACATGCATGGGCTAAATCTCCCGGTGCAACAGGGGACCGAGATGATGCACCAGAAGTAGATCGCAGAGTGTGGGCTGCCAACTCTTTATCTGGACGCGAATGTGTGGGCGCCGATGTCTGTGCTTATGGCCATCAATGTTTTGCAGCTCTTGCAAAGGGGCGTGCACAAAGCGCGGACATCGTCATTACTAATCACACGTTGCTGGCAATTGAAATCGTTGATTCACATCCGATCTTGCCCGAACGAGATGCTGTTATTTTGGATGAAGCACATGAATTTATGGATCGCACAACACAAGCGGTTACTGAAGAACTTACTTCGGCTCGAGTTATCAGGGCTGCTGCAATGGCTCGTAAACACATGCCCGGCAAATTAGCTGACACCTTTACAAAAGCTGCCGATGATTTTCATGACACGATGGCAGATTACGGACAAGATGTTCGCCAAAATCCTGCTCTGCAAGGTCGCTTAGAAGAAATTCCAGCATCCCTAGAAGCACCGATTCGTCGTGTGAAAGAAGCAGCGGCCGCGATTGTGCAATCCATTAGCGCCGATGAAGAAGCAATTGGCAGTGACGCCCTGGCTGAGCGCGCACGAGTAAAAGGTGCGGTCAATGAAATTAATACAACGTGCACAAAGATTATGCGAAATAGTGATGGACAAGTTCTTTGGTATGAACCAACGTTTCAGACTCTGCACCTAGCGCCCTTAAGTGTTTCCAATGTTTTGCGCGCAAATTTACTGACAAAAACCCCAGTGATTGCAACATCTGCAACCTTAAGTGTGGGCAATTCAATGGATGCGATGGCTAGATCTATTGGTTTTACAGTTGGCGGCGATGAAGATGCCACTAGTGAAGATGGCGATATTGATCCAAGTAACGTTGCGATGTTAGATGTTGGTTCTCCCTTTGATTTTGCTAATCAAGGTGTTTTGTATTTACCAAAGCACTTGCCAGAGCCTGGCCGCGAAGGTGTTCATCCGGATGTATTAGAAGAGTTAGGTGAATTAATTGACGCAGCAGGTGGTCGAACCCTGGCACTTTTTAGTTCATGGAGAGGTGTGGAGGCTGCCGATTTACATCTGCGAAAAGTATTAGCAGAGCTGCCAATAAAGATCATTACACAAAAGCGAGGAGATGCTGTTGGGCCACTGGTCGAACGCTTTGCAAAAGATGCAACATCAGTGCTGCTCGGCACGATGTCACTCTGGCAAGGAGTTGATGTGCCAGGAAACTCCTGTGTGCTTGTCACAATTGATCGCATTCCATTTCCACGTCCCGATGAACCAGTGATGTCTGCTCGCGCTGCGCAAGCAGATGCCGGTGGCGGTTCTGGGTTTATGCAGATTTCCTTGCCACGTGCTGCGTTGTTATTGGCACAAGGCACAGGGCGTTTGATTAGATCAGTTGAAGATCGTGGTGTTGTGGCAATCCTTGATTCACGAATTGTTAATAAGAGATATGGGAGCGTGCTTTTAAACTCAATGCCGCCGCTCTGGCGAACTTCGGATAAGGCTGTTGTGCGCGAATCCCTACAGCGACTCTCCAATCAACTTAAGGACTAGTTCTTTTACCTTCGGCCAGGACGCTGCAAAGCTTGGATGTAAGTTCAGTTCACTTAATTCTTCAATCTCCACCCAACGCACTTCATGAGATTCATCATTTAATTCACGTGCGACTAAATCAGCACTAGCTGAGGCAATAACAGTGTCGTATTTCCAATTGCCGTGGTTATCTTCATGAACTACTACAGGTGTCACAAGATTTGGATCTAAACCAGTTTCCTCAATCGCTTCTCGTAGTGCACCTTCTATGACATCTTCGTGAGAGTCGCGGGCACCGCCTGGAATTCCCCATGTGTCACCGTTATGCACCCACGGCGCTCGGTGTTGGAGTAAAACCATTGAATCGCGCACAAGCAATAAACCAGCAGCGCCATGTAGACCCCAGTGCTTGTTTCCACAATCGCACTGGACCCATCCGTCACCATCTCGCGCTGCCACGGTTCTAGAGTGGCATAAGTATCCACATGCGCGCGATTTCAAATCTTTTACGGGCTCTGACCTATTTACCCTGCGCCAACTATGAAAATATCCAAAGTACTCATCGCAGGCGTTAGCGCACCATTGCTCATCGCATTTCTTATTCCAGCGCCCAAAACATGGGCCGCTGATTGCACCAAAGCTTGTTTGGGTGTCGCCGTTGAAAATGGGCAAATTGTTGTCTCCGGACAAAAGGGCAATGGACCTAAGAGCAAAAAAGTTGCCACAGTAGTTAAAAAAGTTACTGCTATTCAAAAATCTGTGCCGAAAAAGCCAGTGGTCAAAAGATTTGTTCTCAAGCAACCAAGCGCTGTTGTTGCTACCAAAAAGCCTGTGGTCAAGAGA
The DNA here is from genome assembly GCF_002288365.1 of Candidatus Planktophila limnetica. Classification (NCBI taxonomy): domain Bacteria; kingdom Bacillati; phylum Actinomycetota; class Actinomycetes; order Candidatus Nanopelagicales; family Candidatus Nanopelagicaceae; genus Candidatus Planktophila; species Candidatus Planktophila limnetica. Next base: position 839,243 of record NZ_CP016782.1, on the reverse strand, counting down.
AAACCGGCTGTAAAGAAAACAAAAGCCGTGGCCAAAAAGTCTACGGCTGCCACATCAATTGCCGATCGCTTAACAAAGTTGCTGCCAACTGGGGGAGTTGCATACCAACCAGCATTTGAGCCACTGGTGCATGTACCGGTTGTTTTTTGGTGTGACTTGCCAAAGATATTTAGCACTCGCTTTAACATTGTTGGTGAAGTTGTTGACGTTACGCTTCGACCATCTTTTTCTTGGTCATTTGGCGATGGCAGCGTTATGCAGAGCACAGATCCTGGTGCTCCATATCCGGCTGGTTCCATTCAGCACGCATACTTACAAGAGGGAACGTATTTAGTAACACTGCTTGCTACATGGGGTGGGACGTGGTCTAACCAGGGCACCATCCGCGCAGTGACAGGTCAGATAAAAACCATTCGCGTAGCAACGGTTAAAGTTGTCAGCGCCCCAACAATGTTTGTGCAGTAAATGAGCACGGCAACTGCGGTGGATTACCGCGATGAAGATTTCGCCAGAAGCGTTCGCTCTTTTTTGGTAGATGTAGATAGCCACGAACTTAATGCTCTGCAACAAGATGGCGCCACAGCGATCATTGATTTAGCAGGAGAGTATGAATCAATGGGATGTAGCGTTAATACACTGCTTAAAGCTCGAGTACTTGGTCGCTTATCTGATATTCAAGTACGTGATTTCGCACTGGGTTCACATAATCACAAGAGCATGGCCACATATCTTGTGATGTGGACAGAGCTTTTATCTATGGCACCGCCAGGATCTATTGCACCCGTTGCATCACTCTGCGCGGCCATCGCATATGAAAGTGCGGATAAGCAAAGTGCAGCGCAGTACTTAGGACGTGCCATTGCAGATGATGGGCGGTACTCACTTGCCACCTTGCTACAGCGCGTCTTTGCATCGGGCTGGCCGATTAACGCCTTTGCCGCAATGCGCGCTGATTTACACCCCAAAGTCTGCGCCATGATTTTTGGTTGATTTTCATTTGATTCAAAGCGCTGTGCTTTGTTACCCTTGCCAATAGGTCACGAGTTCTAGTTATAGCCCCAGCTTGCTAGACGGCAACCCTCCACCGCGGCGGGGTGCTCTGGGTGAAGACCTGGCAGGGTTACATCTGATGTGGCTGCTGCAAGTGCGTCGAAGGAATTAATTACTGTGTCTATTCAAAAGAAATCACCACACGATCGTTATGACGTCACGGGTGCATGGCTTGAAGGCGATGATGTGGGCGATCGCAAATTTATAAAAATCGGAGATCTCGAATTAGAAAGTGGCGAAGTCCTGCCCGATGTCACCATCGCCTACCAATCGTGGGGCACATTAAATGCTGCCCGCGATAATGCAATTTTAGTAAATCATGCAATGACTGGTTGGTCTGATGTGCCGGGATGGTGGCCATCGATGGTGGGGCCTGGGCTGCCACTAGATACAGATAAGTATTTTGTTCTCTGTCCTAATGTCATTGGTGGATGCCAAGGAAGCACAGGGCCATCATCGATTGCACCAGATGGCGCGCGTTGGGGATCTCGTTTTCCATCGGTGACTATTCGAGACATGGTCGCAGGCGAAATAGCATTTTCAGATGCAATCGGAATTAAGAAATACAAACTTGCACTGGGGCCATCCTTAGGTGGAATGCGAGCCCTGGAATGGGCTGTGATGCATCCAGAACGCGTGGGAGCAATTTGCACAATTGGTTCATCAGCAGTTGCAACTGGGGATCAAATTGGAACTGCAGCGATTCAAATCAGAGCCATCAAATCTGATCCGTTTTATAGTGGTGGTGATTATTACGATAAAGATTGCGGACCTGTTGAAGGTATGGGAATCGCTCGTCGTATTGCACACCTGACCTATCGCACAGAAGCTGAAATGGATGTGCGCTTTGGTCGCCAATTACAAGGCGATGACACAGGTCGCTTTGCTGTTGAGTCATACCTTGATCACCAAGCCACAAAGTTGGCCACGCGCTTTGATGCCAATACCTACATCGCACTTACAGAGGCGATGAATTCTCATGACATTGGCCGCGAACGCGGGGGCGTGGGCCCGGCTCTTGAGTCCATCATCGTGCCCGTCATGGTTTTATCCATTGATACCGATCGACTCTTTCCGCCACGGCTGCAGGCAGAGATAGCCGAATTAGCCCCGCATGCGGCCCCTGTGGAGACGATTACGAGCCCATTTGGCCACGATGGCTTCCTAGTTGAGGTCGAATCTGTGGGCGCTGTGGTGCGTAAAGCGCTCGCGCTATAAGAAATTAGGTCGAATGTACGTTTTTGGATGTGCAATTTAGCCTGTGGACAAATTATAATATACCCATCGCCTCTTCGGCTTCGAAGAGAAAAAACAAAAGGACAATTGTGGCTGTATTTAGTGCGCTCAAAAACAGGGGCAAGAAGAAAGCAGTAGCGAAAAAGAGTGCTGCGAAAAGCAAACCTGTAAAAAAAGCTCCGGCAAAGAAAGTTGTTGCTAAAAAAGCGCCAGCGAAAAAAGCTCCAGCTAAAAAAATTGTTCCAAAAAAGATTGAACTCAAGAAAGATCTAACCGCAAAAGATGTGCAGGCCATTGTTGATGCTAAGACAATTGCTACGCGCCAAAAGGAAGTACTTGCAGAACTGGAATCTCGCGGTGTGACATCCATTAACCGCATTCCAAAGAAGAGTGATAAAGATTTAGTAGATGAAGCACGTGCGCTCGCGGTCACTGTGCCAGTTGCAACTGAAAAATTACGCAAGGCCGGACTCGGTTCGCCATTTCGTATGCTCAAAAAAGTTGAACTAGAACTCATCGCCCCACCTGCACCAAAGGTTGTTGCGCCAAAAATTGATGCTAAAACTGGTAAGCCTGTAGTTGTTAAAATTGACGGGCAAGAAGTTGAAGTAGAAGAAGTAGACCTCGAAGATGTTGAATCTCTTATCGCTGAAGCAGTTGAAATCATTGACTCTGAGGCTGAAGATAAAGGCAACCAACCACGAGTTGTTGACCTCAAGGCAGAAGATGCCACTGGCAATGAAGAAAATGCCTTCACATTAAAGGCCTCTGAAGAAGATGATGCGCCAGCACAGACTGTTATGACAGCTGGTGCGACGGCGGACCCAGTTAAGGATTACCTCAAGCAAATCGGTCGTGTGGCACTTCTAAATGCCGAACTCGAAGTAGAGCTCGCAACTCGCGTTGAAGCGGGATTATTTGCTGAATACAAGCTATTTACTGAAAAGAAGTTGGATAAGAAACTCAAGCGTGAACTCGAATTCATCGTTGAAGATGGAAAGCGCGCAAAGAATCACCTGTTAGAGGCAAACCTTCGCTTGGTGGTTTCCCTTGCAAAGCGTTACACCGGCCGCGGAATGCTCTTCCTTGATTTAATTCAAGAAGGAAACCTCGGACTTATCCGCGCCGTTGAAAAGTTCGACTACACAAAGGGTTATAAGTTCTCGACATATGCGACGTGGTGGATCCGACAAGCAATCACTCGTGCGATGGCAGATCAGGCTCGCACAATTCGTATTCCAGTACACATGGTTGAAGTCATTAACAAGTTGGCTCGTGTGCAACGCCAGATGCTTCAAGACTTAGGTCGCGAACCGACCCCAGAAGAGCTCGCACGTGAATTAGATATGACACCTGAGAAAGTGGTGGAAGTACAAAAGTACGGCCGCGAACCAATCTCACTTCACACACCACTAGGTGAAGAAGGAGACTCTGAATTCGGAGATCTCATTGAAGACTCTGAAGCAGTTGTTCCAGCCGATGCGGTCTCATTTACATTGCTGCAAGAGCAGTTGCACTCAGTTCTAGATACTTTGTCAGAACGTGAAGCAGGCGTGGTTGCGATGCGCTTTGGCCTAACAGATGGACAACCAAAGACCCTTGATGAAATCGGCAAGGTATACGGCGTTACTCGCGAACGTATCCGCCAGATTGAATCAAAGACAATGTCTAAATTGCGACATCCTTCACGCAGCCAGGTGCTGCGCGATTACCTAGATTAAAAACTAGAGAAAAGAAGATGTTGATGCGCCGCTTAAGTTACTTATTAGTGGCCGTTCTTCTTGTTACTTCCGCACCTTCTTCGTGGGCTGCAGCAAAGGCAGGGGCTAAGTGCACGACTAAAGATTTGGTAGTGAAGTCCGGCAAACAGAGTTTGGTCTGCAAGAAAAGTGGCAAGACTCTCAAGTGGAGTGTTCAAAAATCCGGCGGTGAGCAAAAACCTTCAAACCCAGGTACGGGTGATTCCCAACTCTCTGCGCTAGAAGAGTACGCAAAGAAGTTAGTTGCGCAGAGAGTTCCAGGAGTACCAAAGCTTAAAACTTCTTTGCAATCACCCGATGACAAAGCAGTAATTCAAATGACGGAAAACGCGCAATATGCATTTTCGGTTTACGAAAGTATTGCCCCACTTGGGTACACACCTCAATGGATTATTGGTGAAAAAGAATCGTGGGTTAAAGACAAGCTCACAGCAAATAACTGCACAAATATTGCCAAATTCATTAGCCCAAATCAGGGAAGCGCCGGATGTGAACTAGCAGTGGTCTGGCGTGCACCTGATGTTAGAAATGATCTCATCATGCAAAACACCATGTTGATTCAAGGCGGACACGAACTTTTCCATCTGTACCAAACTCAACGCTGGGGTCAATACTGGGACAGAGTTCCAGATTGGGTACGTGAAGGCTCAGCAAACGTGGGCATGAACATAATCCTTGCCAACTTCGATGGCGGTAAATCCTTTGCCAATTATTCAGTTGCAAGAAAAGTTGAGATGAGCCCAAGGGATAAAGCAACGTGCGAAGCTTCCTTGCAAAAGTGGGAGTCAAATAACACTGCAGAAGGTTTTGGAAATAATAAAGGCTGTGAATATGGTCTTGGTTTGTTGATGAATGAGTTTTTAATTACCAAAGGATTCACCCTCAATGACACGCTTGGGATGATCGGCTTAATCGGATTAGGAACAGATTTTCCAACAGCATTTGAGAAGACTTACGGCATGAGTACAGCCAAATACTTCTCAGAGTTGCGTGTGTATTTAAAGACTCAAAATTACGGCTGGTAGCCAAAAGTAATTAACGAGCGGTAACTCGAGCTCTTACTCTGCCCTTAGGGCGATATGTTGCTCGAGGTTGAGCCTTTGGAAAATCACCATCTAATCTGAAGTTCTTTGCAACCATCATCAGAATTAAACGCGCTTCAGCAATTGCGAAATATTCACCAAGACACTTGCGAGTACCCGCACCAAATGGAAAATACGCACCGCGAGGCAAGCTCTTTTCCAGGTTGGTATTGAGCCAACGAGATGGATTCCAAGCAAGTGGATTGTCAAAATAATCTGAATTTCTGTGGGTGACAAATTGGCTCACCAATACGTGTGCACCCTTAGGAATACTTATCCCGTCAATGACGCAATCCTCTGTCGCAATACGAGGTGCAATCCATACTGGTGGTGCTAAGCGCATCGTCTCCTCAAAAATTGCTGAAGTAATTGGTGAGCTCGCTTCTAACTCTTGATATGTAGGAATACGTTTTTCAGTGATCCACGCAGCGCGATCGGCCTCAGCTTCTAACTCTTTTCGAACCTCAGGATTTTTCGAAAGGTATGAAAATGCCCAACTCATGACATTGGCGGTGGTTTCGTGTCCGCTGAGAATAAGAGTTAAAACTTCATCTCTAATGTGCTCGATTGAGATGTGATCTCGCATCTGAAGCATGATGCCCAATAAATCATCATCCTTATTTTCACCGCTTTGTAAGCGCTTATTGATGATGGCTTCTGCGGTATCAACTAATTTATCTGATGCGACTTCGAACTCCTTGAAATACTTGATTGCAGATTTATCAAAGCGCTCAAGTCCAGGCAACATTGTTCGTTCAATACGGTCAATTGCTACTTCCATGGATTCGGCAATGATCTGGGTATATTCATGTGAATCAAGACCGAAGAGGCAACGAGAGACGATTTCTAAGGTGAGCTCCATCATTTCAGGAGCAATGTCTACAGTGCTTTTTTCTTTCCAGGCTTCTGTGTGCTCAGTAATGAGATTGTGCATGATTGCAACGTAGGCATCTAGATTTCCGTGATGAAATGGTGGCTGCATCATGCGTCGGTGTGCAAGATGAATTGGCTCTTCGTTAGTTAATAGTCCTTCACCCAATACCTTGCGCATGCGTGCAAATCCAACGCCTTTTACAAACTTGTGCTGCTGGGCAACTGTTACTTCATGGACGGCAGATGGGGAGAAGAGTCCGATAAATAGCCTGCGGGAGAGAAAGAATGAACATGCGTTGCCATATTTTTTCTGCATGGATAACAAAAAATTCGGCGTATCGATAATAAAAGTTGGCGTAAGCAGATCTGAGAAAATTGGTTTTGGACCAGGCAGGCGTGAATCGCCTTGCCACTGCTTGCGCAGAATCGGCGCAGGAATGGCTGTGTACTCAGAGGGTCTAGGTGCTGAGAAGGGTTTATCGAGCTGCATTGCCATTGCCCAAGCGTATTGCTTAGGGCAGATTAGTTAAATGAAAGTGGGGAAAATCTTTTAATTAACAGCAGGGGATTCAACGAGTTTTGATGTCTCGTCTTGAATCTTTGCTGCGATGGGACGAATCTTTTCGGCGTATTCCTTGCCGTGGTGTCCACAGAATAAAAGCTCTCCACCAGAGAGAAGCAGGGCGCGAACATAGGCCTGTGCTCCGCAACGATCGCATCGGTCAAGGGCGTTAAGAGGTACTGCTTCTAGAATCAATTGTTCTGACATATCTCTCTCCGTTCTCAATCGGGAAGTGGTGGGTGATGCTCTTTATATGGAACATCAAACCATGTCTGGTTATTCCCCGCTCGTTAATATTGCATATTTAGGCGTAAATTTTGTGTTAATTTGATGAGAATCACCTGTGACCGCACCTTCTGAAGCATTTGCGGCGAGTTACACGCAGGTTTGAGGTATTGAAAGATAACCTTTGCCACCGTGGCCTCCAAGAATATTGATGCAAATATCTTGCAGGAGAGCTATACCGCAAAAGATTTAGCAGTCCTTGAAGGATTAGACGCAGTTCGCAAACGCCCCGGAATGTATATCGGTTCAACCGATTCGCGTGGCCTTATGCACTGCTTATGGGAAATTATTGATAACTCAGTTGATGAAGCACTCGCTGGGCATTGTAAGAAAATTGAGATTAATCTTGAATCAGATGGTTCTGTAGAAGTACACGATGATGGTCGCGGTATTCCAGTTGATAAAGAACCAAAGACTGGTCTTACTGGTGTTGAAGTTGTTCTAACAAAGTTACACGCAGGCGGTAAATTCGGTGGCGGTTCTTATGCGGCCTCCGGTGGTCTACACGGCGTTGGCGCATCAGTTGTTAACGCACTTGCAGTTCGCCTCGATGCCGAAGTTGATCGCGATGGCAAGATTTATTGGATGTCTTTTCAACGCGGTGTTGCAGGCATTTTCGATGGCGATGGACCAAAGGCAGAGTTCACACCAAAATCTGGATTACGCGTTATTGGCAAAATTTCAGCCAAGGTCACAGGCACCCGCATTAAGTGGTGGAGTGATAAACAGATCTTCTTAAAAGAAGCCGAACTTGACCTTGAAGATGTATATGCGCGTGCTCGTCAAACATCTTTCCTTGTTCCGGGATTAACTCTTACAGTCAATGATAATCGCACTAAAACAAAGACCACAGAATCTTTTTATCACAAGGGCGGAATCTCCGAATACTGCGAATTCCTACAACCTGATCAGCCAATAGGCGATGTCATTCGTATTTACGGTACTGGCCACTATCAAGAGACAGTTCCTGTCCTCGATGACAAGGGCCATATGGTTTCCACAGAAGTAGAGCGCGATATGGAAGTTGATATCGCCATGAAGTGGGGCAATGGCTTTGATAACACTCAGCGCTCATTCGTAAACATCATTGCAACACCCAAGGGTGGAACACACGTTCTGGGCTTCGAACGAGCAATTACCAAGGCATTTAATGAAGCGCTTCGATCCACGAAAACATTGAAAAACAATGAAGCAGATGTTATTAAAGATGACATCATGGAAGGTTTGACCGCAGTTGTGACAGTTCGCATGTCAGAGCCACAATTTGAAGGACAGACAAAGGAAGTTCTTGGAACGGCTGCTGCCACACGAATTGTTTCAGCTGTTGTGGCAGATAAAATGAAAGAGTTTTTCAACACCACGCGCCGAATTGATAAGGCCAATGGGCGTTTAATTCTTGAAAAGGTTGCCGGAGCATCTCGCACCCGTATTTCGGCCCGCGCCCACAAAGATTTGCAACGTCGAAAGAATGCTTTGGAATCCTCATCCCTTCCAACAAAGCTCTCTGATTGTCGATCAGAGGATGTTAATCGCACAGAGTTATTCATCGTCGAAGGTGAATCCGCACTCGGCACCACAAAAGCTGCACGCAACTCAGAGTTTCAAGCAATCTTGCCTATTCGCGGCAAAATCTTAAATGTGCAAAAAGCATCGCTGTCACAGATGCTCGATAACTCAGAGTGCGCATCCATTATTCAAGTAATCGGTGCAGGCTCTGGAAAATCCTTCGAATTAGATGAGGCTCGATATGGTCGCATTATTTTGATGTCAGATGCGGACGTTGACGGCGCGCACATTCGTTGTTTATTGCTCACACTCTTGTATCGATACATGAAGCCGATGATCGATGATGGTCGCGTCTTTGCAGCAATCCCACCACTGCACCGCATTGAAACAATGGGCGCTGGCGGCAAAAAGGGTGAATACATCTACACATACTCAGATGATGAGATGCGCAAAGTAACGGGGGATTTAAAGAAGGCTGGAAAGAAGTGGAAAGAACCAATCCAGCGATACAAAGGCCTTGGCGAGATGGATGCAGATCAGTTGCGCGAGACCACTATGGATCCAGATGCACGCACACTTCGCCGCATCACAATTAAGGATGCCACAGCCGCTGAAGCAATGTTTGAATTGTTAATGGGCAACGATGTTGCACCGCGTAAAGAGTTTATTTCTACTGCAGAGATTGATCGCGACAGGATCGACGCTTAACCCTTATATTCCTTAATAATTGTTCGAGAAATAATCGGAACAGCATCTACCCACTTGATTCCATAAGCCTTTTCAAAGGCTTGGTCATAGGAATTTCCTTGAGCAATGAGATTGATCAGATCCATTGTGGCTGCAGGACCTTTTATGGCTGTGAGAATTTCAGTAACCGCACAACCAATGTCATACACGCGCCATCCTGAATATTTCTCCCACGGACTCCAATCAGTCCAACCTGGCGGATTGATAAATTCTTCTAACCAGGCTTGTGTTAACCAATCACCTTTTGTTAAATCTTGAGTGCGAAGATCTCGCTCAATTCGATATGAGTTATATGTTGCATGGAAAATAGATGCTGCCTGTGAAAATGTGGCGCCACCTTCTGTATACCAGCGGGGGACCATCGCCCAATTGCTGCTTGTTCCAACACTTGGGGCCTGCTGAAGGTTGTGAGTGTATTCATGAGCTTCAAGTGTTCCATTTTTGTGAATTGAATCAGTTGGTGGTGGATTTTGCACACCGAATAGAAGAATTGCCACACCATCTCTGGTGGTTCGAGCAGATGCGCCTGCGCAATCTAATTCCGCTCTGCAGTTGCGGTCCACTCCATCAGTGAGGTTTCTTTGTTCGTTATTTGATAATTCATTGAGCTTTGCCTGTGCCCATGCAAGATCTTTAAATGTGTAGTACACAAGGTTCACTTCTGCAGGTGCTTTTGCAGTTGGATACAAACGTGAAACCAATTCCATGGCTGGCTTGGCGCGATCATTGAGAATTACTGAATTTGGTCCGATGTGAATAACCAAATTTGGTGCCTTTGCCGTACTAGTTGCTACAACCTGTGAACTCTTTTTCCACGCCCAATAGGCAACAGATTTAGCGTTTTGTTCTACATCTGCAAATGACGTGGGCGCTTTTGGTTCAACACCTTTGCTCCAAGTTAGTTTTTTGCCACTTTTAACACATGTGTATGTCAGTCCTTGATCCACTATTTTTGCTTTAGCAGAGGTGCACTTAGCGCCAGATTTAATCGCTGCATGCGTAGGGGAAACACCTGTTGCCAACAAAGCAATGGTTAGTAGTGCAATAGCAAAACGTTTGTAGGACATAGCCCTAGATTAATCGATACTGACCAAATCAAAATAGTCGTCTTTCCATAAATCTTCATCGCCATCAGGCAGCAAGATGACTCGTTCAGGCTTAAGGGCTTGAACTGCGCCTTCATCGTGAGAGACCAGGATTACTGAGCCTTGGTATTCAGATAGGGCTGCAAGGATTTCATCACGAGATGCCGGATCTAAGTTATTCGTTGGTTCATCGAGTAACAAAACATTGGCAGCGCCAACAACTAGAACAGCTAGTGCTAAACGAGTTCTTTCTCCACCGGACAAAACCTTGACCGGTTTGTGGACGTCATCTCCGATAAATAAAAATGAGCCAAGGACGTTGCGTGCTTCTGGCTCTCGAATATCGGGAGTTGCAGACATCATGTTTTCTAATACGGAGCGTTCAAAGTCGAGGGATTCGTGCTCCTGGGCGTAGTAACCAATCTTTAGGCCGTGACCGGCAATTACTTCGCCAGTATCTGATTCAAGTTCGCCTGCCAAAATACGTAGCAACGTTGTTTTGCCCGCACCATTTAGGCCAAGGATTACAACGCGAGAGCCTTTATCAATTACAACTCCGACGTCTGTAAAGATTTCAAGTGAGCCATATGACTTAGACAAATCGTGGGCAGAAATTGGAGTCTTGCCACAAGGTGAAGGAGTTGGGAAACGTAGTTTTGCCACTTTGTCTTTCACGCGAACATCTTCAAGGGATGATCTAAGTTTTTCTGCGCGACGTAACATGCCTTGTGCTGCAGTTGCTTTGCTTGCTTTAGCGCGCATCTTCTCGCCCTGCTTTTGCAAGATCTCGGCACGCTTTTCAGCATTAGCGCGCTCTTTTTTACGGCGGTGCTCATCTTGTTCGCGTTGTAATAGGTATTGCTTCCAGCCAAGGTTATAGACATCGATAACGTTACGGTTGGCATCGATATAGAAAACCTTGTTGACCACTGTTTCAATTAAGTTCACATCGTGGGAGATAATTACTAGCCCACCAGAATACTTAGTTAAGTAATCGCGGAGCCAGATGATTGAATCAGCATCTAAGTGGTTTGTGGGCTCATCGAGTAAAAGAGTTTCAGCACCACTAAAAAGGATGCGCGCTAATTCAATACGGCGGCGTTGACCACCTGAAAGGGCTGCTAACTCTTGATTAAATAAGTTCTCCGGAACACCGAGGGATGATGCAATTGCTTCGGCTTCAGCAGTTGCGGCATAACCTCCGGCAGCACTGAATTCTGCTTCGACTCGTCCATAGCGCTCCATAGCTTTTTCGAGTTCATCGCCTTGAGTTGTAGACATCTCTTCTTCAACTGATCTCATGCGCTTTGCGATTGCATCTAATTCACGAACGGACAAAATACGATCGATAACACTTCCTTGATCTTCACCGGTGCGTGGATCTTGGGGGAGGTAACCAATTTTTCCTGTGCGGTTAACCGCGCCTCCAGCGGGCATAGTTTCACCAGCTAATACTTTTGCAAGAGTTGATTTACCGGCGCCATTTCTGCCAACGAAACCGATGCGGTCACCATGATTAATTCGAACAGTGACGTTATTTACTAAGAGTCTGGCCCCAGCGCGTAACTCGAGACTTTGCGTGGAGATCATTTAAGTAATCCTCCCACAGGAGGTGCGAAAGTAAGAAACTTCAGGCAGCGCCGATGCGTGTGCGACGAGGGGTAGCAAATGCTTTGGCCACAGCATCTAACTCTGTCGACACCTGCTTCTTAATTGCATCCTCTGATTTCAAAAGTGTATTAAGGGCAGCAATTGTGGATTTGAGTTCTTTTTGTTCGGTCTCAAGTTCGATTTTGCTCATCTTGGTCAGACGACGAAGTGGCATATCAAGAATGTATGTGACTTGTTCGTCATTGAGTTTAAAGCCCTTGATCAAAGCATCCTTTGCAATGCTTGCATCATCTGATGCACGGATAATTTTGATGACCTTGTCGATATCGATAATCGCTTTAAGTAGACCATCGACCAGAGTTAAACGCCCACTTGCTTTGGCTTTTCTAAACTCAGAGCGGCGACGAACAACTTCGATGCGGTGATCGATAAAGACCTGCAGTAGTTCTTTCAGGCCAAGTGTCTGCGGGCGACCCTTGACCAGTGCAACTGCGTTAATAGCAAAGGCATCTTCCATGGGAGTTAACTTAAATAGTTGCTCAAGAACTGCCTCTGGTTCAAATCCATTTTTTAGTTCGATGACAACGTTTGTGCCTGTTTGTCCATCAGTTAAATCAATGATGTCTGAGATGCCTTGAATTTTCTTAGCCTTAGCAAGGTCTGCAATACGTTCAACAACTTTTTCTGGCCCGATGGTAAATGGCAACTCTTTGATAGTGATGCCCATCTTGCGGGTTGTGACTTTAGAAATCTCAACAGTTGCACGGACCTTAAAGGAACCTTTGCCCGTTGAATACGCTTCGCGAACGCCTTCCAGTCCAACTAATTCTCCACCTGTTGGAAAATCTGGACCAGGAATAAATTTCATGAGCGCTTTAACTGTTGCAGTTGGGTTTTCAATCAGGTGCTTAGTTGCTGCAATTACTTCACCTAAGTTATGCGGCGCCATATTTGTCGCCATACCCACTGCAATTCCAGAACCGCCATTGACGAGCAGGTTTGGATAAGCCGCAGGCAATACTTGTGGTTCAAAGATCTGTCCGTCGTAGTTAGCACCAAAATCAACTGTGTCTTCATCTGTTTCGGCAACCATTGTCAGCGCTGCTTGTGCCAAGCGCGCTTCTGTATAACGCATTGCTGCCGGACCAGCATCTAATGAACCGAAGTTTCCGTGACCATCGATTAGTGGCAAACGCATAGAAAAAGATTGAGCCATACGAACGAGTGCGTCATAAATTGCGCCATCACCGTGAGGGTGTAATTTACCCATCACTTCACCAACAACACGTGCACTCTTCACGTGACCTTTATCGGGACGCAATCCCATTTCTGCCATCTGGTGCAAGATGCGACGGTGAACAGGTTTTAAACCATCGCGTGCATCAGGTAATGCGCGAGAATAAATTACAGAGTAGGCATACTCCAGAAATGATTCTGACATTTCAGATGAAACATCGATATCAACAATCTTGCCGGGAAATTCACCTGGTTTAGGGCCAGCAGGTTTTTTGCCCTTGGGCGGAGTCTTCGTAGCCATGGGGGCGATTGTGCCAAGTACAACGCCTAAAGTGCGTGACCAACGTGCGGGCGTGCCCCGATATTTGCAACACATGTTGCAGAAAGAGTTACTCCAGCCATCGCTGAGGCGTGAAGATCCCCACCAGATATTTTTGTTGCGATAAATCCTGCAGCAAAGCTATCTCCTGCACCAGTTGTATCTGCAACCGCACTTTCTATTGCATCGATTTCTATGCGATTGCCACCACGTTCTTGTGCAATCGCACCATCTGCTCCGCGTTTAATAATTACTGCAGGGCAGAGTTCTAATAATTTTTTCAGAGCCGAATCAACATCTTCGGCGCCTGCAACATAGAGCGCTTCTTCTTCATTAGGCAAGACATAATCCATCAGCGGTAGCCACGAAAGAATCAGCGCACGCTCTACTTCTTTCATTGCACCGACTGTGACAGTGTCATAAAAAACTGGGATGCCCACGGATTTAATCTTTGCAATCATTTCGAGCACGCCTGTGCGAGAGCGTGGATTTAAAAGTGCGTAACCAGATACATATGCGCCATCAAAGCCAGTGAGCGCGGGCATGTCAGAAAGAGTTAATCCGGAGTTCGCACCTGTTTCAGGAAACATCGTGCGCTCACCTTTTTGATCTACCAAGATAACAACTACCCCTGTGGGATCACTGGTTTTTATTAGGGATGTATGATCAACATTTAAATCATCGAATTCAGAGATTAGAGCAGCACCTGCAGAATCATTTCCAACACGAGCAACGATGGTGGCTTGTGTGCCAGTGTGGGCAATCCAGGATGCAACATTTCCTGCCGCGCCGCCGCCGTGTGTGGTGATTTTAGATGCGCTGTCCTCGCCGTAGTTAATGGCGCCCTGTAACTTAACAACGACATCGAGCATGACATCGCCGATGCATAGAACTTTAGGCATTTTATTTAGTCAGTGCCACAGCGATATCTGCAGCTAGCGCGCAATTTGATTTAATGATTTCAATGTTTACGCGAAGCGAGTCGCCTTTGCTTTGCGTATGAAAGTGCTCGAGTAAAAATGGTGTTACCGCTTTGCCTGTGATGCCCTCTTTTTCAGCACTGGCAAGTCCACTGGCTAAAATCGAGTCATGTAATTTCTTATCCATCTGGTTTTTAACTGGGTTTGCAACGATTAAGGCAGAGGAGTTTGTCTTCATCGATGTGCGAGCTTTGATGGCAGATGCGATCTGCTCGGGTGTATCTGCTTGGTATTCAATTTCAAACCCAGAGTCGGTCAGATAAAAACCTGGAAAGTTTTTAGTTTTAAATCCGATGACACCGATAGCAAGAGTTTCAAGACGTTCCAAAGTGGCACCCACATCCAGAATTGATTTCACGCCAGCACAGATGACTGTGATATCTAGTGCAGATAGTGCTGTGAGGTCGGCTGATTCATCAAATGATTCTTGTGCACCGCGATGCACGCCGCCGAGTCCACCAGTTGCAAATACTTTTATTCCGGCCATCACTGCAAGGTGAGCAGTTGCTGCAACTGTGGTCGCCGCACTCTTTCCAAAGGCCACAGCAATTGCTAGGTCGCGGCTAGATGCCTTTAAAATGTTATCGCGTGTTGCAATTGTTACAAGTTCTTCATCGCTTAGACCAATGTGAACACTTCCATCGATCACAGCAATTGTTGCTGGGGTTGCACCATGGGCCCTGACAATGGCTTCTACTTCGCGAGCAACATCGAGATTTGTTGGGCGCGGCAAACCGTGGCTAATAATTGTTGATTCAAGGGCGACAATGGCAGAGCCAGATGCAAGAGCTGCTGCTACTTCATCTGAATATTTCAATACATCGCTGAGATCTGAATTCATGAGCGAAAGGATACTGCCTAAGCACTCGTGCTTCGTGGCAAGATACGAGCATGCATTTGGCCGATATCACACCCTCAATATTTGCCGGCCTTGGGCTAACTAGTGCTGAAGATTCTTTATCTCTCGGTCAATCACCACACGGAAAAGAAGTTTTGTTTCTTGTAGATGGACTTGGCGCAGATGTTATTGAAAAACACAAAGATTTGATTCCAACCCTGCATTCATTTATGCATCACGGTGTTGTTACAACTTCCTTTCCATCGACAACTGCAACCTCACTTGCCACCTTGATGACTGGAGAATTACCGGGTACTCACGCAATGCTTGGTTACACCGTTCGCGTTCCTCGAAGCGGTGGGAGAGTGCTGAACTCACTTAAATGGGATGAGCGAGTGGATCCGCATGTGTGGCAGAGCATTCCAACTCTTTTTGAACGCGCCGCAGAGCACAATATTTCCGTCTCACACATTGCAGCCAAGCGATATGAAAACACAGGATTTACTCAAGCAGTATTTCGCGGTGCCACATATCGGGGTGCAAATGTTTTAGAGGACATGATTGCGCAGACCAAAGAGGCGCTCACAAGCGAACCATCGTTTGCTTATGTTTATATCAATGATCTAGATGTGGCCGGACATAGCGATGGTGTTGGCTCTGATAAGTGGTGTGCGGCATTGGCCTACGTTGATCACGTCGCAAAAGCATTAGTCACTCAATTGCCTCGTGGGACTCGCGTCTTTTTAACCGCTGATCACGGCATGGTTAATGTGGATGAAAAAATAGTTCTAGGCCAAGACAATGATTTGTTGGCAGGGATAGAAACGATTGCGGGAGAACCCCGAGCACGTCATCTGTATTTGTCACAAAGTGCTGATTCACCTGCAGCGCGTTCAGATTTTGCAGATAAGTGGCGGCAATATTTAGGCGCACGTGCAGATGTATTTACGAGAGAAGAAGTTGCCGCTAACAAAATTTTTGGTCCATCACTAGTTGAAAATGCGATTGATCGCATGGGCGATGTGATTGCGATAGCTCATGGTGGTCTTATTTTAATTGATCCAGAGCGCACATCATTAGAAGGTGCGATGGTGGGACATCATGGTGGATCAAGTGAAATAGAGAGTTCGGTGCCACTGCTATCCAGAGTGGTTAGTTAAATTCATCCTCATCATCTTTTTTAGCAGCGCCTGCTCCAAACATAATTTCATCCCATGAAGGAACTTTTGCGCGACCAACAATGCCATCTCGAGTAGCGGACTCATCTGCTTCTTCGCGTAGTGCAACAAGGCGAGGTGGTTCACTTCTAATTAGTTCAGGCGATGATGTAATTCGAATGGGTGCAGGTGCTGGTTCATCTGTGTATATCAATCCGGATTCTGGGCGGGTGTGCTCTGCAATCTTTGTAACACCTGGTGCATCGCCCATCATCCAACGAGCATTTTCATCTTGAGCTGTGACCAAGCGACGAGTTGGGTCATATTCCCAAATCGCATCCCCATGACCATCACTATTTGGATAACTCAATGACAGTGACCATGTGCCATCGTGATGGCGCCATGCATTCCACACTAAATCTTCTTCTGAGATACCACGTGGCTCTAAACGAGAGAGAACTACTTCAAAGAGTGGCTCTGGTTCCTCACCAGGATTACGGCGAACGATAATCGCATGTGCTTTATCGATAATAAATGAGCGCTCCTGCAAAATTGGTCCTGCAAAGCGTTCGATCTTTTCAATACTTGTTCCAGAGTCGCGAGCAATATCTTGTGCGCTCTCGCCAAGACGCAGGCGACGTTGAATATCTTTAACGCTGAGAATGTTCTCTGAGTCATCTGGAACGGATGAGAGTCTTTGTTGATTTACTGAGGCACGTAGTGAATCACTGACGCGCAGAGTAAATTCGTTGCCATCGTTATCAGCCAGGGTTAAGTGAACGCCATCTGGCGTTTTTCCCGTGAATCGAAGGTCAGTCACGAGTGCGAGCGTAACCGATGGCAGCCCGATAAGTGGAGAGGTACGGCAGTGTTGTCACAATTGCTGCAAACATAAAGCCAAGTGGAACCCAAAACGCCATCTGCGCCCCAGAGTTATCGATAACCACACCAGCGAGTGCGCTAGAAATCGCACCGCCAAGTGGCATACCTGCAATGACCCATGTGAGTGCTTCGGTAATTTGTCCAGCCGGCACAGCGTTTTCGACGGTGCCATATGCATTAACAATCAAAGGCGCAATAAATAAACCATTAATAAATAGTGCAACTGCCAAAGCGGGGATGGTTTGCATGAATAGCAGAGGAACTGTTCCGATTGTAAGTCCTACGAGATAGATCAAAAATCTAGTTGCTTGCGCAGATTTAAATTTAATCGCGCCATTTACTAGTGCTGCAACCGCGCTACCTACTGCCCAAATTGCAAGTAGCCAACCCGTGGACTCTGGATGATTGAGTTCCTCTGCAAAACCAACAACGGTAATTCCGACTGCTCCAAAGAATCCACCTAAGAATGCGCAGGGCAAAACAATGGATTGCACTATGCGATTTTTCAGAATTGGTGGATGTGGCTCTTGTTCATTCCTCGGTTCAGCAGGTGGTTCTGTGGATTTCATGGCAGCAAGGGAGGGCAAGCCAATCGCCAAGAAAATTAGTCCAGCTAAAATTCCTGCAGATGGCGCAATTTTAATCGCACACGTTGTTGCAACTACAGGACCAACAATGAATACGAATTCATCGACCATTGCTTCCCATGAATAAGCAGTATTAACCAGATGTCCATCTTTGTTATCTGGGTCATTTTTTAATGTGTGTAGCCACCTTCTGCGTACTAATCCACCTGCGTTAATGGCAGTTGATTCAGCAATAATCAAAGAGACAAACCACGTCCAAATCGGTGCATCTTTTGAAACAAGGAAGACAAAGATTAAGAAGGCGATGATGCGAATAGGAACTGCTAGGCGCAAGATTTTTGCTTGACCACGTTGATCTGCTTGGCGTGACCAGAACACTTCTGCAGCTCCAACAACTATCGAACCTACGGCCGTTAGTACCCCTGCCAATGCATAAGAATCTGTGGCTGCAACAACGATGAAAATAATTGCCAATGAGTCCATTGCAATTGGCATGCGTCCGATAAAGCCTGCACTTGAGAACTTAAATCCGCCAGGTATGCGCAGAAGAGTTCCATAGGCTTTAAGCATGGGCGCAGTCTATTAGACTTCTACCTATGAGCGATCAGGCCGAGTTATTAGATCTTGCACTGCGAGTAGGCAAAAAGGCTGCAGAGTTATTAAGCGCTCGTCCGGATGTATTAGAAGTTTCCACAAAATCTAGTGATGTAGACATTGTTACCCAGATGGATAAGGCCAGTGAAGCGCTGATTGTTTCATCCATTCTCACCGAACGTCCCAATGATGGAATGATCGGTGAAGAAGGTGCGGATAGAGAATCAACTTCAGGAATTACATGGGTGATTGATCCACTAGATGGAACAGTTAATTACTTTTACGGTATGTCTGGATGGAATGTTTCGATAGCCGCCAAAGATAAAGATGGTGTTATAGCCGGTGTTGTTGTGAGCCCAACTATTAATTCAACGTGGTGGGCAACTCGTGGCGGGGGAGCATTTCATAATGGAAAGAAGTTAGCGTGCAATGATCCTGTTGAATTAAATAGAACAATGCTTGCAACTGGCTTTGCATACGAAGCTGAAAAACGTGCGTTGCAATTAGATTTTATAAATAAGTTATTGCCGCAAATTAGAGATATCCGTCGCAATGGAGCTGCAGCCGTTGACCTTTGTTTTGTTGGATCTGGAAATGTTGATGCCTACTTTGAATCCGGATTACACGAATGGGATGTTGCAGCTGGGGGATTAATTGCTACCGAGGCCGGAGCTATCATCTCCCATCATCAGATCGGTGGGCAGAATTTCGTTCTGGCTGCTGGTCCACATCTGCACCAGATCCTGAAAAATACGCTCGCTCTCTAGCCGATTTTCACTTGGCCACGCTCATGTGGCAAGATACGTCTCCTGTACAGCACTCTGTACCGATATACGAATTAGCTGAGGAAATCATGAACGTACTTGACGCCGTAGATGCAGCATCGCTGCGCAAAGACATCCCACAATTTCGTGCTGGTGATGAGCTCAAGATTCACGTACGCGTTATCGAAGGTAGCAAGAGCCGTATCCAGGTCTTCCAAGGAATCGTTATGCGCCGCCAAGGTGATGGCGTTCGTGAAACATTTACAATCCGCAAAGTTTCTTACGGTGTTGGAGTAGAACGTACTTTCCCAGTGCACACTCCAGTTATCGAAAAGATCGAACTTGTTAAGAAAGGCGATGTACGTCGCGCCAAGTTGTATTACCTACGTGACCTTCGCGGTAAGGCTGCAAAGATTCGCGAAAAGCGCGATGGCATTGAAGGCTACGGCGACGGAATCCTTTCAACACCAGAACCAATTGTTCCTGTAGCAGTTGCTGCAGCCGTTGTTGCAGAACCAGTTGTGGAAGAAGTTGTTGAAGCAGTTGTAGAAACTCCAGTTGCAGAAGTTGCTGCCGAAGCACCTGCAGCAGAAGTTGCTGCTGAAGAAACACCAACCGAACAAGCATAAGTTTTCACACATGTTTCGTAAGGGATCCCTCCTTCGGGAGCTCCCAATACTTGTTGTTGTTGCTCTCGTAGTCTCCTTATTTATTAAATCTTTCCTTGTTCAATTTTTCTATATTCCATCTGGTTCGATGGAGAACACACTTCAAATCAATGATCGGGTAGCTGTAAATAAGCTTCCATTTGTCTCAGGCAAAATCAATCGCGGGGATGTAGTCGTATTTCGCGATCCTGCTTCATGGCTGCCAGCGGCTGACTCATCTTCTGAGTCAACGATTAAGACCAAGATTAAAGATGGCTTAGTTCTAGTGGGAGTACTGCCAAATCCAGCAAAGCAGTATTTAGTTAAGCGTGTGATCGGCATCGCTGGAGACCGCATCGTGTGCTGCACAGATAAGAAGTTAACAATTAATGGCACAGCAGTTGATGAGCCTTATATTTTCAAAGGTAACAATCCCAGCGATATTACATTTGATATCACTGTTGATCCTGGAAAAATATGGGTGATGGGTGATCACCGAGGAGCAAGTGCGGACTCTCGTTATCACCAAGATGACATCAACAAGGGACAAGTTCCGCTGACTCGTGTGACTGGTCGAGTATTTGGTGTGATCTGGCCATTTGGCAATGCCAAAATTGTTCCATCTATTCCTGTTCTGAAGTAGTTTTCCTATGGCTGCAATCGAGTCACAGTTAATCGATGCAGGAATTACACCTCTTGCTGGCGTCGATGAAGCAGGACGTGGTGCATGCGCAGGCCCACTAGTTATCGCATCGGTTGTTTTGCATGATCCTTTTTCCCAAGATTTGGCCGCCGTGCGCGATTCAAAAGATGTCAGTGAGAAAGAGCGAGAAGTTTTATACGAGTTACTGATTCAAAAAGCTGCAGCTATATCAACAATTATTGTGCCGGCGGCTGAAGTAGATTCCAGAGGAGTACACGCGGCAAATTTAGATGGAATGCGCAGAGCGGTGCAGGGTTTATCAATCACTCCGGCTTATGTGTTAACCGATGGATATGCAATTGATGGACTTGGGATTGCAAATTTGGCTGTGTGGAAAGGCGATCAAGTAGCCCATTGCATCAGTGCAGCCTCGATTATCGCCAAGGTAACTCGTGATCGAATTATGCGTGAGTTAGATACTTCTTTTCCAGAATATGGTTTTGCAAAGCACAAGGGCTATATCACCGTATCTCACACCAAAGCCCTGAACGCTCATGGTCCGTGCAAAGAACATAGACGTTCATTTTCAAACATTGCAGCCCTTATCAACAAGAAGGGTTAATTCACATATTTAGTAAGTAGTGCCAATGCAGGGGTTTTACTTATTTATTCTCTGCAGCTATGAATGAAGAAATTAACTCACGTATACGTTTATTTGATGCAATAGAAGGCGGCTCTCCATTTTGGAGCAGAGAAATTGCAGAGTTCGGCGCCTTTCAAGTTCTTAACTCACTCTGTGATGGTATTTATGATGGTGAGAAATTTAACCGAATAATTACTCGCTTGCTTTCTAAGGGTGCTGATGAATTACTTCACCAGGTCCACACCGCGCAAGCAATATTTATCACTCCAGAGGATGCGCTCTGGCCAGATCCTCTTAATTCACTTTCAAATCCGCCGATTGGATTAGTGGTCAAGGGCGATGCCACCTGCTTATCAAAACCACAATTAGGAATAGTAGGAACTCGTAATCCAACTAATTACGGATTAAGAAATGCAGCAGAGTTTGCATCAGGATTTGTTGACCGAGGATGGGTTATTACAAGCGGTGGTGCTTACGGAATAGATTCAGCCGCTCACAGGGGAGCCTTATTTGCTGAAGGTGAAACCATTGCCGTTATAGCCACTGGAATCGATGTGAATTATCCTGTTGGAAATCAAAGACTCTTTCATGAAATATCTGAATCGGGTGCGCTAGTCAGTGAAGTGATGCCGGGAGTCACTGCAATCCCATCTCGTTTTCTTACGCGCAATAGATTAATTGCAGCACTTTCCAATGCAACATTGGTTGTGGAAGCAGCCTTTAGAAGTGGATCACTTCGAACTGCCAGAGATGCTGCCGAGTTATTAAGACCTGTGATGGCGATACCGGGTCCTATTAATTCGCCAACGAGTGAAGGATGTCATCGACTCATTGGTGAGAGAGCTGCAGAAATCGTGACTTCAGTTAATGATGCCGTTGAGTTCTTAAGCATTTAGGTTTAAACCTCTCGTAATGAGAGAATATGTCTATGAGTGATTTTCGTTCGGGCTTTGTAGCCATTGTCGGCCGCCCAAACGCAGGTAAATCAACTCTGATCAATGCGCTAGTTGGAAGCAAAATCGCTATTACATCCCACCATCCCAATACAACGCGTCATGCAATCCGCGGAATTCTAAACGGTCCAGATTTTCAAGCTGTCTTAGTTGATACACCTGGCGTGCACAAACCAAAGACGCTACTTGGACAACGCCTAAACGCTGTTGTCGATCACAGCATGGATTCAGTTGATGCAATCATTATGTGCTTGCCAGCAGATGAAGAATCTGGGGCCGGTGATGTATTTATCGCAGCTGAAATCGCTAAGCATCCAAGAGCTAAGAAGATTGCCGTTATTACTAAGACAGATCTAATGTCGAAGAAGTCACTTGCCAATCGTTTAGTTGGTATCAATGACTTGGCAAAAGGATTTGTATGGGATGAAATCATTCCTGTCTCTGCCGCCATTCATGAGCAAATAGATTTGTTGGCTGAGTTAATTAGCAAGACTTTGCCTGCAGGACCTGCTTTTTATCCAACAGATATTAAAAGCGATCAAGAACAGGGTCAGATTATCTGCGAACTCATTCGAGAAGCGGCTCTGCGTGATGCGCTGCAAGAGTTGCCACACTCCATCATGGTCACCATCGATGAGATGTCAGAGCGAGAAGAAAAGGGAAGCCGACCATTTTTTGATATTCACGCAACTATCCATGTTGAGCGAGATTCACAGCGCGCAATTGTGTTGGGCCACCAAGGTTCGAGATTAAAAGATATTGGCACACGTGCTCGCGCTGATATTGAACGTGCCATCGGTGCCAAGGTATTTCTTGGATTACATATCAAGGTTTCTAAAGAGTGGCAGCGCGATTCTAAGATGTTAGAAAAGTTAGGTTTTGGCGAAAACTAAACGTTGACCGTTGGTTTTCGGCTTGCAAAGTATGAGCCAACTAAAACCATAGGAAGTCCAACCATAATTCCGAGAGTAATTGGTTCGGACAAAATGATTACACCAAGTAGAACTGCAAATGCTGTATTGATATAGGTAACTAGAGATGCTCGAGCAGGACCGATATCTGCCATGACTTTAAAGAAGAGAACAAATGCAAGGGCTGTACACAAAACTCCTAGTCCAATGACGCTCCAGATCGCATTCATTGGAATAGCTGTTTGTGGCCACTGCACATAAGCAAAGGGTGCAAAGAAAACCGCGGAGATTCCCATGGCAACACCGTTGAGTGCAATGCCTGAAACACCAGGTAATTTCTTTGTAATCATATTCACGGCATATGCATAAAGAATGGATGCGAGTAAAACCATGAAGATAGATGTCAATGAGCTATTGCCAGTGATGCTTTCAATTCCGACCAGTGCCACAAGGCCAGCAAATCCAAAGACTAAGCCAAATAATCGAGTGCTATGCCAGACAGTTTTATCACCGTTGACGGATGCAAATATCGTTGCCCAAATTGGAACAGTTGCTACAAGTAAGCCTGCAAGTCCGGATGAAATGTCTTTTTCTGCTGATGAAATTAGATACCAAGGCCCGATCATTTCAGCTGCGGCATATGGGACTACATATTTCCAGCCCTTAATAATCTCGCGCACGCCACCTTGCTTGAGCGCAATTGGAATCAATAAGGCTGCGCCGATAATAACGCGACCAAAAACGATGACAGATGGTGTGAAGGTATCAATGGCTATTTTCATGAACATGTACGGGATTCCCCATAGCAAGCCAACAAATAAAAATAACGATAGTGAGCGACGACTCAATTAATCACCAATTCTCGGTTTGATCGCGCAGTACGCGATATTGATCAACAACATGGGGTGTTGCTTTTTGATTCACACTAACAACAGATCCTAAGTCCCATTGCGGTGCAGTTTTTCCACCTAATAGAGCCCACGCTGCTTGCTTAGCTGCGCCATCTGCAACGTATTCACCAGCAGGTGGAATTAACACTTCGCGGCCAAAGAGCGCACTTGCAATGGGTGCAACGCCAGGATTTTTAGCAGCACCGCCGATGAGCAAAATTCTTTGCACACCAACGCCAAGTTTTTCTAAGGCATCTACAGCATCTACTAATCCGCAGAGCATTCCTTCAATCATGGCTCGTGCGATGTTTTCACGATTTGAATTGGCTAAATTCATTCCACTTAATACACCCTTTGCATTGGGGCGATTAGGTGTGCGCTCTCCTTCAAAGTAAGGCAAGAGTGAAAGACCATGTGCACCTGCATCTGCCGTCAGTGCAAGTTGACCAACTTCATCATGTGAAATTCCAAGAATTCGAGTTGCTGCATCAAGAATACGAGCAGCGTTAAGTGTGCAGACAAGGGGCAAAAATTGTCCTGATGCATCTGCAAAACCGGCGACCTGACCGCTTGCATCATGTGTCGGTGTTTTGGAAACAGCGAATGCAGTTCCACTTGTTCCAAGTGAGACGATTACATCTCCAGGTTCTGCTTGAATTCCAAGGGCTGCTCCAGCGTTATCACCGGCGCCACCTGCAACAGGAACACCGGAAGAAGTAGTTCCACCGAATTCACCCGGCTTAATGATTCGCGGAAGTAGGTATTCACCATCATGGCGAAGAGCTAACTTTAAAATATCTTCGCGATAATGAGACGTTGTTGGATCAAAATAACCCGTGCCTGATGCATCACTTGCATCAGTAAATAGTTTTTCAAAATCTTTGCCACCTTGTAATTGCCAGGACAGCCAATCGTGGGGAAGTGCTATGGCTGCAACTTTTTTGGCATTTTCTGGCTCAGCATCTGCCATCCAACGAAGTTTTGATGCAGTAAATGATGCAACGAGTACGGAACCAACTTTGCGTGCAGTTTCTGCATCGCCACCTAATTCGTGGTTGAGATCTTTCGCGGCTTGCGCAGAGCGCATGTCATTCCATAAAAGTGCGTCTCGAATGACATCTGCGTTGCTATCTAGTGCAACCATTCCGTGTTGTTGGCCAGCAATAGAGATTGCTGCGACATCATCTAACCCACCAGCTTCGATAATTGCTAAATCCAGCGCCTCTTTCCAAATACGTGGATTAATTTCAGTGCCATCGGTATGGCTAGCGCGGCCCTGGCGAATAAGTGCGCCGGTATTTGCATCGCGTATAACGACTTTGACCGATTGGGTAGATGAATCTACGCCTGCAACTAATTTCGAGTTGGCCATGGGTGAAGGCTAGACTGTGCCAGTCAACGTTGACCAATCTAAGACAAAATTATTTAGGAGTTTTCTAGTGCGCATCGGTGTTTTAACAGGTGGCGGAGATTGCCCTGGACTTAATGCAGTTATACGTGCGGTAGTTCGCAAAGGCGTAAAAGAATATGGTCACGAGTTTGTTGGTTTCCGTGATGGCTGGAAGGGACCTCTTGAAGGTCTAACCAAGCCGCTCAATCTTGAAACTACTCGCGGCATTCTTCCGCGCGGTGGAACAATTCTTGGTTCATCTCGAACAAATCCTTTTAAGATTGAAAATGGCGTTGAAAAGATTAAAGAAAATCTTGCAAAAATGGATATTGATGCTCTGATCGCAATCGGTGGAGAAGATACTCTCGGCGTTGCCACAAAGCTCGATGCACTTGGCGTAAAAGTCATTGGTGTTCCAAAGACAATTGATAATGATTTAAACAATACTGACTACACATTTGGATTTGATACTGCAGTAAATATCGCAGTGGAAGCAATTGATCGTTTGCATACAACTGCCGAATCACATCACCGCACGCTCATTGTTGAAGTTATGGGACGCCATGCTGGCTGGATTGCTCTGCACTCTGGTCTTGCAGGGGGAGCGACTTGTATTTTGATTCCAGAGGTTCCCTTTTCAGTAGAGAAAGTCTGCGAATGGGTTGAATCTCGTTACAAATCTAGCTTTGCACCAATTATTGTTATTGCAGAAGGTGCGGTTCCACAAGAAGGCGACATGATTACTAAAGATCAAACTCTTGATGCATTTGGTCACGTCAAACTCTCAGGAATTGGTGATTGGCTAGCAGGACAAATCGAAGCAAAGACTGGCAAAGAAGCGCGCACATCTGTTCTTGGTCACATTCAACGTGGTGGAACCCCAACAGCATTTGATCGTGTTCTTGCAACTAGATTTGGGTTACATGCAATTACTGCCGCTCACGAAGGTGACTGGGGCAAGATGGTTGCACTTCACGGCACAAATATTGTGCGTGTGCCACTAGCAACTGCGACTGAAAAATTGAAAACCGTTGATCCTGCCCTCTACAAGGAAGCAGAGATTTTCTTCGGGTAATTCGCCTGCGCGAATACCCCAAGGTTCTCTACCCTTATCCCTATGACCACTTCATTAGAAAATCTCTTCACACCTGGATTAGTTGCGGCTCAACAACCGCAGTGGCCAGGTGGAAATGATGGCGCAGCAATTAAGTCTGCGGTGCAAGAGCTTAAATCTTTTCCACCACTTGTTTTCGCTGGTGAATGTGATGATCTCAAAGCACGTATTGCACTAGCTGCCGAAGGAAAAGCATTTTGGTTACAAGGCGGGGATTGCGCAGAAACATTTGCAGCAGCCACAGCAGACTCCATTCGTAACCGCATCAAAACTATTTTGCAGATGGCTGCAGTGCTTCAGTACTACTCATCTCTTCCGGTTGTAAAAGTTGGACGTATGGCAGGGCAGTTCGCTAAGCCACGTTCAAATGATCTAGAAACTCGTGGCGATGTTACGTTGCCGGCATACCGAGGAGATGCAGTCAATGATCTTGAATTCACAGAGAGTGCGCGTACTCCAGATCCTCAACGATTAGTACGTGTCTATAACACATCTGCTGCCACACTCAATCTTGTCCGTGCTTTTACGCAAGGCGGTTTTGCAGATCTTCGACGTGTGCACGAGTGGAATAAAGGATTTATTCGTGACTCATCCGTTGGTGATCGTTATGAAGAGATGGCAAAGGAAATTGGTCGCGCATTAGATTTCATGAAATCAGCAGGTGTGGACCCAGAAGCGTTTAAGTCAGTTGATTTCTTCTCAAGCCATGAAGCTCTAATTCTTGAATACGAAAAGGCTTTGACTCGCATCGATTCACGTACCGGAGATCCATATGATGTCTCAGCCCACTTTGTCTGGATTGGCGAACGAACTCGCCAACTAGATGGTGCACATGTTGATTTCGCATCGAAGATTAAAAATCCAATCGGCATAAAGCTTGGACCTAAATCAACTGTTGAAGATGCACTTGCCCTTATTAATCGTTTAGATCCAGATCGCGAACCAGGACGCATTACATTTATTACTCGTATGGGCGCATCAAAGATTCGTGAAGCACTGCCAGCACTTGTAGATGGCGTAACAAAATCTGGTGCAAAGGTTTTATGGGTCTGCGATCCAATGCATGGCAATACCTATGAAGCACCCTCTGGTTATAAGACACGTAAATTCGATGATGTTATGGATGAAGTAAAGGGCTTCTTTGAAGTACATAAATCACTGGGCACTCATCCAGGTGGCATTCACATTGAATTAACCGGAGATGACGTTACCGAATGCGTTGGCGGAGGGGAACAAATTTTAGAATCAGATCTTGCATCACGTTATGAGAGTGCTTGTGACCCACGCTTGAATCACTCTCAATCACTTGAGCTCGCATTTTTAGTTGCTGAGATGTTGCGCGACCGCTAATTTAGCGCTGTGCCTCTGTTTTTAACCTCACACAAAACTCCGATCGGCACCCTTAATCTAATCGCCCACGAAGATGTTTTACTAGGGGCAAATCTTTCAACGTTGAGTGCGCTTAAAGCATCCTTAGATGAAGAAGATAGAACGCGCGAAATTAAGGAAATGAAATCTATCCCGATAATTTCCGAACTCATCTCAGATTACTTTGATGGCGACTTAGGCGCCCTGGATGCAATAAAAGTCAGACAACCTGGCGCTCATTTTTCGCAAGCGGCTTGGAAGGCGATGCGAAAGGTGAAGGCCGGAAAAACTCTTTCTTACGCAGATCTTGCCGAACGCGCAGGATCTGCCGCTGCCGTGCGTGCAGCCGGAAGTGCGTGCGCAAAGAATGCAATTGTTTTAGTTGTTCCGTGCCATCGCATTGTTAAAACTGGCGGATCACTTGGAAATTATGCTTATGGACTAAATAAAAAAGAGTGGTTACTACGCTTTGAGGCAGCGCTTTAGAATTTCAATTGATTCATCGGTTTGCGCATCATCGAAATCTAAGTGAGTAACTAATCTGGCATATTTTGGACCAAGTGCACTAATCCACAAGCCATTTTCTTTACACTTTGCCGCGAAATCCGCGGCGCTAAATGCAAATTTTGCTAGATCTAGGCCGACAATATTTGTTTCAACTGTTGCAGGATCGATCAATGATGAATCGATAGCTGCAAGTGCTACAGCAATTTTCTTGGCCCGCACATGATCTTGTGCAAGACGATCGATGTTGTGATCCAGTGCGTAGTGACCTGCTGCAGCCAGAAGTCCTATCTGCCTCATTCCACCGCCGTAGCGTTTGCGCCATACACGCGAGGAGGCGATCATCTCTTTGCTTCCAAGAACTAGTGAGCCAACCGGTGCACCAAGGCCTTTTGATAAACACACGCTTATTGTGTTGAAGTATTTTCCGTACTCAGCAAAGGAAACTCCACTTGCAACGTGAGCGTTCCAAAGGCGTGCACCATCTAAGTGCAGAGCAACACCGATTTCATCAGCACCTTTTCTCAATGCGGCAATTTCAGATATTGGCTGAACAGTTCCGCCACCAAAGTTGTGTGTGTTCTCAACTGCTATCGCGGTTGTGGAAACCAAGTACGGCCCAGAGTTGGGGCGCGCTATTTCTAAAGCATCACTTGCTTTGAGTAATCCATTTTTAGCCGGCCACGTGCGAGTTGTAATTCCAGAGAAAACAGCAGCGGCTCCAAGTTCAGCGCGAACGATATGTGAATTTGTTTCAGCGATTAACTCTTCGCCAGCACCCACAAGGGAGCGAATAGCTAATTGATTAGCAAGTGAACCTGTGGGGCAAAAAAGAGCTGCTTCTTTGCCAAACATTGCAGCGACTCGTTCTTCAAGAGAATTAACCGTTGGATCATCACCATAAACATCATCGCCAACAGGTGCTGATGCAATCGCATCTCGCATCGCTTGTGATGGTTTTGTGACGGTATCTGATCGTAGGTCGATTGCCATGGTTTAGTTTCTCACGAATCTTTGATGACAATGACATACATGGCTATGACAACAAGGGTTCCACCGAGGGCAGTCTGCAAGGTCAAACGTTCGCCACCAAAGATGATTGCAAAGATTGCAGCGAAGACAACTTCCATCGTAAGGATGACGGCAACCTTTGTTGTAGTCATATGCGCTTGCGCCCATGTTTGAACCACGAAAGCCATAGCTGTGCAGACAACTGCAGTGAAAATAACTGTTGCCCAAACGCCCCAATCAGGTGGTGCGGAGTAACCACCTTCTGCAATAGAGGCGAGTCCACTTAAGAGCGTACACATGGCAAGTTGGATAACAGTCATTGCATAGGCATCTCGACCGTTGCTCCATTTACCAAGTGAAATTATGTGAGCACCAAAACACAATGCGCTTCCAAGAACAAGTAATTCGCCAAAACCAATAGACCAGCCACGCAGTGAAAGCAGCGCCAAGCCAATAGTTGCTAGTACTACGCAGCCCCAGGTAAGGCGTGTGATTCGAGCTTTAAGAATTACTGCGGCGATGAGTGGTGTGAAGACTACGTATAACCCAGTGATGAATCCTGTAATTGCAGCGCCAGTTCGTTCAAGTCCCAGCGTTTGCAAGATATAGCCGGAACCAAGAAAAAAACCTGCAAAGGCAGAAGGTATAACTAAATCCTTTTTGAATAATTTGAAAACTTGTGGTCGAAGTAGCAGCATGACAAGCACTGCTAGTGCGAAGCGGCTAAAGAGAAAGTTATTAACACTCTGGCGAGCGATGGAATCTTTCATGATCACAAATGCGAGTCCCCAGGATGCTGCAACAAGGAGAAGCGCCCAAGGAGCTAATTTAAGACGGGTGGCGTGTTGTGTGCTCATCCACGCATTTCTTTCAAGAGCGCAACCTCTGGTCCATGCTTTTCTTCTAGTCCTGGAGTTTCCAAAATAAGAGGTGCATTTGCAACGGCTGGGTGTGCAAGTAATTCTTTAAATGGATCTAAACCAATATGGCCGTCTCCGAGATTCTGGTGACGATCTTTGAGCGCCCCACACACATCCATAGAATCATTTGCGTGAACCAATTGAAAACGCTCTATTCCAGCGATTTGAACAAGTAAATCAATAGTGGCGCTCATCCCACCTTTAACAGATATGTCGTGACCTGCGGCAAAAACATGGCACGTATCTAAACAAATTCCAACACGTGGGTGGTATTCAAGAGCCTTTAAGTAATTCTCTAAATCTTCTAATTTCTTAACAAGAGATTGGCCTTGACCAGCAGTTGGTTCAAGGAGCAGATAAGGGGAGTCATCGCTGAGTTTATTCAGAATCGGCATCATTCCTTCATGAATCTGCTTCCATGCTTGTTTGACGTTATCTTCTTTCACAGCAGAGCCAGTATGAATGACGGCGCCGAGAGCGCCAATATCTTTTGCTCGCTTGATTGCATAGGCAGTTGCAGCCAAGGAATTTTTATATGTTTCTTCCGTAGGTGAACCTAAATTAATAAGAAAGGGTGCGTGCACATAGGTTTCTATATCTAGTTCGGCTGCTTTTTCTTTAAATTCATTATCTGCGGCAATGTTGGCATCTGGCATCGACCATTGACGTGGATTAGATGCGAATACTTGAATTGCTTCAGCGCCAATAGTGCGTGCGTATTCAATGGAGCGTTTTGCCATTCCACCTGTCGTTGGTGTGTGGGCTCCGATACGTGGTTTCTTCACTGTGGCTGGCATCGGCCTAGCCTACTGTGATGGTTACTACGGTGCCACGCAGCACCTTGGCGCCTACCTTCGGAGATACATTTGTTACTTTTTTATCGGTCTTTGTTCCAGTGCAACGAAGCTTGACTTTAAGTCCAAGAACTTTGTATTTCAGGCCAAGATCTTTGAGAGTAACGGCTGCTCTACATGTTTCAATCGAATAAACATTTGGGATAAATAC
The DNA here is from genome assembly GCF_002288365.1 of Candidatus Planktophila limnetica. Classification (NCBI taxonomy): domain Bacteria; kingdom Bacillati; phylum Actinomycetota; class Actinomycetes; order Candidatus Nanopelagicales; family Candidatus Nanopelagicaceae; genus Candidatus Planktophila; species Candidatus Planktophila limnetica. The sequence goes on along the minus strand of NZ_CP016782.1, from coordinate 808,090 downwards.
AAACTTCGAACCTTTAGAAACCACCAGTGTAATTGTGGAACCTTTTGGTGCACTTACGAGGCCAGCTGGAGTTTGTGAAATTACAGCACCTGCAGCAATTGTTTCGCTGTAGGCAAAGGAACTCTCAACGTTAAAGCCAGCTTCAGTTAATTCCACCTGCGCTTGATCTCCACTTTGTTGCACATATGTTGTTAATGCAACTTCTTCGATGCCTTTACTAACAAGAATCGTAACTGGAGTATCACGCTTTACGGTTTGACCATTAGATGGATTAGATGAAATAACTAAGCCCTTTGGAATAGTTGAGTTGAACTCTTCTGTGATTCCGGCAGATTTTAATGGTTGCTTTGTCAGAGTTTTTATTGCAACTTCAGGTGTTAGTCCTGTTAGGACTGGAATAACGTAGCGTTCTTGACCTTTAGAAATTACTAATTTAACTTCTCCGCCAGCATCAACTTTTCCACCACCGCTGGGATCTGATTCCAAGATCTTTCCTGCAGCAATATCTTCATCAAAGCGTTTCTCGGTAACTATCGACGTTAAGCCAAGTGGAGATAGCGCTGCATTGGCTTCATCAACGCTGGCTCCGACAACTGATGGAACAACGATGCGTGAGCCCGGACCGATAATTACATACCAACTAGCAATACCAACGGCTACAGCAAGTCCCATAGCAATGATGCGATTTCTTCGAACTCGTTTACTAATTCGTCGTTTAGTTCCAGCCGTTAGTTCGCGCACGGGTTTTTCCTGAGTAATCTCTTTAACCGCCTCTGCCTTAGTCTTTTTCATCTTTGAACGCGAAGGTTTTTCAGAAATCTTTTGCATAGGAATATCTAATTCAAGACTGAGCTGATTTCGTTTGGGATCAATTGATCGGGCAATATCTTGTATTGCAGCCAGGAATACTCCAGCATCTCGTGGGCGTTCATCAGGATTAGAACTAGTTGCTGAATAGATCAGCTCATCTAATTCTTTTGGCACATCTGATCTACTTTGGCTCACGCGCGGAACACGATTATTGACATGCATATAAGCAATTTGGATAGGGCTATCACCTGAAAACGGTTTTTCTCCGACCAAGAGTTCATAGGCGAGAATTCCTGTTGAATACACATCACTTCTTGAATCAGAAATTCCTCTTTGCACCTGTTCGGGTGATAGGTAGGAAACACTGCCGAGAACAACACTTGATTCAGCCGTCAAAGTACTTCCGATAAGGGTGCCATGTGCCAAACCAAAGTCTGCAATCTTTATTCGCCCATCATGAGATATCAAGATATTTTCAGGTTTGATGTCCCTATGGATAATTCCCAATTTGTGCGCAGCAGCGAGGGCTCCCAATATTGCAGTGAGGTACTGCAATGTTTGGGCTACTCCAAATTTTCCAGACTCTTCTAAATATTCACGAAGAGTATTTCCTTCAACCATTTCCATGACAATAAAGACTGCTGGAACACCATTTGTATTCCATCCTTGATCTTGCACAGATACTGCATTGGGATGCGTAAGGGCAGCAGCTGCTTTTGCTTCACGAATAAATCGATTAACGAATGCTTCATCTTGAGCAAGATGTGGGTGCATGATTTTGACTGCAACTTTTCGATCTAAACGAGTATCAAGGGCAGAGTAAATACTCGCCATTCCACCTTGAGCTATCTGGGAGATGAGTTGGTAGCGACCATCTATGAGTTCACCAGATAAATCAGACACGTTCAAATCTTAGGTAAAAGCGCATAGATACACCTCTATGGCGCGCCCAATTTACGCTGTGGTGATAATAAAGTCAGCGTTATCTCGCGCACCAGATTGCGTGAAATGTTGGCCCTGTAACTCCTGCCACGCTTTCATTTCCTGGGCGATGTGATGGCCATCTCGGTTTAATACTCTCTGCATACCAAGTAGTGGATCAATATCCATCCAGATAGTGATTGCTTTGTGCTCGCGCATCACTTCTTGCGCACTTCCCACTCCTTCAATGATGAGTATTTCTCTAGGTTCTATGGTTCGAACTTCGCCATATTTAGATAATGACCAATCGTAAATCTGCATCGATATTGATTTTTGATGGATGTGAGCACCAGCAATCGCTCCTAAATCACTGGTCAATTTCGCACCAAGAGCATTTTTCCAACCATCATAAATGTCATCTAATCCAAGAAGATTGACCTCGCGCGAGGGGCTGAAAAAAAGATATAGATCTTTAGCCAATGTGCTTTTCCCACTACCGGCTGGACCATCTATTGCGACTAGATGAGGACCGGAAGTTGAAAATAAATCAGTGAGCGCTTCGGTGAGATTCATACCAACGCTTCCATCCGATTAATGCGATAACGGTAAATGCTGCATATAAAACTGCAGTAAACCAATATCCTAAAATGGCGTATTGAACTGTCGCCAAAAGATCAATGGCGAACCAGAGTGGCCACGCTTCGTATTTTTCATACACCATAATTGTTTGAGCGAAAAAACTTCCAAGGAAAATTAGCGCATCAGACCAGGTTGCAGCAGCTCCCATATTTTGAAGTAATGGAGTCAGTGCAAAAAATGAGAGAAGTAATCCTGCTGCCCACAGCACACGGTGCTTAGTTGATAGCGCTGATGGGGCCGCGCCCTTTGGTCCCCATCCAAACCATCCCCAGATTGCTGCGGCAATAAAAACAATTTGAAGTGCTGCGCTAGCAAAGAGATCTGCTTGGTAGAAAAAGATTGCATAGAGTGCGCTGCTCAGTGCCCACCATGGCCAGGTAATTCTCTTGGCAGTAACGCCGAGTCCAACTCCAATAAATGATGTGAGCGCTGCAGTAAATTCAAGAATTGATACTTGATAGCCCCAGGCAGTAAATAAAATTGTAGACATCGATTTTTCCCTTCCACGTCCGCATTACCGGACGGGTCAAGCGGTCGATCTGAATTTCAGATCCTCTCAGCCACTGTGGCTCCCGCATCTCTAACTATAGAGATAAAAAACCTATCGCGCAGATATGGCGCGAATAAATGCTGGTAGCGCAACTCGTATTCTGCGCGCCGTAGAAGTTTTGGCACGTTTATTAAATACGTCATAACCAATTCTTTCGACTTCATCGACAATGCCACAATACAAAGTGCTGGCCGCAGAAATACAGGGACGACTCGATTCCTCCAATAGTGCAATTCCAGGTTCGGCCTGCTTTTGCAATTGACGCACTCGTTCAATCTGGAACTTAAGAGCAGCAATAATTTCAGGGGTAAGTTTTCTTTTCAGAAGCATTTCCTTGCTGACACCAAATTGAGCTAATTCATCTAGAGGCAAATAGATTCGTCCTCGGTCCAGATCTTCGCCAACATCTCGAATGAAGTTAGCGAGCTGAAATGCGATCCCCAACTTTTTTGCAGGTTCATACGCTTCATCTGAGAGAGGCCCCAAAATTGGGACCATTTGTAATCCAATAACAGCGGCAGATCCGTATACGTACTCCATGAGATCCTCATAAGTTTTATAAGTACCTACAGTCAGATCCATTGTCATTGAATGCAAAAAATCCACAAAGTGTTGCTGTGGAATATTAAATCTGCGAACGGTATCAATGAGTGCGGCGCCGACATGATCAGTGCTTATTCCAGTTGAAATCGATGCTAGAACTGAGTCACCCCAGGTTTTTAAATGCGCTGCTTTTTCTTGATCGCTAAGAGTTGATGCAAGATCATCGACTATCTCATCTGCATAGCGCGCAAAACCATACAGAGCGTGAACGAATGGTCGTTTGTGTGCGGGCAGTAAGAGTGTGGCTAGATAGTAAGTTTTTCCATGCAATGAATTAAGGCGCTTGCATTCTTCGTATGAAGCGCGCAGTACTGGATCTGTTATTCCAGCAGCATCTAATTCATTCATTTACTTAACAGGTCCAACAATTCTTTCTGCTGCCAAGCGACCTGAAATAAGAACCATTGGTACACCTACACCTGGTTGTGTTCCAGAGCCTGTGAAGACAACATTTTCAAAACCGCGGGCCATATTGCGTGGTCTAAAGGGACCTGTTTGGAAAAATGTATGTGCACTGGCAAATGGTGCACCACGTTCCATCCCGCGATCTTGCCAATCAAGGGGAGTAGTCATTACTTCAGTTTCAATTCCATCTGAAAAATTGGTGTATCCGCGATCTTCCAGAGTTTTAATCATCTGATCACGATACGGACCTGCCTGCTTTTTCCAGTCAATATCGGCATCTAAATTCGGAGTCGGATACAAGATGTAATAAGACTCTTTGCCTGCTGGTGCAAGTGAGGGATCATCCTTAGTTGGAATAGTGACAAGCACGCTTGGATCACTCATTAAAGTCTTCTTGTTAATCAGTTCATCAAATACGCCATCCCATGAATCACCAAAGTGAATATTGTGATGAGCCACATGATCATATTTTTTCGATGAGCCAACGAGTAAGGTGGCACACGAAGGCGAGTAGCGAAGGCGCTTGACCGATAGTGGTGTTTTTCCAAGCAATTCTCGCCACGCAACAGGAAGATCAGGGTTTAGAACGAGCGCATCGCACTCAATGCGTTGGCCTTTATTGGTTATGACTGCTTTTGCTCGTGAATTAGATGTTTCAATCTTTTCAACTGAGGTGTTATAGATAAATTCAACTCCATGCTTTTGCGCTGCAGCAGCAAGAGCGCGAGGAACTGCGTGCATTCCACCCTTAGGGAAAAAGACTCCATTAACCGAATCCATGTATGCAATAACGGCATAAATTGCGAGTGCCTGCTGTGGGCTTACGCCGGCATACATTGCTTGGAATGAATAAACCTTTTGAAGACGTGGATCTTTCATAAATTGATTGACCTTTGGAGACAGACGTCTAAAACCACCTAATGCAATGAGGCGAGCTAAGTTCGGTGTCAAAAGATTTAGCGGTGAGTCAATATTTCTATCAATGAAATCATTCATTTCATACTTGTATAGCTTGGTTACGAATTCAACGTACCGACGGTAACCCGCTGCTTCACTAGAACTAATGGTGCGAGCAATCTCTGCTTCCATCTCTTCAGTGTTTGCGTGCACATCTATTTGTGATCCATCTGCATAGAACGCACGGTATAAAGGTTTTACGGGAGTTAGTTCTAGCCAATCTTTTAACTCTTCGCCGACGCTATTAAAAGCATCGTTGATAAGAGATGGCATCGTCAAAACAGATGGACCAGTATCAAAGGCATAGCCATCTTTGTTTAGCAGACCATTTCGTCCACCCGGAACACTTTCGCGTTCAATCACAGTTACTTTGCGGCCAGCACCTGCTAAGCGAAGAGCAGTACTTAAACCGGCAAGGCCAGCACCAACTACAACAACGTGATCAGTTGGACCTTTGACGCGCTTTGTCATTAGAGATTCCTTTTCGTTGCGATGATTGCAAGTTCACTTAAAACTTGACGAGCTTCGGCTGTGATTGTGGTGGTATCTAGTGCTTGTGTGGCGGTATTTGTTAGATTCGTAATCAGAGTCTCTACGTGCTCGGGTGCACCTGAATCTGTGATTATTTGACGCAACGTAGCGATTCCCTTGGCATCTAGATCAGATTTTCCAAATTGGGATTCAAACTCTTTGATATCTGCAGCGCTCATGGATTCTTGCGCCATTGCAACAAGGACAGTTCGCTTTCCTTCGCGAAGATCATCACCTGCAGGTTTACCGGTTAGGTCAGGATCTCCAAATACGCCAAGTAGGTCATCTCGTAATTGGAATGCTTCACCTAGTGGCAAGCCGTAAGAAGAATAATGTGATGTGACTTGCGCAAGGTGATCTTTATCTGTGGTTGCAAGTGAAGCACCGAAATGAAGAGGACGCTCGATTGTGTATTTACCTGATTTGTATCGCGCAATTGTCATTGCACGTTCTACGGTGTGCGAACTTCTTGTCTGCTCGTAGACATCCAAGAATTGTCCAGCCATAAGTTCCACGCGCATCTCATCGTGGACTGCTAAAACTTGAGGCAATACGTTGGCCTTGATTCCACTTTGGTGAAGTGCAAGATCTGAATAAACGAGGGCGAGATCTCCCAAAAGAATTGCAGCTGCTTGTCCAAAACCAACTGAAGAGCCGACAGCGCTCTCCTTTGAATGTAATTTTTCAAAGTGCTTATGAATCGCTGGCTTTCCTCGACGAGTGTCGGATCCATCCATTAAGTCATCGTGAATGAGGGCACATGCTTGTAATAATTCAAGACTGGCACATGCACGAATAACTTCAGGACTATGTGTACCGCCGGCTCCAATAAAACCAAAGTAAGCAAAGAGTGGACGTAACCTCTTGCCGCCATCTAACAAAAATGATGAGAGTGCATCCGATGCTGGTGTGAGTTCACTACCGATTGATTGCAGGTAAGTTTTTTGGGCGCCAAGAAAAGTTGCGAGCTCGCCCTCGATTAGTGCGCGAATCGCAGCCGGTGTTGCATTATTTTCATTAGCCACGCGGTAACGGTACCCTGCGTCTTACTCCTAGTCATTTTAAGAAAGGCCTACGTCGGTGATTACGCGCGAGCAATTTACGGATCAATGGAGTCAACTCCATAACTCTGCGCCAACAACTGGCATTGTGGGCAGGTGGCTGGGAATTTCATACCGATTTGGGTTGCTCTGCACGTTACTTAGAATTACACCAAATGTTTTGACCACCTTGGGATTAGTAAGTGCGGTGGGAGTAGCACTGACATCTCAATCCCTGTGGGCAATCGCACTCATTGTGTTTTCTTTATTTTTTGACGGCATTGATGGAAGTGTGGCAATTTTCCAAAACCGTACTTCGAATTGGGGAGCACTCCTTGATTCAGTCGTTGATCGAATCAGTGAAGCACTCTGGCTCTATGCACTCTATGCAATCGGTGTTCCAGCTTATTTGTGTATTGCTTTGTGGCTTGTAGCATCAATTCAGGAATATATGCGCGCACGAGTTTCATCTTTAGGAGTTAAAGATCTCGGACTCGTAACAATCACAGAAAGACCAGTGCGGGCCAGTTTTATCTTTATAGTATTGATTGCATGGCATTTAGATTTACCTGGAATTGAAATAGCCACGTGGGTATTTCTTGGAGCATCACTTTTTAGTGCAGTAAGCGTGATGCGTTTTGCGTATTCCCGATTGCGTTAGCAACAATTTCAGCGCTTAGACCAACTAGTGGCAATCCACCACCAGGATGGGCCGATCCGCCAACGCAATACAAACCTTTTAATGGTGAACGGTTGCGAGCACGTAAGAACGCGGATTGCGCTCCGTTACTCGATGTTCCATAAATTGCCCCACCTGGTGCGTTAACACTTTTTTCTAAATCAGCCGGAGTTCGAATTTCTAGGACATCAAGGCGATCGCGAATTGACATACCTCGTGCTTCTATTTGATTGATAATCGAGTTTGCATATTCGCGATTGAATTCTTGGTCATTCCAATTCCATCCATTCTTTCCGGTGGCATCGTGAACCGGAGCATTGACCAAGACATAGAGTGATTGCGCACCGATTTCTTTGACCATTGCCTGATCATCAGGGGCACATAAATAAATAGTGGGATCTTTCACGGGCGTGTGAGTTGTAAATATTGCATCAAATTCTGCGTCGTAATTCTCTGGAAAAAGTATTGTGTGGTGACTTAATTTAGTTGGTACTCCATCTGGACGTAGCCCAAGCAAGAGTGAAAATCCAGCAAGAGATTGAGTGCTCTTTGCAATTCTCTTGCGGGCACCTTTTATCTTTCGAACCTTGCCACTAATCAGTGAGTTATAAACAAGTGAGGCATCAGCATTTGCCACAACTATGGAACTTTCAATTGTTCGCCCATCCTTCATAGATACACCAGTTATACGTCCTTTGCTGTGATTAATCTGTGCAACTGGTGAATCAAATTCAAAGACAACTCCTAGATCTATGCAACGCTGATAAACCGCCTGCGAGAGTTGTCCTACTCCGCCGGTGATGTGCCAGGCGCCAAATGCTTCTTCAACAAATGCAATTGTTGAAAGCACTGCTGGAGCTAACCGAGGATCTGAACCGCTATATGTCGCATACCGATCAAGGATGTATCGAAGATGTTTATCTGGCAGTAACTCATTGGCTAAATCTCGAAGTGATTTCCAAGGCGCAATAACTCTTAGATCACGCATAAGAGTCGGGCGCTTAATGAGTGAAAATATAGATTTAAGCTCTGACTCAACAAATGGTTCGCGGGAGACATCCCACATTCGTTCCGCGCGCTTAATGAGTGCATCCCATTGCGCTGCAACATCTGGACCAAGAACTCGAGTGATTTCTTCTTGAGTTTTGTGGTGTGCAAGGTTTGCAAATTTCAAAGAAATGCCATCGTGGAAACGATAATCAAATGCTGGATCAACAGGCTTAACATCTAATACTTGCCCTAGATGTTTACCGGTACGTGCAAAAAAATCACGATAGACAGCAGGTAAAGTCAGTAGGGAAGGACCAGTATCGAATGCGTATTTGCCAATCCATTCCGTGCGGCACTTACCGCCAGGTTTATCTGAACTTTCAAGTACGCGAACAACATGACCTTGGCGAGCTAATCGCGCTGCAGTACACATCCCGCCCATGCCGGCGCCGATAACAATTACTTCTGGTTGGCTCATACGGTGCGACCTTTCCATTGGATGCGACCGCGCATGAGCCATGAATAAATGATTAGGTAGACAAGTAGGCCAGCAGAAATCGGATGCAAGAGTGAATCAAATAAGTTTGCACGAGTTATCCGGGCGCTAATGATTCGAGAGAGAAGAACAGCTTCAAAGGCATACCATCCCAAAGATGAGCCACTGGCAGCAGCGATGAGAGGAACAATTCCGGTAAGAATTAAAAGTGTAATTGCTATGAAAGATCCGAAGAGACCTCCAAAACCTTTCCACAGGGATTTGGCGTAACCATTTTCCAACTCTCGCCAGGATGAGTACATGTGACACTGCGCAATGAGTGCTCCATTACCAACAGTTCCTTTGAACTTATTGCGAAGCAGCACCCGCGCCATCTGCATGTCATCTAGTACTTCTGACTTAATTGAAGAGTACCCACCACTTTTATCCAGTGCGCTCTTCTTAACTACAAAGAATTGGCCATTGGCAACAGCAAAAGCTGGATTTGTAGAGCGTTTAGCAATAGCAAGAGGCACTGATGAAAGCCACGACCATTGCAGTAGCGGCTGAATCATTCGCTCGCTAAAAGTGCGTGCAACTTGGGATGGATATGGTGAGAAGAAGTCCAGGTTGTTTTTGTGCATTGCGGTAACAGCAGCAGCAATTCCATTTGAAGCTAAGCGAACATCAGCATCAATGCAGACCAGAATCTCACCTTTGGCCACTTCACTGAGTTGGGCAAGCGCCCATGGTTTTCCGAGCCATCCATCCGGCAAGGCCGAACCTTGCTTAATTTTAAATCGTGAATCACCTCGAGCTGTAGATTTGATTAATGTATAGGTGTTATCAGTTGAATTATCGTTAAGGATAAGAAATTCGACATGAGATAAATTCTCTTGTGCGGCCAAGGTTTCGATAATGGCCACTGCATTTTCTTCTTCGTCTCGAAGTGGAACAAGCACGCTGATTTTCTCTTCAACTTGCTCGGCTACACGTGGAGTTATTAATGAAAAATTATTGAGAATTGTAAATAGCAAAGCTATGAGGGAAAAACCTAATGAAATTTCAAGCATTAGAAAGACTTACGGGCGTCCGAGCCAACGTGAAAAGGCGTATGGTGCAAAGAAAAGTCCAAATGCAATTCCACCAATAAGTGCGACTCCTGGGCGATCAAAGAAGAATAGATTAGAAATAACACCGGCAAAAAATGTCCATGTTAAAAATAGATCTACAGCGCCAAAACTTGCACTTGATTTTCTGCGATCGCGGGGCAAAACTTGATGCAAAATCGCAATGAGCGCCATACCTGTTAATAACCATCCGAAGGTATTAGATAAAGGTATTTCTGGCTGGAATGGAACGTGTGCTCCGTCAAAGCTCCAGCGCCAACGATTAGCAGCAACCATTTGTGGGTCTAGGAATAAATCCCATGCCGCCATTGCATATCCGCCGTAGAGAAATACCCAATTGCCGGCAACTCGACGAGCTGCAATTAAAACTGGATGAGCCATCATTACCCACGCAAATGGAACAACGTATGGAACACCTGCAATTGTGTGACCAAGTGAAGGATCGTATTCATAGGTTCCAAATGGCCAACCTGTTTTAACGCCTACGGATTCAACAATGAGTGCAAAAACGATGGTGACGAAGAGATAAGTAAATGCATACCGCGCGCCGTATGCTAAAAGTGCATGCAGCGCCATTGCGCCAGCTGCCCAATACACGGTTGCAATTGTTACAACTCGCAACAATTCCCCATCAATAAGTGGATAAATGATTTGCAAGACAATTGCAATACCCAGAACTATGCCGAGAAGTGTTTTAGAGCGAAGTGAAATTCCGCTCCGGCGATTTCTGCGGGGCGAGTAATGGCGAATCGACATGGCGTAATTCTGCCCTAGTTCGCCTGCTTGGCCACCATTGACCCACGCTCCTCGCGCACGTTAAATCGTGCGAAGAGTTCTTCGGCATACCACTGAAACTTCTCTGTATCTGCAATGGCCTTGATATGCGCCTCGCCTTTGTATGCAAAATTTCGTAAATCACTCGCGCTTTGCCATAGAGAAAAAGTGCCTTGCAATCCAATAGGTGCTTCACCAATTCCAATAGCAGTGAGTAGCCCGGCACTTCCATGAAGAGATGCGGTCACTGGTGGAACAGATGAGAAGAAATTAGAGGTATGAGTTGCCTTAATTCGCGCACGAGTTATGGCTGCAATTTTTCCATCGCTAGAAACATTTTCTTTTACTTTAAATGGTTCTTGCCTGCTCCACTTTCCGTGGGAAGAAATCGGATCAAGTAAAATGCGATACTCATTCGTACTTATTTTTCTCCATTGTTTAACCATGGATGATTGATCAAGTGCTGATAATTGATTTTCATCGATGACAACTAAAAAACCCCAACGATGAATATCAGCATCACGTGGTGTAAAAGTTTCACCTTTACCAGCGCCCAGTAACTTTGCAAAACTGACACCTTTAAATCTACGCAAACGCCCACGATCTATTGCCATAGCCCAAATAGCAAAGGGGAGTGATCGAGTAGGTGTATTAAAAAAGTAGAGTGCAGTGACCATTAGCGAGATTGTGTGGTTTCTAGGATGTGTCGGCTGACAGTTGTTGGGTGATCCCACATCGGCGCATGCCCACAATTTTCTATAACAAACCATTTGCTATGAGATGGAACAACGGAGCGCTCTTGGCAATTTGATTCTGGCAAAGTGTTATCACTATCTCCGAAGATAATTGTTATTGGAATCGAATGTGGAATTGGTGAATCAAATCGTTTTTTAAGCATTCCATCCCAAGCAGGGAAGTAGCCACTTGCCACACCCATGGCAAGGGATGCATCAAGACAGGTTTCATAACTCAGATTGCGCCAGAGCGGGCTGACATCTGCGAAGCCAAGTTTTCGTCCCCACTCATATCGCAATGCAACAGGTGTTAACGGCCGTGTTGTTTTTGCAATTGCTCGCAGCAATGCCGTTCCGGGATAGCGCGCGGTATATGGAGCAAGCCATAAACCAGCAGGTGCCAAACCAGTAAAAGATAAGACGCGAGAACTATGTTTTGCGGCCGCTTCAAGTCCAACCCAACCACCTAAAGAGTTACCGCACAGGTGAAATTTCTCGATTCCAAGTGAACTCATTGTTTCGCACACCGCATCTGCCATTGATTTAGGATCCATTGCTTGCGAAATAGACATAGGAGTTTTTCCATGTCCAGGTAAATCAAGAGTGATAACAGTTAAGTGTCTGGTTAATTCAGGAATGATTAGTTTCCATGCAGTAGCTGCTGAGCCCATTCCATGGATTAGTACTACAACGTCACTTTCTGGTGGACCATTGAATTTTTCACTATCTAAAATCATTTATCTCGAACCTGTTTTGAACCTATGAAAAAAGCCACAGCAATGATTGCCGCTGGAATTACGTTGATTTGTTCTTGAGTAGAACGTGAAATTGCATTCATGAAAATACTTACAAGACCCAGATAGGCAAAGAGTTTTGGCGCCCATATTGGTTTGACTGGCCTATTTTGCAATAATTGAAGATAAATAAATATTTGATACACAAGTACGAAAGTTTGGCTGACATAGAGAATTCTTATTGACGTTGGAAAAGATTCGAATTGCCCACCGGCGGCTCTAGGTAATGCATAATCCATATTTAGAACTACTCCTAGAACCAGAATTAAGTTCCAAATGAATGAAAGCAAGACTGCTGCGCTGAATAATCTCTTCATAGATTCATTCTCCTACGACCATAGGTGTTGCACCAGTACAAGTGATGAGTTCAGAATATGTCGTTGGAAATACTGAGTGAGGATGTCCGGCAGCTGCCCATACAACTTCGTAGTCATCCAGGGCTAGATCGATTAGGACCGTTGCATCTGATACCCAGCCAATTGGAGAGACGCCACCAATTGAAAACCCTGACTTTTCCTTTACGTAATCTGCATCAACTCTATGTAATTTACTTTGGTTCAAATTCTTAGCGACAAGTTCGGTATCAACTTTGTGGCGACCACTGGTAATGACCAGAAGTGGTGATTCATCATCTAATTTGAAAACTATCGATGATGCAACCTGGCCCACTTCAATACCCAACGCATCGGCTGCTTCCTTGGCTGTTCGGGCGCTATCGGCTAGTGCGGTGATTTCACCATTCATGCCAAGTTCTTTCATAAGGGATTGAACACGTTGAACAGAAGAGTTTTCAAAGATTGCTGACATGGCAGAACTTTAGTGCCTTACATTATTCATTTGCGAAAACTTTGACCGAACCCTTATAGCAAGCTACCCATGTGCGCGCGGTCGGTGCATCGTAGGAGATTCCAATTGGTTCAGAGCACGCTTTAATGGTTTGCAGAACTTTAAGATCTGAAGTTCGAACCTTTGAAATTGTGCCGCTCTTAAAGCTAGTGACAAAGAGTGCTGTTCCATCTGATGAAATATCTAGGCTTCGTGCAGCATTTCCTACCTTTGCTTTGCCAAGTGATTTATCTGCAACCAAATCCCATGCTGCAATTTGCCCAGAGACATTTAATGTGGCGTACAAGATTTTGTTATCAGGGGAGAGAACGAGCGCTCTTGGGTTTGATCCAATAGGAATGTAGGTATGTTCGAAGTTGGCAAGGTTAATACGGTGCAACCTATTGCCGCCCATTTCAGCAACATATGCAAATGCGCTGTCATTTGTCACAACGATGCCACGCGGATAGCGGCCGATTTTTATGCTTTGCACAACTTTTTGCTCTGCGACAGAAATAACTGAGAGTGTGTAAGAACACCAGTTAGAGACCAAAATGTATTTATTGTCGGGGGTTACTTTTACAACCTTTGGAACTGAACCAACTGGAAACACCGCATCTATTTCGTATGTACTTAAATCAATTCGTGAGAGAAAACTTGAGTCATACCCGGAAGCAGGTGAGCAAGTGTCATGTCCTTCTTTTGTAAAACCTTTGCCATACATCGCATAATTAGTGAAGTAGAGATATTTACCATCTGGAGAGAATGCGCCTTCGACAGGGGCGCCTCGATAAGTACCGCTGTATTTTGTGAAGCCATAGGATTTAAGATCAACACTATCTTTAACAGTAGAGAGTAACTCCAAGGTATCTGCATCAAAAATAGTGACTGTGTGCTGATACATCATGTTATGTGCACTTACTAAACCGGTGCCAGATGAAAGCACTGATTTAGGGCTTAAATTTCCCGACAATGTTTTAACTAATTTCATTCGCGTATCTTGCGAAAGTGGCTCTGAACCATGAGATAGGGGAGCCGAAGCCACTGCAATAACGCAGAGAGTGATGAATACTTTTCGCAGTGACATGAGTGTAAGAATAGTAGGGTTACCCAATGAAAATGCGCACACCGATTGAGATTGCAGAGCAATCAAAGAGTGCGTTGAGGGCTTGCTTTGCAATTATGGGTGTTGCATCAATGGGTTGGGTCGCTCGAATTCCTGAGATTAAAGATGCTAATGGTTTAAACAATGCGCAATTTGGCCTAGTGCTCCTTGCGAGTTCACTAGGGTCTATTACCGGTGCGCAATTAGCAGGTCGATTAGTGCACACCTATGGATCACGAAGAGTTCTCTTTGTTTCAACAGTATTGTTACCTGCTGGCTTATGTGCAATTGGCTTTTCAACCTTTCCATTGTTTTTAGCATTCGCACTTTTCTTAATGGGTTTTGGATATTCAAGTACTGACGTAGCACTTAATACACAAGCTGTTGCGGTTGAAAAAATCCTTCAAGCACGCAGCATGTCTTCCTTTCATGCCCTGTGGAGTGTTGGAGCTTTTTCAACAACTGTTTTAGGAGGATCGGTCGCACGAATACTCTCTCCTGAAGTGAACTTGGGCGTTGTTTCGATTTTATGTATCGCAGCGTTCTTACCCTGCGTTGCTCGCTTAATTCCTGAAAATTTAGATGGCCATCAAGGTGAGGATGAAACAACGGCCAAGATTGCACTCTTTGGAAAATCTGTCACCTCCTTATGGTTTATCGGATTTGGCTTATTGGCCGCACTCATTGCAGAGGGATCTGCAAGTGATTGGGGAGGACTCTTATTACGTGATGACATGGGAGTTGGAAAAGGTGTTAATGCATCGGCGTACGCATCCTTTGCCCTTGCAATGATTACCGCGCGTTTTCTAGGAGATCGCGCACTCGATCACTTCGGCCCAGCACGTTTAGTGCGGATGTGTGGTTATTTTGGAGCGATCGGGTGGGCTGCAAGTATTGCAATTGCAGTACCGCTATCAGAGACGCATCCTTTAGCAGCCCTTGTGATTATCAACCTAGGCTTTGTTATTGCGGGCTTAGCAATAGGACCAATGTTTCCTGCCTTTATTTTGGCAGCAAGTGCCATACCTGGAATTGCGCCCTCAGTATCTAGCGCCCGCGCATTTGTGATCGGTCTATCCGGATTCTTTATCGGCCCATCAATTATTGGATTCCTCGCAGAAGGCACTTCAATTTCTATAGCAATGATTTTTCCAATACTGGCACTCGTTGTCGCGGGTTTTCTTTCGCGAGTTATTAAGTAAAGCAAAAAGCCCCCAGCACGCGCTGAGGGCTTTTTGTTAGTAAGGCTTACTTGCTGAAGAAACTAATGTTTCCTACGTGTGGACCAAAATCTGATCCAGAAATTGTTCCACTTGCGATAAGTGCGAACAGGATGAGTGCTGCTCCACCAAGTGCAAGATCTTTATTAAATGCAATTTGCTCATTCATCTTTGCTGTTGCATCAGTTTCTTTCCAGAAAGCATGGAAGATGATTCCAGCAAGAATTACTGTGATTGCAATTAATAGCGCACCAAGATCAACCCATAGGCCGATGGCGATATAAACGCCACCGAGCAAGAAGAAGAGGCCGCTGATAAGAACTCCGAACTTTGCAGCAGGAAGCTTCTTGTACTTTGCATATCCAGTCATTGCTTCAAGCTTTGCAAAGTGACCAATGCCTGAGCCAATAAATAGCGCTGCAAATAGCAGGCGACCGATGAGTGTTACTACGTCCATGTTTCTCCTTTATAGGTTGGTGCTGTGAACTAACTAGGCCAAGGTATGCCAAAGTAGTTGAAACTTCAACTATCTATGCTCGCTCTAAGCGTGTCGCACGCGGGGCTTGCGCCTGTCAGTCCTAGGGACTATTTTTCGAACATCTGTTCGAATTATCCACACCCGAGTAAGAAAGAGTCCCACGATGGCCGCCGTGCATGTAAGAGCCCAGATTGCCCAACCAGGTGAAGTTTTATCTGATGGCACTTCTGGTCCTATTGAATTCACTTTTGCTGGAAAGCGTTTTCGCATTCACGCAGTTCTTTCGCGGTGGTGTGAAGCAGGTGGTTGGTGGAACCGAATTAGTGATGGCAACTTTCATCCAGATGATCAAGCTCGCGCAGTATGGAAAGTAGAAGCCGCACCGATTGGCACATTGCAAACATTTGAACTCGAACGAGATGACATCACCGGTGCATGGATTATTAAAGCAATATGAGTTTTATTCACCTACATACTGCCAGTGCATTCTCCCTTAAGTACGGCACTACACAGCCGGGTGATCTTGTTGCACGTGCCAGCCAATTAGAAGCACCCGCACTAGCACTGACGGATCGCGATGGGCTCTTAGGTGCAATTCGATTTACAAAAGCCTGTCTTGAATACGGCATTGCTCCAATCATCGGGGTCAATCTTGCTATTGATCTAGAGGGCAATCCTGGAAAGCAACAGAAAAAATTACCTCGATTAACCATCATTGCTGGTAGCGATGGGGGATGGCGCAACCTTGTGCGACTTATGACATCGCTTAATTTATCTACGGGCGCACCTGTCTTAACCCTTGATTTTCTTGAACGCTTTGGGCAATACACAGACAAGCTCTATGTTCTCCATGGTCTTGATGCACCTATTGCACCTGCAATTGCTGCACATCGCACAGATAGCGCTCTGGCCATATTTAATAAGACCCGCGATTTTTTCAAAGCCCATGCAATTGAATGCGTATCGCACCTAGCAAAAGGCGATGGCCCTGGATCTATTACTCATGCCGGGCGCTCGCTGATTTTTGCCAGAGATCACGATATTGATGCTGTTATTACAAATGCTGCACGGATGCGTGGACCAGAAGATGGACCAGTTGCAGATATTTTGGATTGCGCTCGTCAATTAGTTCCACTGCATCCTCGCCATATTGGGCGGACAAATGCTGAGGCGTATCTCAAATCAACACCAGAGATGCACGCACTCGCTGATGAAATTGCACGTGCAGGAGGTGAACGCAATGCACGCGCACTTCTTCTGACAACGCGTGCATGGGCAGAGCAAACATTGTTATCACCCACACGAGATATCGGTCTTGGCTCGATTCATTTACCTGAAGCACATGTTGTTGGAGCAGAAAATGCACAAGAGATGCGATCACTCTTGCGCCACAGATCGGAGGCAAAAATCAATTGGAGATACAGCGGTACACAAGCAGTTAAAAACGCTCGCGAAAGACTTGATGACGAACTCGCAACAGTTGCAACTCTTGGTTACGAGTCATATTTTCTTACCGTCGCTGACATCGCAGACATGGCGCGCGAACGTGGCATCCGCGTATCGGCGCGTGGTTCTGGAGCAGGATCTCTTATCTGTCACTTACTTGGTATCTCAGGAGTTGACCCACTTGCACATGGATTACTGATGGAACGTTTTTGTTCGCCGCTTCGCCGCGCTCTGCCTGATATTGATATCGATGTCGAATCCCATCGTCGTTTAGAAATTTATGATCTCGTCTTTAAAAAATACGCTGATCCGCGGTGGGATGTTCCTGGAAATCAATCGCGATGTGCAACTGTTGCAAGCTTTGATACCTATCGCACTCGCCAGAGCATTCGAGATGCTGGCGCTGCCTTAGGACTGCCGGCTGCTGAAATTAATCTCATTGCTAAATCACCTTATGGTTTGCGCGAGAAAAACGTGAAGACGCCTTTGGCAAAGATGGTCATCACAATGGCTAGACGACTTGAAGGTTTGCCGCGTCACTTATCGATGCACCCGTGTGCAATCGTTTTATCTGATGGGGGATTACTCGATCGTGTGCCGCTACAACTCAATGCCAGCGGTTATCCAATGGTCGAATTTGATAAAGATGATGTTGAAGATGTTGGCTTACTTAAGTTAGACATTCTTGGTGTGCGAATGCAGTCATCTATTTCATATGCGATCAGCGAGATCTCTCGAGTTCATAACGAGGAGATAGATATTGATGCAATTGCACTCGATGATCCGCACACATACGAACTCATTCAATCTACAAAAACAATCGGCATCTTTCAGATAGAAAGCCCTGGACAACGCGAACTTGTCGGCAAATTAGAGCCACAGAGTTTTACAGATTTAATTATTGATATTTCACTCTTTCGTCCAGGCCCGGTAAAAAGTGACATGATTTCGCCTTTTCTAAAATCGCGACATGGGTGGAGTGCGCGCAAGATTATTCATCCTGATCTATACGCAATATTGCGCGATACCGAAGGCGTTGTGGTCTTTCACGAACAAGTTATTTCCATCATTGCCACACTGACGCACTCCTCATTGGCCCATGCCGATGAAATGCGTCGAGCCCTCGGAGATCGCCAAGGCCAACAGAAGGTCTGTGATTGGTTTTATCCAGCAGCGGCTGAACATGGTTATTCACTGGAAGTAATCAACGAAGTCTGGGAAGTTCTTCGTGCATTCGCATCCTTTGGGTTTTGTAAGGCACACGCTGCAGCCTTTGCATTTCCAACATATCAATCTGCATGGCTTAAGACGCATTACCCGGCAGCATTTTTAGCAGGCCTTCTTACTCACGATCCTGGCATGTATCCCAAGCGTTTGATTTTAGATGAAGTACGACAGATGGGTATTTCGATTGCACCCCTTGATGTTAATAATTCGGATCAGAGCTATCGAGTAGAAATTGCAGAAGATGGCGTCCAAAGTATTCGCATTGCACTTTCAACTATTAATGGAATCAGCACTGAAGAGATTGGAAAGATAATTGCGGCTAGACCTTATAAAGATTTAGCAGATTTTTATTATCGCTCTGGTGCATCCCAGCCCATTATCGAATCCATGATTCTTACCGGGGCATTTGATCGATTACACGCCATAACCAAAGGTGGCGCAATTAATCGTCGAGATTTATTACTTCATCTTGGCGATCTTATAAAAGGGCCAACGATGCCTAGTGCGCTGCGTTCACAGATGACAATAGGTTTTGAAGCCCCTGCACTAGAAGCGAGTGGTCTGCCAGATTTAGGAAGCAATGAAAAAGTAGCCCATGAAGTAAAACGACTCGGTATGGACATCACCCACCATATGCTCGAGTTCTATTCTCACTTTCTTAATTCAATTGGCGCCATCAAATCTTCAGATCTGCTTTCAGTGCGATCGGCGTCTACTGTTTTAGTTGCTGGAGTGCGCGTATCCATTCAAACTCCACCTGTGCGCTCTGGAAAGCGGGTCATATTTCTTACACTCAATGATGGCCATGGCTGTAGTGATGCAACATTTTTTAGCGATATAGCCACCGAGTATCTCTCAACGATCTACACATCTGAACTTGTCTTATTACGTGGTGTCACACGGCGCACAGGAGCGCGTGGAATATCCATTCGAGCAACAGGCATATGGGACTTGCGCGCTGCTTACGAAAAGTGGAACGCACAGAGAAGTACGCTGGCGATATGAGCACATACGCCACGATTGTTCACGTGGATATGGATGCGTTTTACGCCTCCGTTGCCGAACGCGATGATCCAACACTGCGCGGCAAAGCACTCGTAGTTGGCGCAGGTGCGCGCGGAGTTGTTCTTTCGGCAAATTATGAAGCCCGCAAATTTGGCATTCGAGCTGCAATGCCAGTTGGTCGCGCACAACGAATGGCGCCACATGCAATCTTTGTGCCGCCAAATCACGCGCGCTATTCAGAAGTATCAGATGCCATCATGAAAATATTTGCAGACTTCACGCCACTTGTTGAACCGCTCTCATTAGATGAAGCGTTCTTAGATGTCACAGGCGCCAGACGTTTACTCGGCACAGGACGCGAGATTGGTACCGAGATTCGAAAGCGAGTATTTGAACAAGAAGGCATTACATGCTCAGTTGGGATTGCACCCTCTAAGTTCATTGCAAAGCTAGCATCTGGGCACTGCAAACCAAATGGTTTATTAGAAATTGCACCCGATCGAATACTGACTTTTTTGCACCCATTGCCAGTATCTGCGCTCTGGGGAGTTGGACCGAAGACTGCAGAAACGCTAGAACAACTCGGACTTCGCACCGTTGAAGATGTAGCCAATTTGCCGCGTGCAACATTGATTAGAGCAATTGGGCAAGCAGCAGGTGAAACGTTGCACGAACTTGCATGGGGCCGCGATTTTCGTGATGTCACACCAGAAGATGTGGATAAGAGCATCAGCGCTGCAGAAACATTTGCCCACGATTTAGATAATCCAGAAGAGATACTGCAAGAGTTTTTACGGCTGACTCAAAAAGCAACAGCTCGATTACGAGACAAAGGATTATTTGCAAAAACAATTTCAATCAAAGTTCGCTTTGCAGATTTCACAACCATTAACCGATCTAAGACTTTGCCACTTGCAACAGATAGTGCGCACGAGGCTTATGAAGTAGTAAAAGATTTATATACAGCCCTTCGAATTGAGCGGGCACGATTGCGATTAGTAGGTGTCAGCCTTGAAAATCTGGTTAGCGCCGCCCCAGAGCAGATGGTTTTAGGAGCCCGGGATAAGGGATGGCGAGATGCTGAGCGCGCTATTGATCGCGCCCGCGCCAGATTTGGGCGTTTGAGTGTGCGTCCGGGGCGCCTGATTGAAAATTCAGAAGATGAGATTGACGAGTAGCCCATAAGGCAAAGTTGTTCTATTGTTGGCCTCATGTCACTGTCAGATCGCGAGCGCAAGTTATTAGCCGAGATGGAGCAAGCTCTATCGGCCGATGATCCACGCCTATCTTCAACCCTGACAGGTACTCGCACCTTTCCAGGTCGCACCCGAGTTTTAACTGGCGTTGGTGCTCTGCTTTCAGGGCTGGCAATTATTTTGGGTGGCCTGATTTCACAGACTGTTCCCGTGGGAATTCTGGGCTTTCTCATCGCCCTATCTGGCTTGATTACTGTGCTTTCAGCTGTTGGCAGCATTGGCAAGGGAGTCACAGGCACTGCCAAGGTGAAAAACCCAGGTCTGCGCTCGCGTCTAGAACAGCGCTGGGATCAACGCAACTTCGATAATTAAAAGAGCTCGCATATAGGCCTCCCGGATTCGGGGGGCTTTTTTTGTGCCCTTTTCTAGAGAGCTGGTGGGGAGTGCGGGGGAAATTTGTGGGGATAGGTGGTTGAAAATGGAGAAAAAGGGAGTAAAGTGGGGAATGAGCCGTATTTTCACGCTCACGTAGGACACCTTGGGGAAGGGGGCCAGTACAGATGTTTTTGGGTACCCACGAACCACGTCTTGATGAAAAAGGCCGCCTCATACTTCCTGCGAAATTTCGCGAAGAGCTTTCCCCAGGTTTAGTAATTACAAAAGGACAAGAACGTTGTCTCTACGTTTTTCCTGCAACTGAATTTGCACACATCACTGAAACTCTGCGACAAGCACCAGTTACTGCAAAAGCTGCACGTGATTACTCACGTGTGATGTTTGCAGGAGCTCACGATGAAATTCCTGATCGTCAAGGTCGCATAACAATTCCGCAGAGTTTGCGTACATATGCCGCACTTGAAAAAGAGTGCGTAGTTATTGGCGCAAATACTCGCGTTGAAATTTGGGATTCAACTTCATGGAATCAATATTTAGCAGATCGCGAAAAGGGATTCGCCGATGTTTCTGAGGAGGTGTTCCCAGGACTGTTCTAGTCCTTATTAAACAACTCTCATTTGTGGCCACTGCCGACCCTGCGACTGCGGCGCCCCTTCCCCGGCGCCGCATAAAACGATCCGTCGGCCGGCAGTGACCAGAGATGAGAGAAGAAAAATCACAACAAGTACTAAGAACTGAAGGGGGAGAAGATGATTCAAGCAAGTAATGCGCACCATGTATCTGTCATGCGCGATGAATGTATCAACTTACTCTCTCCTGCAATTGTTGCCCATGCAAAGCCTGTAGTAATCGATGCAACACTTGGTTTGGGTGGTCACACAGAAGCTCTACTTGAAAAATTTCCACATCTTGTGGTCATCGGAATTGATCGCGATGAACAGGCTCTTGAATTAGCAAGTGCAAGACTCTCGCAATTTGGTGCCAGATTCATTTCGCATCACGGTATTTTTGATGCGATTGCAGATGTTGCCCAGAAGCATGGCTACTCACATGTTCAAGGAATCCTCTTTGATCTAGGTGTCTCATCACTTCAATTAGATACTGCCGAACGCGGATTTTCATATGCCCACGATGCAGCCCTTGATATGCGAATGGATAAGAGTCAGGGCAAGAGCGCTGCTGACATAGTTAACTCTTATGCACCAGGTGAATTGGTGCGAATACTGCGCACATACGGCGAAGAAAAATTTGCTACTCGTATCGTTGAATCAATTGTTAAAGAGCGCGAAAAGGCTCCGCTTAATTCAACATCGCACTTAGCAACGCTAGTAAAAAACGCCATTCCAGCTGCCACTCGTCGCACCGGTGGAAATCCAGCCAAGCGAACCTTTCAAGCACTTCGCATCGAGACCAATGATGAACTCGGTGCGATTACTCGAGCAATCCCACAAGCACTAGATCTTCTAGACGTTCACGCCCGTCTTGTGGTGATGTCATTTCAATCACTGGAAGATCGAATTGTTAAGAACTTTTTCCAAGAAGCCACAACATCTGGAACACCACAAGGACTTCCAGTTGAAATTGCAGAGTTAGCCGCAAAGTTCACTCTTGTTTTTAATGGCAGTCAGAGCCCAACGGATAAAGAAGTTGAAGAAAACTCTCGGGCCGCATCAGTTCGATTACGTGCAATCGAAAGGGTGGCTGCGTAAATGGCGATGACATCCCTTGCTCCGGCAATATCTAAAACAACTTCACGCGTTGCCCAAAGATCTACTCGCGCAGCCCTTCGAATTGTCGCCGATGCATCTGCTGGTAAACAAGCAGATCGCAGATTCTTTGCCTTATTTATTACAGCCCTTGGTTCCTCATTTCTTATGGCACTGTTATTTATTAATACTTTATTGGCACAAGATGCCTTTGAATTATCAAAGCTCCAGGCTGACTTGAAATTATCTAGTGATCAATTTGAAGCAGTTTCACATGAAATCGAACGAGTCTCATCTCCTGCGGTCTTGGCCCATGAGGCGAAAAAACTGGGCATGAAGCCATCTGAGACACCAACATTTTTGAATCTGGATGTGCCACGTGGGTAATTTAAATTTAGCAAAAAAGCGTCTAGTAATACTTACTATTTTTGCACTCTCATTCATGCTTCTTTTTGCAATTCGGTTGGTTCAAGTGCAAATCATTCAAGCCGGGGATTACAAGATCCGCGCAGTAGATGAAATGCAAAACACACGATCTATTCCTGCCAAGCGTGGAGACATCACAGATATCAATGGCGTGACATTTGCCAGAAGCGTTTCTGCAATCAATATCGTTGTGGATCAAACTCAGATTTCAGATCCTGCTCGAGTTGCAGCATTTGCCGCACCAATTCTTAAACTTCCAGTGACAGAAGTACAAGCTGCAATTACTGGAAAACTTAAATACAGCATGGTCTTGCCAAATGCCCAACCTGCCATTTGGCGAGCACTAATCGATGCAATGGCAACTCATAATGCGGCACTAGAACCAGCTGAGATTAATCAACGAATTATCGGCTTCTTTGCAGAGCGTGGATATATACGCGATTACCCATCTGGTTCATTGTTGGCATCGCTGATCGGCTTTGTTCGAAACGATGGCATTGGTGCAACGGGACTTGAATCAAGTATGAATTCAATGATTTCAGGAACCACTGGGCGCTATTCATACGCTGGCGCTGCAGGAGCTGAAATACCCGGATCACAATCAGAGATTGTTTCGGCTCAAAAGGGAACAAGTATTCGTCTGACAATTGATCGTGATGTGCAGTGGGTGGCATCAAAGGCGATTTCAGATGCAGTTCGAAAATCCAATGCATTAAGTGGAACTGTCATTGTCATGGATCCAAAGACAGGACACATTCTGGCCCACGCAACAGCGCCAACTTTTAATCCAAATAACACCAAGAACGTTTCACTGAATCTAATGCGAAATTACTCAGTGCAAGAAGTCTATGAGCCAGGTTCAACGGGCAAAGTAATGACAATGGCTGCGGCGCTAGAAGAGAAGAAAATTACTCCAACGACTGTTTTCTCAGTTCCTTATTCACTTAAACGAAGCGATGCAACCTTTCATGATCACGAACGTCATCCAACCCAGAAGTTAACTGCCACAGGAATTCTTGCAGTTTCAAGTAACACGGGATCAATTAAAATCGGTGAAACACTGAGTAATGACACATTGCATGATTACTTGAGCAAGTTCGGTATTGGGCAAAAAACTGGTTCAGGTCTGCCAGGTGAATCCTCAGGAATTTTGCATCCTGTCAAAAGTTGGTCAGGCACATCTGCGCCAACTATTGCTTTTGGCCATGGTTACTCTGTGACAGCAATGCAAGCCACAAGCGTTTTTGCAACAATTGCAAATGACGGAGTTCGAGTTTCACCAACAGTGATTGCAGGCACCAGCGATGCATCAGGAAATTTCACTCCTGCACAATCGCGCACAACAGAAAAAGTTCTTAGCCCAGAGACAGCAGCGCAACTTCGTTTGATGATGGAAAGTGTTGTCTCTGGAAATGGAACTGCGCCAACTGCTGCAATTCCTGGGTATCGCGTTGCAGGTAAAACTGGAACAGCAGAACGTTATAACGATAGCTGTCGTTGCTACAGCGGTTACACCGCTTCATTTATTGGTTTTGCACCAGCAGATAAACCTGCCTACGTCATCAGCGTGACCATCCAAAACCCACAAGGTATGCATTGGGGTGGTGCTTTAGGTGGGCCTGTATTTAAAGAAGTGATGTCATTTGTATTGCAATCTCGACATATCTCTCCTACACAGACAAATATGAAACCCGTAGCATTGACTCAGGCTGCTCTGAACAAGAGTAATAAATTCGTTTCGAAAGCGTCAGGACAATGATTCGCCCATTAATACAGAGTCAACGCAGCCTCTCATCAGTTCTATCTATCATTAACGCCAGCACAGAGTTATCAGCAAGTGATCTAGAAAAGATTGCCGTAACAGGAATTTCAACATCGAGTTCAGATATTGAACCAGGAGACATATTTTGTGCTTTCGCAGGTGCGAAGGTTCATGGGGCAACTTTTGCAAAAGATGCAAAGAAGTCAGGCGCTGTAGCAGTTTTGACCGATGCGCAAGGTGCGAAGTTAATCAAAGAATTGCCTGTAATTACTGTCGCTAATCCGCGTAAGAGCGCCGGCCTTCTTTCTTCTTGGTTTTATGGTGAACCCATGCGCGATTTATTTAGCATTGGGATTACGGGAACGAATGGCAAGACGACTGTGAGCACTTTATGCCATCAAATCTTTCAAAGTGCGGGACAAGAAACAGGATTAATTGGAACGGTTGAAACTCGTATTGGCAGTGAAGTTCTATCTAGTACTCGCACAACTCCTGAGGCGACAGAACTTCAGTCATTAGTTGCGACCATGCGTGAGCGTCATTGCCGTAATTTGGTGATGGAAGTTTCAAGCCATGCAATCTCTTTAGAGCGGGTTCGCGGAAGCTATTTTGCAGCAGTTGGATTTACTAACCTCTCACAAGATCACTTAGATTTTCACGGAACTATGGATGAATACTTCGCAGCTAAGTCAAAGTTATTTACCTTTGAATATGCAGATCATGCATTCATCAACATTGATGATTCATATGGTCAAATTTTGGCTGCCACTACAGAGCTGCCAGTGCAGACTCTCTCGCGCTTTAATGAGAACGCAACGTGGCACTACACACGAATTGAAAATGGAATTCAATATAGCGACATCTCAATTAGAGGTGTTGGTGGAGTTTTAATCGATAGCCGCACCACACTTCGTGGGGGCTTTAACTTTGATAACTTACTCATGGCTGTTGCAATGTGTGTTGATTCAGGTATTGACCCCATAGATATTGCAACGCTGATTCCACATTTAGTTGGCGCTGTTGGTCGCCTCGAATCTGTGAGCTTGGGTCAAAACTTCACTGCACTTGTTGATTATGCCCATAGTCCTGACGCTGTTGCGCGAGTATTAGCTGCTGCGCGCGAGATGACGGATAAGAAAGTTATCGCTGTTCTTGGTTGCGGCGGAGATAGAGATAGCTCCAAGCGCAGCGCCATGGGTCAAGAACTATCTCTTCGCAGCGACGTTGCAATCTTTACTAGTGATAATCCACGCTCTGAAAATCCAGAGACAATCCTTGAACAGATGACGCAAGGATTAAAAATTTCAGAGCCAAGTGCAATTGTTCAAGACCGAGCAGAAGCAATTAAATTAGCCATCAATTTAGCCCAACCAGGAGATGTTGTGATTGTGCTGGGTAAAGGTCATGAGCGTGGTCAAGAAATTTCAGGCGTAGTTCATCCATTTGATGATCGATTGGTTTTAGCACACGCAATCGAGGGCAAGAAATGATTGCACTTACTCTCGAGCAAATAGCGAAAATCGTTGGGGGAAAAACATTTGGTGATTCCTCCAAAGTTATATCTGCGGCACCAGTCTTTGATTCGCGCGAAGTGAGTAAAGGTTCACTCTTTTTAGCTCTCGTTGGCCAATCATCTGATGGTCACAGTTTCACCGATGATGCTCAATCACGTGGTGCTACAGGGTGCCTAACAACTCGTGAAGTGCCAGGAAATGGAGTGGTTGTCTCTGATGTGCTAATCGCTGTGCGCGCTTTAGCAAGCTATGTTCGCAAGCAATTACCAGAACTTAAAGTTATTGCGATTACGGGCTCTAGTGGAAAAACAACTACAAAGGATTTATTAGCATCGATTCTTTCTAGCCGGGCAGAGTGCGTGTGGACTAAAGCATCTTTTAATAATGAATTAGGCGCTCCAATCACACTGCTTGCATGTGATGAGCAGACTAAATATTGCATTCTTGAAATGGGCGCCCGCCACCAAGGCGATATTGCAGCGTTATGTGAGATGGCAAAACCAAATGTTGGAGTTGTATTGCGCGTGGGCACAGCGCACTTAGGTGAATTTGGAAGTGTTGAAAAAATTGCTCAAACAAAGAGCGAACTGATTGCAGGGCTTGGACCAGATGCAGTGGCAGTACTTGGAACTTATGATCCATATACAAAAGCAATGAACTCACTTCACTCCGGAAGAGTTATTTACTTTGGTCAGGGTTCTCGCGATGATGTTCGCGCAGCCGATGTTGAAATGAGAGAAGCACGTCCACATTTTGATCTTGTGACACCAGATGGTCGGGACGCAGTTGGAATGCGTTTAATTGGTGCTCATCAGATTTCAAATGCATTGGCCGCAGCGGCTGTGTGTACAGCACTTGAAATTTCCATAGAAGTAATTGCTAGTGGTTTATCTACTGCAGATCTTGCGAGTAAGTGGCGCATGCAAGTTAGCGATGTTGAAGATTTATTGATTATTAATGATTCATACAATGCAAATCCAGAATCTATGAATGCGGCACTAGATTCTTTAGTTTTGTTCACTCAAGAAAGCGGTGGATCCTCGTGGGCATTTTTAGGTCAGATGCACGAACTGGGATCTGAAAGTAACGCCCTTCATGCATCCGTTGCAGCACATGCACACGAACTTGGCATCGACCACCTTGTGAGCATCGGAACACGAGCATTTGCAGAGGGCATTCCGGCACACAGTGCTACTACGCTTCATTACTGCGATGACATCTCACAAGCACTCTCACTCGTGTCGCATTGTGAACCGGGGGATGCCGTACTTGTGAAGGCTTCACGATCTGAGCACTTTGAAACACTTAGCCAAGGAATAGAAGATTTGTGGAAAGAAAAGCGCGGAGAGGATAAGAAGTGAAAGTTATTCTCATTGCAGGTGCATTCGCTCTTCTGTTTTCACTCTTTGGCACTCCACTTCTTATTCGTTTTTTGGCAAAGCGTGGTTTCGGTCAAGTAATTAGAGACGATGGCCCAACTTCTCACCACACAAAACGTGGGACTCCAACAATGGGCGGAATCATCATCATTGTTGCAGCGATCGTTGCATATGCAGTTGCGCATCTGTTCTCCGGTCGCCCGCCAACAGTGTCAGCGTTACTCGTTCTAGGTCTAGTTGTTGCACTGGGATTTATTGGCTTTCTTGATGATTACCTCAAAATTTCTCGCAAACAATCTCTCGGACTCAGTGGCCGACAAAAACTACTTGCACAAGCCAGCATTGCAGCTCTCTTTGGATACCTAGGTATTCAATTCGCAGACCTAGGTGGACTAACACCAATCTCACTTAACTTATCTACGGTGAGAGAAACTTCAATAGTTCTGGGACCAGTACTCGTTGTTTTGTGGATTGCGTTGATGGTTACAGCCACTAGCAATGGAGTTAATCTGACAGACGGACTAGATGGCTTAGCAAGCGGTGCATCTGTCATGACTTTCTTAGCATTTGTATTAATCGGAGTCTGGGAATTTGGACAGAGCTGCGTGCTTGTTACAACAACTAATTGTTATGCGGTTCGAGATCCACTAGATCTTGCAGTTCTCGCAGCAGCCTTTGCTGGTTCGTGCACAGGATTTTTATGGTGGAACGCATCTCCTGCACGAATTTTTATGGGTGACACCGGTTCATTGGCACTCGGTGGCGCCCTTGCTGGACTTGCAGCCACTTTGCGTGTGGAGTTACTTCTCATTCCACTAGGTGGATTATTCGTAATTATTACTATGTCAGTAATTATTCAAACACTCTATTTCAAAATCTCTGGTGGTAAGCGCGTCTTTAAAATGGCTCCTTTGCAACATCACTTTGAATTAATCGGCTGGGGAGAAGTGACAATTGTTATTCGCTTTTGGATTATTGCTGGATTAAGCGTCGCCCTTGGATTAGGTCTGTTTTATGCACAATGGGTAAGTGTTTAAGAAGTTTGCGATGGCACTTAATTTCTCGAAGAGCAAAATACTAATTTTGGGTGGTGGCGTAACCGGAACTGCTTTGGCAAATTCTTTAACCAGGCGTGGTGCCACTATTGCAATCGCCGATGACAAAAAGATTGAAGATAGCGCCTTTAGCACTCTGTTAAGCGATGATGTCGATATTAGCCAGTGGGAAATGGCAGTGGTTTCACCTGGGTGGAAACCAACTCATCCATTAATTCATAAATTAGTTGAAGCAGGCGTGGAAATCACCAATGAAATCGATCTTGCGTGGATGATTAAGCAAGAGCAAGCGCCGCATCAACGATGGTTTGCAGTCACTGGCACAAATGGCAAAACGACCACTGTTGAAATGACAGCCGCGGCCATGCGCGCAGGTGGGTTACACGCAATTGCATGCGGAAACGTTGGAGATACCGTGATTGATGCGGTTGAGAGCAAAGAGAATTACGATGTTCTAGTTCTTGAACTCTCGTCATTTCAAATTCACTGGATGAGCAGCGCTCAATTCACGGCCAGTGCGCTTCTTAATATTGCAGATGATCACACTGATTGGCATGGAGATTTTCAAGAGTATGCACGTACAAAGATTTCTCTTTTAGATTCAAGCTCTACTGGAATTCTCAATGCTGATGATGAAGAAGTCATAAAACGATCTGTTCACTGGAAGGGTAGAAAAGTTTTCTTCACTTTAGATACACCAGCACCAGGTGAAATCGGAGTTGTAGAAGATCTTCTCGTCGACCGCGCATTTGTGGCAGATCCACAAGAAGCAGCGATGATTTGTGAATTAAAGGAAATCCAACCAACCGTTCCGCATAATGTTTCAAACGCTTTAGCTGCCGCAGGGCTAGCAAGGGCTGCAGGAGTTAATCACGAGAGTATTAGAAGTGCACTTGCTACTTTTACTCCTGGGCGCCATCGCATTGAACAAGTTTTAAGCTCTGGCGGTATTACATGGATTGATGACTCCAAGGCTACAAATCCTCACGCAGCCAGTGCATCGATTATGTCTGCCTTATCTGTTGTGTGGATCGCTGGAGGCCTTGCCAAGGGCGCTGGTTTGGATGAATTGGTTAAGCGCTGCGGCAAGCGCATCAAAGCAGCCGTGCTCATTGGCCAGGACAAATCAATTATTGCAAAGGCGCTTCGCGACAATGCGCCACATATTGCGATTCTAGAAATTGATACACCTGCGCAATATCAGGTTGGGTCGACAGAAAACTCCTTGATGGAAGATGTAGTTGCGGCAGCACGTGAATTCGCAGTTGAAGGAGACACTGTTTTGTTAGCACCAGCGTGTGCATCTATGGATCAGTTCATAAATTACGCAGATCGTGGCGATCGTTTTGCGCAAGCAGTTAAGAAGGTGATCGCTGATGAATGAGACAACTCAAAAATTCTTAGCCAAGCCATCTAGTTCTTACAAGATGTTGATGTGGTCAACCCTAGCCTTGAGCATTCTTGGGGCAGTTATGGTTTTTTCAGCCTCTTCAATTTACTCCCTTGAGAATAGGGGTAATTCATTTTCAATCATTGGTCGACAGTTATTTTTTCTCGTAATCGCAATACCAATTGGATTTCTAGCATCTCGTCAAAAATTAGATCGATGGAAGAAATTAGCACGCTTTGGTTTCTTGTTTTCGGGAATAGTTTTAGTAATTGTTGCGATTCCGGGGGTAGGAAAAGAAGTTAACGGTAATCGAAATTGGATCAGCTTAGGTTTTATAGATATTCAGCCGAGTGAAATTGTTAAAATGCTCATGATCTTGTGGGCTGCTCACATGCTGGCCAGCCGCGAACATGCTGGTCTTCATAGAACTAATGTTCTTGCCTTAATTACTCCTGGTTTCATATTGGTAATGGGCTTAATTATGCTCGGAAGAGATTTAGGAACGGCTGCAGTCTTTGCGGCAATATTGGCTGGTTTGCTCTGGGTTTCAGGAGTTTCGGGGAGAATCTTTGGCGCGGTAACGGCTGCAGGATTTTCTCTCATTGCACTAGCAATTGTGATGGCCCCATATCGCGCGCAACGTTTACTCGTAGTGTTTAATCCATTTGCACCTGAAGATTACAAAAATGCAGGGTGGCAACCAGCTCATAGTTTGCTGGGCCTAGCAAGTGGTGGTTTCTTTGGTGTGGGACTTGGTGCAAGTCGTCAAAAATGGGGCAATTTAGCTGAGGCACATACTGACTTCATCTTTTCAGTTATTGGAGAAGAACTAGGTTTATTCGGAACTTTCGTAATTCTTCTACTCTTTAGTGCACTTATTTTTTCAATATTTAGAATTGCACTTCGAGCAAGTGATCCAATGTCAAAGTATGCATGCGCTGGAATCGGTACGTGGATAACATTTCAAACAATTATGAACATTGGTTCTGCCACATCATTGATTCCAGTTGTGGGCGTTACGTTGCCCCTTATTTCATACGGAGGTTCTTCCCTTGTTGCAACGTATTTAGCTCTAGGTTTTGTTTTGGGCGCAGCAAGGCGTGATCCGGCTGCGATGGCAGATCTGGAAAAGAATCGATGAGAACAATTATTTTTGCAGGCGGGGGAACAGCTGGTCACGTTGAACCCGCTCTCGCAGTTGCCGGGCAGTGGATGAGAGAAAACCCCGCAGATAAGTGCATATTTATTGGAACTTCAGAAGGATTAGAAACATCCTTGGTGCCGGCGGCAGGTTTTACTCTTCGAACAATTAAAAAAGTTGTACTTGCTCGCAGATTTTCACCTGGTCTTCTTTTATTGCCCTTACATTTGTTGCAGGCTGTGATGCAGGCGCGCTCAATTATCAAAGGGTCATCACTTCTCATTGGCTTTGGTGGCTATGTCAGTGCAGCTTCGTATTTGGCGGCAAAATCAACTGGTGTTCCAATTGTTATTCATGAGGCAAATGCTCGACCTGGTATTGCCAATCGCTTAGGAACTCGTTTCACATCAGCCCTAGCTGTTTCAACGCCCGTGCAACGCGGTGCTTTTAGTGGTGCATTAATTACTGGAATGCCACTAAAGAGTTCGATCACAGAGATCATTACAACTTCTCATTCAGATTGGAACCTGGTGCGAAGCACGGCAAAGAGAACATTGGGCTTTGATGATGCAATGCCGCTGGTCTTAGTTGTTGGTGGATCTCAAGGATCGCAAGTGATGAATACAGTTATCGCGCAATCACTCTCTGTTTTGCTTGAAAAGAAGATTCAGGTGATGCACTCATTGGGAAGAAAAAATGCGCTACCAAGTGCGCAATCTGGATATCAACCTCACTCATATATCGCAGATATGGCAACGGCTTACCTCGCAGCTGATGTGGTTATTTCACGTTCAGGGGCCGTGACGTGTTCTGAGTTTGAAGCTTTAGGAAAGTTTGCTCTATTTATTCCACTTGCTATCGGCAACGGAGAACAACTTCCCAATGCGCAGCACTTGGCAGATCTTGGCCGGGCGCGCGTTATCTCCCAAAAGGAGTTCACTTCATCGTGGCTCATAGCCAACATTGATTCACTGCTTGCGAGTTCACATGCACGCGGTGCGCAGGTTTCGACGGTAAATAGCACTGCTCATGAGAAGATTACGGCTCTCATGCAAAATGTGCTGAGTTCTCACTAGGGGAGTAATTAATGTTTTCACTCTCCGAACTTTCCACTAAAAAACTTCACTTTATTGGAATCGGTGGAGCGGGAATGAGCGGCCTAGCGCGCATCGCACTTACCCATGGCGCCCACGTCAGTGGATCCGATGAAAAAGATTCTTCAGTGCTCGCCGCTTTGGCAGCATTGGGAGCGAAGGTTTTTTCATCTCATGACGCTTCGCACATCGATGGTGCCGACCTTGTTATTTATTCAAATGCAATTTCTAAGAGTAATCCTGAGCGAGTTCAAGCCACACAATTAGGTATTCCTCTTTACACACGCGCGCAGGCACTTGCTCTACTTATGAGTGAATCAATTAGCATCGCTGTGGCAGGCACACATGGCAAAACAACTACATCTTCGATGCTCACAGTTGCTCTGCAAGCATGCGGCGCGGACCCATCCTTTGCAATCGGTGGCACTTTGAGTGCATCTGGCTCAAATGCACATAGAGGCACTGGAAAATACTTTGTGGCAGAAGCAGATGAATCCGATGGTTCTTTCGTGGAATACAAACCATTTGGTGCAATCGTGACAAATGTTGAACACGATCACGTTGATTTCTTTGCAACAGCTGCAGATGTGACTGCAGCATTTCATGAGTTTGCTCGCACCATCTTACCAGATGGTTTTTTGGTCTATTGCGCAGATGATCTGGGGTCGGGCGCATTGGGCCAATCAGTGGAGAAAATTCTTACTATTTCCTACGGAGAAAACGCTAATAGTGATTTACGCATTGATCACATTGAATTGGCCGCAAAAAGCTCTCGTGCCCGTGCGTTGTGGAAGGGTACGTCTATTGGGCACTTAGAAATGAATGTGCCTGGGCGACACAATATTAATAATGCTGCTGCAGCCCTGGCAGTTGGTTTACACCTTGGGTTACCTGCTGCAGCTTTGCTTGCCGGACTCGCTTCATTTTCTGGAACCGGTCGACGTTTTGAACTAAAGGGAACCGTTCATGGCATACGAGTTCTAGATGATTATGGACATCACCCCACTGAAATTCGGGTAACACTTGATGCTGCGCGCAGATATGCAGGCGATGGCAAAGTACTCGTTATTTTTCAACCTCATCGCTATTCGCGCACTCAAGCATTTATGTCTGACTTTGCAACTTCGCTCAGCCTTGCCGATTCAGTTATTTTGTTAGAGGTCTATGCAGCCAGTGAAAAACCCATTGCAGGTGTTAGTTCAGAAGTAATTGCAGAGCACATGTCTAACGGAACGTATATTCCTAATTTTGTTGATGCCACAGATGCAATTATCGAAATGGCAAAACCAGGAGATGTCATCATGACACTCGGCGCCGGAGATGTGTCATCACTTGGTCCCATCATCGTTGATGGATTAACAAAACGATTCCCAAACAAGTAGCACTTTCTATGCCACGTCTTGTAAAGATCTTAATCAGCGCTGTGGTGGTTGCAGTACTTGCCTATCTCTTGGGTTGGTCATCAGTATTTACGGTCAAGAAAGTTGAGTTCAACGGAGTTACTAACCCAGTAGAAATCCTGGCAGTTGAGAAAAAAATCGGAAAATTAGATGCAATCAAACTCGCCCGAATCGAACCTCGCCAAATGGCAAAGACAATTGAAAGCATTAGTTGGGTTAAAAGCGCCGATGTATCTAGAAATTGGTTTTCAAGTTCAGTAACAATCTCAATAGATCCACGAGTACCAATTGGAGTTTTTGCTGGTCGCTATATTGATTCAGCCGGTGTTGTATTTGACCCCATTGGAACAAGTGCAGAGGTTCCAAGGGTTGATGCCCCAAATACAGAGATCGGCTTGCTCGCCATTGAACTCTTCACATCGCTGCCCGAAGATTTTCGCCAGAATGTAACCTCACTTCGTGCCACTTCGGCCGCTGATTTCACCATGGCAATCAAGGGTCCGCAAAAAGCCTTGATACTTCGCTTTGGAAGTGCAGATGACAAAGAGCTAAAAATCAAAGTATTTAAAGCACTTGCAGCCCTTGATGAAAATAAAAACATTTCAACAATCGATGTTTCGGCACCACATGCACCGATTGTTAAGTAAAAAATAATTACAAAATAATTCGTGGCGATGTTTGCTTAGAGAGTTAATTCGCTTTACTTTCACCTCACGAACAAAAGGGAACACTAAATCTCAACTCGAGGTTTACCGTTCTCAAGGAGGAGTACCGTGGCTTCACCGCAGAATTATTTAGCTGTCATCAAAGTAGTTGGTATTGGTGGCGGTGGAGTTAATGCAATCAATCGAATGATTGATGTCGGACTCAAAGGCGTCGAGTTCATTGCAATTAATACAGATGCACAACATTTGTTAATGAGTGATGCCGATGTGAAATTAGATATTGGTCGCAAGTCAACTCGTGGACTTGGTGCAGGAGCTGCGCCAGAAAAAGGTCGCGAGGCAGCACTAGATCACATTGATGAAATTGAAGAAATTTTGCGCGGTGCAGATATGGTTTTTGTTACTGCAGGTGAAGGTGGCGGAACCGGTACTGGTGGTGCACCAGTGGTTGCAAAGATTGCACGCGAAATCGGCGCGCTAACAATTGGCGTTGTTACAAAGCCATTTAGTTTTGAAGGAAAGATTCGCACAGCTCAAGCAGATGAAGGTATCGAAGCGCTTCGCTCTGAAGTAGATACTCTTATTGTTATTCCAAATGATCGCTTGCTTGCAATCTCAGATCGTTCAATTACTGCAGTAGATGCTTTCAAGAGTGCAGATCAAGTTTTGCTCTCCGGTGTTCAAGGAATTACAGAGATCATTACACAACCAGGATTAATCAACCTTGACTTTGCGGATGTGAAAACTGTTATGACTGGCGCAGGATCAGCCCTTATGGGAATTGGTTCAGCCCGTGGTGAAAATCGCGCAATCCGTGCAGCCGAGTTAGCAATTTCCAGTCCGCTATTAGAAGCATCTATAGATGGCGCTATGGGAGTTCTACTCTCTGTGGCCGGCGGTTCTGATTTAGGTTTGTTTGAGATAAATGAAGCGTGCGAATTAGTTCAGGCAGCTGCTCATCCCAATGCAAAGATCATCTTTGGTACAACTATCGATGACGCTCTCGGTGATGAAGTTCGCATTACTGTCATCGCAGCAGGTTTTGATGGGGGAGAACCTAAGAAGGTTTCTGTGCCTGTTATCAACGCTGCGACATTAGCTGGTAACGCTAACCCTGTTGCAAGCAATGATCCACTGGCTGTGGCACTAGATCTTGAATCAGACTTCACTCCTCGTCCTCGCGTTACCTTCGAAGAGCTTGTCGCCGAAGATGAAATTGATGTCCCAGATTTCATGAAATAAGAGTGAGCTTTACATTCTTTACAGATCGCCTTGGTGGATACAGCCAAGGCGATTTTTCTTCCCTTAATTTAGCGCTGCATGTAGAAGATGATGCCAAGACTGTTGCACGCAACAGAGAAGTAATTGAGCAGGCTCATGGCAAAACCGTTTACATGAATCAAGTGCACGGAAATAACGTTGAAGTGATTTCTAAGGCTACGGATCAAGTTCTCACATGCGATGGCTTGGTCACAAATGTTGCTGGCCTAACGCTTGCAGTCTTGGTTGCAGATTGCATTCCATTATTGCTATCTAGTCAGAACGTGGTGGCAGCCGTTCATGTGGGAAGACGAGGGTTGATAAATGGTGTTGCCGCAAAGAGTCTGGCCATCATGCGCGAACTAGGGGCGGATGAAATCACGGCAACTCTGGGACCATCTATTTGTGGTCCGTGTTATGAAGTGGATCAAGCTACTTATGATCAAGTCATAGCAACTCATCCAGGTGCAGCATGTAAAACCTCAACTGGAACTCCTGCATTAGATCTGCCCGCAGCACTTGTTGCAGATCTGGCAAAACTTTCAATTCAGTGCGTTGTTGATTCTCGTTGCACGCGAGAAGATGAGGACCTATTTTCCTATCGCAAATCCCATCGCACCGGTCGTCAGGCAGGTTTAATTAGGTTATGACTTCACGCTATGAAGAAATTGCGAGCAATTTAGCGATTGTCCAAGACAAGATTGTTGCTGCTGCCAAATCTGCACAACGAGGTAGCGATGAAATTACTCTAATTGCAGTAACAAAAACTTTTCCAATCAGTGATGTGCATATATTGGCAAGTTTAAATGTTCACCATTATGGTGAAAATCGAGATGGCGATGCGGCTCCAAAGGCGTCTGCTGTTCCGGGTACATGGCATTTTCAAGGGCAGATTCAGAGTAATAAATTAAAATCAATCGCATCGTGGGCCAATGTGATTCATTCACTAGATGAACTTCGACATATTCAGGCGTTAGATAAAGTTGCGGCACATCGCATCGGAGTTTTCTTACAAGTTTCACTAGATGGCGCACAAGGTCGAGGCGGTGCGCAGCCTTCGGATTTATCAGAGCTAGCCGATGCCGTCGTGGGCTCTGCCCACCTTGATCTGATGGGGCTCATGGCCGTTGCCCCACTTGATGTCAGCAGCGATCAAGCATTTGAAAAATTGGCCTTGATTTACAGTGATTTCAAGGCTTCTTACCCTGCAGCAAAGTACTTATCTGCTGGCATGAGTAATGACTTTGAATCGGCAATTATCCACGGTGCGACACATATTCGAGTTGGCAGTTCAATCCTCGGTTCCCGCCCATCACCCCAGTAACCTTTTAACCATGTCGAATGCAATGCGCCGTGTCGCAAACTACCTTGGTTTAGTTGATGATCCAGAAATCGCGAGTTCAGCGGAAGCTTCTGCTGCTCGCGTTCCCGATGTTCGTATTCGCACACGCGAAGCGCGTCACGTATCAAGTGTTGCCACACATGATGTCGCTCCACAATTAGAACTTCCAACACTTGATCGCATCATTACTTTACATCCACGTTTTTATAACGAAGCCCGCACAATCGGTGAGCACTATCGTCTTGGTAATCCAGTCATCATTAATTTAACTGACATGGATGAATCAGAACGTAAACGCCTTGTAGATTTTGCAAGTGGACTTGTATTTGGTCACCACGGAACAATCGAACGTGTGACTTCAAAAGTTTTCCTACTCTCACCTGCAAATGTCAAGGTAAGTAGCGAAGACAAAGCAGCAGCTGCTGAAGCAAGTTTCTTCAACCAGAGCTGATAGTTACTTTATGTTACGTATCGGTTCGATACTTCATTTAATACTGCAATTATTTCTCTTTGCTCTACTTGGACGTTTAATTGTGGATTATGTGCGGATGTTTAAACCGGCATGGCGACCAAGCGGACCTATTTTGTTCTTGGTTGAAGCAATCTATGCAATTACAGATCGTCCTATGAACTTTGTACGTAGATTTATTCCACCTCTTCGCTTAGGTGGAGTTTCACTTGATTTATCCTTCATTGTATTGTTCTTTGCAATACAGATGTTGATGCCTTTAGTTCTACTTATTTAACTCTTTTGCAACTTCGCATTAAAACCAAGTTCGCCCTCAAGAGTTGCTAAGCCGGCATCTCGAGTAAATTCAGTAGCTAAAACTTCAGCGCTGATGTGATCGCGGGCAGCATCGACGGCGTTAGCAATCTCATCGGGTGCGTTCCACGAAATACGAATGCGATCTGAAATATCAAAGCCATTTGTTTTTCGGGCTTCTTGAATAAATCTAATTACCTCTCGCACATTTCCAGCAGCAATTAATTCAGGAGTTAGCGTTAGATCTAGCGCCACGCTCTCTGCTTCATGGCTAGCAACCATCCATCCAGTGCGAGGCACTTCAGTGATAACCAGATCATCTAATTCGATACTCCAGGTGGCAACATCTGCACTGCCCTTGGCCCGAAGTGTCTTTACCAATGTTGTGGCATCCATCGCAGCAATTGCTTTGGAGATTTCCTGCACTTGCCCACCAAATTTGGCACCAAGTGTTCGAAAGTTTGCTTTAACTGAAATATCAACGAGATCGCCATCGGCATCTGCAATATCTGCAAGGTCGGCCACGTTTAACTCATCAGCTATTTGTTCGCGCATATCTGCTGGCAATGCTGCCCAGCCACTTGCTGCGATGAGTGCTCGTTGCAGTGGTTGGCGAATCTTAATTCCAGATTCGGCGCGAGCAGCTCTTCCTAATTCAACAATTCTGCGAGTGAGCCCAACTTGAGCAGATAGTTGTGTGTCGATATCTGAAGGGTTAGCAACAGGGAAATCAGATAAGTGAACTGAATCAGCAACTGTTGGATCTACTGGTCGCACAAGTTCTTGCCAGACATGCTCTGAGATAAACGGAACCATCGGAGCAAGTAATTGTGTGAGAGTTGAAAGACATTCGTGCAAGGTTGCAAGAGCTGCGACATCGCCATCCCAGAAACGACGTCGTGAGCGACGCACATACCAATTTGATAAATCGTCAATAAATTGAGCCAGCACTTTTCCAGCACCTTGTGAATCAAAGTTGCTAAGACATGACTCCACTTCGTTAATGAGAATTGATAATTCAGAGATTATCCAACGGTCCATAACAGGGCGAGTGCTGCGCGGCGGTGATTGAGAGAGATCAAAGTTAGATGCTTGTGCATAGAGTGAGTGAAACGAGATTGTGTTCCAGTAAGTTAAAAGCGTCTTTCTGACAACATCGCTAATGGCATCGTGGCCAACTCGACGCGCAGACCATGGCGAACCTGCGGCCAACATGTACCAACGAACTGCATCGGCGCCGTGCTGATCCATCAGTGCCATTGGCTCTAAAACATTTCCTAGGTGCTTACTCATCTTGCGACCATCTTTATCAAGGATGTGGCCGAGGCAGAGAACATTTTCATAGGATGATTTATCAAAGACCAGAGTTCCAATTGTCATGAGTGTGTAGAACCAACCACGGGTCTGATCAATTGCTTCGCAGATGAAATCGGCAGGGTATGAGGCTTCGAATTTTTCTTTGCTGCCTTCTTGATGCGGATAACCCCACTGGGCAAATGGCATTGCACCAGAGTCATACCAACAATCAATTACTTCAGGAACACGCACCATGGTTTCTGAGCATTCGGTGCAGGCAAAAGTTATGTCATCGACGAATGGACGATGCGGATCAAGGGATGATAATTCTTGACCAGCGCGTGCACCGAGATCAGCTAATGATTCGATACATACCTCATGCTTGTTTTCACATCTCCAAATAGGAAGTGGAGTGCCCCAATAGCGATTACGAGAGAGCGCCCAGTCAATATTGTTATTGAGCCAATCACCATAGCGACCAGTTTTAATCGTTTCTGGATACCAATTCGTTGCTGCGTTCTCACGCAAGAGTTCATCCTTAATTGAAGTGGTGCGGATATACCACGATGGTTGTGCGTAATAGATAAGTGCGGTGTGACAGCGCCAGCAATGTGGGTATGAGTGCTCATAAGGTTGGTGGCGATAGAGCAATCCACGAGCCTTTAACTCTTTGACTAATGGCTTATCGGCATCTTTAAAAAACATTCCACCGACTAGTTCAACATCTGCCAAGAAATGCCCATCAGGTGCAACTGGATTAACAACTGGTAATCCATAGGCACGACAAACCTGTAAGTCATCTGCGCCAAATGCGGGGGATTGGTGGACTAATCCTGTTCCATCTTCAGTGGTCACATAATCGGCTAAGACAACGAAGTGCGCATCAGGAATCTCAACAAAATCAAAAGGTCTGGAATATGTAGTTCGCTCAAGATCTTTGCCGAGTACGGTTTTAAGGATTTCCACCTCACCTTGTAATTTATCCAGCAGAGCTTCTGCAATCACAAGTACTTCTGAAGTTTGCTCATGGGTAACTTTGGCGATGACGTAATTAACCTTGGGATTTACGGCAATGGCAGTATTTGAAACCAGAGTCCATGGCGTAGTTGTCCAGACAAGAAGGGCTGCGCCTATCTCTTTTAGTGGACCAGATGTAATAGGAAAGCGAACGAAGACAGATGGATCTGTCACAGTTTCATAGCCTTGTGCTAATTCGTGATCAGATAATCCTGTTCCACAACGCGGACAATATGGTGCAACGCGATGATCTTGAACGAGCAATCCTTTTTTATGAATCTGAGCAAGACTCCACCAAACACTTTCAACGTATGCAGGTGCCATCGTCCAATACGCTTGATCAAAATCAACCCAAAAACCCATGCGATTAGTCATGGCAGTAAATGCATCAACGTGACGAGTTACTGATTCACGGCACTTGTCATTGAATTGGGCAATACCGAATTTTTCGATGTCGCCTTTGCCGTTAAAGCCCAGCTCTTTCTCTACAGCAATTTCAACAGGCAGACCGTGACAATCCCATCCAGCTTTGCGAACTACTTGCTTGCCTTTCATAGTGTGAAAACGCGGGAATACATCTTTAAATACGCGCGCTTCAATATGGTGCGTTCCAGGCATTCCGTTTGCAGTGGGAGGACCTTCATAGAAAGTCCACGTCGGTGCACCTTCTCGGCCACTGACAGATTTTTCAAAGATTAGATTGGTGCGCCAGAAATCAAGGATCGAGTGCTCCATTGCGGCAAGATCGATCTGGGCTGAAATCGGGCGAAATACCATGAGGTCGGAAGTCTATTCCATGCTCACGCGCAACTTTGTTCGTGGCGAAGTTGGTACTCATGCGTTAATCGGCATAGGGTGCGCGGCGTGCCTAAGAAACCTCTGAAGAAAGCTGTGAAAAAAGCGTCTAAGAGTGCTGCGAAAAAGGTAGCAAAGAAGCCTGCTAAAAAAGCTCCTACTAAAAAGGTTGCCAAGAAAGCACCGGCAAAAAAGGCTCCTGCAAAGAAAGTTGCTGCAAAGAAAGCACCTGCCAAAGCAGTAAAGAAAAATCCTGGTCGCCCATTTCCTTCAAAGACAACGTTGACCGTGGATGAAAAATCTCAAACAGTCAGCGTTAAAACTATTTCGGCGCCCGCTAATACCCCAGTTGTTGAAGAGCGCAGACTCGTTATGCCACCTCCTGCGCGTCCTATAAAGAGTGGAAAGAAAGTTGCGCCCCTAAAGCCAATTAAGCAGGCACCTGTGCCAATTGTTGTATCAGAGAGTGAATCAGCATGGAACGCCGCAGAACTTAAAGCGATTCGCAGTGAGTTAGCAAAAGAGCTTCTACGCCTACAAGCAGATCTAGCAGCAGTTGAAAAAGAGATGGATGCTCTGATTGCAGATGCTGGAGATGGCGCTGGAGATGATCAGGCTGATGCTGGAACCAAGACTTTTGAACGTGAACATGAGATGTCACTTGTGATTAACGCACGTGACATGGTTTTACAGACAGAGCGCGCCCTTGATCGCATTGATACAAAAACATATGGCAATTGCGAAGAGTGCGGTTCGCCAATTGGTAAGGCACGTCTGCAAGTTTTCCCACGCGCAACACTCTGCATGCTCTGCAAGCAGAAAGAGGAACGGCGCTAAGAATGCGCCCGTGGCGCACGCTCTATCTCATCGCCTGGGTTGTGTGGTTGATAGATCTTGGAACCAAAGTCTGGGCAGAAAAAGCTTTGTCATCTCGAGCCAATATTGAAGTTCTAGGTTCCTTTCTACAACTGACATTTATTCGAAACTCGGGAGCAGCATTTAGCATCGGAACTGGCAAGACTATTTTCTTTACAATTTTTGCTCTTATCGTTTTAGTTTTCATCACACGTTATGCGGGGCGCATAACATCAAAGGGTTGGGCCGTAGTCGGTGGGCTCGTTCTCGGTGGAATTCTGGGAAACCTGACCGATCGTATTTTCCGAGCGCCTAGCTTTTTGCAAGGCCACGTCATTGATTGGATTCAACTGCCGCGTTGGCCAGTCTTTAATGTTGCCGATAGCGCTATTGTGATTGCAGCATTTACGGCAGTTGTCTTAACACTTCGAAACGTTGCACCGATAAAACCTCTAGATAAATAGATTGGCAAGAGTTGAAAATGGCACGCATATCTCGAACCTTGTCAGTCCCAGAGGGCGTTGCTGGCGAGCGTATAGATAGTGCGCTGACACGAGTTCTTGGACTCTCTCGCACTGCAGTTGTTCGCTTACTAGAAGATGGCGATATCACCACATCAGGTAAGGCTATGAATAAGTCCGACAAAGTTGCTGCCGGACAAATTATTGAAGTACTGATGCCGCAAGAGAAGAATTCTGAACCTATTCCACTGACGCCAATTCCTGGTTTATCAATTATTTATAATGACGATTCAATTGTTGTCATTGATAAGCCAGTGGGTTGCGCCGCCCACCCAAGTCCAGGATGGGAAGGTCCAACAGTTGTCGGTGCCTTAAGCGCCGCTGGTTACACAATTTCAACAAGTGGTCCAGCAGAGCGTGCTGGCATTGTGCATCGATTAGATGTTGGAACAAGCGGGCTCATGGTTGTGGCCAAGACGGATCAGGCCTATACCTTTTTAAAAGATGCTTTCAAATCTCGCAACGTTACAAAGATTTATCACGCGCTCATTC
The DNA here is from genome assembly GCF_002288365.1 of Candidatus Planktophila limnetica. Lineage (NCBI taxonomy): Bacteria > Bacillati > Actinomycetota > Actinomycetes > Candidatus Nanopelagicales > Candidatus Nanopelagicaceae > Candidatus Planktophila > Candidatus Planktophila limnetica. The sequence goes on along the minus strand of NZ_CP016782.1, from coordinate 765,287 downwards.
AAGGTCACATGGATCCAAGTACCGGAACGATTGATGCACCCATTGATCGTCATCCAAAAGAGGATCATCGCTTTGCAGTTGTTGCTAACGGAAAAGAAAGCATTACGCATTATGAAGTCATCGAATTTTATCGCGGTGTTTCTTTAGTTAAAGTGGAGTTAGAAACTGGGCGCACTCATCAAATTAGAGTTCATTTCTCTGCGCTTCGACATCCATTAGTTGGAGACCTTACTTATGGCGCAGATCCCGCACTTGCAGCATCTCTTGGGATGTCTCGTCCATGGTTACACGCAATGGTTTTAGAACTAACACACCCGCGCTCTGGTGAGCGTTTAACCTTTAACGCGCCATACCCTGCTGATCTCACAAATGCTCTGGCGTTGCTTTCCAGCGCAGTTCTTCCGTAAGAGATAGCCTCACCACCAATGTCATCTTTTGCCCACCTTCATGTTCATACCGAGTATTCAATGCTCGATGGTGCCGCGCGCGTTGCAGATCTTGTAGCAGAAGTCGCCCGCCAGGAGATGCCGGCGATTGCAATGACAGATCATGGAAATGTATTTGGTGCTTTTGATTTCTATAAGCAAGCAAAAAAAGTTGGCGTTAAACCAATCATCGGAATCGAAGCTTACGTTGCACCTGAATCTCGTTTTGAAAAGAAGCGAGTGAAGTGGGCCGATGGCGGCCAAGATGATGTCTCTGGTGGTGGTGCTTATACGCACATGACAATTTTGGCCGAAAACAATGAAGGACTTTCAAATCTTTTCAGACTTTCATCCCTTGCATCCCTGGAAGGCTATTACTACAAGCCGCGGATGGATCGTGAGTTACTAACAAAATATGCAAAAGGATTGATCGCAACAACTGGCTGTCCTGGTGGAGAAATACAGACTCGCCTTCGAATGGGTGCATTTAAAGAAGCTATGGCTGCAGCTTCAGATTATCGAGACATCTTCGGCGCCGAAAATTTCTTCCTTGAAATTATGGATCACGGTATCGATATCGAATCACGCGTTAAAGCTGATTTACTTAAGTTGGGCAAAGAGCTTGGATTGCCACTGCTGGCCACAAATGATTTGCACTACACATTCAATGAAGATGCACGTTCACATGAGGCACTGCTCTGTGTGCAATCTGGATCAACTCTTGCAGATCCCAAGAGATTTAAATTCGATAACGATGAGTTTTATCTTAAAACTCCGGCACAGATGCGCGAACTATTCAAAGAAATTCCTGAAAGTTGCGATAACACTTTGTTGATTGCCGAACGATGCAATGTGACGCTGCGCGAAGGTGAGAATTTACTTCCACGCTTTGAAGTTCCCGCAGGTGAAACAGAGGATTCATGGCTGATAAAAGAGGCAGAACGTGGATTAATCAATCGCATGGGCAATCGATTAACTGATGAACACCATGCACGTTTGAAATATGAGTTAGATGTCATGATCAAAATGGGATTTCCTGGTTACTTCTTAGTGGTTGCAGATTTAGTTGCACATGCAAAGCAGGTGGCAATCCGAGTTGGTCCTGGTCGCGGTTCTGCCGCTGGTTCACTTGTTGCCTATGCACTCGGAATTACAGGTCTTGATCCACTTGAGCACGGTTTACTCTTCGAGCGATTTTTAAATCCAGAACGTATCTCTATGCCAGATATTGATCTGGATTTTGATGAACGCAGACGCAGCGAAATGATTCGTTATGCAACAACAAAATATGGCGAAGATCGCGTTGCTCAAATCATTACCTACGGCACCATTAAATCTAAGCAGGCGATTAAAGACTCCACTCGTGTACTTGGCTATCCATATGCCATCGGTGAAAAGCTCACTAAAGCGCTGCCACCATCTGTTATGGGTAAAGATATTTCTTTGGCCGGAGTATTTGATTCAACTAATGATCGATACTCAGAAGCCGGGGAGTTTAGAACTCTCTATGAAAGTGATCCTGATTCCAAAACAGTTATAGATACTGCAATGGGACTTGAAGGGCTCAAGCGCCAGTGGGGCGTGCACGCAGCCGGAGTTATTCTCTCTCGCGAACCACTATTAGATGTCATTCCTATTCATCGCCGCGAAGCAGATGGTTCCATCATTACCCAATTTGATATGGGTGCATGCGAAGCAACTGGATTGCTCAAGATGGATTTTCTTGGCCTTCGAAATCTTTCCGTTCTAGATGATGCTCTGTTAAACATCAAGGCAAATAAAGGCGTTGATGTTGTTCTAGAAGATCTCACGTTAGATGACAAAAAAACATTCGAACTCTTATCCCGCGGTGACACCCTGGGTGTGTTCCAGCTAGATGGTGGGCCGATGCGCGCACTTTTGCGCAGCATGTCACCTGATTCTTTCCAAGATATCTCTGCAGTTATTGCTCTCTATCGCCCAGGTCCAATGGGAGAAAATGCGCACAATAACTATGCGGATAGAAAGAACAAACGCAAACCGGTCGAGCCAATTCACGCTGAGTTATCAGATTCCCTCAATGAAATTTTGGGCGATACGTATGGATTAATTGTTTACCAAGAACAGGTTATGGCCATTGCGCAAAAAGTTGCGGGATTCTCACTTGGACGCGCAGATCTCTTGCGTAAAGCAATGAGTAAGAAGAACAAGGAAATTCTTGATAAGGAATACATTCCATTTGAAGCTGGTATGAAGACAAATGGTTTTGGTAATGCCGCTATCAAGCGCTTGTGGGATGTTTTGATTCCGTTCTCAGACTATGCGTTCAACCGTGCCCATAGTGCGGGTTACGGCGTAGTTTCATATTGGACCGCATACCTCAAAGCCAATTATCCAACTGAATACATGGCAGCACTTCTCACATCTGTTCGAGATGATAAAGATAAATCTGCTCTGTATTTAAGTGAGTGCCGTCGTATGGGTATTCAAGTATTGCCACCAGATGTTAATGAATCTGACGCCGAATACACCCCACGAGGAACAGATATTCGTTTCGGTCTAGCCGCAATTAGAAACGTTGGCGAAGGCGTGGTTGCATCTATTAAGAGTGGACGAGATGGCAAAGGGCGCTACCAATCCTTCGGAGATTTCTTAGCCAAAGTAGATGCACAGGTGTGTAATAAGAAAACAATCGAATCATTGATTAAGGCCGGCGCATTTGATTCCCTGTCTCACACGCGTAAAGGATTAATGGCTGTTTATTTGGAGGCAATTGATTCAGTCATTGAAACAAAACGCGCTGAAGCAATCGGACAATTTGATTTGTTCGGAGGCGAGTCAGCAACGTCGGTATCAAATGTTGCGCTAGATATTCCAACAGGTGAGTGGGAAAAAGCAATGCTTTTATCCTATGAACGAGAAATGTTGGGACTCTATGTTTCAGATCATCCATTACTCGGTGTTGAACATGTGTTGCGTTCTGGAACAGATATGTCGATTAGCGAATTACTAGATGATGGTGGCCATCATGACCAGATCGTCACCATTGGCGGACTGATTACATCTGTCACAAGAAAAGTAACCAGACAAGGTGCGTCGTGGGCAGTTGTCACCATTGAAGATCTTGAAGGATCTATTGAAGCTCTCTTCTTTTCCAATACCTACAATCAATACGCCTTAACTCTGACTGAAGATCGAATTGTTCTCATTCGTGGTCGAGTTGATAAGCGTGAAGATCAAGTCAGATTTACAGCCCTTGAAATGAAAAATGCGGACGTCAGCGCCGCACCGACAGGTCCGCTTGTAATCACCCTGCCAATTAATCAATGCACACCACCAGTTGTTGATCGCATGAAAGAGATTCTTCGTTCACACCCTGGAAAACGCGAAGTTCATTTACATCTAGATGAGAATGGAATGCGCACCGTGATGAAATTGGACACCTTGATTACATCATCGCCATCGCTGAGCGCTGATCTCAAATCAATCCTCGGGCCTAACTGCCTTCAGGGCTAGTAGAATTGGGCATTGAAATAGCTAATTTCCACATCTAAAGTTTTGTGAGGCGAGCAGATGATGCGTTTAGTAGACCTTCGTGGTCAACGCCTATCAAAGTCGGCTTATAACAACCTCATTCCTCGCGCCGCACTCGATGTCGCGCAAGCAATGAAATTAGTTGAACCAATTTTAGCGCGTGTGAAAAATGGAAATGAAAGTGATTTGATTGCACTGGCAAAAGAATTCGATGGTGTGGCCCCGCAGCAGATAAAGGTTCCGAGAGAAGCGCTCACACGAGCACTGAAAGAATTAGACCCAAAAATACGCACAGCGTTAGAAATTTCTGCAGAGCGAATTAGAACTGTTCACAACGATCAAAGACGCACGCAAAGCATTACAAAAGTAGTCGATGGTGGCACAGTCACAGAACGATGGGTGCCAGTGGATCGTGTTGGCTTATATGTTCCAGGCGGTCGCGCTGTTTATCCAAGCAGTGTGATGATGAATGTTATTCCTGCCCAAATCGCTGCGGTTGCAAGCATTGCAGTTGCATCCCCTCCTCAAAGTGAATTTGGGGGATTGCCACACCCAACAATTCTTGCAACGTGTGAACTCCTTGGTGTTACCGAGGTATATGCAGTCGGTGGTGCACAAGCAATTGCACTCTTCGCATACGGCATGGAAGATGTCTGTGAAAAGTGCGACCTAGTAACTGGTCCTGGAAATATTTACGTTGCCGCTGCAAAGCGCGCTTTGCGTGGGATTATTGGTATCGATTCTGAAGCAGGACCAACAGAAATCGCAATCATCGCTGATAAGAGCGCGCTAGCCGCAGATGTTGCTGCAGATCTGATCAGCCAAGCAGAACACGATGTCATCGCAGCTGCCGTTCTGATTACAGATAGCCAGGAACTAATTGACGAAGTTCAAAAAGAACTTGTCACGCGCGTTGCACGAACAAAGCACTCAGAGCGAATTACTGAAGCGCTAACTGGAATTCAATCAGCTTGCGTATTAGTTGACTCCACAGAACACGCAATAGATGTTGCAAATGCTTACGCTGCAGAGCACCTAGAAATTCAAACAAAAAACAGCGAGAAAGATGCGCAGAAAATTAGAAATGCTGGCGCTGTTTTCATTGGTCGTTTCTCTCCAGTCTCACTCGGTGATTATTCAGCCGGGTCTAATCACGTATTGCCAACTGGTGGATGTGCTTGCCACTCAAGTGGTTTATCTGTTCAAACATTTTTACGCGGACTTCACTTCATCGAATACAACGAGGATGCATTTACACAGATTCTTCCGACGGTTATTACATTGGCTAACTCAGAAGATCTACCCGCGCACGGTGAAGCCATGAGCGCGCGTTTAGAGAATAAGAGTTCATCATGAGTACGTGGCCACAGTGGCTTCCGCTGCGCGAAGAGCTTGCACCAATGTCTGCCTATGGTGCGCCACAAGTAGAAGCAGATGCATCACTTAATACAAATGAAAATCCATTTTCGCCATCACCAGAACTCGTTAAGGCGATTGCAGCCCGAGTAACCGAGATTGGCTCGCGACTTAATCGCTATCCAGATCGCGAAGCAACAGAGCTGCGAACATCATTGGCTAATTACATAAATTCTCAATCTGCAACCTCTATAGATATATCCAATGTGTGGGCTGCAAATGGAAGCAATGAAATTATTCAATCTATTTTTCTTGCCTTTGGCCGTAAATCTGCCCTTGGCTTCACACCTTCGTATTCAATGCATCCTTTGATTGCAAAGGTCACTGCAACTCCATGGATTGATGGCACTCGACGCAAAGACTTCACTCTTGATTGTGATGCGGCTGCGTCTCAGATCGAATCCCTTCGTCCTACTCTGACATTTATTACAACTCCTAATAATCCAACAGGGAGCGCACTTCTCATATCTGAAATAGAGATGCTGGCTCGAAGCACGCAATTAGTTGGTGGTTTGCTTGTCATCGATGAGGCGTATGCAGAGTTTTCATCTGAAAAATCAGCAATTACTCTGATTGAAAAGTTTCCAAATGTTGTAGTTATTCGAACTATGAGCAAAGCATTCGCATTCGCTGGTGCACGTGTGGGCTATCTTGTTGCGCATCCATCCGTGATTGATGCAATGCGACTAGTTCGACTTCCCTATCACCTCAGTGCGCTCACGCAAGTGGCGGCTAGTGCAGCCCTTGAATTTAGTGATGAACTATTAGCAACTGTTCAAGGATTGATTGCAGCCCGAGAAGATCTGGCAAGTGAACTCAGTGCTTTAGGCCTTGAAGTCATTCCAAGCTGCTCGAATTTCTTGCTCTTCTCGGGATTCAAGCGAGCAAGTGCAGATGTATGGAAAGATTTGCTCGATAAAGGGGTTCTGATCCGCGATGTGGGCCTCGAAGGATATTTGCGAGTAACAATCGGCAACGGAGCCGAAAACAAGAAGTTCTTAATGGCGATAAAAGAAGTACTCAACAAGTGAAGCAGGGGAAAAAATGAGAAGTGCACGCGTAGAACGAACAACGAAAGAATCTAGCGTTCTTGTTGAACTTAACCTTGATGGTCAGGGAAACATATCTGTCGATACAGGTGTCGCGTTCTTTGATCACATGCTTTCACAACTTGGTAAGCACTCTGGTTTTGATTTAACTGTGAAAACTACCGGCGACATCGAAGTTGATTCTCACCATACTGTCGAAGATACATCTTTGGCATTTGGCCAAGCACTTCGTGAAGCACTCGGTGATAAGGCAGGCATTCGTCGCTTTGGTGATGCCATGGTTCCACTTGATGAAGTTCTTGTTCAAGCTGCAGTTGATTTGTCAGGACGTCCCTATCTAGTTCACCGCCAGCCAGAAATTGTTGAACTCATCGGAACATTTGATACAACTCTCGGTAAGCACATTTGGGAATCTATTGTCGCCGAAGCGCGCATCGCACTTCATATTAGAGTTCTTGAAGGACGCAATGCGCACCACGTATTTGAAGCACAATTTAAAGCTGTTGCTCGAGCACTGCGCGATGCGGTTGCGCTGGATTCACGAGTAAGCGGAGTGCCATCGACTAAGGGCGTTCTTTGATAGCAATTTTGGATTACGGATCGGGAAATTTACGATCCGCCCAACGAGCGTTTGCAACGACAGGCCATGATGTTCACATCACATCAGATCTAGAGGTTGCCCTTAAATCTGACGGGCTAGTTGTTCCTGGTGTTGGCGCATTTGCTGCATGCATGAATGGAATCAATGAAATCGATGCTGCTGATGTAATTCGTCAACGCCAAGTCGCAGGTAAGGCCACGTTAGGCATTTGTATTGGAATGCAGATTCTTTTTAGTGATGGCCTAGAACATGGCAAACACAAAGGAATTGGTATGTGGAACGGAAGTATTGATGCACTTGATGCACCGATTCTTCCGCATATGGGTTGGAACACCGTTGAAGTTACTGGCTCAACAAAACTCTTTAAAGGTGTTGAAAAAGAATCTTTTTACTTTGTGCATTCATATGCAGCCAAGAAATCTGTTGGTGTGACACAAGCATGGACAACGCATGGTGAAAAATTCTTAGCAGCGGTTGAAGATGGCCCACTTTCTGCCACGCAATTTCATCCTGAAAAATCAGGCCAAGCCGGGCTAACTTTGATTGCAAATTGGAGCGCTGGGCTATGAGTTATCTGGAGTTATTGCCTGCAGTAGATGTTAAAGATGGCAAAGCCGTTCGATTGGTTCAAGGCGAACTCAGTCAAGAAACTAATTATGGAAAGCCACTAGATGCAGCTCTTGATTTCCAAAAATCAGGCGCCGAATGGATACACCTTGTAGATCTTGATGCCGCATTTGGAATTGGGAGCAATGCAGATTTGTTAGCAGAAGTAATCGGGGCTTTAGATATTAAAGTTGAGTTATCAGGTGGTATCCGAGATGACGAATCATTGCATCGAGCTCTTGCAACAGGGTGCACACGAGTAAATCTAGGAACTGCTGCACTAGAAGACCCTGAGTGGACTTCACGTGTGATTGCAGAGTTTGGCGATCGCATCGCAGTGGGTCTAGATGTTCGTGGTAACACATTGTCAGCTCGCGGTTGGACTCGAGACGGCGGCGATCTCTTCGAAACTATTACGCGATTAGATCGAGATGGTTGTGCGCGTTATGTAGTTACGGATGTAACCAAAGATGGAACCCTTGCAGGCCCAAATCTTGAACTACTTAAGAGTGTTTGCGCAGTCACCAAGGCGCCAGTAATCGCAAGCGGTGGCATATCTAATTTAAGCGATATCGAAAATTTAGCAGCGCTTAGAAGTATTGGCATTGAAGGAGCGATTGTTGGTAAGGCGTTGTATGCCGGCGCTTTTACATTGCAACAGGCGCTGGAAGTAACAAAGCGATGACACTTTCTGTTCGCATAATCGCATGTCTAGATGTCACTGATGGACGTGTTGTTAAGGGAGTTAATTTCACAGACTTAGTCGATGCAGGCGATCCAGTTGAGATGGCTGCGTTATATGACAGCGAAGGTGTTGATGAGTTAACGTTTTTAGATATCTCAGCGAGTTCAGCTGGGCGCGATACTACGTTAAATGTTGTTCGCCGCACCGCAGAGCAAGTCTTTATTCCATTAACCGTTGGTGGGGGAATTAGAAGTGTCGATGATGTAAACAGATTGCTCCGAGCAGGCGCGGACAAGGTTTCAATTAATACCGCAGCATTGAAACGTCCGGAGTTAATTTCAGAAATTGTTGATCGATTTGGTTCTCAAGTTTTAGTTCTCTCTGTAGATGCCAGACGTGCACGAACTGAATCAGGTTTTGAAGTAACAACACATGGTGGACGTGAAAGTGCTGGGTTAGATGCAATCGCGTGGGTTGAAAAGGCGTGTGCGCTCGGTGTTGGTGAAATTTTGCTCAATTCAATGGACGCCGATGGAACCAGAGCGGGATATGACATTGGAATGATCACAGCGGTGCGTTCAGTCGCCAAAGTTCCATTGATAGCAAGTGGTGGGGCAGGAGCACTCTCAGATTTTGCTGCAGCACTTGATGCTGGAGCAGATGCTCTACTTGCTGCAAGTGTTTTCCACTTTGGAGTTCATAGAATTGGCGATGTAAAGAGGTATTTAAGCGGGGCTGGTTATTCGGTTCGCACCGTCAATAACTCATAGGGCAGAATTAAGCCATGAGCGACTATCTATTATCTGCACAAGTTCGTGGGTTGCTCAAAGATCCACAGCTATTGATTCCAGCAATCGCACAGGATGCGCACACTAAAGAAGTTTTAATGCTTGCCTACGTTAACCAAGAAGCACTGGCTCAGATGATTGCAACAGGTGCTGGCACATATTGGTCTCGCTCACGAAATGAAATATGGGTAAAAGGGGCGACTTCAGGGCATACGCAGAAAGTTATTTCTCTCTCACTTGATTGTGATGGTGATGCACTGCTCATATCAGTAGAACAAATTGGGGCAGCGTGTCACACAGGCGATGCAACCTGTTTTCATCAGCCGGTGCAACTGGGATGAATTTAGAAGAGTTTCGTTCCTTTGCACGAAATTACAACGTTATTCCAGTAACGCGTAAATTACTGGCAGATGGTGAAACACCTTTAGGTATTTATAGAAAACTCGCAAAGAGCGCGCCAAATACTTTTCTACTTGAATCAGCCGAGCACGGTGGAGCCTGGTCAAGGTATTCATTTATTGGAGTACGCACCGAATCAACACTGAGTGAAAAAGATGGGGCTGCAGTGTGGATAGGAACATATCCAGCCGGTGCACCGCAGGGAGTTGATCCATTAGAGGCTCTTCGAATTAGTGCATCACATTTGAAATCTCCAGTAATACCAGGATTGCCACCGCTGACCGGTGGACTTGTTGGTTATATGGGTTATGACTCTGTGCGGCGATTAGAAAAAATTGGAAACTCTTCGAAAAAAGATTTACCTCTGCCAGAACTCGCATTTATGTTAACAAGTGATTTAGCAGTGATGGATCACAGCGATGGCACCGTGACGCTCATAGCTAATGCCATAAATTGGGATGCAAGTGATAATCGAATTGATGAAGCCTATGCCGAATGCGTAAAGCGTTTAGATCGCATGCAAGCAGAGCTCAATGCACCTTTGGATGGTTTTGTGAGTGTGCTGGAAGATCGTTCACTACCTGAATTTGATTCAAATACAACGGATGAAAAATATCGTCAATCTGTTAATGAAATTAAAGATGAGATTGTGGCTGGAGAAGCCTTTCAAGTTGTTCTCTCTCAACGTTTTAGTATGGATGTCAAGGCCGAACCGATAGATGTGTATCGAATGCTCAGGTTGCACAACCCCAGTCCATATATGTATTTGTTCCAATTTAACGACGGAATCAGTGTTGTTGGCTCTAGTCCAGAAGCTCTCGTAAAGGTAAATCAAAAAGAGGTGATGGTTCATCCGATCGCAGGCACAAGAAAACGTTCAGCTTCACCTGAAATTGATAAGAAATTAGCAGAAGAGTTATTGGCCGATCCAAAAGAACGCGCAGAACATCTCATGCTCGTTGACTTAGGTCGCAATGACTTGGGAAGAATCTGTAAACCAGGAAGTGTTGAAGTTATTGATTTCATGCACATCGAACGCTATTCCCATGTCATGCATATTGTTTCAACAGTGACCGGAACCCTTTCTGATAAATCTAATTGCGTTGATGCTCTTTTTGCAGTTTTCCCAGCCGGAACATTATCTGGCGCCCCAAAGCCACGAGCGATGCAGATCATTGAAGATCATGAAAGTACACGTCGTGGAATTTACGGAGGTGCAATCGGATATATCGATTTCACCGGAAACATTGATACCTGTATTGCAATTCGCACGGCAGTTTTATATGACGGCAAAGCATATGTTCAAGCAGGTGCAGGAATTGTTGCCGATTCTGATGCTGAGTCAGAAAACCAAGAGTGTCACAACAAGGCTGCTGCCGTCCTCGGTGCAATTCACGCTGCAAATTCTTTAGCGAGTCGGCGATGAACAATATTTTTATCTCAGCCATCTCAGTCATTGTTGTAATAGTTGCAGCATTTTTTCTCTCTTCACGATTCAAACTTTCGAAAAGGTATGACAGAAAACCTGAAAAGTTAACTTCATGGAATCGCCAAGACATTGGTGAAGATCCAAGTACCGATGGGCGCTCGAAATGAGCGTTCTTGATTCAATCATTGAAGGCGTTAAAGAAGATTTAGAATCCAGAAAGCTTTCAAGAGCGCAGATTCTTGAAGCCGTTGAAAAAGCCGCTGCTGTGCGAGCAGATATTTCTAGTTTTCAGAACAACTCTCTTTCATTGATTGCAGAAGTCAAGAGATCATCTCCTAGCAAAGGTGCACTGGCGCCAATTTCCGATCCAGCCCTGTTGGCTAGTAAATATGAAAAAGGGGGAGCGAGTGCAATAAGTGTTCTGACAGAGCGTCGCAGATTTGGTGGTTCGTTAGAAGATTTAGATGCTGTGCGCAAAGCAGTTGATCTACCAATCTTGCGAAAAGATTTCATGGTAGATGAGTACCAATTCTTTGAAGCTCGCGCACATGGCGCAGATCTTGTTTTATTGATAGTGGCAGCTCTTTCAAAGAATCAACTCTTGGATTATTTGGATTTAACTCAAGAGTTAGGCATGCACGCAATCGTTGAAGTTCACACTATGGATGAGCTTGAGATTGCACTCGATGCTCCATCTGAAATGATCGGCGTGAACTCCAGAAATTTAAAGACCCTAGAAGTTGACTCGATTGCATTTAAAGATTTATTACCACGTATTCCTACCGATGTGATTCGCATTGCAGAGTCAGGAATTTCCACCCCTGCCGATGTGCAGTACGCCGTGGACTCTGGAGCCAACGCGATTTTGGTTGGCGAGGCGTTAGTACGCGCGGGGGACCCAGAATTCGCCGTGCAGCACTTACTCGGAGAACAGTAAGATTTGTACATGAGTACATCATCGACAGATATTGGAGCTGGCCACTTCGGTCAGTTCGGTGGTCGCTATGTTCCAGAAGCTCTCATTGGAGCACTCGATGAAATTGAAAGCGCCCACAATGCTGCGCAAAAAGATCCAGTATTTCTCGCAGAGCTCGCGCACCTGCATAAGACTTATTCTGGACGACCAAGCATCATTACTGAAGCGAAAAGATTTGCAGAACATGCAGGTGGCGCTCGGATAATTCTTAAGCGAGAAGATCTTAATCACACTGGAAGCCACAAGATTAATAACGTTTTAGGACAAGCACTTCTTGCCAAGCGCTCTGGTAAGAAACGAATTATTGCCGAAACTGGCGCGGGCCAACACGGCGTTGCATCTGCAACGGCAGCAGCTTTGATGGGCTTGGAATGTGTTGTGTATATGGGCGAAGAAGATACAAAGCGCCAAGCACTTAACGTAGTTCGAATGAAATTATTAGGCGCTGAAGTTGTTCCAGTTACAACTGGATCAAAAACTCTTAAAGATGCGATTAATGAGGCAATGCGCGATTGGGTAACAAATGTCGAAACAACTAATTACCTCTTTGGAACAGTAGCTGGACCGCACCCATTTCCAACAATGGTCAGAGATTTTCAGAAAATTATTGGCGAAGAAGCACGCGCCCAAGTATTAGAACTCACTGGCAAGTTACCTGATGCTGTTCTTGCATGTGTCGGTGGCGGATCAAATGCCATCGGTATTTTCTATGATTTTATTAAGGATAAGGATGTTCGATTAATCGGATTAGAAGCTGGTGGAGATGGCGTTGAAACTGGCCGTCACGCAGCAACTATTACGGGTGGAACACCAGGTGTATTACACGGAGCACGTTCTTACTTACTCCAAGATGAGAATGGTCAAACTGTTGAGTCGCATTCGATTTCAGCAGGTTTGGATTATCCAGGCGTTGGTCCAGAGCACGCATACTTAAGTGAAATAGGTCGTACCGAGTATCGCGCTATTACTGATGCCGAAGCAATGTATGCATTTTCACTGCTGTGCAAGACAGAAGGAATCATCCCTGCAATTGAAACTGCGCACGCATTAGCTGGAGCACTACAAGTGGGTCGCGAATTAGGAAAAGATGCCACCTTGCTCATTAATCTTTCAGGCCGCGGAGATAAGGATGTAGTCACTGCAGCTGAGTATTTCGGAATTCCTCTGTAATGAGCACACCCTTAGATCAACTATTTACGAAGACTCGATCAGAAAATAGAGCAGCACTGATTGCATATATTCCAGCCGGATATCCAACACAAGAAGGTTGCAAAGCAGTCATTGATGCATTTGCTGATGCAGGAGTAGATGCAATCGAAATCGGTTTTCCATATAGCGATCCGGTAATGGATGGACCAACTATTCAAGAAGCGGCAAATACATCTTTAAATGCTGGTACCGGTGCAAAAGAGGTTTTTGAGGCACTCGCTCATGCGACTGCTCGTGGGATACCAAGTGTTGTTATGACCTACTGGAATCCAATCGAGAAATATGGAATCGAAAAATTCGCAGAATCAATTGCATCGAATTCGGGTTCTGGGGTTATTACTCCTGATCTTCCAGTGGATGAAGCTCAACCTTGGACCGCAGCAAGTCACTCATCAAAAATCAATTCAATATTTGTTGTGGCGCCGAGTACAACTGATGCACGCCTAGAAAAAGTTACTGCGCAATGTTCAGGATTTGTATACGCAGCATCCCTGATGGGCGTTACGGGCGCGCGCACAGGAATTTCAGCCGGAGCCAAAGATCTAGTTGATCGCATTAAAAAAGTAACCAAGATTCCTGTGGCCGTTGGTTTGGGAGTTTCTACCCGCGAACATGCCAAGGAAGTGGCTGGCTATGCAGATGGCGTCATCGTGGGTTCAGCATTTATTAATGCATTAAATGGCGCTGACTCTCTAGATTCGGGAATAAATGCGGTGCGTGCACTCGTTGAACAATTAGCGCTAGGTGTTCGAGAGGGCAGGGGATGAAAAAAGCACAACCGTGGATTGGATTACTCGCTCGCTTAGTTTTAGGTGGAGTGCTTTTAGTCGCTGGTTATCTCAAAGTATTTACACCAGATAAATCAATGATGGCTGTTCGTGCCTATGAGATCTTGCCTATTTGGCTCGCAAATATTCTTGGAATTGTTCTGCCTTGGCTTGAAGTTGGCGCGGGAGTACTTCTCATTATTGGTGTGGGAGTTCGCTATGCCGCGATGTTTGGTGCAGGCCTGATGGTGCTTTTTATCATCGCAATCGCTCAAGCCTGGGCGCGAGGCCTATCCATTGACTGCGGTTGTTTTGGCGGCGGTGGCACCGTTGATCCAAGTGAAACCAAGTATTTAGAAGAAATTTTGCGTGACATAGGCTTAGCGCTCTGCGGTCTCTATCTTCTTCGCTACCCTATAACCAAGTTTGCACTCGAAAAGAAACCATCACAGGAACTAATACCGGGAGAATAAAGACATGTCATCTAAGACACCAAAGGGTCCAGATAACACAACACGCAATCTAGTTATTGGAATGGTCGTACTAGTCGTTGCAGTGGGCGCCATTTTCTCTGTGTTAAGCAATAAGGAAAATACTTCTGCAGCCCTTCCATCCAGCGTTTCAAAAGATGATGGATACGGAATTGTTTATAACGGTGACATCAAGGGAGTTCCTGTTATTGATATTTGGGAAGATTTTCAATGTCCAGTCTGTGCACGCTTTGAACAGGTAAATGGTGGCTACATCGAAGAACTCATCGAAGAGAAGAAAGCGAAAGTTGTGTTTCACACGCTCTCATTTCTTGGTCCAGAGTCAGCCCTTGCTGCAAATGCAGCTGCTTGCTCATCGGATGAGAATAAGTTTTTAGGTTTCCACAAAGCTTTCTATCAAAACCTGCCTGCAGAAAATGCCGGAGTTGTGACAGCTGAGTACTTAATTGCACTTGGTGAGTTCGCAGATATTAATTCGCCTAAATTCGGTGAGTGCGTGAAAAACCTCAATTATAAAGAGTGGGTAAATAACGTCGCTGCCTCTGGAGGAGAGAAGAACATTAACTCCACTCCAACAGTTTTCATCAATGGCAAAGAGATTCGTCGTGGAACATCAGGTACAGATCTTGGTGAGTACTTTGATGCTGCGGCATTTGTTAAAGCTGTAGAAGGTAAGTAAAACTTTGAATAGATCGATTCCAACACCGAGTGTTTCGGTATTGGAACTCGGTCCACTCACTATTCATTTTTACGCCCTATGCATAATTGCTGGGATCCTCATTGCAGTGTGGTTGGGAGACAAGCGATTAAGAGCGGTTGCACCCAATGCACAAAACGTTGTGGGAGATGTCGCAATCTGGGCAGTTCCATTTGGAATTATTGGCGGTCGCCTCTATCACGTGATTTCTTCTCCGGCTCAATATTTTGGTGCCAATGGCAATGCTGTTGATGCGCTAAAAATTTGGCAAGGTGGTTTAGGTATTTGGGGAGCAATTTCAGTAGGCGCAGTCGCAGCGTTTTTTGCATATAAGTCCCAACAAAAGAAGAAGGAGCTGCCTTCATTTGCAATATTCATGGATGCACTTGCTCCTGGAATTTTATTCGCACAAGCAATAGGACGTTTGGGAAATTGGTTTAACGGTGAATTATTCGGCCGTCCAACCGATCTTCCGTGGGCACTATCTGTTCCAGTCGGATTGCGCCCTGATGGCTATGCAACATTTGAAACATTTCATCCGACTTTTTTATATGAATTACTATGGTGCAGCGCAGTTGCGATTGCATTAATTCTGTGGGGAAAGAAACTAGCCGCGGGCCAGGTTTTTAGCGCATACGTGGGGCTCTATAGCATTGGACGTTTATTCATCGAGATTATTCGCATCGACCAAGCCAATACCATCGCTGGATTGCGTGTGAATGTGTGGGTCAGTGCAATAGTTGCAACGCTAGCCCTTGCAAATTACCTACGATTAGGACGCTCTTCGGCTAAGATTTAAACATGGCCCTTAAAGATGTTTATGCTCGCAATTTAGAGCACCGAACTCATCGAGCAGGGTGGCTACGAGCCGCAGTCCTTGGTGCAAATGATGGACTTGTTTCCACCGCATCTTTAATGATCGGTGTCGCAGCAGCCAAAGCAGATAGTTTTTTAATTACTGCAGGTTTGGCAGCAATTTCTGCTGGCGCAATGTCAATGGCAGTTGGTGAGTACGTTTCGGTTCGTTCCCAAAATGATGTTGAAGAATCAGATCGATTATTAGAAATTCAACATCTGGCAATTGATCCAGAAGGTGAATTACAAGAGCTTAAACAGATTTATATTGAACGCGGGTTAGCTCCTGAATTAGCAGAAGAAGTTGCTAAGGCAATGCACGATAAAGATGCACTTGCGGCGCATCTACGAGATGAATTAGGACAACACCCACATACAAAGGCACGTCCAATGCAAGCAGCAATTGCATCTGCAGCAAGCTTTACTCTGGGCGGAGTCATTCCATTCCTTGGTGCTTTTGCACCAACGCTGGGGGCGAAAGCGTGGAGCATTGTTGGGTTTACTCTGGTTGGACTCTTATTCACTGGAATCCTCAGCGCACGAACAGCAGGATCAAAGGTTCTAAAGCCAACTATTCGCGTGATGCTCGGTGGCTGTGCGGGCATGGCAATTACTGCTGGAATCGGACAGTTAGCGCATATCAGCGGCATCTAAAGTTCAAATTCCACTATTGGAATTGCCCAAGTCCTTGCTATTCTTTTCCATGTAGCACTCACTAGGGCCAAGGTTGTCCCAACACATTTCGACAACTGGAGTCTTTGTAAAAATGAGTTTGCAATCCAATTATCCAATTGCACAAGGGTTATATGACCCTGCCAACGAGCATGATGCTTGTGGTGTTGCGATGGTTGCAACCATAAATAAAGTAGCAACACACGAAATTGTTGCAAAGGGTTTAACCGCGCTTCGCAATCTAGAACACCGCGGAGCATCGGGGGCAGAACCAGATAGCGGCGATGGCGCAGGAATTCTTATTTGTATTCCAGATGCTTTTTATCGCGCAGTTCTATCCTTTGAACTACCACCAGAAGGATCCTATGCAACCGGTATTGGCTTTATTGAACCCAGTGCTGATGTTAAAGATTCAATTGCGAAGATAGCTGCAGAAGAAGGATTAAAGATTTTAGGGTGGCGCGAGCTGCCAATTAATTCATCGGCTTTAGGTAAAACTGCTCTTTCAGTCATGCCACGATTTGAACAAGTCTTTGTCGCTGGTTTGAAAAACGAATCAGGCATCACACTGGACAGACTTGCCTATTGTCTGCGCAAGAGAGCAGAACACTCTTTGCCTATTTACTTTCCATCCCTTACTTCTAAAACTATTGTCTACAAGGGAATGCTTACAACAGGGCAATTAGAAGAGTTCTTTCCTGACCTCAGTGATGAAAGAGTAATTTCACCTCTGGCACTTGTTCACTCTCGTTTTTCAACTAATACATTCCCGTCCTGGCCTCTTGCGCATCCTTATCGTTTCATTGCACACAATGGCGAAATTAATACCGTTAAGGGAAATCGAAATTGGATGCGTGCACGCGAAACTTTGTTGCAGAGCGATGTAATTCCTGGAGATCTAAAGAGAATTTTTCCTATTGTGGATCCAACAGGTAGTGACTCCGCCTCCTTTGATGAAGTACTCGAGCTGTTGTATTTGGGTGGACGATCACTTGCTCACTCTGTATTAATGATGATTCCAGAAGCGTGGGAAAACCATACTTCTATGTCACAAGAGCGCAGAGATTTTTACGCATTTCACGCATCCCTTATGGAGCCGTGGGATGGACCTGCTTGCGTGACTTTTACAGATGGTCATCAAATTGGTGCGGTGTTAGACCGAAACGGTTTACGTCCTTCACGTTTTTGGATTACTAAAGATGGCTTAGTTGTACTTGCAAGTGAAGTAGGAGTACTTGATATTCCTGCAGATGAAATTGCGCGCAAAGGTCGCTTGCAGCCAGGAAAAATGTTCCTTGTTGACATTGAACAAGGACGCATTATTGAAGATGAAGAGATCAAAGATACCTTGGCAAAGAGTGCGCCATATGGTCAGTGGCTTCACGATGGAATTATGAAGCTCAATGAGTTACCTCCACGTGAACATATTATTTATCCCCACTCATCAGTTGTTCGCAGACAACGTGCATTTGGGTACACAGAAGAAGAATTACGCATTTTGGTAACACCCATGGCTAAAAATGGAGCAGAGCCGCTTGGTTCCATGGGAACAGATTCGCCTATTGCTGCTCTTTCTGAAAAACCACGACTTCTTTTTGATTACTTCTCACAATTATTTGCCCAAGTTACAAATCCACCTTTAGATGCTATCCGTGAAGAGTTGGTGACAAGTCTTGGTGGATCAGTTGGACCAGAACATAATCTTTTAGATCCAGGACCTGAATCGTGTAGACAAATTTCATTGGCTTTTCCTGTGATAAACAATGATGAATTAGCAAAGATTATTCACGTAAATGCTGATGGTGAATATCCAGGATTAGAAACTTATGTTGTCCGTGGGCTCTTCCAGGTTGCAGGTGGGGGAGAATCACTTCGTAAACGTTTAGATGAAATTGCAGCCGAAGTATCCACCGCTATTGCAGGCGGTGCGCGCATTATTGTTTTATCTGATCGCGATGGCGATGCAGAGGATGCACCGATTCCATCACTGTTGCTTACATCGGCAGTGCATCACCATTTGATTCGCGAAAAAACTCGCACAACTGTTGGACTTGTAGTTGAAGCTGGCGATGTGCGAGAAGTGCACCACGTTGCATTACTTATTGGTTACGGCGCAGCAGCTGTTAATCCTTATCTTGCTATGGAAAGCGCCGAAGATTTAGTGTTGCAAGGAGTTATCACAGGAATTACCCCAGAAAAAGCTGTTGCAAACCTCATTAAGAGTCTGGGTAAAGGCGTTCTCAAAGTTATGTCGAAAATGGGAATCTCAACAATCGCTTCTTATACAGGTGCACAAGTATTTGAAGCCATTGGCTTGTCCCAAGATTTAGTAGATCGATACTTCACAGGAACTACATCTCGCCTAGGTGGCATCGGCTTAGACATCATTGCTAAAGAAACCATTGCGCGCCATCACATTGCTTATCCACCTGGCGGTGAAGTACCAGGTTCACGCCGACTTCCAATCGGTGGTGAATATCAATGGCGCCGTGAAGGTGAACCACATCTATTTGATCCGGAAACTGTATTTACTTTGCAGCATTCAACTCGCGCGAAGCGTTATGACATATTTAAAAGATATACCCACAAAATTGATGAACAGAGCAAAGCGTTAATGACTCTGCGCGGACTCTTTGCTTTCAAAGAACATACGGCGATTTCAATTGATGAAGTAGAACCAATTTCAGAAATTCTCAAGCGTTTTTCAACAGGCGCCATGTCTTATGGATCCATCTCACAAGAAGCTCACGAAACATTGGCAATTGCAATGAATCGCATCGGTGCTAAATCAAATACAGGTGAAGGTGGGGAAGACCCAGAGCGATATGTTGCGATGGCTAATGGAGATTCAAAGCGATCAGCTATTAAGCAAGTTGCTAGCGGCCGCTTTGGCGTGACAAGTGAATATCTTGTTAATGCTGATGACATTCAAATTAAAATTGCGCAAGGCGCAAAACCTGGCGAAGGTGGACAACTGCCAGGTAACAAGGTGTATCCGTGGATTGCAAAAGTTAGGTACTCAACACCGGGTGTTGGCTTAATTTCGCCTCCACCGCATCATGATATTTATTCAATTGAAGATCTTGCTCAGTTAATTCATGATCTTAAGAATGCAAATAAGGATGCGCGTATTCACGTTAAGTTAGTTGCCGAAGTAGGCGTTGGAACAGTTGCGGCAGGTGTGAGTAAGGCACACGCTGATGTTGTTTTAATCTCTGGACACGATGGCGGAACTGGTGCTTCTCCACTGACTTCACTTAAGCATGCAGGTGCACCATGGGAACTTGGGTTAGCTGAGACTCAACAAACTTTATTGCTCAACGGTTTGCGCGATCGAATCGTCGTGCAAACAGATGGTCAGCTAAAAACTGGGCGAGATGTCGTAATTGCAGCTCTGTTAGGCGCCGAAGAATTTGGCTTTGCGACAGCGCCGCTAGTTGTCTCAGGTTGTGTGATGATGCGCGTGTGTCACTTAGATACATGCCCTGTTGGTGTTGCAACACAAAATCCAGAGCTGCGTAAGCGCTTTACTGGTAAACCAGAATTTGTTGAAACATTCTTTGAATACATCGCAGAAGAAGTGCGAGAACTTCTCGCTCAACTTGGATTTAAGACTCTTCAGGAAGCCATTGGTCACGTCGAATATCTAGATACTCGAGACGCTGTTAATTACTGGAAAGCTCATGGATTAGATCTTGCACCACTTCTTATGCGCCCAGATGTTGATAGCGCCCTGCATCGCATAACAACTCAAGATCACGGTTTAGTAAATGCCCTCGATAACAAACTTATTGAATTATCTGCAGCCGCTTTGAAATCTAAAGAGCCTGTTCGAATAGATTTGCCAATTCGAAATGTAAATCGAACAGTAGGAACAATGCTTGGTTCACAGATCACTCGCACCTACGGTGCAGATGGATTAGACCCAGACACTATCGATGTGACTTTACATGGCTCATCAGGGCAATCACTGGGCGCATTTATTCCACGTGGACTCACAATTCGTCTCTACGGCGATGCTAATGATTACGTTGCAAAGGGTATTTCTGGCGGGCGAGTAATTGTTCGCCCCGATGAGAAAGCGCAATTCGCATCTCATGAGAATGTGATTGCTGGCAACGTTATTGGATACGGCGCAACATCTGGTGAAATCTTGATTCGTGGCATGGTTGGTGAAAGATTCTGTGTGCGAAATTCAGGTGCCATTGCAGTTGTTGAAGGTGTTGGCGATCATGGTTGTGAATACATGACTGGCGGCACAGTTGTAGTTCTAGGTCGCACAGGTAGAAATTTTGCAGCAGGAATGTCTGGCGGACGCGCTTTCATTTTGGATTTGGATCATGCTCAAGTAAATCAAGACATGGTTGATATCTTCGCTGTTCCAAATGATCAAAAAGAGATTGTGCGCGCTTTAATTTCATCCTTTGAAGTTGAAACAGGTTCTGTCATTGCTCATGATTTACTCGCCGATTGGGATAAAGCACTTGGACGCATCTCCTTGGTTATGCCAAGAGATTACGCACGAGTTCTCAATGCAATCGAGAAAGCCAATCGCGAAGGTTTGCCTGTTGATCAATACGTAATGGAGGTGGCCGCTCTTGGCTGATCCAAAGGGTTTTTTATCCACTCCGCGTGAGCTACCTAAGCGTCGACCAGTAGATGTTCGTATAAAAGACTGGAACGAAGTGTATGAACCACAAAGTTTTGAGCACCTACAAAAACAAGCAGG
Source organism: Candidatus Planktophila limnetica (assembly GCF_002288365.1). NCBI lineage: Bacteria > Bacillati > Actinomycetota > Actinomycetes > Candidatus Nanopelagicales > Candidatus Nanopelagicaceae > Candidatus Planktophila > Candidatus Planktophila limnetica. Next base: position 743,980 of record NZ_CP016782.1, on the reverse strand, counting down.
GCGCTGCATGGATTGTGGAATTCCCTTTTGCCATCAGGGATGCCCACTAGGAAATCTCATTCCCGAATGGAATGACTTGTTGTGGCGTGGGGATAAAGAAGGTGCCATCGATCGCTTGCATGCCACAAATAACTTTCCAGAATTCACAGGTCGTTTGTGTCCTGCACCATGTGAAACGGCGTGTGTCGTTGCGATTAATGCCGACGCTGTAACTATTAAACAGGTAGAACTACGTACGATTGAAGAAGCATTTGGTTCTGGCAACGTTAAACCTTTACCACCAGATCGCTTATCAGGTAAAACTGTTGCAGTAGTTGGTTCAGGCCCTGCCGGATTAGCAGTGGCTCAGCAACTAACTCGGGCCGGACACACTGTTGCGGTTTTTGAACGCGGTGAAAAAATTGGCGGGCTACTGCGCTATGGAATTCCAGAGTTTAAAATGGAAAAACACATTGTGGATCGCCGTCTTGTGCAGATGGAAAAAGAAGGAACTCGATTTAGACCAGGTGTAAATGTCGGTGTTGACTTAACTGGTGCGCAACTTCGCTCACGTTATGACGCCGTTGTGCTGGCAGTGGGTGCAACGCAGTGGCGTGAATTAGATATTCCGGGCCGAAATTTCAAAGGTGTTTATCAGGCGATGGAGTATTTGCCGTGGGGTAATCAAGAAGCACTTGGTGAGATTGCACAAGGTTCAATAAATGTTGAGGGTAAAGATGTCATTATTTTAGGTGGTGGCGATACAGGAGCAGATTGTCTTGGAACTGCAATTCGTCAAGGTGCGAAATCTGTTACTCAATTAGAGATCATGCCTCGTCCAACTGATGAACGGCCAACAAGTGCGCCATGGCCGACGTATCCGATGATATTTAGAGTTTCAAGTGCACACGAAGAACTAGATAATCGAATTTTTTCAATTAGCACAGAAGAATTCTTAGGAGATGCTGAGGGAAATCTACGTGCGCTCAAATTAGTTGAAACTCAATTTGTCGATGGCAAATTCTCACCTGTTCCTGGAACCGAACGAGAAATCCCAGCGCAATTCGCATTCCTTGCAATGGGTTTCACAGGTCCAGAAAAAAATGAGTTACTCACACAGCTAGAAGTAGAACTCGATGATCGCGGAATCATTAAGCGCGATGCTAATTTTCAAACAACGGCTGAAGGTATTTTCGTTGCTGGAGATGCAGGGCGCGGACAATCGCTGATTGTGTGGGCTATTGCTGAAGGTCGAAGTGCTGCAGCAGCAGTTGATTCCTATCTCACAGATGAAAAATCCCAGTTGCATGCACCAATTGCACCGACAGACCGCTCACTAGTTTTATAGATAGACTCAGCACATGCGCCGCGCGAAAATTGTTTGCACCATGGGACCAGCTGTTGAAGCTGATGGCAAAGTTGAGCAACTAATTGCAGCTGGTATGAATATGGCCCGCTTAAATCTTTCACATGGAACTTACGTAGAACACCAGAGCAGACTCGATGCTGTTCGAAACGCTGCAAAAAAAGCTGGCGTGCCTGTGGCGATACTCGTTGATCTACAGGGCCCAAAAATCAGATTGGCTCGATTTGCTAATGGTCCGCATGATTTATCCCGAGGCGATGTTTTTACAATTACTACCGATGATATTGAAGGTACAAAAGATCGCGTAGGCACCACCTACAAGGGTTTACCGGGGGATTGCAAAGCAGGAGATCGCATATTAATCGATGATGGAAAAGTAACTGTCGAAGTAACTTCGGTGACCAAGACAGATGTTATTACTAAGGTGATCGAACCGGGGGCAGTTAGCAATAACAAAGGAATCAATCTGCCCGGTGTTGCAGTATCCGTTCCTGCGCTTTCAGAAAAAGACATTGAGGATTTACGGTGGGGATTAAAAGCAGGCGCAGATTTTATTGCCCTTTCATTTGTTAGAAGCGCCGATGATATTAAGGATGTTCATCGCATCATGGATGAAGTAGGCATTCGAGTTCCAGTTATTGCAAAGATTGAAAAGCCTCAAGCAGTAACAAACTTGCCAGGAATCGTTGCGGCTTTTGATGGAATAATGGTTGCTCGCGGCGATCTTGGCGTGGAGCTACCTATTGAAGATGTTCCACTTGTTCAAAAACATTGCATCGAACTTGCCCGGGATGCTGCCAAGCCAGTCATCGTTGCAACACAGATGTTAGATTCGATGATTACTAATTCACGTCCCACTCGCGCAGAGGCCACAGATTGTGCCAATGCTGTATTAGATGGTGCCGATGCATTGATGCTCTCTGGCGAAACAAGTGTTGGCGAATTTGCGATAGAAGCCGTTGAAACTATGGCTCGCATTATTCAAAAGACTGAAGAAGGCGGCCTAGAACGTATTCGTCCAATCATTAATGCACCTCGCACCAAAGGTGGCGCAATTACAAAGGCTGCCACTGAGGTAGGTGCAATTGTTGGAGCGAAGTATTTAGTTGCCTTTACGCAAAGTGGAGACTCCGCTCGTCGCATGTCTCGTTTACGTTCGGCTATTCCAATTTTGGCACTGACTCCAGAAGTTGGAACCTATAACCGATTGGCACTTACTTGGGGCGTGGAACCTGTTATCTCTGAAATGGTTAAGCACACAGATGACATGGTTAAACAAGTCGACTCTCTTTTGATTGAAAGCGGACGAGTGAAGAAGGGAGAAAACGTAATGATTGTTGCGGGCTCTCCTCCTGGAATTCCAGGATCAACAAATGCGATGCGCGTACATATAGTTGGTGACGCTGTTGGTGGCGTTGCCCCTGCCTATCGTTAATTACGCTTACATTTTCTCTGATTCAAGAATTGGCGTTAGACTTTTACTGCGCCTCGGTACTCCAACGGTAGAGAGGGCAGTCTCAAACACTGCATAGTGTCGGTTCGAATCCGACTCGAGGCACATGAACAAATTACGAATTTTGGTCGCCGAAGATGAAGCGCTCATTCGCATGGACTTAGTAGAAATGCTTACCGAATCTGGCTATGACGTTGTTGCCCAAGCAACTAATGGGGCAGAAGCGATTGAATTAGCAAAAGAACACAAGCCAGATTTAGCAATACTTGATGTGAAGATGCCGGTGCTAGATGGAATATCTGCCGCGCAAGAGATTATTTCAATTGCTCCTGTTCTGATGCTCACAGCGTTTAGTCAAAAAGAGTTAGTAGATCGTGCGCGTGATGCCGGTGTCATGGCCTACGTTGTTAAACCATTTACTATCAATGATTTGATTCCATCTATTGAAATTGCCATTAGCCGCCACACACAAATGAAATCATTAGCGGATGAAGTTGCAGATTTGCATGAACGATTAGAAACGCGCAAATTAGTTGACAAAGCAAAAGGTATTTTGATGCAAGCCTTAAATTTAAGTGAACCAGAAGCTTTCTCATGGATTCAAAAAGCTGCCATGGATCGGCGATTAAGTATGAAGGCTGTGGCTGAAGCGGTCCTATCGCCAAGTGCGGTTCCTGAAGGCCAATAAGCGCCAAATAGTTATCTCTCCGTAATCTTTCACGCTCAACTCGGCTTGTCCGAAGGAGCCCCTTGCCATTACCCTTTCCATCTCCCTGTCCCGGGACAAAAGAACAGGAAAGGCAATACATGAAGAAGATCATCTCCGCTATTGCAACTGTTGCACTCGTTGTTGGAACAGCTGTTGCTGTTGCACCAGCAGCTAATGCAGCGTGCTCTGGCAAGCTAAAAATCGCATACCAAGGTCCACTAACAGGACCTGAAGCCGCATTGGGTATCAACGAACTCAATGGTGTGAAGTTCGCACTATCAAAGTTCCTAAAAGCCAATAAGGGTTCAAACGTAGACCCAGTAGTTTACGAAGTTGATGACCAAGGAGATCCAGCAGTTGCTGGTCCAATCGCTCCTAAGGTTGCAGCCGAAGAGTGTGTAGTTGCACTTGTTGGTCCAGCTTATTCAGGTGCTTCAAAGGTTTCACTACCTGTGTACCTATCAGCAGGACTTTCAATCATTACACCATCTGCTACAAACCCAACACTTCCATCTTTCGGTAAGTCAATCTTCCACCGTGCGGTGTTGACAGATGATTACCAGGGTCCAGCAGCAGCACGTTTGATCGTGTCAAAGAACAAGAAGGCAACAGTGTTCTTGGTAAATGACGCATCTGACTATGCAGTTGGCCTACAAAAGACAGTTGACATCACACTTGCTGGCCGCGTTGTCGGCAAGGATGTAACACCAACAGGTACAACTGACTTCACAGCAACAATTGCCAAGATCAAGAAGTCAAAGGCAACTGCTGTGTTCTACTCAGGTTACTTCTCACAAGCTGCTGTATTCGTAAAGCAGCTCCGTGACTCAGGTTCAAAGATCACTTTCGCATCTGGCGACGGAACACTTGATGATCAATTCGTTAAGTTGGCTCGTAAGTCAGCAGAAGGTGCACTTCTAACTGCCCCAGCAATCCCATTTGAGACAGCATCTCCAAAGCTTGCTGCTGAAATGACAGCGATGGGCATGAAGCCTGGCGTTTACACAACAGAGTCATACGATGCAGCTAACTTCTTCCTTGATGCAATCAAGGCTGGAAACACTGATCGTGCAAGCATCAACAAGTACGTATCTACAAAGTCACACAAGGGTCTTTCAAAGACACTTAAGTTTGACGCTGAAGGTGAAGTATCTGGTGCTGACGTAAATGGCTTCATCGTAAAGAACGGAAAGCTTGTTCTTCTAGGTGCTATTAAGTAACTAGAAAGACAGTAGTTCTTCTGTAAGATCGGTCGGAGTCGGTGAGAAATCACCGACTCCGACTCTTATAAGGATTGGGTGAGAAATGGATTTTGCACTCCTGCGTGATGCGTTCTGGGGGCTGACATTTGATGGTCTCGCACTCGGTGCTATTTATGCGTTGATCTCACTTGGTTACACACTTGTTTACGGCGTTCTTCGCCTCATTAACTTTGCACACTCTGAAGTATTTATGATCGGTACCTTCTCAGCCCTTGTTGCATCAGGAATTATGGGCGTAAAAGTAGAAGATGACCCACGCACTGGCTGGGGAATGATTTTCACGCTCTTAGTCTGTTTACTCGCAGCGATGATTGCTTCGGCAGTTACAGCGGTTTTAGTAGAAATCATTGCCTATCGCAGATTGCGTCAACGAGGCGCTACTAAATTAGCAACACTTATTTCAGCTATTGGTGTTTCTATCTCACTAGTTGAGGCATTTCGAATCATTACAGATTCGCTTCCTCGTGAGTTCCCACGCATTATGGATAAAACTTTTCTATTCTCTTATGCCGGTGCTGATATTCGAAATGACAAGGTGATCGTCATTGTCGCAGCAGCCTTGATGATGTTTGCCCTGGAGCGATTCATCTCAAAGTCACGATATGGCAAGGGCATCCGCGCGGTATCAATGGATGAGAACACAGCAACTTTGATGGGTGTAAACATTAATAAAGTTATTACGGTGACATTCCTTGCCGGCGGAATGATGGCTGGAGCGGCATCGTTTTTCTACATGCTAGTTTATGAAAACACATCATTCAAAGTGGGCTTTTTCTTAGGTATTAGCGCATTTACTGCGGCCGTTCTTGGTGGTATTGGAAACCTCAAGGGAGCACTCTTCGGTGGCTTTGTATTAGGAGTATTGGAAACCTACACAAGCGCAGTCTTTGGTACAGCATGGAAAGCAGTTATCTCATTCTTGATTCTAGTTTTGGTTCTGCTGATTAAGCCGACAGGTTTATTTGGAGAATCAATTCAGCAGGCGAGGGTCTAATGGCTGATAAGAAGTTTCGTTATAACCTTCGCGATCATGCTGCGGAGTACTGGGAACGCTCACCTAAATGGCGAAGAGTTTCCCTGTCAATTAGCTTTATTGCTTTCTTCTATGCGCTTCCTTTTCTAAATAATCCACTCATTGATACTCCAGGCTCTGATTTCCAATCAGTTCTCTTCTATCCAGTGGGTATGTATGTATTGATGGCTATTGGATTAAATATTGTTGTTGGCAAGAGTGGTCTTCTAGATCTGGGTTACGTAGCCTTCTTTGCAATCGGTGCTTACACAATGGCGATTCTGGGAACACACACCTCATTGAATTTCTGGGAAATTCTTCCAATCGGTATCGCACTATCAATGGCCTCTGGTGTCTTGTTAGGAACCCCAACACTTCGTTTGCGTGGTGACTACTTAGCAATCGTGACCCTTGGCTTTGGAGAAATCGTTCGTATTGTTGCTGTAAATATTGAAGCAATTGGTGGCCCACGTGGCATTGCAGGAATTCCAACTCCACCAGATGTTTTCAAGGCAAAGTTCACAATCCTTGATCCAAAACCTTATTACTGGGTACTTCTAACCTTCACCCTTCTTGTCATTTGGATGGTGCGTCGCATTGCTGCGCGTCGCCCAGGACGTGCGTGGGATGCGATTCGTCAAGATGATGACGTTGCTCAGTTGATGGGCGTTAATACATTGAAATACAAAGTATGGGCATTCGTACTTGGAGCAGCAGTAGCCGGTGCAGGTGGCGTGTTGTATGCATCTCAAATTCTTTCTATCGTTCCAGATCAATTTAACTTAAACGTTTCGATTTTGATTTTGGCGTGTGTGGTTTTCGGAGGAATTGGAAACCTCTGGGGCGTCATTCTTGGAGCAGCGCTTTTGGCATTTACTCCGGAGCGAATCCGTTTCCTAAGCCAACCTCGTATTTTGGTCTTCGGTATTGCACTAGTTGTCATGATGAACTTGCGACCAGATGGAATTTTGCCAAAGAAAAAGCGTGAGCACTTTGATCCAAATTGGCACACAGTTGAAGAATCTGGTGAAGGGAGCATCAAGTAATGTCAGAAATTTTGCTTGAACTCAAAAATGTCACCATGAAATTTGGTGGAGTTACAGCCTTAAATGAAGTTAATCTTCATGTGAACAAGGGTGAAATTGCTGCCCTCATTGGTCCAAATGGCGCTGGTAAGACCACGGTCTTTAACGTTGTTACTGGTGTCTACAAACCAACTTCTGGCGAAGTAAATTTTGTGAACCAATCTGTTGTGGGCAAGAAGCGTTATCAAGTAACCAAGATGGGCATCGCTCGCACATTTCAAAACATTCGCTTATTTGGCGAGAGCACTGCACTGGAAAATGTTGTTACAGGAGCAGATGTTCACTCTAAGTCAGGTGTTGTTGGAGCAATATTTGGAACTCCTCGATCACGCCGCGAAGAAAAGGCTGCACTAGAACGTGGAATGGAATTACTCGCATTCATGGGGCTTAAGCACCGTGCAGGCCAGCTAGGAAAGAACTTGCCTTATGGTGATCAAAGACGTCTTGAAATTGCTCGTGCATTAGCTACAAATCCTCAGTTACTTTTACTCGATGAACCTGCAGCAGGATTTAATCCAGCAGAAAAAGTTGCTCTAGCTGCAACAATTAGAAAGATCAGAGACGCTGGTTTCACAGTTCTTCTCATTGAGCACGATATGTCACTGATTATGGATATCTCAGATCGCGTAGCGGTTCTCGATTTTGGTCAAAAGATTGCTGATGATGTTCCTAAGGTTGTTCAAAACGATCCACGTGTAATCGAAGCGTATTTGGGAGCACCTGCTGATGCGTCTTGAAATTAAGGATCTACACGTTCACTACGGCAAGATCGAAGCAATTAAAGGCATTAGCGTTACCGTTAATGAAGGTGAGATTGTCACGCTCATTGGCGCAAATGGTGCGGGCAAAACAACAATGCTTAAGACAATTTCTGGGCTGCGACCAGTATCTAGTGGTCAGATTATTTTCAATGGTGAAGACATCTCAAAGATGCCTGCACACAAGCGAGCTGATCTTGGTTTATCGCAAGCACCTGAAGGTCGCGGGATCTTTATCGGTATGAGCGTTTTAGAAAATCTTGAAATGGGTAAGTACAACCGAAAAAGTCGTAAAGCAGAGATGAATGAAGATTTAGATAAAGTTTTCCATCTTTTCCCACGCCTTAAAGAGCGTATTTCTCAGATCGGGGGAACTCTCTCCGGTGGAGAGCAGCAGATGCTTGCAATCGGTCGCGCGCTTATGGCTAGACCAAAAGTCTTGTTACTCGATGAACCTTCAATGGGCCTCGCACCATTGATGATCGCAAATATCTTTAACATCATCACCGAAATCAATAAAACTGGAACGACTATTCTTCTTGTTGAGCAAAACGCACAGCAAGCTTTGCAGCGCGCTCATCGTGCTTATGTATTAGAAGTGGGCCATGTGGTGAAAGAAGCGAAGGCTTCAGATTTGCTTAACGATCCTGCTGTGCGTGCGGCTTACCTTGGAACTGGCGCACACTAATTTCTTTGCGTTTTATCTTTCAGCAAGAATCAAGCAAGTAATACGCGCTGTACAGGTTCGTTGTCCTTCATCATTAGTAATAACAATGTCATAGCAGCACATCGTTTTACCTAAAGAAACAGCAGTTGCAACAGCTGTGACTATTCCCTTTGTCGCAGATTTATGATGTGTTGCGTTGATATCAACACCGACAATGCGACGTGTAGGGCCTGCGTGTAATTGAGTACCGACTGAACCAAGGCTTTCAGCCAAAACAACATTGGCGCCACCATGTAATAACCCAATTGGCTGAGTGTTACCTTCAACAGGCATAGTTCCGACAAGGCGTTGTGGGGATGCCTCGATAATTTCAATTCCCATTTTTTTATCTAAAGCACCGCTACCGCGTTCGCGAATCATCGCTAGAAAGTCTGCTTGTTCCATAGGCTCTAGTCTAACTTGCCTCATAGGATGCGCACATGACCAAACGCCTTCTGCTCATCGATGGTCATTCCATGGCGTATCGAGCATTTTTTGCCCTTCCTGCTGAGAACTTCACAACCGCGCAGGGTCAACATACAAATGCAATCTATGGCTTTGCCACGATGCTGATTTCTCTGATCAAGGAGGAAAAGCCAACTCACATTGCGGTGGCATTTGACGTATCACGCAAAACATTTAGAAGCGATATTTTTCCAGAGTACAAGGCCAATCGTTCCAAAACTCCCGATGAATTTCGTTCGCAGATGAGCTACTTACATGAATTGGTTTCTGCCTTTGGAATACAACAATTTGAGGTTGAAGGCTATGAAGCAGATGACATCATTGCAACAATTACTAAAAGAGCGGAAAAGCAGCAATGCGAAGTTTTGATCTGCACGGGGGATAGAGATAGTTTTCAATTAGTTAATTCGCACACCACTATTTTGTATCCAAAGCGCGGTGTGAGTGAGATGGCACGAATGACACCGCAGGCGGTTCAAGACAAATATGGCATGAGCGCCGAGCAGTATCCAGATTTTGCCGCGCTGCGCGGGGACCCAAGTGATAATTTGCCATCGGTACCCGGTGTTGGAGAAAAAACAGCGGCAAAGTGGATTGTTGATTTCGGTTCACTTAAAGAGTTATTGGCCAACGTGGATACCTTGGGTGGCAAGGTGGGTCAATCTTTGCGAGATAACATCGATAACGTCATTCGTAATCGAGAGTTAACGCAGCTGGTACACGATGCTCCATTTAACTTTGAAGTTGACGCACTTGCCTGGAGCGGCCCAGATGACGAATTGATTATTCCGCTCTTTGAAAATTTAGAGTTTAGAACGTTGCGAGATCGCTTAACGCCGTTGCTAAAAAAGGTGCCGGAAAAAATCAAAGCAGCAGTAAGTTCGGACACTCTCTTTGAAACGCCATTTGATTCAAATGTGCTCACACCCGAAGAAGCTTCAAAGAAAATTGCAGCCCACGGTGGCGAGATTGCGATTGCATTCGATCTTGAAGGTGAAACTCTGCACAGATATTGCGTTGCACTGAGTGCCAAAGAATCCTTCATCGTGCACTCATCGAAGATGGGTGAGTGGGCGAGTGATCAATTGACTAAAAAGATTGCACATGATGCTAAGTCAGTTTCTCGTAATTACCCATTTTCAAATATTTCCTTTGATACAAATCTTGCTGCTTATCTAGTAAATCCCGGCACGCGTAGTTTGGATTTTTCAGACATTATCGAACGTTGGGGTGATGGATCACAGATTGATCAGAGCTCTCCAGAGAGTGCGCTACATAGTCATGCTCGCTTACTTTTCACCGTGCGAGACTCACTTGCAAAAGAACTAAAGGTTAGGCAATTAGCGGAGTTATTTAGCGAACTCGAAATGCCCATTTCTGAATTATTAGCCGTTATGGAATCTCGTGGAATTAGCGTGGATCGAAAGAAACTTGAATCGCTGGCAATCTTTTTCGAAAAAGAGAGCGCAACACAGACAAAGATTGCCCACGATGCTGTGGGCCACGAGTTCAATCTGGCATCGCCCAAGCAGCTACAAGTTGTCTTATTCGATGAACTCAAATTACCTAAAACAAAGAAGATCAAGACCGGATACACAACAGATGCTGATGCCCTGAACTGGCTCTTTGAAAAATCCAAGCATCCAGTTCTGGCAGCAATGCTTCGTGTGCGTGAAACAAAAAAGCTTGGCGCAACCGTTGAGGGCTTACTCACTGAAACCACAAAGAAGAACCGAATCCATACTCACTTTGCCCAAACAGTTGCAGCAACAGGGCGCTTATCTTCGGTAGGTCCAAATCTTCAAAATATTCCAGTGCGCACTGAGGAAGGACGAAGAATCAGAGAGTGCTTTATTGCTGGTGAAGGCTTTGAATCATTGCTCACCGCTGATTACAGTCAGATAGAGATGCGAATAATGGCGCACTTATCCAATGATGCAGCGCTACTCAAAGCATTTGAATCAGGTGAAGATTTACATGCCAGTGTTGCAGGGTTGGTATTTGGTGTGAAAGCCAGTGAAGTAGATCCTGAGATGCGTCGTCAAATGAAAGCAATGTCTTATGGCTTGGCTTATGGTTTAAGTGCATATGGATTAGCCGTTCAATTGGATTTATCTGCTAGTGCCGCACAGGAGTTAATGAACAAATACTTTATTCGCTTTGGAGGAATACGGGATTACTTAAGCGATGTTGTCGATCAAGCGCGCAAAGTTGGTTACACCCAAACAGTTATGGGTCGCAGACGATATTTGCCGGATCTAACTAGTGATAATCGTCCACGCAGAGAAGTTGCAGAACGGATGGCTTTAAATGCTCCCATTCAGGGTTCAGCAGCCGACATTATTAAGAAAGCAATGCTCAATGTTGATAGCCTGATCAAAGAGAATAAATTGAAATCGCAATTGCTCTTGCAGGTTCATGATGAACTTATTTTCGATGTAGCACCTGGTGAAGTAGAGCTTCTCTCAGATTTGGTAAGAAAAGGCATGGGAACTGCATTTGAATTAAAGGCACCGCTAGATGTCAGTATTGGTATTGGTTCTAGTTGGAATGAAGCAGCGCACTAATTAGTAGTTGGTAAGTTAAGTTTCATCGCTTCTAAATCCTCATCGGCTTCTGGAATACGATCGGCTTCTTTGAGGCGATTTCGCCCAAGAGATAAGACAATGAAACCGATACCGATGCATACAGATGTTGTTGCGAGAACAAGGCGTGGTGAAAACATTTCGGATAGATAGCCGCCAAGGGCTGCGCCAAGTGCCATGAAACTTCCTTCAACACTCCATAGCCAACCTAGGGCCGCTGTTTGAGAACCCTTTGGTCGAACAGCTTCCATAACTTCCCAGTAGAAAACTTGTATCGCACCGCCTACTAAACCAAGTGCTGCGCCGAAGAGCGCCATAGACCAACCTGGATATGTAAAAGCAATGGGAATCGAAACAATGAACCACGCGAAATACGTTTTGCGCATGGTGGAAAGTGCGGAACGGTTTTTGGAAACAAGTCCAGCAAGTAAACCGCCCACAACATTTGCAACACCCATTGCGCCAAATATCCACGCAGTTCTCTGCGGTACACCTTCAAGCGTTGCATAAGCGGGAATTGCAACATCGAATAATCCCCAACCAAAACCAATAAAGCAGCCTTCAATCATCAGCAGTTTCAATGGTTTTGAACGCCATAAGGTGACGGCGCCCTTAACTTTTTTCTCTGGTATCCAATTTCTTGATATTGAACTAAGACCAAGAGCCGCTCCACCGATAAACATCAGCGCCGATGCCGTGCTAAGTGCTGAACCCGGATGTGAAGACAGAGCAAGAGTTGTTGCAAGTACAGGGCCAACAAAAAAAGCGAAGTTCATTATTGCTGAATCAACGGCGTATGCCACTCTTAGAAAATCTGGTGGCACAACATCTTTCCAAAGAGGCCTCACGGAGAGATTAATTGGAGGAGCAGTAATACCCAGAACAAATGCTGCAATTAAAAGGATGCTTCGGTCGTGGGCCATGTTTAGCGCGAGCAACATTGCTGAATAGCATGGAACAAAGATACGAAGGGGCCAACGTTGACCATATTTATCCATGATCGAACCGCGCAAACCTGCGGTGATTGATCCAGCTAATGAGTTAATACCAATTGCTAATCCAGCTATTGCAACCGAATTTGTCTCTTGTTCAGTCTTGAAAAAAATAGCCAGACCGATCATGCCGTATGAGATGCGTGCAGGCAGGGCAGCCAAAATTAATACCCATGCGTTCGGATATCGCAGCAACTCTCTATATCTATGCATTTCCTGCGATTCTATCCATCTGCACTGGGGGATGAGGCTATTTATACGCACGGAATTGACCTTGCATTGCGTAAAACCGTACCCTTAGCGCTCCCTGTCCCTACTACTCATCTATCCCTACGGAGCATTTTGACTACTTCACCAGTAATTGCAGTTAATGACATTGGATCTGCGGCAGATTTCTTAGCCGCCATCGAAGGAACAATTAGAAATTTTAACGACGGAGATCTCGTCGAAGGCACAGTTGTTCAAGTAGATCGCGAAGAAGTTCTTGTTGACATTGGTTACAAGACAGAAGGCGTAATCCCTTCCCGCGAATTATCGATCCGTCACGACGCTGATCCAAATGAGATTGTAAAAGTTGGCGACAAAATTGAAGCATTAGTTCTACAAAAAGAAGATAAAGAAGGCCGCTTAATTCTTTCTAAGAAGCGCGCACAGTACGAGCGCGCATGGGGAGACATCGAAGGCAAGAAAGAGCGCGATGAAGTTGTTATCGGCACAGTTATTGAAGTTGTTAAGGGTGGTCTCATCGTTGACATCGGTCTTCGTGGCTTCCTTCCAGCATCACTTGTTGAGATGCGCCGTGTTCGCGATCTAACTCCTTATATTGGCAAGCAGGTTGAAGCACGTATTATTGAATTAGATAAGAATCGCAACAACGTAGTTCTTTCACGTCGCGCGTTCCTTGAACAGACACAATCTGAGTCTCGTACGACTTTCTTGAACCAACTCCAAAAGGGTCAAGTTCGCACAGGCGTAATTTCATCCATCGTTAACTTTGGTGCATTCGTTGACCTTGGTGGAGTAGATGGACTCGTTCACGTTTCAGAGCTTTCATGGAAGCACATCGATCACCCAGGTGAAGTTGTTGAAGTCGGCGATGAAGTAACAGTTGAAGTTCTCGAAGTTGATTTTGAGCGCGAGCGTGTCTCACTCTCTCTGAAAGCAACACAAGAAGATCCATGGCAAGCATTTGCTCGCACACACACAATTAATCAAGTTGTGCCAGGTGTTGTTACCAAGCTCGTTCCATTCGGTGCATTTATTCGTGTGCACGAAGGTATCGAAGGACTTGTTCACATATCTGAATTAGCAGAGCGCCACGTTGAAATTCCTGAGCAAGTAGTTCAAGTTGATGACGAACTATTTGTAAAGATCATTGATATTGATCTAGAACGTCGTCGTATTTCACTATCTCTCAAGCAAGCAAATGAGGGACAAGAAGTTGAAATCGAAGCATTCGATCCAACTCAATACGGAATGTCTGCTCGTTACGATGCTGACGGCAAATTCATTTATCCTGAAGGTTTCGATGCTGACACTCAAGAGTGGAAGCCGGGATATGAATCCCAGCGCGAAGTGTGGGAGAAAGAATATGCAGTTGCACAGGAGCGCTTCTTAGCTCATAAGAAGCAAAAGGCTGAAGCCAAAGCTGCTGATGCCGCTGCAACACCTGTTGAGGTAGCAGCAGAGTAATTTCTAGTGGCCTTCGTAATAGGACTCACTGGCGGTATTGGCTCGGGTAAATCACTCGCAGCCCAATATTTCTCGCAACTCGGCGCAATTGTTATCGATGCTGATCAATTAGCGCGCGCAGCTATTGAACGAGGTTCGCAAGGTTTTGATGAAGTTTTACTTCGATTCGGTGACTCTATATTAAAAAATGGAGACATCGATCGCACCGCTCTTGGTCAGGTGATTTTTGAAGATGCGCAAGCTAAGAAAGATCTTGAAGCAATCATCCATCCTCGAATTCGCGTCGAATTTGAAGAGGCCGTTGCTAGCCTAACTCCGGGTCAGATTCTGGTCTATGAAATTCCGCTCTTGGTTGAAACTGGCGCTGCCGATCGTTTTGATTTCGTCATCACAGTTGAATCTCAAGCAGATTTGCGAAAACAACGGTTACGCGATCGCGGCATGTTTCACTCAGATATTGAAAAGAGAATGGCGTCACAAGCTTCAGAGCAAGAGCGTCGAGCCATTGCAGATTGTGTAATTACTAACGATGCAGGCGAAGATGAACTATTGCGCCAGGTTGAGAACGTCTGGGAGTCAACAATTTTGCCTCGCGCGCAAATATAGAGCCGCGCAGATAGAGTTCAGCGTATGCGCCCGATTACTGACCTACAAAGACGGGTTGAACCTTTCCAAGTAATCAGTGATTACATACCAGCAGGTGATCAACCGGCTGCCATTGAAGAAATCGTCAAGCGCATTAACTCTGGCGTCCAGGACGTTGTTTTACTCGGTGCAACCGGAACTGGAAAGTCTGCAACAACAGCGTGGATGATCGAAAAGCTACAACGTCCAACACTTGTACTGGCCCCTAACAAAACTTTAGCAGCGCAGCTGGCAAATGAATTTAGAGAACTTTTGCCTAACAACGCTGTTGAGTATTTCGTTTCTTATTATGATTATTACCAACCAGAAGCCTATGTTCCGCAAACAGATACTTTCATTGAAAAAGATTCAAGTGTGAATGACGAAGTTGAGCGCTTGCGACACTCTGCCACGAATTCACTTCTGACAAGACGAGATGTGATCGTGGTGGCAACCGTTTCCTGTATCTACGGACTCGGAACACCCCAAGAGTATGTGGATCGCATGATCAAACTGCGGGTTGGAGATGAAATCGAGCGAAATGTACTCCTTCGTCGATTCGTAGATGTTCAATACAAGCGCAATGACATGGCATTTGAACGCGGAACATTTCGAGTTCGCGGAGACACGATTGAAATCATTCCTATGTATGAAGAACTGGCTCTTCGCATCGAAATGTTTGGCGATGAGATCGAACGCATCACAACCTTGAACCCGCTTACAGGTGAAATTGTTCGAGAAGAAGAAGAGATGTATGTCTTTCCTGCGACTCACTATGCCGCCGGCCCAGAAACAATGAAGCGGGCGATGGGGGAGATCACAGATGAATTGCAGATCCAGTTAAATCTCTTTGAAAAGCAAGGCAAACTTTTAGAAGCTCAAAGACTTCGCATGCGCACAACTTTTGATTTAGAGATGATGGAGCAATTGGGTTTCTGCTCTGGAATCGAAAACTATTCTCGCCACTTAGATGGTCGCAATCCAGGTTCGGCGCCTAATTGTTTACTAGATTATTTTCCAGAGGATTTTTTGGTAGTTATAGATGAAAGCCACGTAACGGTCCCACAAATCGGTGCCATGTTTGAAGGTGATGCATCGCGAAAGCGCACACTGGTTGAACATGGTTTCCGTCTTCCTAGCGCCTTAGATAATCGACCTCTTAAATGGCCAGAATTTCTCGATCGTGTTGGGCAGAAGGTTTATTTGTCGGCGACTCCTGGACCATATGAATTAGGCAAAGTTGAAAACGATGTTGTGGAACAAGTTATTCGTCCGACCGGTTTAGTTGATCCTCAAATCATTGTTAAGCCCATAAAGGGGCAGATTGATGACTTGCTAGCCGAAATCAAGATTCGAACCGAGAAGAATGAACGCGTTCTAGTGACAACTTTGACTAAGAAGATGTCTGAAGATCTCACTGAGTACCTGCAAGAAAAAGGAATCAGAGTTGAGTACTTGCACTCAGAAGTTGATACTTTGCGCAGAGTTGAATTGTTGCGTGAACTACGTAGCGGACAATTTGATGTGTTAATCGGAATTAACCTATTGCGAGAAGGCTTGGATTTGCCTGAAGTTTCCTTGGTTGCAATTCTCGATGCTGATAAAGAAGGATTTTTGCGATCTGCAACTTCACTGATTCAAACTATTGGTCGTGCGGCCCGAAATGTCTCAGGTGAAGTTCACATGTATGCAGATAACATCACCAAGTCCATGGCAAAAGCAATCGATGAAACCAATCGACGCCGAGCAAAACAAGTTGCCTATAACCTCGAACGTGGTGTTGACCCGCAGCCATTACGTAAGAAAATTGCGGACATTACTGATCTGATTAATCGAGAAAGTGATGACACCGATGAACTACTTGCTTCGGGTCGCAAATCTAGGTCAGCAGGTGCACCGCCAATTGGTTTGCGCAGCAAGAACGCGGGATCTTTGCCGCGCCAAGAGTTAGTCGCATTGATAGAGTCGCTCACTGATCAGATGAGAAGCGCTGCGGCAGAACTATCCTTTGAGTTGGCGGCCCGATTGCGCGATGAAATCAGAGATCTTAAAAAAGAACTTAGAGCCATGCAGGAAGCGGGGCATTAATGAGCATCGATAAGTTAATCGTGCGCGGTGCTCGCGAACATAATCTCAAGGACGTTTCAATTGAGTTACCTCGTGAATCGTTGATCGTGTTCACAGGGCTATCTGGTTCAGGAAAATCTAGTCTGGCTTTTGACACGATTTTCGCTGAAGGCCAACGTCGCTATGTTGAATCCTTATCAGCATATGCGCGCCAATTCTTAGGACAGATGGATAAACCTGATGTTGATTTCATTGAAGGTTTATCACCTGCCGTTTCAATTGATCAAAAATCAACGAACCGCAATCCACGTTCAACAGTTGGAACAATTACAGAAGTTTATGATTACTTGCGCCTTCTCTTTGCACGAGCAGGACGTCCGCACTGTCCTAGTTGTGGCAAAGCGGTCACGCGTCAAAGCCCACAACAAATCGTTGACCAAATTCTTACTATGCCGCCAACAACAAAGTTTCAGATTTTGGCGCCAGTTGTTCGAGCGCGTAAAGGTGAGTTTGTAGATTTATTCGCAGAGCTCATTGCCTCGGGTTATGCCCGCGCGCGTATTGATGGGCAGATCGTTGCCTTAAGTGATGCTCCAAAATTAAAGAAGCAAGAAAAACACACAATCGAGGTTGTGGTTGATCGCTTGAGCGCTAAAGCAGAATCGAAATCACGCTTAACGGATTCAATCGAAACAGCCCTTCGCCTTGCATCCGGAATCGTTTTACTAGATTTTGTGGACGCGAAGGGCGCAGATAAAGAGCGCACCTTTAGCGAACATCTTGCATGTCATGACTGCAATCTTTCATTTGAAGAGTTAGAGCCGCGATCATTTTCTTTTAACTCTCCCTTTGGTGCATGTCCCGAGTGCACGGGCATAGGTACAAAACTAGAAGTAGATGAAGAACTCATCATTCCTGATGATTCGATTTCTATTTATGAAGGAGCCATCGCGCCGTGGTCAGGCGGTCAATCTTCTGAGTATTTCCTTCGATTACTTGAAGCGCTTTCTGAAGATGTGAAATTTTCATTAAATACTCCATGGAAGCGCTTACCTGAAAAAGCTCGAGAAGCGATTATTGATGGATATGAATACGAAGTACATGTGAAGTACAAGAATCGCTATGGGCGAGTTCGCAACCACACAAGTGGTTTTGAAGGTGTTGTGCCATTTATTCATAGACGACACGGTGAAACTGATAGTGATTACAGTCGTGAAAAATATGAAGCGTATATGCGCCAGATTCCTTGTTCGGTTTGTAAGGGCGCTCGGTTAAAACCAGAAGTTCTTGCTGTGACAGTGGGGGATTTATCGATTGCTCAAATATGTGAATTATCCATTGCGGATTGCGCAGAGTTCTTAAAAAAGATTTCACTCAATGCCCGCGAAGCACAGATTGCTGAGCGAGTGATGAAAGAAGTACATGCTCGCCTGGGATTCTTACTAGACGTCGGGTTGGATTACCTCTCCTTAGCGCGTCCGGCAGCAACACTTTCAGGTGGTGAAGCTCAAAGAATTCGTCTGGCTACTCAAATTGGTTCTGGATTAGTTGGCGTGCTCTATGTATTGGACGAACCAAGCATTGGTTTACACCAAAGAGATAACCGCAGGTTAATTGACACTCTCACTCGTCTGCGCGATCTGGGAAATACCTTGATCGTTGTTGAACATGATGAAGAGACGATCCGCGCTGCGGATTGGATTGTAGATATTGGCCCGGGCGCCGGCGAACATGGTGGAAAAGTTGTTGTTTCAGGTGATTATCAATCACTGATTAATTCTAAAGAATCCATAACTGGGGCTTACTTAAGTGGACGTAAATCTATTGAGATACCGAGTAAACGTCGAGCACTCGATGCCAAACGTAAGTTGGTCATCAAGGGCGCTAAAGAGAATAACCTGAAGGATATAGATGTTGAAATACCACTGGGAGTATTTGTATCCGTAACAGGCGTCAGTGGTTCTGGAAAATCAACGCTAGTAAACGATATTTTATATAGCGTTTTAGCTAACAAACTAAATGGCGCCCGCATAGTTCCAGGTCGCCATCGCACTGTTACTGGCGTTGATCTGTTAGATAAAGTGGTGCACGTTGATCAATCACCAATTGGTCGTACACCTCGTTCTAATCCCGCCACCTACACAGGCGTTTTTGACAAAGTCCGTGCGCTTTTTGCTGAAACAACAGAGGCTAAAGTTCGCGGATATCAACAAGGGCGCTTTTCGTTTAACGTAAAAGGTGGGCGCTGCGAGAACTGTTCTGGCGATGGAACCATCACGATCGAGATGAACTTCTTGCCAGATGTGTATGTACCTTGCGAAATCTGTCATGGTGCGCGTTATAACCGCGAAACTTTAGAGGTTCACTACAAAGGCAAAACTATCGCCGATGTTCTCAATATGCCGATTGAGCAAGCCCATACTTTCTTTGAATCTGTGCCTACAATTTCTCGTTTCCTTAAAACCTTATGCGATGTTGGTTTGGGGTACGTTCGCTTGGGACAATCAGCGCCAACACTTTCTGGTGGAGAAGCCCAACGCGTCAAACTTGCAACAGAGCTTCAGCGCCGATCAACTGGGCGCACAATTTATGTATTAGATGAGCCAACCACAGGACTGCACTTTGAAGATGTAAATAAGTTATTAGGTGTTCTAAATCGCCTTGTGGAGTCAGGAAACACTGTTGTTGTTATTGAACACAATTTAGACGTTATTAAATCCTCGGATTGGGTTATTGATATGGGCCCTGAGGGTGGATTCCGAGGAGGAACAGTTGTTGCAGAAGGAACACCTGAACAAGTTTCAAAAATAGCAGCTAGCTATACAGGACACTTCTTGTCTGAGATTTTGAAAACAAACCGCAAAGCACCTGCGAAGAAGAAGTAGTTATGGCCGATCCAGCCAGTTATCGTCCATCCGAGATACCAGAAGAACCTGGCGTCTATCGTTTTTATAATAAGAGCGAGAAAGTGATTTATGTTGGCAAAGCCAAGAATCTGAAGAATCGACTGAGTTCATACTTTCAATCCAATCTTGCGCATAAAACCAATCGAATGGTGCATGAGGCAGTACGTGTGGACTGGACTGTTGTTAATACGGAGTTAGAAGCATTAGCTTTGGAATTTTCATGGATAAAGCAGTATCACCCCACTTACAACGTTCAATTCAAAGATGATAAGTCATATCCATATCTGGCAATTTCAATGCAAGATGAATTCCCAAGAATATTTGTCACAAGAAAAGAAAAGCGTCCCGGACTTAAATACTTTGGGCCATATACAAATGCATGGGCTCTGCGTAATACATTCGATATCTTGTTAAAGGTATTTCCTGTGAGATCGTGCAGCGCCGGCAATTTTGCGCGGGCACAGAAGAGCAAACGCCAATGCTTGTTAGGCGACATTGGTAAGTGCGCTGCTCCCTGTGTTGGGTGGGTTACACCTGAAGAGCACAAAGAAATAGTTCACAAACTTGATGCATTCATGGAAGCTGGGATGCAGGATCTTCTGCCAGCTCTGCAATCAGAGATGCAGTCAGCATCAGAACGAGAAGAGTTCGAACGAGCCGCTCGGATTAGAGATCAAATTGAATCCTTTGAAAAGGCGCAACGTTCAACACAGGGCAATTTATCTGATGAGTTAGATGGTGACTTCATTGCGATCCACGAAGAAGGTTTACACGCGGCTGGTTCGATCTTCATGTTACGTCGCGGCTCTATTAAGGGATCACGATCCTGGATTGTTAATCAGGAACACACTTTAGAAGGAGATGATCAGTGGGCTTCATTGTTATTTTCAATTTATGGCACTGAAACGACTGAAATACCTGAATCAATATATTTAAATTCACAGCCGGCAGATGTCGAATCTCTTGAGCAGTGGCTGACATCTCTTGCCCACAGCAAAGTAACTATTAAGGTTCCACAACGGGGCGACAAAGTTGAATTACTTGAAACCGTCAAGCGCAACGCTCACTACGCACTTGTTCAATTCATGAGCAAGAGAGCAAGTGATGCGGCAGTGTCGGGTAAGGCGCTCTTGGAGATTGAAGAAGAGTTGGGGTTAGAAAAAACACCTCTACGCATCGAATGTTTTGATATTTCAAATATTTCTGGCACTTCAGTTGTGGCTTCTATGGTGGTTTTTGAAGATGGGGTTGCAAAAAAGAGCGAATATCGCAGATTCATTATCGATACCAAAGATGGTTTTGATGATACCCGTGCGATGCATCAAGTTATTACTCGAAGATTAAAAAGATTGCTCAACGATCGAGTTGTAGATAGCGCTGAGATAATTCAAGCTGGTGGAAAGTTAAGTAAGTTTGCATACCCACCTCAACTCATTGTGGTCGATGGTGGTGCACCGCAGGTCAGTGCTGCTCAACGAGCTATGAACGAGTTAGGAATAGCCGATATTGCTTTATGTGGCTTAGCCAAACGATTAGAAGAAGTGTGGGTGCCAGAGCAAACTGATCCAATCATTTTGCCGCGCACCAGTGAAGGCCTCTATCTATTACAACGAATTCGTGATGAAGCCCATCGCTTTGCAATCTCCTTTCACCGATCAAGGCGTTCAAAAGTTATGTTGGAATCAATTCTTGATGAGATTGAACAATTAGGACCGAGCCGCAGAAACGCTTTACTGGAACGTTTTGGTTCAGTCGCAGCACTCAAGAAAGCAACTCTTGAAGATATAGCTATGACTCCGGGTATTGGAGACAAGATTGCTGGAATAGTTTATGAATTCCTAGCAAGCACAAGTTCAACGAAAATTGATATGGCCACAGGCGTTATTGAAGATGCTTGACAGGTAGGCAAAGATACGAGCATGAGCAAAGAAGTTTTGATTCTGACCGGAATGACTGGCGCTGGTCGCTCCACCGTGGCCCATGCTCTAGAAGATCTGGGTTGGTATGTCGTGGATAACCTTCCGCCAACTTTGCTCTCTGATCTGATTAACCAGGGTGTGCAATCTGAAATAAGTGCATTAGCCGTTGTTGTAGATGTTCGTGGTGGAAAGTTCTTTGATGAACTCGCATCCTCATTAGCGCATCTTAAAAAATCCGGAACTAATTTTCGTGTTGCTTTCCTTGATGCAACGGATCAGGCGTTGGTGCAAAGATTTGAATCAACTCGCAGGCCCCATCCGCTACAAGGTTCGGGACGAATCGTTGATGGAATCGCAGCCGAACGCGAGAAACTCCAAGAGTTGTTGGCACAAGCTGACGTTGTCATTGATACCTCTAATTTAAATGTTCATCAATTGGAAAAGCGAACAGCTGAAATATTTGCTCAAGGATTGACACAATCTGTCAGGGTTAATGTGCTCTCCTTTGGATACAAATACGGAATTCCAGTAGATGCAGATCTGGTCTTGGACTGCCGCTTCATACCAAATCCTCATTGGATACCAGAACTAAGACCACTCTCTGGTTTGGATGAAAAGGTTAAGTCAACTGTCTTAGCAAACCCAGGTGTTGGTGATTTCGTAAATACCTACGTCTCATTGATTCAACAGATGCTGCCAGGATATTTGCGCGAAGGTAAAAAATATCTCACAGTTGCCATCGGGTGCACAGGTGGAAAACACAGAAGCGTGTCAGTCGCACGTGAAATCGCTGACAAACTAGATGGAGAGGGCGCAGGACTAACAATTAGTGCGCATGCTTCACATCGCGACGTTGGGCGTGAATGAGTTCGCAGGTTAATCCACGCATAGTGTGTTTGGGTGGGGGACATGGTCTTGCGGCAACACTTGCAGCGGTTCGAAAATTAACAACAGAGATAACAGCAATTGTTACAGTCGCCGACAATGGTGGTTCCAGCGGGCGCTTACGTGAAGAATTTCCCATATTTCCTCCAGGAGATTTACGGATGGCGCTAGCTGCGTTATGCGCAGATGATGAATGGGGCAAGAGCTGGGCCGACATTTTGCAATATCGCTTCACAAGCGATGGAGCGCTCAATGGTCACGCTGTTGGAAATCTCTTGTTGGCTGCGCTGTGGGATCGAGATGTTGACCCTGTAGCGGGTTTGGATCGTGTTGCTGCGTTATTAAAAGTTGTTGGCCGAGTACTTCCGATGGCAGCGGCGCCATTAGATATCGAAGCAATATTTGAAAACGCGGGAGTACTGAACAAGGTGCAGGGTCAAGTGCAAGTTGCAACTGCTCAAGGAAAATTGAAATCACTGCAATTAGTTCCTGAAAATCCAACTGCCTTGCCAGTTGCGCTCACAGCGATTGAAAAGGCCGAATGGATCACAGTTGGTCCTGGATCTTGGTTTTCTAGCGTCCTTCCTCATTTTTTAGTAACGCAACAACGTCAAGCCCTTGCTCGAAGTAGTGCTAAGAAAATAATTATTCTGAATTTGGACTCACATTCGGGCGCAAAAGCCGACGAGTTTGCGGGAAATACCCCCGTAGAACATCTTGAAATGATGCATGCATACGCACCTGATATGAAAATTGATCATGTATTAATTGATGAAGCTGAATTAGATGATGGACAAAGGCTTCAAGGTCTTGTTGAGAGTTTTGGGGGTGTTTTACACGTTGCTGATTTACGCAAATCTCCAGGAAGTCTGCATCACGATGTGAAAAAATTAATATCTGCTTTGAGCCACATCATGGACAAATCTTTGGTTGGATGAGCCCATGGCAATGACAGCAGCAGTAAAAGATGAACTCAGTCGCTTGGCTATAACAAAGCCATGCTGTCGTAAAGCTGAAGTTTCATCCCTTCTGCGCTTTGCCGGGGGATTACACATTGCAGCAGGTAAAATCGTTATTGAAGTTGAATTAGATACTGCTCAGAGTGCACGTCGATTGCGCAAAGATATTTCTGACATTTATGGGCATGAAAGTGACTTAGCAGTTCTTTCTTCAAGTGGATTGCGTAAAGGCTCTCGCTATGTTGTTCGTGTAATTAACGAAGGCGATGCACTTGCTCGCCAAACTGGGTTAGTTGATGCAAATTCACGACCTGTTCGCGGGCTTCCACCACAAGTTGTATCTGCCGCAATTTGTGATTCAGAAGCAGCGTGGCGTGGTGCTTTCATCGCGCATGGTTCCTTAACAGAGCCAGGTAGATCATCATCTCTTGAAATTACATGTCCGGGTCCTGAAGCAGCACTTGCACTAGTTGGAGCGGCACGCCGTCTTGGAATAGTTGCCAAAGCGCGTGAGGTACGAGGTGTTGATCGAGTAGTTATTAGAGATGGCGATGCCATTGGAGTTTTACTTACTCGACTCGGTGCTCACGAGAGTGTTCTTGCTTGGGAAGAACGAAGAATGCGCCGTGAAGTTCGGGCAACAGCTAATCGCTTAGCCAATTTTGATGATGCGAATTTACGTCGTTCGGCGCGAGCTGCCGTTGCAGCATCTGCTCGTGTCTCTCGGGCGATGGAAATTCTTGGGCCAACTATTCCTGATCATTTAAAGGAAGCAGGAGAGTTGCGCATTAGTCATGGTCAAGCGAGTTTGGAAGAGTTAGGTTCACTTGCAGTTCCACCAATGACCAAAGATGCAATCGCTGGAAGAATTCGTCGATTACTAGCGATGGCAGATAAACGAGCGGGTGAATTAGGAATTCCTGATACTGAAGCTGGATTATCACCAGATTTATTGAACTAAACAGGTAGCCAGCGCCCTGATCTTTATCTACTTTTAAGTAATAACGCTCTGCTGATAGAGTTAGCCCATACCCCAGCGTTGTGGTGCACGAGGGTCATTTTTCAAGGCTCGTATTAATTGGGCCCCCTAACAAGCGAGGAACACAGATGATTAACGTTGGAATTAATGGATTTGGTCGTATTGGAAGAAACTTTTTTCGCGCAAGCCTGAATAATCCAAATATAAATATCGTTGGAATTAATGACCTAACAGATAACGCAACTCTTGCGCACTTATTGAAGTATGACTCTATCTTGGGTCGCCTTGGTTTAGAAGTGACACATACGGCCGACACTCTTACAGTCGGCGGTAAAGTCATTAAGGTTTTTGCAGAGCGCGATCCTGCTAATTTGCCGTGGAAGTCAGTCGGCGCCGATGTTGTAATTGAGTCCACTGGAATTTTCACTAAAGCAGCCGATGCTCAAAAGCACATCACAGCTGGAGCCAAAAAAGTAATCATTTCAGCCCCTGCAACAGATGAAGACATCACAATTGTTATGGGTGTTAATCATGAAAAATATGATCCAACATCGCATCACATTATTTCTAATGCATCATGTACCACTAACTGTTTAGCCCCAATGGCTAAGGTTCTAAACGATAACTTCGGTATCGTCCGTGGATTAATGACAACTGTTCATGCCTACACAAATGATCAGGTTATTTTGGACTTCCCTCACAAGGATCTTCGCCGTGCACGTGCTGCAGCGACAAATATCATTCCAACATCAACTGGGGCTGCAAAGGCGATCAGCCTTGTTCTTCCAGAACTCAAGGGCAAGCTCGATGGCTATGCACTACGCGTTCCAGTTCCAACAGGTTCAGTAGTAGATCTATCAGTTGAACTCTCTAAGGAAGTAAGCGCTGCAGATATTAACGTCGCTCTTAAGAAAGGTGCTGAGGGTCCACTCAAGGGATTTATGACATACACCGAAGATCCAATAGTTTCTTCCGACATCGTGACTGATCCTTCTTCTTGTATCGTCGATGGTGGACTTACAAAGGTAATCGGCACAACAGCAAAGGTTGTTGGTTGGTATGACAATGAGTGGGGATATTCAAACCGTCTTGTTGATCTGATTACGTACGTTGGTAAAACGCTGTAATGAATTCACTTGCTTCACTTGATGTAGCAGGTAAGCGTGTATTCCTCCGATGTGATTTAAACGTTCCTTTAAGCAACGGCGCGATCACAGATGATGGACGTATTCGCGCCTCGCTTCCTACGATAAAAAATCTTCTAGAACGTGGCGCTTCAATTGTCATCGGTGCTCACCTAGGTCGTCCTAAAGGTGAAATAAAGCCCGAATTATCTTTGGCACCTGTTGCCAAAAGATTAGAAGAGTTACTTGGTCAGACAGTTGATTTCATTTCAAACAATGGTGCTGCGGTAACGCTTTTGGAAAACCTTCGATTCACCGCCGCAGAAACAAGCAAAGATGACGCAGAACGTGGTGCATTCGCCAAAGAGCTAGCAACCCTTGCAGATCTTTACGTTGGAGATGGTTTTGGGGCAGTACATCGCAAACACGCATCCGTTTATGATCTTGCATCTCTATTGTCTAATGCACCTGGATTTTTAATTCAAGCAGAAGTTGAAGTGCTCAAGAAATTAACACAATCTCCAGAAAGACCTTATGGGGTTATTCTCGGTGGCGCAAAAGTATCGGACAAGATTGGCGTCATTTCAAACCTACTCTCCAAAGTAGATGTCATGGCAATTGGTGGTGGAATGGTATTTACATTCCTTGCAGCCAAAGGAAAAGAGATCGGTTCTTCACTTGTTGAAACTGATTTGATTCCAACTGTTAAAGAGATCATTGAAACTGCGGCGCTCAAGGGCGTTACTCTAGTTTTGCCTACAGATATTGTGATTGCTCCAGAATTTAAAGAATCAGCGACACCAACGGTTGTGCCTGTAGATCAGATGCCATCTGATCAAATGGGTCTCGATATCGGACCTGATTCGGGTGCGGCTTTTGCCGATGCAATTAAGAAGTGCAAGACGGTATTTTGGAATGGACCGATGGGTGTCTTTGAATTTGCAAACTTTGCGCATGGCACACAAGTAGTTGCACAAGCGCTGACCGAAGTCGAAGGTATTTCTGTAGTTGGCGGGGGAGATTCAGCCGCTGCGGTGCGTGCATTAGGATTTAAGGATTCTGATTTCGGTTATATTTCAACCGGTGGCGGAGCATCCCTTGAGTATCTTGAGGGAAAGGTTCTACCTGGCTTAGCGGCCTTAGGACTCTGAGTTACTAACTTATGAAAGTGGGCTGTACTAAATGCGTAAACCTTTAATGGCTGGTAATTGGAAGATGAATCTCAATCACCTTGAAGCCATCGCCGTTGCGCAAAAACTTGTTTATAGCCTTACTGATAAAGATTATGACGAAGTAGATGTTGCGATCATTCCACCCTTTACAGATATTCGATCCATTCAAACTCTTGTAGATGGAGATCGCTTGCGACTTCTTTACGGGGCTCAAGACATCTCGCCTGAAGCTAGCGGAGCTTTCACCGGAGATATTTCGGGTTCGATGCTCTCAAAGCTTGGATGCACATTTGTAGTAATTGGTCATAGCGAGCGTCGAGCAGTTCATCACGAAGATGATGCGCTTATCAATCGAAAGATAAAAGCAGCTCTTGCCAATGAATTAACTCCAATATTTTGCGTAGGTGAAGAGTTATCTGTTCGAGAAACTGGAACGCACGTGAGCCACGTTGTAAGACAGATTCGCGCAGGCCTTGAAGGTTTCCATAAACCAGATTTGAAGAAAATTGTGATTGCATATGAGCCAGTGTGGGCAATTGGCACTGGTAAAACTGCGACTCCTGAAGATGCCGAAGAAGTATGCGCTGCTATACGAGAAGAGATTGAATCAATTGGAAGTGCAGAAATTGCTGCAAATATGCGCATCCTTTATGGCGGTTCAGTGAAGTCTTCCAACATTGTTGAGATTATGAAAAAAGAGAATGTTGATGGCGCTCTCATCGGTGGTGCAAGTCTGGATCCTGAAGAATTAGCCAAAATCGCTAAGTTCTACGCTGCTTCATAAGTAGGAAAGTCCCCGCCTAAACAGGTATCCTTATCCACCTGCCCACCATCTCGGGCGTGAAAGCATAGAAGGAGCACAGTCCAGTGAAGTTAGCACTCTCAATCATTCTGGTTTTAACAAGCATTCTTATGATCCTTCTTGTTCTATTGCACAAAGGAAAAGGTGCAGGACTATCTGACTTGTTCGGCGGCGGCATCTCATCTAGCTATGGCGGTTCTTCCGTTGTAGAAAAGAACTTAGATCGCATCACAATTGTTGTTGGTGGATTGTGGTTTGCTGGAGTCGTGGCTTTAAGTTTGGTTCTTAAGTAAAGTTTTAAACTAACTCTGAATTGATAGGAGCAATACATGGCAAGTGCAATTCGCGGTAGTCGCGTTGGTGCAGGCCCAATGGGCGAGGCAGAACGTGGAGAAGCGATTGCTCGTTCTCATGTTTCTTATTGGTGCGCAAACGGACATGAAGTGCGTCCATCATTTGCCGAAGAAGAGAGCGTTGTAATTCCTGCAGAGTGGGATTGCCCTAAGTGTGGTTACCCAGCAGGTCGCGATAAAGCCAATCCACCAAGTCCTATTAAGAATGAACCATATAAAACACACTTGGCATATGTGAAAGAGCGTAGAAGCGATGCTGAAGGCTCAAAGATTCTTGAAGAAGCGTTACGCAAATTACGCGGAGATGACTAAAGACTCTTAGCTATTGCTAGAAGTTCAGAGATTCCTTTTGCGCGATCGAGTAAGTGCAATCTCAATATAGGCAATCCACGGCTTGCAATAGCATTTTCGTCTCCATTGGCCTGGGCTGCAATGAGTGTTTTGAAAGTGAAGTCTTTACCTGGAATCACAAAATCCACATCACTCTCCGCTGTTATTTGAAGGAAAGATCCATTGGCTTGTGCGCCCTTGTGATATTGCCCTGTTGAATGTAAAAACCGTGGCCCCCATCCAAAAGTTACAGCCTTGGAAGTTTTGTGCGCAATGATGTTTCGAAGTTGCATAAGTTGCGCATCTTCTCGTC
Organism: Candidatus Planktophila limnetica; assembly: GCF_002288365.1. Lineage (NCBI taxonomy): Bacteria > Bacillati > Actinomycetota > Actinomycetes > Candidatus Nanopelagicales > Candidatus Nanopelagicaceae > Candidatus Planktophila > Candidatus Planktophila limnetica. The sequence goes on along the minus strand of NZ_CP016782.1, from coordinate 715,483 downwards.
GATCCACGTAAGCCATTATGGCGAGGTATCCATTCTCGGCGATGGCATTGAGAAAAACAGATAGCAGAGATTTCACATCATCTGCTTGTTGAAAAAACGCAATGGATTTATCCGTACCCACACTGTTAAGTGCTGGAACAGAGTCGCCCCATGTTGCTAACAGTGAACCACTTGCTAGCTTTGACTCTTGAACATTTGGTTGATTAAAGGGATCAATAGATAAACCAGAACCCAAGAGTGCAGTCACCCATTCCCAGAAGAAGAATTGCGAACCTAAATCTCCAGTGATAACCAAATCAGCATCGGATGCAAATGAGACTCTTAGCGTTTTTGGCGGTAGAAAATCTCCTGCTTTATCGGTAACAATTGGTAGGCGACCAACTCCATTTTTGCCTGTGGATTCAGCAACGAGTTGTTCAATCCAATCTGATAGCCCAGGCATTTTTGAGTTTTCATCTGTTATGCCAAAATATTGAACGGTTCCCGTGATAATTGCATAGGCCGTAAGGAGCGCCGGATATGGGTCGCGAATCAAGGCTTCTTTTGTATCTGCTGAGCTATCTAAAATAATTGAAACATCAATGCCAAGAAATGCGGAAGGTAGTAAACCAAAAGCGCCCAAAACACTAAAGCGACCACCCACATTCGGGTTGGCATTTACAACTGTGAATCCAGAATTACGCGATGCGATATCAAGGGGAGAATCTGGATCGGTAACGATAATCATGTGTCTAGTCTTATCTAAGCCAGCTGCTTCAAATAGATTTTCGAAGAGCGCTTTCTGACTGGTTGTCTCTATTGTTGAACCAGATTTTGAACCAACAATCACAAGTGTTGTTTCCAGATTTTCAGGTAAGCAATGGGAAATGTAATGTGGGTCAGTTGAATCCAGCACGATGAGCTCTTTGCCATAGGTGTGTGCAATAACTTCAGGACCGAGAGAAGATCCACCCATTCCGCATAAAACAATTGTGTTCAGATGTCGAAACTTGGCTGTGAGTGCATCAAGTTGTGCAAGCAACTCGCGAGAATCTGTTGGCAGATCAATCCAACCCATACGAATTTTTGCCTCATCGCTGGCTTCTGAACCCCAAATGGTGAAGTCTTTTTTGATGAGTCGTTCATGAGCGTCCAACAGCTTTTTGAATAGTTGTGACTGCCGATCAACTAGCTCGCTATTTCTATATCGAACTTCAATCATGCATTACGAACCTTATCTACATCATCTAAAAGTGCTTGCCATGCTTTGGCAAAGGCAGCCACTCCTTCTGTTTCTAAGGTATCGGTGATGTGATTGAGTGAAACTCCAGTTTTTAAAAGAGCAGCGAGAGTAATGTGTGAATTCTCGATGGCCGGTGTAATTGTATTTCCATGAAACTTGCCATGATCTATTACAGCGTCCAATGTTGATTGCGGCATCGTGTTTACCGTAGAGGGTGCAATTAATTCCATGACATATCTAGTGTCGTCATAAGCTGGATCTTTAACGCCGGTAGATGCCCATAATGGACGTTGCATGTGCGCACCAGCAGCGTTTAACTTGTCCCACCGTGCAGATGCGGATTTCGATAGGAAGAGTTCATAGGCAAGAACGGCATTAGCTATCGCGGCTTTTCCAAGAAGTTCAAGGCTTGATTGGGTGTTTATCTCTTTGAGTTGGCGATCAACTGATGTATCTATTCGGCTAACAAAAAAAGATGCCACACTATGAATTGAGGTTAAATCAATGCCACGTTCTTGTGCTTTCTCTATTCCTAGAATAAAAGCATCAATTACTTCTTCATAGCGTTGGCAAGAAAAAATCAAAGTGACATTAACGCTGATTCCACTTGCGATTAGTTCGGTAATGGCAGGTAGGCCAGCTTTAGTTGCTGGAACTTTAATCAAAAGATTTGGGCGATCAACTATTTCCCAGAGGGATTTGCCCTCATCAATTGTGTTCTGGGTGTCGTGGGCCAGGCGCGGATCAACTTCGATGCTTACTCGACCATCCACACCGAAAGATTGAGCATAGATATCTGCGAAGAGATCACATGCGTTGCGCACATCATCAGTAGTTAATTTCTTAACAATGTTTTCGGGGGATAAGGATTTCATCGAGGCGATATCGGCGGCATAGTCGGCGGATCCTGTGATTGCTGAATTGAAAATACTTGGATTAGTTGTTACTCCCACAACGCCTGAATTGGCGATTCGAGATGGCAAACTTTGAGCGTCATCACCAGTTAACTTTGCTCGCGATAAGTCATCTAACCAAATAGATGTGCCCGCCTTCGAGATCTCTTGTGTAATCAAGAAAGTATTTTCTTCACGGTTGCAATTACATTTTCCACGGTAAAGCCGAATTCTTTAAACAAAACATTGGCACTAGCTGATGCGCCGTAATGCTCTAAGGAGATAGAAGCTCCGTTATCGCCGACGTAATCACGCCAACCCTGAGCAATTCCTGCTTCAATACTTACACGCGCTTTTATCGATGGAGGCAGAACTTGATCCTTATACGCTTGTGTTTGTTCGTTAAACCATTCAAAGCACGGAACGCTGACTACGCGAGTAGGAATACCCGATGCTTCTAAGGCTTGCGCGCTCGTTACAGCTAAGGAAACTTCTGATCCAGTTGCCATCAAAATAACTTGTGGGGCGGAGCTTGCTTCTTTGAGAATGTAAGCACCACGTGCAACGCCATCGAGTGATCCATATTGCGTGCGATCAAAAACCGGTAAATTTTGTCTAGAAAGTAAGATTCCGCATGCGTTGCGCCGTTGGATAATTACACGCCATGCCGCTGCAACTTCATTGGCATCAGCTGGTCTGATGACATCTAAACCAGGAATCGCACGAAGTGCCGCAAAGTGTTCAACAGGTTGATGTGTTGGTCCATCTTCACCTAATCCAATTGAATCGTGTGTCCAAACAAATGTGGAAGGTAGTTTCATGAGGGCTGCTAATCGAACAGCCGGTCTCATGTAATCACTGAAAACTGCAAATGTTCCAGCAAATGCTTTTGTTAAGCCACTTAAAGCGATTCCATTGAGTATTGATCCCATTGCATGTTCTCGAATACCGAAGTGAATGATTCGCCCGTAGGGATTCGCATCCTTCATAGAACTACTTGCGGGAAGAAAGGAAGCTCCGCCTTCAATTGTGGTGTTATTGCTATCTGCTAGATCTGCAGAACCGCCCCACATTTCAGGAAGTTTCTGCGCAAGAGCGTTGATCACATCACCGGATGCTTTCCGAGTAGCGATTTCTTTACCAGCCTCAAAGCTTGGAATTAAGGAATCCCAATCTGAAGGTAATTGTTGAGAAAGAACTCGTGACAAAGTTTTCGCGCGGTCGGGTTGTGCTTTTTTCCATGAATCAAATTTCTTGTCCCATTGCCCTCGAGCTGCAGCGCCACGCTTTTTTACTAGACGTGCGTGATCAAGCAAACTTTGTGGAAATGCAAAGTGTTCTTCTGGGTTTAGACCAAGTTCGACCTTGGTTGCAGCGATTTCTTCTGCTCCGAGTGCTGAACCATGAGATTTAGCTGTGCCTTGTGCATGGGGAGCGGGCCAGGCAATAACTGTTTTTAATCTAACCATTGTTGGCTGTTTTAGATTTGCAGCTGCCTGTGTCATCGCTTTATCTAAGTTAACTAAGTCCACATCACCATTTGAAAGAGCCGACACTTCTATCACTTGCCAGCCGTAGGCGCGGTATCGCGCAGAGACATCTTCTGTAAATGTAACGTGCGTGTCGCCTTCGATTGAAATTCGATTATCGTCATAGATAACATTTAAATTACCCAGTGCCTGCGTACCTGCAAGAGATGCTGCTTCGCTGCTAACGCCTTCCTGTAAATCTCCGTCAGAACAAATGACCCACACATTGTGATCAAATAATGATGAGCCGTCAGTTGTTAAAGGATCAAAGAGACCACGTTCAAATCGCGCGGCCATCGCCATACCAACTGCGGTTGAAACACCTTGACCCAAAGGTCCAGTTGTCATTTCAACTCCGGCGGTGTGAGCAAACTCTGGGTGACCTGGTGTGAGTGAACCCCATGTTCGAAACTCTTGAAGATCTTTTAGTTCTAATCCGTATCCGCTTAGAAAGAGCTGTGTGTAGAGAGTCATTGATGAGTGTCCGCAAGACAGAATGAAACGGTCGCGACCAATCCATTTAGGATCACTAGGGTCGTGAATTAAGTGATGCTGAAAGAGTAAGTATGCAACAGGTGCCAGAGACATTGCGGTTCCAGGATGGCCATTGCCCACCTTCTGCACCGCATCCATAGCAAGTGCCCGTGCATGGGCAATTACTAGATCATCTTCTTTACTCCAATTTGCAATAGTGCTCATCGATTCAATTCACTCTCTTTTGGTTGTCTTGAAACGGATAGCCATACTTTCCATGCGCTGATCCACACCAATGTGGATCCGAGCATATGCATGGCAACGATTAATTCTGGCAAATCCAGGAAGTATTGAATATATCCAATTGCCCCTTGAATTAGTGCTGCAAGGAAGAAGAATTTGAGCAAGCGTTTTGTATGAGAAGGAGTCGCGGTAAAAATGAAGTAGGCGAGGGATAGGCCTAATAATGCAATGACCAAGTCTGCGTGTAACCAAGCCACTGTACGGAAATCAAAATCAAAACGTGGGGCGGCAGCATCTCCGGCATGGGGACCAGAACCTGTCACCAATGTTCCAACAACAATAACTAGGAACGTAAGAACCACGTGGCCTCGACCTAGTGCGTGGAGTGTATTTTTACCAAGTGTGATTCGCTCGTATGGAGTCTTCGCTTTTGTCAGTAGTGATTGCGCACCAGCGATTAAGATGATTGAAAGTATGAAGTGACCTGCTACAGGCAATGGATGCAAATCTGTAAGCACCGTGATGCCACCTAAAACAGCTTGTCCAAATATTCCAGCGAATTGACCAAGAACTAGTAGTCGCAATTCTTTTTGTTTACTCAGCAATACGGCAAGAATCGAAAGTATGCAGGCGAGCACGAGTGCAAATGTTAGTAATCGATTTCCAAATTCAATCCACGCACGAAAACCTTCGAATTGATCTTCCACTGGGGTGTATGAACCTTCAACACACTCCGGCCAAGTAGGACAGCCAAGGCCTGAGCCTGTGAGTCGAACGATGCCACCGGTGAGAACAATTCCCACTTGGAAAACTAGGAGAATTCGCAGAATTGCCACCAACCATTTACGGGCAAATTCGCTCATGGGCTTAGCCTAGATTGGCAGGCATGATTGAAGATGCCAATTGCAGGCGTGCCTCGAGTGGTAAGAATCATTGATTTACGACACAATAGTGTTGTGAAAATAGCCGCAGGATTAGCACCTTCCGATGACGTGCGTACACGCGATGCCGTGGCTCGCCAAATCCTAGAAAATGGACCATCAACTGCTGCTGCCCTTTCGAAAAAGCTTGGTTTTACTCCTGCAGGAATTCGTCGCCACTTAGACGCCCTTGTTTTGGATGGAGTTTTAGAAGCGCGCGAACCACACGCAGCACTTGTTCGCGGTCGCGGTAGACCTTCAAAAGTTTTTGTGATGACTGATAACGGTCGTGAAAAATTTGAACATTCCTATGATGATTTAGCAGTAGCTGCTTTGAAATTCATGTCCGCTCAAATGGGAGAGGAAAGCATCAAAGCATTCGCAGAATCTCGCGCCGATGACATTATTAAAAAGGCGTCCCTATCAATTGTGAAAAAATCTCAAAAGAGCGATGCATTGGCCTCGTTTCTAACTGAACAGGGCTATGCAGCAAGTGTTGTTGAAAAGGTGCATGGAGAAGAAATTTGCCAGCACCATTGCCCGATCGCACACGTTGCAGCAGAGTTCCCACAATTATGTGAAGCCGAAACTCGTGCTTTCTCAGAGATCCTCGGTACTCATGTTCAACGATTAGCAACCATCGCTCATGGCGATGGTGTGTGCACAACTTTTGTTCCAAAAACGGCTCGTTCGTTAACTACTAAGAGAGGTCGCTCATGACAATCGCCCATCCAGAACTAGAAGGAATTGGTAATTACGAATACGGCTGGGCAGATAAGAATGAGAAGAGCGATAACGCCAAGCGGGGTATCAACGAAGACGTTGTCCGCGATATCTCTTCGAAGAAGTCCGAACCACAGTGGATGCTCGATCTACGTCTTAAGGGTTTAGCCCTGTTTGAAAAGAAGCCAATGCCATCATGGGGATCAGATTTATCCGGAATCTTTTTCGACACAATCAAATACTTTGTGCGCTCAACTGAAAAGCAAGCACAAACATGGGATGACCTTCCAGAAGATATTAAAAATACCTACGATCGCTTAGGTATTCCTGAAGCGGAAAAACAACGTCTGGTCTCAGGTGTTGCTGCTCAATACGAATCTGAAGTTGTTTATCACTCGATTCGTGAAGATCTTGCAGCGCAAGGTGTGATTTTTCTTGATACGGATTCAGGATTGCGTGACCACCCAGAATTATTCAAAGAATATTTCGGAACCGTAATCCCAGTTGGCGATAACAAATTTGCTGCGTTGAATACCTCTGTGTGGTCTGGTGGTTCATTTATTTATGTTCCTAAGGGAGTACACGTAGAGATTCCTTTGCAGGCATATTTCCGTATCAACACTGAAAATATGGGCCAGTTTGAACGTACCTTAATCATTGCTGATGAGGATTCTTACATTCATTATGTAGAAGGTTGTACAGCTCCTATTTACAAATCTGATTCACTGCACTCTGCAGTAGTTGAGATTATTGTGAAAAAGGGTGCACGAGTTCGTTACACAACTATTCAAAATTGGTCTAACAACGTCTATAACTTAGTTACTAAACGAGCAACATGTGCCGAAGGTGCAACCATGGAGTGGATTGATGGAAACATTGGTTCAAAGGTAACTATGAAATATCCAGCAATTTTTCTTATGGGAGCCCACGCTAAAGGTGAGACACTTTCACTAGCATTCGCTGGAGAAGGACAACATCAAGATTCAGGTGCAAAGATGGTTCACGCCGCACCGTATACATCTTCAACTGTGATTTCTAAATCAGTTGCTCGTGGTGGCGGTAGAACTTCATATCGCGGCTTAGTGCAAATTCAAGAAGGTGCTCATCATTCAAAGAGCACCGTCAAATGCGATGCGCTGCTTGTGGACACGATTTCTCGCTCTGATACATATCCATATGTAGATGTTCGAGAAGACGATGTTTCAATGGGTCACGAAGCGACAGTTTCTAAGATCAGTGATGATCAATTGTTCTATTTGATGTCACGTGGTCTAACAGAAGATGAAGCAATGGCAATGATTGTTCGTGGATTCATTGAACCGATTGCTCGCGAACTTCCAATGGAATACGCACTTGAACTCAACCGTTTGATTGAACTTCAAATGGAAGGCGCTGTTGGTTAATGAGTGTTTTAACCACAAATATTTTGGTGCCTCATGGGCGGGAAGAGTCGTGGCGTTTTACTCCACTGAATCGCCTTAAGGGTTTACACGATGGCTCTGCGGCAATTGCAGAGCATCGTTCGCTTTCGTTGCGCTCTGATGTAACTCCAGGAGTTACATTTGAGAGAATTTCAAGAGAGCTTTTGCCATCTTTAAGCACAACTGATGACGCAGTAATGAACAGAGTTCGAGAGTTTTCCTCAGATGTTGCAGTTTTGAAAATCGCTGCAAACACAGAGGTTAGCTCGCCAATTCATTTGTCGAGAAAAACTTTTGGAATTAATGCAGCTGAATTTTCGCGTGTTCTAATCCATGTGGGATCGAATGCACGGGCAACTGTTATTCTTGCCAATACAGGGGACACCTTGTTAGCAGAAGAGATTGAATTCAAAGTTGAATCAGGCGCCAATCTCACTTTTGTGACGTTACAAGAGTGGGATTCTCAAACTGTTCACGTTGGTAAGCACCATGCCATAGTTGATAAAGATGCGATGTTTAAATCCATCACTGTCACTATTGGCGGTTCGGTAGTTCGCTTACTTCCAACAGTTGAATTTACTGGCCCTGGCGCAGACGCTCACTTAATTGGTGTGTACTTCGCAACTGCTGGGCAGTTCTTTGAGCACCGAATATTTGTTGATCATTGCGTTCCTAATGCGAAGTCTCGAGTTAATTTCAAAGGTGCTTTATCTGGAGACAAGGCTCATACAGTCTGGATTGGTGATGTTTTCATTCGTGCCAATGCAGAAGGAACCGATACATACGAACTTAATCGAAATCTTTTGCTCACAGATGGAGCTCGCGCCGATTCAGTGCCAAATTTAGAGATCGAAACTGGCGAGATAGTTGGTGCAGGACATGCAAGCACTACGGGTCGCTTTGATGATGAACAGCTTTTCTATTTGATGTCACGCGGTATTTCAGTAGAAGATGCTCGTCGTTTAGTTGTCCGAGGTTTCTTTGCAGAAATCATCACCGAGATTGCTGATTCCGAAATTCAAGATCGATTAATGCAGCGCATTGATGATGAACTTGTAAAGGCAGGTGCTTAAGGTGAGTTCAATTAAGCTATCAGCGATGCGAGATCGTAAGCCGGTGAAAGTAAACATCAATGGTGAGGATCTTTGTTTAACACGTATTGGTAACGAAGTTTTTGCGATCAATGATACGTGCACACACTCAGAGGCATCTTTGTCTGAAGGAGACGTAACAGATTTCAAAATTGAGTGTTGGCTACACGGAGCAGAGTTTGATTTGCGCACAGGCGAGGCACTTACATTGCCGGCCAATATCGCTGTTAAAACCTACCCAGTCAGCATCGTCGATGATGTCGTAGAAGTTCATTTCACAGATAAATAGTCCACAAACAAAAACGAGAGATAACAGGTCACCCATGAGCACATTAGATATCCGAAACCTTCAAGTTTCTGTAAACACCGAAAGCGGTGCGGTAGAAATCCTTAAGGGCGTTGACCTGGTCATTAAGTCAGGGGAGACTCACGCAATCATGGGACCAAATGGTTCCGGTAAGTCCACTCTTGCTTATTCAATCGCTGGTCATCCTAAGTACACCATCACTGGTGGTTCGGTAACACTAGATGGTGCAGATGTTCTTGAAATGAGTGTTGACGAACGCGCAAAGGCTGGATTGTTTCTAGCAATGCAATATCCCGTTGAAGTTCCAGGAGTTTCAGTATCTAATTTCTTGCGTACAGCAGCAACGGCGCTTCGCGGTGAGGCTCCAAAGTTGCGCACGTGGGTATCAGAAGTAAAAGGTGCAATGGAAGCTCTATCTATTGATCCAAGCTTTGCTCAGAGAAACGTTAATGAAGGTTTTTCTGGAGGAGAGAAGAAGCGCCATGAAATTATGCAGCTTGAACTCTTAAAGCCAAAGATTGCGATTTTAGATGAGACCGATTCAGGTCTAGATGTTGATGCTCTACGTATTGTGTCTGAAGGCGTTAACCGCGCAAAAGATTCAAATAACTTAGGAGTACTTCTCATCACGCACTACACACGCATCCTGCGTTACATCAAACCAGATTTCGTGCATGTTTTTGCAAACGGACGCGTAGTTGAAGAAGGCGGTCCGGAGTTAGCAGACAAGCTAGAAGCGCAAGGATATGCCGAATACGTCGGTAATTAGTCTGTAATTATGACTCTTGATGTCACGAAGATCCGCAAAGATTTCCCAATCTTTTTGCGAACTATTCGTGACGGCAAAAAGCTCATTTATTTAGATAGTGGTGCGACGAGTCAAAAGCCCCAGGTTGTAATAGATGCTGAAATGGATTTCTACAAATTACACAATGCCGCAGCACACCGCGGTGCTCATCAGTTAGCTGAAGAAGCAACCGAGCTCTTTGAAGCCGCCCGCGAAACTGTTGCAGATTTTCTTGGCGCCGATTCGCAAGAGATTGTATTTACAAAAGGTGCCACCGAATCATTAAATCTTCTTGCTTATGCTTTTAGCAATGCTGAGCCGGGCAGTCGTTTTGCAATAGGGCCAGAGCACACAATTGTTGTCTCAGAAATGGAACACCATGCGAATTTGATTCCTTGGCAACAATTAGCAAAGCGCAGTGGCGCAACGCTTAAGTGGTTCGGAGTAACAGCGGATGGACGACTGGATGAATCAAATATTGATTCATTAATCACCGATAAAACTAAGATTGTTGCTATAACCCAGCAATCCAATGTTCTGGGAACGATTAACAATCTTGAACAAATAATTAAGAAGGCGCATTCAGTCGGAGCAGTTGTTATCGTTGATGCGTGTCAATCAGTTCCGCATGCAGCTGTCAATGTTCGCACATTGGGAGCAGATTTTTTAACGTTTTCAGGTCATAAAGCTCTAGGTCCAACTGGCGTTGGAGTTTTGTGGGGAAAATATGATTTGTTAAATGAATTGCCGCCATTTTTATTCGGTGGATCAATGATTGAAAATGTAACCATGACTGATGCGACATGGGCCGAAGCTCCTAGAAAATTTGAAGCTGGCGTTCCCAACATGGCGCAAGTAGTTGGGTTGGGCGCAGCTCTTAAGTATCTTCAAAATGTTGGTATGGATGCCATACACAAGCATGAAGAAGAACTAACTTCCTACTTATTAACTGAACTTGGAAAAATTGAGGGCATCGCAATAGTGGGGCCATTAGATAGAGCATTGCGTGGAGGAATAGTTTCTTTTACTGTTGAAGGAATTCACCCCCACGATCTTGGTCAGTATTTAGATAGTCTCGGTATTGCGGTCAGAACAGGTCATCATTGTGCTTGGCCGTTGACCCGAGCACTGGGAGTTCCAGCAACAACTCGAGCATCTCTGTATTTGTATAACGATCATTCAGATCTTGATGCGTTAGTTGCTGGCGTCAAAGATGCCAAAAAGTATTTTGGACAATAATGCAATTAGATAACCTTTACCAGGAAGTTATTTTGGATCATTACAAGCATCCAGAAAACAAAGGTCTCGCTGCTGCCTATGACGCTCAGGTTCACCACATCAATCCGAGTTGCGGGGATGAAATTACATTGAATTTAACTTTGGATGGATCGATAGTTCAATCAGTTTCATGGGATGGGCTCGGATGCTCTATTTCTCAAGCAAGCGTATCCATCATGAGTGGCTTAATGATTGGCAAGAAATTAGATGATGCACAAGTAGTTTTCGATAATTTTGTTCAGCTTATGCAGAGCAAAGGCAGTGGTCAGCCAGATGAATCAATCTTGGAGGATGCTGTAGCCCTGGCAGGTGTATCTCAATATCCGGCTCGTATTAAGTGTGCATTATTAGGCTGGATGGCCTTTAAGGATGCGTCAGTACAAGCTCAAAAAAAGAACTAAACTAAGCCAGATATAGAAGGGTTTGAAGAAATGACAACAAGTGTTGATGATGTGACTGAGGCAATGAAAGATGTTGTCGACCCTGAACTAGGAATCAATGTTGTTGATCTGGGTTTGATTTATGACGTGATGGTCGATGAAGCAAATATTGCAGTTTTAAATATGACTCTGACATCTGCGGCTTGCCCGCTCCAAGATGTAATTGAAGATCAAACCAGACAAGCACTTGCAGGGATGACTACCGATGTGAAAATAAACTGGGTATGGATGCCACCTTGGGGTCCGGATAAAATCTCTGATGAAGGTCGCGAACAACTAAGAGCATTGGGCTTTACGGTCTAAGTATGTCCATGCAGGTAGCGTGGATGACCCACCGGTCCATGACTGCTGACCCTTCAGTTAAGGAACAAAAACTAAAAGCAGGAACCGTCAAGAGAATTTTTGCTTTCGCAAGGCCATATCAAATGTATCTTTCAATTTTTTTGTTTACAGTCGTAATCGATGCTTTCTTAGTTGTTGCGACACCTTTGATTCTTCGTAAGTTAATTGACGATGGAGTTATTCCAAAAAATGGCGAACTAATCACTCAGTTAGCTTTCATCGTGGGCTTGCTTGCCGTGGCTGATGCTTTTATGAGCATCGTAGGTCGTTGGTTCTCTGCTCGAATCGGAGAAGGTTTGATTTATGACTTACGTTCACAAGTTTTCGCACATGTTCAAAAACAGTCGATAGCGTTCTTCACGCGGACTCAGACCGGTGCACTCATATCTCGAATTAATTCGGATGTGATCGGTGCACAGCAAGCCTTTACATCTTCTTTGTCCGGAGTTTTAAGCAATGTTGTTACGTTAATTTTGGTCACAACAACCATGTTGTTTCTTTCTTGGCAGATCACTCTGGTTTCACTTGTGCTTTTGCCTGTTTTTTTGATTCCCACTAAATGGGTAGGTCGCAAACTACAGGCTCTCACGCGGGATTCTTTCAATCTAAACGCTGCTATGTCCTCAACGATGACAGAACGATTCAATGTTTCGGGTGCGATGTTAGTTGCCCTATACGGAGAACCCGGTCATGAAAATGAATTTTTTCGTTCACGGGCTAGACGCGTAGCAGACATTGGCATCTCAATGGCGATGCTCAATCGAATATTCTTCATTGCTCTCACCAGCGTTGCAGCAGTTGCCACCGCCTTTGCTTATGGAATAGGTGGGCACCTTGCTTTAAATGGAACTGTGACTGTTGGAACTTTGTTGGCAATCACGGCTCTGTTGGCTCGTTTGTATGGACCATTAACTGCTTTATCAAATGTGCGAATCGATGTAATGACAGCGCTCGTTTCATTTGAAAGAGTTTTCGAGGTATTAGATCTAGTGCCGATGGTGACAGATAAAGCTGACGCTCAGTTGCTGGCGAGCAAGATTCCTAGCGTTGAGTTTAAAGATGTTCATTTCTCATATCCGCGCGCGGATCAAATCTCACTTGCCTCATTGGAGTCAGCAGCCAAAGAAGAACAGATACAAAGTGGAGAGATCTTGAAAGGTATTTCATTTGAGGTTCCGGCAGGAAGTTTCACGGCAATCGTTGGACCATCTGGGGCAGGTAAAACAACCATCAGTGCTTTATTACCACGACTCTATGACGTTACCAGTGGCAGTATCGAAATTGATTCAATTGATGTACGAGATCTAACTCTTGATTCTCTTCGTGGCGCAATAGGTGTTGTTACACAAGATGCCCATTTATTTCATGAAAGCATTGCCCAAAATTTGAGATACGCCAAACATGATGCAACTGAAGCCGAAATGGAAGAGGCTTGTAGATCTGCACAAATCTGGCAATTAATTGAATCGCTTCCAAGTCGTTTTGAAACACTTGTTGGAGAACGTGGTCACCGTTTATCAGGGGGTGAGAAACAACGCTTAGCTATTGCACGTTTACTTCTAAAATCTCCATCAGTTGTAATTCTCGATGAAGCTACTGCGCATTTAGACTCCGAAAATGAAGCACTGGTTCAACAAGCTTTGAAGTCTGCACTCAAGGGAAGAACCAGTATCGTCATTGCGCATCGTTTAAGTACAGTAAAGGATGCGGATCAAATCATCGTCCTTGAAAATGGAGTTATTGTTGAACGTGGAAAACATGAAGAGTTGTTTAATGCTGGCGGATTGTATTCAGAGTTATATATGCGACAAGATTTAAGCGGTTTTGCGAATGAGACGTCTTCCATAAACAACTAAAGCGCCAAAGAAAATCCATTGCAATGCATATGCCATGTGGGGACCGTCGCTGAGTTCAGGCAACTCAACTGGGACATCTGGATTCATTGAAGTATCTGAAACTGAAATAAGATCGATATAGAAATCTTCCGTTTGAATTCCTTTTCGAGCATCTAATTGCGATACTAAATCCCTCTGAGAGTTGTTTGAGACGGCAAAAAACTTTCCTTGAGGCAAAGAAGAATCTAATCGCAGGCGGCCCGTTATATTCACAATGTTTTCATTTGTTCTTTGTAGCGATGGCGCAATAGTTGCATTCGATCCCGCTTGGATCCAACCACGATCAACCCAGATTTTTCTCTCTCCAAAAGTAAATAGTGTGAGTTGTTCAAAACCGTAAACGCCTTCGCTATATCGATTACGAAGCAAGATTTGATTTGCATCGTCAAAGGAGCCTTGGATAGAAATTTTTCGCCATTCGAAAGAATCTAAGTTTCCGGTGAGTTCGCTCAATTTAACTTCAGGTAATTGAGATTGTTCGACGATCAAAGTATTGCGGGCGTGACGGTCAACTCCGCGATGATATTGCCACTGTGCAGCCCAGAGACATAAAAGCACTAACAAAAGCGCGATAAGTGTTTTGAGAATTGAGTACCGTTCTTTAACCACGGTATTACCTTAACTTATGACAGTGAACGTGGTTTCTTTTTCAATATTGATGCGCCCGGAAGAATTGTTTCCCGACCTGCATTTGCAACGACTACTGCGACGTATGGAAGAAATACTGCACCTGCTAGTGCAATCCAACGATAGGGGCTTGGCAGGATTACTGTGAGAATAAAGCAAGCTGTTCGGACCATCATTGAAATAAAATAACGGCGTTGACGCCCAGGTTGATCAGAGCTTAAAGATTTCTGAGCACTGGTGATGTCGTAAACATCTTCTTCGTTAGCCATGCGTTGATTCTAGGCGAGGAGCAGACACGGTGCCAGATGAAATTCACTTTACGCGAGAGTAGCCAGTAGATTTCTCGCATGTCGCAAAAACCTATCGCCTTCGTAACTGGGGGAAATCGAGGGATTGGTTTAGCTATCGCCAATACTTTGTTGCAAGATGGTTTTCAGGTGGTTATTGGTTCTCGTTCCGGTGCGTCAGTACCAGGTTTTGATTGTGTGGCAATTGACGTCACATCTACCCAGAGCGTTGATGATGCATTCACTCTTATTGAAACATCTTGGGGGATTCCAGAAGTTTTAGTATGTAATGCAGGAATAACGAAGGACGCACTTGTGCTGCGCATGTCTGATGAAGATTTTGAAGCAGTCATTGATTCGAATTTAACTGGTGCGTTTCGGGTTGCCAAACGCGGAACCAAAGGTTTGCTTAAAATCAAAAAAGGTCGCCTGATATTTATTGGTTCAGTTGTCGCATTATTGGGTTCTGCTGGTCAAGTTAACTATTCGGCAAGTAAGTCAGGACTAATCGGCATGGCTCGATCATTCGCACGCGAATTGGGCAGTCGTGGCATTACGGCTAACGTGATTGCTCCAGGATTTGTTGAAACCGATATGACAGCAGAATTAGGCGACAAGCGTAGACAAGAGATTGCAGAGTCGATTCCTCTTGGCAGATTCTCCGATGCTACAGAGATCGCAGAAGTTGTATCTTTTATTGCTTCAGAAAAAGCGGCATACATAACGGGTGCTGTAATTCCTGTTGATGGCGGACTAGGAATGGGGCACTAAATGGATTTGCTCAGCGGCAAGAATATTTTAGTAACTGGTGTTTTAACTGATGCATCGATTGCCTTTCATATTGCTCGAATAGCTCAAGAAGAGGGGGCTAATGTTCTGCTCTCTTCATATGGTCGTGTACTTAGTTTGACCACACGCATTGCTGGGCGCCTTCCAAATCCTGCGCCAGTAATTGAATTGGATGTAACCAATCAAGGAGATCTTGATTCACTGCAAAACAGAGTTCTTGAACACGTTCCACACCTAGATGGAGTTGTTCATTCAATTGGTTTCGCACCAGAGGGCGCACTCGGTGGTAATTTCTTAAATACCACCTGGGAAGATGTGGCAACTGCCATGCATGTTTCTGCGTATTCCTTGAAGTCTTTATCGATGGCGTGTGTGCCGTTGTTTAAAGACAGCGCTTCTGTAGTTGGTTTGGATTTTGATGCAACTGTCGCATGGCCAAAGTATGACTGGATGGGTGTTGCTAAAGCTGCATTGGAATCAACTTCTCGCTATCTCGCAAGAGATCTTGGACCTAAAAACATTCGTGTAAATCTCATTGCAGCGGGCCCTATTCGCACCATGGCTGCTAAATCAATTCCAGGTTTTGATGAATTTGAGAAGGTTTGGAATGAGAGAGCACCTCTTCAATGGGATGTCACAGATGCTGTGCCCGCCGCAAAAGGCGCTGTAGCTCTGCTCTCCGATTGGTTTCCCAAGACTACGGGGGAGATCATTCACGTCGATGGTGGCGTACATGCCATGGGTGCTTAAGCGTAAATTTCGCCTTTCACCCCTTCTCGGGTAATCTTCACCTCAGACCAGTGACTGCATAGTTACTGCAAGAGGAGTACCGCTCCCACCTCCATCGCTACGGCGAGTTGGTTTGTCAGGGTTATGAATTGGTTTCATCCAATTCTCCTTGCGGTGTTTTTCTTGTAGCGCTTGCAACACACAAAGCGTTTGCACTTAACCGAAGGAGCACAAATCAGCACTGAACCGCGCATTAATGATCGAATTCGCACACCTCAAATTCGACTCATCGGTCATACCGGTGATCAAGTTGGAGTTGTAGATATCGATACCGCGTTGAAGATGGCAGATGAAGTCGGTCTTGACTTAGTTGAGATTGCACCAGATGCCAATCCACCCGTTTGCAAGATTATGGATTTCGGAAAGTACAAGTACGAAATCGCACAAAAAGCTCGGGAAGCGCGTCAGAACCAGACCCACATTGTGGTCAAGGAAGTGCGCATGCGACCAAAGATCGAAAATCACGATTATGAGACTAAGCGTGCTCATATCGAGAAGTTCCTCAAAGGTGGCGACAAGGTGAAGGTAACGATGCAGTTCCGCGGAAGAGAGCAGACAAGACCAGAACTTGGTTACAAATTGCTACAACGTCTTGCAGAAGATGTTGCACTATTTGCCTTTGTGGAGTTCGCCCCTAAACAAGAAGGTCGAAACATGACAATGGTATTAGGACCGACGAAGAAGAAGACAGAAGCAGTTGCTGAACAACGCGCAGCCCGCAAAGCTAAAGAGCTAGCAGCTGCAAAAGAAGAAGCGTAAAGAGAAACCGAACTAAGGAGAGCACAATGCCAAAGATGAAAACTCACAGTGGGGCGAAGAAGACTTTTCGCATCACAGGAACCGGAAAAGTTATGCACGAACGTGCTGGCAAGCGCCACCTCCTTGAGCATAAGTCTTCACGTGTTACACGTCGCTTGAGCAATGAGTCAGCAGCAAAGCCGTCAACTACATTTACAGCCAAGCGCATGCTTGGGCTGAAGTAAGGAGCGTGAATTAAATGGCTAGAGTAAAACGTGGTGTTCACGCAGCAAAGAAGCGTCGTACAACTCTTGAACGCGCAAGTGGTTATCGTGGACAACGTTCCCGTCTTTTCACAAAGGCTAAAGAGCAAGTTACACACTCAATGGTTTATGCCTTCAATGACCGCAAGGACAAAAAGGGTGACTTCCGTCAATTGTGGATTCAGCGCATCAACGCTGCAAGCCGTGAAAATGGTTTGACATACAACCGTTTAATTCAGGGATTAAAGAGCGCAGGAGTAGAAATCGATCGACGCATACTATCTGACTTAGCTACTAATGATCCAGCTACATTCAAAGCACTTGTTGATGTGGCTCGTAAGAGTCTTGCATCTGCATAAATAGAATCATGATTGAGAGCCTTAATTCCCCACATGTTGGGAGAGTTAAGGCTCTTATCAGTTCTAGAGGTTCTAAAGAACGAAGTGAATCAGGGCTTTTTATCGCAGAAGGTATTCAATGTGTTCGCGAGGCGTTGAGTTCTTCTACAGGACCACAGTTACAAACCATGTACGTGACAAATAGCGCTTTAGAAAAGTATTCAGAAGTATTAGATCAAGCTCAATGTGAAGTTCTGAGCATCTCAGATGACGTCGCAAGAACTATGTCAGACACCGTTACCCCGCAGGGTTTGATTGCAGTCTGTGAGATTCCAAATAATTCGATTGAAAGTCTAAAGCCAGCAACTAAAAGCAAATTCATTTATCTCAGTGAAGTTCAAGATCCGGGAAATGCTGGGACAATCATCCGTTCAGCAGATGCTTTCGGCTTCGAGGCGGTTATTACATCGCCCAATAGCGTTGATATTTATTCACCAAAAGTTGTCCGAAGTACTGTTGGATCACTATGGCACATACCGGTTTACCAGGAAGTGCCTTTGGATGAAATACTAAATTGGGATTGCACATTTGTTGCGCTCGATACTGCCGCAGAAACACCGTTATCAAAGATTGCCTTGGATCGATCAGTGGTTGCAATATTTGGAAATGAAGCTCGCGGCTTGCATAATCTCAAAGGTTTATCTGCGTCAAAGGATCGTATAACTCCGGTAAGAATTCCTATGCCCGGCAATGCAGAAAGCCTGAATCTATCTGTTGCCGCAAGCATCGTTATGTATCAACTAGCAAATATCCCAACTTCCTAAAGTACGAGGCGTTAGACTCGCCTCCATGAATGCGCAAGAAATTCAAGGTTGGGTTGACTCGGCTGATTCGGCCTTTAAGGCTTGCGCGACTCTCGATGATTTAAAGAGTGCACGTCTGCTTCACACGGGGGATAAGTCATATATTTCTGGAGCGTCTCGCTCTTTAGGATCTCTCTCACCGGATGAAAAAATCTCATTAGGAAAACTTGTCGGAGAAGCGAAAGCTTCCATTGCCAACTCTTTAGAAGCCGCAACAAAGCGTTTGGAAGATGAGCGCGATAAGAAAATGCTTGCCGAAGAAATCGTTGATATCACTTTGCCTGTGCGTCGAAATCATCAGGGCGGCTTGCATCCAATTAGTATTATTAAAAATGATATTTCAGATTTTTTTATTGAACAAGGTTATTTTGTTGAAGAAGGTCCTGAGCTGGAATCAGGATGGCTCAATTTCGATGCTCTCAATATTCCAGCCGACCATCCTGCTAGAACCATGCAGGATACTTTTTTCGTAGAACCATTGGAATCTGGAATGGTTTTAAGAACACATACTTCGCCCGTACAGATTAGAACAATGCTTACAAAAAAACCGCCAATATATGTCATATGCCCAGGTAGAACTTTTAGAGCCGATGAATTAGATGCCACGCATAGTCCGGTTTTTCATCAAGTTGAAGGTTTAGTAGTTGATCGTGGAATTACTATGGCTCATTTGAAGGGAACGTTGGATAATTTTGCTCGGTACATGTTTGGTCCTGATGTAACAACTCGTTTGCGACCCTCTTTCTTTCCTTTCACGGAACCAAGTGCTGAAGTCGATGTCTTTTTCAATGGTCGATGGATTGAATGGGGTGGGTGTGGAATGGTTAATCCGCGCGTTTTACAAACGTGCGGCATTGATACGAAGGAGTTCAGCGGATTTGCATTTGGTATGGGGCTAGAACGAACTCTTATGGTTCGTCACGGCATAACAGATATGCATGACATTGTTGAAGGCGATTTGCGATTCACAAGACAATTCGGAGTGGGGCTGTAATGCGTGCACCATTGTCTTGGTTAAGAGAGTTTGTTGAAATTCCAAAGAATCTGTCCGCAGAGGACATCGCTCAAGGTCTTGTGCGAGTTGGATTTGAGGTTGAAGAAATAATTGTGCAAGGTAAAGATGTTCAAGGTTCATTAGTTTTTGCTGAAGTTCTCTCAATCGAAGAAATCACTGAATTTAAGAAACCAATCCGATACGTTGGTTTGGACTGCGGCGAGAAGCAGACTCGTTTCGTAATATGTGGTGCAACAAATTTCAATGTTGGCGACATTGTTGTAGTGGCCTTGCCGGGCGCAGTGCTTCCTGGTGACTTTCAAATAGCTGCGCGCGAGACATATGGGAAAACTTCCAATGGCATGATTTGCTCAGCAAAAGAGTTGGCTTTAAGCGATGATCACGCCGGCATTATGGCATTTAGCAAGAACCAGGTTTCAATAAAAGATGACGTGAGACAAACCTTGTTAGTTGACGATGTCATATTTGATATCGCAGTAAACCCTGATCGTGGCTATGCACTCAGCATTAGGGGAGTGGCTCGTGAAATAGCGGGAGCATTTGATCTGAAATTTACTGATCCAGTGCAAGCTTTGCGCACCTTGTCCTTTGCAAACACTGGCAAAGGCGTGCAGCCCAAAATCGATGATAAGAATTGTGCGTCAATTTTCTATATTCGAACGATGTCGAATTTTGATTCCAGCGCCTCAACTCCTGTGTGGATGCGTCGTCGAATTGAAAAAATGGGTATGAGATCTATTTCTTTAGTTGTCGACGTAACGAACTATGTCATGCTGGAATTAGGTCAGCCGCTACACGCATTTGACCGACACAAAATAAAAGGAAGCTTGCATCTAAAGCGTGCAGGTAAGGCTGAAAAGTTCACAACTTTAGATGGACAGATTCGCATGTTGGATCCTATGGATTTGATGGTTACAGATGAGGAAAAGCATCTCGCGTTAGCCGGAACCATGGGTGGTGCTTCCTCTGAAATATCTGAAAGCACAACTGAAATCGCACTAGAAGCGATGCGCTTTGATCCAATTGCCGTAGCTCAAAACTCCCGCCGGCATAAGTTATCTTCAGAAGCATCACGCAGATTAGAACGCGGAGTTGATCCTTCGCTAGCGGAGTTCGCCTCGGCACGTTTTGTTCAATTATTGACTGAAAATAGTTCGGCGCAACATGTTGAAACAGCATTTACTGGTGAGGCTAAGTTTCCACCAACTTTTAGCATAGATCCTCATGACGTTTCAAAGATCCTAGGTTTTGAAGTAAAACCTGAAGAAGTTGCCAGAACTTTGCGTGTAGTGGGCTGCGATGTGGATGAGAAGAAGTGGGTTATCGATCCACCATCATGGCGAGCGGATTTAATGAATACATCTGATATCGCAGAGGAAGTTGCACGCATTATTGGATATGAATCTATACCTTCGATACTTCCGAATCGGCCTTTGCACGCATCCTTAACATCCTTACAAAAACGACGTCGGGTTATTGCGCAGTACTTAGCCAATCGAGGATTTGCTGAAGTTTTAACTTTCCCCTTTACAAACCAGAAGACAATAGATGACATGGGCTTTGTTGGCCCTCGCGCGGCTACGTATGCAATTGCCAACCCGATGTCGGATGAAAATCCACTACTAAGAGTTCATTTAATTCCAGGTTTGATAGAAGTTGCGGCTCGAAACATCAGTCGAGGCGCTAAGAGTTTTGCGATTTTTGAGATGGGGTCAATTTTTAGAAGTTCACAAAAGTTGGAAGCTTCAGTTAGTCCTGACGTTGCAAAGCGTCCTTCTGCAGATGTAATTTCTAAGATATTTGCTTCCGCACCGCAACAAGCTGAGATGGTTTCAGGTTTGATGGTAGGCAAGAAGGAAGAAGATTCTTGGCAAGGAAAATCGGCAGATTACGGTTGGAATGATGCAATAGCGTTTGCACAAGAAATTCTGGAGCTCGCTCATTTAGATTATGAAGTGAAGCGTTCAGATCTAGCGCCCTGGCATCCGGGACGTTGCGCTGAACTTATCGTGGATGGAAAAGTTGTTGCACATGCAGGAGAAATTCATCCGCGCATTCTTAGTCAATACAACTTGCCTGCCCGCTCCAGTGCATTCGCAATTAATTTAGGAGCACTGCCAGAGTCCGAGATGGTTCGCCCTCATAGGGTTGGCGTGATGCCTGCTGCGATGCAAGATGTTGCTTTGATTGTTGATTCCTCCGTTACTGCGCTGCAGGTTCAAAGTGCTTTGGTGGAGGGTGCCGGAGATCTACTTGAATCTATCTCTCTCTTTGATCGATACGACAAAGTGGGAGATGGGAAAGTTTCCTTAGCTTTCACTCTGACTTTTAGGGCACCAGATCGCACCCTCACCAGTGAAGAAGTTTCTGCGATGCGCGAATCAGCCACCAGTCTGGCATCAAAGCGTTGTGGTGCGGTGGTACGAACTGCATAATTATGCATAAAATTGCATAATTAGTCATTTCTGGCTAGGCTGGAATCATGAAGACAGTAGTTATCGGTGCCAGTGGTTACGCAGGGGGCGAGCTCTTGCGATTATTGGCAACTCATCCACATTTACTGGTTACTCAAGTAAGTGCCCATAGCAATGCAGGAGAACTAATTACATCTGTTCATCCGCACTTAAATACTTACCAAAACCAAAAATTCGTAGCGATCGAAGAAGTAAACTTTGATCAGGTTGATGTTGTTTTTATCGCTCTGCCACATGGTCAATCAGCCAGTGTTGTAAGAAATATTCCTAGTCATACAAAGGTTATTGATCTCGGAGCAGATTTTAGACTCAATGATTCAGCCCAATGGGATAAGTACTATGACGGAGAGCATGCTGGGGTATGGACATATGGTTTGCCTGAAATTCCAGGACAAAGAGAAAAAATTTCTAAGAGTGTGCAGGTTTCAAATCCGGGTTGCTATGCAACATCAATTATCACTGGATTGCTTCCAGCTTTAGATTTCATAGATGTTTCAGATGTCGTAGTTGTTGCGGCTTCAGGAACAACTGGAGCTGGCAGAAGTGCAAAGATTAATCTCATAGCTAGTGAAGTGATGGGCTCTTTAACATCCTATAAATTTGGGGGTATCCACCAACATACGCCTGAAGTGGAACAAGCGTTAAGCAATGCCTCAGGCAAAGATCTCAAAATTTCCTTTACTCCAATCTTGGCTCCTATACCTAGGGGAATTTTATCGACGATTACCGCACGATTGACTTCAACTATTTCAACGGAAGAAGTAAATGCGTCCTATGCAAAGTTTTATGAAGATGAATATTTCGTAGATGTTCTACCACTTGGTCAAATGCCTAAGACTGGTTCATTAACAGGTTCCAATAAAGTCCAAATCCAGGTTGCAGTTGATGAACATGTGCAACGACTGGTTATAAGTGTGGCTTTGGATAATTTAGGTAAAGGCGCAGCGAGTCAGGCCATTCAAAATGCCAATTTGATGTGTGGTTTCCATGAAGGTTCCGGTTTGTCCACGGATGGACTCGGAACGTGAAGCTGCCTCAGGGATTTGTTGCTTCAGCAACAGCTGCAGGTTTAAAGAGTTCGGGAGATAAGGATCTGACTTTAATTGTTAATGAAGGTCCTTCACAATGGGCTTCAGCAGTTTTCACTTCCAATCAAGTAGTAGCCGCTCCAGTTTTATGGAGTAAAGAAGTTATTAAAGGCTCTGTCGTTAAAGCAGTAGTTCTGAACTCCGGTGGCGCTAATGCTTGTACTGGGCCAAAAGGTTTTCAAGATACGCACGCAACAGCTGAGCACGTTGCAAAGTTACTCAATCATTCATCTTCTGAAGTTTTCATCTGTTCGACAGGGATGATCGGTGAGTTTTTGCCTATGGATAAGATTTTGAGTGGATTAGATGTGCTTTCGAAGAACTTATCTAATGATTCCGTGTTGGATTGTGCACATGCGATTATGACCACGGATTCTGTCCCAAAAATCGTTAATCTGAATGCGAATGGAGTTCAGGTCAGTGGAATTGCCAAAGGCGCTGGAATGTTGGCACCGGCTTTGGCAACGATGCTCTGTGTTATTTTAACTGACGCCCTTTTGCCGGTTGATGCTAAGGAAATTTTTGAAGAAACGGTGGATAGTACCTTTAACCGAATAGATTCTGATGGATGTACCTCCACCAATGACACCATTCTTTTCATGTCATCTGGTGCAAGTGGAGTTCAATTAACTCAGGAGCAATGCGCATCTATGCTTGAGGAAACGTGTTCATCCTTGGCAGATCAATTAATTGCCGATGCCGAAGGATCTACCAAAACCATTGAAATCAATGTTTCTAATGCTCGCTCTGAAAGCGATGCAGTTAATGTTGGAAGAGCATGCGCCAGGAACAACTTACTCAAGGCCGCAATATTTGGGGGAGATCCAAATTGGGGTCGAGTGTTGGCCGCTGTTGGAACCGCAGATGCCTTTATGGATCCTAACATTATTGATGTTTCTCTCAATGGAGTACAGGTATGTGCTTCGAGTGCTCCGGGGGCTGATAAGTCGAAAGTTTCTTTTGAGCAACGGTTGGTTGTAATCGATATAGATCTGAAAGTCGGCGTTGCATGCGCGACAATCAAAACTAATGATTTATCCCATGCTTACGTACATGAGAACTCTGCGTATTCCACATGATCATTATTAAGTTTGGTGGCCATGCGATGAATGACACACAAGGTATTTTCGCTGCTGCAATTAAATCGGTCTTATTGAAGGGCGAACAAGTAATCGTTGTTCATGGTGGCGGACCGCAGATCAATGCCGAACTAAAGAATCGCAATATTGAAAGCATTTTTGTTAATGGGTACCGCTTCACAACGGATGAAATCTTCGAAGTTGTGGATGAGGTGCTATCGAAAGTTGTAGGTCCAGAGGTTGCTAATAATTTGCTTCTTGCCGGAGTAAAAGCTCAGGCGATGTCCGGCAAGCAATCTGAAGTTATATTCGCTGAAGGCATAGATGGTTTGGGTAAAGTAGGACGCGTACTTCGAGTGGATGTTTCTAAAATTGATCAATTACTTTTCCAGAAAATTGTTCCGGTGATTGCACCGATAGCTGTTGATGTAGCAGGGGGAATCGGATTGAACATCAATGCTGACCTGGCAGCTGCCGCCATTTCAGGTGCGTATCCGAATTCAACTGTAATTATCATGACTGATGTAGCAGGGATTTATCAGAATTGGCCTGATAAGAGTTCACTTATTGAGAAAATATCAGCCCACGAACTCGCTGAACTAAAACTTACATTCGCTGATGGTATGTTGCCCAAAGTTGATGCAACTCTCGAAGCGATTGCTGCAGGAGCGAATTCAGTTCGAATAATCGATGGAACTGACGAAACTAGTTTTGCAGCGGCCCTTGATGGCAGCGGTGGAACTTTGGTGTACGCATGAAGAACAAGGATTACAGCGTTCTTTGGTCCAAGAATTTAATGAGTAATTACTCAGTGCCATCAATAACTCTCGTGAAGGCAAAAGGATGCATAGTTCAAGACGCCAACGGAGTTAAATACTTAGACATGTTGGGTGGGATCGCAACTAGCATTTTGGGTCATGCTCATCCCGCTGTTGTCGCAGCTGTAAACCGCCAGATTAAGACATTGTCACATGTGAGTAATTTTTACTCTCATCCCAATGCGATCGAATTAGCGCAGATTTTGGTTCGTTTCACCGGGAAAAAGGATTCGCGAGTTTTCTTTGCGCAATCAGGAGCGGAAGCAAATGAAGCGGCAATAAAGTTATCGAGAAAAACAGGCCGCACAAGAATTGTTGCTATGGATGGTTCTTTTCATGGCCGAACTATGGGGTCTTTATCGCTCACAGGACAGAGTGCAAAAAAGGTTGCATTCACTCCGATACTCAAAAACATTAAGCACATTCCATTCGGCGATATCAAGAAAGCCAGACGAGCCATTAATTCAAGAACTGCGATGGTTATTATCGAACCGATTATGGGAGAAGCTGGTGTGATTGTTCCGCCAGAGAACTACTTGAAGGAGATACGCGAAATTTGCACGGTTCACGGCGTTTTATTGGCAATAGATGCAGTTCAAACCGGAATAGGACGCACAGGTCAATGGTTTGGATATGAGTATTCAGGAATCACACCTGATGTAATTACTGTCGCTAAAGGTTTGGGCGCAGGTTTACCACTTGCGGCCATGATTGCAGTTGGAAAATCTTCACAATTATTTGTTCCTGGTGATCATGGTTCTACATTTGGAGGCAACCCAGTCACCACAGCAGCTTCAATTGCGGCGATCAAATGGATTGAGAAGAACAAAATATTGTCTAAGTGTAAAAACGATTTCAAATATATCTCGGTTGCCCTTCGATCAACTGCTGGTGTTGCCGAAGTGCGGGGCGCAGGTTTGCTCATCGGAATCGAATTGTCTCACCAGAATTCAGCTCAGATCGCTCAGTTACTACAAGATTCTGGAGTGTTAGTTAATGCCGCAAATCCGAGCACGATTCGCATTGCTCCGGCATTGAATATTTCTGAGAAGGAAATCGATCTGTTCATTAAAAAATTCAAGGAGGTTATGTCGAATGTCTATTAATTCACACAATGTTTCTGGGCGCAGAGCCAAGGCAATTGCATTGATTAAATCTGGTCTTATTCATTCACAGACTGATTTAGTTGTGCATCTGAAAAAAAGTGGATTTCGAGTAACTCAAGCAACGGCGAGTAGAGATCTAGAAGAAATTGGAGCGGTTCGTGGGCGAGATATAGACGGTTCTTCTGTGTATCAGATTCGCGAATCCTCAGATGACGCTCTATCGCGTGTTAACCCTGTCCCATCGAAGCTGATAATTTCCGTTGATCACAGCGCCAATCTTGCAGTGGTACATACGCCACCAGGTGCGGCGCAATTTTTAGCAAGTTCTTTAGACCACGCCAATCTCACAGGTGTAATTGGAACCCTTGCCGGTGATGACACGATTATCCTTGTGTCAAAGAAAGCCACAGGTGGAGCGCAGTTGGCCAAAGAAGTTCTCGCCTTTGCTAACGCTAAGAACACTCGCGGATCAAAAGTTGGGAGAAAATAAGTGGCACTCTGGGGTGGGCGTTTTACCGAGCAACCGACCGATGCTGTCTTTGCTCTATCGCAAAGTGTTGGATTCGATTGGCGATTAGCTCCTTATGATTTGAGATCATCTTTAGCGCATCTAGCAGTTCTTGAAAAATCTTCACTTGTTTCAAAAGAAGATTCAGCCAAAATTAGGGGAGCGCTAAAAGAACTTATTGAAGAAGTTGCTTCACAGAAATTCTTGCCCACCAAAGAAGATGAAGATGTTCATAGTGCTTTAGAACGTGGTTTAACTACCAAACTTGGTCCTTTAGGTGGATCGCTACGTGCGGGACGATCTAGAAACGATCAAGTAACGACAGACCTTCGTCTTTTCGCCATCGATCACATGCTTGCTTTGGCTAATTTGCTTACTGAATTAACTGAAGTGATTTTGAAAAAAGCGAGTGAATATATAGATGATCCGGCTCCTGGTTTTACTCACATTCAGCATGCACAACCAATTTCCTTCGGACACGAAATCGCTAAGCATGCTCACGCGTTCAGCAGAGATATTTCCCGAATCAATGATTGGTATCACAGAGCATCCGTTAGTTCCTTAGGTGCTGGGGCGTTATCAGGATCATCGTTACCACTAGATCCTGAATTTACGGCCAAGAATCTAGGATTTGAAAACACTTTTGAAAACAGTATTGATGCTGTGAGCGATCGTGATTATGTGGCAGAGGCTCTGTTTATTACTTCACTGATCGGTATTCATCTGTCTAGAATCGGTGAAGAGTGGACTCTTTTAGGATCTACCGAGTTTGCTTGGGCAAAAATTTCTGACCAATATTCAACTGGTTCCTCAATAATGCCGCAGAAGAAGAATCCAGATATGGCTGAACTAGCGCGTGGCAAAAGTGCTCGCCTCATTGGTAATTTGGTTTCGGTACTTACTATGCTCAAGGGATTGCCGTTTGCATATAACCGCGATCTGCAAGAAGACAAGGAACCTTTTTTCGATAGTTTAGATACATTGTTTCTAGTTATTCCAGCAGTATCAGGAATGATTGCAACAACGAATTTTGATCGCGAGAAGATGAAATTATCTGCGCCAACGGGTTTCTCTCTCGCAACAGAAATAGCTGATTATTTAGTTCGAAAAAATGTCCCCTTCTCACAGGCACATGAAGCTGCGGGTATGTGTGTCGCGATGTGCGAAAAACACAAAATTGAGCTTCATCAATTAAGTGACGAGCAATTTGCGTCAATTCATCCGTTATTAGATCCTTCAATTCGCGATGTATTAACTGTTGAGGGTGCTATCGCTTCACGCACAACCTCTGGCGGCACGGCTCCTTCGCAAGTGCGCAAGCAGATTGCTGCGGCTATGAAAAAAACATTGCACCAACGCACGGAAATTGCCAACAAATCCAAGGCTTTTTCCGAGATGATGAGGGCATGAATCTTTTAGAAGATCTGCGCTGGCGAGGATTAATCTCCCAATCGACCGATGAAAGCGCCTTACAAGAGGCGCTCAAGAAGCCCATCACGCTGTACATAGGCTTTGATCCAACCGCTGCCTCGCTGCACGTTGGAAATTTAGTGGTTCTTCTTGTCTTACGACGTTTTCAATTGGCAGGACATAATCCAATTGCATTAGTTGGGGGAGCCACAGGTTTAGTGGGAGATCCATCGGGTCGCAACGAAGAACGTACTTTAAATAGCAATGACACCGTTGCCGAGTGGGTCTCAAATATTCGTGAGCAAGTGTCATCATTTCTAGATTTCGATAAAGGTCCCAATAAAGCGCAAGTCGTGAATAATCTGGATTGGACTTCGCCCCTTTCGGCTATTGAATTTCTAAGAGATATTGGTAAACATTTTTCAGTTAATCAAATGCTCGCTAAGGATTCCGTCTCTTCACGACTTGAATCCGGTGGAATTTCCTACACAGAGTTTTCTTATCAAGTGCTGCAATCACTAGATTTTCTAGAGCTATACCGTCGATACCAGTGCACATTGCAATTAGGTGGCTCGGATCAATGGGGAAATATTGTTGCTGGCTTAGATCTTATTCGCAGAGTTGAAGGCGGTAGTGGTCACGCGTTAACAATTCCTTTGTTGACGAAATCTGATGGCTCCAAGTTTGGTAAGACTGCCAGCGGCAGCATTTGGTTAGAGGCTTCTATGACCTCGCCGTATGCATTTTTCCAATACTGGTTAAACACAGATGACAAAGATGTCATCAAGTTCTTAAAGGTTTTCTCCTTTAAGTCTCATCAAGAGATTTCCGAACTTGAAAAAGCTCATGATGCAAACCCTGGTATGCGCGAAGCACACCGTGCACTCGCTCGGGAACTCACTTCACTGGTTCACTCTTCTGAAATTGCCGAAAGGGTTGAAGAAGCCGCCCGAGCACTCTTTGGACAAGGTGATTTAGGTTCGTTAGATGAAGCAACATTGGCCGGAGCGCTTTCAGAATTGCCGCGAATTACGATTAAGTCAGGAGAGAGCATCCCAACGTGGGTGGATTTGCTGGCGGCTACCGGGGTTGTGGACTCAAAGTCTGCTGCCCGCAGAATTGTTAAAGAAGGTGGCGCGTATCTAAATAATGCCAAGGTGGAATCAGAAGACTTTGCACTCCAGAAATCCGACTTTTTATGCGGCAAATATGCACTTTTGCGAAAAGGCAAGCGAGATCTTGCAGCAGTTGAATTACTTTAAAATTTGTTAATAGGGCTAAAACCTACGCCGAGATGGCTTTTAGCCCTTAGGGAAAAAATGGTTGATTTAGCCGAAAATCCCAATTTGACCCTTTCTGTCCCTACCCCTATAGTTTCCCTCCTGCTGTGAAACGGACGAATTAGGCCGAACAGCTGATCCCCACACCTAGATGGCAATGGCCGGTTTGACCGGTTCTGAGCCCATGCACTAGGTTTGGCGGTCTGCCCTGAAAATAGGAAGAAATTCCTGGACGCAGTGCGCATCCGTACCTTGAGAACTCAACAGCGTGCCATAAGTCAATGCCAGAAGATGGCTTACTTAGTTATGCAAATTTCTAGTGCCATCTTCTAAATAAATACTTCAATGAAGTATGCGCCAATCACTACTTGTAGCGATTGGCAATACTCGTTGATTTCCTTTGGTAAAGACATAAATAAACGACAGTTTGTTTGGTCTGTACGCCAAGATAAAACTTTCTATGGAGAGTTTGATCCTGGCTCAGGACGAACGCTGGCGGCGTGCTTAACACATGCAAGTCGAGCGATGAAACTACTTCGGTAGTGAATTAGCGGCGAACGGGTGAGGAACACGTGAGGAATCTGCCTTCTACACTGGGATAACTCCGGGAAACCGGGGCTAATACCGGATATGAAACTTGGTGGCATCACCGAGTTTGGAAAGTTTTTCGGTAGAAGATGACCTCGCGGCCTATCAGCTTGTTGGTGAGGTAATGGCTCACCAAGGCGACGACGGGTAGCCGGCCTGAGAGGGCGACCGGCCACACTGGGACTGAGACACGGCCCAGACTCCTACGGGAGGCAGCAGTGGGGAATATTGGGCAATGGAGGAAACTCTGACCCAGCGACGCCGCGTGCGGGATGAAGGCCTTCGGGTTGTAAACCGCTTTCAGTAGGGAAGAAGCGAAAGTGACGGTACCTACAGAAGAAGCACCGGCTAACTATGTGCCAGCAGCCGCGGTAATACATAGGGTGCAAGCGTTGTCCGGAATTATTGGGCGTAAAGAGCTCGTAGGTGGTTCGTTACGTCGGATGTGAAAATCTGGGGCTCAACCCCAGACCTGCATCCGATACGGGCGAGCTAGAGTTTGGTAGGGGAGACTGGAATTCCTGGTGTAGCGGTGGAATGCGCAGATATCAGGAGGAACACCAATGGCGAAGGCAGGTCTCTGGGCCAATACTGACACTGAGGAGCGAAAGCGTGGGGAGCGAACAGGATTAGATACCCTGGTAGTCCACGCCGTAAACGGTGGGCGCTAGTTGTGGGAACCTTCCACGGTTTCTGCGACGCAGCTAACGCATTAAGCGCCCCGCCTGGGGAGTACGATCGCAAGATTAAAACTCAAAGGAATTGACGGGGCCCCGCACAAGCAGCGGAGCATGCGGCTTAATTCGACGCAACGCGAAGAACCTTACCAAGGCTTGACATATACAGGAATATGGCAGAGATGTCATAGCGGTAAAACGTCTGTATACAGGTGGTGCATGGTTGTCGTCAGCTCGTGTCGTGAGATGTTGGGTTAAGTCCCGCAACGAGCGCAACCCTCGTTCTGTGTTGCCAGCATTTAGTTGGGGACTCACAGGAGACTGCCGGGGTTAACTCGGAGGAAGGTGGGGATGACGTCAAATCATCATGCCCCTTATGTCTTGGGCTGCACGCATGCTACAATGGCTGGTACAAAGGGCTGCAATACTGCAAAGTGGAGCGAATCCCAAAAAGCCAGTCTCAGTTCGGATTGGGGTCTGCAACTCGACCCCATGAAGTCGGAGTTGCTAGTAATCGTAGATCAGCAACGCTACGGTGAATACGTTCCCGGGGCTTGTACACACCGCCCGTCACATCACGAAAGTCGGTAACACCCAAAGTCAGTGGCCCAACCGCAAGGAGGGAGCTGCCAAAGGTGGGATCGGTGATTGGGATGAAGTCGTAACAAGGTAGCCGTACCGGAAGGTGCGGCTGGATCACCTCCTTTCTAAGGAGTACAGGAATCTTTCCTGACTCATAAGTGGAGCATTGACTTAGGTTTATAGAGTTAACAACCGTTAGTACAACCGAAATTGCGTAAGCAAAATTAGGAGTGGAACGCGCGATTGCATACAAAATCAACTAGGCACGTTGTTGGGTCCTGAGGGGACGGCTAGCGCCGACTCTCTGGACTTGATAAGTAGAAGAAACCAATCGAACTTATTTCTAGGATGTATTTCTTAGTTTTATTTTCGAAAAGGTCTTCATCGCTTATCGAGTACCGCCCGTATCTTGAGAACTACACAGTGGACGCGAGCATCTTTGTGGTCAAATTATTAAGCGCACATGGTGGATGCCTTGGCATCAGAAGCCGATGAAGGACGTAGGAGGCTGCGATAAGCCTCGGGGAGCTGTCAACCGAGCTGTGATCCGAGGATTTCCGAATGGGGAAACCCAACTGGAGTCATGTCCAGTTATTTCTGTCTGAATATATAGGGCAGATAAAGGGAACGTGGGGAAGTGAAACATCTCAGTACCCACAGGAAGAGAAAACAACCGTGATTCCGTTAGTAGTGGCGAGCGAAAGCGGAAGAGGCCAAACCAATACTGTGTCAAGCCGGCAGGCGTTGCAGTATCGGTGTTGTGGGACCAATTCGAATTGACTGCCGTTAATTCAAAGAGTCAGAAACTAGTGATGTAGGTGAAGGACGTGGGAAAGTCCGGCACAGAGGGTGAGACCCCCGTAGCCGAAACATCATTAACTCTTAATTGTCATCCCAAGTAATACCGGACTCGAGGAATCCGGTATGAATCTGGCGGGACCACCCGCTAAGCCTAAATACTCTCTGATGACCGATAGCGGACTAGTACCGTGAGGGAAAGGTGAAAAGAACCCCGTAAGGGGAGTGAAATAGAATCTGAAACCGTGTGCGTACAAGCCGTAGGAGCAACCTTGTGTTGTGACTGCGTGCCTTTTGAAGAATGAGTCTACGAGTTAGTGTCATGTTGCAAGGTTAACCCGTCGAGGGGAAGCCGTAGCGAAAGCGAGTCTGAATAGGGCGACTGAGTAGCATGATCTAGACCCGAAGCGAGGTGATCTACGCATGGCCAGGTTGAAGCGCGGGTAAGACCGCGTGGAGGACCGAACCCACTAATGTTGAAAAATTAGGGGATGAGCTGTGTGTAGGGGTGAAAGGCCAATCAAACTTCGTGATAGCTGGTTCTCTCCGAAATGCATTTAGGTGCAGCGTTGCGTGTTTCTTGCCGGAGGTAGAGCTACTGGATGGTCGAGGGGGCCTACAAGCTTACCAACATCAGCCAAACTCCGAATACCGGTAAGTGAGAGCGCAGCAGTGAGACTGTGGGGGATAAGCTTCATGGTCGAGAGGGAAACAACCCAGAATAGCAACTAAGGTCCCAAAGCGTGTGCTAAGTGGAAAAGGATGTGAAGTCGCATAGACAACCAGGAGGTTGGCTTAGAAGCAGCCACCCTTAAAAGAGTGCGTAATAGCTCACTGGTCAAGTGATTTCGCGCCGACAATGTAACGGGGCTCAAGCACACCACCGAAGTTCTATCATTCACGCACTATCCCGGTCGCAAGATCCAGGAGCGTGGATGGGTAGGAGAGCGTCGTGTGGCTGGTGAAGCGGCGGAGGAATCCAGCCGTGGAAGCCACACGAGTGAGAATGTAGACATGAGTAGCGAGAGATGGGTGAGAAACCCGTCCGCCGAAAGACCAAGGGTTCCTGGGCCAGGCTAATCCGCCCAGGGTAAGTCGGGACCTAAGGCGAGGCCGTCAGGCGTAGTCGATGGACAACTGGTTGATATTCCAGTACCCGCTTTAAATCGCCCAGAACGAATCCACTAATGCTAAGACTTTGAAGTTGGTGCGGCTTTTGTCGTACTGATGGAGCGGTCGAACCGGTGTGGTAGTAGTTCAGCAATGGTGTGACACAGGAAGGCAGTCCAGCCCGGGCGATGGTTGTCCCGGGGTAAGGTCGTAGGAGGAAATGTAGGCAAATCCGCATTTCACATACTCTGAGAGCTGATGCCGAGCCGTAAGGCGAAGTGGATGATCCTATGCTGTCAAGAAAAGCATCTAGCGAGATTTAAAACGGCCCGTACCCGAAACCGACACAGGTGGTCAGGTAGAGAATACCAAGGCGATCGAGAGAATCATGGATAAGGAACTCGGCAAAATGCCCCCGTAACTTCGGGAGAAGGGGGGCCCTTTGACGTGTAGGAGTTTTCCTCCGAAGCGTTAGAAGGCCGCAGAGACCAGGCTCAAGCGACTGTTTACCAAAAACACAGGTCCGTGCGAAGTTGCAAAACGATGTATACGGACTGACGCCTGCCCGGTGCTGGAAGGTTAAGGGGACTGGTTAGCCGCAAGGCGAAGCTGAGAACTTAAGCCCCAGTAAACGGCGGTGGTAACTATAACCATCCTAAGGTAGCGAAATTCCTTGTCGGGTAAGTTCCGACCTGCACGAATGGCGTAACGACTTGAGCGCTGTCTCATCCGTGAACTCGGCGAAATTGCATTACGAGTAAAGATGCTCGTTACGCGCAGAAAGACGGAAAGACCCCGGGACCTTTACTATATCTTGATATTGGTGTCCGGAACGGTTTGTGTAGCATAGGTGGGAGACTTTGAAGCGGGCACGCCAGTGTTTGTGGAGTCATCGTTGAAATACCACTCTGATCGTTTTGAACTTCTAACCTCGGTCCGTAATCCGGATCAGGGACAGTGTCTGGTGGGTAGTTTGACTGGGGCGGTCGCCTCCTAAAAAGTAACGGAGGCGCTCAAAGGTTCCCTCAACCTGGTTGGTAATCAGGTGTCGAGTGTAAGTGCACAAGGGAGCTTAACTGTGAGACAGACATGTCGAGCAGGTGCGAAAGCAGGAACTAGTGATCCGGCGGTGGCTTGTGGAAGCGCCGTCGCTCAACGGATAAAAGGTACCCCGGGGATAACAGGCTGATCTTGCCCAAGAGTCCATATCGACGGCAAGGTTTGGCACCTCGATGTCGGCTCGTCTCATCCTGGGGCTGGAGTAGGTCCCAAGGGTTGGGCTGTTCGCCCATTAAAGAGGCACGCGAGCTGGGTTCAGAACGTCGTGAGACAGTTCGGTCCCTATCTTCTGTGCGCGCAGGAAACTTGAGAAGGCCTAACCCTAGTACGAGAGGACCGGGTTGGACGAACCTCTGGTGTGTCGGTTGTTCCGCCAGGAGCACCGCCGATTAGCTACGTTCGGAAGGGATAACCGCTGAAAGCATCTAAGCGGGAAGCTCGCTTCGAGATTAGGTTTCCCACTGGTTTACCAGGTAAGGCCCCCAGCTAGACGACTGGGTTGATAGGCCGGAAGTGGAAGAGTCGCAAGACTTGGAGCTGACCGGTACTAATAGGCCGAGGATTTAACTACAAAGTTGCTACGCGTCCACTGTGTGGTTCTCGAGATACGGTCGAGAACCACGAACAAGAAAGAAGAGAGATCTTTTTTCATTTTCGTTATATCGAACCGAAAACTCAATAGCGTTTCGGCGACCATAGCGAGAGGGAAACACCCGGTCCCATTCCGAACCCGGAAGTTAAGCCTCTCAGCGTCGATGGTACTGCAGGGGTGACCTTGTGGGAGAGTAGAACGTCGCCGGACTTCTTTTAAAAAAAGGGGCACTTTAATTAGTGCCCCTTTTTTAATTTCTAGAAGATTTTTAATGTAAGTTAAAAACTAGAGAAACATTTCTGATTACACCAAAGGAGGTTTATATGAATGATCGTGGCAAGAAATCATTTTCAGATAAGCCTTCCAGAAATTCTGCGCCCTCTACCAAACGAGCAGGTTCTTCTTCACGACCTGGTGCCCCGCGACAAGATAGCCGAGGTGCAAGACCAGCGCCTGTAGATCGCGACATGAGTCGATTGCGTCCACGAATTTTTGAACCAGATATTCCTGAGGAAGTTACTGGAGAAGAGTTAGAAAAATCTGTTCGTGCAGAGTTATTAAGTTTGTCGGCTGAAAATGCAAAAGTTGTAGCAAGACATTTAGTCTGCATAAATCTCAACATGGATTCAGATCCAGAGTTAGCACATAAGCACGGTACAGCCGCAGCTCACCATGCTGGTCGATTAGCGGTGGTCCGAGAGAGTGCTGGGTATGCCGCATATCGCGCTGGGCATTATGAAATTGCTCTTAAAGAATTGCGAGCAGCTCATCGAATCTCTGGTGATGTTTCTATGTGGCCTGTTATGGCCGATTGCGAAAGAGGCCTCGGAAAACCCTTAAAAGCAATAGCTTTGGCAGGTTCGCCAGAAGTTTCACGTTTAGAAAAGGCAGAAGAAATTGAAATGCGCATCGTGGCATCTGGTGCAAGAAGTGATTTGGGCGAATTCGATGCTGCCGTTCTCACGCTAACTTGTAAAGAATTAAAAATTGATAATGAACCATGGGCTGTTCGACTGCGCTATGCATATGCAGATGCGCTAGAAAAGGTTGGGCGAAAAGAAGAATCTACACATTGGTTTAGTCAATGTGCGGGAATAGATCATGACGAAGAGACCGATGCGATGGAGCGTTCGCAAGCTTAAATACATTATCCACAGAGTAAATCGTTGTAACTTTTTTTGTCACACTTCTAATTCATCATGGGTTTAATCTGACGAGTTCAGTTTCATGCTGATGAGGAGCGATAGTGGCAACGGTAAAAAAGAGTAAAAACCCGAAGAACAAAATCGAACACGAAGAGCCGGATTACTCGCTCAATGATGTGATGTTGCGTGGAAGAGTTTCGGCTGCAGCGCTAGAAAAAACGCTTCCAAGCGGAGATAAGGTCGTTGAGTTTCGATTGGTTGTCTCTCGCCTTGAATTATCAGGAGTGGACACATTAGATATCGGCGCGTGGAGCGCTAAAGCCCGACGCAGTGCGCTATCTCTTAAACCGGATGAATGGATCGAGATCTCAGGGTCCATTCACAGAAGATTTTGGAAAGGACCTAATGGCTTAGCCAGCCGCTGGCAGGTTGAAGCAGTCGAGATTTCACGAATTTAGGTACTCTTTAGCCTTGCTCGAAGTTCATTTATGAAAGCGGTAACAATGACTAATGATTTGTTCTCATCTTTGCGCACATACCTGAACAAGGTGAGTGAAGGAGAGCGCACCCCTGCTGAATTAGCTAATGCCCTAAATACTTGGGTTAAGCAAAGTGGTGATGTTCTAAAGACCAAAATTGATGAAGAGGTTCACAACACTGTTTCTCGAATGGGATTTATTAAGCGTGAAGAGTTTGACGAACTAAAGGCTGAATTGGAAGCGTTAAAGAAGGTTTCCACGAAGAAAGCACCTGCAAAAAAATCAACTCCTGTAAAGACGAAGGCTGCGATCCAGAAGAAAGGTAATCGATGAATCAAGAAAATGAAGATCTTGCATCTGAACCTACGATTGTAGATGCAGTTAAATCTGAACTCAGCGAAATCGATGGAACCGATGTTTCAGAGCACGCGCAACGTTACGAGGCTTTGCATACGAAGTTGCAGGAAACTTTGTCAGGTATTGACGGTTTATAACTCTTCTTATGAAAACTAGATTAGATGCTGAACTTGTGCGGCGAGAACTCGCTCGTTCACGAGAAGCCGCAGCCGATTTGATTGAATCGCGTAGCGTTTTAGTAAACGGTATTCCAGCAACAAAGCCTGCAACACAGGTTGATGCGCAGACATCTATTACTTTGCAAGGAGACCGAGATGATTTTGTTTCTAGAGGGGGACATAAGTTAGCCGGCGCACTAGATGCATTCCCGCAAATTGTTGTCGAAGGCGTGAGAGCGCTAGATGCTGGCGCTTCAACGGGGGGATTTACAGATGTGTTGCTTCGTAGAGGCGCACGAGAAGTAGTTGCCGTCGATGTTGGTTATGGACAATTAGCATGGGAGCTTCGTCAAGATCCGAGAGTGTGTATTTTAGATAGAACTAACATCCGTCACCTGACAGGCGATGTTGTTGGAGAACCAACGGGATTAGTTGTTGCTGATTTATCCTTTATTTCTCTTACTTTGGTATTACCTGCTCTTTCAGCAGTTTCAAAGTCAGATGCTGATTTCTTACTTATGGTTAAACCGCAATTCGAAGTAGGTCGCGAGAAATTAGGTGCAGGTGGTGTTGTGCGAGATCCTGTTTTGCGTAAATCTGCAGTGATGGATGTTGCAACAAGTGCCTATGACGTTGGCTTAGGCACCAACGGTGTTGTTGCTAGTCCACTTCCTGGGCCAGCCGGAAATGTTGAATACTTCCTCTGGCTTAAAAGAGGTGCAGGTGAAATTTCAGAAACAGATCTTGATAAAGCCATAGAGATTGGGCCCCAATAATGAGTAAACGTTCAATTGTGATGTTGATCAATTCATCACGCACAGAAGCTCAAGGGGCTGCGCAAGAAATCACCAAAGTACTTTCGCAAGCCGGTATTGAAGTTTTATCGTCGAAGGATGCTACTCAATCAGGTGTTGAGGTTGTTCTAGTTCTTGGCGGCGATGGCACAATTTTAAGAGGCGCTGAAATTGCGTTAGATCTCAATGTTCCTTTACTAGGTATAAATCTTGGCCATGTTGGTTTTATGGCAGAAGTAGATTCATTCACTTTTCAAGATGTAGCCAAGGCAATTGTTGAAAAAGATTACGTTCTAGATCAACGTATGCTTTTAAGTTTTCAAGTAAAACGAGATAACGCAGTGATTGAAAACGGATGGTCACTAAACGAAGTGAGTATCGAACGTAAAAGTACAACGATGCTTGAATTATTTGTGCAAATCGATCAACGACCATTATCTAGATGGGGTTGTGATGGAATCATCTGCGCTACTCCTACGGGATCTACGGCATACGCTTTCTCAGCAGGTGGTCCAGTTCTTTGGCCTGAAGTTCAAGCGTTGGTTTTGCTGCCGATCGCAGCTCACGCGTTATTCGCACGTCCTATGGTGATTGCACCAACATCAACAATAATCGTAACTATTGAGTCATCGGATGCATCGTTATCTGCCGATGCTCTGCGAAAAATGGATTTACAGAAAGATGATCAAATCTCATTAACAAAAAGTGATGCCAAAGTTACCCTGGCACACCTTAAATCAACCATCTTCACCGATCGACTCGTAGCTAAATTCAAATTGCCAATTGAAGGTTGGCGCGGTGAGTGAACGAACTTTTTTAGAAGAGATACATATAAAAAATATTGGTGTTATAACTGGCGCAGCACTTGAATTCAACAAAGGTTTGACCGTACTTACCGGTGAAACTGGCGCTGGTAAAACAATGGTCCTTACAGCGCTCAATCTTGTTTTGGGCGGCAAGTCCGAAAGTACTCTGGTCAGAAGTGGTGAAGACAGATTATCGGCTAGCGCTCTTTTTAGTATTCCTAAAACAAGAGTGAGCAATTTTGAAGATCTGGGTTTGGAAGTTGAAGATGGCACCCTAGCAATTTCTAGGAATGTAACTAAAGATGGAAAGAGCAAAGCTGTGGCAAGCGGTGTTGCTGTTAGCGCTAGCACTCTTTCAGAAGCTAGTGCGCACCTCATTGAAATACATGGACAAAGTTCGGGTTTATCCATAACTAAAGGTTCTCGTCAACGAGAGTTATTAGATAGATTTGCTGGTGAAACTTTAAGTAAAAACTTGCTTGTTTACCAAGAGAATTTGAATGAATACACAAGTATTAAATCCCGCATTAATGAACTAAAGAAGAACGCAGCGACCAGGGAAGAAGCCTTGGCATCACTTGAGTTATTTAGTAAAACCATCTCCAAGCTTTCCCCGAAAGCCAACGAGTTCAAATCTATAGATGATGAAGTATCTAAACTTTCATCCGTTGAGGAGTTGAGAGTAGCAATCACTTTTGCTCTAGCAGCGCTAGAAAATGAGGACTCTGGCGCTATTAATTCTTTAGGACAAGCCAAGAAATCATTAGATAACGTTAAAGCTAAGGATTCCCAGGTTGAGAAGTTCTCTGATGAGTTCAACGAAGCATTCTTTATCCTCGCAGATTTAATGCCAAATCTAACTTCGTACTTAGAGTCACTAGAAGCAGATCCGCAGAGGTTAGATCAGTTACAAGAGCGCAAATCTGAATTATCCGCCTTTGTAAAAAAATGGGGCGATTTACCTGACTTAGATCAATCTTTGGCAGCCCTCATTCAAAGAGGCAAGACAATAAGTGCTCAACTAGAGGATTTAAGCGGAGGCGAAGAGCGCATCGACGCTTTAGAAAAAGAGTTAAATCAGATTAAGAAAAATCTTTTAACTGAGGCCAAGGCCCTATCAAAAATTCGCAATCAAGTAGCTTTGAAATTAGCCGATCAGGTTTCAACTGAAATGCATTCTTTATCTATGCCTCAAACAAATCTTCGCATCGAAGTGGCATCACCAGATTATGAAGCAGCGCTTAAAGAGAGTGATTTCACTGCTTTCGGGTGTGATTCGGTAAGTATGTTTTTGCAAACGCATCGTGACGGACCTCTTGTCTCTCTCGCTAAGGGCGCATCAGGTGGTGAAATGTCGCGTGTAATGCTTGCTCTTGAAGTTGTAATTGCTGCTTCAAATCCAGTGGGCACATATATATTTGACGAAGTTGATGCAGGTGTCGGGGGAGCAGCTGCAATTGAAGTAGGTCGCAGATTGCATGCACTTTCAAAAAATGCACAAGTCATTGTTGTTACACACTTGCCTCAAGTAGCTGCTTGGGGTGATTCGCATTATGTAGTTGAGAAAAGTATTGATGGAACAGTTGTATCAAGTGGTGTTAATCGCGTTGAAGGCGATGATCGCGTGAGTGAGATTGCGCGAATGTTGGCCGGTCTTCAGGAATCCTCTAGCGCTAAGGAACACGCGAGCGAATTGCTCGAAATGCGATTAAGAGGATAATTTCCTCAATAGGTGATAGGTTGTTCTTCCATGGGCCAACCTCATGTAACCAAGCATTTGTTTGTCACCGGTGGGGTCGCCTCAAGTCTGGGCAAAGGACTCACAGCCTCAAGTCTCGGAAGATTATTGATTTCGCGTGGTTTGCGCGTAACAATGCAGAAACTAGATCCGTATTTAAACGTTGATCCTGGCACAATGAATCCTTTTCAGCACGGTGAAGTCTTCGTTACAGATGATGGCTCTGAAACAGATTTAGATATTGGTCATTACGAGCGTTTTCTCGATAGAAATCTCCACGGATCTGCCAATGTGACTACCGGTCAGGTTTATTCGCGTGTTATTAGTCGCGAACGTCGTGGAGAGTATTTAGGTGAAACCGTTCAAGTAATTCCTCATATTACAAATGAAATCAAAGAGAGAATTCGCGCAATGGCGGCGCCTGATATCGATGTTGTTATAACTGAAATTGGCGGCACAGTTGGAGATATTGAATCGCAACCATTTTTAGAGGCTGCAAGGCAGATTCGTCAAGAAGTAGGTCGAGATAATGTCTTTTACCTTCAC
Source organism: Candidatus Planktophila limnetica (assembly GCF_002288365.1). Classification (NCBI taxonomy): domain Bacteria; kingdom Bacillati; phylum Actinomycetota; class Actinomycetes; order Candidatus Nanopelagicales; family Candidatus Nanopelagicaceae; genus Candidatus Planktophila; species Candidatus Planktophila limnetica. Next base: position 675,017 of record NZ_CP016782.1, on the reverse strand, counting down.
ATTTCACTTGTTCCATATATTGGGCCTTCTGGAGAATTAAAAACAAAACCAACTCAACATAGTGTCGCCGCTCTTCGTAGTATTGGTATTGCACCGGATGCGGTTGTGTTGCGCTCTGATCGACCTATTCCCGATGCAATTAAGCGGAAAATTTCGCTGATGTGCGATGTTGATCTCGAAGCAGTAGTTGCAGCCGTTGATGCTCCATCAATTTATGACATTCCTAAGGTGTTATACGCAGAAGGTTTGGATGCCTACGTAGTTCGCAGATTAGGTCTTAAGTCCCACGATGTTAAGTGGGGAGATTGGGATGCACTTCTCAAGATTGTTCATAATCCGAAGCATCACATAAAAGTTGCATTAGTGGGCAAGTACATAGATTTACCAGATGCCTATCTTTCGGTATCTGAAGCACTACGTGCTGGTGGCTTTGCAAATAATGCAAAAGTTGAGTTGAAATGGATTGCAAGTGATGATTGCGCAACACCTGAAGGAGCAAAGAACGCCTTATCTGATGTTGATGCCATCTGTGTTCCTGGTGGATTCGGTGTGCGAGGCATTGAAGGAAAACTTGGTGCATTGACGTATGCGCGCGAAAATAAGATTCCAACCCTTGGTCTTTGTTTAGGACTGCAGTGCATGGTCATAGAAGCTGCTCGTAATATGGCTGGAATAAAAGATGCTAACTCCTCTGAATTTTCACCTGATTCTGGAACCCATGTGATCGCTACGATGGAAGATCAGAAAATAATCGTTGCCGGTGATGGAGATATGGGAGCGACCATGAGATTGGGACTATATAAAGCAGATTTGTTGCCAGGTTCAATTGTTGCTCAGACCTATGGCAGTAAAGAGATTTCAGAGCGACACCGCCATCGTTATGAAGTGAATAATAAATACAGAGAGCAAATCGAGGCTGCCGGTGTGGTTTTCTCAGGCATCTACACCAAAGAAAATCTTGTTGAATTCGTTGAATTGCCAGCGCAGATGCACCCATTTTATGTTGGAACACAGGCACATCCTGAATTGCGTTCAAGACCAACGAATCCACATCCATTATTTGTTGGATTGATCGCAGCAGCACTTGCTATAAAGAACTCCAAATGATTATTGGCGTTCCACGAGAAATAAAGCTCCAAGAATTTCGCGTCGCCCTTACTCCAGAAGGTGTAGCTGAGTTTGTAAAAAACGGTCACACAGTATTTGTTGAGAAGGACGCAGGAGTGGGTTCGAGTATTACTGAACAGAATTACCTTGATGCAGGTGCCCAGATTCTTAAGACGGCAGATGAAGTGTGGGCTCAGTCGGAGATGATTATGAAAGTGAAAGAACCAATCGAAGCCGAATATATTCGAATGCGTCCAGGCCAAGTGCTCTTTACCTATTTACATCTAGCAGCTTCCAAATCTTGTACAGATGCACTTGTTAATTCCAAAGTCACATCCATCGCTTATGAAACTGTTGAAGTAGATGGAGCGCTTCCATTACTTATTCCTATGAGCGAAGTTGCCGGACGTATGGCAGCGCAGGTTGGCGCAGATGTTTTATTAAAACCTCATGGTGGTCGCGGAGTTCTATTGGCCGGTGTTCCTGGAGTATCACCTGGCAAAGTTGTTGTTATCGGAGGCGGAATAGCTGGCCTTAACGCAGCCGTTATCGCTAGCGGAATGGGCGCTGACGTTGTTGTACTTGATCGCTCCGCGAAGAGATTGGCACAGATTGATCAGGTCTATAGCGGACGAATCAAGACGTTGATGTCTAGCACTTCAAGTATTCAAAAATCTGTGTATGAAGCAGATTTAGTTATCGGGGCAGTATTGATTCCGGGGGCGAAGGCACCCAAACTAGTGATGAACTCTGATGTTTCTAAAATGAAGCCTGGTTCCGTATTAGTAGATATCGCAATTGATCAAGGTGGCTGTTTTGAAGATTCAAGAGCAACAACTCATGAGAATCCCACGTATGCAGTCCATAACTCAATTTTCTATTGTGTAGCGAATATGCCGGGAGCTGTGCCGGTCACATCAACGTATGCTTTAACGAATGTAACATTGCCATTTGCTTTGCAAATTGCCAATCTCGGTTGGAAAGAAGCAATGAAAAATAACCCAGATCTAGCTAAAGGTTTAAATACTCATGATGGCAAAGTTACTTATAAAGCCGTAGCCGAGGCACACGGTTATGAATTCGCACCAGTTTTTTGATCAGTTCCTGAATTTCCAGCGTATAGAACGCGGATTATCAAAGAACTCATTAGCAGCCTATACCCGAGATCTAGAGCGATTCAGCACATTTTTATCCAAAGAAAATATTGACGCCCTAAGCTTTGATGAAACACAGGCAGAGAAATTCATCTCGTACTTACATTCAGAGAAACTCGCTTTAAGTACATCTAATCGAATTTTATCTACGCTTCGCTCCTTCTACGCATACTTAGAGCGCGATCATGGTGCGTACAACCCAATGAAGGATGTTCTCTCACGAAAGATTCCTTTGCGTTTACCCAAAGCGTTAACGATTTCACAGATTACTCAATTAATTGAAGCCACAGTTGTCTCCGATGACATTGTTAGTTTGAGAAACAAAGCAATTCTTGAACTTCTATACAGTTCTGGAGCTCGAGTGTCCGAGGTAGTTGGGTTAAACCTGGGTGATGTTTTGGATATGAAATCTGAAGATGCGGATGTACGAATAATTAAATTACGGGGCAAAGGCGGCAAAGAACGAATAGTCCCCATGGGTAGCTATTCTGTAAAGGCGCTAGATGATTATTTGGTCAGAGTTCGTCCCTCTCTAGTTTCAAAAAACGCGAAAGGTAAGAATGAAGCGTTATTTCTAAATCAACGAGGTTCCAGAATTTCACGTCAAAGTGCCTGGCAGCTAGTTGTCGATGCTGCCAATCGGGTTGGGTTAACCGAAGGTATTTCTCCGCATGTTTTCAGACATTCATTTGCCACGCATTTATTAGATGGTGGCGCGGACATACGAGTTGTTCAGGAGTTGCTAGGACATGCATCCGTTACTACAACGCAGATATACACGTTGATAACAATCGATAAAATCAGAGAGTCATATGCAATGGCTCATCCGAGAGCGCTTAATTAATTACTGTCCGCGCAATCGTCTAGCAAGAATACTTTGATCACCCTTTGCTTCAAGATCGGCGATGATAACTGCAATAGATTCACGAACAATACGACCGCGATCTACTGCTAATCCTAAATCACCACGTAGTTGTAAACGTGCTTGATCTAAATCGTAGAGTTCATCAGGGGATAGGTAGACAGTTATTTTTTCATCATGTCTTTCGCGACCCGAAGGTGAACGATCAACTGTGGTGACACGTCGACGTTGAATTGCGCGCACGCCTTTTTTCGATGGTGACGTTGTAGGCGCTGCAATAGCTGGTGCAACAAGAGGTTTGGCAGGTTCAACATCAGGTTGTTTAACTGAAGTGAGAGATGGGGAAGTAGAACGGAATAGTTCATCTGCTCCGGGAAGACTAGCTCTGCGTGTCATTTTGCGCCCCCTCTGGCAATTAATTCACGTGCTAAACGACGGTATGAAGCTGCTCCACCGGAGGATGAAGCATATGAAGTGATTGGTTCGCCAACAACTGTCGTTTCTGGAAAACGAATTGTTTTAGCGATTATTGTTTCAAATACATCTTCGGGATATTTCTCAAGGATTGCACCCAGAACTTCGCGATTATGAAGAGTTTTGCGCTCATACATCGTGGCAAGAATGCCAATCAACTTGAGATCAGGATTTAAGAAGCTCTTTACCTTGTCTAAGTTGCCCTTTAGTTCAATAAATCCGTGGAGTGCAAAATATTCACATTGCAAAGGAACAATTACTTCATCAGATGCAACGAGGGCGTTAATAGTTAATTGACCCATAGTTGGTTGGCAATCAATTAAAATTACGTCATAGAACTCTTTAAGTGGAGTAAGTGCGCGCTTTAGATACTGTTGACCGCCTATTTCAGCGCCAAGTGTTGTTTCGGCAGTTCCTAAATCTCTATTTGCAGGCAGAAAGTCCAAACCAGCGACACTTGATTTCAAAACAATCTGATCAATGTCGGCGGTGGGAGTCATCAAAGCGTAATAAACGGTTTGCTCTAAAGGCAGCGAATGAGCATTGACACCTAGTCCCAGGGATAAACCACCTTGAGGGTCAAAGTCAACGAGTAATACGCGACGACCTAATTCAGCAAGGCTGGCACCTAGATTTATTGTTGAAGTTGTTTTTCCAACTCCACCTTTTTGATTGAAGATCGCAATAACTTTGGCGCCGCCATGTTCTGTTAAAGGCTTTGGCGTAGGAAAACTCTTAGGTGTTTTGTTTAGAAGAGCCGAGGTGGTTGCCACATCTTCTTCGAATGTCGATTTAGCGTTCAAGCGAGAAACCTCTTTCTTCCTTTTTCGGGGACTCTACGCATTAGCCACCTCCGAGGCAAGTGGGCTCCCTGACTTATTTGTCCGGCAAAGTGAAGTACGGTTCGCAGATGGACACCCAATTGAGCAATGGCGATGAAGTAATTACGCCTGAAAACCCTGGGTTCTCCGTTCACCTCACTAATTTTGATGGGCCTTTTGATCTGTTGCTTCAATTGATTTCAAGGCACAAAATGGACATTACTGAAGTTGCCCTGAGTGCGGTTACCGATGAATTTATTGCTTTTATCCGTGCCCTGGAAATATCTGGAGAAGGCTGGCGCTTGGATCAAGCTACTGAGTTCCTTGTTATTGCCGCAACGCTGCTAGATCTCAAGGCAGCGAAATTATTGCCAAGTGGTGAAGTTGAAGATGAAGAAGATTTGGCGCTACTTGAAGCTCGCGATCTTCTCTTCGCCCGATTACTGCAGTACCGGGCGTTTAAGGAGATTGCGGCGACCTTTAACCAGCGTATAGAAGCTTTCGATAAGACATTCGCTCGTGTTGTCTCTTTAGACCCAGCCCTTGCTTCGCTTTTACCTGAAGTTTTAATCGGTGTTGGGGCCTCCCGCTTCGCTGCTATCGCGGAACGAGTTCTCACGCCTAAGAGTGCACCTGTTGTGGCTATCGAGCACTTGCACTCCGCACTAGTAAGTGTGAGCGAAGAGTCTAAACTCGTGGTTGAGGCTTTACGCAAGGGTCGAACCATGAGTTTTCGTTCACTTATCTCTGATGCTTCTTCCACACTCGTTGTGGTTGCTCGTTTTTTAGCTCTATTAGATCTTTATCGACAAGGCGCTTTGCGATTTAACCAAGTGGTTGCTTTAGGTGATCTGCAGATCAGTTGGACCGGCGCTGAAACAGGCGAGATAGAGACCACCGACGAGTTCGATGTTCCAGTAGTTTTAGAAGACGAAAAGGCTGATTCAAAGGTCGACGGGGAGTAACGTGGAAATCAAAGACATCCATAGGCATATTGAAGCCATTTTGATGGTGGTAGATGAGCCTGTAAGCGAGCTGACGTTGGCTACCGTCCTGGAAGTAACTCAAGACGAGATTTCACAGGCGTTATCTGAGCTGACGCAGAGTTATGGCGAGCGTGGTTTTGCGCTGAAAAGCGTGGCTGGAGGGTGGCGTTTCTATAGTCACCCAGATAGCGCTTCAGTGGTTGAAAAGTTCGTATTAGACGGCCAGCAATCTCGGTTGACTCAAGCCGCACTTGAGACTTTAGCGGTCATTGCCTATCGCCAGCCGGTATCTCGAGCGCGAGTATCAGCCATTAGAGGCGTAAATGTTGAGGCTGTAATGAAGACCTTGGTCACGCGCGGATTGGTCGAGGAGTACGGCCTGGAGCCTGAAACTGGGGCTATTTTATATAAGACCACAAATTACTTCCTGGAGCGTTTAGGGCTGAACTCCCTCGAAGATCTGCCAGCCCTGGCTCCGTATCTGCCTGATCTCGAGCATTTAGATGAGATTCTTGATTCGCTAGTCGATTAATTCTGCTAGCGCGCTTGACGTAAAAAACTCTTAACTTCTGCTGTAGAGTTCTATCTGCATCGCTGAATCAGAAGGCGATACGTTGACTGTCGGGAATGGATAGCCACATATGAGTGAAAAACGCTTGAATAAAATTATCGCTGATGCGGGTATCACGAGCCGCAGGGGAGCCGATGATTTAATCGCTTCCGGTCGTGTCAGTGTTGATGGATTGGTCACCAGAGAACTCGGTGCCAAATTTGATCCAGCAAAATCTGAAGTCATGGTTGATGGTGAGACAATTACGCAATCTTTGACCAAAACTTACCTAGCACTTCATAAGCCTAAAGGTGTCTTGTCCACCATGTTTGATCCAGAAGGCCGACCTTGTTTAAGTGACTTTATTGACCTACGAACAGAACGACTTTTTCATGTAGGGCGTCTGGATAAGGATTCTGAAGGTCTAATTCTTCTGACTAATGATGGCGAATTAACCTTTCGAGCGACCCATCCTTCTTATGGTTTGGAAAAAACTTACATAATTGAATACGAAGGCAAGTTGCCGGTAGGGGTGGAAAAAACTCTCCTTAAAGGTGTCGAGCTCGAAGACGGAATAGGACGAGTTCTGACTTTCAAAGAGCTCTCACCCACATGGGTTGAAGTGAGTATCCATGAAGGTCGTTACCACATCATCCGCCGATTGATGGCTGCCGTCGGGATCGACGTTCTTCGTTTGATACGTACGAAGTTCGGACCTATCTCGCTGGGAGAAACAGCTGAAGGAAGGTGGAGAGATTTGAACTCCGGAGAATTGTTAAATATACAAAAGGCTTTAAACATTTAACCACTTGCCTTTATATCGGTATTTGCGGTTATTATGGTTAAATCTATTTATCGATAACATGTGCTGAAATATCTATTTATCGATTATTCAGATGTCTTCTGAGCGCTAGATTGCGGATAAATCGATAATTCTCAGTAAAGTTAATGAAGCTTAGGAAGTTGATCCAAAAGATACACAAATTAGATAGGCATTAAATCAAGATATTAATAAATCATTTAATCAATAATTCAATCCGTCATTCAATCGATGCCAAGCGTTACTCTTTACCCATGAATGTACGAGCTATTCGTGGAGCCACTCAGGTCCAAGCCAACGACCCATCTTCTATCGGGGAGGGGTCAAAAGAGCTATTGAGCTCTATTTTGAAGGCCAATAACCTTGAAATTTCTGATGTTATATCTGTGCTTCTAACTGCATCCCCTGATCTCAACGCTGCTTTCCCTGCCAGTGCGGCACGCGAAATCGGTTTCCAATCTGTACCGTTGTTGTGCGCTCAAGAGATTGATGTTCCAGGTGCTCTGCCACGCACAATTCGAGTTATGTTGCACTGCAACTCCTCACGCTCAGTTCAAGAAATTGAGCATGTGTATCTGCACGGGGCCAGTGTTCTGCGCAAAGATTTAGCGCAATAAGGCTACTTGATATGGCAATTTCCTCAGTAAAAATTGTAGGTTCCGGGCTCATTGGCACATCTATCGGTTTAGCCTTATCTGCGCGAGATATCAGGGTTCAGATGTCTGATCTGCAACCTGCGGCGGCTCTTTTGGCGCAATCGCTCGTAGATGATGATGCTCGTTTTGAAAATAACCATGCATTCGATGTTGTGGTGCTTGCTGTACCGCCGAGTGCATTCAAAGATGTACTCGCACAGGAAATTGAACTCAATACATTATCCACATTTGTAGATATCTTGAGCATAAAAACTAAACCTTTACTAGATGTTGAATTATTTCAAGAAATTCTTCCACGTTATGTCGGGACTCATCCCATGGCTGGTCGTGAAGTAGCGGGAGCTCAATCTGCGCGAGGAGATCTCTTTGTTGGCCGCCCTTGGATAGTGACATCGGGGAACGTAGTTTCCAAAAAAAGCGGAGATCTTGCAGCCGAATTGATTAGCTTGTGCGGGGCAATTGCAGTGCAGATGGACCCTCATGAACACGATCAAGCGATGGCTCTGATTTCTCACACGCCTCAGTTGATAGCCAGTATTTTGGCGGCTCAATTGGTTGGAAGTAACACCAAGTGGCTGGGTTTAATAGGTCAAGGTTTCAAAGATGTTACCCGCATTGCTGATTCGGATCCGCAATTATGGAAAGAAATCATCAGCGAAAATGCAGAAAATATCGTTCCTGTACTCAGTGCTTTTAGAAAAAAGTTGGAATCTATCGAGTCAGAACTAAGTAATCCTTCTTTGGCGCAATCAATAATTGAGTCAGGAAATGCAGGACGAAAACTCATTCCCGGTAAACACGGAAGTGCGGCTCGAACATATATTTATCTACATATTGTTATAGATGACAAAGCAGGTCAGTTGGCAGCGATTTTCAATGATTGCGCGAAAGCTGATGTAAATATTGAAGATGTTTCCATCGAACACACTCCTGGACAAAACACTGGCTTGGTCACATTATCGATTCTAGATCTGGGTAAAGCGCAGATTCTCGAGGAATTCCTTAGAACTGCAGGCTGGAAAGTACATTCAACGAGTAATTAATACTTCCTACGGGACGTAGAATTGCGCCATGGGAATCGTTGTAGCAATAGATGGTCCCAGTGGAGCAGGTAAATCTAGTACCGCAAAATTAATTGCTCATCGCGCTGGTTGGAACTATCTAGATACTGGCGCACTTTATCGTGGCGTAACGTGGTTAAGTTTAGAAAAGAACGAACAAGACCCAAGAAAACTAATTGAACTTCTTAAATTATTTCCTCTACGTTTCAATTGTGATGCGCAAAATCCAATTCTATTTGTTGGCGATACTGATGTTAATGATGCAATTCGTTCTCAAGAGGTGACTGATCGCGTTAGCCATATTGCAGCTATTCCTGAGATAAGACATGAACTCTTATCGATTCAACGTCAATATATAAAAATTGCGCCACGTGGAATTATTGTCGAAGGACGAGACATAGGAAATGTTGTAGCACCTGAATCTCCATTAAAACTTTATTTAACTGCTGATTTAGAAGCACGCGCCACGCGTAGAGAAGCTGAAATCGCAACGGCCGATGTTTCAACGGAGGCAGTGAAAAACTCTCTAGATGGGCGAGATCTCATTGACACAACGCGTAAAGCCTCGCCCTTGCAGATGGCATCAGATGCGGTTCTTATTGACTCAACGCTTTTAAACCTAGAAGAAACCGTTGAGCGTGTTTGGGAATTACTGCGTGAACGCAATTTACTCGGACTTCCAATTGTGGCAATACTCGGACGACCTAACGTTGGTAAGTCAACATTAATAAATCGATTTATTGGCAGACGAGAAGCAATCGTTGAAGACACCCCTGGTGTTACTCGCGATCGTGTTCAATACGAATGCGAATGGGGTGGACGCAGATTCATCGTGATGGATACCGGCGGATGGGAATCTAAACCCGATGGCATTTCTATTGCGGTCAGTGCCGGAGCTGAGATCGCAATGGAGCAATCCGATGTTTTATGTTTCGTAGTTGATGCACAAATTGGCGCATTAGATGAAGATGATGTTTTAGTTCAGGAACTGCGAAAAGCCAAGAAGCCAATTGTTTTAATCGCAAACAAAGTTGATGGCGAACGCGAAGAATCAGATGCGCACTCATTATGGAACCTGGGATTAGGTGAACCGCATTTTGTTTCTGCTCTACATGGAAGAGGCAGCGGCGATCTTCTAGATAAAGTTGTTTCACAACTACCCGAAGTTGGACGCGCTCAAGTCCAGGATGGATACCGCAGAGTGGCATTGATTGGCCGACCAAATGTTGGGAAATCATCGTTGCTCAACGCATTAGCTGGTGAAGAGCGTTCTATAGTTTCAGAAATTGCTGGCACTACTCGCGATCCAGTTGATGAGTTAATCACTTTTGGTGGTTCAACCTGGCGATTTATTGATACTGCAGGATTGCGAAAGCGCTCTAATCAGGCAAGTGGCACGGATTATTACGCATCACTTCGCACACAAGCCGCTATTGAACGCTGTGAAGTTGCAGTAATTGTCTTAGATGCAAGTGAAGCTATTTCAGAACAGGATTTACGCATCCTTACGATGGCTGAAGAAGCTGGAAAAGCGATGGTTATCGTGATGAATAAGTGGGATTTAGTAGATGAAGACCGTAGAGATCAATTAGATCGCGAAATTGATAGACATCTAGATCAAATTGAATGGGCCCAACGCGTTAATGTCGCTGCCAAGACAGGGTGGCATAGAGACCGATTAGCACCTGCGCTTCGAACCGCTATTGATTCATGGGAAAAACGCGTGCCAACATCGAAACTCAATTCATTCCTGGGAGCTCTGATTGGCGCCACGCCACCACCTGTGCGCGGTGGAAAACAACCCAAGATTTTTTATGCCACTCAGGCAGGTATTGCGCCACCTAAGTTTGTCGTTTTCTCAAGCGGATGGATTGAAGCCTCATACAGACGCTTTATCGAGCGTCGTTTACGTGAAGAATTTTCTTTCCCTGGAACCCCGGTCCAAGTTGCTATCCGTGTGAAAGAACGCGACAAGAGTTAGTTCTGCCATGAATAAGAACATCAATATTCCTAACGCACTCAGTTTCCTGCGTTTATTGGGTATTCCAGTATTCATCTATTTCGCACTCGTGCGTGAACAAGATGTGATTGCTATAACGATTTTAGCGATAGCCGGAATTACCGATTACCTAGATGGCAAATTAGCCAGAGCCTGGAATCAAACATCTGATTTAGGTGCGATGTTAGATCCTGTGGCAGATCGTATTTATATTCTGGCAACACTTATAGTTTTGTATCAACGCGAAGCAATCAATCTATGGGTCATTTTAGTTCTGCTTTTCAGGGACGCCATTCTGGCGCTTATGACTTTGGTTCTTAAAGTACGAGGCTTACAACTGATGGAAGTTACTTATCTCGGAAAAGCAGCAACTTTCAATCTTTTGTACGCTTTTCCTCTGCTGTTATTAGCAACGCATCAATCGGTGGCTGGTGAGATCGCTTTTGCTATTGGATGGGGTTTTGCGCTCTGGGGGATAGCTCTATACCTCTATACAGGTTTGATCTATTTCCAAAATGGCTTAGGGAGTATTAGAGTTAACTCCAGAACCACAAACCCCGATTCTTAGAACCAGAGGTATGAATGTCTAACATTCCCGATTCACTCAAGTACACAAAAGAACATGAGTGGGTAGCATCTTCTGCCACTGCCTTGGTTTATCGAGTCGGCATTACTGATTACGCCCAAGCCGCTCTGGGGGATATTGTTTACGTTCAATTGCCAAAAGTTGGCGAAAAATTGAGCGCTGATAAAGTTTGCGGAGAAGTTGAGTCCACTAAAAGCGTTTCAGAGATTTTTTCACCTGTAACTGGCAGCGTTGTTGCAATTAATTCAGAGTTAAATTCAGCACCTGAATCGATTAATAGCGATCCATATGGCACCGGGTGGCTCTTTGAAGTTTCCGTAGATTCTGAACCCAATAACCTACTTTCTGCGGCAGATTACGCTGCAATCACGGCTTGACCCACAGGGTTACATCCCCCTAGTGTCACCCTTAAGTTCAAGGTGAGCCCGCGGAAATAGAGAGAAGGGTAATTCGTGGCAGCTGTAGAAAATGAACGCGAATTAACCACAACACTCAATCTTGGATTACGCGGTATCGATACACCAGGTGGGATTTCACCAGCCCAGCAATATCTGCAGAAAATTGAACCATCTATTCGCGCAATTATTGATCAAGTGTGTGCACCTGGTTCAGGTAAGGCAATGCTCGTCATTCATCGCGGTCCAGCACAAGGCTCTCGTTTTCTATTGGATGCGCCAAGCACATCTATAGGACGTTCCCCCGAGAGTGATGTTTTCTTCGACGACGTAACAGTTTCACGAAAGCACGCACGTATCGAGCGTTTACATGAGGATTTTACGATCATTGATTCTCAGAGTTTAAACGGAACTTATGTTAACTCCGTTTCTGTTACAGAAAAGGTTTTACATATGGGTGATGAACTGCAAATTGGTAAATTTCATGCATTATTTTTCGGTAATTCACAAATTAAATCTCTGGGGGAGAAGAAATGAGCGTTCCAGCACGCGCCTACTTAAGCATCGGTGAAGTTCTAACAAAGCTGCGTGGAGATTTCGCAGATATAACAATCTCAAAGATTAGATTCCTCGAATCTGAAGGATTAATTGATCCACAGCGAACACCATCTGGATATCGCAAATTTACTGGTACCGATTTAGAGCGCTTACGTTACGTATTGCAGGCACAGCGCGATCAGTATCTACCTCTGCGTGTTATCAAAGAAAATTTGGACGCACTCGATCGTGGGTTACAACCTGCTGCCACATCAGGTGCCGTTGCTACACCTCGTCTTGCCACAGTAGATGGCGAAATGGCGCCGGCAGCATTTGGTGAATCCAGTGAGATGCGTTTGTCCCGTGATGAATTACTTAAGTCAAGTGGTTTAACTGAGAACGCACTCGTTGAATTAGAATCTTTTGGACTTATTGCACCCCGTGGTCGCCACTATGACGGGGATGCGCTCTCTGTTGCGCGTGCAGTTACCGAGATGGGCACTTTTGGAATTGAACCCCGCCATTTGCGTTCTTTTAAGTCAGCTGCCGATCGTGAAATCGGGTTGATTGAACAGGTGATTACTCCTTTGAACCGTCAAAAGAATGCTGAATCAAAGGCGCGCGCGCAAGAAGTTCAAAAAGAGATTGCATCTTTATCAATTCGCCTTCACGCATCGTTGGTGCGTGGGGGATTAAATCGCCTTCGATAGTTTCGGTTCTTCATGAGCATGGTTGCTATGCAAGTTGTTGGAGTTCGAATCGAGATGCCTTCGAACCAGCCAATCGTTTTGCTTAAGGAAATAGATGGTGTTCGATTTTTGCCTATTTGGGTTGGAGCGGTAGAGGCCACAGCAATCGCCTTTGCCCAACAAGGAGTAACTCCGCCTAGACCTCTCACGCACGATTTAATGCAAGATATTGTGGAATCACTGGATGCGACTTTAACGGCAGTTCAAGTTACAGCCATAGAAGATGGTGTTTTCATGGCATCGCTGTTATTGCGCGACCCTGAAGGCAAAGCAATTAGTGTCTCTTCGCGTCCATCAGATGCAATCGCACTGGCTCTTAGAACCCATAGCAACATTTTGGCTGATTCTGAACTACTAGATAATGTTGGGATTGAAATACCCGATGATGTGGCCGAAGATGCGGCCGCTGCTTCAGGGGAGAGTTCTGAGGTGGAGAGATTTCGAGAGTTTCTGGATCAGATCAACCCTGAAGACTTTGCTGGGTAGTCAGATATAACCATGAAACTCTCAACCTCAAGTATAGGTTTTGGGAGTGTCGCTGCGGGTAATCACGCATGGTGCGACCTATCCTTATCTCACTCCCCAAGAGAATTGAGATTCCCCTCATGACTTCAACGCCAGATTTTGAACTCATTGGCTATCGCGGCGCAACCGCTTGTTCGGCTGCCGGTATTAGTTATCGCCAATTAGATTACTGGGCGCGCACGGGGTTAGTTGAACCAAGTATTAGACCAGCTGGGGGATCAGGTTCAACTCGTCTCTATGGCTTTCGAGACATTCTGGTTTTAAAAATTGTTAAGCGTTTATTAGATGCTGGCGTGTCACTGCAGAACATTCGAACAGCAGTTAATCATCTACGTGATCGCGGCGTAACTGAATTAGAGCGCATTACTTTAATGAGCGATGGTGCATCCATCTACGAGTGCGCAAGTCCTGATGAAATTATTGACTTACTTGCAGGCGGCCAGGGTGTCTTTGGCATAGCCGTAGGCAAGGTTTGGCATGAAGTTGAAGGTTCACTATCGATGCTCTCTGGTGAAATCGATGGTCACACAGTAGGTGGCGAAAGTAACGATGAATTATCCCTTCGCAGGAAGCGCAAAGGCGCCTAACAGGCATATTCTTCCCTTAGCACTCATTTAAAGCTGGGGGATTTAGCAATGTCGCGTGATGAGCACTTTTCGTCTTATCAGCAGTACGAATCTTTCGAGCGTCGCCACATAGGTCCAACATCCTCGCAGGAAAATGAGCTTCTAAAAGCACTTGGTTATAAAGATATGCAATCTTTCATATCTGATGTGGTTCCAAGCAACATTGCAATGGCGAAGAAGTTAAAAGATCTCTTGCCTGAGGCGCTAACAGAAGTACAAGCAATTCAAACTCTGCGCGAAATAGCTGATAAAAATGAAGTTTTCACATCTTTTATAGGTTGCGGTTATTACGGCACTATTACACCACCGGTAGTAATGCGCAACGTTTTGGAAAATCCGGCTTGGTACACCGCATACACCCCTTATCAACCAGAAATTTCGCAAGGACGCCTTGAAGCACTCTTTGCTTTTCAAACGGCCGTATGTGATTTAACAGGATTGCCCATTGCCAATGCATCGATGTTAGATGAAGGTACGGCAGCAGCCGAAGCGATGACACTTGCTCGTAGATCAAATAAAGGCAGTGAAGATGCAGTGTTCCTAATTGATCACAATGTTCATCCACAAACTCGCGCAGTAATTACTACTAGGGCCAAGCCTCTTAATATTGTTATAGAAGAGTTCGACGCCTCTGCTGGAATTACAACACAATCACCTTATTTTGCAGTTCTCGTTCAATATCCTGATACAACAGGTGCGGTTTGCGATTATTCGAAAATCTGTGAGGTTGCGCATAAAAACGAGGCCTATGTAATCGCAGCAACAGATCTTTTAGCTTTAACTCTGCTTAAACCTCCAGGGGAGTGGGGCGCAGATGTTGCTATTGGTTCGGCCCAACGTTTTGGTGTTCCAATGGGGTTTGGTGGACCGCATGCTGGTTTCATGGCAGTTAGAAATGGTTTAGAACGCTCACTTCCAGGTCGCTTAATTGGTCAAAGTGTTGATGTTCACGGAAATCCTGCCTTTAGATTGGCGCTTCAAACTCGCGAGCAGCACATTCGTAGAGACAAAGCCACAAGCAATATCTGCACCGCTCAAGTGCTCTTAGCGGTCATGAGCGCCTTTTATGCAATGTGGCACGGACCTATCGGTTTGAAACTAATCGCACAGCGCATACATGATCAAACGCACTCATTTGCATCAGCACTAAATAGTGCTGGGATAAAAACTATAAATGAAACTTATTTCGATACCTTAACAATTGAAGTTAAGAGCGCCGCAGAAGTGCATAAGCGCGCAAAAGAACTTCGAATTAACTTGCGCAGCATCGACGATACTCATGTTGGTGTTTCTTTCGATGAAACAACTACAGGCAAAGATCTACAAGATTTAGCAACTGTTTTTGGTATCTCCCTTAAATACTCTTCACCTGCTCAAGCATATGATGCGAAGCTGCAGAGAAATTCGTCCTATCTTGCGCATCCGGTGTTTAATATTAATCACTCTGAAACAGCGATGCTGCGATACATCCGAACTTTATCCGATCGTGATCTAGCTTTAGATCGCACCATGATTCCACTTGGCTCATGCACAATGAAGTTAAATGCAACTACTGAAATGCAATCGGTAACTTGGCCAGAATTTTCCGCACTTCATCCGTATGCTCCAACAGAGCAAAGCGTTGGATCTCGCCAACTGATTCAGGAATTATCGGATTGGCTCATTGCTATTACAGGTTATGACGCAGTTTCACTGCAACCAAATGCCGGTAGTCAGGGAGAGTTTGCCGGTTTATTGGCGATTCGTAATTATCACGACAGCCGCGGCGATCACAATAGAACTATTTGTCTAATTCCATCTAGTGCACATGGAACAAACGCGGCTAGTGCAGTTATGGCAGGAATGAAGGTTGTTGTTATTTCTTGTGATGATCATGGAAATGTTAGTGTTAACGATATTAAAGCGAAAATCACTGAATATGGTTCAACACTTGCTGCTCTCATGGTTACTTATCCGTCGACACACGGTGTCTTTGAAGTGGCAATTTCGGAAATTTGCGAATTAGTTCATGCTGCAGGTGGACAGGTTTATGTTGATGGTGCGAATTTGAATGCACTAGTTGGTCTAGCACAACCCGGAAAATTCGGTGCAGATGTCTCTCACTTGAATTTACATAAAACATTTTGTATCCCGCACGGTGGTGGGGGACCCGGAGTTGGCCCTGTTATTACGCGAGCACATCTTGCTCCTTTCTTACCTAATCATCCGATGGATCATCTAGCCGGGCCTGTAACAGGTCCTGGACCTGTGAGTTCTGCTCCATATGGTTCAGCGAGTATTTTGCCTATTTCTTGGGCTTACATACGGATGATGGGGGGAGAAGGACTAACGCATGCCACGCAAGTTGCAATTTTATCTGCCAATTACATTGCGTTGAAGTTAAATCCTTACTACCCGGTTCTCTATTCAGGCGATAATGGACGAGTTGCACATGAATGTATTTTGGATTTACGAGAGATCACGAAGAACTCTGGTGTTACCAATGATGATGTGGCCAAACGATTAATGGATTATGGATTTCATGCTCCAACTATGAGTTTTCCTGTTGCAGGAACGTTTATGGTTGAGCCAACTGAGAGTGAAGATATAAATGAGATCGACAGATTTATTTCAGCGATGATTTCAATTCATGGCGAAATTATGGATGTGCAAAATGGAGTTATCGCACACGAAGATTCACCTTTAGCTCATGCACCTCACACGGCAGGAGATGTTGTTTCCAGCCAATGGGATAGAAAATATCCTCGTGAGATCGCAGCTTTTCCTGAAATGCTAGATGGTTTGATTCCAGGTGAAATCATTGGAATGCGCGGCAAGTATTGGCCTACATCTGGACGCATAGATGGTGCATTCGGGGATAGAAACCTCATTTGTTCCTGCCCACCGATATCTGCTTTCGCAGAGTAATGCTTCCTGGGGTAGCAGATTTAGTTCGTTTTAAACTTACTTAACATAATGTAACTTATCGGCGTTAGGCTTGAACCTACGCTTGAGCGCCCACCAGCTCACGCGCAAAAACGCCTCTATAACGATGCTGCCGCTCATCTTTGATTCTCCTGTGCGCCGTTCAACGAAATGAATCGGCTCTTCACTAATCGTTGCGCCTTGTGAATATAAAGCTTTAATCATCTCTATTTGAAAACAATAACCATTAGATCGGATTGCCTCTAAATCTACCTTCTTAAGGAACTCAACATCATAGATTCGTAATCCTGAAGTGAGGTCTTTGAAAGGTAGAGCCAAGCATTTGCGGGCATACCAAGTACCGAATTTGGATAGAAACTGCCTGTTAATGCTCCAGTTAAATACTTCGCCACCAGGCATCCATCTTGTCCCCATAACCACATCAAAATGAGAACTTTTCAAGATCAATTTTTCAACATCGCTAACCAAATGAGAACCATCAGCATCCATTGTGACAATCTTTTCATAACCTCTTGATATCACTTGATTAATCCCAGATAAATAAGCTGGTCCGATACCATTTTTTGAACCATTATTAATGACGCTTACTCGATCAAAATGTGATTTATCGATTAAATCAGCAGTTCCATCCGGTGAATCATCATCTATAACAATAATGTCAACATTTAGTTGATTCAGCTCTTGAATCAACGCGAGAATGGAGTTGGATTCATTAAATGTTGGAATCAAAACCACAGTTCTATGCGTCATATGATCTTTTTCTTAAATAAACACCAAAGAAGCCAAGAATGAGAACAATTGATGACAAAGATCCGAAACGATGGGCTATGGACTCATCATCAATAATGTCAACTTTGTCATAAAGATACGCCGCGTTGTTCTGCTTTGTAATTGAGACAACTTGACCTTGATTGTCAATAACTGCAGAAACACCTGTTGTTGAGACACTTACAAGCCACCTGTTATTCTCAATGGCTCTTATACGACTAATGTTTAGTTGCTGCATGCTTTGAGAACTCTTAGCGAAAGTTGCATTATTTGTCTGCACAAGCATCAAATTAGTTCCTGAAACTGATGAATTCACCGTCGCATCATCTATGAGTTCATAGCAAATTACCGGTGATGCTTTTACGCCCGCAAATGTATGCATAACAGCTTTGTCACCCGCGATAAAATCTGTAACATTTTTGCTCAAAGGCGAAACAAATTCAGATAACAAGCGCAAAGGTATGTACTCACCGAAAGGAGTTAAGGCTCTCTTGACATACGTTGTAGCTACTTCCCCTTTATCACTCCACATAATTGATGCATTTTGTAATCCTTGTGGGGTCTTAAGTACAACGCCTGCGATGATCGGAGTATCTGATTGAATCGCTATGTCTGCTATTTGATCATTTACGTCCCTATTGATGAATGGATCAACATCTACTGCATTTTCTGGCCACAAAATTGCATCCGGTTTGGAATCTATTTTTGAAAGTGCGATATTGGTTTGCTTTACGTGCATTTGGAACACTTCTTTTGCTCGAGAATTAAAATCTAAGCCCAATTGCGGCACATTGCCCTGAATTGCCAGAATGCGAGCACTCCCCTGCCCGGCAGCTTGTGCTGGTAACAAGATTGCAATAGTGGAGCACAACATGATCAACGCCACCGAAACTAACTGTGCTCTTGCAAAGAAGAGATACAGCGCTATTCCCAATGAAATCGCAATAGCACTTAAAGATAAGTCTCCAAAATATGATGCAATCAGCCGATAGGGCGAATCAGCCTGGCTAAATGAAAGTCGATTCCATCCGAATCCTCCAAAGGGAAAATTTGAACGAAGCTCATCGCATACGAGCAGCAATGGCAATACCAGCCATACCCGTGAAACTCGGCCACGCTTGAAAGAGATTAAACCCAAAGGTAGGTAAAAAACTGATTGCAGTAAAACCAACAAAATTGTTGGAATCAATCCGACGAATGTTCCGGTCCATGACAAGGTGAAATAGTTAAAAACTATTGCGAAAACAAATGCTACGAAATAAGAATGACGTGTTTTGGTTACGGCATATAAAAAAAGAGCAATTGACAGTGGCAAAGAAAACCACCAATTAAGCGGCGCGAATGCTGCCGAAAGAAGCAATCCCGACGCCAGCGAAAGGAAAAAACTTACCATCCCAGCGCTGCAATCATCCGATCAATGCTGGCGCCTAATCCATGCTGCTTCTGGAGAGAGTAAATCTGCGACAAATCTGTCGGTTTTATAGGCAGATTTAAATCGATGTTTGGCAAACTTACATCACGAGCACACTGCACAAGCGTAGGAGCAATCTCTAAATAATCTTGTCCTGCAATTATTTTCTTGATCAGATTAGGACTTAGGCAATCATGTGAGTTCCTTGCAGCATCTATTACGTCTTCAACAGAGGAAAAATGATTGGCAATGAGAGCAGCTCCTTTTTCACCGATACCTTTCACACCTGGTAAACCGTCAGAAGGATCTCCTCGGAACATCGCAAATAATGCATAGCGATCCCCCGGTATTTCATACTTTCTTCCTATCCACGCGCTATCAACTAGATCATGCTGAGAGATACCCTTAGCTAGGTAAACAATTTTTACATCTTTTTGATCATCTACTACCTGAAACATGTCCCGATCTCCTGTAACAATTCTGATGGGACCATTTTCTCTTTGCGCAAAAGATGCCATGACATCATCTGCCTCATAATCATCAACACCTACTATCGGGATACCGAAAGCATCTAACACATCCATCAAGATTGGAATTTGCGGAGCAAGTAAATCTGGTTCTTCCTCCCCACCATCCTCATCTAACCGATTTGCTTTGTAACCCGGAAAAAGTTCAACCCTCCAAGAAGGTCTCCAATCCCCTTCAATGCACGCGACTAATCTTGTGGGTTTATAGATAGTCATTAATCGAGCACTCATATCTAAATAACCTCGGATGGCATTTATCGGTGTTCCATCTGGTGAAAGCAAAGAGTCTGGCATTCCATAGAAGGCTCGATACCAAAGGGACGCGGAATCTAAGAGCATTAAGCTCATACTTCCTCCAATAGGTAGGTAACAACACCGCGATCAATAGATTTTACAGCTTCTCTGCATTTCTTATTCAATTCAGGTGAAGCATTCGCAATTTGTCCTAACAAATCAATTAACTGCTTTGTTGAACGCACAAAATCTCCGACAGACATGTCCGAACCTTTTAATACTTGATTAAGGCTGGAACCATTTGCCCAACGGAAAATCATGTAGCAGAAACCAAGATCAGGAGCTCTTTGAGTTTTAACGCCCAATTCAATTTCTAGTTCTTCAATTTCGGCCCACACTCGTGTTATCGCAGCCAAGCAATTGGCAACATTGTCATTCGGTATTTTTGGAGAAAGATCTTCTTGGCTTCGGGATTCAAAGATCATCGTTGAAGCCACACTCAGGATTTCGGCGGGGGCAAGATCTTTAAATAACCCACGTCGAATACTTTCAGTTAATAACAAGTCAGACTCAGCATAAATCTTCGAAAGAATAAGCCCTTGTGGGAGCAACTTCTCCCCTTCGATGTAGGCAAGTAATGTGAGGATGTTGCAAATCTTGTCAAAAGTTTTAGCAATGACGTGTGTTCGATTCATGACGCGATTATTTAAACCTTCATTTTCACGAATTAATCGATCTGATCTTTCGGCAAAACGAGCATGGGATTCTCGGTCATTACAGGAATGACATGGATGATTTTTCATTCCCCGGCGAAGACCATCTATTTCACCTTCCATATGCACTCTTTGCTTCGAGTCGAAGGATCTTTTTCCATCTCGCTTACTCAGTAAAGTTTCTAACTCTTTTATTTCACGACGAAAGCGCGCATAGTCAGCGAAATCACCTAAATGACACTTCGCTTGTTCTAGCAGCTCATCTATTGCGATTTGATTACGTTTTTGCTGTTTCACCAATCCAACCACTGCTCTATCAGCTTGGAACTGAGCAAAAGAAGACTCTAAAGAACCACGCGCCCGCTCTCGACCAAAGCGCGAAATAAGATTTACAGCCATGTTATATGTTGGAGAAAAAGATGAACGAAGCGGATACGTTCTAGTCGATGCCAATCCCGCTGCGGTTCCAGAGTCAATACTTGGTGACCATTGAATAACTGCATTTCCTTCAATATCTATTCCACGGCGACCCGCACGACCTGTTAACTGTGTGAATTCACCAGGAGTAATTGGCACATGTGCTTCACCATTGTATTTCACGAGTTTTTCTAGGACTACCGTTTTAGCAGGCATGTTTATTCCAAGTGCCAATGTTTCCGTGGCAAAGACAGCTTTAACTAGGCCTCGCTGGAAAAGATCCTCAACCGCTGATTTAAAAGTAGGCAGAAGTCCCGCATGATGGGCGGCAATTCCTCTTTCTAACGCTGCAAGCCAGTCAGAGTGATTGAGTACTTCCAGATCTTCTTGTGACAAATTTTGTGTGTATTTATTTGCAGTTTCAACAATCTCCTTACGCTCCTCGGCTGAAGTAAGTTTTATTCCTGCCTGCAAACACTGCTTTACTGCAGCATCACAACCTATTCGAGAGAAAATGAAAGTAATGGCAGGAAGCAAGGACATGCGATCAAGCTTTTCTATAATTTCAGCGCGTGAAAGTTTATTTGAATCTTCAATCCAGCGAGATTGTCTACCTCCCCTAGAGCGGACTTTCCGAAGTGCTTCACTTTCTAGTTTGAGAATCTCTGGATTAATCTGGCCTGGTTTTGTGAACAAATCTGCTAATTTATTTCCGATTAACACATGTTGATACAGAGGAATAGGTCTTACTTCACTGACTATGACGTCAATAGTTCCTCGAACTTCCCCGAGCCACTCCCCGAACTCCTCTGCGTTTGAAACCGTTGCCGATAGCGAAATAACTTGAACGCTCTCCATGAGGTGAATAAGCACTTCTTCCCACACCGCACCACGGAACTTATCTGCAAGGTAATGAACTTCATCCATCACAACTGAACCCAAATTGGTCAGGGTACTTGAACCTTGGTACAGCATGTTTCGCAGAACTTCTGTAGTCATAACCAAAATAGGAGCTTCACTATTGATGTTGGTATCACCTGTTAACAAACCAACATTGTCACTGCCAAAACGTTCAACAAACTCCTGATACTTCTGATTGGAAAGAGCCTTAATCGGCGTCGTGTAAAAACACTTCTTGGAGTGTTTAAGCGCTGAAAAAGCTGCGAATTCTCCAACAACAGTTTTACCCGCACCAGTAGGAGCGGCAACGAGTACTCCATGACCTTCTTCAACGCTATGACATGCCGCAATCTGAAAATCATCAAAGGCAAAATCAAAGGAATCTATAAATTCTTGGGTAAGCGGATGCTTGGATCGCTTTTTAGCCGCAGCAAATTTCTCTGCTGGAGGGATTACCTTCTCCATGTTAACCCGGCGCTGGGAACGCACTCAGCGCTAACTGGTAGTGCACCGATTCTCTCACCATCAGCATAAGCAATCGCTGTTGAATGAATTCGCACTTTCTTGCTTCTATAAATACTGACTTCAGGATGTTTTATATGCGTGCCTGAGTACACGGTTGGAAACACTTTGATGAACTCCAATTTAGAAATTGGGCTCAAAATCATCACGTCAAATAATCCATCCGTAAGAGATGCCTGAGGACACACTTGCATGCCTCCCCCGTAGCTAGATCCGTTACCAACTGCAATCAACATTGCTTGAGTCTCTATCGTGCGATCATCTAATTCAATCGTGAATTCAGAAGGCTTAAATGTTGGCAACTCTAAAGCTATTGCAACATTGTACTTAGCCGGCCCCTTGGGCCATTTAAGTTTATTCGCTCTCTCATTGACGGTGGAATCAAATCCTGACGATAGAACTGCTCCAAACCATTCTCCATCAACTAAACCTAAATCTATCGCAGTAGGATCCTGCGTTGTTACAAAATCTAGTTGCGTCTCAATATCATCAAGCGACCATTTAAGCGCCCTGACGAAATCATTTCCTGTGCCGGCAGGAATAACGGCAAAAGGTATTTTGCTTGGAACAACTGCTTGCAGAATTAAATGCGCCAGCCCATCTCCTCCAACGGAGATAACCCCAGGACATTGCCGATGATTACTGAGAAAAAGACGAAGATCTTTTAAAACACTTGCAGCTGATGTTCCAGAAATAATTTGATATTTCAGGTCGTGTTTAGAAAAATAACCGGCAACCGTCTTTCCAACTTCAGCTCCTTTACCCCGACCTGACGTTGGATTTATAACTATTGCCCAAAGGCAATCAGACACGATCTGGATTCTTTCTATCCCTGCGCTTATCATTGAGAAGAGCAAAGACCCCTGCGGCTAAATAGAGGGCAATTAAAGGAAGAGCGAGCAAGGCCATGGTCAATGGATCAGGTGTTGGCGTGAATGCAGCAGTGAACAAAACTATGGAGAAAACCCAAATACGCCACGGTCTTAAGATTGTTGAACCTCTGAGAAAACCAATGAGATTGAAGCTGATTAAGAATACGGGCAGTTCAAAAGCCAAACCGAAAATCAAGATAATTCTCAATACGAAATCTAAGTAATCATCGAATTTTACGAGGTTGGTTAGAGCCTCTGGTGTGAAGCCGAAGAGTACTTTCACAGCAGTTGGAAGTATTGCGTAACCTAGATAAGCACCCACTGCAAAAAATGGTGTGGCTGCGAGTGCAAAAAAGATTGAATTTCTCTTTTCCTTCTTGTGTAAACCGGGTGCGATAAATGACCACAACTGAAATAACCAAATCGGCGCTGCCATGATGATTCCTGTGAGTAGAGCGACTTTAATCTGCAAATTTAAAGGTCCAAGTACACCGCTTATGTACAGTGATCCACAATATTGCTGGCCTTGTTCTTGGGCTGCACGTAAGTCACATACAGGACTAGCTAATTGCACAATTATGTCGTTGTAAAAATACCAACCTAAAATTGCAAAGAGTGAAATGGCGATAGCTGAACGCATTATGCGCTTGCGCAATTCGCGGAGATGATCAAGCAGGGGCATGCGACCACCCGAAGAGGTCGTCATTGAACTATTTCTCAGTTGACTCGTCGTTATCTGATTTCTTGTCGTCTTGCTTCATTTCTTTAATCTCGCTTTTAAAGATGCGCATACTCTTTCCCAAAGAGCGGGCAGAATCTGGAAGACGTTTTGCGCCAAAGAGGACTAACACAACTAAAAGAAGAATGAGGATGTGGCTTGGTTCGCGCAAAAACATAATTTCTCGCTTTCTCAACAGAAGAATCTGTGTGTAACTTTATCCCACAAGAGGCCGTAAAACCTACCCAACTCCCCTAAGCGTACAGATCTAGAGCCTTCTGCGCCCTCAAACCTACCTGGGAACGAACATCTAGCGGCTGGGTAACTACTGCCGATGACTTCAAACTAGAAATAGTTCGGATGATCCATTCAAGATTATAGACCGAGCTTTTAAATTCATTTCCATGATGTAGTTCTTCAGGAACTTTGAGATTAAAAGTTTCAGTAACTTTACGTGAATTCGAACCAATCTTTATGTGAACTTCAATGCGCCCATCATCTGAGCCCATCTCCTCCAACGGAGATAACCCCAGGACATTGCCGATGATTACTGAGAAAAAGACGAAGATCTTTTAAAACACTTGCAGCTGATGTTCCAGAAATAATTTGATATTTCAGGTCGTGTTTAGAAAAATAACCGGCAACCGTCTTTCCAACTTCAGCTCCTTTACCCCGACCTGACGTTGGATTTATAACTATTGCCCAAAGGCAATCAGACACGATCTGGATTCTTTCTATCCCTGCGCTTATCATTGAGAAGAGCAAAGACCCCTGCGGCTAAATAGAGGGCAATTAAAGGAAGAGCGAGCAAGGCCATGGTCAATGGATCAGGTGTTGGCGTGAATGCAGCAGTGAACAAAACTATGGAGAAAACCCAAATACGCCACGGTCTTAAGATTGTTGAACCTCTGAGAAAACCAATGAGATTGAAGCTGATTAAGAATACGGGCAGTTCAAAAGCCAAACCGAAAATCAAGATAATTCTCAATACGAAATCTAAGTAATCATCGAATTTTACGAGGTTGGTTAGAGCCTCTGGTGTGAAGCCGAAGAGTACTTTCACAGCAGTTGGAAGTATTGCGTAACCTAGATAAGCACCCACTGCAAAAAATGGTGTGGCTGCGAGTGCAAAAAAGATTGAATTTCTCTTTTCCTTCTTGTGTAAACCGGGTGCGATAAATGACCACAACTGAAATAACCAAATCGGCGCTGCCATGATGATTCCTGTGAGTAGAGCGACTTTAATCTGCAAATTTAAAGGTCCAAGTACACCGCTTATGTACAGTGATCCACAATATTGCTGGCCTTGTTCTTGGGCTGCACGTAAGTCACATACAGGACTAGCTAATTGCACAATTATGTCGTTGTAAAAATACCAACCTAAAATTGCAAAGAGTGAAATGGCGATAGCTGAACGCATTATGCGCTTGCGCAATTCGCGGAGATGATCAAGCAGGGGCATGCGACCACCCGAAGAGGTCGTCATTGAACTATTTCTCAGTTGACTCGTCGTTATCTGATTTCTTGTCGTCTTGCTTCATTTCTTTAATCTCGCTTTTAAAGATGCGCATACTCTTTCCCAAAGAGCGGGCAGAATCTGGAAGACGTTTTGCGCCAAAGAGGACTAACACAACTAAAAGAAGAATGAGGATGTGGCTTGGTTCGCGCAAAAACATAATTTCTCGCTTTCTCAACAGAAGAATCTGTGTGTAACTTTATCCCACAAGAGGCCGTAAAACCTACCCAACTCCCCTAAGCGTACAGATCTAGAGCCTTCTGCGCCCTCAAACCTACCTGGGAACGAACATCTAGCGGCTGGGTAACTACTGCCGATGACTTCAAACTAGAAATAGTTCGGATGATCCATTCAAGATTATAGACCGAGCTTTTAAATTCATTTCCATGATGTAGTTCTTCAGGAACTTTGAGATTAAAAGTTTCAGTAACTTTACGTGAATTCGAACCAATCTTTATGTGAACTTCAATGCGCCCATCATCTGAGCCATCATTCTTAGGTACTTGATTGGTGGTGCTTGTGCTGACTACTGCACTCAAAATTCGGTCTAATCGAAAAGATCGAAAATCTTTGGCTACATGACAATAAGACTCCACATACTCGAAAGTTCCATCGTGCTTGATTGAAAAAGGGGAGATTTCTCTACTTGTTACTTCATCACGTGAAAATGAGTGATAAGTGATCGTTAAGTTCTTCTTTGTAGCAATGGCTGAATTCACTTCCGTTCGTAATTGCTTTGAAACATTGTTTGACAGTGTGACTGGCACCGCGACATTTGATTTCTTGGACAATCGTGCAATCAGATCATCAATCGCTTGCGCATGAACATCGATCGGAGCGTACGACTCTCGCAGTATGCATAGTCCAATAATTACTGCACCCACTTCAATGGTTGTAAGTTTTCGAGGCTTGCTTAGTACTTCTGCATTTCTGATTGATACGTAACCTGATTCGAAGGATAGATCAATTAGCTCCAAAGCCGTATAACCTGGTAGTCCACACATCCACAAGGTATTTAAGTCCTCCAAAACATTTGATTTGCTAATCTGAAAATCTTTAGCAACTTGGTCGAGAGAAACACCTTGGTTTGCGATCAAGTAAGGTACCAAATCAAGCAATCGATTAACTTGGTTATCTAGGATCTGCTTAACCATGAACTTCAACTAACTGAGTCAAGGCTTCAATGACAGATCGCTTCAATGATTCGGGACCAATAACTAAAACATCATCTAAATGCCACAAGATGAGTGCCAGCATCTCTTCCTCTGAGGAGTACGAAACTCTAATGATGTCGAAGTCTTCACCAGTTTTGATACTTGAAGCAAGAATTCTTAACTGCGATCCTCTACCGTTTCTAACCCGTAATTGAGCTTCTGATAATGAACGATTTTCCTCGAAAGATAGATCAGTCTTAAAATCAGTCGGAATCTGATAACAATCTGTTTTCTTTGAAACGCTTAACTCACCGAAAACTCGATCGCTTCGAAAAGTTCGGGTCTCAGACTTATCCACATCAAAACCGGTGAAATACCAAAAACCCTTAAGCGAGAAATAAGAGTAAACATGAACCTTGCGATTATGAGCATTCATTTCGCTGTTTAAGTACTTAAATTCAACCACTCTGCGATCAGTCATTGCACCAATGAGATCTCCAAGAAACTTTGGCGCTGTCAAAATCACTGGTGCGAAAGCGGGAATTTCTGAAATATCTGCTGGTCCAGAGACTGCCGATAATTTACGTATAGCTTTCTGTGAAACATCACTGAGCGATGCGTCTTTCCATAACTGTGCGGCCAATGACATGTAAGCAATTTCCTGTGCGGAATATCCAGCACGGTCCATCTCGAAATCTTCCGCACGTATTCGATATCCCACTTCATCGTCAAAGAGAGGATCTAAGCCTGAAACTTCGATATCAATACCTAAGCTTCGTAACTCGTCCTTATCTCGCTCGAACATTCGCTCCATAGATTCATTAGAACCTTCATAACCCTCAATGGTTCTAAATATCTCTGATTTTGTTATGTAACGCTTAGTTGCCAACAACGCAATAACTAAATTAACTAAACGCTCACTCTTCCGCGACACCGTATGCACCTTTTGATGGACGTCTACGACGCGCGAGTACTTCTACACCAGGAGCCATACGTCTGCTCACAATAAGAAAACCCGTGTGGCCAATCATTCGTTGCATTGGCCTAACTGCCAACCCTTCGTGATGCCAATCTCTCACAATCGTTTCTGAACTAAGTGGTTCAGTAAAACGTCCATCTTCCTTAAGGGCTTCAGCTGTTGCAGATAACTGCGTCGTAGTAGCTACATATGCTAGAAAAACTCCACCTGGTCTAAGAATCTGTGCGGCATAATCGACGCACTCCCACGGTGCCAACATGTCCAGAATAACTCGATCGAATTTATCTTCAGTACTTGATTCTTGAACTGAACCCACTGTTAAATTCCAGTTTGGCGGCAATAACCCAAAATATGTTGCAACATTATCCCTAGCTATATCTGCAAAATCTTCCCTGCGTTCGAAACTATGGAGTTGGCCTTGTGGACCAATCGCACGTAAAAGTGAAATAGCAAGAGCGCCACTTCCTACTCCAGCTTCTATAACTTTGGCTCCCGGAAAAATATCGGCAACGCCTACAATCATGGCGGCATCTTTCGGATAAACAATTGTTGCACCACGCGGCATGGACAAAACGAAATCGCCCAGTAACGGTTTGAAGGCCGTAAATTTCAAACCCGCGCTGGTGCTTACAACACTTCCTTCTGGTAAACCAACTAGATCATTATGAACAATCCACCCTTTATGCGTGTGCCACTCTTTGCCCTGCGTAATGGTAAATGTGTACATCTTCCCTTTGGGATCGGTGAGTTGAATTCGATCACCTATAGAGAAAAATCCATCATTAGACATGGATGTATCTTATGGGTGCAAGTAGTGAAATATCAGAGTATCTTCGCGCAAGTGAACCAGTTACGGCTCTCTCCCAGCAGGGTAAATGATTTTTCAAATTGTCCGCTGCTCTACAAATATCGCACCATTGACCAATTACCTGAATCCCCCAGTTTGGATGCCGAACGCGGCACGTTAGTTCATACGGTTCTACACGATCTCTTTGAGTCTCCTGCGCAGTTACGAACCATTAAACAGGCAACTGACCTATTACCAACTAGATGGCAAGAACAATTGGCACAAAAGCCAGAGCTAGCAGAGTTAATAACCAGTGAGAAAGAATGGCTTGATCGGGCGACGGCGCTATTAACAACATACTTCGAACTAGAAAATCCAACATCATTTGAACCCACGCACCGAGAACTTCATCTAGAACAAGACTTGTCCTCTGAAATCTATTTACACGGTTATGTGGATCGCTTAGATGTTGCCCCTACTGGTGAAGTTCGCATCATTGATTACAAAACCGGTAAAGCACCAAAACCTGGATGGGAAGAAAAAGCACTTTTTCAGTTAAGAGTGTATGCGCTACTGTATTGGAAAGAGCACAATGTCATCCCAAAATTATTGCAATTGATCTACTTGGGCGATGGCAACTTGCTCAAGAGTACTCCGACAGAAATTGAATTGATTTTGACTGAAAAAGCACTTCTCAATGTTGCCGCTTCAATTAATGAGGCAATGCAGACAAATACTTGGAACCCACGCAAAAGCAGATTATGTGACTGGTGTTCTTTTAAATCAATTTGTCCTGCGCATAACTAGCCTGCAAATTCATAAAATCTAGTTCTTGCAAAGACTTGATTACCCTTAAGCGCTCTTTTGGTAATATCTCTACAAAATGCGGAACGGCTATCGTATGAGCTCCGCTGGCAGTTGCGGCCTTAACTCCATTAGGTGAATCCTCAAGAACCAAGCACTCTCTAATCTCAACACCAAATTTCTTGGCTGCTTTTAAATAGGCTTCAGGATTGGGTTTTGGATTTTCAACATCATCGGCAGACAGTGAAAAACTAAATGAATGTTGAGGCACGCTTTTTAGAACTGCGTCAACTAACACTCTTGGACTCGCCGAAACGAGTGCGGTTGGGACTTCATGGCTTTTTAAGTTACTTAAGAGCTCCATTGCACCCGGCATAACAGGAGCACCTGCGCTCAACTTCTTTGTCATCAAAGAAACAACTTCATCGGTGAAATACTGCGGTGAATGATCGTTCTTAACTCTATCAAACATAAATTCACCAACTTTGCTCAAAGGTCCACCTAAACAAAAATTCTGATCTTCTTGTGTCCATTGATATCCAAAATTAGCCATTAGCTCCGTTTCAGCTTCTAACCACAAAGGTTCAGAATCTACGAAAAGCCCATCCATGTCGAAAAAAACCGCGCTAAAAAAATTACTCATCCTAGATTGCAATTCCAAGTAGTGCATCAAGTGTCCGAGAGAGTTCTCCAGGATTGCCACCTTCCGCACCTTTTGCGGATTCATCAATCCATTTTTGCAGCATCGAGAAAACTCTTTCTGTATCCAAATTCCTTGCTAGCGCTTGAATAATGTCCTGAATCAAATCTGAAGTAGGAGCGCATTGCGGTTGAGATAGTCGTAGCGTAAGCGAATCTAGGAATTCTTGCGCCGACAGAAGAAGTTCTTCATTCCACATGCGATCAGCGGCATATGGTTGCATCATCAATGCACAGCGAATAGTCATTGGATTAACACCAGATTTTACCAAGGTACTAACAAATACCAAATTGCCTAAGCTCTTACTCATCTTCTGCCCATTCAAACCGATCATTCCGGTGTGAACATAGAGTTGTGCGAAATTTCTTCCTGTAGATACTCGCGCTTGTGCTGCGCTCATTTCATGATGAGGAAAAATAAGATCACTTCCGCCACCTTGAATATCGATCAGATACTCTGTATCTTTTTCTGGTTTCAAATAATGCAGAGCGATAGCGCAACATTCAATGTGCCATCCCGGTCTACCTTGTCCATGAATACTTGACCAACCCGGCTCATTAGGACGTTGAGCCAACCACACCAGAGAATCAAGTGGGTTTTCCTTTCCTTCTCGCGCCGGATCTCCCCCTCGTTCTCCAAAAATTGTGAGAGATTCTTCTTTACTTAAATGACTGCGCGAGCCGAAATCTGGATCACTATGAACTCGAAAATAGAGATCTTCATCAACACCGTATATAGCACCAGCATCTTTTAACTCCTCGATCTTCTTTGTAACCAGATCGATAGCTTCAACTGCACCGATGTAATCTTGTGGCGGAATAACATGCAAAGTTGTCATATCACTTCTAAACAGATCAATCTGAGCATGTGCAAGGTCCTGCCAATTAACCCCATCACGATTT
Source organism: Candidatus Planktophila limnetica (assembly GCF_002288365.1). Lineage (NCBI taxonomy): Bacteria > Bacillati > Actinomycetota > Actinomycetes > Candidatus Nanopelagicales > Candidatus Nanopelagicaceae > Candidatus Planktophila > Candidatus Planktophila limnetica. The sequence goes on along the minus strand of NZ_CP016782.1, from coordinate 644,260 downwards.
GCTCTTTCCAAAAGAGGATCATCAATGTCGGTAATATTTTGAACATATACAACCTTGGAACCCATCGCACGTAAATATCTGTTAATCAGGTCAAATGTCAGATAAGTAGCAGCGTGACCTAAATGAGTTGAGTCATAGGGAGTAATGCCGCATACATACATTCGATATTTCTTTTTGCGCGGCAGAGTTTCAATTGCCTTAGTTGCCGTATTGAGCAAAGAAAGTTCAGGGAAAGCATATTTAGAATCTATGGTTGGGATGTATACCTCAGGCCAAGACTTCATGTTCCTATCCTAATGCATCAAAGAAAATTCGTGTTCTAAAAAGCGGGCCACGGAATCGCTGGCCAATCAGTACTTGGTAGTGGAAAACATCGGCTCTTGATTAAATCTTGGATTCGCGACTGTAGAGCAAGTAACTCCGTAGCAGTAATTAGTGATTGCAAAATTGAACTTTCATCAGTCTTCAATACTGCTAGCAAAGCCTCTAACGAGTTGATTTCTTCTTCAGTTAAATCATCTCCAGCCCACTGCCACAAAACTGTTCGTAATTTGTATTCGTGATGAAAAGTTACCCCGTGATCGCACCCGTAAAGTTTTCCGTCAGGATGTGGCAATAGGTGCCCAATTTTTCTATCAGTATTGTTAATGACCGCATCAAAAAGTGCCATCTTGCGAAGTTGCGGGTCATCTTGACTAAAAAAATCAGCTAAATCAATTTCTGAATCGATATCTATCCACTCCTGCACCATGCCGGTGCCAAAAGGTCCATCACGTAAAATAGTTAAAGGGACAACCTGCACCTTGAGAAATTCGCTTACCAAGTACGCAGCAAACTCACGTTGAGCCAAATTTCCATCCGGAAAATCCCACAAAGGGCGTTCTCCCGCGACAGGTTTGTAAATGCACTTTATTGTTTCTTGGCCCAAAGTGCATTGCGCTAACAAAGTCGCATTAGAAGCATCAATTAAGCGACCAGTTACGATTAACTCACCCTCTGACAGAATTTTATTTACATTGCTCATCTTCGATAACCATTAGATCGCGGACATAAATGCCCGTTGGGATCAATAGGAATTGCACAGAAGGGACAAGGAAGGCGTCCAGCATTTGCTAGAGATAAGCATCGTTTTGCAAATGATGCCGCTTGCGTGGGAGATAAATGAACACGCAGAAGGTCGACAGACAAATCTTTTTCATCAAAGACCACTTCATCATCGGTGTCATCATCATTGCCTGTGGTTTCACGTAACTCATAAACAATCATTGAATTTTGGGCATCCCATGCCATAGCAATCACGCCAGCTCGAAACTCCTCAAAAATTGGCTGCTCTAAAGGCGCATCATCTATATCGTTGCTCTTAATAACGATTGTTGGATCTGATTTCTTAATTTCGCGAAGCATGATTTTGGTCCGCTCCCCTAAGGCAACAACTTGGGACTTTTCAACCACTACTGAAACAACTCTTGCACCCGTGCGGGCTTGAATAAAAAATGTGCGCTCACCAGGTGCCCCGACAGTTCCAGCGACGAACCTTTCAACAGGGTTAAATTCATAAATTATCGGAGTCATTTACTTCCTGACCCTCCACCAACAAGAGTTTTGTTCGAACGCTTGGTCTGAGACAAGTATTCAAAATTTGTTGTTGAATCATTGAGATGCAGCAACCGAAAGGTTCCCTTATTGAAATCCAGCACAGATATCGAAGCAGGATCAATCACAATCTTCTGGAATTTATCTAACTCCAGGTCTAAAGCTGTAGCAATCAAGCTTTTAATAACATCGCCGTGGCTGACGATTAAACTAACCCCACTTCCTGCCTTTTTAATGCTTTGGTGCAGCGCTTTCTCTGCCCTTTGTTGCACCTGCAGTAATCCTTCTCCCCTTGGGAAAACCATTTGACTTGGTGACTTTTGAACTATTCGCCACTCTTTTCGAAGTGATAAAGCCAATAATTTCTTTCCAGTCCAATCTCCATAATCAACTTCGGAAACATTTGGATCGAAAACAATCTTCTTGCGAACCGATGAAGCTTGAGATCGCAACCACGGTTCTAATGTCGCCAAACATCGCTCGAGCGGACTAATACGAATATCTCTAAACTTGGCGTTGCCTAATCGACTGGAAAGAAGCGACGCCTGTTCAGTGCCTTTTGCACTTAAATTCACACCAGAGGCACGACCTGCCAAAATCCCTTTTTCATTGGCTATCGAATGCGCATGGCGGAGCAAAATTACTGTGGTCACAGAGCAAGGTTATCGGGATTTGGCAAAGCACACTTGCTAAGGTCTCGCTATGCAATTACGACGTGCGGGCAAAAGTGGCCTCATGCTTTCGCGAATTGGCCTAGGAACAATGACTTGGGGCCGTGACACAGACGAGCATGAAGCCGCTGATCAATGTCGGGCGTTCCTAGATGCTGGTGGAAACTTTTTAGATACCGCTGCTGTTTATGGCGATGGCGATAGTGAACGCGTTATTGGTGGACTCATTGGCACACTCTTTGAAAGAAATGATGTGGTTATCGCATCGAAGGCGGGAATCAGTTTCCCCGACGGTCTTCGCAAAGTTGATAATTCCCGTTCATCTCTGATCGCCCAACTAGACGCTTCTTTGCTACGACTTAACACCGATTATTTAGATTTATGGCAAATACATACGTGGGATTCACAAACACCGCTCGATGACACTTTGTCCGCACTTGATTACGCCTATGCAAGTGGGAAAGCAAGGTATGTCGGTATCTCTAATTTTTCAAGTTGGCAAAGTGCGCACGCCATTACAAGACAAGAAATCATTGCCAACAAAGCACCCATAACAACAATTCAAAATGAGTACTCACTGCTCAATCGCAAAATTGAAGAAGATCTTGTCGATGCCGTGGATACTCTTAACGTTGGATTGCTTGCTTGGTCTCCCCTTGGTCGTGGTGTGCTCACCGGAAAATACAGAAAAGGTGTACCGAGTGATTCACGAGCTGCAACACCGCACTTTGCATCCTTCGTGGAGCCTTACTTATCTGATAAACAATCTCAGATTGTTGAAGCAGTCTGCGTTGCTGCCGAAGGATTGGGCTTTTCCCCATTGGAAGTTGCTCTAGCTTGGGTCAGAGATGCACCCGCTGTCACTAGCGTGATTCTTGGAGCCCGCACAGGAGCGCAGCTTCGTGGTGCACTATCTAGTGAAGAAGTTACCTTGCCTGAAGTAGTGCGCAGCGCTCTAAATGAAATATCAAGAATTTCGTAGGAAATTTTCCAAAACATTTACTCCAAATTTCAAACCTTCAACAGGAACTCTCTCATCCACGCCATGAAAAAGCGCCATAAAATCTAAATTTGCAGGTAATTTCAATGGCGAAAACCCATACCCAATGATGCCTAACTCGCTTAACGCTTTGTTATCGGTTCCACCGCTCATGAGATAAGGAACAGGAATACCTTCCGGATCGAATTCCAAAATAGATCTTGTCATTGCATCAACTAGATCACCTTCAAAATCTACTTCCAATGCGATGTCATGGGTAATAGTTTGAATTGAAATATCTGCTCCAACAATCTCGCGTATTGTGGCATTTAATTCATCTTCCATTCCCGGCAGGAATCGACCATCTATCACTGCAGTTGCTCTCTGTGGAATGACATTGGCTTTATAGCCCGCTTCAAGCATTGTTGGATTGGCAGTATTTTGCAAAGTAGCACCGATCATTCTTGCCATTGGGCCAATCTCGGCAAGTAATGGACGTAAATCTTTCTCATCATATTTCTTGCCTGTAACTTCTGCGATCTTCCTAAATAAAATCTTTACAGTCTTTGTATATCTCTGGGGCCATTCATAGTTTCCAATGGCTGCAACGGCTTCACTCAAACGTGTAAGTGCATTCTCAGGATTCATCATTGACCCATGGCCCGCGCGACCTTCTGCGCTAATTCGCATCCAATGAATACCTTTTTGCGCTGCTTCAATGAAATAAAGACGTTTGTTATCCGAAACCGTTACCGAGAAACCACCAACTTCTGAGACTGCTTCCGAACATCCTTTAAAAACTTCAGGATGGTGTGCAACCATCCAGCGGGAACCAAAGAGTGAACCTGCTTCTTCATCTGCGAAAAATGCCAGAACTATATTGCGAGGAGGCTTAATTCCTTTTTTTGCCCACATACGGAAAATAGCAATAATCATTGCATCCATATTTTTCATATCCACTGCCCCGCGACCCCAGATCATTCCATCTTTAATGAGAGCTGAAAATGGATCTACGCTCCAATCTTCTGCGTTGGCGGGAACCACATCCAAATGTCCATGAACTACTAACCCTGCTCGACTTTGATCTTCGCCTTCTATGAAAGCAATAACATTGCATCTTCCAGGTGCTGACTCATAGATTTTTGCGTCGATTCCTGATTCATTAAGTAACTCCACAACTTTTTTGGCTACAGCAGATTCATCGCCTTTACCATCACCATAATTAACGCTGGGAATTCTTATGAGAGTTTGGCAAATGGAGATTGCTTCTAACTGCAACTCTTCTCGATCAGCATCACTTAATTGCAATGGACTCATGCGCATATCCTCCCCTAAGAACTTCACTTTTGCTTACCTTTACAGGCATTGCTATCGTTGCTCACGCACTCGTCCGGGTGGCGGAATTGGCAGACGCGCTAGCTTGAGGTGTTAGTGCCCGCAAGGGCTTAGGGGTTCAAGTCCCCTCTCGGACACAAAAATATGGAACTATCAGCATCGTGAAACTAAACGATGCGATGGGCTTAATTCGCGAAATACCTGATTTTCCAAAAAATGGAATTTTGTTTCAGGACATAACTCCCTTGCTTTCAAATGCTCAAGCCTTCAATGTAGTTATCTCCCATATGGCAAATTCTTCCTCAGAATTCGATTACGTTGCTGGAATGGAAGCACGTGGATTTATTTTCGCAGCATCGATTGCAAATCAATCTAATCGTGGTTTCATTCCGATCCGTAAATCAGGCAAACTACCAGCCGAAACGCACTCAGAAACTTATAACCTTGAATATGGAGCGGACACACTTGAAATCCATAAAGATGCTTGTGCCGCTCCCTCTCAAGTATTGATAGTAGATGACGTACTTGCAACGGGTGGAACAGCGTGTGCCGCTATTCGCTTAATCGAAAAAACTGGCGCAACAGTTCAAAAATTGGTTTTCCTACTTGAGTTAGAGGAGCTGAAAGGACGCGGGAAAATTCTTCAACAATTTCCACATATGGATATTGAATCCCTGAAGAAAATCCAATAAATGAAATCGTCAACACCAAAAATCACTCAGATACAAGGTCTTCGCGCCCTTGCCGCTTTGTTGGTGACCCTATTTCATGCGAAATGGGTAAGTGGAGGATTTATAGGCGTAGACATCTTCTACGTAATAAGTGGATTTCTAATAACTGGTTTATTGATCCGTGAAATAGAACGTACCGGAAGTATCAATTTTAAAGAGTTCTACGCACGTCGCTTTAAACGACTACTCCCAACTTCCTTCTTCGTCCTTGCAGTAACCGCGGTGTTTTCGTGGCTGCTCATTCCAGCGACAATGCGTTCATCACTAGGCCGCGACATTATCGCGGCGAGTTTGTATGTTTCAAATTATCTCTTTGCTTGGTGGCAAGCCGACTATCAAAATTTGGACGCCACTCCCTCCCCCGTAATTCATTACTGGTCACTTGCCGTGGAGGAACAGTTCTATCTTTTGTGGCCTTTACTCATTTTGCTCTTTTTCATGGTGGCTACAAAACTCAAGAAAAAAATTGCGCTAACAATATTAGTCGCCGCTGTTACTTTACTTTCTTTTCTTTTCTCGGTTTATCAAACCGAAACTTCTCCGATATGGGCTTTCTATTCATTGCCAACTAGAGCATGGGAATTAGGACTCGGCGCACTCCTGGTCTTACTTCCACCGGTTAAGACCAAGAAATTAGTTGGACTTGTGGGATTCATATTCATAATTGCTAGTGCTTTTATCTTCAATGAAACAACCGCGTTTCCAGGACTAAATGCAGTACTTCCCGTCCTTGGTACGGTCATGTTGATTTCAACAATCAACTCATGGCCCCCATTTCTCAATGACGTAGCAAATAGCAAAATCTCCCAATGGCTCGGTGAAATCTCATATCCGCTCTATCTATGGCATTGGCCTTTACTCGTTCTTCCAAGCACCTATTTCTCACGTCCATTAGAAGTTTACGAGCGAATTCTTGCAATCATTGCAACAATCGTTTTAGCTGACCTAACCCACAGATTTATAGAAGAACCCTTCAGAAAAAAGAAGATCCTGTCGACATTAGTCTTCAAGCAATCTGCTGTCATCACTTTAGTTTCTGTGTTGATAGGCACCACAGTTTTTTTCACCAGTAGCGACAGAATAAATGTAACCGGTATTGACGGAGCCATCTCCTTAGCTCAGATTAAAGCGCGCCCCTTAGTGTATGAAGATGGTTGTCATGCAAACTATGCAGAGACTAAATCAGATGCTTGCGAGTATGCAGATAAAGATTCTCAAAAAACCATCGTCTTATACGGTGATTCTCACGCTGCGCAATGGTTTCCAGCATTGGTTGAAATAGCATCTCGCTCTGGTTACAAGTTAGTTTCTCTTACAAAGTCAGCTTGTCCATCCGTTGATGTTGTTCGCTCAGACCAGGGCGCATTTAAAATGTCGCGTTGTGAGAAATGGCGTGAGGATTCACTTCTAAGAATTTCGAAGATAAAACCTGATGTATTGGTCATGAGTAGTTTTCAATATTTCGCTCAACCACGACAGTTTCAAGATCGTAATCAATGGTGGACAGATGGTCAGCGTAAATTGCTCAATTCGGTTAAAAACGCATCACCGCATTTGATCTATCTAACCGATACACCACATCCTGCTAGAGACATTCCAGCTTGTTTAGCGAATAACTCAATTTCAAAGTGCAATACAACAGAGCGAAGCGAGAATCTCTCGATTTCAGGCTTTGATGTCATTGATCCAAATGCGTGGCTTTGCTCACGAACATGCCCGGCCGTTAAAGACGGGGTGGTCGCATATAGAGATGCCTCTCACATATCAGTTGATACAGCGATAGCCCTCATCCCTCGTTTAACGCAAGCTTTGCGTAATCAAGGAGTAAATCTGTAGGTAAAGTTTCGGCTTAGACCTGCGCAAAAGCCAACGCAGTGGCAAGATGCACCCGTGGCTGAACTAATTTATTACTGCGGAACAATGGATAGTGGTAAATCCACTTTGGCATTGCAGACCGCTCATAATCATCAAAGCAGAGGTCGCACAGGTTTAATTTTCACATCTCAAGATCGTGCGGGTTCTGGTGTTATTTCTTCCCGGCTAGGTCTTCAAAGTCCAGCTATCGAAGTAAGTATAGAAATGGATCTGCATAAATATGTAGTTGATAAATTATCACAAGGATCACGAATAGATTACATAATTTGTGATGAAGCCCAATTCTATAATCCTGTCCAAATAGAACAGTTAGCAAAAATCGTTGATGGACTCGGCATTGATGTATTTGCCTTCGGAATTCTCTCCGATTTTAGAACAAAACTTTTCCCAGGATCTGCGCGTTTAGTAGAATTGGCTGATCGCGTTAACACATTACAAGTTGAAGCACTCTGTTGGTGTGGATCTAGGGCAACACATAATGCACGCACCGTAGACGGAACAATGGTTACTCAAGGAGAACAAGTAGTTGTAGGCGATGTGGCTCCAGGACAAGAAGTGGCCTACGAAGTTTTGTGCCGCAGACACCACATGAGAGAAGTAACAGCTCGTTCATCAAAAGCAGCACACATTTCCACAGATCCACTTCCATTTACCTAAATAACAAAGGATTGACATGAAATCACGAGGCTTAGCAGTAGAAAACGCGACATCGCCTTTGAAAACTTTCGAATTTGACCGCCGTGAAATTGGATCTCATGATGTTGGCTTAGATATTAAATACACAGGAATTTGTCACTCTGATATTCATACAGCCCGTGGTGAATGGGGATCTGTCTACTATCCATTAGTTCCAGGACATGAAATTGCAGGTGTTGTTACTTCAATCGGAACAGCTGTTACGAAATTCAAGGTGGGCGATCTGATCGGCGTAGGAGTCTTCGTTGATTCTTGTCGCACGTGTGCAAACTGTCAAAAAGGTTTACAGCAGTATTGCCTGGAAGGTATGACTGGCACATACAACAGCATTGAACGAAACGGTAAGAATGAAACTAGAGGCGGCTACTCAAACAACTTCGTAATTAATGAAGATTACGCCGTGCACATTCCTGCGAACTTGGCTCTAGAAGGCGTAGCTCCTTTGCTTTGCGCAGGAATAACTCTGTACTCTCCAATTAAACATTTCAAGGTAGGACCAAATTCTAAAGTTGCCGTTATGGGACTAGGTGGATTGGGTCATATGGGAGTTAAATTCGCTGTTGCGATGGGGGCAGACGTTACAGTTTTATCTCACTCTGCTTCGAAAGAGGGTGATGCGAAGAAAATGGGTGCCCACCACTTCGTAAACACAAAAGAACCAGGTGCGTTCGCACCATTGAAAAAATCATTTGACATCATTTTAAATACTGTTAGTGCCGAGATTGATATCAATGAATACTTACAATGTCTAAAACTTGATGGAACTCTCGTAATTATTGGTCTTCCTGGTAAGCCTTTTGCACTCCATGCAGGCGTGATGCTAGATGGCCGACGATCAATTACAGGATCAATGATTGGTGGGGTTTCTGAACTTCAGGAGATGATCAACTTCTGTGGCGAAAAAGACATTGTTAGCGATGTTGAGGTTATTAATGCTGACTGTGCAAATACTGCCTACGATCGCACTGTTGCAAGCGATGTAAAATATCGATTTGTTATCGACGCGAGCACTTTCTAACCAATAAATGCATGGAGAACGTAAACAAATATTGGCGCAACTGCTAGCGCCGGAAGCAAATTTCCAACTGCTACTTCTTTGATTTTAAGTAGACGCAGACCGATGGATAAGAGCAAAAGACCGCCTACTATCGTCATGGCATCTATTTGATACTGAGCCAACACGTTTCCGAGCAAGAAACCAATCAAAGTCCATATACCTTGATAAATGCCGACAGGAATTGCAGAGGCAGCAACACCCCAACCAAGGGAAGCAGCAAAAGCGATTGCCGCAAAAAAGTCCAGTATCGACTTTAATGAAAGCTGATCAATTCCCGTACCCATTCCATCGCTAATGCTTCCCAGAATTGCAAGAGGACCAATAACAAAGAGGAGTGAAGAAGAGACAAATCCCTCAACAAAAGTGCCTTCATGATGGGCACCAAATCTGCGCCTTAAATTTTGTCCGAGGTGTTCTAAGCGATCTTCTAATTTAAGCGCGGAACCAATTAGGCCACCAATTAAAAGGGAAGCAAGAATGCTCAGTAGAGTCCAGCCTTTTGGCAATGCCGAACTGAACTCTTTACTAAACATTGGAATGATTGCGCTAGCGGCAGCCAAAATGGTTATTAAGCCCAGAACATCAGTAATTAGATCCCGAGTTTTAAGCGCTAACCGAGAGCCTGCTACAACTCCTATTGCAGAACCTGCAATGATTGCAACAACATTGATCAGAGTACCTAAACCTGCAATCACGATATCAACCTCATTGCTTCATTCTATCCCTTACACTTCACGAATGAGCACAGATGCTTCCAAGAATGTTTTTCTTGAATTCCTTCGCCCACACAGAACAATTCCTCACACTTCTTGGGCGGCTCGTCATCGATGGGACCTTTCTTTTCAGAGATTGTTCATCCTGGGCTTTGGCTTATTCATCTTTGGATTAGGTGATTCTCTACTGGTTCAAAGCGGTACTGGAAATGCACCGTGGACAGTCCTTGCCCAAGGAGTTTCAAAAAGATTGGATATTTCATTAGGAGTTTCAACATTTGCTATAAGTACATTGGTACTTCTTCTGTGGATTCCTTTACGCGAAAAACCAGGATTTGGAACACTCGCAAATATTTTGATTATCGCAAGTGCCATCCAATTAGGTGTAAATATTTTTCCTTTAGCGCAGAATTACTTAGTTGGAGTTGCGATGGACTTTTTAGGTATCGCAATGGTTGGCCTTGGTTCTGCTTTATATATAACGTGCGCTCTCGGACCTGGTCCTCGTGATGGATTAATGACTGCCCTTCACCATCGAAGCGGTATTCGCGTGGGTCGAGTGCGCTTGGGAATCGAAGCTACGGTCTTAATCTTGGGAGCCATACTTGGTGGCACTGTTGGGCTCGGAACCGCCTTATTTGCCCTCTTTATTGGCCAATCTATTGCCATCTCATTGGGTGTTGTATCCCGTTTTACCTCACAGTAATAGATAGCGTTACATCATCTTCCTCCGGCCTGCGAGCCGTGATTTCGCACGGGGTCGCAAACACCCCCGATACCAAAATCAGGAAGGTCGATCATGTTAGATACGTACTTCAAAATCACACAACGTGGATCAACAGTTGCCCGCGAAGTTCGCGGTGGAATTGTCACGTTTTTCACAATGGCTTACATCGTTGCACTTAATCCCCTTATCTTGGCAACAACAGATAGCACCGGAGCTTTTATAGGCGGTGGTGATAGAACGAATGCAATCATTATCGTTGCAGCAGGTACAGCCCTTGTTGCTGGATTGCTGACAATACTTATGGGTGCAGTTGCAAACTTCCCTCTCGCTCTTGCAACAGGACTTGGATTAAACACATTCGTTGCTGTATCTATAGCTAAGAATGCAACATGGGCGCAAGCAATGGGACTGGTAGTACTAGAAGGTCTAATCATCCTGGTCTTAGTCTTTACAGGATTTCGTATTGCTGTGTTCAAGGCCATTCCAACACCACTTAAGGTAGCAATTTCAGTTGGTATTGGACTTTTCATTGCACTGATCGGACTAGTCGATAGCGGTTTTGTTCGCCGCACCCCAAACGTTGTGTGGGGAAGCAATAATTCGAAACCTTCTGCAGTTCCATTAGAACTAGGAGATGGTGGACAACTAGTTGGTTGGCCAATCGTTGTGTTCACAGTGGGTCTTTTGCTCACTATCGTGTTGATGGTGAGAAAGATCAAAGGATCTATCCTCATCGGTATCATCACTTCAACAATCTTGGCAATCATCGTTGAAAGCCAATTCAAGGTTGGAAATAGCTTTATTAGTCCAACTGAATCTAATTCACGCGGATGGGGTTTAAACACACCTGCCTTGCCAAAAAATGCAGATGGAACATTGAACTTCACCGATACTCCACGCTTTGATTCTCTAGGTTTAGGTTTCGAAGATATTTTTGGAGCATTTACTAATCCTAAAACTGGCTTCTTGGCCGCTCTGTTACTTGTGTTCACTTTATTGCTTGCCGATTTCTTCGACACAATGGGAACCATGACTGCAATTGGTAATCAAGCTGGTTTAACTGATTCCAAGGGCAATGTAGAAGGAGCCAATAAGATTCTTATTGTTGATTCAATTGCTGCAGCAACTGGTGGCGCAGCCGGTATTTCTTCGAATACAAGTTATATCGAATCAGCTTCCGGAGTTGGCGAAGGAGCACGAACAGGCCTAGCTTCCATCGTTACAGGCCTACTCTTTTTACTAACAACTTTCCTATCACCGCTAGTAGCAGTTATTCCTTACGAAGCTGCTACACCTGCTTTGATCATCGTCGGTTTCTTGATGATGTCACAAGTTAAAGACATAGCTTGGGATGATTTGGGTATTGGAATACCTGCTTTCCTTACAATCATTCTTATGCCATTTACCTACAACATCTCAGTAGGTATCGGCGCCGGTTTTGTCTCACACGTGGTAATCCGTTTAGTACAAGGACGTCGTAAAGAAGTACATCCACTTCTTATTCTCGTCGCTGTTCTCTTTATGGTTTACTTCCTATCTTCTCCAATTAAATCCTGGATTGGATAATTTGAAATAAAACAATAGCGCGGAGCCTTTATCGGTTCCGCGCTATTGTTTTGTCCATTTAATGATTGGCTTTTTTTCTAACTCTAAAATTCTATTCACCGCAGAAAAAGGTTTACTACCAAAGAATCCCCGATATGCAGATAATGGACTTGGGTGAACACTAAGTATCTGCTTATCTGTTGGGAAATATTTCGCCAGCTTTTGTGCTTGATTCCCCCAAAAAATTCCGATTACACCCTGATTCGCTAGTACCTGCGCGACTAAATCTGTGAATCCATACCAAAGAGAATTCACTTTCTTATCCGGCAAAGAAATGGTTAACCCTCGATTGAGTAACATCACACCCTGCTCGGTCAAATATCTAAGATCGCCATTACTTGGCGCAATGCCTCCCACATCACTTAGCATCTCGGTGTAAATATTTCTCAATGATGCTGGAATACTCTCGACATTGGAGGGAATGCTAAAGGAGAGTCCCATTGCATGATTCTTATTTGGGTACGGATCCTGTCCGATGATCACAACCTTGATTGATGAGGGTTCACATTCAAAAGCTCGGAATATCTCTTCCTTGGCTGGAACGCTGGTTTTGAAATCCAAATCTTGGTCCAATTTATCAAGAAGATGTAGAGCAGGTTCCAACAATGTATGCCAACGTGCATCCAGTAAATCTCTAAGCACGGGCGAAGAATCGATCACTTTCATGTTTGACTTCGATAGGTAAACCAAAGACAGCACTCACGTGTTCACTAGTTATTACCGAAGCAACTGGACCGCTAACTGCGATCTTGCCATCTTTAAGTAAAATCGCATGAGTAGTGCCAACCGGTATTTCTTCGATGTGATGCGTTACTAAAACACTCGCTGGAGCAGTTGGATCATTTGAAAATTGAGTGAATCGCCGCAATAGATCTTCTCGTCCACCAACATCTAGTCCAGCCGCTGGTTCATCAAGTAACAGTAATTCAGGATCGGCCATCAGGGCTCGAGAAATTAGCACTCGCTTTTTTTCACCAGAACTTAGAGTTGAAAACTTTCTATCACCGAGTTCTCGAACACCAAAGGTTGTCAATAATGCAACCGCGCGAGATTCATCCCATAAATCATAATTTTCATTCCACCGACCGATGATGGCATATGCAGCTGTTAAAACAACATCTCTAACCACTTCATTAGATTCAACCATCGCTTCTAACGATGGAGATGCCAAACCTATTCGTGTACGTAACTCTGAAAGATCAACTCGGCCTACCTGTTGATCCAATAAAAGAGCCTGTCCCTTACTTGGAAAAATTCGAGCTGCAAGTACTCCCAGAAGTGTTGATTTTCCGGCACCATTTGGCCCCAGAATTACCCATCGCTCCCCTGCGGCAATGCGGAAAGAAATTGGTCCCAAAATTTGTTTACCGTCTCTCACAACACAAACACCATCGAGTGAGAGAACTAATTGCGAAGCCATAGAACAAAAAGATAGTGCTTCACGGGGCCTAATTGGGTCAACCGCATGCAATTTCGCATGTGTAATTGACGATAATCTATATCCCATGGATAGAAATGACAGAGTTGCCAATCGTTACACAGGTCTGATCCTGCTCTCTGGCATTGATGCCCCTGGAATTTCTTCAGCTCTCTTTACTACCTTGGAGCCATTTTCCATCACTGTTTTAGATATTGAGCAAGTGGTTATTAGATCTCGCTTAATACTCACAGTTTTAATTGATTTAGATCCGGCGCATGCTGCCGCTGTGGAGGCAGATTTAAATGAATGCGCAATAAAACTCAATGTGGATATCGCAACCTCCTTCTCAAGCGAAACTACGGAATCCATAGCGCAAAAAACGGGTTTAATTCACGTAATCGCCCTGGCAGAGAAAATAACACCTGGAGCAATAGCAAACTTAGCTTCGGACATCGCAGCCACTGGCGGAAATATAGAAAGAATTCATAGAAGTGCTTCTTTCCCTCTAACCGCCATTGAATTCTTAGTTTCAGATTCACACCTAGAGTCCCTGCGAAAGGCTCTTGGACCCACTGCAAAGAAGTTTGGCGTTGATATCGCAGTTCAAATCTCTGGTTTAAATCGTTTCGCTCGGAAATTAGTTGTCATGGATGTTGATTCAACACTCATCCAACAAGAAGTTATCGATTTGCTCGCAGAAGTTAGCGGTGTGGGTCAAGAAGTGCGCTTAATTACGGAATCAGCAATGCGAGGTGAATTAGATTTTGAAGCATCTTTACGCAAACGCGTAAGCCTGCTTAAGGGGCAACCAGAAACAATTATTGCTCAGGTGAGCAGAGACATTACTCTCACACCAGGTGCCAGAACACTCATTCGCACATTGAAAAAACTTGGACACGGTGTAGGTCTGGTTTCCGGTGGTTTCTCTCAAGTAATCAATCCACTAGCCAAAGATCTTGGCGTTACTCATGTTCGCTCAAACACACTAGAAATTATCGATGGAAAAATAACTGGAGAGTTATTGGGTCCAATAATTGATCGTGCTGGAAAAGCTCAGGCGTTAAAAGAGTTTGCGAATTTGGAAAATGTCTCACCCGCAAACACAGTAGCCATTGGTGATGGCGCTAACGATCTTGACATGATTGCATCTGCTGGGTTGGGCATTGCTTTCAACGCGAAGCAAACGGTTCAAGATGCTGCGCAGAGTGCCTTAAATGCACCCTACTTGGATTCCGTACTGTTTATTCTAGGAATAAACCGAGAAGATATCGAAGAATCAGAAAGAGAAAATTAAAGTCGACAAGCGTGAATATCTGTAACCAAAATTCCTCGCGCCCCAACTTCCCACAACTCATCCATGACGCGATTAGTGTCCTTGCGAAGAACCATGGCACGAACTGCCACCCAATCTTGATTCTGCAATGGAGAGATAGTTGGAGATTCTAATCCTGGTGTGATCGCACAAGCCGCTTCAGATTTACTCTTAGGAACGTCATAATCAACTAAGACATATTGACGTGCGGTAACAACACCTTGAAGTCGACGTAGCAAGATCTGCAACGATGGATTGCTTTTTTCACTTTCGCGCGTAATCAATATTGCTTCACTGACCAAAATTGGATCACCAAATATCTCTAAACCAGCTTGTCGCAATGTATTACCGGTACTAACGACATCTGCAATCAAATCCGCAACTCCTAAGCGCACGCTGCTCTCTACTGCTCCATCTAATCGAACGACCGTTGCCGATAATCCTAAGGATTTCAGGTGGGCATTGACTAGTCCTGGGTAAGCACTGGCGATTCGCTTTCCGGAAATATCTGAAATTTTCCAATTCTTTCCAGTTGGTGCAGCAAATCTAAAAGTAGATCCACCAAAACCCATAGCAAGAGTTTCAATTGCTGCCGCTTCGGAGTCAATAAGTAAATCACGACCGGTAATTCCTGCTTCTAATTCACCAGAACCAACGTAGAGGGCAATATCTCGAGGGCGTAGATAATAAAATTCAACTTGATTATCAACGTCAATTAAAACCAAATCTCGACTATCGGTTCGCTGTCTATAGCCAGCCTCTTTGAGGACGGCAATTGAATCTTCTGCGAGTGAACCCTTGTTAGGGATGGCAACTCTTAACATTTCTATCTCCTAAAGATTCTTGTAAATGTCTTGAAGGGTTAAACCTCGGGCCAACATCAAGGTTTGCAGGTGGTAAATCAACTGACTGATCTCAATAGCAAGTGCTTCGTTATCTTCATGTTCTGCAGCCATCCACACTTCACCGGCTTCTTCAATAATTTTCTTTCCTATTGCGTGAAGCCCCGCATCGAGTGCTTTGACCGTGCCTGAACCTTCAGGACGAGTAACAGAAATGCTCTCCAACTCGCTCCACAGAGATTCAAAGGTTTTCATGCCTTTAGTTTACTAGAGAGATCTATTTCGCGTTTGCTGCTAAATCACGCAATAGAGAAACCATGGCCGCTGGATCTTGCGCCTTATAAACAGCGCTTCCTGCAACAAAAGTATCGGCGCCAGCGGCGCTAGCGATTTCGATGGTTTCCTTTGATATGCCACCGTCAACCTGCAACCAAATCGGTCTATCCCCGATTAGCTCTCGTGTTCGTGAAACCTTCTGCATCATTTCAGACATAAAAGATTGACCACCGAAGCCAGGTTCTACAGTCATAATTAAAAACATATCAACTTCATCCAAGAACTCTTTATAGTCCTCAATCTGCGTCGAAGGTTTGAGAGCCAAGCTTGCGCGAGTGCCATGGGATTTAATATCTTTAATTGCTTTGCGAATATTTCTTGTGCTTTCCACATGAATCGTCACACTCTGGCATCCAGCTTCTGCATAGCGTGGACCTTGTTCATCGCTATCAATAACCATCAAATGGGCATCAACAGGAATCGCTGAACCCGAAATAATATATTGCGCCTGTTCCCACGAAAAAGATGTATTTGGTGCGAATTTTCCATCGAGAATATCTAAGTGCAATAAATCTGAAACTTTCGAAACACGTTCGATTTCTGACAATATGTTTGAATGATCAGCATTTAAGATACTCGGGTGTATTCGGACTGACTTATTCATGGCGCAATACTATTTCTTCTTTCGTAAAACGCTTAGAAACATGGCATCCGTGTTGTGCCGGTGAGTCCACAAAGTTAGTGCCCCTCGATCCACTGCGCTCGTGCGCAATTCGGGATGGATGAAAGCGGTGAGGTCTACTAGCTCCATATCCGGATGGCGGTTTAAAGCCTCTGAAATACCGATACGAGTTTCTGATAGATGCGGGCTACACGTTGCATATCCCAATAGTCCACCAGGTGTTAGGCAGGAGATTGCCGAATCAATAATTTCTGCCTGCAAGATAACTAATGACTTTAAATCTGCAACAGTTCTGCGCCATCGAACTTCTGGCCGGCGACGTAGCGCGCCTAATCCCGTGCATGGGACATCGGCCAGGATTGCGCCATATTGTTTTCCAAGCGTTGCTAATTCACGGGCATCTATTGTGCTTACCTCGGCGCCTTGCACAACCTGACGGACTAAGTTTGCGCGCACTTCAGATATTTCATTGGCACTAAATTCAAGATTCTTAGATTTGGCAATCGATGACAACAAAGCTGCCTTGCCCCCTGGACCTGCGCATAAATCAAGCCATGGTCCTTGATCTGCCGCTACTTGTGAAAAAATATCAGCAACTAGTTGAGATCCTTCATCTTGAACACCAGCTTTTCTTTGTACTATCAAATCCAAGGAAGCAGGTGAGCCATCAAAGATTGCGCCATACGGTGAAAAAGGCGTCACAGTTGCACCAACTTCAACTAAATCATTTTGGGTACTAAGACCTGGCCACGATACAAGAGTAGGTCTTGGCGCAATATTATTAGCAATCAGAAGTTCTCGAACTTCATCTAAGTTTCCAAGTTGATCTAAATATGCACTAATGATCCATTCAGGATGCGAATACAGTATTGATAACCTTTTGAAATCATCTTTGATCAGCTCGATTTCAGAAACATACTCATCAAGACTCTTTTGGCTCACCTTTCTTAAAATCGCATTTAAAAACGACGCTTTAGACTCACCCAATACTTTTCTACCTAATTCAACTGTCGCAGACACAGCAGCATGGGTTGGAACGCGCATCTCAAAGAGTTGATGTGCACCCAATCGTGCGACATCAACTAGGGCAGGGTCCACCTCTTGCCACGGTCGATCACTTGCTTGGGCAAGAATCCAATCATGTCTTCCTTGCATACGTAGAGTCCCGTAAACCAACTCCGTTGCAAAACCTTTATCTCGTTCATCCATCTGAGATTTTGAAAGTATTTTAAGCAACAATAAGTTGGAGTAACCACCATTTCGGTTTACTTCATGTAAAACGTCATAGGCCAGCAAGCGAGATGCGTCCGGCTTGGGAGCACTAAAACCCTTGCGAGCTGGTTTATCCAAAAACTTCACCCTCAACTAAACGTGCCCCATTAATCCAATCTGATGCGCTCATTTCCTTCTTACCTGCAGGAACAATTCTGCGAATCTCAATAGATTCTGTTGCCGTTCCGACAAATAACTTCTTGTCTACAACAGCTAGCGTACCTGGCTGCAGTTTCTGATCAGTACTATTTTGAATCACTTCAGCAATTTTCAAAATCAATCCCTTATGTGATGTCCAAGCACCGGGGTTTGGTGTGAACGCCCTGACTGAATCAATAATTCTCTTGGCAGGTAATATCCAATTTATTTTCGCTTCTTCCTTAGTAATTTTCGGTGCAAAACTAACTCCTTCCGTGCTCTGCACAGTTGGACTAATTCCTTGTTCAATCATCTCAAAGACCGCTTCGAATGAAGATGCACCGAGATTTGATAGATCAAACAAAACCTCTTGACTCGTATAGTTTTCAGGAATCTTGAATTCTTTTTGTATGTAAATGGGCCCTGTGTCCAGATTTTCATCAATTTTGAAGATAGAAATTCCTGTGGTTACATCACCATTGAGAATTGATCTTTGAACTGGGGCTGCTCCCCTATAGGCAGGCAGAAGTGAAAAATGTAAATTGAGAAAACCATGCTTCGAAATGTCGAGAACTTCATTCGTCAAAATACGTCCATAAGCGATTGCTAAAACAATATCCGCGCCTTTGAAAGCATTCATCATATCTTCTGGCGAATCTGGCTTCACAACTTCTAAATTTCGTGCATTCGCCCATGCCGAAACAGGTGAAGGAGTCATCACTTTGCCTCGACCAGTCTTTGAATCCGGTGTTGTTATGACACGAAGAAGTTGATGCTTAGATTTTGTTAACCACTCTAGAGTTGGGATTGCTACATCTGCCGTAGCTGCAACCGCAACAATCACTACAACCCTTTTCCAAGAGTGTTATGAGGAGATACCTTGATTGTTGGAGTAATACCCGTGCTCGATGCTTGCCCAAACCATTCAGATTCACGTATCTCTTTCATGGCAATTTTTCTTGTTTCTTCATCTAGTCGATCGATAAAAACTATTCCATCTAGGTGATCTGTTTCGTGCTGAATTGCGCGCGCTAATAGTTCAGAGCCTTCTACGGTGATGGGTTCACCGTGCATATTCCAACCTTTTGCAACAACTCTCATTGAACGCTTTGTTGGGTATGACAGGGAAGGAAATGACAAACAACCCTCTTCTCCATCCTGCTCATCATCGCTGAGATCAAGAGTTGGGTTTATGAGATGTCCTAATGCTTCATCAACATCCCAAACAAACACGCGCAGCGGTACACCGATTTGTGGAGCTGCTAAGCCCGCTCCAGGAGCTGCAATCATTGTGTCTGTTAAATCTTGAACTAGTTTTCGTAGTTCCTTGTCGAAATCAACGACAGCAGACGCTGGTGAAACGAGGACCGGGTCCCCGAAAAGGCGTATCTGTTGAATAGACATGGCCGCAGTCTACCAACTCAATTAACGCAACAGAGTAAATGGATCCAGTGCGATACTGACAAAACTTTTCTTAGATATTGCTCGCTTGCGCGAGAGTTCCAATAGAAAAGCCGCCAGAACATCTCGATTCTCTGAAGGCACACTCACAAGGATTCTTGCGTCATCTGATTCAGCATCTTGAGAGAGAAATACTTGCGAGGAAGTGGGAAGGCGTCCATCTTTTATGCTCTTTGCTAACCCATTTTTTAAGATTACCGATTCCTGTTTTTCGACCGTCAATACTGCGACAGCAGAAAAGGGCGGTAAGAAAGCTTCTTCATTTTCTCGTAGTATCTTTCTTATCAGCAGCCCTGGATTCCATTTGGTAATCGCTGCTACTAACGGATGAAAAGCATCAAGAACTATGAAAACGCTCCCCTTTTCACTCACATGTGCTGCCGCTTCAAAAAAAGATTCGTACACTAACTCTTCAAACCTTGAAGAAGAAGCAGCCAAAAATCTCTGACCCTCCAATAGAACAACCGCCGAATATTCTTTACTTCCCCCAGGAATTGATCCGGTTGTAGCGATAACTATCTTGGTCTTCTCCGCAACTTCTTCCAAAATATTTGGAGCACTTGATAACTGAATCGACGTATTTGGAAATGCCCTACCTATCTCTTCATGGAATCTATCGATGCCTCTTGCTGCGACATAACGCTTTGTTCCTGCACACCAACTGCATTGCCAATCCTTGACCGATACACTACAAACAGAACACTGAGGATCGGAGGTTTGGCTAGAGACCAATAGCCTTGCCCCGCATTTACAGAGTGCAATATTTCTACACTTCGCACAGAGCAAAGCATTTGCATAACCTTTTCTCGGAACAAGAAATAAAACGGTTCCTTTTTCAAGTGATTTTCGAATAGCTGGGATAATTCGATCAGGCAACAACTCGCCCTGCATCTGGGGAAAAGCGGAAGTATTAAGATTGGCTTTTTGCGTGATGAATGAAATATTTCTGTTTTCAATCTGAAAAGCCATTTCGCTAGATGGCACATATCCGGTGAAATATAAGTTGAGATTTTCTGTTTTTGCTCGCAAAAAAACACTATCTCGAGTATTCCAATAAGGATGCTTCCTCTCGAAATACTGCTCTGATTTCTCAAAAGCGACAATGATGGACGTGAGATTTTGTATGGGCGCAAACAAAGCACTTCTATTGCCGATTACTAGAACATTGCCTTTAATCGAAACCTTTAAATAGTTTTCATATCGCTGAGCCCTGGGCAAAGAAGAATCTAATCGAATCACTTCAAAATCAACGCTCTTGCCTTCCAAGCTCTGTAGTACCCGGTCTATATCTCTGGTATCAGGCAGCAAAAGCAACGTGGAGCCATTTTTCATTCTTTCAATAGCCAGTTCAATGATTTCTAGATATGCAGATTTATGGGGTGTGTGCATCATGTAATAACTCTGTGGAGTTCTTTTGCTAGGAACCGTCCTCTTATCAGGTTCGAAGTGTGATGGTTCGATGTTTTTTTCGACCGAGGCAACACGTGAGGGTATGCCGAATTTGATTAAAGAATAAGGATCACTGGCCCAGTGCTGAGCCATCAGCCGATAAAATTGGATGACAGCAGAATTTGCAACAGGAATATCTCCAAGAGCAGACTCAATGATTTTGAAATGTTCTGTTACTTCATTTGTCTCAAGTATTTCAACTACCAGAGCTTCACAACTACGTGAGTTAAATGGAACTTTTAACCGCGAACCAATTGATATCTTGCTTAATAATTCATTCGGACAGCGATATGAATAAATACCATCTAGATGAGATAGTCCTGAGTCAACCCATACATTAACCACAGTGCGAGAATCGGCTGTAGTTGCAGATCGATACGCTTGTCTTTTAAGGCGTAGCGGTTTTACGCTCTGCATGGGAATACCTAGTAATTATTTGATTGCTGCGCGCAAAGCATCGACGCGACTAGTTGACTCCCAGGTAAATTCCTTCAACTCGCGTCCAAAGTGTCCATAAGCGCTTGTCTTAGAATAAATAGGGCGAAGCAAATCTAGATCTCGAATGATTGCGGCCGGACGCAGATCAAATACTTGAAGAACTGCGTCTTGAATCTTGTTCACAGGCACACTTTCAGTACCAAATGTTTCAACAAACAAACCTACGGGTTGTGCCTTACCAATGGCGTAGGCAACCTGAACTTCGCATCGACGGGCAAATCCGGCTGCAACAACATTTTTTGCTACCCAACGCATCGCATATGCCGCAGATCTATCTACTTTTGATGGATCTTTACCACTGAAAGCGCCACCACCGTGACGAGCCATGCCTCCGTAGGTATCTACAATGATTTTACGACCTGTTAAACCAGCGTCTCCCATTGGTCCACCAATAACGAATCTTCCTGTCGGATTAATCAATATCCGCAATTCATTTTTTGGTAAATCAATTTTAGCAAGAATTGGATTTATCACATGTTCGATAATCTCTGGAGTAAGTTGCTTTTCAACTGAAACTTCCTCAGCGTGTTGAGAGGAGATCACAACGGTGTTTAGAGCAACAGCTTTGTCCCCTTCGTATTCAATAGTTACCTGAGTTTTTCCATCTGGACGCAAATAAGGTAGCGCACCAGATTTACGCACTTTAGCTAATTGAGCAGCTAATTCATGCGCTAACCAAATTGGTAATGGCATTAACTCTTTTGTGTCATCGCACGCATAACCAAACATCAAACCTTGATCGCCCGCGCCTTGAAGATCAAGGGGATCCACAGAGGATGCAACGCGATTTTCGTAAGCATCATCTACGCCTTGAGCGATATCTTGGGATTGCTGACCAATAGATACTGATACTCCGCATGAATTTCCATCAAAACCCTTTACCGATGAGTCATAACCTATGTTGAGTACCGTTTCGCGGATAATTCCTGTTACATCTGCGTAAGCATCAGTTGTAACTTCGCCAGCAACATGAACTTGACCGGTAGTAATTAAAGTTTCAACTGCGACTCTAGATTTCTTATCTTGTCCAATAAGTGAGTCCAAGATTGCATCTGAAATCTGGTCTGCAATTTTATCTGGATGACCTTCGGTCACTGATTCGGATGTAAAGAGTCTTTTAGCCATTGGCATAACTTAACCTAGAAACCACATTATCGAGAATGATTCTGGCTACTTTGGCCTTCGAAGTTTGCTCAATATGTGTGCTTTTGCCATCCGAACTTATCAAAAATCCAGCACTAAGGTCTGAGGCAAATATCGCACCACCTGATACATCATTGACGTAGATGAAATCTAAATCCTTGGCTTTTAACTTTTCGCGGCCAGATTCTTCAATATTCGAAGTTTCAGCAGCAAAGCCTACAATTAATTGCGAATCACTTGCAGAAGAACTCAAATCGGCAAGGATGTCCTCATTCGCTATTAGATCAATCGACTTGAAATCCTTTTTCTTGATTTTCTCCGAAGGTGAAGCAACTGGTTTTGCATCAGCAACCGCGGCTGACATCACTAATACATCACAATCCTGCATATTTTCCTTTAGGACCTGATGCATTTGCTGCGCGGTTTCTACTCGAATAGTTTTAATTCCAGCAACATCCGAGATATTTGAATTTGCCAATACCAGTGAAACATCGGCTCCCCTATTGCGCGCTTCTACCGCTATTGCAACGCCTTGTTTGCCCGAACTGCGATTTCCAATAAAGCGAACTGGGTCAATCGCTTCTCGTGTACCGCCGGCAGAGATGAGAAACCTCTTACCTTTTAAGTCCTGTTGTGAACCAATATGAGTCAGGAAAGCCGAAATTATTTGCGATGTTTGGGGAAATCTACCTATTCCTGAATCCTCGCCAGTTAGACGTCCGTTCTCTGGATTCATGATCTCAAATCCACGTGCTCTTAAAATTTTCACATTCTCTTGCGTGCTTTCATTGAGCCACATGTTTGGATGCATAGCGGGTACTAAGAATTTTGGTGCTTTGCTGGCAGAGACAACGTTAGTTAGCAAATCTTCTGCTCGTCCTTGAGCTAATCTTGCAAGTAGGTCTGCAGTCACAGGCGCAATAATGATCGCTTCGGCTAGATCTGCCAGAGAAACGTGTTTTACTTCCTCAACTTTTTCCCACACTTCGGTTGTAACACTTCTGCCTGATAGTGCTTCCCACGTTGCACTTCCAACGAAATTTAAACTAGAAGGTGTCGGGACAACAGTGATAGCAAAATCGAGATCCTGAAGACGTCTGAGCAGATCGCATGATTTATATGCAGCAATTCCGCCACCAACTCCGAGAATGATTTCTCGCTTGGTACTACTCATTTTTTAAAGCTTAGGCTGTTGGTTCGAGATTTTCGATTGTTAACAAACCCTCATTGATTTCACGCAAAGCAATAGAAAGTGGCTTCTCGTGAACATGTGTTTCAACAAGTGGTCCAACGTATTCAAGCAAACCTTCACCTAATTGAGAGTAATAAGCATTGATTTGGCGAGCACGCTTTGCTGCATAGAGCACGAGGCTATATTTTGAACCGCTCTTATCTAACAATTCATCAATAGGTGGATTTGTAATTCCGTCCATTGTTTAGCTCCTCGTTGCTGTATTAATGGGATGAGCCCTAGTGGGCAGAGGCTAAGGATAACAGTTTCTGCACGACGCTCTCGACCTGATCATTTATGAGGCGATGATCGAAAAATGAGGCTGCAGCCAGCTCTTCTTGAGCGAGTTGAAGGCGTTCTGCTCGCCTCTGTGGGGAATCAGTTGCACGTCTTTCAAGGCGCGAAACAAGTTCTTCCCATGATGGTGGTTCTAGAAACACAAGTATCGCTTCTGGTGCTTGTGTCTTTACTTGTTTAGCCCCCTCGATATCAATTTCTAAAAGTACATTTCTTCCCGCTAACAAACCTTGTTCAACTGGTTCGCGTGGAGTGCCATATCTGGCGCCCGCAAAATGCGCCCACTCTAGAAAATGATTCTTTGCTATCTCTTGATCAAACTCTTCTTCAGTTAGAAAGAAATATTCAACTCCATTTTTTTCACTTTTACGTGGTTGGCGCGTAGTTGATGAAACACTCACCCAAAAAGTTCCGTGTTCTCGAATATATGCGGCTATCGTGCTTTTGCCCACGCCACCTGGTCCTGAAAGAACTATTAATTTGCCGCGTGACTTCGCTGGGCTAAATTCATTACGCAAAGCGCTAATTTGGTGCTTCCCTAGTCCTTGAATGCGACGCGTTGGTGAAATATTTAGGCGCTCCATTATGGCGGTGGCTCTTATTTTTCCCACTCCATTAAGGGCTGCCAACAAATCAAAAACACGCATTTTCGCAATAAACGAATCTTTCTCCGCTAACATGAAAATGTCAGACAGAGAGAGCTCTCCAGACTTGACTCTATTCTTTGCTGCGGAGCGAATCTGGCGCGATTCTTTGGCTTTTGCCAGAGCTGCACTACGTTGATCGGCAGTTAGTTGTGGCGGAGCTCCCATGTGCATAATCTAGTGGAAAAAGTTGAAATTAAGAATTAAGAATTTCAGCAGAAATTTCGCGGGCTCGCTTACCGATTTCAACACCTGATGGTTCCCAGGCGCTTGTTATCGGGCGACCTATAACTACGAAATTAGCACCTGCAGTAATTGCTTGCGCTGGTGTCATTGTGCGAGTTTGATCATCTTTTCCCACCATTGATAAAGGGCGTACACCTGGAGTAATAATTAGCGTTTCACTGCCAACGGCATTACGGATACTTGCTGTCTCTAAAGGTGAGCAAACAATGGCTGCCGCCCCGGCCGAAGTTGCTAATTGGGCAAGATTGGTCGCCGAATTCAATGCATCTTTTGTAAATCCAACGTTTCTGACATCGTCTTCAGATAACGATGTCAAAATAGTGACAGCAGTTATCTTCACAGCAGGCGCCGCTTTAACTGCAGCCTTGATCATTTCGCCTCCACCGCTTGCGTGAACAGTTAAGAAAAATGGTTTCAACAACGCTGCACTTGCGGCTGCGTGAGCCACTGTGTTGGGAATATCGTGAAGTTTCAAATCTAGAAATATCTTCGCATCCGTATTCTCCGTTATTGCGCGTATCCCTTGTGGTCCAAAGTTGAGAAAAAATTCAAGACCCAATTTAAAAACTTGCACGAATTCTGAAGTATGTGCGATCCATGCCTTTGCTAGTTCAAGATCTGATGTATCAACTGCAAGAATTATCGGCGCTTTTGTGCTCATGCATTACTTCCAGGCTCTTCTAATGGACGATGAGCAAAACCAACAGCTTGCGCAACTGATGTAAATCCACGTGCTGCGAGCAATTCTTTTAGTTCATTTTGAATAGTGATAATTGCCGCAGGATCTGCAAATGATGCAGTACCCACAGAAACTCCTTTTGCACCAGCCAAAATCAACTCAAGTGCATCTCGTCCGGTTGAAACACCGCCCATTCCCAAAATTGGAACGTTTGGCATCGCTTCATGAACTTGATAAATAGCGCGCACCGCAATCGGTCTAATGGCAGGACCAGATAAGCCACCAGTTTTACCACCCAGGTGCGGACGCATCGTGTCCAAATTAATAACCATTGATAAAACTGTATTTATAAGTGCTAACCCGTCGGCGCCTGCATCTACTACGCCTTTTGCGATACTCACTAAATCAGTCACATCCGGAGATAACTTTGCGATTATCGGTAATTCCCCACCCAAAGTTTTACGCACGCCATCAATGACTCTTCGAGATGCTTCTGGATCGCATGCGAAAACTAAGCCACGATTTTCGACATTTGGACATGAGATATTTACTTCTAAAGCGCTAATACCAGGAGCTGATCTGACTTTGCGTGCAAGCGTTGCATACTCTTCAATTGTTTCACCTGCAATCGAAACGATAACTCGAGCTTTTTGACTTACTAACCAAGGTAAATCTTCTGCTAAGAATGCATCTATACCGGGACCTTGAAGTCCGATGGAGTTAACCATTCCACTCGGTGTCTCTGCCATCCGTGGTGTTGGTCTGCCATGACGGGCTTTGCTCATCACAGATTTTGTAACTACAGCGCCTATTTCACGCAGGTCAATAAACTGAGCTAATTCTTTACCCGAGCTAGCGCAACCGCTGGCTGTAAAAAGTGGTGAAGGAAACCATGCATTAGAAAATGTCGTTGATAAGTCAATCATAGGTGCGCCTCAGGTATTTTTCCGACGAGTTCCCATGCAACATTTGCGCCATTCATTACTGGGCCATCAATACATGAGCGCTTCATAGAAACATTTCCATCGGCATCAGTGACAGGTAAAACACATGTCATACATATACCAACACCACATGCCATAGATTCTTCTACCGCACATTGATGCACCACATCACTGCCTGCCACAATGTCTGAAATAGCTCGTAGCATCGGCATAGGTCCACATGAATAAATCACGTCAACTAATCCTTCTGAAATTAAGCCAGCGATGGGTTCTGTTACTCGACCACGTTCACCCATAGACCCATCTTCTGTGTAGATTTTTAAAACGTTAACCGAGCGTTTGCCTTCCATGGGCGCGTAAATTTTGCCGCCTGTACTGGCGCCAAGATACATATCCACTCGACATCCACGATTTTTTAGAACTTCAGCTAATCCAAATAGTGGCGCAGAACCATAGCCACCACCTACCAAGAGCGCTCGGACAGGTTCAGTTGGAATTCCAAATGCTGTACCAAGTGGAGCGATGAGATCAATTTCTGAACCTTCAGCCTGAGCACATAACCACTTACTCCCCTGGCCGAACGGAGCAACGATTAGTTCCATTGAACCACCATAGGGACCAGTGAGTGACACTCGTGAAATTGCAAAAGCGCGACGCAAAATCATCTTTGCGTTATCTCCGCCAACACGTATCGCTACGAAATTTCCTGGTTTACATGTATTCACCATCTCGCCCACATTTAGAAGTATCTGGTGATATTGCCCAACACGTTTATTTGATACAACAGTTGCAATCATTCTGCTGGAAAATCTATTAATTGATGACATATTTAGGCCAGCCAGCTTTGGATAGATCGAATCGATAACTCTTCACGTTGAAGGGATTTTATACCTTCGACTGCTGCTTTAAAGCCCGCTGTCGTTGTAATGCACGGCACAGATCTTTGAACCGCCGCCGTTCTAATTAACCATCCATCTTGACGTGTGCCCCGACCGACAGGAGTGTTGATAATGAGATCGATTTCTCCAGAATTGATTAGCTCAACAATCGTTTTCTCACCTAAAGGTCCAGTGCCTTCTGAATGCTTACGAACTCGCGTGCAAGGTATTTGCTTTGCAGCCAATGCATCTGCTGTTCCACCCGTTGCAAGAATGTTAAAACCGATGCGAGACAAATCATGCGCGGCTTGAATCCCTTGTTGCTTATCCTTATCAGCCAAACTCACAAATACTGTGCCATTTTTAGGAAGCGCACCGAAGGCACTTATCTGCGACTTTGCATAACTCTGTCCAAAAGAATTTGAAATGCCCATGACTTCACCTGTCGAACGCATCTCCGGTCCAAGAACTGCGTCAACTCCCCTGCCATCAGTTCTACGGAAACGATTCCAGGGAAGAACAGCTTCTTTTACAGAGATGCCCTTAGCGACTCCATCACCCGTGCTTGGCAATAAGCCTTCTTCGCGTAATTGTGAAATCGTGGAGCCAACAGCTAATCGAGCCGCAGCTTTTGCTAAAGCAATACCTGTTGCTTTACTTACAAATGGAACTGTTCGAGATGCACGAGGGTTGGCTTCTAAAACAAATAGCTGTGAATCACTCATTGCAAATTGAATGTTAATCAGACCAATAACACCGACAGCTCGCGCAATCTTTGTTGTTGCCTCTTTTATCGTGGCTATCGCCTTGGCATCAAGTGACATGGATGGCAGAACACAAGCGCTATCGCCCGAATGAATTCCAGCCTCTTCTATGTGTTCCATTACTCCACCTAAGAAGAGTTCCTGACCATCAAAGAGAGCGTCCACATCGATTTCAATAGCACTATCTAGAAAACGATCTACAAGGACAGGATGATCAGGTGTGATATCAGTTGCGCGGGAAATAAAGCCTGCAAGAGACTCATTGTCGTAAACAATCTCCATGCCTCGCCCGCCGAGTACGAATGATGGTCTAACTAAAACTGGATACCCAATTCGCTGCGCGATAGTTAAAGCTTCTTGTTCCGATGCAGCCATTCCATATTCAGGTGCACGCAAGTTCTCACTCTTTAAAATCTCACCAAAAGCGCCACGTTCTTCAGCCAAATTAATTGCCTCTGGACTGGTACCAAGAATTGTTACTCCTGCTTCTTTCAACCCGGCAGCTAGACCTAATGGTGTTTGACCACCGAGTTGGGTAATAACTCCAAGAACTGGTCCTGCCAGGGTTTCGGCGTGAATCACTTCAAGGACATCTTCCAAAGTTAAAGGTTCGAAGTACAAGCGATCACTGGTGTCATAGTCGGTGGAAACTGTTTCAGGATTGCAATTGATCATGATTGTTTCGTAATCACTTGCTTGCAGGATGAAACTGGCGTGAACGCAAGAATAATCGAACTCAATACCCTGCCCAATGCGATTTGGCCCACTGCCCAAAATAATAACGGCAGGTTTGGTGCGAGGTTTTACTTCTGTTTCTTCCTCGTAACTTGAATAATGGTAAGGAGTAAATGCTTCAAATTCTGCGGCGCAAGTATCAACTGTTTTATAAACAGGGTGTATTCCTAGATGAATTCTGGCGCGCCTAACATCTTCTTCAGTTATTGATCTAAGTTCGGCTATCTGCGAATCTGAAAATCCTAAATTCTTAGCACTTCGAATCACTTCGGCGTTTAATTCACCAGGTTGAGAGATTGATTCTGCTCTTTGATTTATCATTTCTATTTGCTGCAAATACCAGGGATCAATCTTGGTTGAGGCATGAACCTGATCAATACTTGCCCCAGCCCACATTGCTAATTGCATCTGTTGTAAACGATATTCAGTTGGAATCGACATCTTCGATACCAAATCATTGACGTTAATTGAGCTTTTATCAGCTGGAAAAGTGAAAACTGCTTCTTTGCGCTCGAGGGAACGTAGCGCTTTCATCAATGCCTCTGGAAAACTTCTTCCAATAGCCATTGCTTCACCGACACTTTTCATCGTCGTAGTTAGTCGCGGATCAGCATCTGCAAATTTTTCAAAAGCAAAACGTGGAGCTTTAACAACAACATAATCCAAAGTCGGTTCAAATGATGCAGGGGTTACCTGCGTGATGTCATTACGAATCTCATCAAGGGTGTAACCGATGGCTAATTTGGTTGCGATTTTTGCTATGGGAAACCCAGTCGCTTTAGATGCCAATGCACTTGATCTAGAAACGCGTGGATTCATTTCAATTACGATGATTCGACCATCTGATGGATTGACGGCAAATTGAATATTGCAACCACCGGTATCAACACCTACTTCACGAATAATCGCCATAGATAAGTCTCGTAGTTTTTGATATTCAACATCTGTCAACGTCATTGCAGGAGCAACTGTTATTGAATCACCTGTATGTACTCCCATTGGATCTAGGTTTTCAATACTGCAAACGATCACAACGTTATCGGTCTTATCCCGCATCACTTCTAGTTCATATTCTTTCCAGCCTAAAATTGATTCTTCAAGCAAAACTTCAGAAGTTGGGCTATGGCGCAACCCCGCTCCCGCTATTTGTTTGAGTTCATCTTCTGAAAATGCGATTCCTGATCCCAAACCGCCCATTGTGAAAGAGGGTCTAACAACCACCGGATAGTTAAGAGATTTAACAGCTTTTAGAGCATCCTCCATGGTGTGACAAATTATTGATTTGGCGCTGGATCCACCGATCTTTTCTACAATTGCCCTGAATAACTCTCTGTTTTCACCACGTTTGATTGCATCAACATCGGCGCCAATTAATCGCACTCCATATTTTGCAAGCGTTCCTAATTCATATAAACCAATGGCAGCGTTGAGAGCAGTCTGACCGCCGAGTGTGGCCAGCACCGCATCTGGTTTTT
The DNA here is from genome assembly GCF_002288365.1 of Candidatus Planktophila limnetica. Taxonomy (NCBI): domain Bacteria; kingdom Bacillati; phylum Actinomycetota; class Actinomycetes; order Candidatus Nanopelagicales; family Candidatus Nanopelagicaceae; genus Candidatus Planktophila; species Candidatus Planktophila limnetica. Next base: position 613,892 of record NZ_CP016782.1, on the reverse strand, counting down.
CCTTGATAATAATTCGTTCAATGAACTCCGGTGTAATCGGTTCGATATAGGTGGCATCAGCAAATTCGGGATCAGTCATGATTGTTGCAGGATTTGAATTAACTAGAATTACTCGAATGCCTTCTGCACGTAAAACTCTGCAGGCTTGTGTACCAGAATAATCGAATTCACATGCCTGACCGATGACAATTGGTCCACTACCAATAACCAACACACTCTTGATTGCTTTATCAACTGGCATTAAAGGACTCTCGCAGCCACTGGATATTTTTGCATTAACTCAATAAACCGATCAAAGAGATAATCAGCATCGTGAGGTCCGGCAGCGGCCTCAGGATGATACTGAACGCTAAATGCTCCACGTTCTAACAGCTGTAAGCCCTCTACTACTCCGTCATTAAGAGATACGTGTGTAACTTCGCCTGTACCAAACACTGTTGAGAAGACGCCTTCAGTTGGAGCCTTCAAAGCAAAACCATGATTGTGTGCAGTGATTTCAACTTTATTTGTGTTCTTATCAATGACAGGTTGATTTATTCCACGATGGCCGAATTGAAGTTTATACGTTTCAAAACCTAACGCTCGACCAAGGATCTGATGACCGAAACAAATTCCAAAAATAGGTATCTCAGCTAACAACAGCTCGCGCACTAAATCAATAACTGATGTCATTGTTGCCGGATCTCCCGGACCATTGGATAGGAAAACACCATCTGGCTTTATCGATGAAATTTCAGCAAAGGTTGCGTTATATGGCATCACATGAGTTTCTACCCCACGCGCAGCTAGTGCTCGCGGTGTTGCCCCTTTGATTCCCAAATCGATTGCAGCAACTTTAAACTTCCTTTCCCCAATAGCCGGGACAACATAAGTTTGCTTAGTTGAAACATCTTCGCTCAGATATGACCCAGACATCAGTGGCTGCTTGCGCACTTCTATGACCATTTCTTCACGAGAGAGGTTCTGACCGGAGAAAATCCCTACTCGCATTGCACCTCGATCACGTAAGTGCCGCGTTAATGCTCGAGTATCAACCCCTGAAATACCGACAATCTTCTGTGAAATCAACTCATCTTCCAAAGAATTCTCACTTCTCCAATTACTAGTAACCGGAGATGGACTTCGCACGACAAAACCTGCTACCCATATTTTCTTTGATTCATTATCTTCTGTGTTCATACCCGTGTTACCAATATGTGGGGCAGTCATAACTACAACTTGCTTGTGATACGAAGGATCTGTCAGTGTTTCTTGATAACCGGTCATACCAGTTTGGAAAACAGCTTCACCAAATGTAATACCTTCACATGCCCAAGATGACCCTTCAAAGATGCGACCATCATCTAGAACCAGGAAAGCTTTACTCATGAATTATTCTCCGTGAGCAACTGTGCCTGTAACAGAGTTGGGACTCCTTTATAGAAAGTTTCAGTAATCACGCCAGGCAGTTCCATTCCGTGAAAAGGAGTGTTTCGACTACGTGAGGCTACTAAGTCCCGGTCGACTCTCCAACTAGTCCGAGGGTCAATCACAGTGAGATTTGCCATCTGACCAAGTAGAAAATCTGTGCCTTGATCGGTATATCCCCCGATTCGCGCTGGAGTGCGTGAAATTCGTTCTGCCACTCCATTCCAGTCCAGCAATCCCGTTTCAACCATTGTAAGAGTAATTATTGAAAGAGCAGTTTCTAGTCCCAACATACCGAATGCAGCTTGCTGCCACTCACACTCTTTGTTTTCGGCAGGATGCGGGGCGTGATCAGTTGCAACAATATCAATGACACCCTCTGCTAAAGCTTCTCTCAACGCATGGACATCTTTTTCTGTACGCAGCGGTGGATTTACCTTAAAAACGGGGTCATAAGAAGTTGCCATGTCATCAGTAAGTAAAAGATGGTGAGGAGTTACTTCTGCTGTGACATTTATTCCGCGAGCTTTAGCCCAACGAATGATTTCAACACCACCTGCTGTGCTCACGTGACAAATGTGTAATCGAGACTGCACGTGATCTGCGAGTAACACATCACGAGCAATAATTGCTTCCTCGGCAACTGCTGGCCATCCTTTTAAACCCAGAACCGATGAAACTATTCCCTCATTCATCTGGGCATCAATGGTTAAATCTGGATCCTGTGCATGTTGAGCAATTACTCCATTGAACTTCTTTACATACTCAAGAGCTCTTCGCATTACTTGAGGATTAGAAACGCAGTGCCCATCATCACTAAAGATGCGCACTTTCGCTGCGCTGTCGGCCATGGCGCCGATCTCTGAGAGTTCTTGACCATCTAAATTTTTAGTCACCGCGCCTATGGGAAATACATCACATAGCCCTGCTTCAATTCCTAAGCGAAGCACCTGTTCAACTACCCCTGCTGTATCTGCAACGGGTGATGTGTTTGGCATTGCAGACAGAGCAGTAAATCCACCTTTAGCCGCGGCACGAGAAGCGGAAAGAACTGTCTCTGAATCTTCTTTACCAGGTTCACGCACATGAGTATGCAGGTCAACTAGCCCGGGAAGAATAATTCTGTCGGTTGCATCAACAACAATCGCCTTGCTATCGGCTGGGTTGGCAAATCCTGCAATCTTTGCATCCGAGATATATAAATCTTTTTTGGAGCCATCACTTAAAGTTGCTCCTTTTATGAAATAGTTCTTACTCATGCGAGTGCTCCTGATTCGATTCCTTCTCCAGTTAAGAGCGTATAAAGGATCGCCATCCGAACACTTACTCCATTACTCACTTGTTCGATAATCACTGATCGCGCACTATCTGCGACATCTGCAGTAATTTCTAATCCACGATTCATTGGACCTGGATGCATGATGATGGAGTCTTTCTTCATTCGCTTTACTCTGTCAGAGTTCAATCCAAAGTATCTTGAATACTCACGAGCATTTGGGAAGTAAAGTTCATTCATTCGCTCATTTTGAACTCGAAGCATCATGATGGCGTCCACATTCGGAATCAATTCATCAAAATCATAAGACACATGCGCATTCCAGCTTTCAATTCCAACTGGTAGCAGAGTTGGTGGAGCTGCAACACTTACAGTTGCACCAAGTTTGGATAGCAACAAAACATTAGATCTCGCTACCCGTGAATGCAATATGTCACCGACTATTGCAACATGTAACCCCTGTAAATTCTTTGCTCCTTGCATGAGGTGTTTACGCAATGTATAGGCATCTAGTAGTGCCTGACTTGGATGCTCGTGAGTACCATCTCCAGCATTAATTACGGTTCCTGACATCCACTTCGATGTTGCTAATCTGTGAGCAGCACCTGATGCTTGGTGGCGAATAATGACTGCATCAGCCCCCATAGCCTGCAGCGTTTGGGCTGTATCTTTCAACGATTCGCCTTTGCTGACGCTAGATCCTTTAGCACTGAAGTTAATAACATCTGCAGATAAGCGCTTGGCTGCTGCTTCAAATGAAATTCGGGTGCGAGTGGAATCTTCTGCAAATAAATTAACGATAGTTCTACCGCGAAGAGTTGGTAATTTCTTCATGGGAGCATCCGATACGCGAGCAAGTTCGGCTGCTGTATCGAGTATGGCAATTGCCTCAGATTCGCTGAGATCATTAATTGATAACAAATGTTTCATAAGGAACCCGCTGATCCGATGAGAACTTCATCCACGCCATCGATTTCAGTGAGATGTACTTTGACCGACTGGTCTAAAGACGTTGGTAGATTCTTGCCAACGTAATCAGCTCTTATAGGTAGTTCACGGTGTCCGCGATCGACTAGGACAGCCAACTGAACAGTGCGAGGACGTCCGATTTCACCGAGAGCATCAAGTGCTGCACGAATTGTTCTTCCCGAGAAGAAAACATCATCAATGAGAATCACGTCTTTGCCTTCAATTCCGGCTGGAGGAATCTTTGTAGGCATGAGAGCTCGTGGAGGGCGCAAACGAAGATCGTCGCGGTGCAAAGTGATATCTAAAGTACCCACTGGCACTGATTTAGATTCAATACTTTGAATTATTGTGCCAATGCGATGAGCTAGATGTGCTCCTCGTGTTGGGATCCCAAGCAAAACTAAATTGCTAGATCCACCATTGCGTTCAAGGATTTCGTGGGAAATGCGAGTTAATGCTCTGGCAATATCTGCCGGCGGCAGGGCAACGCTCATGTAAATCTCCTTCCCCACCTCGCAGGATGGGTCGTTAAAGGATGCTGGCCAAGAATAGCACCAAAAAATGCCCTCCTGTGGACAAGCAAATATCGGCGTTTCACTCTTGTTCTAGATTGCGTACTTATGAGTACACACAAAAATACCAGCGTAGGCCCACAACTATTAGGACATGCACTCAGAGAAATGCGACGAGCTAGAAAATGGACTTTGGCAGACTTTGAAAAAGCTAGTCACGGTCGTATTAAGGCCGTGGTTCTTGGTTCATATGAACGGGGATCGCGCTCGGTCTCAGTGGATAAATTGCAAGCAATCGCAGAAATATATTCGGTTCCAGTTAGCGCATTTTTCAAACAGGGTGTGCCAGAGAACTCATCATTTGAATCGACTAACATCATTATTGATTTGAGAAAACTTCGAGAAGAAATGTCACTTCACCCCAGCAAATCTCTTACCCTTTTAGATCAATTCACTTGCGGCATAATCAATTTTCGCAAGGATTGGAACGGAGAGATACTGTCATTACGAAGAAATGACCTAACTTTCTTAGCAATTATGACCGAAAGTAGCGATACAAACCTTCTGCAAATACTGGCCGACCAGCATGTTCTTTTTAACTTTAAAGGTTGAGATCCCCACGTATGGATGCGATGCGACCCAAAACGCCGTGAATATAACCAGATGACTCCTCAGTCGAGAGCTCCTTTGCAAGTGCCAGTGCTTCATCAATAGCCACAGCATCAGGAACATCTTCTTGCCACAAAATTTCATAAATTCCAATACGTAATACATTTCTATCAACTGCAGGAAGTCGATCCATATCCCAGCCTTGTGCATACGTTGAAATTAACTCATCGATTTTCCGCTTATGAGTATCCACGCCAGATATGAGAATCTTTGTGTAATCACGAATTGGACGAGCATCTGGACCTTCTTCATCCACATCACGAAGTGCCAATAAATCCGTGGAATCTTTGCCACGAATATCAGATTCGTAGAGAAGGTCTAAAGATTGTTTACGAGCTTTACTTCGTGCCGACACTGTTAAGCGCGACCTTGGTAGGAACCATCTCTGGTATCGACCAAAACTTTCTCGTCTTGCTTAATAAATAGTGGAACTTGAATCTCGATGCCAGTTTCAACTGTAGCTGGTTTAGTTCCACCCGATGAGCGATCGCCTTGAATGCCTGGTTCGGTATATGTAATCGTTAGTTCAACTGAAGCAGGCAATTCAATGTATAAAGGATTTCCCTCGTGCACGGCAACGATTGCTTCGGTGTTTTCTAACATGTAGTTCGCTGCGTCGCCAACAGTTTGCGCAGAGATATTTGTTTGATCAAAGGTCTTGTTGTCCATGAATACAAAATCTTCGCCATCTTTATATAAGAAATTCATTTCGCGCTTTTCTAGAATAGCAACTTCGATTTTGACGCCAGCGTTGAAAGTTTTATCAACAACTTTTCCTGTAAGAACTGACTTCAACTTAGTGCGCACGAATGCTGGACCTTTTCCAGGCTTCACATGCTGAAACTCAACTACGTTCCATAGTTGACCATCGATGTCGAGTGTCATTCCATTCTTAAGATCATTTGTTGATGCCACTTGTATAACCACGCTTTTCTTATATCAGGCCATTGTGGCCAGGCTATCGATTCCCGATAGTCAAGGGTGTAAGGATACCCGCTAAAGTGCTAATGAAATAATTAGCAAAACTAACGCTGCTTATAAGAGTGCTTTAAGTGCGCTCATAGCCAATGCATATGAATTTGGGCCGAATCCACCAATAGTTCCATTGGCAACTCCTGAAATTACTGATGTATGTCGAAATTCTTCACGCGCTAATGGGTTTGATAAATGAACTTCGATAAGTGGAGATTTCACCAATTCTGCAGCATCGCGGATTGCATATGAATAATGCGTAAATGCAGCAGGGTTAATGATCACTGGATAAGAATTATCGGCAGCCTCATGCAACCAAGAGATAATTTCTGCCTCGTCATCACTTTGACGCACGTCGGCCGTAAAACCGTGCGAGGAAGCGGCTGACTCAATGAGATTAACTAATTGCGGATAACTCAAATCTCCGTAGATGGATGAGTCGCGAATATCTAGACGAGAAAGATTCGGACCGTTGATTACGAGTACCTTCATTTGGCTATTTTCTCATAAGCGTGCGCAACTTCATCACTACTTAGACCTTCAATTCTCTGTGTCTTGCCCACACCTGAAATACCAACAAATCGAAGAGTGTTTCCACGAGATTTCTTGTCCACACTCATAAGTGCCTGTAATTGAGGTAACGCGGCGCGTTCATAAGTAGTTGGCAATCCAACCTTTTCTAGAAGCGAAATATGCTGCTGAACAATCTGTTCATCTAGTCCACAATGGATTTGCGAAAGATGGGCAGCAAAAACTAATCCAATCGAAACAGCTTCGCCATGGCGCAATGCGTACTTGCTATGGCGTTCGACTGCATGCCCAAGTGTGTGACCGTAATTCAATACTTCTCGCCCAAAACTCTCTTTGAAATCAGAACTGACCACTGCTGACTTAACGGCTACAGATCTTTCGATAAGTTGATTAAGCAAATCATAATTATTGCGATCGCGATCCAAATCAAAGTTCTGAATTAAATCTAGGATGGATTGATCTCCAATAAATCCTGTCTTTATAACCTCAGCCAGTCCAGCTGCTACGTCTCGATTTGAAAGCGTCTTTAGCCACTTCGAATCGATGATCACTTTACGCGGCGAGTGAAATGATCCAATTAAATTCTTGCCATACTCACTGTTTATTCCTGTTTTACCTCCAACGGAAGCATCAACCATTCCAGCCAGAGTCGTTGGTATTGCAATCCAATCAATTCCTCTTAACCAAGTTGCACTCAAAAATCCTGCAGCATCTGTAACTGTGCCGCCGCCGATAGCAACAACTAGATCAGAGCGTGTAAAGCCAGCAGCGCCCATCCAATCCCACATCTGAGCAAGTGTTTGGGCTGACTTGGCAGATTCACCATCAGGCAGTGGAAAATAATGCATCTCATTTTCAATAGATAGTTTTGGTATGTGTTCTGCTTGGGACTCAGAATAGAAAAAAGCTATGCGATCATATTTTGAAATACTAGAGGTGAGCTCTGATAGCCAATCGTTACCGATCACCACATCGTATTGATGTTCGGATTTAACTGTGATGACGCTCATGATAGAAGTGTAACAATCGCAGTAGCAGCCTCGTTCGGGGTTAATTTATCTGTCATTAACTGATGGTGTGCTAAGGATTCGTAAATCGGTCTACGAACATTCATTAATTCTTGCCACTGTGCTCGAGGATTGCCCAGAAGTAATGGTCTGTCACGATTGAAACCAACACGCGGTGCAGCGCCGGCGAGTGTGACATCTAGAAAAACTACTGGAGATCCACTGGCCTTAATTGCTCCTTGGGCAATCGTTGATAGTGGCGCGCCACCACCCAAACTCAATACACCCGAGTGTTCAACTAATTGCTTAAGAAGTACTTGTTCTTCTACTTCACGAAAGTATGGTTCACCCTTGTCCACAAAGATTTCACCAATGCTCTGCTTTTCTTGCTCAGCAATTACTGTATCCGTATCTACAAAATCTTCCTTTAACAACCTTGACAGCGATTTTCCGACGCTAGATTTTCCGGCTCCTGGTGGGCCGATTAAAATTACGCGTGGAGGCATCTTTATTTAAAACGAAGATTTTCCATATAGGACAAGAAGTTACGTCGTGTTTCAGAAACGCTGTCTCCCCCGAATTTTTCCAGAACAGCTTCAGCCAAAACGAGTGCTGCCATTGCTTCGGCAACAACGCCTGATGCAGGGACAGCGCATACATCTGATCTTTGATTAATCGCTTTTGCCGGTTCTCCAGTGGAAACATCAATGGTATCTAAAGCTTTTGGCACAGTTGAAATTGGTTTCATGGCAATGCTGATTCGCAAGATTTCACCGTTAGACATTCCACCCTCTGTGCCACCGGCGCGATCAGTTCTGCGCACAATCTTTCCTGAAGAATTCTTTTCAATTTCGTCATGAGCCGATGAACCTCTGCGAGTAGCTGTAAGGAATCCATCTCCAATTTCAACGCCTTTGATTGCCTGGATCCCCATCATCGCGCCAGCTAATCTCGAATCTAAACGTCGATCCCAATGAACATGTGAACCGAGTCCCGGTGGAACATCAAAGACCAAAACTTCGCACACTCCCCCGAGAGTGTCTCCATCTGAATGTGCTTTTTCTATTTCCTTAATTATGAGCGCACTCGTTTTTGCATCCGCACATCGCACAGGATCTGCATCAATTCTGTCTTGATCATTTTTTGATGGCAAAGGTGCATCTTCTGCAACACGAACTCCACCGATTGAAATTACATGGCTAAACAAAGTTATGCCTACGCTTTGTTCTAGGAATGCGCGTGCAATAGCACCTAAAGCAACACGAGCAGCGGTTTCTCGTGCGCTAGCACGTTCCAAAATCGGACGCGCATCTGTGAAGTCATATTTTTGCATTCCAACCATGTCAGCATGGCCTGGGCGAGGTCTGGTTAGTGGAGCATTGCGAGCCAAACCTTCTAATTCTGAATCATCAATTGGATCAGCAGACATAACTTTTTCCCACTTGGGCCATTCAGAGTTACCAACTTCAATTGCAATTGGCCCACCTTGTGAAATTCCTAAACGAATTCCACCTTTGATGGTGATTTTATCCGCTTCAAAATTTTGTCTTGCTCCACGACCGACTCCCAGTCTGCGTCGTGCTAAATCTTTATCTATGTCTTTGGTCGAAATTTTTATATGCGCAGGAAGGCCTTCGACAATCGCCGTTAGGGCCGGGCCATGTGATTCACCTGCAGTTAACCAACGCATTGTCCTATTGTGGCAGAAGAAGACCTATCGGGGCGTACAAATAAAGCCCACTTGCGAGAAAGATATCTGGCGCCATCGCAATTCGATGTGGAACTTTTCGATACATTAAAAAATATAGGCAAATATGTGCCAGCACAGCCAACCACAACGAAACGAAGAAGATTTCAAATGACCTTAGCCCCGAATCAAAGAAAGCAAGTGCCAGGACGGTAGTCAGTTTTACATCACCGAAGCCTATGCCTCCCGACTTATGCAATGCATTGCTCGCAAGATATAAAACCGTGAGGAGTGCAAGGAAGGAGACACCGGCTATGAGATCCATACCTGCGTTAGGTAGGAGAACCGAGAAGAGTATGAGAGAGGTTAAAAAATGTAAGAGTTTACGATTGCGGATTTTTTGAATTCTTAAATCTTCAATCGAAATACTCAAGGCAAAATAGCCCATTACAAGGATTTGTAAGATCTGCACATTTAGAGCGTAATCTGCAGATGGCTTGAAAAAAGTGCTGTGTGGATAACTTACTTAGAAGTTAACTCTTTCTTTAAATAAGTCGAGAGCTCGTGCTCATCAAAGTCCATTCCTGAAAACAACTTTATCTGTTCAATACCTTGTGCGATCAACAGATCTAATCCACTTATTACAGGGGCTCCAGTTTTCATCCAAGCAGAAGCAAATTGGGTAGGCCACGGATTGTAAATTACATCGAAAAAAGTTCCAATCGGCTTTTGAGTTAATTCCTGGGCAAATGAATCTAAAACTGCTTTAGGGGTTGTGTTTATAACTAAATCGAACTTATAAAGATCATTTGTAAATTGCCATGGCAAAAACTTCATGCCTGACGCTTTCACAGACGCTTGCATAGATTCTTCGCGTTCAAGGTTTCTATGAAGCACCGATATTGAAGTGTTCGCATCATCAAAAGCCGCAGCAGCAGCGCGCGCTGTAGCACCTGATCCCACAATCAGCACCGATTTCGGTTTGCTTGAATTCTCTAGATTCCAAGCGTTTTGAAATCCGAGCACATCAGTAGAATACAAACTCCACGAATCATCTTTTCTAATCAAAGTATTTCCAGATTGAATTCTTTTCACTAACGGGTCAATAACCTCAGCAATTGAAAGCACTTCCTCTTTAAGTGGCATCGTTAATGAAAAACCTGTCCAACCATTTGACTTATCGCTTAAGAATTCATGTAGCGACCCAGCCGGAACTTCAAAGGAGTCATAGTGCCCAGAAATTTTCAGATATTTGTATGCGCTCATATGCAGTCGAGGCGAAAGTGAGTGAGAAATTGGGGAACCCAAAACAGCAGCATTGATCATTTAAATGCCCCCGCCTTTCGATTCTTTATATACAACGCTTTCCACTGGTTGAACTCGTTTATATCGGCTGTAAATCTTGTGTCACCAGGACTAACTGTAACGAAATACAACCAATCGCCGACGGCTGGATTAATTGCAGCCTTAATCGCATCTAATCCGGGGTTACCGATAGGACCAGGGGGTAATCCGTACTTTCTATAAGTGTTATATGGTGATTTAAGAAGAGTTGATTTCGTACTAAGAAAGATATCTCCTCGAACCTTTTGCGCATAGTGAATTGTTGAATCCATTTGAAGAGGCATTCCAATTTTTAATCTGTTTTTGATTACTGCCGAAACTTTGGTGAAGTCTTGCAACCCACCTTCGGCTTGAACGATTGATGCAATAACAATTAATTCTTGCGGGGAGAATTTAGGATGACCAGACAGTCCTAAAGTTGCCACTTGTTGCTCAAACCGTTTAATCATTGATTCAAGGGCTTGCTTAGAAGACGTCTCCTTTGTAAAACTGTATTGAGCTGGGAATAAAACTCCTTCAAGAGAAGTAAATCCTTTGGGCAATTGAATTTCCTTTGCGGCTTTTAAAACATCAGCCTTCGTAAAACCATTCTGCTCAAGTTCCTTAAATATTTCTGTACTCCATTGACCCTCAAAAACTTTGATTAGGTTTGGAATTCTGCCGGAATCTAATAATTGCTCCAGCGCTTGCTTGGCCGATATCTTTGAATTGAGTTGATGAATACCTGGCGCGATTCGTGCTGCCCTGGCATCAGAAACCGCGACTCTAAAAAAACTCTGTGAAGATTCAATAATACCCAGGTCAAGAAGTTGCGCGGCTATTTCTGATCCAGTTGAACCTTCTGCAATTGATACATCAATTAAAACTTCTGACGCCGTTATTGAACGAGCAGGGAAGTCTCTTGCAGAGGCACCTGAAGATCGATATTCATGAACTCCTAGAGTTATTACCGCCACGGCGAAGAATGCAATAGCGACTCTTAATAACTCACTCTTTTTCATTGAGGCTTATTCTTTTTTCGATAGCAATAGCTTGTTCTAAAATTGCAACTGCTGCGGCTTGATCTATTGCTGATTTACTCTCACGAGAATTCATTCCTGAATCTTTCAATTGTTTTGCCGCACTTACAGTTGAAAGTCTCTCATCAATCATTGAGCAAGCGATCTTGGTACGGGTCGCAATTTCTTCCTTGAAATCTTCTGCTTTCTGCATTGAAATACTGGATTCGCCAGAGAGATGTCGTGGAGAACCAACGTATATATGTATTGGTTCATACTCATCTACGAGAGCCATGATCTGATCCCACAAATCAACATCTTTACTCTTTAAAGTTGTTACTGGAGTTGCAAGAATGGCATCTGGATCACAGACCGCAACACCGATACGTGCGTCGCCATAATCAAAGGCCATGCGTCGCCCTCGAAGCATCTTATTTTCCAGAAATAGCGTGTTCGATAGTCATTAGAGCTTCATTAATTTTTGAAACATCAACACCGCCGCCTTGGGCGAAATCATCTTTCCCACCGCCACCGCCACCTAATACCGCTGAACCGATTTTGACTAGAGCGCCAGCTTTTACTCCAGCTGCACGTGCTTCATCACTTGTTGCAACCACCAAACTAGGCTTTGAATCCGTAACGCTGATAAGAACAATCACACTGTTAGGAGTTTTACTCCGCAAATCTAAAGCGATTGTTCGCAAGCTTTCACTATTTATTCCATCTGAAATTTGGGCTGAGATCAACGTTATCGAACCAATATTCTTCTTAGTTTTTAACAACTCAGAACTCTTGGCTAATGCAGCATCTGTTCGTAATGTAGCTAATTCCTTTTCTACATCTTTCATCTTCGAAATCAAATCAGAGACGCGCTCAGGTAACTCTTCTGTTCGAGAACCTTTGATAATTTCAGTAAGAGAACTGAGCAACACGTGCTCACGTGCTAGGAATTTATATGCATCGACACCAACTAGTGCTTCCACGCGTCTCACGCCTGCACCAATGGAGGATTCACTTAATAATTTGATTATTCCAAGTTGACCAGAGCGGGCAACGTGAGTGCCACCGCATAATTCTCTAGCCCAATCTCCCACACTCACAACGCGCACTTGATCGCCATATTTTTCACCAAAGAGAGCCATTGCTCCCAATTTCTTTGCATCGACTTGGCTCATTACTTCGGCGCTTACTTCGAGATTATCCAGAAGCAAAGTATTTACCCGTGACTCAACATCATTTAACACCGAATCTGGAACTGCCCCAGTTGCAGGAAAATCAAAACGAAAACGCCCTGGCGAGTTTTCTGAACCTGCTTGAGTTGCAGTTTCACCAAGAATTTCTCTAAACGCTTTATGAACCATGTGTGTGGCCGTATGCGCACGTGAAATAGCACTGCGTCGTTCAATATCAATCTGCGCTAACACTTGTGTTCCAGCTTCTATGACTCCACTTCGAACTCGTCCGCGATGCACACTAATTCCAGGAACTGGAGTCTGCACATCATCAATTTCAATTACTGCTCCATTTGCCAAAGTTATTAGTCCACCATCTGCTAACTGACCACCACCTTCTGCATAAAAGGGAGTCCGATCTAAAATAACCTCGATTTCATCACCAGATTTTGCAGATTGCACTGCAACGCCATCATTTACTAAGGCTTTAATAACAGCTTCGCTCTCTTGATGCGTGTAACCAACAAAAGAGGTAAGGCCATCTGAATCTGCTATCGAGCGATAAACACTGACATCTGTGTGGCCACTTTTTTTAGCCTTAGAATCTGCTTTTGCCCGATCTCGTTGTTCTTTCATTAAGCGGCGAAAGCCATCTTCATCCACTTCTAACCCTTCTTCGCGAGCCATTTCAAGAGTGAGATCAAAGGGGAAGCCATAGGTATCGTGTAATTTAAATGCGGCATCTGCAGATAACTTGGCGCCTTTGCCTTTCTTTATTGATGCGCTTTCTACTTCAAAAATAGTTGTGCCACTCTTTAACGTTTGCAAGAAGGTATCTTCTTCAGCTTGCGTTACTGCCAAAATTCGATCACTCTCGGCTTTAAGTTCTGGATACTGAGACGACATAGCCCCTATTGCAGCCTTAGTTAGTTCATTCATGATCAAATCATCTGAACCCAGCAAGCGCATATTGCGAATGGTGCGGCGCATCATGCGGCGCAAAACATACCCACGACCTTCATTGCCAGGAGTTACACCATCGCCGATAAGCATCGCCGAAGTTCGAGCGTGGTCAGCAACTACTCGTAGTGCAACATCTGATTTTTCATTTTTCCCATACTTAACACCGGTCAGCTCGGATGCTCGATTTAGAATTTGAGCAGTTGTATCAATTTCATAGATATTTTCAACGCCTTGTAAGAGCGCTGCCATTCGCTCTAAACCAAGACCTGTATCAATGCTCTTCGCCGGAAGTTCGCCAAGAATTGGAAAATCGTTTTTACCTGAACCAACACCACGTTCATTTTGCATGAAAACTAAATTCCACACTTCCATATACCGATTTTCATCTGCAATCGGTCCGCCTTCACTGCCGTATTCAGGACCTCGGTCGTAATAAATTTCAGAACACGGACCACATGGTCCGGGAACTCCCATGGACCAGAAATTATCATCCATTCCTCTGCGTTGAATTCGGTCTAAAGGTAATCCGATTTTTTTGTTCCAAATTTGTACAGCTTCGTCATCATCATGAAAGACAGTGACCCATAATTTGGATTCAGCAAAGCCATAACCACCATCGGAAATAGGACGAGTAAGTAGATCCCACGCCAATGCGATTGCACCTTCTTTGAAATAATCACCGAATGAAAAATTTCCACACATTTGGAAAAAAGATGCGTGACGAGTTGTTTTGCCTACTTCATCAATATCAAGGGTTCGAACGCACTTTTGAACAGAGGTCGCTCTCTTATAAGGCGGGGTAACTTCTCCAAGAAAATAAGGTTTGAAGGGAACCATTCCAGCATTTACCAATAATAAATTTGGATCATCAGCAATCAGAGAAGCCGAAGGTACTACCGTGTGAAGTAAACCTTCGCGGTTATCTGATTCGAAGAAGCGCAGCCAGCGCGAACGGATTTCGGCGGATTCCACGTCGGCAGATCACTCAGCCTTCTTCTTCTTTTTCTTTGAACGAACTTTGCCCATTTGCGCAGCCGATACAAGAGCTCCGGCTACTTTTAACGCAGGACCACTCTTATCTAAAAAATCAGATGTTGTGCTCGAAATTTTTTCGGATATATCTTCCACATTTTTTGTGATGCGATTAAAGCTTTGTAGAGGTCCATTTACAAGAGTTACAGTTGTATGAACTTCTTCAATCAGTGGAGTTGCTTCATCAGTAACAGCTTTCAGCGAAGTTTTGGCTTCATCAATAAAACGTCCCACACGGATAACTGCGTAACTAACCGCAATTGCGATAACAAGAAGGGATGACGCCGCAATGATCGTTGCAATTCCACCTGGACCCATGGCTTCCTCCTTGATTTACGAACCGATTTGCTAATAAGACCAGCCTACCCGATTGCCTTACTTGGCTCCCTCTTTTGGCGCCCCATCAATTCCACTCTCTTTACGTTGCGCAGGAGTAATCGGAGTTGGTGCCCCAGTAAGCGGATCCGCACCACTTGCTGTCTTTGGAAAAGCGATTACTTCACGAATTGAATCTGAATGAGAAAGTAGAGCGCATAATCTATCTAGACCTAGAGCAATTCCTCCGTGTGGAGGTGGACCATAATTAAATGCTTCTAGTAAAAACCCAAATTTACTTGCTGCTTCTTCATCACTTAATCCGATAACTGTAAATACATCCTTTTGCATTTC
Source organism: Candidatus Planktophila limnetica (assembly GCF_002288365.1). Lineage (NCBI taxonomy): Bacteria > Bacillati > Actinomycetota > Actinomycetes > Candidatus Nanopelagicales > Candidatus Nanopelagicaceae > Candidatus Planktophila > Candidatus Planktophila limnetica. Next base: position 598,684 of record NZ_CP016782.1, on the reverse strand, counting down.
ACGATCATGAATACGAATCGATCCGCCACCTAATTCGGTACCGTTTAGAACAATGTCATAGGCATATGCCAACGCACTTGCAGGATCTTTAGCGAAAGTTTTAGCGAACTCTGGCTTTGGGCCAGTAAATGGATGGTGCACCGCGGTCCAACCACCACCATCTGTTGGTTCAAACATTGGCGCATCTACAATCCAAACGAATTCCCATCGCGTTGGGTCAATGAGATTGCAACGCTTTCCAATTTCAAGACGCACCGCACCAAGTAAATTCAACGATGCTGTGCGCTCTCCGGCAGCAAAGAAAATCGCATCTCCAGGTTTAGCGCCAACGTGCGCGGCAATGCCGTCTTGTTCAGCTTGCGTTAAATTCTTAGCAACAGGTCCTCCAAGAGTTCCATCTGCTGCAACTAAAATATATGCAAGTCCCTTGGCGCCACGCGCTTTAGCCCAGTCTTGCCATGCATCTAATTCGCGACGAGGAGAATCAGCGCCGCCTGGCATTAACGCAGCTCCAACATATGGGGCTTGGAAAACTCGGAAAGTAGTGTCGGCGAAATAACTAGTGCAATCAACGAGTTCTAGATCAAAGCGCAAGTCAGGTTTATCTGATCCATATCGCGCCATTGCATCTAGATAAGTCATACGAGGAATTGGCAAAGAGATTTGGTAGTCAAGTGCTTCTTTCCACACCTTAACCAAAATCTTTTCAGCCACGGCCAAAATATCTTCTTGATCAATAAAGGACATCTCGATATCTAGTTGAGTAAATTCTGGTTGGCGATCTGCTCTGAAGTCTTCATCGCGGAAACAGCGCGCAATTTGGTAGTACTTTTCCATTCCAGCAACCATCAATAATTGCTTGAAAAGCTGTGGAGATTGAGGCAATGCATACCAACTGCCTGGCTGCAGTCGAACAGGAACTAAGAAATCTCGTGCGCCTTCAGGCGTTGAACGTGTGAGATAAGGAGTTTCAATTTCGAGAAACGCTTCATCTTCCATCACTCTGCGAATAGTCGAGGTGACCTTTGAACGCAAACGTAAATTCGACGCAGGACCTTCTCGTCTTAAATCCAAATAACGATACTTCAAACGAACTTCTTCTGAAATTTCTACATCATCGCCGCTATCAACCGGAAATGGTAAAGCTGATGCTTCACTTAAAATTGTTACATCATCGCCCATCACTTCGATGGCACCGGTTGGAACAGCAGAATTCTCATTTCCAGATGGTCTAGCGACAACTTCACCAGTTATTTTCAAGCACCATTCTGCGCGTAACGCTCCTGCAATTTTTTCATCGCGAATAACAACTTGTACCCACCCTGTTGCGTCGCGGAAATCGATAAATGCCACACCACCGTGATCTCGACGTCTGGCAACCCAACCAGCAAGTGTCACGCTTTGGCCAACATGGGATGCTCGAAGCGTTCCAGCTCCATGTGTGCGCAACATTTAACAGCCTCTTTTTCTAAAGATAATTATTTACCAGAAACACTTCGAAGATGTTCCTGCAAGGAGGTAAGAGTAACCGAAGATGTCTTACCCGTGCTCATCTGCTTGAGCTCGACAATCCCAGTTGAAATTTCGCTATCACCAAGGACTAAAACGTATTCGGCATTACTTTTATCGGCTGCTTTCATAGACCCTTTCAGAGCGCGATCACCGAAAGAAATCTCAACTTTCAGACCTGCTTTTTGTAACTCTTGAGCAACAGTTAATGCCACTGTTTTACTTTCAACGCCCAATGGAATGATGAATAAATCTGAAGTGAACTCTTGATCAAATGAAATACCTTCAGCATCTGCAGCCAGTACGCAACGATCAATACCTAAGCCAAAACCGATTCCGGAGAGTTGCTGACCACCCAATTGCTCCATAAGCCCGTCATAACGGCCACCGCCACCGATGCCAGATTGCGCTCCGAGTAATTCGTGAACGAATTCAAAGGTTGTTCCGGTGTAGTAATCCAAACCCCGCACCATTCGTGGATTAATAATGTAGTCAACTTTGAGCGCTGTCAGGTGCTTCTGTACATCTTCAAAATCCTTCAAGGAATCTGCTGATAAGAAATCAAGTAACAAAGGCGCATTAATCATCTGAGTTTTAATCTCATCGCGTTTATCATCAAATAGGCGAAGCGGGTTAACACCAGCGCGGACGCGAGTATCTTCATCTAAATTCAATTTTTCAATGAATTTTACTAATTCAACTCTGTGTTTTGCCCGTGATGCAGAATCCCCTAGAGATGTAATTTCTAAACGGTACTTTTCTAATCCGATTGATTTAAATCCGGCATCTGCAATTGCGATAACTTCGGCATCTAATGCAGAATCTTGAATACCAATTGCTTCGATGCCTACTTGGTAAAATTGACGATATCTACCTGCTTGCGGACGTTCTGCGCGAAAGAATGGTCCACTGTAATAAAGTTTGACTGGAAGTTGGCCTCTGTCTAAACCATGTTCGATGACAGCGCGCATTACACCGGCGGTACCTTCCGGGCGAAGAGTTATTGAACGTCCACCACGATCTTCAAATGTATACATCTCCTTTGATACAACATCTGTTGATTCACCAACTCCGCGAGTAAATAACTCTGTATCTTCAAAAACTGGTAATTCGATTAATTCATACCCTGCATTTTTCGCAGGTTCTAGTAACGCCTGACGAACAGACTCAAATTTTCGAGATTGTGGTGGTACATACTCGCTGACACCTTTTGGTGCCTGTATTTGATTTGCTTTACTCATCGCCTACCTGATTTCTTCGCAGCATCGATGAGATAAGGATTAGTTTTTCGTTCGTGAGCAATAGATGTATCCGGTCCGTGTCCGGGAAGAACTCGAAGGTGATCAGGCAGCGTCAAAACTTTATTTACAAGTGTTTCTTGCATATCCCTTGCCGAACCAGAAGGTAGATCGGTTCGGCCAATGGCGCCGGCGAATAAGACGTCACCGCTAATGAGAACTTCATCATCGACTGTAAACATTAAGGAGCCTCGAGTATGTCCCGGGGAATGAATCGCACGAAACTTCATTCCTAGCATTTCGAGTTCAGCTCCATGTCGTAATTCTCTTACATCACTCGGTTCGACAAAGTTCATTGCGCTTAATGTCGCTAGAAATTCAGCACCATGAGCGCGTTCTGGATGCAAAAGAAGCGCTCGATCTTCGCTATGGATATACGTCGGGATCCCATATCCATCAGCAACTGGAACGACTGAAAATGTGTGATCAAGGTGTCCGTGAGTGATGATTGTGGCAACAGCCTTTAATTTGTGTTCATTTAAAACCATAGACACTGTGTCAGAAACATCAGGCATTCCGGGATCAACGATGATGCATTCCCCACCGGGGGCATCGGCAATGATCCAACAATTGGTGGCAAACATTGGGGCCGCGAAGGAGGTGATGAACACGGTGATTTCCCTTCGACTACGCCTATTTGTGGAGCTAGTTACGCGGGAAATTTCGCCGCGCTCATAGGTACAGGGTACCTTTTACCTTCACTAAGCCGCCTGACCAACTCGACTGAAGACTCTGTGACATCAGAATCAAAGTTAATGAGGTCCAATAGCGAAGATCGAAATCGATTAACGCGCTGAAGGGAAGACCATGTCCGACTTAACTCCAACTCCTCTTTCAATTCCATCATCTGCAGCATCTGCACTCATTGGTGATCCTGCAAAATTTGGTTATGTAGCACCAGATGGAACGGTCTTCGTTAAAACTTCAGCTGGCGATAAAGCAGTTGGTTCATATCCCGGAAAAAGCGCGGAAGAAGCACTCGCTTACTTCGTTAGAAAATTTGAAGCAGTTGCATCAGAAATCGTACTTCTTGCCGCACGCATTACAAGTGGTGCAATGGTTCCTTCCGATGCAATGGCCTCTGTGAAAAAACTACGAGATCAAGTCAAAGAAGTAAATGCAGTTGGAGATCTTGAAGCCCTTGCCGCTTCCGTTGAACAACTTGAACCACTTATTGAAGGTCATCGTGGTGCTTATGAAGCCAAGAAGGCGGCCGCAGAGGCTGAAAAATCTGCAAAGCGCGCTCAAGTTTTAGTTGAAAAAGAAAAAATCGTCGTTGAAGCAGAATCACTCGCGCTATCTGAGAGTTGGAAAACCACAGGAGATCGACTCAAAGAATTGCTAACAGAGTGGAAATCAGCTCCTCGTTTGGATAAGAAAACTGATGCTGATTTGTGGAAGCGTTTTTCAGCTTCTCGCAATAAATTTGATAAGCGCCGCAGAACTCACTTTGCTAACCTAGAGGCAACAACTTCTGTTGTTACCGATGCCAAGAAAAACTTAGTCACCCAGGCAGAAACATTGGCTACATCAACTGAATGGGTTCCAACTGCCAAGGCTTTCAAAACTCTCATGGATCAGTGGAAAGCTGCCGGGCGTGGCAAGCCATCTGATGATGCAAAGTTATGGGCTCGATTTAAGAAAGCTCAAGATCAATTCTTCCAAGCGAAAAACGCTGATTTAGAAAAGCGCGAAGTAACAATGGGTACAAACTTGGCAAAACGCGAAGAACTCATTATTCAAATTGAAGCACTTCTTCCTTTCACCGACGTTAAAGATGCTAAAAACAAATTTAGAGATCTCGCCCGCTCATGGGAGAAAATCGGAATGACCAATCGCGATAAACGTGCCGCACTCGATGCCCGCGTCAGTGTCGTAGAAGAAGCGATCAAATCAGCCGAAGCTGAAATTTGGCGCAAAACAGATCCCGCTGCAAAAGCACGTGCTGCAGAAGTTGTTGCCCAACTTCAAGGAGCAATCGATAATTACGAGAAAATTGCGGCTAAAGCAACGACTGCTGGTAATACTAAAAAAGCAACCGAGGCTTTGGAATCTGCCGCTGCACGACGAATCTGGCTGGATGAAGCACAGAAGTCCCTGGCTGAATTTAGTTAATTATTTGTTGTTCGATAAACGTCGTACACGCCCTCAATTGATCTAACTGCGCTTAATACCGCATCCAGATGAGTGGCATCAGCCATTTCAAATGTAAATCGTGAGATTGCAACGCGATCTTTGGTGGTGCTCACCGCTGCGCTAAGAATATTTACTTGCTGTTCAGATAATGTGCGAGTCACATCAGCAAGTAAACGCGCTCTATCGAGTGCTTCAACCTGAATGTTTACCAAGAACAAACTTGAGGCACCTTCTAGCCATTTCACCCCAACAATTCGATCATTCTGATGTGTGTGTAAATCATCAGCGTTAACACAATCGGCTCTATGCACTGAAATTCCGCTTCCACGCGTAATGAATCCCATGATGGGGTCTCCTGGAACTGGAGTGCAGCAGCGAGCAAGCTTTACTAAAACATCATCGATTCCTTCAACCTTAATTGCGCTACTTGAACGTTTAGCAACTGGCGCTCCCCCAGGGACGAAATCCATAGTGGGTTCAGGATGAGAATCTTCAACTCCCATAAATTGAACTAACTTGTCAATAATTGCAGCCGATGACACATGCCCATCGCCAACGGCTGAATACAACGCAGAAATATCTGGGTATCTCAACTCGTGTGCAAGTTCAAGTAATGCATGACCTGCAAAGATTTTTTGTAGAGGCAATCCCGCTTTGCGCATTTGGCGCGCGATAGATTCGCGACCCGCTTCAATTGCTTCTTCGCGACGCTCTTTGCTAAACCATGCTTTGATCTTTGATCGAGCGCGTGGGCTCTTAACAAAGTTAAGCCAATCGCGAGATGGCGCAGCTGACTCACTCTTATTTGTGACTACTTCAACAACATCGCCATTGTTTAATCGAGTATCTAGTGGAATCAAGCGTCCATTTACCTTTGCACCCGCACATCTATTGCCCACATCTGTGTGTACTGAATATGCAAAATCAACAGGCGTTGAACCACCTGGAAGAGCAACAACACTTCCTTTTGGTGTGAAGACGAAAACTTCAGGAGTCCCAAGATCGAATCTAAGTGCTTCCAAAAATTCTGATGGGTCTTCGGTCTCTTTTTGCCATTCATGTAGCTGTCGCAGCCAGAGCATTTGTGGAGAAGAAGAGTTTGTATCAGTGCCGTGCTTGTATTTCCAGTGTGCAGCGATTCCGAATTCAGCGCGTGAATGCATCTCAAAGGTGCGGATCTGAATTTCAATTGCTTTTCCATCAGGACCAATAACCGTTGTATGAAGTGATTGATACAGATTAAATTTCGGCATAGCTATGTAATCTTTGAATCGCCCGGGAACTGGTGACCAACGGGCGTGGATAGAACCAAGTACCGCATAACAATCTTTAACATCATTTACTAGAACTCTGATTCCAACAAGATCATAAATATCATTAAAATCTCGTCCACGAACAACCATCTTTTGATAGACGCTAAAGAAATGCTTCTTACGTCCAGTAACAGTTGCTTCGACAGAATCCTTAGCAAGATCCTCTTCTACATCCTTGATTACTTCAGCCGTCAAGGCATCTCGTGAAGGACTGCGCTCTGCAACCAAGCGCGAGATTTCCTCAAATTTTTTCGGCTCTAAAACTGCAAATGAAAGATCTTCTAACTCCCATTTAATTGCATTCATTCCCAATCTGTGCGCAAGCGGGGCGTAAATATCTAGGGTCTCTCGAGCTTTACGTTCGGCGCTCTGTGGATCTACGTACTTCCATGTTCGGGCATTGTGAAGTCGATCTGCCAACTTGATGACAAGAACTCTGATATCTCGCGACATCGCAACTACCATTTTGCGCACAGTCTCTGCTTCAGCAGTTGGCCCGTAACTTAATTTATCTAACTTTGTCACGCCATCGACAAGAGAGGAAATTTCATCGCCAAAATCACTTTTTAATTGTGTTAATGAATAAGGCGTATCTTCAACTGTGTCATGTAGTAAAGCCGCAATAATCGTTGAATCATTGAGCCCTAACTCAGAGAGAATCTGCGCTACGGCAACAGGGTGAGTTATGTATTCATCACCTGATTTACGAAGTTGTCCTAGGTGGGCTTTCTTTGCAACTTCAAAAGCCTTTTCAACCTTTGCAACATCAGACTTCGGATCATGCTCCTGTAAGGAGCTGATCAATGGTTGTAGGAGTGTGTCCATCTGGGACGCAAATAAAGTTACTTGCGACCTTTACGTTTTGGTTGATTGCGAGGACCACGTTTTTCGCCATTGTTCTCTGTTGCAGAAACACCGATTGTTGCCAACGCTGGCGATCCACCACGAGCATTCACGCGCTTTGCTAGAGCCTGCATCGCAGGTTCGCGCTCACGCATTGCTGCTAATAACGGTGTTGCAATAAAGATTGAGGAATATGCGCCGGTTGCCAAGCCGATGAAGAGTGCCAAAGAAAGATCCTTAAGCGTTCCTGCACCTAATAATCCAGCGCCGACGAAAAGAATGGAGCCAACAGGTAGTAGTGCCACGATAGTTGTATTAACTGATCGCACAACTGTCTGATTGATAGCTAAGTTTGCAGCCTGTGAATACGTCATTTTGGAAGTGGACGTAATTGATCGAGTATTTTCGCGGACTCTATCGAAGACAACAACTGTGTCATAGAGCGAATAGCCCAAAATGGTTAAGAACCCAATCACCGTCGCCGGCGTAACATCAAAGCCAACAAGTGCATAAATTCCCACTGTAATGAAAACATCGTGCACAACTGCCACGATTGCCGCGATTGCCATTTTTGGTTCAAAAGCCATTGCCAAATAAAGAATGACAACGATTAAGAAGCCAACCAAGCCGTATAACGCTTTACGAGTAATTTCCTTACCCCATGAAGGTCCAATGATTTGTGTGTCAATCGAATCAACGCTCACTCCAAATGCTGATGCTAATGAATCCTGAACAGCATTTGATTCTTGGGTTGACAGTGAACCTGTTTGCACACGGATTTTGTCATTTCCAACTTGTTGAATGATTTTCTCGCCAGTGATTCCAGCACTTGCAAGGGCTGATTCTGCCTGAGCAATCGAAGCGCCAACCTTAGTTACCGTATAGGAAGATCCACCTTTGAATTCAATTCCAAGATGCAATCCCTGCAAAGCAAGTGCTGCAATTGAAGCAATAATCAAAAGGCCAGATACTGCATACCAGCGGCGACGCTTTCCAATGTATTCAACTGAGGTTTCACCAGAATGCAAACGAGCGCCTAATCCTGAAAACTTAGACATAACTTACGCCTCCTTTGTGGCAAGAGATACATTGCCGATGCTTTTTGCTGAAACACCAGATAGAGCATGGCCTGAACTAAAGAATTTCAACCTAGCTAAAAACATCGTCAATGGTTTGGTGAAGGCAAATACAACAATTAAATCGACAAGTGTTGTGAGCCCCAATGTAAAGGCAAATCCACGAACGCCACCTACTGCAAATAGGTACAGGAGAACAGCGGAAATAATTGAAACGAAGTCAGCAACCACAATGGTTCGGCGCGCTTTAGTCCAACCAGTTTCAACCGCCGAACGCAGAGATCGACCATCACGAATCTCATCTCGAATACGTTCGAAGTAAACGATGAAGGAGTCAGCTGTAATACCAATAGCAACAATGGCACCTGCAATACCAGCCAAAGTAAGTGTGAATCCAATCCACTTACCAAGAAGTAAAAAGAGAAGATAAACGAGGGCGGTTGCAACCATTAGAGATCCAATGGAAACAAGGCCTAAACCGCGATAGTACAAAACTGAATATACGAAAATTAGGATGAAACCTAAAAGACCAGCCAACAAACCTGCATCTAATTGATCGGCTCCCAAAGTCGGAGAGACTTGTTGTACTTCTCCACGATCAAATGCCAGCGGCAATGCACCGTATTTTAAAACGTTGGCAAGATCTTGTGCTTCTAGTTGAGTAAAGGAACCAGTAATTTGAGCATTGCCAGAGGGAATTGCTTCATTAATTCGTGGAGCCGAAACAACTAATCCATCTAGAACAATTGCTACCTGATTTTGCGGTGAAGGAAGTGAAGTTACTCGCGCTGTGATATCACCAAATGCTTTAGTTCCTTCACCATTAAAAACTAGAGATACAAACCACGCGTTACCGCCTTGTTGATCAATTCCGGCTGTGGCCTTGGATACTTGACGTCCTAATACTTCAGCCTTATCCAAGATGTATTTTGCGGCGCCATTTCTATCGCAGGCAACAATTGCACCATCTGCATTATCGCTACCTGTGCCTTGGAGATTTTCTGGCTTAGTGCAATCAAGGGCCGCAAATTGTGCATTTAATTCTGGCGTGACAGCGGCTGCAGGAGTTGCTGCAGGATCTGCTGGAGCCGCAGATGCTGCCCCTGGCGCTGTTGCTAATACTTGTCTAAAGCGCAACTCTGCGGTTTGACCAACTAATTCAACAACGCGACGACCAGTATCTCCTGGAATTGAAATAATAATTTGGCGATTAGTTCCGCTACCTTGCGCAGCAACTTCGCTTTCTGCAACACCTAATGAGTTAACACGTTGGCGAATAATTGAAACAGCCTGATCGATTGCCTCCGTTGTAACTTTGCCATCATCTCCTGGAGCAATGCGCGGTTGCAAGGTAACACTCGTGCCTCCGCGAAGATCGAGACCAAGTCGAACTGCTGTTGCGCCAGTGATTAGAACTGTTGCAAGTAGAGCAAGCATGACGAGGGCAAGGACTACCAAGGTGCGCCCTGGACGGGCAGAAGTTTTTACGGGTTTATTCGTTGTAGACATAAGTGCAGAGTCTAGGCGTGAATATCTGGTGTGTCGAAAAGGCCCGGAGTTGCCGCTAAATCAGCAGGCGGAGTGCGCCCAATATGGGTCCATCCCTGTGCTGTTGCAATTCTTCCGCGAGATGTTCGTGCCATAAAGCCATTGCGGACCAAAAATGGTTCTGCGACAGATTCAACAGTTTCACTCTCTTCACCAACAGCGATGGCAAGAGTAGAAAGCCCAACAGGTCCACCATTAAATCTTTCAATTAATGCGGTGAGTACTGCTCGATCTAGTCTGTCTAATCCTTTTTCATCAACTTCATACATTTCAAGGGCGGCCATTGCGTGAGCATGTGAAAGAACATTTCCACCCTGCACCTGCGCAAAATCTCGAACACGACGGAGCAATCTATTTGAAATTCTTGGGGTGCCACGAGAGCGCCCTGCTATTTCATCTACTGCTTTTGCATCAATGATTAAGCCGAGTAATTTTGCGCTTCTAGTAATTACTGTTGATAAATCTTTTTCATCATAAAAATCAAGATGAGCTGTAAAACCAAATCGATCACGCAGTGGACTTGGTAATAATCCTGCTCGAGTTGTCGCACCAACTAATGTAAAGCGTGGGAGTTGCAGCGGAATGGCAGTTGCTCCTGGGCCCTTACCAACTACTACATCCACCCGAAAGTCCTCCATAGCAAGGTATAACAACTCTTCTGCTGGTCGAGGCAATCTATGTATTTCATCCAGAAAGAGAATTTCACCTTCTACTAAGGAAGAAAGAATCGCTGCCATTTCACCTGCATGCGTAATTGCCGGCCCGCTCGTAACGCGTATGGGTGTATTCATTTCACTTGCCAAAATAAGTGCAAGCGTTGTCTTTCCTAATCCAGGAGGTCCAGAGAGCAAAATATGATCCGCGGCGCTTTCACGTTTTCTGGCAGCACTGAGTAATACATCTATTTGTTGGCGCACGCGATCTTGGCCAATAAAATCTTTCAAAGTTTTAGGGCGCAGTGCATTTTCTGCAGCGCCATCATCGCTTCGAAGCGCCGGAGTAACTAAGCGGTCATCAGGCGTCATTTTTTACCATTTTGTAATGCAAGTTTTAACAATTCGCCTAACTCCATTTGTGCAATTTCTTCTTGCGAAATGTCAGATAGAACGAGGCTAATTGCATCATCGGAATCTTTGGCCGAAAATCCTAAAGAGATAAGCGCACTCGTTAATTGTTCGCGCCACACGGGTTGATGTGATCTCGTATATGAACCTTGTCCGAAATCACTTATCTTTGATTTGAGCTCGAGGATTAAACGCTGGGCACCTTTTTTGCCAATTCCGGGGACTTTCTCAATGGCAGAAATATTTTCGGTATTTATCGCCTGTGCTAACTCCGACGGTGTCAGTGCTCCCAAAATGGAGAGCGCGACTTTGGGACCAATACCTGAAACCGTTTGAACCAATTCAAAGAGAACTCGAGATGCTTCATCACTAAAACCAAAGAGAGTCAGCGAATCTTCTCGCACAACAAGGGATGTGAATAAATTTGCATGTGCTCCAACTGTTAATGAATTGCTGGTGTGTGCATTGATTAAAACATTCATGCCTACTCCCCCAACTTCAATAATTGCTCTATCGGCAGTAAGTGATCTGACTGTGCCACTAAGTGTTGCAATCATCGAAGACCTGCTAATCGCTTCTTCTCGGCAGCAAGGGCTGTTTTAATCTTTGAATCAGCAGAGCCGCGCCAGATATGACAGATGGCAAGTGCGAGTGCATCAGCGCTATCTGCTGGCTTAGGAATTTCTTGTAAATTCAAGAGACGTTTAACCATTTCTGATACTTGTGCTTTATTTGCTCGGCCAGAACCTGTTACTGCAGCTTTTACTTCACTCGGTGTGTGTAGAAAAACTGGAACACCGTGTTGTGCTGCAACCAATAACGCGATTCCGGCAGCTTGGGCTGTGCCCATAACAGTACGCACATTATGTTGTGAGAAAACTCTTTCCACAGCCATGACATCTGGTGAATACTTCTCAACCCATTGGGTAATGCCTGAGTGCAATTCAAGTAAGCGAAGATCTAAATCTATGTCTGTGGCAGTCATGATCACACCGACTCCATCCAATGTCAGAGCAGATCCTGGAGTACCTGAGACTATGCCGACACCACATCTAGTCAGACCTGGGTCGATTCCAAGAACTCGCATGGCGCAAGCCTAAGAGGTGGGGCGAAGCAATTAAGCCAGGCTCGCCATTACTTCATCTGATACATCAGCGTTACTGAAGACATTTTGCACATCGTCTAGCTCTTCGATCGCATCAATTAGTTCGAATACTTTCGTCGCTGATTCGCCATCTAAATCAATAGTCATAGATGGGATGAAAGAAGAATCCGCAGATTCGTAATCAATTCCAGCGCTTTGCAGTGCAGTGCGCGCTGTGACTAGATCACTTGCTTCGCACACAATTTCAAAAGCATCGCCATTATCGTTTACCTCTTGGGCACCGGCTTCTAGAACTGCTTCAAGAATAGATTCTTCAGTTGCCCCTGATGCTTTATTGACAATGATCAAACCTTTGCGGTGGAACAAATATGACACTGAACCCGGATCTGCCATCGAGCCACCATTGCGTGTAACAGCAACACGGACTTCAGATGCAGCGCGATTTCTGTTATCTGATAAACATTCAATCATGATTGCAACACCATGTGGTCCGTAACCTTCATACATAATTGTTTGCCAATCAGCGCCACCAGATTCAAGTCCAGCACCACGTTTGATGGCACGATCAATATTGTCTGCCGGCATTGAATTCTTCTTTGCCTTTGCAACAGCGTCAAAAAGTGTTGGGTTGCCATCCATGTCTGGTCCACCATTACGCGAGGCAACTTCGATTGCTTTAATCAACTTTGCAAAATTCTTAGCACGACGACCATCGATGACAGCCTTTTTATGCTTTGTAGTTGCCCACTTGGAATGGCCGGACATTTAACACCTCACCTGAAACATTGTTTATGCGTGCCTTACTTTATCGTAATCTGAACCAATCTCTATGAGCAAACTTTTTCGAGAAAATACCTATGAACGCTGTAGTCATCAGTGATTTCAGGATGAAAAGCTGTGGCCAATAAATGTCCCTGACGCACAGCAACTGGATGAGACACCCCGTCGGCGCCCTCGATGCTCGCTAAGACCTCGACGTTTTTGCCAACTTTTTCAACCCATGGCGCTCTAATAAATATTGCGCGTATAGGGGAAGCAGAAATTGCAGGAGCTAAAACATCGCTTTCAAATGAATCAACTTGGCGACCAAAAGCATTGCGGCGAACAGTTATATCAATTCCGCCAAAAGTTTCTTGTCCTTCTTTTGCAGCGACAATGTGATCTGCCAACATAATCATTCCCGCACAAGAACCATAGGTTGGCATGCCTGCTGCAATTCGCTTCTTAATTGGTTCAAATATTGCAAATGTTTTGGCAAGAGAAACAATCGTGGTTGATTCCCCACCCGGGATAATCAGTGCGTCGATTTTTTCTAACTCCGCCGCAGTTCTAACCTCAACGCCTTGAACTGCGCACTGCGTTAAAGCCATTAAGTGTTCGCGAAAATCACCTTGTAAAGCTAAAACGCCAACGTGCAAGTTTTTTACTACCAACCGCGTTCAGAGAGGCGATGCGGTGCTGGAAGATCTGCCACGTTAATTCCAACCATTGCTTCACCGAGTCCGCGTGACGCGTCTCCAACAACTTTAGGATCATTGTAAAAAGTAGTTGCCTTTACGCATGCTTCTGCACGTCGTTTTGGATCTCCAGATTTGAAGATTCCTGAACCGATGAAAACGCCATCAGCGCCCATCTGCATCATCAGGGCCGCATCCGCTGGAGTTGCAATGCCACCTGCTGTAAATAGCACAACTGGAAGTTTTCCATTGGCAGCAACTTCTTTCACTAAATCAAATGGAGCCTGCATCTCTTTAGCAGCGACATAGAGTTCATCTTCTCGCATAGAAGTTAGGCGACGAATTTCTCCACCTATTTGGCGCATGTGTGTCATCGCATTTGAAACATCGCCAGTGCCAGCCTCGCCCTTAGAGCGAATCATCGCCGCACCTTCATTGATACGACGAAGTGCCTCACCTAAATTTGTTGCGCCACAAACAAAAGGAATAGTGAAATCCCACTTGTTAATGTGATTGGCGTAATCAGTTGGAGTAAGAACTTCAGATTCATCGATGTAATCAACACCTAAGCTTTGAAGAATTTGTGCTTCAACAAAGTGTCCGATGCGAGCTTTAGCCATTACAGGAATTGACACTGCTGCTTGAATCGCAGCAATCATGTCGGGATCTGACATACGCGCTACTCCACCTTGTGCGCGAATATCTGCCGGAACTCTTTCAAGTGCCATAACAGCCACAGCGCCAGCATCTTCGGCAATTTTTGCTTGTTCAACATTGACAACGTCCATGATGACGCCGCCCTTAAGCATCTCTGCCATACCGCGTTTAACGCGTGATGTTCCGCTTTCCTGTGCCATTACAACTCCCTGTATGGATAGGGGCCTAATACTACTTTGAAGTTGGAGTTGGCGCGCTGGCAGGTTTGCGCGTGAAATCTGGCTCTTTATCGGTAAGGGCTACCCACACTTGTCCCGGTGCGAACTTTACTTCTGCCCCAGTTGCATCTGTCCACGTTGTTGGCGATAAAACATCTGGGCGATTCCATGTTGCTTGAATCACAGTGCCATCGCGCAAAACGTATGCCTTTCCTGTTCCTACTGTTTGTGACAACGGTGTATTTCCGCCGAACTTATCTCCGTACTCAGAAGGGGTAATGGAAACTAGTTGAATTACTAAAGTTGTTGGACCTAGGTTTTTTCCAGAATCTGAAAGATCAGGAAGTGAATTAACACTTAATAACCATCGGCTGCTCACACTATCCCAGCGGGCAGAATATTTCTGAGCGGGCCAATGCATTGTTACATCGGTGATTTCAAAACCCTCATTTTCCAATTCATCTGAAAAATTCCACCCAACGTTTCTGGCTGGATCAATCACGGTGGCTTTGCTTACTTCATTTGCCATCAACGTTCGTGCATTCAGAAACATGGCATAGGGCTGAATTCGGTTCGGATCTGTTTCATAATAAGTAGGACCGCGCTTCATCGCACCAACATCAGAGAGCTTTGCAGAAGCGATTACTGGAAGTAATTTTTGTTGAGCCCCACTGTATCCAAATGCCACATGACCGTACTGCGCAAGCAGATCGATATCGCTAATACGCGCACTGCGCACAGGACCGATCCGTGCTGGGATATTCGATGAAAACACTGCTGCCAATCTTGTGAGGCCACCTTCTACTTGTTCGATGTAAACAACATCTGCGAACTCCAAGCCAACCTGAGGACGAGCATTTGCTGTGTCATCAATTTTGACTACAAGTACCGGACCATTCTCTCCTTCTCGACCACTGAGCACATTGGTTTGAACTGGATCTGAAATCAATTCAGAAACACTCTGTGAGATGGAAGCGCAACCGGCCGTGCTTAAGACTGCAGCGTAAGCCGCAAAAACAAATAAGGATCGTGTTTTAGAGAACATCAGTTTCAAACTCATAGGTAATTGGTAGCGGCGCTGTGCCGGCTAGGCGAAATATTCGAACAATTGCTTTGCTACGCACCAAATGCGTTCTAGCCACTGCATCAACGTGTAACGCAATCGCAATTCTAACTTTATCTGTTAACTCAGATAACTCTCGGAGCAAAACTATTTCTGCAGGCCTTTGGCTGCTTTGACCATCTGCTAATAAAAGCCCAAGGGCGCCTGATAGTCCGCTTTCAGCGGCAGATCTATTTTCAATACTTGCCTCACGTGCTTGATAAGCAGCAGCGGTTAAGAGCATTGCCGATGCGGGATCTGCAATTTCACTACGTGTGATTTCAAGTGCAATGGCTGCCCGACGTTGCAATAAGCCATCTAGATTGGCCCAACTAGTTTCAACTCGATGATGTAATCGGTCTAAACGCGTTGCTAAAAAGGTTAAATACCAAATGAATACCAGTAAGAAAATTCCTATGATCACAAAGGTTTTCATTTATGCATCCCCTCGTTGATCTCGTCCAATAAATCTACTCCACGCTCGGTTTTCTGATGTAAGGCGAACTTTTTCACCACTTACTAGTGACATTTCATAGATTGAAAAAATTTGATCTGCAACAACTTTCCAATCAAATTGTTGGGCGTGTTTTTTGCCTGCCTTACCTAGTGCGATCCTACGTTCATCATCTCGCAATAAATCAATGACTCGTTTGGCCAAATCTGTAGAGCTTTCGGATTCAAATAATTCACCGAACTCTCCATGATTTAAGAGTGAGTCAAATGCTGGAATGTCACTTGCAACAACTGTGGCGCCTCCTGCTAGGGCTTCCGCCAAAATAATTCCGAACGACTCTCCCCCGGTGTTTGGTGCGATATAAAGTGAAATTGAAGCCAGAAAATTAGCCTTATCTTGTTCGGAGATCTTTCCTAGAAAAGTAAAACGAGAACGCAGCTGCGGATCAATGGATTCGATAACATCTTTGGTGTCACCAGGTCCTGCCACAAATACTCGAACATCTGGTGCGAATCTAGAAATAATTGGCAGGGCATCTACTAAAACCGAAAGCCCTTTGCGAGGTTCTTCAAATCGGCCAATGAAACCCAAGGTATTCCTCTGCCACTGCCCTTGTGCAACACCATCTCTATATCGATCGGCGTAAATTCCATTAGGAATAACAACTGCGTCAGTTTCAAGGTGTTCAGTAAGAGTGGCACGAGCTGCTTCGCTAACAGCAATACGCGCAGATAGTTTTTCAATAACTGGTTCCAAAATCGGGCCAATTGCAAATATTGCTTTTTGTCTCTTGGCTGCAGCATGAAAAGTTCCCACCATTGGTCCTTCTGCAGCCCAGCACGCCAGCAATGAAATTGAAGGAATGGCCGGCTCGTGTAAATGAAGAATGTCAAAATTTCCTTGTGCTATCCATTGGCGAACTCGCGCAAAGGCAATTGGTCCAAAAAGAACTCGCGCGACAGCCCCGTTATATGGAATTGCAATCGGCTTACCAGCACTAGTTACATAACTAGGAATTTTGGATTCATCAATCACTGGTGCCAACACTGAAATGTCATGGCCCGCAGCAATTAAGTACTCAGCCAAATCTCGCACGTGATTTTGCACGCCACCTGGTGTATCCCAGCCATATGGACAAACAATGCCTATTTTGAGCGAACGAGTAAGCATTACATTCGCTCCTTAAAATCTTCATCGATCCAAATTCTTTGAAGCATGTGCCAGTCCTGCGGATATTTACTAATACCGTGTGCAAAATTATCGGCTGATTTTTGAACAATGATTGAAACTTTTTCTTCTTGAGTTCCTTCGCTCGGAACTTTGATTTCATCAAAAGTAATATGAATTCCACGCTCTGTGTAATTTACAAAAGCTGTCACAAGAATCGCGCCCGTCTTTATTGCTAATACGGCAGGACCTGCGGGCATGCGAGCAGGGTGTCCAAAGAAGTTAACATCGACTCCAGATTTTGAAAGATCCCGGTCTGAAACGAGGGCTACGAGATGTCCCTCTCTTAACCTTTGTGCCAACGTGACAATTGACCTGGAATCAAGTGCAAGTACTTCCATACCCATTGCTTGTCTGTAACGAAGAAATTCAAGAAATAATCTTTCAGGTTTAAGCCGTTCGGCAACAGTTACAAGATGTATTCCTTTAAGGCAAAAATATGCACCAGCGTGATCCCAGTTTCCAGCGTGAGGTAGCGAGACGATAACTCCACGTCCACTTGTGATTGCATCTAGTAGTAAGTTTTCTCGTGTCACAGTTACTGTGGAATTTATACGTTCCTTACTCCAATTTGGAAATCTGAAAGTGTCACACCAATACCGCATATATGAAGACATGGCGTCTTGAAGAAGTGCCTGCATCTCGGATTCTGTAGCTTCTGGCTTTACGCGGGCCAAGTTACTTCGCAAGCGCGCAACGCTCTTTGGATTTCGCTTTACTAAAAATCGTGCGCCTTGATCAAAGAGTGAATATGCCGTTGATTCGGGCAAGGCACGCAATATTTTCCATGCGAAGATATATACCCAGCCGATGAGACTTTCTTTCATATTAAATCGCGCGTTTTACAATAATTAATCGCTGAAATGTTGTAACTACACCAAGTATTGCAAGCAACCATGCACTCATCGAAAGTGCGTATGGCACTCCTAAACCATGAAATCCTGTACCAACTAAAACAATGATTGCTCTTTCTGTGCGTTCGGCTATGCCGCCACTACATGCGATATTCATGCTCTCAGCTTTTGCTCGAATGTATGGAATGAGCATTCCGGTGACAAGGCACACTAAATAAATGATTGAAAGTTGATCATCTTCTCGGATTAAATAAATTGCCACGCCACAGAGAACTGCTGAATCAGAAATTCTGTCTACTGTTGAATCCAAAAAAGCGCCCCATTTGCTCGCGCCTTGTGAACTAATCCGAGCCATCGCTCCATCAAAAAGATCGCTGAGCATGAAAAAAGTAATAACTAGCGTTCCGACAAAAAACTCTCCTTGAGGAAAGAAGTAGAGCGCGCTGATTACAACGCTTATAGCTCCAATTGCAGTGACTGCATTAGGTGTTAATCCGATTCGTAGGAAGAATCGGGCCACCGGAGAAATAATTCGCGTGACCGCAGGTTTTAAAACTTCGCTAATCATTAGGTACATATTAGGCTTAAGCCCGTGCCAACTCATAGTTCCGAACTACGCATCAGCGTGTACGGGCATCCAAGCGCACAGCCAGAATCCGTGGCCGACCTCTTTGGCGCTACCTACAACACCGATGCCGAAGGATCTGAAGAGGTAGCGATATTTGTCATTAATCCAAACACCGGAGTTGATGAAAAAACCGTATCAAATTGGGTGGCTCTAGATGAGTTTCAGACTCCGCGATTAATAGTTGTTACCAACTTAGAAAGCGGTGAAGCAGATTTTGATGACGCAGTTCTGCTCGCAAATCGACTCTTCGATCAGATTGTTACGCCCTATTTAGTATTACATGATGATGCCGGTGCGCCCTGCGCGCTTATTAGTTTAGAGACACAGGACATTACTGATTACACCAGTAATCCTCATACAGTCATTCCAAGCGAAGCCGAACATAAAACTTTAGTAAGTGAATTTGTTGAAGAATATAGATCTCACATGGCTGTAATGGGTGAAGGATCATTCGCGGCTGGATTGCTTTTCCCTGCAATTCCGGTGTGGATAGAAAAAAACCTTGGTGTTGATATTGTTAAGCAATATCTAGCTGAGATTAATCCTTAACCCATCCTGCAGCTAAGTCGCTACGTGTTTGAGCCAATAACTGTGGCAAGACTTTTGTTTGACCAATTATTGGCATGAAGTTGGCATCGCCTCCCCAACGAGGAACAACGTGTTGGTGAATATGTTCTGCGACTCCAGCGCCCGATAGCGCCCCTTGATTCATTCCAAGATTAAAACCGGCAGCGTTTGAAACCTTGCGCAAGGTTTTCATTGCCTGCGCGCTTAAGAATGTAATTTCGTTTCGTTCGATTTCCGTTAAATCAGTTAAATCAGCAACGTGGCGATAAGCACAAATGAGTAAGTGGCCCGCGTTATAGGGATATAAATTCATGACAACGTAGGCAGTTTTACCACGATGAACAATTAATCCTTCTTCATCACTTAGCGAGGCAATTGTGCAGAAAGGACATGCAACGCTATTTCCTTCAAGTGGCCTGTTTTCACCTTTTAAATAATCCATGCGGTGCGGGGCCCACAAACGCGACCATGCATCAGGAATTCCTGCTCCACCTTCTAAATGCATGAAATTAAACCTGTATTCGCTTTGCTACCGCGTCTTTAATCTCTTTGATCGCATCGGCAATAGGAATACCATTTTTCTGTTCGCCATTTCTATATCTAAATGAAACTGCGCCAGCTTTTTGATCTTCTTCTCCGGCAATAACCATAAAAGGAACCTTCTGCATTTGTGCATTTCGAACTTTTTTCTGCATGCGATCATCGGATGCATCGAGTTCGGCGCGAATGCCAGCTTTCTTCATCTGCATCATTACATCGGTTAAGTAATCCGCGAATGCATCGGCCACTGGAATTCCAACTGCTTGTAAAGGAGCAAGCCATGGTGGAAATGCGCCAGAGTAATGCTCTGTTAAAACGCCGAAGAATCGTTCAATAGAACCAAAGAGTGCACGGTGAATCATTACAGGGCGCTGACGTGTTCCATCTGCTGCTGAGTATTCGAGTTCAAATCGTTGTGGCAATTGAAAATCAACTTGGATCGTTGACATCTGCCATGTGCGCCCAATGGCATCTTTTGCTTGCACGGAAATCTTTGGTCCATAAAATGCTGCGCCACCTTCATCAAGTACTAACTCTAATTTTTGTGCTTCGGCGGCTTTACGAAGCGCTTCAGTCGCCTCAGCCCAATCTTTATCTTCGCCCACAGATTTCTCTGGATTGCGAGTAGATAGTTCGAGATAAAAATCGTTGAGGCCGTAATCGCGCAATAAATTAAGTACGAAAGTTAATAAAGAATCGAGCTCTGCAGGCATCTGCTCTTTTGTGCAATAAATATGCGCATCATCTTGAGTGAAGCCGCGAGCACGGGTTAAGCCATGCATCACGCCCGATTTTTCGTAGCGATAGACAGTTCCAAATTCAAATAAACGAAGTGGTAATTCGCGATAAGAACGTCCCCGTGCGCGGAAAATCAAATTATGGAAAGGGCAATTCATAGGTTTCATGTAGTACTGCTGTCCAGCCTTTTTAACCGTTCCATCCGGATGGTGTTCTTCATCCAAAATCATTGGTGGATACATTCCTTCTGAATACCAATCCAAGTGACCAGAAGTTTCAAAGAGGGCAGCTTTTGTTAAGTGCGGTGAATAAACGAATTCATAGCCTTCTTCCTCATGGCGAATGCGCGAATAATCTTCCATCGCACGGCGCACAATGCCGCCCTTAGGATGAAATACAGCTAAGCCGGAACCAATTTCTTCTGGGAATGAAAATAGATCTAGTTCATTTCCGAGTCGACGGTGATCGCGTTTTTCAGCCTCTGCTAATAATTCAAGGTGAGCATTTAATTCATCCTGGGTAGGCCATGCTGTGCCATAAATTCTTTGCAGCATTGGATTTTTTTCAGAACCACGCCAATATGCGGCAGCGCTTCTCATCAACTTAAATGCAGGAATATGTTTTGTAGATGGCAGGTGTGGGCCTCGACATAAATCACTCCACACCGCTTGCCCATCGCGACCTAAATTGTCATAAATAGTTAGTTCAGCCCCACCCACTTCAACACTTGCCTCATCGCCGGCGCCAGATTTCAAACCAATAAGTTCGCACTTATACGGCTCGTGAGCGAGTTCCTTGAGAGCATCTTTTTCTGTTGTAACGCGTCGCTTAAATCTTTGACCATCTTTAACAATCTTGCGCATTGCAGATTCGATTTTTTCAAAATCATCTGGGTTAAATGGACGTTCTGGATCAAAGTCGTAGTAAAAACCATCTGTAATTGGTGGCCCAATTCCTAATCGAGTTCCTTCAAAAACACTCTGGACCGCTTGTGCCATCACGTGAGCAGCTGAATGGCGAAGCACTGCTAATCCTTCGGGCGATGAAATCGATACAGAATCAATGACATCTCCGGAAACAATGTCGGTCCAAAGATCTTTGAGTTCACCATTTATTTTGCACACAACTACATCTTTGCGCTCAGCAAAAATATGAGTTGGTTTTTGATCTGCCGCAACGTTGACGGCAACGCCATCAACGATGATTGAGAGCTCGGACATACCCCTAGCCTACCGAAGTCCGTATGGCCATTTCTCGGATTTGTTGCGCAAATAATTGACTAACTTCTAAATCTGGCATCACTCGCCCATCAATGCTTGCAACAGGTGCTGCAAGTTTTAAACTTGAAATCACCATGGCGGCCTGGACATGCGAGAGATCATTGGTGTCTATCTTTCGCACCCTTACCGGCAAATTTTCAACAATTAACGCACGCATTACCCCAGGCAATACGCCTTGAACAATTGGCGGAGTAATCCACATTCCATCTGTGAAAAACATCAGATTAGAAACTGCGCCTTCGCATACTTCATGATTGCTATTTATCACTATCGCTTCATCGCATCCCTGTTGCTTTGCTGCAGCCAAGATCTCCAAACGCGACGTATATGGAAAAGTTTTTGCGGGAACACCTTTGATATCGACATGTGCTGAATACGTGCAAAGCTTTAAATTATGAGTTAACTCAACATATGAATCATGCGTTGCTATAAAGGTGCCGTCTTGCTTAAAGAGTAATCGCAAGCGGCCAATTGGATATTTCACTTCTGCCAACAATTGATCAATTGCTGTGCGCACTCGATCTTCACCCGGTAACTCAACGCCCACACGCGTGCCCGCGTCGAGTGCGCGTCTCATATGACGATTGAGCGCATACGGAACTGAACCAACGGTTTTAATCGTTTCAAATACTCCGAAACCATCTGGCCAATTATCGCCAGCGAGATCAACTCCACTGGAGTCAACAACGCAGTCATTTAGCCAAATTTTCATGAGATCTCACCTGAAGCAATCTTGATCAGTCGCTCTGCCTTCAACTGCGTCTCTTCCCATTCAGATGCCGCATCACTTGCCCATGTTATTCCAGCGCCAGTGCCAAATTTTAAAGTCTCGGATTCCTTCCAAAAAGTTCTGATTGCAACGGCTAAATCACACGCATCACCTTGTATCCACCCAATTGCACCACAGTAAATTCCACGCTCCTTCTCGTGTTTCGCAATTATCTTCACAGCAGAGGATTTAGGTGCACCGCTGACTGATCCAGGAGCGAGTAATGGTTCGATAATTTCACTCCACGATAAATTATCTTTTAGTTCTCCTGTCACATCAGAAACCAAATGATCAATTCCTGGATGATGTTCTACGCCTAACAATCGAGGAACATCAATAGATCCATCTTTACAAATCTGTCCTAAATCATTTCTAATTAAATCCACGATCATTACGTTCTCAGCTGTGTCCTTACTTCCAAAATCTGCACCACCTGTTGGGCGAGTGCCTTTGATCGGAGATGAAGTAACTGTGCTGCCTCGTCGTTTGAGGAAGAGTTCTGGGGAAGCCGATGCGATTTCAACACCTGGAATTCGCAGATAACTGGCGTGCGGTGCCGGGTTGTTTTGCAAAATAGATCCAAATAAACCTGCAAGAGAAAAATCCTTCGAAATAGTTGCACTCAGTATTCGACAAGCATTTACCTGATAAACCCATCCATTAGATATATCTTCTTGAATTGCTTGGACATAAGAAATGTATGCATCGCGATCCATCGATGAGGCAAACTTCGAAGAAACAAACTCGGATTGCGCGCGTGGAAACTCTGATTCAACAACGTGTTCGAATTTGGCACATGTCCATTGGCCTTCAAAAGAAATCGAAACAGCCCAAAAACCATCTTTGGTTATTTCTCTAGGGTCATTGGTAACTCGCTGCAAACCCGTTGCAAAACGATTACCCATCCAAAAGATCGGTTCAACCCCTGCGTTCATGCGGACAACTTAGTCGTTGCCACCTCGCTTTGGCTCTTGCGCGCACATGCGATAGATTTTGCCCTGCAATACGCGGACGTAGCGCAGTTGGTAGCGCGGAACCTTGCCAAGGTTCAGGTCGCCGGTTCGAACCCGGTCGTCCGCTCTGATTCACCGCCACTTACATATCTTTACTCATGTAATAGATAAAAAGTGGCGGTCTTTCTATGGTGGAATGGCCGAGAGGCGAGGCAAGGGACTGCAAATCCCTCTACACGGGTTCAAATCCCGTTTCCACCTCCATTGTTTAAGAAGTATGTCCTTTCACGTCCATAACTGAAAGAATCTAACAATGAGTTCACATGATCAATCACAACGACCTTGGGGTCGCTATGAAATCTTGCAAGAAAGTGCAATTCATAAAACTAAGTGCATCTATGTTCAACCTGGAAAGCGCTTGTCATATCAACGCCATCAAAAACGCGCCGAACATTGGTTCATAGTCCAAGGAAGCGCCGAAGTAACACTTGAAGGAAAAGTTTCACAACTTTCATCCGGTGACACAATTTCTATTGGCATCGGCCAACTTCACCGAATAGCAAACATTGGAAGCAATGAAGTTATCTTCATTGAAGTTCAAACCGGCACATACTTTGGCGAAGATGATATTGAGCGTATCGAGGACGATTTCGGTCGCTAAATTAGCTGTTGTATAGTTCAACCACCTAGGACGATTGGCTCAGCGGTAGAGCACCACATTGACATTGTGGGGGTCACTGGTTCGATCCCAGTATCGTCCACAATTAGTTGAGTATTACTTCTTACCTATGACCTTCTTCAGATCCAAATACTCTTCACATGTGACGCCGCATAGACTCTTCAATTTTGCAAGATTCTTCTTGGCATCAGCTATCTTCTTGGTTTCTACAAATAATTCACCCTGATATTCAAGTGCCCCTAAATGTTTCGGATTGATTTTTAAAGCCTTTGCATAATAAACGCCAGCTGGCTTATATTGCTTGAGTTTTCGTGAACTAAATCCGAGAAGATTATTGATATCTGCATTATTGGCAAATTCCTGATCGGCAATTTTTAGAGCCGATAGAGCTGCAGCAAAATTCTTATCATCAATCATTTTTCTAATTGATGCTAATTCTGTTGCCAGATTCTTGGTCACGGCCGCAGTAGTCGGTGTCGCAGTTGGAGTTGGAGTTGGTGTCGGTGTCGCAGTTGGAGTATTCATCGTTGTTCCACCACCACCGCCGCCCGTGTCAGCTGCATTAAGACTTGGCATCGAAAGCAAAGCAATTGGTAACACTAGAAATGCGATAGTCAGTTTTTTCATAGTTTCCCTCTCGGTCTTAGATCCTCTACTTTGCTTGCAGCATCTTCACGATTATCTGCTCGCAGGCCATCGATGACACCATCTAGATCTGCTATTGTTTTGTTCTGACTCATTTTAAATGAAACTTCAAGGCGGGCAACTTTTATTTCAACCCCAACGATCGCCCGTAATTGACCAGCCACATAATCCTCAGGGGCATCATCTAACTTCCATGGCTTGGCTCTGCCTGCTTCAAAAGAATCCGTGAGATTTGAAACAGCTATGCGCAACCAATCAACATCATCATGAATGATTAAGTCGCCATACACATGGGCCAACATGTAATCCCAGGTTGGAACTACTTTGCCGTGCTCTTGCTTTGATGCATACCAACTTGGCGAAATGTATGAATCAACAGGAGCGCTTATAAAGAGTGCCTCTTGGTTGGTTTTTTCAGACCACTGAGAGTTTCCACGGGCAACGTGTCCGATAACTGAACGATCCGCTTTATCAAAAGTTACGGGAATCATTGTTGAGAGCATCCCCTGTGCCGTGTTGGTGACTAAGTGCCCGCTCTTAAGGTTTGCCAGAAATTCTTGCGCAACTGGGTCTTCAACTGAGAAATGGCGCGGGATATACATTTAGTGACTTACTCCCCCGAGATTCATGATTACAACCCCAGCAATAATGATTGTCATGCCAATTAAGTTCAGTCTGGTCAACTGCTGATCAAAGAAAATCATTCCTCCAACAGCTGCTCCGATAATTCCAAAGCCAGACCAAATTGCATAGGTAATTCCAACATCTATTTTCTTGAGTGATTGAGACAGGAGCGCAAATGCTGTGAGGTAGCCAAGAAGAACACCGATAGATGGCCAGAGTTTTGTAAAACCATCACTTCGCTTGAGCAATAACGTGCCAACAATCTCTGCCAAAATCGCAATCGCCAACAAGAACCACGTCATGGCTTAATCGTATCTCGACTAATATTGAGCCGTGCCTACTAAAGACCCAAGTCGCGAAGCGCACTTCCCTCTTATTGAGAAGAAATACGGCGAACCAATGAAGTATTGGTTCAAGGTTATGGCTGCCATTAAGGATGAAAAATATCCAGCCCAAATCGCACATCTTCGTGAAAACTATGGATTCTCCCAGGCGCACGCCAACGCATTAGTTATGTTCTCTCGTGGATCAACAACAACTAGAAAATTTGAAACACCCAGTGATTTCTATAAGTCCATCGATCCAATACAAGCCAAAACACTTCGGAGGGTTTTTCGAATCCTGACTACAAAGTTTCCAGATCTTGAATTAGTAATTGCCTGGAATCAGCCAATGATGCGAAAGGGTACTCAATACGTCTTTGGCGCATCGGTTGCAAAAAATCACATTTTGATAGCGCCTTTTAACTCCGAAGTACTTAAGAAAATGGCTTCTGATCTCAAGGATTACAAGGTCAATAAAAAGACTGTGGCTGTGGCCAATGATTGGAAAGTTGATGAAAAAATATTAGTAAAAATGGTTAAGAACGTGCTTGCACAAAAGTAAGAGATTTTTCAAAGATTATTTCCATATCGTGATCTAGCGTGGCAACGTGATAGCTGTTTGTCAGTTCCACGCGCTCTTTATCCTTTGAGCTAATCCCCTTGAGAATGATCTCTGTATTAGAAACCGGCAGAACGTGGTCATCGGTGCTATGAAACAAAAGCGTCGGGATGCTCACCTTGCTCAAATTTTCACGGGTAATTTTGAGCATTTTCGTGAGTTCATAGATGCCAACTATCGGGTTGGCGTCATAGGCATATTCTGTAACGTTTTTGCGCTTGATGTCATTGCCGACTGCTGAACGCATTTTCTTGAATTTAGAAAATATCTTTGCCACAGTCGGAGTGACCAGTGGAATATGAATCATTGGATTTACAAGAACAATTCCATCGATTTTTTCTCGATGATGTTGGGTTGTATAAAGAGTTAATCCCCCACCCATTGATAAACCGAAAACGAATATTTTGGTGCAGGTTTTTTGAAGTTCTCGTAATTCACTCTCAACTTTGCGCGGCCACTCCTGCCATTTGACTTGATTCAAATCCTCTGGCTTTGTGCCGTGCCCTGGCAAAAGGGGAACACGCACGGTGTAACCCTGTTGATGCATAAATTCTGCCCATGGACGCATGGACGAAGGGGAACCGGTAAATCCGTGAACCAAAAGAATTCCAACTTCTTTTGTTGCGCCATTTCCCATCGCAGAAAAATCCTGCAAATAACCTGCTGGTGCGCCCTCTGTTCCCATGGATTAAAGAGTACGCGCCAGATTAATTCGTGGCTAGGTTTTGTGTCAGTGTTGCCCAGTTGCTTAACAATTGCGTGGCTTTTCCAGAATCAACGGCATCTATTGCTCGTTTAAGTCCAGCTGAAATTCGTGTGTGAATATCTGCCGAAATATCTCCTTCAAATGCTGCAATTGCTGCTGCTGCGTTGAGTAAAACTGCGTCACGCGGTGCACCAAGTTCGCCGTTAAAAATGGCGCGTGTAATGCGAGCATTTTCTTGTGAGTCTCCACCGACGAGTGCTGAAATTGGCGCTGAAGATAAACCAAAATCTGCTGGTTCTATTCGTTGACTTTCAATAGTGCCACCACCAATTGATAGAACAGATGTTGTGGTCGCCAAAGTAATTTCATCTAACCCATCATCGCCGCGAAAAACGAATCCATCAACACCGCGATCACCCAATACTTGAGCCATCACCAGGTGCATTCGTTCATTAGCCACACCAATTGCGGCGGCTTGGGGTTTTGCGGGATTGGCAAGTGGTCCCAAAATATTAAAAACTGTTGGAACGCCTAACTCTTTACGCACCGCCGCCGCATTTTTCATCGCTGGGTGAAATTTTTGTGCAAAACAAAAACCAATTCCCAGTTGCTGCACCGTTTTTTCAACGCCACTTCCGTCTAGTGAAATATTGACGCCCAGGGCTTCCAATAAATCTGCAGCCCCTGATTTGGAAGATGATGCTCTATTGCCGTGTTTGACCACACGCGCCCCAGCAGCCGCGGCGATTATCGCTGCCGTAGTTGAAATATTGATGGTGTGGGCGCCATCGCCGCCGGTACCGACAGTGTCGACTGCTCGTTCCGTAACTTTTATTGGTGCGCTGTGATTAAACATTTCAGATACGAAGGCACCCACTTCATCTGATGTTTCGCCTTTATTTTTTAAAGCCAATAAGAATGCGGAAAGGTCTGTGCTTTCTGCTCGACCTTGAAGAATTTCGCGCATGAACCACTGCGCATCTGTGATTGATAAATCCAACCCAGACTCAAGTGCTGAAACGGATGATTTCCAACTCTGATTCATGAGCGGGGTTATCTAAGGAATTTAAGCCGAAGTAAGTGAACCAGTGCGCAATAAATCTGCGACGGTACGAGCAAGAGTAAATGGATCGATTGGATGAATCACAGATGCTTCAGCTTTTGACCAAGCAGCAAGCCATGCATCTTCTTTGCGACCAGTAATTGCTAAGACTGGAGGGCAGTTAAAAACTTCATCTTTGAGTTGTCGAGCAACGCCAAGACCGCCTTCAGGGGCTGCTTCACCGTCGAGTATAAAAAGATCGATTTTAAAAGTGCCATCTTGAGATTTGCGATCGATGTACTGGCGAAGGGCGGCACCTGTGGCAAATTCGTGAATTTCGTGTTCTGGTAAATCATCAGCAATACGATTTCCTAAAGCCAGAACGATGGAAGCGCGGACGGAACTATCATCGGAATAGATAGCGATCTGCTTCTTTTTTTGCGACTCTGCTGCTGTTGAACCCATACTCGTATCTTATTGTCTTGGGCCCCTTTTTTAGAGCAAGAATTTGTAGTGACCCGTTTCACCTAGAAAGGGCAAAAATGCCTCGGGCAACTAGGTCCTCAGCGGTGGAAGTCCGAGGGCTTTGCAGGAATAATCATCCTCATGTCCACTGCCGCAACAGCCCACAAAATCACACGGCCTAACCTTGTAGCTGTCGGAACAATCGTTTGGCTCTCAAGTGAGTTGATGTTCTTTGCAGGATTATTTGCAATTTATTTCACAACACGAGCAGTGCAAGGTCCAGAGATTTGGCTGCAATCCTCTGAGCTACTCAGCATTCCGTTCGCCGCGATTAATACAACTGTTTTAGTTCTCTCATCGGTGACATGCCAATTCGGTGTCTTTGCCGCAGAACGATTTCAAAATAAGCGAACAGGATCTTTCTTTCAGATAAGCACATGGGGAATGCGCGAATGGTTCTCGCTGACCTTCCTTATGGGGGCATTCTTTATCGCCGGTCAAGTCTATGAATACGCAGTACTTGTATCAGAGAACTTAACTCTGTCCTCAACTGCTTATGGTTCAATTTTCTATATTGCTACAGGCTTTCACGGTTTACACGTAACTGGTGGACTCATTGCATTTCTTATTGTTCTGATTCGAGTCGCTAAGGCGCGCAGATTTACTCACTCTCAAGCCACAACTGCGATTGTCGTTTCTTATTACTGGCACTTTGTAGATGTTGTATGGATTGCACTATTCGCGGCGATTTACCTAATTAAATAATTTATAGATAACAAGGGATGACATATTTGTGAAGCGACTATCTAGATACCGCAGACACCGTGCTGCCGCACCGATGCTTCTTGTTCTTGCACTTCTATCAATTGGTACAACTTTTTCCGTAGCAAGTGCAACACCAAGTAAATCTGAATTGGTATTAGCACGTTCTGCAATGATCGAAGAAGGTAAAGAGATCTTTCTTAAGGGCTGCTCTTCTTGTCATGGATTAAATGCTGAAGGTGGCGCCATTGCTCCCTCTCTCATTGGCGTCGGCGCCGCATCTGTTGATTTCCAAGTAGCAACAGGTCGCATGCCGATGGCAGATATGAGCACACAAGCAATGCGTAAAGATCCGGTGTATTCCCCGGAAGAAGTAGCAGCACTTGCCGCATACGTTGCATCCCTTGCACCTGGTCCAGAAATCCCAGGAGATGAATTACTCAATTACGAACGAGACGGAAGCGTTGCCGAGGGTGGCGAATTATTTAGAAACAACTGCGCGATGTGCCATAACTTTGCTGGTCAGGGTGGTGCTCTGACTCAAGGAAAATACGCTCCAACAGTTATGGGCGTTGAGCCTGTGCATATTTATGAAGCGATGATTACTGGTCCGCAATCAATGCCCGTTTTCTCAGATAAAACTATTACTCCTGAAGAGAAGTTATCAATCATCAAGTGGATCAAATTTGCAGAGGCAGAACCAGCACTTGGTGGTGCATCTCTTGGTCGAGTCGGTCCAGTAACTGAAGGTCTGTTGGTGTGGACACTTGGTATTGGAATGTTAATTGGCGTTGCAGTCTGGCTTGCAATGAAGGCGAGATAAGGAAAACATGGCACACGAAATCGAAGCGATCCAAGATCCTGGAATCCCGCCTCACGTTCATCGCAAGGCAGATGTAGATCCAGTTGCTGCCAATCAAGCAGAGCGCCAAGTTGCCATATTATTTTTGTTATCCGCATTTGGAACACTTCTTTTCATAGTTTCATACGTTGCAATCCCAGATGACATTTTTGTCTTTCTACCAGTCATGGGAAGCACCAATGCTCATCAATTGTTTTTAGGACTGGGCTTAGCTTTCTCTCTATTCTTCATTGGTATTGGCGCAATTCATTGGGCTAAAACTTTGATGCCAGATCAAGAAGTTACTGTGCAGCGTCACGAATTTCGCTCAACTGAAGAAGATCGCAGTGCATTAGTGAAAACTGCTAAAGAGGGTGCGGCTGCTGCAGGACTTGGCCGACGTTCATTAATTAAGCGCTCATTAGGACTATCACTTGGCTTAGTAGGTTTATCTCCATTACTTCTATTGCGCGACTTAGGTCCGCTACCTGGTGATTCACTCACAAAAACAAGTTGGAAAGCTGGCACTCGTTTAGTTACTGATCCAGGTGAGCGTCCGATCAAACCTGAAGATTTAGAAGTTGGCGCTGTTGCGCAAGTCTTGCCCGCGATGCTGCCTGGCCAAGATCATCGAGTATTAAGTGATATCGCAAAGGATGCCGTTCTACTTATTCGCCTGCGTCCTGAAGAGTTTAATTTGGATGCCGAACGACTCTCCTGGACTCATGAAGGAATCATCGCTTTTTCAAAGATTTGTTCTCACATGGGATGCGCAGTAGCTCTCTACGAGCAACAGACAAAACACCTGCTCTGCCCATGCCATCAATCCACTTTTGATGTGACGCGCGCAGCAAAGGTCTTATTTGGACCTGCGGCCAGACCACTACCTCAATTAGCATTAGCCCTAGATTCAGAGGGTTACCTTGTTGCAAAACAACCATTTGATGAACCAGTCGGACCTAGTTTTTGGGAGCGCTCATCATGACCGCACGTGAACGCATTGCAGGCAATGTCGCTAACTATGTAGATGAGCGAACAGGCGCCGCAGCGTGGATGAAGAAAAACCTTAATAAGGTCTTTCCTGATCACTGGTCATTCTTACTCGGTGAAATTGCGCTCTACTCATTTATTATTTTGTTGCTCTCCGGAACATTTCTAACATTTTGGTTTGACCCTTCCCAGCGTGAAGTTGTTTACGAAGGTTCCTATCAACCACTTTCTGGAATAAAAATGTCTGCGGCATACGCATCAACGCTTCATATTTCCTTTGAGGTTCGTGGCGGATTGCTCATGCGCCAAATTCACCACTGGGCGGCGCTGTTCTTTATGGTGGCAATCGTTGTTCACTTACTTCGCGTGTATTTCACTGGAGCATTTCGCAAGCCACGTGAATTTAACTGGATTATCGGTGTCGGCCTTCTAACACTTGGAATTGTTGAAGGCTTCCTTGGTTACTCACTTCCAGATGACTTACTCTCTGGCACAGGAATTCGAATAGCAGAGGCGATTATTCAAGCTATCCCTGTCGTTGGTACCTACTTAGCATTCTTCGCATTTGGCGGAGCATTCCCAGGAGAAGCATTTATTCCTCGAATATTTACCGTCCACGTTCTTTTGCTTCCAGGTATTTTCTTAGCGCTGATCACAGTGCACTTAATGTTGGTCTGGTACCAAAAGCACACGCAATATCCAGGACCAGGGCGCACCGAGAAAAACGTTGTTGGCTATCCACTATTTCCTGTCTACATGGCTAAGGCTGGCGGATTCTTCTTCGTTGTCTTTGGTGTAACAGCATTTATTGCAGCGGTTGCATCGATTAACCCGGTGTGGTTATACGGTCCATATACACCTGGACAAATTTCAGCCGGTTCGCAACCCGATTGGTATATGGGATGGCTTGATGGATTAGTTCGCATGGCTCCCCCACTGGAAAGTTACTTATTTGGTTACACCATTTCATGGAACATTCTTATTCCAGGACTAATCGTTCCTGGTCTGATGTTTACTGGTTTGGCGCTCTATCCCTTTATCGAAAGCTGGATAACTGGAGATAAGCGCGAGCATCACCTACTTGATCGTCCTCGTAATGCGCCTAATCGCACTGCAATTGGCGCAATGGCTCTTACCTTCACGTTAGTCGCTCTGATCAATGGTGGAAACGACATCATCGCTCAACAATTTGAATTGAGCATTAACCAAATCATGTGGTTTAGCCGCATCGGTATTATCGTTCTTCCACCAATCGCATTTGTCATCACAAAGAGAATCTGTATTTCTCTACAACGCTCTGACCGCGAATTAGTTCTACATGGCAAAGAGACTGGACGCTTAGTAAGACTTCCTCATGGTGAATTCGTTGAAATTCATGAAGAGTTAACTCCTGAAAAGAAGTGGCTTCTTACATCCCATGAACAAAGCGGACCTTTGGAATTGCCAGAAATTGATAAGGCTGGAGTGCGCCGCACAGATGCACTTCGCAACAAGATTCGCTCACGTATGAGCGCTGCTAACGCTGAAGTCGCACCAAAGGTATCGGCGCAAGATCTCAAAGAGATCGAAAACCACTAAAAAATAATCACTACGGCTATTAGTACTAAAGCTGCAGCAACTGCAATAGAAGCTCGTTTTCCTATTCGCTGAGGCAGTCCTTTAATCGCACTTTCGCGATCTTGATCCATATCTTTAATCACGTTAACAAAGTGGGCTGCGCATCCCAGAATCGCCCCACCTAGCCACATCCACGTAGGAGGGGTCACTGATTTAGAGATTGCTATGCAAGAGGGTAGCGCTGCAAAAGCCACTGCAAATGGCAACGGTGAGAAGATATTAAATTTAAAATAAAAGTTATAGGCGACTCCGCAACCAATACCTAGCCAATAAAGAAGTCCGCCCTTAAAACCTAAAGGCCCCAACAAATTTGCAATGAAAGAAAACGGCACCATAAAAATCAGCCAATTACGTAAATACTCTTTTGAAATCAATCCAGAGACAAGCGGCTTATTCATGCGGCCATGGCGTTGATCATCTGCAAAGTCATAGAGATCATTGCTCCAGCCAACTACTAATTGACCTGTAAAGACTGTAAAGGCTATGACATATGCAGGGCCTTCCCACCAGTAATGAACCCCGAAGGCAAAGGCAATACTCGAAACGATGAGAGTGGGTATGAAGTGAGATGCTTGTAAAAGCCCGCGAACTTTATTCATCAGTATTTGCCGCTTAGGAAATAATTTAGTGCTGTGTTGAAGATAAAGGCTTTTCGTACTCGGTAACCCAACCGATTACGCAGATAACCAACGCGCTTATAGCGATAAGTGTGAACCACCAACCGATGATGAGCCCAAGGCCTGTTGCAACCGCTGACATTCCTGTTGGAAGAGGCCACCATGAATGTGGGCTAAAGAAACCTAGTTCGCCCGCACCATCTGCAATTTCAGCTTCGGTATTATCTTCTGGAAGTAACTTTCCAATTCTTTTTTGGGTAAACCAAACATAAAAACCCACCATGCCAGCCAAGCAAGCCGAAAGAAGCAAACCAGTAATGCCGAGGGCTTCTCCATCTACTTGCCAATAAACAATGGTGATGAAGAAGTAAAAAATAGATAGACCAACAAAGAGCATCCAGTTAGTTTTCATAAAACTTAGTGCCCTTCTGTTTTGATGTGTGGATAGTGCAGATCAAAAGCAGGGCGCTCACTAGAAATACGAGGCATGGAAGTGAAGTTATGGCGCGGTGGCGGACAAGATGTTGCCCATTCAAGGGAGGATCCATAACCCCAAGGATCATCAACGTTGACCATCGGACTCTTGCGTGTGATCCAGACGTTGATGAAGAACGGAATCATTGAAAGAGCTAATAAGAACGAGCCAACCGTTGAAACCGTATTCATAAAGGTAAATCCATCAGTCGGTAAATAATCTGCGTAGCGACGTGGGAAACCCTTGATGCCGAGCCAGTGCTGGATTAAAAACGTTAGGTGAAAGCCAAAGAAGAGTGTCCAGAAGTGAATCTTTCCTAGACGCTCATTGAGCATGCGTCCAGTCATCTTTGGCCACCAGAAGTAGAAGCCAGCAAACATTGCAAAGACCACTGTTCCAAATAGAACGTAATGGAAGTGCGCAACCACGAAGTAAGAGGCTGAAACCGCAAAATCAAGCGGTGGTGAAGCCAAGATAATTCCTGTTAAGCCTCCGAATAAGAATGTTACGAGAAATCCCATTACCCAAAGCATTGGTGTTTCAAAGGTAACGTGGCCACGCCACATTGTTCCGATCCAGTTAAAGAATTTCACACCGGTTGGAACGCCAATTAGGAAAGTCATGAATGAGAAGAATGGGAGTAATACCTGCCCACTTGCAAACATATGGTGAGCCCAGACAGAGACAGACAATGCAGCAATAGCAATTGTTGCAGCAATTAACCCTTTGTAACCAAAGATTGGTTTGCGACTAAATACTGGCAAAATTTCTGTTGCAATTCCAAAGAACGGAAGAGCCAAGATGTAAACCTCTGGGTGACCAAAGAACCAGAAAAGATGCTGCCAGAGCATTGCGCCACCATTGGCCGGATCAAAAAGATGTGTGCCATAAAGACGATCAGATTCAAGTCCTAGGAACGCCACAGCTAAAGGAGGAAATGCCAGTAATACCAAAATAGAAGTGAGCAAAACGTTCCAAGAAAAAATAGACATCCGAAACATCGTCATACCCGGAGCGCGCATTGTAAAAATTGTGGTGATGAAGTTAACCGCGCCCAAAATTGTTCCGATACCGCCTACTGCAAGTCCGACAATCCATAGATCGGCACCGATTCCTGGTGAATACTCCGAACTAGAAAGTGGTGCATAAGCAGTCCAACCAAAGGATGCTGCGCCACCAGGAGTTAAGAATCCTGCAAAAACCATAATTCCAGAGAAAAGATAGAGCCAATACGAAAGCATATTCAAACGAGGAAATGCCACGTCTGCTGCGCCTATTTGCAGCGGCATAATCACGTTTGCAAACCCAACAAAGAGTGGCGTTGCAAACAATAACAACATAATGGTGCCGTGCATCGTAAAGATTTGGTTGTACTGCTCATTGCTTAAAAATTGCAATCCTGGTCGTGCTAATTCAGAACGTAGTAGCAGAGCTAAAAATCCAGCGATAAGAAACCATGCAAAGGTTGTGATCAGATACATGTAACCAATGCGCTTGTGATCAGTTGTTGTTACCCACTTAACGAATGCATGTCCTTTACGCGTTGGCTTTAAACCCTCTGTCGGTAATTTCACGGCTGGACGCTGGGCATAAGTTGTCATACTAAGTTCTCCTTCAGAGACTCTAAGTAACTCTCATATTCTGCCGGGGTAACAACTTTTACACTAAAGAGCATCTGTGTGTGGTTGCGGCCGCACAAAATGTTGCATCGTCCCGGGTAGGTTCCTAATTTTTTTGCCGTAAATTCTAATTTATTTGTTACTCCGGGCAGATTTTGCATCTGAATCATGAAAGCTGGAATCCAAAACCCATGGACTACGTCATTAGAAGTAATGGTAAATCGAATTTTTTCACCCTGTGGCAAATACAGCGTCGGCGGTTGTGCGGGCGTGCCGGTTACAACAGCATCAGGTCCCGCTTCTGAATACCCAAATTGCCAAGACCACTGAAAACCTTCAACCGATATTTCATGGGCAGGGCCAGTTGTCTTTGCAGTAATGACATTTTGTGCTTGCAACGTATAAACAAAGAGCACTGCAACGATAATAAATGGGATTACGGTGTAAAGAATTTCAACAGGTATGTTGTATTGAGATTGCTTTGGAAACTCAGGTGAATCTTTTTTTAGGCGATGAAATATCGCTGGCCATATGATTAAAATGAAAGTGATTACGCCAACTACACCGGCTGCAATCCATGCGCCTTGCCACAGTGATAAGGATTCATCGTTAACACTGGTGACTCCTTCTTCAAATCCAAGTCCAGAAACCTTCGAGCAACCAGTAAGAAGCAATGTGGCTGGTAGCGCTATCCATACTAGGAATAAGGAGCGCTTGTTGCGTGCGGACATAGGCTTAAGAATAGTGGGGCATTTCCAAAACGGCCTCACCTGCCAGTAGCGTTCATCCGGTGGTACGTGTCACAGGAAACTTCCAGAGTGAGAGCCCTCTTCATCCAAAGGCTTTTGATGTGCTTCACGCTGCCTTTGAGAGCGGATGGGCCGATCCGGCAAAGCTTTCTCAACCCAGCACGAAGGCTCGTCAATTAAAAAATAACGCCCTTGAATCAATAGCAACATCTCTATCAGTTGGGGTTGATTCACTTGTTCCCGTATCGCCCACCTCCCTTGGTTACTTCTTGGGCATACAAGGCCTACTTACAGAGTCTTCAACTTTGATTCATGGTGCCACGGATCGAAAAGATGTCTTCGCTATCGCAGCGAAACTTTCAAACCAAGTGATAAAAAGTTCCCTGAATGGAAAACTCATCCCTGCAAATACTGCAGTCAAAGAGTCAGTGCTTGCTTTACACATTGCTAATGCCGAAACCGGTGTGATTCAAGAGTGCGATGGGATTATCGCAAGTACTCAATCTGAGCGAATCTTTCTTGATGCAACAACGAGTGGAATTCGCGTGCCACTGCCTGATCAATTTTCAACAGCGCTTTTGGATAGTAAGTCTTGGTATGGTCCAGCCGAATTGGGAATTTTGATTGTAAAAAAACCTTCCCAGTGGAGCAATCCACTTCCCCATCTCAATGCTGCTCACCCCAATTTTGATGTTTCACTCCCCTTGCTTCTAGCCAGCGCCGTTGCGCTCGAAAATTTCCATTCAGAGGTTGCCAATGCAAACACACAGGCTCGCAAATTTAATCAAGATCTAAGAAGTGCATTTTCGCAAGTAGCAGATGCAGATATCGCTGGATCACTTGATTCAAGTCTGGCTCACATGCTCAGCGTTTCATTTCTCAATTGCAACGGTGAAGAGTTACTTCGCACAATCCAAAACGATGGATATAGCGTGGATTCAGGTTCAGCGTGCACGGCAGATGATTTGCAACCAAGCCATGTGTTAGCTGCCATGGGCGTGCTCACGCACGGCAATATCCGCATAACGATTCACCCTGGCACTACGCAAGATGACATTGATGGCTTAATCAATAGCGTTGTGAGTAACGTGAATCGATCGAGAGCATGAAAGAAATAGATGCCCGAGGATTGCGGTGCCCTCAACCAATTATCGAATTAAGTAAAGAAGTTACTTTCATGCAAGCTGGGGATCAAGTGATGTTGCATTCAGATGACCCTGCGACAGAACCTGATTTAGTGGCATGGTCTCGAATGACTGGCAATGTATTTGATAAAAAATCCAAAGACTTGTTTGTAATTACGAAGCTAAGTGAGCGCTGATTTCTGCTGCCGCGCTATCACCATAAGCTTGCTTGAAACGTTCGCTAAATTGTTCAGAAGTAAATCGATACTCCTGCGTGCCTTTGGTTTCGATGACATAGGTTGCAAGCATCGCCCCAAGTTGTAAACATCTTTCATGAGAAAGTCCCCATGCAAGGCCAGCAATAAAACCTGATCTAAATGAATCACCCACACCCGTTGGATCTAATTTGGCATTCTCTTTTGGACACGCAATCTTGATGAGCTCGCCGCCTTTGGTTTCAATTCGTGCGCCCTTTGACCCCTGTGTGATTACGCGATATTTCACGCGAGATAAAATTTCAGCATCACTCCAACCAGTTTTTTGAATTGCCAGCGCTAATTCATACTCATTCATGAACAAATATGCAGCGCCATCAATCAAAGTTTTTATCTCATGACCCTCCATGCGAGCCATTTGTTGTGATGGATCCGCAGCAATTGCAATACCGCGCGCCTTTGCCACTTCACTGTGGCGCATCATCGCTTCAGGATCATCTGGTGAAATAACAATCAAATCAAGTTCGCCGGTTTTTTCCATAATTGGGGCTAACTCAATATTTCGCGCTTCACTCATTGCGCCAGGAAAAAAGGAGGCAATCTGGTTGAGTTCGGTATCTGTTGTCACCATAAAGTGCGCTGTGAAAAGTTCTTTGGAGATCAACACGTGTCCGGTATCTACGCCATGTCGCGATAGCCAGGCGTCGTAATCTGCCCAATCTTTGCCAACTGCAGCAATCAAAATTGGTTTTAGCCCAAGCATTCCCATACCAAAACAAATGTTGGCAGCACATCCCCCACGTCGCACATCGAGATCATCGACTAGAAAAGAGAGAGAGACTTTTTCAAGGGAACCTGCAACAAGGGAATCGGTGAATTTTCCGGAGAAGGTCATTAAGTGATCAAGACCGACAGAGCCAGCTACACCAATTCGCATGGCGTGATACTAGTTAGGTGTTGGCTTAGTTAAAAGAATCGCCACAGGCGCATGAGCCCTGGGCATTTGGATTATCAATTGTGAAGCCTTGCTTCTCAATTGTGTCCACGAAATCAATAGTCGCGCCAGATAAATAAGGGTCACTCATTTTGTCTGTAATTACTTTAACGTTTCCGAATTCGCGAACAACGTCGCCTTCGAGATTGCGATCATCGAAATAGAGTTGATACTTCAGGCCAGAGCAACCACCAGGCTGTACCGCAACGCGAAGATTAAGATCATCGCGACCTTCTTGTGCCAACAATGCAGCGACCTTTGCTGCTGCGTTATCGGATAGAAGAATTCCTGTTGTAGTGCTTGTCTCTGTGCTCATGTTCTCTCCCTTTCGAGTACTGGCTAAGCCTAGCAACCTCATGGATTCTGCGCGACATGGACACAGATTATGAGAGAGAATGCACCTGTGAATCTAAGTGACCTATTACTACTTGGACAAGGCAGCGATCTAGCCAGCGAACGCGGCGTTTCATGCGATGGCCAATTACCTGACGCCAGTGATCCGCAATTAGTTGCTCGTGCTAGAGCTGCTCGAAAAGCACTCGGTTCAAGTGTCTTGGTTCTCGGTCATCATTATCAACGAAATGAAGTTATTGAATTTGCCGATATCACAGGAGATTCATTTAAGTTAGCGCAAGAAGCAGCCAAGGCAAGCGGTGTGGAAAACATCATTTTTTGCGGAGTTCACTTCATGGCAGAAAGTGCCGACATTCTCACTTCTGATAAACAAAAAGTGATTCTTCCCGATCTTGCGGCTGGTTGTTCCATGGCAGATATGGCTACTGCGAATCAAGTCACTAAATGTTGGGATGAACTTTCAAGTATTGGCCTGGCCCAAGAAGTAATTCCCGTGACATACATGAATTCATCTGCTGCGATTAAATCTTTTACCGGCGAACATGGTGGAACAATCTGCACATCATCTAATGCTGAAGCTGCAATGAAGTGGGCATTTACACAAGGCTCAAAAATTCTCTTTTTACCCGATCAGCACTTAGGCAGAAACACCGCCGTTCTCTCTCTTGGTTTATCACTGCAAGATTGCGTTCTTTGGAATCCATGGAAACCACTGGGTGGACTGACAGAAGAACAAATTAAGAAAGCTAAAGTAATTTTGTGGCGAGGACACTGTTCAGTTCATGGCCGCTTTTCAATCGATAGTGTCAATGAGATTCGAACTCGCGTTCCAGGAGTTCAGATTCTGGTTCATCCTGAGTGCACACATGAAGTTGTCCAAGCAGCCGATCGTGTTGGCTCGACTGAAAAAATCATCAAAATAGTTGAACAATCCCCTGCTGGTTCGAAGTGGGCTATTGGCACAGAACTCAATTTGGTTCAACGCATTTCCCAGAATAATCCAGATAAAGAAATTTACTTTCTGGATAAAGACATCTGCTACTGCTCAACCATGAATCGCATTGACTTGCCACATTTGGTGTGGGCAATGGAGTCCCTCGTATCTGGCACGGTAGTTAACCAAATTCGGGTGGCCCCTGAAGTGGCCAAATATTCAAAACTCGCCTTAGAAAGAATGCTCGCTCTATAGTTCTCTCATGTCTAATACTTCAGATGCATCTTCAAAAAAGGGTCGACCAACTCCTAAGCGCAAAGAAGCGCAATCAAAGCGAATAGTTTCATCCCTTGCTCCGGCATCTACTAAGGAAGAGAAAAAGCGCGCACGCGAACAGAGTCGTGCTTCTCGCAATGCATCACGGGCGGCATATTTACGCGGTGAAGAAAGTGCCATGCCTTTGCGAGATCGTGGACCTGCCCGCCGCTATGTGAGAAATCTTGTTGATGCACGTAGATCTATTGGTGAATATTTCTTACCAATTATTTTTGTTGTTCTCTTGCTTTCAGTATTCCCAGTACCAGCTCTTCAATACGGTGCGATTGCTCTGATGTATGCGGTTCTCTTAACTGCAGCCATTGATGGTGTTTTTCTCTCTCGCAAAATTAAGAAAGAAATTCGTAGCCGCTTTCCAGATTCACCAACAAAGGGTTTGGGTCTCTACGGCTGGCTGCGTTCAACTCAAATGAGGCGTCTACGTACTCCACACCCACAAGTTAAACCTGGAGAAAGTTTCTAACTAGCTATTTAAGGCTTACTTAACGTGGGATTGAACAAAGGGAAGATTAACTACTTCTGCTTGTGATTGCCGCCCTCGCACGTCGATTACTACAACTGTTCCAAGTGATACCGAAGAATCCAATAGAGCCAAGGCAATTCCATTTTTTAATGTGGGTGAAAATGTTCCTGAGGTAACTTCACCAATTTCAATACCATCTGAATCTTTAACTTTCATACCTGCGCGAGGAATACCTCGATCCAGAGATTTCAGGCCATATAAAAATCTGCGTGAACCATTTGTGCGCTCACTTCGCAAGATTGAATCGCCTGAAAACTTCTCTTTCTTCCATCCCACCGCCCATGATGCGTGTGCTTGAACCGGAGTGATATCAAGTGAGAGCTCGTGACCATGCAGTGGGTATCCCATTTCAGTTCTCAAGGTATCGCGAGCACCGAGACCACACACAACTCCATCAAAGGCAGCGATTGCGGCAACAAGTGCGTCCCAAACTTTTTCAGCATCTTTCCACAATGGCAATAACTCGAATCCAAATTCACCTGTATATCCGGTACGACATAAAATTACATCGCATTGGGCAATCTTTACCTTAGTAAAACTCATGTAATCAATGGAGGAAGCTACACCTAGGGATGTTAAAACTTCCGGGGTGGCCGGACCTTGTAGTGCCAGTACCGCATACTCTGAATGTAAGTTTGTAATCGTGATGCCGGGTGTTACCTGTGCTTGCAGAGCCGCAACCACATCTGATGTATTCGATGCGTTGGGAACAAGAAAGACATCATCGGATGAATTTCTGTAGGCAATCAGATCATCAATGACGCCGCCCTCGGTATTGCACAACATCGTGTATTGAGCCATGCCATCAGATATTCGATCAAGGTCATTGGTAAGAATTGCGTTGAGGAAATCTACTGATCCGCTTCCTTTGACACTTGCTTTACCTAAGTGTGAAACATCAAAAAGACCTACTCGTTCTCGGACTGCTGCGTGTTCGGCAAGTACTCCAGTGGCTGGATATTCAATGGGCATAAGCCATCCACCGAAATCTGCCATCTTGGCTTGGCGATCCAGGTGTTTTTGGTGGAGAGGAGAATTTTTCACATTCACAACCTACTCCCACTGCAACAAAAGTTCCTACAACCGATAACCTGTGCGCCTTGCGGATTTTAAGAGGGAGCTACATGTCCACGTTGGCACTTACCGATGGCGCTGTAACTGGCGGAGTCATCGTCGTCGGGCTTTCGTTTAATCCAAATAAAGCATCAGCGTTAACCATTGAATCTGGCACTCTGACTCTGGACACACGCACATTGCTCGCTCAACTCAAAGAACTGGGAGCAACTGGTAAACATGATGAAATCATCAAAATACCTGGCACCCGAACAAAGTTAATCGTCTTTACTGGTTTAGGTCAGATGCAAAAAGTGTATGCCCATGAAACTCTTCGTCGCGCGGCAGGAGCTGCAGCGCGTGCTTTAGCCGGAAGTGATGAAGCCACTTTTGCACTTCCAACTGCGAATATTGAAGCCGTTGCAGCGATTGCAGAAGGTGCGGCCCTTGGCGCCTATGCCTTTGATGAATTCCGCGGCTCAACAAAATCAGAGAGAAAATTACCGCTGGCAAAGATCGCGATTCACTCCAAATTTTCTAAAAAAATTGAAGCAAAGAACGCACTTAAGCGAGCACAAATAATTGCCAAGTACACACATTTAGTTCGAGATTTAATCAACACTCCCCCATCGCATCTGACTCCAGATACTTTTACGAAGAAGATTGCAGCCGTTGTTAAATCCGCAGGCGGCGCCTCGGCCGGACTTAAAGTAAGTGTTCTCAATGAGAAGCAATTAAAAAGTGGTGGCTATGGTGGAATCATTGGTGTTGGACAAGGTTCAGCAAATCCACCACGTCTGCTTCACATCACATACACACCAGAAAAATCTCTACGAAAGTTTGCATTCGTGGGTAAAGGAATCACATTTGATACTGGCGGATTAGCGCTAAAACCTGCAGCCGGTATGGAAGCAATGAAATCTGACATGAGTGGAGCTGCTGCAGTATGCGGTGCGATACTTGCAATTGCCTCACTGAAATTGCCGGTGTCAATAGAAGCATGGGCACCCTTGGCTGAAAATATGGTCAGCGATAACGCCACTCGTCCGAGTGATGTCATCACAATTTATGGCGGTAAAACTGTTGAAGTTCTAAACCCTGATGCAGAAGGCCGACTTGTTTTGGCTGATGCACTTGTGAAGGCTCAAGAAACTAAATCATTAGATGGTCTCGTAGATGTTGCAACGCTAACTGGCGCGCAAGTGGTGGCACTTGGAACCCGAACCAGTGCGGTGATGACAAATAATGAAGCTTTCAGTGCGCAGTTACTGTCTGCTGCCACAGATAGCGGTGAAGCATTTTGGCCAATGCCACTTCCTCAAGAATTGCGCGCATCACTTGATTCACCTGTTGCCGATTTAGCGAACATCGGTGAACGTATGGGCGGGATGTTAGTTGCAGGATTGTTCTTAAAAGATTTCGTTAAGCCAGAAGTTCCATGGTTGCACCTCGATATTGCAGGTCCTGCCTATAACGAATCTGGCGCCCACGGATACACCCCTGTTGGCGGCACTGGTGTGGCACTGCGCACACTTCTGCGCTTGGTCGAGAATTCAATAATTCGGTAACTAGCCCGAAGGCTGGCAAGATAGGACACGGGCGAAAGTAGTCCTAGTTCATCTCAGGATCGTAGGAGGTTTAGGCAGTGGCTCAATTCGATCTAGTAATCCTTGGCGGTGGAAGTGGCGGATATGCATGCGCCCTTCGTAGCGCACAACTAGGTCTATCCGTAGCACTGATCGAAGCCGACAAACTTGGTGGAACGTGTTTACACCGTGGCTGCATCCCAACAAAAGCTTTATTGCACTCAGGTGAAATTGCAGATGGCGCGCGCGATGCCAACCACTTTGGTGTGAA
The DNA here is from genome assembly GCF_002288365.1 of Candidatus Planktophila limnetica. Classification (NCBI taxonomy): domain Bacteria; kingdom Bacillati; phylum Actinomycetota; class Actinomycetes; order Candidatus Nanopelagicales; family Candidatus Nanopelagicaceae; genus Candidatus Planktophila; species Candidatus Planktophila limnetica. Next base: position 555,185 of record NZ_CP016782.1, on the reverse strand, counting down.
CGCGCAATTCCTTTCAATGGATATGCCTGCAGTTAACTCGTATAAAGATGGCGTAATCGCTCGATTACATAAAGGATTACAAGGTCTTGTTAAGTCAAGAAATATTACATACATCGAAGGTCACGGTCGTTTAATTTCTAAGGACACCGTCGAAGTTAATGGCGAAAAGTACACAGGAAAAAACGTTGTACTTGCAACAGGTTCGTATGCGAAAACTTTGCCTGGGCTTGAAATCGATGGCACAAGAATTATTACATCAGATCATGCGACAAAGTTGGAATACGTTCCAAAGAGTGTGATCGTCCTTGGCGGCGGCGTAATTGGTTGCGAATTTGCATCGGTGTGGAAATCATTTGGCTCTGAAGTAACAATTATCGAAGGCCTACCTCACCTGGTTGCACTCGAAGATGAATCTTCTAGCAAGCTGCTCGAACGCGCATTTAGAAAACGTGGCATTAATTTTGAACTTGGTGTTCGCTTTGCATCTGCCTCCGTTAACGGTGAGACCGTGACCGTAACGCTGGAAGATGGCAAAACTTTCAGTGCTGACGTATTACTGGTCAGTGTGGGTCGCGGACCAGTTTCTGCAAACCTTGGATATGAAGAGCAAGGTATTTCGATGGACCGAGGCTACGTACTAGTTGACGATAAGTGCCGCACAAATGTGCCAGGAGTTTGGGCAGTCGGTGACTTAATTCCGACTCTGCAACTAGCTCACGTTGGATTTGGTGAAGGAATTCTGGTTGCCGAAGAGATTGCCGGACTTAATCCTCGTCCAATTAATTACGATGGTGTCCCCCGTGTTACATACTCTGAGCCAGAAGTTGCATCCGTTGGTCTAACAACAGCTCTTGCAAAAGAGCGTGGCTACGATGTTGTTGAATTAAATTACGACTTGGCAGGAAATGGCAAGGCTCAAATTTTGCGCACAGCAGGTTCGGTTAAATTGGTTTCACAAAAAAATGGTCCAGTGCTTGGTATTCATATGGTTGGTTCTCGAGTTGGAGAATTACTCGCTGAAGCCCAATTAATTTTTAACTGGGAAGCAAGCGCCGCAGATGTTGCACCACTTATTCATGCACACCCAACACTGTCAGAAGCCATGGGAGAAGCACACATGGCACTTGCAGGTAAACCGCTTCATGCTCACGGATAATCTAGGGAGAAAACAATGACATTTTCAGTAACGATGCCAGCACTTGGCGAGAGCGTGACAGAAGGAACAGTCACACGCTGGCTAAAAGCCGAAGGCGATCACGTTGCTGTTGACGAACCGTTGCTAGAAGTTTCAACCGACAAAGTCGATACTGAAATTCCATCTCCCGTTGCAGGAACACTTCAAAAAATTGTAGTTGGCGTTGACCAAACAGTTGCAGTTGGCGCAGAACTCGCAGTTATTGCAGATGGCGCAGCAGCGCCTGTGGCAGCGCCAGTTGTTGCTGAACCAGTTGTTGCGGCTCCACCTGTTGTAGTTGCACCACCTGCCGCGCCAGTTGTTGCGGCTCCACCTGTTGTTACGGCTCCACCAGTTGTTACGGCTCCACCTGTTGTAGTTACACCACCTACAGCCCCAGTTGCCACAGATCCTGATGCATATGTCACTCCAATTGTTAGAAAGTTAGCAACAGAGCTTGGAGTTAACCTGTCTGCAATTCAAGGTAGCGGTGTTGGCGGACGAATCCGAAAAGAAGATGTCCAGGCAGCTGCTAAACCATCTGTAATTCAGAGCACACCTGCTGCACAATCTTCACCACAATCTTTAGCGCCAGTTGCAGCATCACCGTTGCGCGGAACCACCGTAACGATGTCGCGTCTTCGTAAAGTAATCGCAGCTCGAATGGTTGAGTCTTTACAAGTAAGTGCACAACTAACAACTGTTATTGAAGTTGATGTAACCAAGATTGCGCGTTTGCGTGATCGCGCGAAGGCTTCTTTTGAAGCTCGCGAAGGTGTCAAGCTGACATTCCTTCCATTCTTTGCAGTTGCTGTCTGCGAAGCATTGAAAGTGCACCCAGTACTCAATTCATCCGTCGAAGGCGATCAAATTACTTATCACGGCGCAGAACACCTCGGAATCGCCGTCGACACAGAACGCGGTTTATTAGTTCCAGTTATTCATAGCGCTGGAGATTTAAACATGGGCGGCATCGCTCGCAAGATTTCTGATCTAGCTGCGCGCACTCGCGATAATAAAGTTTCACCCGATGAACTCGGTGGCGGAACATTTACGCTAACAAATACCGGAAGCCGTGGAGCGCTATTTGATACGCCAATCATTAACCAACCACAAGTTGCCATTCTCGGTCTTGGCGCAATTGTGAAACGACCAATGGTTGTTCGCGGTGAAGATGGTGGCGAAACAATTGCTATTCGCTCAATGGTTTATTTGGGACTTTCATACGATCACCGCGTTGTAGATGGTGCAGATGCTGCTAGATTCTTGGTAACACTTAAAGAGCGTCTGGAACACGGTGCATTTGAATCGGACCTCGGTCTCTAATGCCAACAATGCAACGCGTTGCAATCACCGGAGCATCCGGAATGATTGGTACCGCACTTGTTGGTCATCTCAAATCTGAGGGTTACACAGTTCAAAAATTAGTTCGTAGACCAAGTCGTTCAGCCGAAGAAATTACGTGGGATCCGCGCTCTGGTGTAGTAGACCTAGAAGCACTCGCAGGTGTTGACGCCATTATTCACTTAGCTGGCGCAGGTGTTGGAGATAAACGTTGGACAAAAAAATACAAGGGTGAAATTCTAAATTCAAGACTTTTGGGAACGACTGCGATTGCCAATGCGGTAAACGCTGTTAAGCCATCAGTGTTTATCAGTTCAAGTGCAATTGGCTGGTATGGCGAAACAGGAAATCGCGCTGTTATCGAAACAGATCGTGCCGGTGAAGACTTTCTTGCTGCGGTATGCCGTGAATGGGAAGGCGCTGCAGATTTGGTTCAGGAAGTAAGAACCGTGAAGCTTCGTACAGGGCTAGTACTTGATCCAACTGGCGGTGCACTCGGTCGAATGCTTCCGCTCTTTCGCTTTGGCTTAGGTGGAAAACTTGGAAATGGAAAACAATGGTGGTCGTGGATTACTTTGCATGATCAAATTCGAGCCATTGTTTTTGCCCTTGAAAATAAAATAGAAGGACCAATTAATTTAACATCACCAAACCCTGTAACAAATCAAGAATTTACAGCCGGACTTGCTCGCGCACTACACAGACCAGCTTTATTTCCCGCACCCGCCTTTGCGTTAAAAATAGCGCTAGGTGGTTTTTCCTCCGAGATTTTAGGTTCTAAAAAAGTTATGCCACAGGCGCTACTTGATGCCGGATTTGTTTTCGATTATCCGCATATTGCTCCCGCGCTTGCAGCTCTAGTCGACTAGGACAGAAAGGGCGGCTAGCCGTCCAGATAACAACGCACCATTTTGTGAAGGTGCGCTCCTGTAATCCCCCGCAATATAAATCGAATCTTCTACGTGAAAACTAGATGCCATCTGGTTTTGTAATCCAGCCAATGGCAATGCACTTGGAATTTCATACTTTGCAACCAATTTCCATTTTCTCGTATCGGTTCCATACAAAATCGATAAGTGTCTACGAACCTCTGATTCTGTTGCTGGCAAAATACTTGTACTAGAAATCAGTGACTTACCCACCGGTGCATAACTCGGAAGCATGTTTGAAATAACAATCGTATTTACTAGCGGTCCTCGATTTTGACTATCAATAATCAAAGATTTGCTCTGCGTTGGACTTTCATTGGTGCTGTGATACCAGGTCGTGCAGCCGACTAATTGTGGAACAACCGTTAGATCCAGCAATTGAGCCGCTGTTGTGGCATCTGTTGCAACGATGATTGCATCTGCTTCGTACTTTCCTTTGGAGGTTTTAACAACGTTATTCTTGATCGAGTTGACTTGAACGCCATACTCAATTGATTGAACTCGCGCAGCAAGTGCTTCTGAAAAAACTTTAATACCTTGAGCTGGTAATCCAGAATTTCCAGTGACAAAGTGCCCGATTGCAGTGCGTCCATACTCTGCATTAACTAATAACGGATCTGCCAGAAATACTCCGGTAAGAAATGGTCTCAGAACTCGTTCATACACTTTGCCTATGCCGTTGACTTTAAGCTCCTCGCCTACGCTTGCCACGCGAGTTCGCTTGATTAAGTACTTAACTAAGCGGATTTTTTCAAGTAATGAACCAGTCTCTGGGCTAAATATCGAGAAAAATGCAACTCGTGGATCGCCAATTCGAATACGTCTGTCATCGCGCGCCACTTCAATAACTGATGAAGCGGAAACAAAATCGATTTCCTTTGCGATCCCTAGCCTTTTGATTTCCGGATAATTTATGTTCAGAAGTTGAAACCCGCGGTCGCAGATGAATCCATCAATTAGATCACTCGTGACACGCCCTCCAGGACGATCACTACTTTCAAGAACGGTTACCGGTATGCCCTCATTTTGTAATGTAATCGCTGCACTGAGTCCAGCCAATCCAGCGCCAATAACAATAACCTTCTTAGGCACGCACACTCATTTCGCGCGCCTGATCAATAATGTGTGCGACTTCTAGTATTTCTCTGGCCGAAATTGGCATTGGCGTCTTATTTGTAATTGCATCGTGAACCAATGAGTAGAAAACACAATAGTTGCCGTTATCTGCTTCGAATTTTTCGACTTTTTCTCCGCGATGAATAAAAGCCGCAGAGGCTGTTGGTTGATTCCATTTGCCATCTTGTGGCAATACTCCTGAACGCAATAAATCCTCTTGTGGATCTAACTCTTGGATAACCAACGCACCTTCACTGCCAATCACACGCATTCTCGGTCCTGGCGCCCCTACAACTGCGCTGGCCGAAAGAATTGATTCAACCCCACTTTCATGTGCAAGAACAAGTAATGCATCATCGTCTGCGCCACCGCGAACGCTTCGAACTCGTGCGCTTTTTAACTGCGCAGGTCCAAAGCAATCAATAGCAGTTGAAATCAAATGTGGTTGCAAATCCAACAAAATTCCGCCACCTTCAGCTGCTGAGATATTTTCTCGCCAGGATTGCGGGTTAAGCGTCGGACGAAAACGTTCAAATCGTGAATCCATTCGCAGAACTTTTCCAATATGGCCATCTCTAATCACTCGTTTTAGTGTGAGAGTGTCACTGTCCCATTTACGATTGAAATAAGTGGTGATGGCAACATTGGCAGAATTCGCTGCTTCCAGAATTTCTTTGGTTTCATTTAGATCGCGGCCCATAGGTTTATCAACTACGACCGGGATTCCAGCCTTAATGGAGGCAAATGCTTGCGATGCGTGAACTTGATTGCCAGATGCGATAACAATTAAATCAACACCATGATCGCATAGCTCTTGGATGGAATTTACTATTTTTGATTGCGGGTAATCTTCTTTTGCATGGCGCTTTCTCACATCATTATTTGTAAGAATCGTTGCCACTTCAAAGTTAGTTGCCGACAGCATCGGAGCATGAAAACTTCGGCCGGCTAGTCCGTAACCTGCTATACCGACTCGAAGTTTCATTGGTTCTACTTCTTTAACTTTGAAGGCCACCAGATTTTTGGACCAATTTCGTGGACCAGCGCGGGCACAAGAATTGATCGGACGATGATCGTGTCAAGGAGAACTCCGAATGCAACTGCAAAACCAAGTTGAGCCAGCGGAACTAGTGGAATTAATCCAAGGACAGCAAAGGTCGCTGCAAGAACTATTCCGGCCGAAGTAATAACAGCGCCTGTAACGGTGAGGCCCTTAATTACTCCTTCTCGCGTGCCGAATTTAATCGATTCTTCACGCACTCGAGTCATCAAGAAAATGTTGTAATCAATGCCGAGAGCCACTAAGAAGATGAATGCAAATAATGGAAACGAAGTATCCCCGCCAGCAAAACCAAAGATGTGGTTAAAGACCAGTGCGCATACTCCCAGGGTGGCAAAGTATGACAGGACAACTGTTCCGAGTAACAACACTGCACTGAGAATGCTTCGAAGTAGCGCTCCCAAAATCATTGTGATAACAAGCAAAATAATTGGGATGATTGTTTTGTTATCTCGATCATTTGCGGTTCTGACATCAAAATACACCGCACTTGTTCCACCAACTAATGATGTTGAATCAGCTTCATGTGCCAAGCGACGAATCTCAGGAATATCATTTGCCGCTTCAACACTGTCAGGTGCTTTATCAAGGGTTACATTTAAGATCGCCTTATTATTTACATACTTAATAGGTGGAACTGGTCCCCCAGGCATTTGAAAACCATCACGAAGAGGTTCAATGGAAGTCACACCAGGTGCGTTTTTAATTGCTGATGCAACGGCGTCCATCTTGTCCGCGCTGACAACTATTTGCGTTGGATCGCCTTCTCCACCAGGAAAGTGAGTGAGCAACAATTTTTGTCCGACAACGGATTCTGGGTTGGTTGTAAATGTATCAACGGTTCCAATTCCATCTGCCTTAAGCGTTGGAGACATGAATGCGAATCCAAGGAGCACAACTCCGGTAATGATCCACGCTCTGCGAGGGCGACGGCCGATTGAGCTACCAATTTTTGACCATGTACCAGAAAGAACGTGGTCATCACCATCGAATTCTGGACGACGTGGCCAGAAAATCCATCTTCCAAAGAGTAATAGAAGTGCTGGTAACAACGTCAAAATCGTAATCATGGAACATACGATTCCAATTGCGCCAACTGGTCCTAATCCTGCTGTATTTGTTAATTGACTAAATAAAAGTACGAGTAAAGAAATTGCAACGGTAGAACCAGATGCCAAAATTGGTTCCCATACGCCTTTATATGTTGCACGCATTGCATCGAATCTATTTTCATGCAGGTGCAGCTCTTCGCGATATCTAGCGATGAGCAGCAGTGCGTAATCCGTTGCGGCGCCAATAACTAATACCGAGAGAATTCCCTGCGATTGTCCATCGACATCGATAATGTCATTTTTGGCCAAGAGATAAACGATTCCACCTGCAGTAGACAGAGCAAAGAGTGCTGAAAGCAATGGAATGATCCATAAAATCGGAGAGCGGTAAACAACAATTAAAATAACAGCGACAACAGCTAGTGTCGTTAAAAGCAGGGTTGAGTCAATAGATCCAAAAGCTTTAAATAGGTCTCCAAGTAATCCGCCAGGACCTGTGACATATGACGTGAGATTATTTGCTTTGGCTATCGGAGTTAAATCTTCACGCAGCGCTTCAACAACAGCAGGCAATACGGGTTCATCATTTGAAAGAACTTTCGACAAAGCGTTTCCATCTAGTGGCACAGTGGCCAGAATTGCTTTCCCATCTTGAGATGCAAATGCAGTGATTCTCTGACCTGGTGCAAGGTAATCTGAAATTTTGGCACTAGTACCTGCAAGTGTTAATTCACCCACAGCTTCTAAATGCGAGTTAATAGCCGCCAGGCTGGCAGGTGAGGCATTTCCTTCAAATAGAACAAGGGCTGGAAAATTAAAAGAGTCCTTGCCTGAAAAAGTTTGAATCAGTTCAGATGCTTGGGTTGCCTCTGCTCCCTTTGGCAAAAAAGACGAGTTGTTATTTTCTTGGACCGATGTGAGTTTTCCAAAGAGTGGCCCAAATACACCGGTGAGTAAAAACCAGACCAAAACAACAAGCATTGCAAGGGCAAATGGTTTACGAGATTTCTGAGAAGTAGTTCTTGACACGAGAATGAAGCCTTTCGATCTGGCGGGAGCGCGTGATTCGCGACTGGGCAAGCCTACCTTTAGGCTTAACCTGTGGCCGCCACAGAAACAATCCAAAGCAGCATTTTGGTGCATGATTTAAAGCACCTTGCATACGGCGATGCCCTGCTTATTCAAGAACAGACTCACGAACTAGTTAGTTCAGGGCAGATTTCACACACACTGTTTTTTGTTGAGCACCCACCTGTTTTTACAGCAGGAAAGCGCACTCTCGATTTTGAACGACCACAAGATGGCACTGCTGTAATCGATGTGAACCGCGGTGGAAAAATTACGTGGCATGGTCCTGGACAAATTGTTGGCTATCCAATTGTGCGCCTTGCCAAACCAACTGAATTAGTTGGTTTTGTGCGAGAAATCGAAAGCGCACTCATCGACACGTGTAATGAATTTGGATTACACGTACAACGAATAAAAGGTCGCTCTGGTGTCTGGATGAAAGATGAGATTAATCCTCGCAAAATTGCAGCAATCGGAATTCGTGTAGCAAAAGGCACCACGATGCATGGCTTCGCTCTAAATGTTAATCCTGATCTTTCAGCCTTTTCACAAATCATTCCCTGCGGCATTGCAGATGCCGAAGTAACTTCAATGGCTAAAGAATTAAAGCGTGAAATTAGCGCTTCGGAAGTGATGCCAGTTCTAGAACGCAATCTCCTTTCAACATTGGCTAAGGTGTGCGCATGACAATTGCACCTGAAGGTCGCAAGATGATTCGCATTGAGGCACGTAACGCCCTTGTGCCAATTGAGCGCAAACCTGAGTGGATTAAAACTCGCGCAAATATGGGTCCTGAATACACCCGTCTTCGCTCACTGGTTAAATCTGAAGGTTTGCACACCGTGTGCCAAGAAGCAGCGTGTCCAAACATTTTTGAATGCTGGGAAGATAAAGAAGCTACATTTTTAATCGGCGGAGAAAAGTGCACCCGTAGATGCGATTTTTGCAATATTGATACTGGCAAACCCGATCCGATTGATCGCGAAGAACCACGCAAGGTGGCTGAATCTGTAAAAACAATGGGATTGAAGTACGCAACAATCACAGGTGTTACGCGCGATGACTTAGAAGATGAAGGCGCATGGTTATATGCCGAAACAATTCGCAAGGTGCACGAATTAAATCCTGGTTGCGGCGTTGAGATGCTGGCTCCAGATTTTCATGCCAAAGCAGAACTTCTTAATCAAATTTTTGAAACAAAGCCAGAAGTTTTCGCACATAATTTAGAAACAGTCCCACGTATTTTCAAGAGCATTAGACCCGCATTTACTTATGAAAAATCATTAACAGTTATCACAATGGCGAGAGATTTCGGCTTAATTACAAAATCCAATCTAATTTTAGGTTTAGGAGAAACTCGAGAAGAGATCACACAGGCACTTCTGGATTTACGAAGCGCTGGATGTGATCTCATAACCATTACTCAATATTTGAGACCAACTAATCGCCATCATCCAGTGGAGCGCTGGGTTAAGCCAGAAGAATTTGTTGAACTTGCGGCAGAAGCTAAAGAAATAGGATTTCTAGGCGTGATGAGCGGTCCACTAGTTCGCTCTAGTTATCGCGCTGGTCGTTTATATAAAGAAGCAATGGCAGCCAAAGCAGGCGTATCTCGTGGCTGATTTTGTCTATCCCCCTGTGGTGGTAGTAATCAAATCCTTTTGGAAATACTTAGATCTTCGATTCTCTTTTTCTGGTGAGGGAAATATTCCACAAGAAGGCGGCGCAATTCTTGCCATTAATCACATCGGATACTTAGATTTCGCACTTGTTGGAACTGCCGTGCTGCCGAAGAAACGTTACGTACGTTTTATGGCAAAGAAAGAGATTTTCAATAACAAGTTAGCCGGGCCGTTGATGCGCGGAATGCATCACATAAGTGTTGATCGTGGCAATGGTTCTGCCTCCTTTGTTGCAGCCCTTCGAGCCCTTCGCAAAGGTGAAATCGTTGGCATATTTCCCGAAGGAACAATTTCAACAAGCTTTGAGATTAAGCAACTGAAATCTGGCGCAGTAAGACTTGCAATGTCTGCTGGTGTTCCAGTTATTCCAACAATCGTGTGGGGCAGTCAAAGAGTGTGGACAAAGGGCGTTAAAAAGAATTTGTTAAGAAAAAGCGTTCCGATCACGGTGGCATTTAATCCACCACTTCATTTTGCTAAAGATTCTGATGTTGAACTAGGAGAAGCCAAACTACGCGAAGTGCTTCTTGCCAGCCTCAATAAAGTTCAGGAAGAGTATCCCGATAGCCATCAGGGCCAACGCTGGGCGCCCGTGCGTCTTGGTGGTAGCGCCCCTGCCCCACTAAACTTATGAGCATGTTTAAACGAAATAAGAAAAATAAAGAAGCTTCGGTTAAGACTCCGCGCTTTCAAACCTTTAGAGATGCCTACTCTGTGACTAAAGGTGCAAAGCCTTGGATTGGTCTGGCTCTCATCGCTGTATTCCTTGCTGTGTGGGCGATTGGTATCGGTATTGGTATCGCAGTTGGTCATCCAATTTATGTGGCTTTTGTATCACTGCCAGTTGCTTTGCTAGCGGCGATGTTTTTCTTCACACGACAAGCATCCACAGCTGCGTACTCATCCATTGAAGGTCAATTGGGTGCTGGTGCTTCTGTGTTGATGGCAATTCGCAAAGGGTGGACAACAACTCCGGCTGTTGCAGTAGCTCGAAATCAAGACATGGTCCATAGAAGTGTTGGTCGCGCAGGCATCGTTCTAGTTGGCGAAGGTTCCCAAGGCGTTAAGCAAATGTTGGCAGATGAACGCAGAAAATCTGAGCGCTTTGCTCCTGGTGTGCCAATTACAGAAGTTATGGTCGGAGATTTACAAGGTCAAGTATCTATTCGTAAATTACAAAAGCACTTGTCAAAACTTCCTAAAAAACTATCAGCGCATCAAATGCGAGAAGTTCGTGCTCGTTTGAAAGCTGTTGGCGGAATGTCTATGCCAATTCCAAAGGGGCCACTACCAAAAGGTGTTCGAATTCGTTAATGAGTTAAGACGATTTTAGTTTTACTAAATCGTTCGTGAATTCCACGACCATTTTCATCATAGGTAATTGCTGTAATCACGATAACCATGAGAATCGATCGAATGAGCGCCTGGCGAATAGTTGGTCGCCCACCATCTTCGAAATTAACAATTCGCATCCGAAATACTCTGTGACCTGCCGATGCTCCTTGAAGAGTGATCAAAAGAAAATACTCGGTAAAAAACAAGATGAGAGCAGGTGTGCCAGCGTGTGCTGTGCGTTCCAGAAAGGTTCCTGGCCCACTGAAGAAAACGATGGCAATGAGGTAGCTGGCTAACCAATCCAGAGTTATAGCCCCAAATCTTCTTCCCAAGCTGACGTCTCTATGCATGCCATAAGCGTAGCCTGAGCCCAAAGACCTGCAATTCTTAACATAGACGTAACACGTGGGTTATGTGTTTTTCACTGATAACTCGTAGCCTTTGCACAAGCGCCCTCGATGAAGCGGTGCGCAAAGCTGTGATCTACACCAACTGGGAGAAAAATGTTTAAGAACTCTGCAGAAATTTTTGCGTTTATTAAAAAGGAAGACGTCAAGTTAATCGACGTCCGCTTTATTGACCTTCCTGGTATTCAACATCACTTTAACGTGCCTGTTGAATCATTCGATGAAGCTGTCTTTACAGATGGACTTATGTTTGATGGTTCCTCGATTCGCGGTTTCCAAGCGATTCACGAATCGGATATGAAGTTGCTGCCAATTCCTGGTTCAGCCTTTATTGATCCATTCCGCAAAGAAAAAACTCTTGTGATTCTATTTAGCGTTCACAATCCAGATGATAACTCTCCTTATAGCCGCGATCCTCGTGGTGTAGTTGGCAAAGCTGTTGAATACTTAAAATCAACAGGAATTGCAGATACTGCATTCTTCGCACCAGAAGCAGAGTTCTATGTATTCGACGCAGTTCGATTCAAGACTGATATGCACGAGTCATACCACCACATCGATTCATACGAAGGCGCTTGGAACACTGGCGCTGAATACGATGCTGATGGAACTCCTAACCGCGGTTATCGCACACGGATCAAAGGTGGTTACTTCCCAGTTTCACCAACTGATCAGTTTGCAGACCTACGCGATGAAATGGTTATGAATCTTGGCAAAGTTGGTTTATTAGTTGAACGCGCTCACCACGAAGTTGGTACAGCCGGTCAAATGGAAATCAACTATCGTTTCAGCGACATTCTTAACGCCGGCGATGATGTAATGAAGTTTAAATACATCATTAAAAACACTGCGTGGGAAAATGGCAAGACTGCAACATTTATGCCAAAGCCACTCTATGGAGATAACGGCTCAGGCATGCACGTTCACCAATCTCTGTGGAAAGATGGAAAACCACTGTTCTTCGGAGATGGTTACGCCGATCTTTCAGATATGGCACGCTGGTATGTCGGTGGTTTACTCAAGCACGCACCATCGCTACTTGCATTTACAAACCCAACTGTAAATTCATATCACCGCTTAGTTCCAGGATATGAAGCACCTGTGAATCTTGTGTACTCCGCTCGTAACCGTTCTGCATGTATTCGTATTCCAATTACTGGTTCGAATCCAAAAGCGAAGCGCATCGAGTTCCGTTGCCCGGATCCATCATCAAATCCATACCTAGCATTTGCAGCGATGTTGATGGCTGGCCTTGATGGAATCCAAAACAAAATCGAACCACCAAAGCCCGTTGATAAAGATCTCTATGAACTAGAGGGAGCAGAAGCTGCTGCAATTCCACAAGTTCCAGGTTCACTAGAAGCAGTACTTAACAATCTTGAAGAAGATCATGAGTTCTTGCTTAAAGGTGGAGTCTTTACGAAAGATCTCATTGATACATGGATTGCATTTAAGCGCACACAAGAAGTTGATTATGTTCGCTTGCGTCCACACCCAGCAGAGTTCGAGCTTTACTTCGATCTCTAAGATTGAATTAATCAAAAACCCCGCCGCTTATGTGGCGGGGTTTTTGCTATTCTTGCCAACATGAATCGCCTTGGTCTCTTTCTGACTCGATTCATCAAGACTGAGAGTTCAAGCGGTATCGCTCTAGTCACTGCTTGCGTGATTGCTCTTGCTTTTGCGAACTCTCCACTGCGTGATTCATATGAATCATTTTTTTCACCTTTCCATGACTTCATCAACGAAGGTCTCATGGCTATTTTCTTCTTTCTAGTTGGCTTGGAAATCAAAAGAGAGTTTGTTGAAGGTGAGTTTAAGAATCCAAAAAATGCCGCTCTTCCTGTGATTGCAGCCATTGGCGGAATGGCTTTGCCGGCAATAATTTTTGCGGCCTTGAATTCTTCAGGCAGCGCGTCATCGGCGTGGGCTGTAGCTATGCCAACAGATATTGCTTTGGCTCTAGGAGCACTTGCGCTCCTAGGATCGCGAATAGATTCATCCCTTAAGATTTTCTTACTAACTCTGGCAATCGCAGATGATCTATTTTCTATCGTTATTCTTGGAATCTTTTACTCTTCCGGAATTAGCGCAATCAAGATTGCATCAACGATCGGCGCCGTTTTATTGGCCCTTGCTCTGCCTAGCGGTAAAAAAATCACAACTACTAGATTAATAAATTGGATTCATCCTTACAGTGCTTTCATAATCATTCCACTCTTTGCCCTTGCAAATATTGGCGTCTACATAGATTTTTCTTCACTGAAAGAAATCATCTTATCGCCTATTGCATCAGGTTTAATATTTGGACGCGTTATTGGAAAAATTGTTGGAATCACCCTCTTTGCCTGGTTAGCAATTCAGTTAAAATTCGCCATTAAACCTGCATCTTTGAGCTTTAAAGAGATCGCTGGGGCGGGAGCACTTGCCGGTATGGGACTTACGGTTTCGCTCTTTATTGCAGATCTTGCATTGACTTCAACTCAAGATTTAGCGCAAGTAAAAGTTGGGTTAATTGTTGCTGCACTTATCTCAGCAATTCTTGGTTTATCTATCCTTAGGAAATATTCAAACAAAAGTGATTAGCTCTCTTGCTGAGCAATACTTTTTTTCCCAAAAACATAGCGACCAAATGATCCAATAATCATTGCAAATATAACGCCAACGTTGGCATAAGCCCACGCACCATCTTTGCCACCTATTGCACCTAAGAAATAACCTTGCCAGCTGAGCCAAGATGCGAAGGTATTTGTGACAAAACCCCAGCCAATAATTGTTCCAATTGCAACGATGGCAATGGAATTCCAGTTTACAGATCCGTATTTTCCAGTGGGTGTAAATAAGTCGGCTTCGCTATAGCTCTTCTTGCGCATCAGAACATCTGTCACAAATACTGCGCTCCACGCAGCAACTGGTACTCCTAATGTGATCAAAAATCCTTGGAATGGAAAGAAAAAGTTATCTGCAATCCAGACAATGTAAATGGCGCCGATTAACATGATAAGCCCATCGATTAAGGCAGCAACGTGGCGCTTAACTGGAACTCCGAGGCTAACAAGTGTTAGTCCTGAAGAATAGAGATCCAGAATTGCGCCACCAACTAAACCTAATATCGCAACCAAAGAGAAAATAATTAAGTACCAGGTTGGTAGCAGTGTTGTAAGCGCTCCAATCGGATCCATGGCGATTGCAGCTGATAACTCTGTATCACTTGCAGATAAGGCCGCCCCATAAATCACAAGAGTGATTGGCACAATGGATGCGCCTAGGACCGTCCAGCCAACTACGGATTTACTCTTTACAGATCGTGGCAAATAACGAGAATAATCAGCGGCTGCATTTACCCAACCCAAACCAATTCCGGTAACACCAAAAATTAGCGCGCCAATAAATCCTTGAATCGATCCATTGGGAACATCTAAAACAGCGCTCCACTTAACAGAATCGAGCGTGAGGGCGATGTAACCAAGAGTTAAAACAATGGTGACCAAAGTCAGATACTTTTGAATTTTCATAATTGCTTTAAACCCAAGAACGCCACCTACCAGCGTGAGAGAAACTGCCACGATAAAACCGCAGACCATCGCAATATTGCGATCAACGTTGCCAACTCGTTCGAAAACCGTTCCGGTAGCCAATGTTGCCAGTGATACTAAGACTGTTTCCCATCCAACAAAAACTAAATAAGAAAGAAATCCGGGCAAAACATTTCCCTTAACTCCAAAGGCTGCGCGAGAGAGAACCATGGTCGTTGCATTTGATTTCTTGCCAGCCAGAGAGCTAAAACCAACAACCAGAAAAGAAAGAACCGTGCCAAGAACTGCCGCAAGGGTTGCTTGCCAAAAAGATATTCCAAAACCTAAAAAGAAGGATCCATAAGACAGTGCTAGCAAAGAAACATTTGCGCCACACCAAGGCCAAAAAAGATCGCGAGCTCTTCCGTGGCGCTCATTTTCTGCAATCAGGTTTGTAGAGTTGACTTCATACCTTGGCATTTTGGCAAAAACCTTTCTTAGTCCAAGAAAAAGTCGAGTAAGAAATCCTTCGTTCCTGGAGTGACTGAGTATTTTTCAAGGTCTGTGATTCCCTCACTTGCAAGGAGCGTGTCATCTACAAAGAAGTTGCCTGTGCACTCTTTGGCATCACGACTAAAGATGATGTGTGCGGCATCAGCGAGAATTTGTGGTGTTCTGCCCGCTTTCGCATCAATACCCGGAATCATTTGCAGTGCTGCGGTATCGATGACAGTTCGTGGCCATAAGGCATTAACGCCAATGCCATCTCGCTTGAATTCTTCTGCCATGCCAAGAACGCACATGCTCATTCCATACTTTGCCATTGTGTAGGCAACGTGATTTTTAAACCATACGGCTTTCATTGATAGTGGAGGGGAAAGATTCAAAATGTGCGGATTGCGGCCAGCCTCTGCTGACTGTCGTAAATGTGGCAAGGCTGCTTGTGAAACCAGAAACGTTCCACGGACATTGACATCAAACATAAGATCAAAACGCTTTGCGGGAGTCTGATCCGTGCGAGTTAAATTAATCGCACTTGCGTTATTGACCAAAATATCGATTCCACCGAATTGTTCTGCTGTTTTGTTAATTGCTGCTTCGATTTGAGCCTCATCGCGAATGTCGCATTGAATTGGAAGCGCTGTGCCACCTGCTACTTCGATTTCCTTTGCTGCTGAAAAAATAGTTCCGGGTAGTTTTGGATTGGCTTCAGCTGTCTTTGCAGCAATGGCGATGAGCGCGCCATCTTGGGCGGCGCGCAAAGCAATTGCCAAACCTATTCCACGTGAACCACCAGTAACAAAGATGCGCTTTCCTGCGAGTGACATTATTTACCCTTCTTGGCCATAAATTTCATGAAAGCATCCATTGCTTCCTCTGATTGAAGTGCGAGAGAAAATAGCTCAAACTCTGCGCGCATGACCGCGGCTACCGCATCATGTGATCCACTCTTGAGCAGTGCTTTGGTATTAATCATTGCTTGTGGTGGTTGCTGCGCAATGTGTTTAGCAATTGTGGTTACTGCGGTAATTGGATCATTTTCAATCTGCGCCACAAGTCCCATCTCTTTTGCGGCTGCGGCATCAAAAGAGTCTCCGGTCATAAAAATTTGCGCAGCTCTTTGGTAGCCAACTAGACGTGGGAATAAATAACTTGAACCTGCTTCAGGAACTAATCCCAGGGAAGTAAATGGCATAGAAAACTTGGCCGTAGGAGATGCAACCACTACATCGCAATGAAGCAACATGGTTGTTCCTACTCCGACCGCATTTCCTTTCACTGCTGCAAGTAAAGGTTTAGGAAAATCTAATAGCGCTGCCAAAAACTTAGCGACATCTGAATCACTGTCGGTGGGAGGATTGGCCATAAAATCGCCAATGTCGTTTCCCGCAGTGAAATGATCGCCTTCACTTGTCAGAATTACAGCCCGAATTCCAAAATCTCCAGCAGCCTCATTGAGCGCAGTTGCCAAACCGGCATACATATCGCGAGTCAGCGCATTCATCTTTGCGGGGCGGTTAAAGCTGATTGTGAGGATTTGCTCAGCGCTTGTGGTCAAGATTTCGCTCATCCGAGCATCTTAGAGGTAACACAGATGCCTTGCGAAGGTAGACAATGGAAACACGACCGTGCCGAAAGTCACCTGGAGAGGGTCAAAAAATGGCAATA
The DNA here is from genome assembly GCF_002288365.1 of Candidatus Planktophila limnetica. Taxonomy (NCBI): domain Bacteria; kingdom Bacillati; phylum Actinomycetota; class Actinomycetes; order Candidatus Nanopelagicales; family Candidatus Nanopelagicaceae; genus Candidatus Planktophila; species Candidatus Planktophila limnetica. The sequence goes on along the minus strand of NZ_CP016782.1, from coordinate 538,334 downwards.
GATATAACGATAGCGAACCGCGAACTAACACCATTTGAAAAGCTGGTACTTGGCCTGCTCTGCGAGGGTAAATCAAATTCGGCTATTGCAGCACAAACTTCTCATACCGAAAAAGTTGTGGAAAATACGGTCTCTCGTTCCGCCAAAGCTTTTGCTATTAAATCCGATGCGGACACAAATACCCGAGTACTACTTGCACTTGCTTTTCGTACACATTATGGAGACAGCGCTTTCGACAAACTACAAGTTGAGTGCCAGCACTTTGAAATAGATTCCGATGGCAGATCAATTTGCCATCGCCATGATTAATTAGTAACAGAGTTCACATTGTGCTGAGAGCCAGCACCAGCAAATTCAAAACTCATTTTCTCTTGCAGGTCTTTAATTGTCTTGTAGTTAGAAATTGCAAGAACTACACAACAATTAAAAATGGGAGAGAACAAAAATGAGACGCAAGACATTTGACAAGATCGTAACATTCGTAGGATTCGGACTTTCCGTATTCTTGCTCGTACTATCAGGACTTCTAAACTGGGGCGCAACATTTGCTCAAGACTCAGTCAAGAGCCAACTAGAAAATCAAAACATTTCATTTCCTGCTGCAGAGGCGATGCCACCTGCAACTAAAGATCAATTAGCTAAGTGGTCAAAGATGCAAGTAACTACTGGTGAAATGGCCCGCGATTATGCAGACCTTTACATTTGGGAACACATGAAAGGCGCTGCAAAAGCTGGTATAGGAAAAGAAGCAACGTATTCAGAAGTTTCTGGAATGTATATGGGCGCTGCCAAGGGCGGCACAGCAACTCCTGAAGAAATCGCAAAACTTGGCGATCTTCGCCAAACATTATTTATGGGAAATACATTGCGTGGACTTCTCCTTGAAGCATACGCATTCGGAACTCTTGGAAACATTGCAGCAATCGCTGCACTTGCTTCACTAGTCGGAGGCATCCTGCTTCTTCTTCTTTCTATCGCGGGAATAGTTCATATTCGTCGCACTCCTGAAGAGGCGACGATTTGACCCTCAACTCTCCGTGAGGGAAGTAAAAACCCCCCTGACAATAGTCAGGGGGGTTTTTCTATTACCGAGAGTATTTAGTCTTTAGCGATCAAGCTTTCCTGAAATGAAATCTTCAGTCTTAACATGTGCTTGTTCATCTGTGTATTGAGTTGGTGGAGTCTTCATGAAATAGCTAGATGGTGAAAGAAGTGCTCCACCAATTTTGCGATCAAGACCAATCTTTGCGCAGCGAAGCGCATCGATGATTACACCAGCAGAGTTTGGTGAGTCCCATACTTCTAGCTTGTACTCAAGATTTAGAGGAACATCACCGAAAGCACGACCTTCGAGGCGAACGTAGGCCCACTTTCGATCATCTAGCCATGGAATGTAATCAGAAGGTCCGATGTGAACATTCTTTTCACCCAAATCATGATGAAGTTGTGATGTAACTGAGTTGGTCTTTGAAATCTTCTTGGACTCTAGGCGATCACGCTCAAGCATGTTCTTAAAGTCCATGTTTCCACCAACATTTAATTGGTAGGTGCGATCAAGGTGAACACCGCGATCTTGGAATAACTTAGCCATGATTCGGTGCGTAATAGTTGCACCTACCTGGCTCTTGATGTCATCGCCAACGATGGGTAGACCGGCATCAGCAAATTTCTTCTCCCATACTGGGTCAGATGCAATAAAGACTGGAAGTGCATTAACAAAAGCACATCCTGCATCAATTGCACACTGTGCATAGAACTTCGCTGCAACTTCTGATCCCACTGGCAAGTAGCAAATAAGTACATCTACTTGCTCTTCCTTGAGAACTGCTACAACGTCAACTGGCGCTGCAGATGACTCTTCGATTGTTTCGCGGTAATAACGACCAAGGCCATCATGTGTAACTCCACGCAAAACTTCAACGCCTGTTTTATCAACATTGGCGAATTTAATAGTGTTGTTTTCACTCGCCCAGATGGCATCTGCCATGTCTAGACCGACTTTTTTCTTATCGACATCAAATGCTGCAACGAACTTGACGTTATTGATGTGGTATCCCCCAACAACAGCGTGCATCAGTCCTGGAATCTCTTGGTCGCGGGCAGCATCTTTGTAATAGACAACGCCTTGAATTAGAGAGTTAGCGCAGTTTCCAACGCCAACGATTGCAACTCGGATATCGCCTTTACCGGTTGTTATTTTCACTCTATTTCCTCTCGGTTTTGATCATGTCTTCCAGCCAGTCGATTTCTCGCTGTGCTGATTCCAAAGAGTGACGACGCCACTCTTCGAGATATTTATCGATTCCCACGGGAGATTTTTCGAGCTCTCCACGCAAAATCTCTGCTTTCTCTTTCAACCGACGGTGTCGGCCTTCCAAAATTCGTACGCGATTCTTAGTCGATGTTGGACCAAAGAATGCAAAGCGAATTTCAAAACCTTCGTCTTCCCATGTATCAGGACTTACTGTCTCTGCCAGAGTTTCAAAGCGTTTCGTTCCTTTTGCTGTGATCACATAAACAATTCGCGAGCGCCGAGATGTGTCAGCCACGGATGCATCAATGAGTCCGGCTTCCATCATTTTGCGTAATTGCGGATAGAGAACAGAAAATGAGAGTGCGCGAAATGGACCAAATATGGCGCTCATTCTTTTGCGAAGTTCATAGCCGTGAAGCGGACTCTGTGAAAGAAGTCCAAGGAGGGCGAATTCGAGTGACTCACTACGCGAGCGCATTTGAATTCTCCTTCCATTCGGGCTGAACTATCGGTAGGTATATCGATTCGATATAACGAAGCGCTAGTTAACCCGATACGCAGCCGGCAGGCAACTCGGCTCGCCCTGCGCCAGGGCCACCTTCCGGCGTCTAATCCACTACCCATCCTCTTCTACCAACCTGTGGGCTCAATCCCTCTCGCCATAAGATGCCGCTATGGTCATTCCTTCGCGGCTACCTGAATACATCGTGGCCGCGATGGTGATCATCTTGGCGCCAGGACCAAGTGTTTTATTCGTTATCGCTCGAGCGATTGCCTGGGGCCGCAAAACAGCAGTCTTTACAGTTGCAGGAAATGTCACTGGTGCCTTTGCACTTTCTACTCTTGTGGCAATTGGACTAGGACCAGTACTTCAAAGATCTGATCTTGCATACGCCGCTATTCAATGGGGTGGCGGTTTGTATCTCATGTACCTAGGCGTGGATGCCATCAGACATCGACGAGTACACGCTGAAGATATGCGCAATCAAGGCGATATCGCTCCGGGCATTGCGCGTTCTGTCCGCGATGGGTTTTGGGTTGGAGCGCTTAATCCAAAAGGTTTAGTTTTTTATGCCGCAGTTTTGCCGCAGTTCGTTGATCGCGAAAAAGGAAGCGTTGCGCTTCAGCTAATTTTTCTTGGTGCAGTTTTTTCCATTTTGGCATTTATCTCCGATGGATCCTGGGGTTTACTAGCGGGCACCGCACGTCAATGGTTGGCAACTGATCCGAAAAGATTAGAAAAACTACGCGCAACAGGTGGAACAGTGATGATTATTCTTGGAATATCGGTCTTGATCTCAGCAATTGTCAGTGCTTAGCGAGAAGATTCATTCATGAAAAAACCAGCAGCCCCGGCCACAGAATTTATCTCACCCTCTGATCTCACATTTGGATTATCAACATGTAAAAGATGTTTATGGATTAAGTATTGGTTTAAGGTAACTATGCCTGGTGCTTTCCCTTTAGTTGGCACATTGGCAGATCTGCAGGAAAAACACTTTCGTGGGGCATCTATGCAAGATATACACCCAACACTTCGCCCAGGAAAAGTCACACAATGGGGCGGATGGGTCAAGAGCAAGCCCATCACATTAAATGGTTTCGAAACGCGTTGGCATATCCGCGGAAAATATGACTTAGTTGCAAGCAATGAAGATGGCACCGTAGCCCTTATTGATTGCAAAGTGTCAGATAGTTCTCGAGATAACGGTGAATTCTATGCTCCTCAATTAGAGGCGTATGCACACTCCCTTGAAAATCCACTTCAAGGCGCTGCGGTCAGTGTGGCAACGATGGGTTTACTTGTGTGGAATCCCAACGCAGCATTTGATATCAAAGAAAAACAAGGGTTCTTTGCAGCTCAGCACTATCTGCCTGTAGAGCGAAATGAAGCACAATTCATGGCGCTGATTGAAGATCTCATTAATGTATTGGAAGCAGATTTTCCTGATGCAGGCCCAAAGTGTCCAACATGTAATTACTTAGTGCAGCGAAGTGAAATCGAGGATTAATACTCAGATTCGTCTTTGAGTTCATCTTTCTTGCGACTGGCATAAATATCTACGTATTCCTGGCCAGACATTTCTTGAATCTTTTTCATAATTTGATCGGTGACATCTCGCAGGTGTAGTAAATCTGCTGAGTCCCCTTCAAAATACATTGGCTCACCAAAAATCATTTTCACTCGCATAATCTTTGGAATTACTTTGCCCGTTGGTTGAATTTTTTCGGTGTTAAACATTGCAACCGGAATAATTGGAGCCCCTGATTCAATTGCCAGACGAGCAATTCCACTGCGTCCTTTATATAAACGACCATCAGGAGAACGAGTTCCTTCGGGATAGATACCTAAACACTCCCCTTCTGCCAGAACCTGTAATCCAGTAATCAGAGCGGCTTCACTGCGACGACCGCCGGAACGATCAACAGGAACTTGGCCGAGTGCGATAAAAGTTAATTTCTTGAGTAACCCTTTTGGACCAGGAGAAGTGAAGTATTCAGATTTTGCAAGAAATGTAACCTTGCGTGGAACCACAAGTGGCATAAAAATCGAGTCACTAAAAGATAAATGATTACTCGCGATTATGACGGGGCCACTGGCTGGAACATTTCTCAAGCCTTTTACCTTGGGACGAAAAGCCAACATCAAAAATGGAGTAAGAAATGCACGCAGCACGCCGTATGGAAGATTGTTTACATTCATCTTCACTCCTCCTCGTTGAGAAAACTATTCAAATCTAGTGCTCCTAATTTAGTGGATAGCAACGCCTGTGCCACTATTTGAGCGTGAGCGATACCCCGGCACCGAAGGATCCAAACGATGATGAGATGGATCTCATAAATTCAGAGTTTGAATCTATGGTTGCGGGCTTATCACTTGATGAATCAACACCTAATACGTACTTAGATGATTTAGAAAATGCCGATACCTTCGACGATAACCATTTTGAAGAACCGAATCCCTCATGGCCTGGTGTGAGAAATTTTATTGCCAGTGCACGTCTAGCAATTAGACGTTGGCTGCGACATGAAAATAATAGAGATGATGGAGTCGAGCTTTAATTAGTGAAAAAATTAGCGTCTAGCTAAATCAGAGACGCCAATAAGGCCAGCTTTATTACCAAGTGCTGCAGGAATAATTTCTGGGTATGGGTGTTTTCCCGCAAAAGGCATATAACGCGCAACAGCTTCACGAGTTGGTTTGAGCAAAATATCGCCAGCATCAATTACTCCGCCGCCAATGATTACAAATCGGGGATCAAGAACAACACTTAATGTTGCAATACCAGCCCCGAGCCACTGCGCTGTTGTGTTAAAGGCTGCAAGTGCTACTGGATCCCCATCTCGGGCAGCATCTGTGATTGCAGCACCAGTTAGTCCATTAACACTTCCGTCACCGCGTGATAAAAGATTTCGTGCAAGTTCTGGACTCGCTGCTATCGCTTCGCGTGCATGGCGCAATAATGCATTTCCAGATGCATATTGTTCAAAGCAACCTCGGGCACCGCAACCACATAAATGTCCCTCTGGAACAACACGCACATGACCAAATTCGGCTGCCACACCAAATGCTCCACGATGTAGATTTCCATTTATGACTAAGCCGCCGCCAATGCCAGTTCCAATTGTCAAAAGCATTACATGATCTTGATTCTTGCCTGCGCCGAATTTGGCTTCTCCCCATGCTGCCGCATTTGCATCATTTTCAATAACAACTGGCAGGCCAATCAATTCGTTTAACTCCTTATCAAGATCTACGCCATTCCAATCCGCAATATTTGGCGCAGCCAACATCGTTTTTCTATCAGATGAAACAAATCCTGCGGCAGAGAGTCCTACAGCTTCAATTTTATTATCAGCAATTAATTCTTTTGCTAAGTCTGCAATATTTTGAAGTAATTTGCGGCCACCTTCACGCGGTGTTTCACTTCGTGCATGAGAGAGAACATTTCCATTTTCATCGACAACGCCACCTAATAATTTTGTACCACCAACGTCAATTCCAATTGTGAGTGACATAAGTGGTGGGAAAAGAACTAGTTTTCAGCGTGAGCTTTAAGTTGCGCCAGGGCCTGATCGATTGTGGCTTTCTCTGCTTTTGTGCGCATCATCGATGGGATTGGCATTGAAACTTCAACACCGAGCTCGTATGTAACAGATGTCGTATCTGCATCGATTGCCTTGGTGATGTATGCGCCATTCATAGCTGTCAATAAATCTGCTTCCTCAAGTGAAAACTCAAGTTTGTCTGGTGCGCTGCTCCAGTCGTAATTAAGAAGAACGCGATCTTTCATCATTCCCGCATCAATGGAAACCTTCACACTCGTTGCGCGACCTTGATCATCGGTTGCCTTAACTTCGGCGCTCTTAATGGCAGTTGACCAGCTTGGGTAGCCCGCCAAGTCAAAGAGGATGGCTCGGACAGCGTCAACTGGTGCGTCGATGGATATGGTTGAAGTGCTTAAGTCGCTCATGGTCCAAGGTTACCCTTAAGTAACACCTCTTTCGCAAAATAACCCGGTCACGCTAGCGTTAGCCACATGAATGAGATCTCAGTCCCGGCCCTTGTGCCGATTGCCAGCGCTGGAAACCTAACAAACCTTGTATCAGAACGTGCGTGGTTCGAACCTGAACGCGTCATGCTCTCACGTGCACTCGGAGATGGTTGGCAGAGTGTTACTGCAAAAGAGTTTGAATCTGAAGTACGTGCAACCGCAAAAGGTCTCGTTGCTGCAGGAATAAACATTGGTGACCGAGTCGCAATCATGGCTCGCACTCGTTATGAATGGACGATTTTAGATTTTGCAATTTGGTATGCCGGCGGTTGTGTTGTTCCTATTTATGACACATCATCGGCTGAACAAATTGATTGGATTCTCAACGATTCAGGTGCGGTTGCAATTATCGTAGAAACTCCTGCGTTGCGAGATCTCGTTAAAACTGTTCAACCATCACACACCACACGTATGTGGACGATGACTGAAAATGTCTTGGCAACACTTGCCTACGATGGAGCAGCCGTCAGCGATGAAGAGATCGAAAAGCGCAGAAAAGCTTTATTGCCCGAAACGTTGGCAACACTTATCTACACATCAGGTACAACAGGTAAACCTAAAGGTGTCCAAATTTCACACGCAAACTTCTTAGCCGAGTGTGGAAACGTTGTACAAGGAGCAAATGATTTGTTCCTCAAGCCTGGTGGATCAACACTTTTATTCTTACCGGTAGCTCACGTCTTTGGACGCATGGTTCAAATTGGTTCTGTTGCCGCAGGTTTACATCTGGCACATTGCAGCGATCCTGTTGGGCGCTTACCAATTGATCTTGCTTCCTTTAAGCCGACTTTCGTGCTTGCAGTTCCTCGCATCTTTGAAAAGGTATACAACGGCGCTGAAGCAAAAGCAGAAGCTGCTGGCAAGGGAAAAATATTTAGAAAAGCTGCAGACATTGCAATTGAATACAGCCGAGGAATCGAGAGTGGCAAAATTTCACCTGCGCTTAAGTTTAAGCATGGACTCTTTGACAAACTTGTGTACTCAAAGATTCGTACCGGTTTAGGTGGGCGTGTAGAGGCTGCTATTTCAGGAGGCGCGCCACTAGGTGAGCGACTCGGTCACTTCTACCGTGGCGCTGGCATCACAATTCTTGAAGGTTACGGACTGACTGAAACAACAGCCGGAGCAACACTTAACCTAACAAATGAAATTCGAGTTGGTTCAGTTGGTCGTCCAATTCCTGGCACAACAATAAAAATTGCTGAAGATGGAGAAGTTCTCATCAAGGGACCAATCGTTATGCAGGGTTACTGGAAAAATGATGCGGCAAATGCCGAAGTATTCTCCGGCGATCGATGGTTTCACTCTGGAGATCTCGGCAAACTCGATGATGAAGGATATTTATTTATTGTCGGACGCAAGAAAGAACTTATTGTTACAGCCGGTGGAAAAAACGTTGCACCAGCTGTTCTTGAAGATAGATTGCGCGCTCACCCACTGATTAGCCAGTGCATGGTCGTTGGCGATAATCAACCATTTATTGCAACCTTGGTAACTATCGATCAAGATGCATTAAAGACATGGGTCGTAGCTAATAAAAAAGAGGGTGCATCCCTTGCTGATCTGACAACAGATCCAGACCTTGTTGCTGTTATTCAAACAGCAGTAGATGAAGCAAATAAGGCAGTCAGCCGTGCGGAATCAATTCGCAAGTTTAGAATTCTGCCAACTGATTTCACCATTGCAGGCGGTCATCTCACCGCAAAACTTTCATTAAAGCGCCACGTGATTGGAAAAGAATTCGCAGCAGATATCGCTGCCCTCTTTGCAGATTAGGTGACACAACGCGAGCGAGTAAAAATCGCTCAAGAGTTACATGATGGAATAGCGCAAGATCTCGTGGGGCTTTCGTACTCATTAGATCTACTACTTGCTGCCCCCGAAACTCCATCTGTCACACGCATAGAACTTCGAACGATTCTCTTCAAAGTATCAGCATTGATCGAAAGTGTTCGTGCAGAAATCTTTAACTTACGAGCCCAGGAATTACTCTCTTTTGAGCAATCTCTACGAGCCCTGTTGCTCGAACTCAGATCAACCGTTGAGTTAAAGATTGCGCGTGAGGATTTCGCCATATCTGCCCACATAGAAGAGGAGTTATTGGCCATTTCTCGCGAACTACTTCGCAACTCGCTTAAGCACTCTGGGGCTAGCGTTATAGAGATATCCATTTCCAAAAGCGAGAATAGTATGCAATACATCTATCGCGATAATGGAAAAGGTATGAATACACCTAAATCAGCAGGTTTTGGCATCCGTGGAATTCAAGAGCGTTGTTCGGCAATTAATGGCGCATTGACTACGTCGAGCTCGTCACAGGGTACTAATTATTCAATCACCTTACCTTCATGAAACAACCGCTTACCGTATTAATCATTGATGACCATGAAAGTGTCAGAGCCGGTGTAAAGGTTGCACTTGCACGTGCAGGACATATTTGTGTGGGTGAAGCAGCCACTATCGCCGAGGCTCGCGCTCAGATTGCACACACTAATCCGCAGATAATAGTTGTTGATCTATCTCTGCCTGATGGAAATGGATTAGAAATTGTTACTTGGGCACGTTCGCTTTCACAGCGCATTGGAATAGTTGTTCTGACATTAAATAGTGCAAAGGATTATTTACTCACTGTCATGAAATCTGGAGCTAGCGCATATGTTGAAAAAAACGCACCTCTTGCAGAATTAATCTCTGCCATTGAGCACTCAGCGATTTCACCACTGTCATTTAGCGCCCAAGGCATCTCTGGTGTGATCACGCGAGATTTAGAAGCAAATTCTCTGACCCACAGAGAAACGCAAGTCCTTCAAAAGTTAGCCGATGGCTTAAGTGCTGGTGATATCGGATTAGAACTATTTATTACCCAAGCAACCGTTAAGACACACCTAGCTTCAATTTATAGAAAACTTGAATCCAAAAATAGAATCCAAGCAATTATCGTGGCGAGAAAAAATGGTTTACTAATCAACTAAAAGTGCATTAAATTCTTTAGACCAAATTTCCCATCTCCATTGGTCAACAACCCAGTTACGCCCTGCAGATCCCATGTTTGATGCTCGCTTAGCATCGCTACAAATATCTATTACTGCTTGTGCAATGCAATTAACATCGGTGCCATCGACACACAACCCGGTAACACCTTCAAGTACGGCATCGGGTGCGCCCCCAGAATTTCCCGCAACAACGGGTATCCCACATGCACTAGCTTCTAGATAAACAATTCCAAGGCCTTCAACTTCTAACCCAAAGAATCGGGAACGAGAAGGCATGGCAAAGAGATCAGCGGCTGAAAGATAACTTGGCAACTTGTCATACAAAATTCGCCCGGCAAAAGTTACATTCTCCTGAACCGATAACTTCTTTGCTAATTTTTCTAGGTGAGATCGATAAGGGCCTTCTCCAACTAATAGAAGATGCGCATTAGGAACCTTCTGCAAAACTGCCGGCATGGCTTGTATTAATTTATCTTGGCCCTTGCGGTGAACAAGTCGACCAACGCTGATGATGATTTTTTTATCTTCTAAACCAAGTGTTATGCGTTTTTGCATCGAATCTGGTTGTGGAATGAAGTGCGATGTATCAATTCCTGGAGCTATTTTGACCATGGCATCAGCACTTCTTTGAGTCAAAGATTGTGCAATGGCATTTCGAGTAAATTCACCAAGATAGGTTAGGTGGTCCACTGCGCTACCAATTCGTCTCATGGCAAGATTAAATGGGAAGATTTTTGCCCACCAAACTTCGTGTCCATGCGTAAGAGCAACAATTTTCTTAACACCTAATTTGCGCAGGGCCGGAGCCATCAAGGCAAGTGGCGCTGCAGCGCCGAAGATGATCACATCAATGTTGTGTAACTTAACAATCTCTTTAGCTCGTCTTGTTGTGCGCCACGAAGGCAATAAAATTTTGCTTCGATCACGAATTACTCGCACGCCATATTGATTAAGCCACTTTTGGTCATACTCTGATGTATCGCCTTGCGCGGATGTAAAAACTATAACTTCGTGCCCTTTGATTCTCTCCAGTAGTCCAATGATAAATGTTTCGATCCCCCCGGTCCGCGGGCCAAAATCATTTGTTACAACCAGAATCTTTTTATAAACGTTTACCACCTCTAAATTTTTTGCGTCCCATGTCCATCGTTGCAACCTTCACACGTGAACCTGAACGTGGTGCGTGAACCATTTTGCCACCGCCAAGATAAATTCCAACGTGGGAAATTGGAGAGCCAAAAAATACTAAATCACCAGCCTTAAGATTTGATCGCGAAATTAGTTTTCCATAACGAAATTGCGCTGCTGAAGAGTGAGGCAGCGAAACCCCTGATGCTTGAAAAGCACGCATAGTTAAACCAGAACAATCCCACGTAGTTAATCCATCTGCACCAAAAACATATCTATCGCCGATTTGCTTCAACGCATATTTAAGAGCAACACCTGCTCGCCCTGAGACTCCCTGTGCGCCTTTAGCGGCTTCAAGAGATGACGCTTGATCTGCATTTTCTTGCTCTTCTGCAAGACGTGCCAATCTGTCTCTATCTTCTTTCTTTAATTGCGCCAGCAATCTTTCGGCTTCAGCTAATTTAGATTGAGCCAAACGAGCTTGTGCCTGATACTTCTTTTGCGCGGCCGCAATCAGAGCAAGCTTGTCTTCGACAGTGAGCGTTGTTGCATTAAGGCGTTGTTCTGCTGCTTGAAATTTATTTAATTGAATAGATTTACGGCGAGTGAGTGCATCTAGTGAACCCGCAGCAGATAAATAAAGTGTTGGATCAGATGAGAATAAAAGTTCCAAGCTCTGGCTTAATCCGCCATTTTTATACTGATCAATTGCAATAGCTCCCAGTGATTTTGAGAGTTCGGAAACATTTTGACCCTGCACTGCTGCCTTTTGCTTGATTCCTGTCAGCGTCTTTGTTAGCACGGCTATCTTGACTTTTGCTTCTTGTGCACCTTCTGCTGCCGATGTTGCATCTTCTTCTAATTGGCGAACCTTGATTTGAATTTCAGCAAGTGTTGGCGCCGCGTGAGATTGGGGAGCTACGAATACAGATGAAATCAGGGCACTTGTAAGCGCAACGCTGATCCCCACTCGATAGCCAATGAAACGCATGGTTACGAGGTTAACCTGTCATAAGAGCGCGCCTCAACCTCAAACGCCCAGATGAGCCTGAGAAATCAGTAAGAAAGTCAGATTTTTCGGGGTGTTATCCCGTTTGGTCGCCAAAATCTGCGGGTTCAAACTTGAGCCCTTTTGTCATCTCGCGTGAGGCCAACAGAGTTATTGCGTTGTGCACCTGCGCAGAAATATCTGTTTTTTCTGGCACGCCAATAAAAAAAGAGACAACGCAATTAGCGCATTCGATATCTTTCTTTAAACATTTATCGCAGTCAATGATCATGAGCCTTACGATAGAGATAGGCACTGACATCATTAGCGCACTGGTTCAGGGGGTTCTCGGTCATGAGCGTCACAGCAACGATTGTTATGGGCGCCGATGGCTGCACTTCACTTAATGGCACCTCCACTCAGGTGACATCGCCAGCCGATAGGCAGAATTTTCTTCAACGCCGCCGGATGGTTGATTGCATCATCATCGGCGGAAATACGGCCCGCAACGAACCATATGTAAAGACTCCGGTGCCTTTGGTAGTCATTTCACGCCAAAGTCATCCAAACCTACCTGCCGCTCATGTGTGGAATATCGATCCGTGCGATGGGGTAATCAGGGCTGCAAAAGAGTTTGGAGAAAATATTCTTATTGAAGGTGGCGCCTCATTCATTTCTTATCTACTCGATAAGAATGTAATTGATTCACTTGAACTCAGTCTTACACCGGCCACCGGTGGATCTGATGTTTTTGATTTTGCCAAATATCTTGCGCGAGCAGACTCTTTAGATGAGAAAAAAGTGGACGGAACTATTTTTTACACGGCGCACTTTAAGAAGCAGAAATAAGTGCTACTCCGGCAACTGCAAAGACAATTCCCACGTATTGAACTCGATGTAACCGCTCTTTTAATATTATAAAGGCCAGTAGCGCTGTAACAATTGGATAAATTGAACCAAGAACCATTACTAGTGAAACTAGTCCGAAATTAGTGGCTACGCCAAGTAAAAGATTTGCTAAGAAATCTGATACGCCGATAAACAATAGAACTGGAATCTCAGATTTTTCAAAGTTTCCAACTGTTCTATATCTAATAACTAAGAAAATTGTTACGATAAATGTTGTTGCCCTCATCATGACCATTGTCATCAACGCACTTGACTCGGATCCAATTGCCATAAAAGTCATTGCTGTACCAAAACCTGCGGCCGCGCCAAGTGCCAAGAAAATTGGCTTCGGAGATAGTCCTTGCGATAGCTCGGGACCACTTGCACAAAATGCTCCAACCATGGCTATGACGACGCCAATTCCTTGCGCTGTTGTTAGTACTTCACCGGTAACAAGTGCCACAGTTAAAGGTATGACTGCGCTAAGTGCGCTAATAGGTGAGACAACTCCCATGCGACCTGTAGATAAGCCGGCATACAAGCAAATCAAACCGATGTAACCCGTTACGCCGGCAATAGCACCCGCAAAGAAATATCCACCATCTCCAAATGCATTCGGAGGATTGGAACCAAATAGTTCACCGCTTAATAACACCAATGTAATTCCGAATAACAAACCAATTGCCTGAGTCATACCCAAAACAAGAATTGGTGCGTACTTCTTACTTAATTTTCCGCCAAAGAAATCTGCCGTGCCCCAAAGAGCGCTGGATAAGAGTGCTAGCAATGAACCCATTAACGCATGCTACAGCCCCGCCTCCCACGCTATTGGGAAGATGCGATTTAGAGTTAGCCAGTGGATTCATTTGCCTTTGATAAGTTAATCGATCATTTACGATTAATTACTCCACGACCAGAAATCATTCTTGAGGAAGTACCTGCTCCACAAAAATTAGCCGCCTACTCTTTTGCATTTTCAGCCGATGTTAGTAATGGGTTATTAGGCGATGCCGAAGATGAACTAGCGAGTGGACGATTTGTACTCTTACACGAACCTGGCGGACAAGACACCTGGGAGGGTGAGTTTCGCTGCGTGACATTTGTTCGTGCAGATGTTGATCCAGTGATGCAAGAAGATCCACTTTTGCCTGAAGTGGGTTGGAGTTGGTTTCTTGAATCCATCACAAACACTGGCTGTGAATTTAACGCCCCCAGTGGAACAGTGACACGTGTTTCAAGTGCATCATTTGGAAAACTATCTCCACGTCATGATGAGTCTGAAATGGAAATTCGTGCTTCATGGAGTCCCATCGTTGAAGACCCACGAGATTTGATTAAACATATTGAAGGTTGGTGCAATTTAATTGCCGAAGTTTCAGGATTGCCACCAGTTCCAGAGGGTGTATCTGCAATTACTTCTGCCAAGCGAAAATAACGAATGAGCGAAACAACGCCACAAACTCCTGAGGCTCTGCCTTTACTGACGCCAGCAGAAGGCGTCCCGCCCGTTGTCGATACTGAGGAAAAATTTCTTCAACTCTTGGATGCTTTAAAAAATGGAAGTGGGCCATTTGCAGTCGATGCCGAACGAGCATCTGGATATAAATACAGCTCACGTGCATATCTGATTCAAATCAAAAGAGAGGGTGGCGGATTACATCTAATAGATCCAATTCCTTTTGGTCCGGGCCATGCACTTTTTACTCAACTCAATGAACTTTTCAATACTGATGAAGTCATTTTGCACGCCAGCACCCAAGATCTTCCATGCTTACGAGAAGTAGGAATAAATCCTTCAAAGTTATTTGATACTGAACTAGGTGGGCGAATAGCAGGATTGCCCCGAGTTGGTTTAGGCCCACTTCTTGAATCCTTGATGGGCGTTTCCCTAGCAAAAGAGCACTCTGCAGTTGATTGGTCTACCCGTCCTTTGCCCCATGACTGGCTCAATTACGCAGCTTTAGATGTTGAATTATTGATTCCACTTCGAAACAAAATGTATGAATTACTCAGTGATGCAAAGAAGTGGAAATGGGCTGAAGAAGAATTCGCATCAATTTTATTAGCACCACCTGCTCCCCCTCGCATTGATCCATGGCGACGGACTTCAGGCATGCATAAGATTAAAAAACGCGACCAGCTCGCAGTAATCAAAAACTTATGGATTGCCCGAAATGAAATCGCACAGGCTAATGATGTTTCTAGTGGGAAACTTCTCAACGATGCCGGAATTATTGAATTAGCAATTCACAAACCCATGACAAAAAAAGATGTTGAAAAAACACTACGCCCTATAGGAATGCGAGCGCGGTGGTCAGAAAATATGTCTACGTGGATTGCTGCCATCGAATCTGCGGTAAATACTCCAGAAGATCAGTGGCCGCCGATGAAATCCGGAGCCGACACCTTGCCCCCAATTAAGTTGTGGCGAGAAAGATTTCCAGAAAAATACGCACCCCTTACCCATGCACGATTTGCAGTTGAAACTCTGGCCCACGACTTATCAATTCCTGCTGAGAACCTAATCTCCCCTGAAGTTATCCGGCGCATATGTTGGGCGCCCCCTGCTGCAAGTACTGCCGCCCTTGATGCGGCCGCGGTTGCACAAGCCATGGCAACACTGGGTGCCAGGGCCTGGCAGATCGAAATCGTGGCCGCCCCCGTTGCCACAGCCCTTCTTGAGCGCGAACCAAGGGAAATCCCCCTGCCCGAGACGCCGGAATCTGAGCCAGCCGTAGATTGATTTACGCAACGTTTGAGTTGCGTAAATCGCCACATCGTTCTAGATTATTGCCATGTTAAGTACATTTCTTATCGCGCTACGTGAGGGGCTAGAAGCCGCCCTCATCATTGGAATCCTTGTTGCCTACCTTGTAAAAACTGGTCGCAATCACTTGCTTACTCCACTGTGGGTTGGCGTGGGCCTAGCAATTGCTGCAAGTTTGGCACTCGGTGGTTTTCTCTCATTCACATCTGCAGAACTAAGCCCTCGCGGTGAAGAGTTCTTTGCTGGCACAACTTCTTTCTTAGCAGTTGGTTTCGTTACATGGATGATTTTTTGGATGAAGCGAGCAGCACGTGGTTTGCGCGATGAACTTCACGGAAAAGTTGATTCAGCCGTTGGAGCCGGATCATTAGCTATTGCCGTTACTGCCTTTGTAGCCGTTGTTCGCGAAGGCCTAGAAACAGCGTTATTTATCTATACAAACTTTAAAACCGTTGGGGCTGCATCATCTGCCACTATCGGATTAATTCTTGGCCTTGCCTTAGCAGTTGCACTCGGTTATTTAATTTATAACCGTTCGGTCAAAATCAATTTGAGCAAATTTTTCCAGATCACTGGAACCGCATTGGTAGTTGTTGCAGCAGGAGTTCTCTCCTATGGCATTCACGAGTATCAAGAGTTGGGCTGGCTTCCTGGGGCTGAGTCATTTATTTGGGATGTCACAAGTTGGATGGCAAAAGATTCAATTCTGGCCACCGTTCTTGCAGGCTCCATTGGATTTGATACCACCACGTCATGGTTGCAATTCCTTGTAGCCGGTGCCTACATCGCAGTCATTTTGTGGCTCTATCTCAAGCCCGCTCGAGTCTCAAAGAAAGAACTAATTTCAGCGTAGTTCTTTTACTTTTGGCTACTGACGAGTAACCTATGAGCACCTCATACAGGAGCCATAGAAAGAAGTCTTAGATGTCACGTTCAGTGGTTTTAGTCGATGCCGTACGTACTCCATTTGGAAAAGCTGGCAGTTTGTACGCCGGCACACGCGCTGATGATTTGATCGTTCGTGCGATGCGAGGGCTACTAGAGCGCAATCCAAAGATTGCTCCAACAGATATTGATGATGTTGCAATTGCTGCTGCAACTCAAAGTGGCGATCAAGGAATGAACATTGGTCGAAGCGCAACTCTTCTAGCTGGATTACCAAATTCGGTTCCTGGTTATTCAATTGATCGCTGGTGCGCTGGTGCGCTTACTGCAATGACAACTATTGCTGGATCAATTGCAATGGGAGCCTACGACGTCGGCATCGCAGGCGGTGTGGAACATATGGGAAATCACCCAATGGGTGAAGGTATGGATCCAAATCCACGTTATCTTGCAGAAAAAATTGTTGAACAAGATGCACTTGCTATGGGAAATACTGCAGAGCGTTTACACGATCGCTTCCCTGCAATTACTAAAGAGCGTGCAGATAGATATGCACTTGGTTCTCAAGAAAAAACTGCGAAAGCATACGCGGCAGGGAAAATACAAAAAGATTTGATTCCCACTGCCACACGAAATCCTGAGCTCGGTTGGTCAATTGCAACAGTTGATGAACCACCACGCCCGGGCACAACTATGGAAGCACTTGCAGCGCTTAAAACACCATTTCGCCCAGCTGGTCGAGTTACTGCCGGAAATGCTGCGGGTTTAAATGATGGCGCGACGGTTTCACTCTTGGCTAGTGAAGATTTTGCAAAAGAAAAAGGACTTTCTATTAAAGCCCGCTTGGTAACTTTTGCATTCGCTGGCGTAGAACCAGAAGTAATGGGTTACGGACCAGTTCCTGCAACTGAGAAAGCACTTAAAAAAGCCGGCTTAACAATTGCCGATATCGGCCTCTTTGAAATTAATGAAGCATTCGCAGTTCAGGTTCTAGCTTTCCTTGATCACTTTGGAATTGCAGATGATGATCCTCGAGTAAATCCAGTTGGTGGCGCAATTGCCGTTGGCCATCCACTTGCATCCTCTGGTGTTCGTCTTGCACTTAATTTAGCGCGTGGTTTTGAAGAGCATCCTGAGGTGCGTTATGGCATAACAACTATGTGCATTGGCCTTGGTATGGGCGGAACAATTATTTGGGAAAACCCACACTTTACGAAGGGTGCAAAGTAATGAGCACATCTACAGATCTCACACTTCCAGAGGGTGCTCCAGAAGAAGTTATTACTCAGGCACTCCTTCGCCCCATTGATTTAACTCCATTTGGATTTAAAGGCACATTGGCACTTATTACTTTAGATAACGGTTTAGATCACACGCGCCCAAACACATTTGGTGCAAAGTCTCTTGCAGCTCTCAACGCTTCAATAAGTGCAGCTATAGCAACGGCGCCTGCTGCCATAGCAATTACTGGCAAGCCATTTATATTTGCCGCAGGAGCGGATCTATCTGCACTTGCATTTCTGAGCAAGCGTGAGCAATCACTAGCAATCGGAAAATTAGGTCACGATGTCTTTCGTCGACTCGGCGAAATTGAAATCCCAACATTTTCATTTATCAATGGTTTAGCACTCGGTGGTGGATTAGAAGTTGGTCTTCACTGCAATTACAGAACTCTCTCCTCCACGGCCTTTACCGGTTTGCCAGAGGTTTTCCTTGGACTAGTTCCTGGTTGGGGTGGTGCAACACTTCTTCCTCAACTCATCGGTCCTGAAAAAGCTGTTCAAGTCATCATGCTCAATGCTCTAAATAACAACACAATGATGAAAGCAAAGGATGCTCTGACATTAGGTGTTGTTGACGCGGTCTATGAACCAGCAGACTTCCTCGAAAAATCTGTGGCCTTTGCTGCTTCTGTCTTAAGTGGCGCCACAAAAATTGAACGAAAAGATTTCAGTAATGATCCGGCATGGGATAGCGCATTGGCGACTGGCCGGGCTGCGGCTCTTAAAAAATATGGAGGTGCAGAAATTGCAGCCCCTACTCGCGCACTAAAACTTATCGCAGAGTCAAAAACTGCGACACGTTCAAGCGGATTTGATGCCGAAGATCAAGCACTTGCAGATTTGACCATGGCAGATCCACTGCGCGCCTCTTTATATGCATTTAACTTGATTCAAAAGAAGCGTAAAAAAGTAGAGGGTGCACCTAAGCCTGCTCTTGGTCGCAAAGTGACAAAGGTAGGCGTTGTTGGGGCCGGATTAATGGCTTCACAACTTGCACTCTTATTTGTTCGAAATCTTAAATGTCCTGTTGTGATGACAGATATTGATCAAGCGCGTGCAGACAAAGGAGTTGCCTGGGTCCACGCAGAGTTAGCAAAACTCGTTGAGAAACGACGCATGTCGAAAGAGAGTGCCGATCGCCTTTCAGCACTTGTCTCTGGCTCTGCTGATCAAAGCGTATTTGCAGGATGCGATTTTGTGATTGAGGCTATCTTTGAAGAACTCTCACTCAAGCAAGAGTTATTTAAGAAACTAGAAAATATAGTTTCACCTGAGTGTGTTCTAGCAACTAATACTTCATCGCTTTCTGTGCAAGCCATGAGTCAGGGACTTAAGAATCCTGAACGAGTAGTTGGCTTTCACTTCTTTAATCCAGTGGCAATCATGCCGCTGCTAGAAGTTGCGCGCACAGAACACACTGATGATGCAACTACTGCAACAGCGGTTACTGTTGGTAAAGAGTTAAAGAAGACGATGGTTATCACTAAAGATGCTCCAGGTTTTGTGGTCAATCGTTTGCTTACTCGTTTCATGGGCGAAATCACAGATGCAATGGATGAAGGCACTCCCCCAGAAATTGCCGATAATGCCATGCGATCAATTGGTTTTCCTATGTCTCCATTTGAATTACTTGGTCTTGTTGGTCCAGGTGTTGCTCTACATGTTTCAGAGACCCTCAATAAAAACCTCGGACCACGTTACAAAATTTCACCAACTATGCAAGCAATGGTCAAGGGCGGTATTCGTACGTTCTATATTAAAGATGACAAGGGCGCCTTTGTTGCAAATCCAGAAGCAGTTGCACTTATTGTCGCTGGCAACAAAGCATCAACTGCCGAAGAAGTTCGCTCCCGTGCACTGACAGCACTTGCAGAGGAGGCACGCATGATGCTCGATGAAGGTGTCGTAGCAACTCCTGCAGAGATTGATTTATGCATGTTACTCGGCGCTGGTTGGCCTATGCATCTAGGTGGAATATTGCCGTACTTAGATCGTGAAGGAATTAGCGAAGCTGTGTGCGCGAAACGTTTTCATCAGCCGGGAATTGCATCCCTTCCTTAAGGGAACTGCTCCACTCCACGATTGAACGCGTAATATTTTGCGCAGTAATTCCGAGGTCTTGTAAAACTTGATCGCGCTTAGAGTGTTCCAAAAATTCGAGTGGGACTCCGATGGAATGAATCGGAACTTGCAAATTCGCATCTCTAAACATTTCTGAAACCGTGCTGGCAATGCCACCATGTTTAATTCCATCTTCAAGCACAACAACACTCTTATAGCGCTGCGCCATTGTTACTAGCGATTGCGGCAATGGCTTTACCCATCGTGGATCAATAACTGTTACGCCAACACCTTCGCGATAAGCCTGTGAAGCTGCCTCCACTGAGATATTTGCCATCGCACCGATACTGATGAGAAGCACATCTGCACTCTCCCCACGGTATAAAACATCAATTCCGTCGCGACGTTCAAAGGCCGGAATATCGGCAACAACTGCGCCCTTAGGAAAACGAAGAAGAGTCGGTGCATCACTTACTTCTACGGCTTCGCGAAGTGTCTCTTTTACTCGCGCGCCATCTCGAGGAGCGGCAACGCGCAATGTTGGAACAATCCCAGTAAGTGCCAAGTCCCAAATTCCATTATGTGAGGGACCATCATCTCCAGTTACACCGGCGCGATCTAGTACGAAAGTAACGCCAGCCTTATGCAGTGCAACATCTAGGAGCATTTGATCAAATGCTCGGTTTAGAAAAGTGGCGTAGACAGCAACAACAGGATGCATTCCTGCAAAGGCTAATCCTGCAGCACTTGTCACAGCGTGCTGTTCGGCGATTCCAACATCAATTGTGCGCTCTGGAAACTCTTTTTGAAACTTGTCTAATCCAGTTGGACCAAGCATTGCAGCAGTTATTGCAACGATATCTTTTCGCTCTCGACCAATTTCAACTAATTCATTAGAGAAAATACTTGTCCAAGAGGCCGAACTCTTCTTTACAGGTAATCCGGTTTCAGCATCAACGATTCCAACTGCATGAAACTTCTCTGCCTCATCTTCAATCGCCGGTGCATAGCCGCGACCCTTTTCAGTGATTGCGTGGACCAAGATTGGTCCACCAAACTCCTTGGCTTTAATTAAAGCCTTCTCCATTGCTTCAATGTCATGGCCATCAAAAGGTCCTAAATATTTCAAGCCTAAATCTTCAAACATTCCTTGTGGCGCAACTATGTCTTTTATTCCCTTTTTCATTCCATGCAATGTGTCATAAATCGGCCCACCAACAACGGGTGTGCGAGCAAGAACTTCTTTGCCCCAGTCTAAGAATTTTTCATATCCGCGAGTAGCGCGCAATGTAGAAAGGTATGTCGCTAATCCGCCGATAGTTGGTGAATATGAACGCTCGTTATCATTGACAACAATTACTAGTTTTTGAGTTTTCGATGCAGCAATGTTGTTTAAAGCCTCCCATGACATTCCGCCTGTGAGTGCGCCATCGCCGACCACGACTACAACAGAGCGATCGGCTTGATCGCTGAGGCTAAATCCGCGAGAAATTCCATCGCCCCACGAAAGAGCTGTTGATGCATGGGAATTTTCAATAACGTCGTGAACACTTTCGGATCTATTTGGGTATCCAGCTAAGCCACCTCGTTGGCGAAGTAAATCAAAACCTTCACTGCGGCCGGTAAGAATTTTGTGCACATAACTTTGGTGGCCAGTGTCGAAAAGAATCACATCTTTGGGAGATTCGAAAATTCTATGAATTGCAATCGTTAATTCAACAACACCCAAATTTGGGCCAAGGTGACCACCAGTTTTAGTAACTTTTTCAATCAAAAAAGAACGGATCTCCGCGGCAAGGGCCTCTAACTCAGCGTGATTTAGACGCTCTAAATCCTTAGGCGAATTGATATCAGAGATCACATCGTCATTCTAGAACGCCAGGCCGGAATTAGCACACTATGCAAGAAGTGAACGTAATACGTACTGCATAATTCCACCGTGGCGGTAGTAATCAGCCTCTCCCGGCGTATCAATTCGAAGGCGCGCGCTAAATGTTTTATCGCCTGCCTTAACGGTAATTTCCTTAGGAGTGATCCCAGAATTAAGTTCGGTAATCCCAGTTAATTCAAATACTTCATCACCGCGTAAACCAAGTGATGCCGCATTTTGGCCATCTATAAATTGCAATGGCAGAACACCCATACCGATGAGATTGGAGCGATGGATTCGTTCAAAACTTTCGGCAATTACTGCTCGAACACCAAGTAGTGCTGTGCCCTTTGCGGCCCAATCTCGGGAGGATCCTGATCCATATTCTTTACCAGCAAGAATTACTAATGCCGTGCCTGCATTCTGATAATCAATCGACGCATCATAAATGGTTGATTGCTCGCCATTTTTTAGGAAGTTACGAGTGAAGCCACCTTCAACACCATCTAGTAATAAGTTTTTCAGGCGAATGTTTGCAAAAGTTCCACGAATCATTACTTCATGATTTCCGCGACGAGATCCGTAAGAGTTGAAGTCTTTACGATCAACCCCATTTGCTTCAAGGTATTTTCCTGCCGGTGAATCGCCCCTGATATTTCCTGCTGGTGAAATGTGATCAGTAGTAACTGAATCCCCCAGAATGGCCAAGACACGAGCGCCTGAAATATTTGTTACTGGAGTTGGTTGTGGTGGCATTGAATCAAAATAAGGTGGCTTTCGCACATAGGTTGACTTTGGATCCCACTCAAAGATGTTTCCTGTTGGAGTATCGAGTGACTTCCAACGATGGTCACCTTCAAAAACACTTGCGTAATCTTTACTAAACATTTCTGAAGATATAGAAGAATCAATCACGCTTTGAATCTCTTCTGGAGATGGCCAAATGTCAGCCAAATAAACAGGCTCACCATCTGTGTCATTACCCAAAGAATCCTTAATAAAATCGTGATCCATTGTTCCAGCCAATGCATACGCCACAACCAGTGGTGGAGAAGCAAGATAATTCATCTTTACATCAGGGCTGATGCGCCCTTCAAAGTTTCTATTTCCTGAAAGAACTGCACTGACAGCTAAATCATGATCATTGACAGCTTTGCTAATTTCAATTGGGAGCGGTCCGGAATTACCAATACATGTTACGCAGCCATAGCCAACAAGATTAAATCCAAGTTTTTCCATATAAGGAGTTAGACCAGCACGGTCGTAATAATCAGTTACAACCTTTGATCCCGGCGCCAAAGTTGTCTTTACCCAAGGCTTAGATGAGAGTCCCTTTTCCACAGCCTTTTTGGCAAGTAAAGCCGCGCCAATCATCACTGAAGGATTTGAAGTATTTGTGCACGATGTAATCGATGCAATGACCACATCACCATTTTTAATTGTGGTGCTTTTTTCTTTAACCTTAATATCGATTGGGTTCTTATTGGTTTTATCCCCAAAGTATGTAGGCAATATATTTTCAAATGCACTCTTGGAGTCGATCAGTGAGATTCGATCCTGAGGACGTTTTGGGCCTGCAATTGATGGAACCACCATTGATAGATCAAGTTCGATATTTTCTGAGAAGCGAGGAGAAACTTCTGGGTTGTGCCACAGTCCCTGAAGTTTTGCATATCTTTCAACGAGTTCTACTTGCTCGGCGGAACGACCTGTCAGTGTGAGGTAACGCAAGGTTTCTTCATCAATTGGAAAAATTGCACACGTTGATCCGTATTCAGGGCTCATGTTTCCAATAGTTGTGCGATTCGCCATTGGAACCGAAACAACTCCCGGTCCATAGAACTCAACAAATTTTCCTACAACTCCATGCTTGCGAAGTATTTCGGTAATTGTCAGAGCCAAATCTGTTGCTGTTGTTCCAAGCGGCAATGCTCCGCTGAGTTTGAAACCAACGACGCGCGGAATAAGCATTGATACAGGCTGACCAAGCAGCGCCGCTTCAGCTTCGATGCCACCGACTCCCCAGCCAAGAACTCCGAGTCCATTGACCATTGTTGTGTGTGAATCAGTTCCAACAACTGTATCTGGATAAGCGCGCAAGACTCCATTGACGTTTCTGGTCATGACAACACGAGCAAGGTATTCAATATTTACTTGGTGAACAATTCCAGTTCCAGGTGGCACAACTTTGAACTCATCAAATGCGCCCTGTCCCCAACGCAAAAATCTGTAGCGTTCGCGATTTCGTTCGTATTCAATATCTGTATTTTTCTCAAAAGCATCTTTGGTTCCAAAGACATCTGCAATGACGGAGTGATCAATAACTAATTCGGCCGGTGCAAGAGGGTTAACTTTGGATGCATCCCCGCCTAGTGACACAATTGCTTCACGCATTGTGGCAAGATCTACGATGCAAGGCACGCCGGTGAAATCTTGCATAACAACGCGAGCTGGAGTGAATTGAATTTCGGTGTCAGGTTCACTCGCTGGGTCCCACTGAGCTAATGCTTTGATATGACCAGCCGTAATATTGGCGCCATCTTCGGTTCGCAATAGATTTTCAAGAAGTATTTTCAAACTAAACGGGAGTGAGCTAGCACCGTCGATTTTAGAAATATCAAATATTTCGTAATTTTTTCCAGAGACATTTAATGTGCTCTTGGCATCAAAGGAATTTGAACTCACGGGCGCTCCCTTCTAAAACTATCTTGACGTCAAGATACCTTACTTGGGGTAAACAATGCAACAGATTCGATGTGGTGAGTCATAGGAAATAAGTCGAACGCGCGGATCTTTCTCATTGAATAACCACTTTCGGCTAGATAAACAGTGTCTCTTGCCAAGGCTGCTGGATCGCAGGCAACGTAGACAATACCTCTGGCGCCAATACGAGCTAATTGCTGCACAACATCTTTGCCAGCACCTTCGCGTGGTGGATCCAAAATAACCACATCGGCGCTTTGAATGCGTGTAATTATTTTGGCCACATCCCCCGTTGTAATTTGTACATTGCTTTGACCAGCAAAATTGTTTTTAGCATCCGATGTTGCATCTTTGCTGCCTTCAACCAAATGAATACTTCCTTGGCTGCCTACAGCGTTCAAAGAAGAAGCGGTGAAAAGTCCAACACCGCCGTATAAATCTAGGACGAGGTCTCCATTTTTGATCTCTGCAAAGTCACTGACAACTGCTGCCAATATTTCTGGGGCGCGTTTATGTCCCTGCCAAAAAGATCTTTGACTCACTTGCAGTAAGCGATCACCGATCTTTTCATGCAGGACTGCAGGTCCACTATTTTGCCTAAACTTACCGTCACCACTCTTTGGTGCTTCAGCAACCATTCGTTCTCCTTCAGAAGAGTATGCAATCTCAATACGCACATCAGGTGAAAGTTTTTGCTTGGACATCTCTTTGATGCCGATCTCAGGCACGGCTATGAGGCACTCATCTACTGAAATCACTCGATGGCTTCTGGATGAATAAAAACCGATGGCTCCATTGTGATCTGTTGTGGCAGTGACCCGTGTTCGCCAATGAAGCGGTTGATCCACTTCTTCGACTTCAACTGTCATTGGAATTTTTGCAATTCGTGCAAATTGTTCAGTGATTACTTCTGACTTCAGGGTTCGTTGGCGAGATGCGGAGATATGTTGAAAATCGCATCCGCCGCATCCATCGCGATGTGCAAATTTACAGGGGGCAACAACTCGATCTGGGCTAGGCGTAATTACTTGGACTACATCGGCTCGAATAAAGTTTGAGCTTGTACTTGTAATTTCAATCTCAACTTTTTCGCCAGGAATTGCGTGGCGCACAAAAATCACAGCCTTCTTACCCGATTCACTTTCATGACGCGCGATGAAGTGTCCCCCGTGAGCAATTTTTTCTATGTCCACTGTGAGGCGTTGGCCTACCTGCAGGCTTATCTGTGCCTTTGATTCCATGTATCTAAGAGTAAGGGTGTAAGTTGTACTACGTGCACGTAGTGATTATGGGTTGCGGTCGAGTTGGTTCATCCCTCGCAATTGAATTGGAATCTGCTGGTCACTCAGTTTCTGTGATTGATCAAGCTCGCGAATCATTTCGCCGTTTAGGACCTAATTTCAAAGGCCACACAGTCACAGGTATGGGTTTTGACCGAGACACACTTTTAGAAGCTGGCATAGAAAAAGCCGATGCATTTGCAGCAGTAAGCAACGGAGATAATTCAAACATTCTTGCCGCTCGCGTTGCACGAGAAACTTATAAAGTTGCAAATGTGGTTGCTCGCATTTATGACCCAGGTCGTGCGGAAATTTACCAGCGCTTAGGAATTCCAACTGTTGCCACAGTGCTCTGGACTACGGACCAAATTTTAAGACGCATCGTTCCCGAAGGTTCAAAGTCTGAGTGGCGTGATGCAAGTGGCGCAGTTCAACTCTGTGAGTTTCATCCGGTTGCTAGTTGGTATGGAATCTCAGTTGCTCGAATTGAAAATATCACTGGTGCTCGTGTTGCATTTATTACGCGACTCGGTGCAGGTTTAATTCCAGATGAGCACACTGTTTTCCAAGAAGGCGATCTACTGCACATGATGGTGCGAGATGAAGACCATGCGAACGTTGAAAAATCATTTTCACACGCTCCGGAGGATGCCTCATGAGAATTGCAATAGCAGGAGCAGGAAATGTTGGACGCGCTATCGCACGCGAACTCTTAGATAACGGTCATCAAGTTCTTTTGATCGATAAGAATCCAAAAGCAATGAAAATGCAAAGCGTTCCAGATGCTGAATGGCTTATGGCAGATGCCTGCGAAATCACATCATTAGATAATGCCAAACTAAATAATTGCCAAGTATTGGTTGCCGCAACTGGAGATGACAAAGTTAATCTCGTTGCATCTCTTCTAGGAAAGACTGAATACGGAATTCCACGAGTGGTAGCGCGAATTAATCACCCAAAGAATGAGTGGCTATTTGATAGTTCATGGGGCGTCGATGTTGCCGTGTCTACACCGCGAATTATTTCAGCACTGGTGGAAGAAGCCGTAAGTGTTGGTGACGTGGTTCGTCTCTTCTCCTTTAGAAAAGGTCAAGCAAATTTAGTTGAACTCACTCTTCCTGATACATCTTCTTGCATTGGAAAAACTGTAGAAGAAATTGAGTTACCAGATAACGCATCCCTTGCTGCGATCGTGCGAGATGGCCAAGTTATTGCGTGTTCTGCTCACGATGTTTTTGCCGCTGGCGATGAATTACTATTCGTTGCATCAGCTGCAGCTGAGTCTCAAATTAAAGCGTGCTTCATTCAGAGCTAATCCTCTGGTTTTACGCTCGGAACTTTCTTAATAATCAACCACGAACCCCACGCAGCGGCGGCAAAAAGCGGATAACCCATTGCCAAGTTAACACTTCCCAATAAATTCAGATTTTCTGGACCACTGAGATAAATTGGAACTTGAACAAGTAAACGTAAATAAAACATTGCAACCCATAACCATCCGGCGCGAATATAAGCTTTTTTGCGCTCTGGGTTTTTTCGCCACAGTAGGTTTTCGCCCAGGATTGGTCCTAGAACTAAACCAAGAATTGGCCACCCAGCAACGTTTCCAATCAAATACACCGTTCCGTATACGAGGTTGGTAAGAAATTTAGGTAAGAAAAAATCAGTGGCATTTCCAGTGCGATTGGCAAGGTATGCACAAAAAGCAACACCAATGAAGCCAGAAATCACATGCTGGATTGTGTCTTTCTTAATCAATCGAAGAATCGTAAGAAGCGCTGATGTGATGACGGCCGCATAAAGAGCTGTGCGTAAATTATCTGCGATGTTAAAAACAATGAGAAAAAGGACAGATGGTAGACCTGAATCAATGAGACCTTTTTTACCACCGAGGGCGTTAACTACTTTGTCTCGATCATTATTTTCAATACTCATACGCGCCCCGTTGATCCGAATCCATCAGTACCTCGACCTGAGCCAGGGAGTTCTTGTACTTCAATAAATTCTGCTCGCTCAACTTGTTGAATAACTAATTGCGCGACTCGATCACCGCGTTTAAAAGAGACTGACTCACTTCGATCATGATTGATCAAAATTAGTTTTAGTTCGCCTCTATATCCTGCATCAACGGTTCCTGGAGCATTGACCATTGTGACTCCATGCTTAATTGCTAATCCCGAACGTGGATGCACGAGTGCAACATATCCATCAGGAAGCGCAATTGAAATTCCAGTTGGTACTAACGCGCGTTCGCCGGGGGCCAAAGTGATATCAACTGCAGAGACAATGTCTGCTCCAGCATCGCCACCCTTTGCATAAATAGGCAACGGCACGCCTGGATCCAGGCGCTTGATTAGAACTTTTACACTCATGGATTTATCTCAAAGTTCGGATCAACAAATGCCAGAACTTCTGGAGTTTTTGAAATAGCTTCCAAATAATCCGCAGGAGCATTTTGCAGAAAGTGCGACATTGGAACAATGACATATAAGGCTGCCGCTTTGATTGCGATGTCACCCTCTGGCGAATTTAAACGCCCAATGGCTGAACAATAAACTTTACGGCTCACTTGGCCAGTGATTTGCGCTGTAATAAATAACTTTGAACCCATTGGCACAGGTTTCAGGAAATCTGTTTCAAGTCGGGCAGTTACTGCCGGTGCGCGAAGTAACCACATAAGTTTTCCAAGCGCCTCATCAAATGCGAGTGAAAGTAAGCCACCGTGTGCAAGCCCTGGTGCGCCTTGATGATCTTGTGAAACTACAAACTCAGCCGTTATATCCATTGCATTTCCAACATGTGCGACAAGGTGTAAACCAGTTGGATGTTTCTCACCGCAACCAAAACAATGTGCAAAGTGAGAAGGAATTTTTGAACCAGTTGGCGGCGCTTCAGGGTGGCGAACTGGAATTGTCGCTCCAGGTGGTGGCGTAGTACTGGCAACTCGGCTCATCCATGTAGTTTACTGCGTTAGCGAGTCAATAATTAATGATGTAGCGTGACACCCGTGCGATTTCGCGAAGTGATTGCTCCCCCAGTCTGGCTCTTAGCCTTCATTTACTTCTTGTTTACATCATTGAGCATCTCAATTTGGGCAGCCATTGGAAACAATCCTGCTCTCTGGTGCCAGATTATTCTCACTATCGCACTGGTTTATATCTATGTTCGATGGCGCATGGTCATTGAAGTAGATGATCAAGAGTTGCGAGTAAATAAAGCTCACATTGAACTTAAGTACTTAGGTGACACACGAGTCTTAGAATCTGATGCAATGCGTTTGGTGCGTGGGCGCGATGCCGATCCGGCTGACTACTTAGCCATTAGATTTTGGAGTTCCCGCGGAGTGATTGTGCGAGTCAAAGATATTCGAGACGAAACACCGCATTGGATTATTTCTACACGGCGGGGATCAGAGTTAGCAGCTGCGCTGCGTTAAGAACACTCTTTACAAATTGCTTTAGCGCCTTCACCTTTAGAAAGTTGAGTAATGTGGTGAACCAAGAAGCAACGTGAACATGTAAATTCATCAACTTGTTTTGGCACTACACGTACTGTTAATTCTTCACCAGATAAATCAGCACCAGGAAGCTCTAAGGTTTCAGCAGCCTCTGCTTCATCAACATCGATCTGGCCGGATTGAGCATCTACTCGCTGGGCTTTTAACTCTTCTAACGACTCTTCGTGGAGTTCTTCATCCGTTTTTCTGGGGGTGTCGTAATCCGTTGCCACTGCTCTCACCTACCTTCACTGCACTAGTTTCTGAAGTAATTACTGAACGGGCGCATAATCGCCTATTTTTGGGGTTACTGCCTGTTACAACACGCCAAGAGCACTATTTATTCCTGCATAGCTTGTATTTGGCGTGCTAGCCCTCCATCAACGCGGGCGTGAATCGCAGTTCCTTCGGCGACATACTCTTCGCTCAAGATTTCACCATGTTCATGAATGGCGCTAATGAGATCACCTCGGTTATACGGAACTATGACATCAACTTCAATTTTTGGCCTAGGTAAAGTTTTTTCAATCGCATGGATAAGAGCATCTATTCCAAACCCTGTTTTGACCGATATTGCATAACTGTTTGGTTCTTTGCGCAAAATTTCCATGAGAACTTCTTGGTCTGCAACATCGGCTTTGTTGATAGCGATAATTTCCGGAACTTCCTGGGCCCCAATTTCATTGATTACTGTGCGAACTGCTCGAATTTGTTCAAATGGATCAGCGTGTGAACCATCGACAACATGGACAATCACATCTGCACCAGATACTTCTTCTAGCGTTGATTTAAATGCATCTACCAACTGATGCGGTAGGTGCCGCACAAAACCAACAGTGTCAGTCAGTGTATAAATCCGCCCATCGGCTGTATGAGTCTTACGAACAGTTGGATCCAAAGTTGCAAAGAGGGCGTTTTGAACTAAGACTCCCGCGCCAGTTAACTTATTTAATAATGAAGACTTGCCAGCATTTGTGTAACCGGCAATGGCAACTGATGCAACATTATTTCTCTTTCGCTCTTGTCGCTTTGTGTCCCGCGACACTTTCATCTCCGCTATTTCACGGCGAAGCTTTGCCATTTTGTCTCGAATGCGACGGCGATCAGTTTCTATTTTTGTTTCACCAGGTCCGCGTCCACCAATACCCGCACCACCAGCTGCGCGACCGCCTACTTGGCGAGAAAGAGAGTCACCCCAACCACGCAAACGTGGAAGCAAATAAGAAATTTGAGCTAACTCAACTTGAGCCTTTCCTTCTTTACTCTTGGCATGTTGAGCGAAAATATCCAGAATTAATGCGGTTCGGTCTACAACTTTAACTTTTAGTTTTCCCTCAAGTTGCTGCAATTGAGAAGGTGATAATTCGCCGTCGCAAATAACTGTGTCGGCGCCACTTGAAAGTACAACGTTGCGTAGTTCTTCAACTTTTCCTGAACCGATATACGTTGCAGGATCTGGTTTATCGCGTCGCTGGATAAATCCATCTAGAACCTCAGAGCCAGCAGTTTGTGCCAATGCTCTTAGTTCATCGAGTGAATTCTCTGCCATTTCGGCTGTGCCTTCAGTCCATACGCCAACTAAAATAACGCGCTCTAATTGAAGCTGGCGATATTCGGCGTCGGAAATATCTTGTAACTCTGTTGAGAATCCTTTGACTCGTCGTAGTGCCGCGCGATCTGCTATTTCGGATTGAGAAGTTGCTTCTAAATCATCTTGGTCGGCATCGTAATCTGCCGTAACTCGCGCACTTTCGCGCAATAAAGCTTCAAATGAATCTTCACTACGGTCTTCATGGCGACCTTTATCACTCATTGGAAAAAATTCGCCAGATCTACTTCTTTAACCAATTCGGCAGGACCAATAAGCGTTGCATTGGAATGTCCATCAATATCTACCTCTAAACGTCCACCCGGTGGATAAATGACCCAATGTGCGGGCAAGTTCTTCTCTTTCTTTAGCGTTGCTGCAAGTGCCACGGCGCATGTTCCAGTTCCGCATGATTGTGTTTCGCCACTTCCGCGTTCAAAGACCCTCATCTTTAATTCAGTCTCGCTCATAAACTCTACAAACTCAATATTAACGCCTTCTGGGTAACTCTCCTTGGGACGAACAATCGGAGCATCTCTGAGTTCGCCAACCTCTTCTAAACTTTCTACAAATACAACTGCATGTGGATTGCCGACATTAATGTTGTAACCATTCCAAATGTGGCCATTATGTGAGGCAGTGACTTCTTCGGATTCATCACTTACTTTGCCCATATTGACCGAAATATCACCATCGGCTGGAACACGAAGATGCTTTAATCCATCACGCGTGTTTATTGCAAAAATGCCCTCACCTTGATGACCGTGAACAACCAAATATTTAGCCATCACGCGTATTCCATTGCCGCACATTTCAGCCAACGATCCATCTGAATTTCTGTAATCCATAAACCATTTGCCATCGCGCTTTAGTATTCGAATCAAACCATCAGCACCAATTCCTGTTTCTCGATTACAAATTGCTTGAGTTTGGGCCGTTGTTACCGAACGCAGATCATCTGGATCAAAAATAAGTACAAAGTCATTGTGAGTGCCGTGCCCATAAGTTGCAGGAACAGGCTGTGAAGTATTCATGTGGAAGTTAGTTTAGTAGTTCTTACTGCCTACAGGGATTCCAAAATAGTTTCTAGGCGTGGTTGTCTAGTTGAAATCCACTTAATACGCGCATCACGTGAGAACCAGGTTTCCTGCCGGCGAGCGTATTGTCGGGTGGCTCGTTTGGTTTCTTCTATGGCAGCATCAAGTGATGTTTCACCCTTTAGATGGCTAACTATTTGGGAATACCCCAAAGCTCTTTGCGCTGTTCTGCCTTCTAACAATCCGCTTGACATTAACTTTTGCACTTCTTCAACAAAACCATTTTCAAACATTGTATTTACGCGCTGATCAATTCTTTCCGATAACAACTCGCGATCCATAACCAAACCAAATTGCCGAGCATCTGGATATCGAATGCTCTCTTCTCTGGGCAAATTGGCAGTAAATGCCTTGCCAGTGATCTCTATAACTTCTAGGGCTCTGATAATTCTTCGTAAATTCGCACGGTCAATTGCAATCGCTGCGGCTGGATCAAGTTTTTCTAATCGCGCAAACATTGCATCGATTCCTAAATCTTCAGCCTCCTTGTTTAACGTGTGTCTGACCATTGGGTCTGTATCTGGAAAGTTAAGTTCATCGATTACAGCCTTAATGTAAAGACCCGTCCCACCAACCATGACAACGCTTTTGCCACGAGAATGAATCTCATCGATGACTTCACGAGCACCAGATTGATACCAGGCAACAGTGGAATCTTGATTGACATCTAAAACATCCAGCATGTGGTGAGGAATGCCTTGGCGCTCTTCAAGGGTTATCTTGGCGGTACCGATATCCATTCCGCGATATACCTGCATTGAATCAGCATTGATTATTTCGGCATCAATGGCCTGTGCTAACTCCACACTTAAAGAGCTTTTACCCGTCGCAGTTGCACCTGCAATTACAACTAATTTCATGCACGCACTGTAGGAATGCCAAGTGAGACACCTGTTGAAGTAACTTCCCTATTTCTTAGTTCGTGCGCATCTCCGCCACGTGTTGCAATAGTGCGTATTTCATCTGCAATTAAGTAATGAGCAGATGCATCAGTGATTCGAACATCAACAAAGTCGCCGGCACGAGCGCTGCTTGAATCGGCGAAGTGAACTAAACGAAAATCTTCACTCTTACCCGTCATGCGCGATTCTCTGCCATCTCGTCGACCTTCATATTCGCCAACCAAAACTCGCATCTCGCGGCCAATTGCGCGTTTATTAACACCAAGTGAAATCTTTTGCTGATGCTCATGTAAACGCGTGTATCGCTGCCCGACAACTTCAGATGAAACTTGATTTGGCATTGTTGCTGCCGGTGTACCTGGGCGAATCGAATATTGATATGTGTAGGCGGCAGCAAATTGTGCCTCTGTGCATAAATCTAAAGTAGCCTGAAAATCAGATTCACTTTCACCAGGAAAGCCAACAATGATGTCGGTTGTAATAGATGCCTGCGGGATTGCAGTTCTGACATTATTTAAAATATTTAGGTATCGATCTGTTCGATATGAGCGGCGCATGCTCTGCAAGATTTGATTTGAACCAGATTGCAATGGCATATGTAGATGTGGCATGACATTGCGGGTTTGCGCCATTGCCTCAATGACATCGTCTGTGAAATCTCGTGGATGCGGAGACATAAAACGCACCCGTTCTAGACCATCGATATCCCCACACTTGCGAAGAAGTTTTGCAAATGCTTGCCTGTCACCAAAATCAACTCCGTATGCATTTACGTTTTGACCTAGCAAGGTAATTTCAATAACGCCTTGATCTACGAGTGCGTGAATCTCACGCAAAATGTCATCTTCGCTACGATCTTTTTCGATTCCGCGAAGCGTTGGAACAATGCAAAAAGTGCAGGTGTTATTGCATCCAACAGATACTGAAACCCACGCTGAAAATGCTGATAATCGTCGGGCAGGAAGTGTCGATGGGAAATGTTCGAGGGATTCTTTAATTTCGATTTGGGCTTCTTCTTCAATCCTTGCGCGTTCAAGTAGTGCCGGTAGCGATCCAACATTGTGTGTTCCAAAGACAACATCAACATATGGTGCTTTTTTAAGGATTATTGATTGATCTTTCTGCGCCAGACAACCGCCCACTGCTATCTGCATTCCAGGGTTTAGCTTTTTAATTGGAGCTAAGAAACTTAGGTTGCCATATAACTTGTTATCCGCATTTTCTCGAACCGCACACGTATTAAAAACAACCAGATCAGCCTGCTCACCAGTTTTAACTGGGATGTATCCGGCTTCATCTAATAGCCCTGCGATGCGTTCGGAGTCGTGAACATTCATTTGACATCCGTAGGTTTCAACGGAATAGGTGCGCTCCATAGGCCAATACTACGGGCACCCCTTACAGGGGTATAACCTCAACTGCAAAGCTATCTCGGTCTATGACGAGCATGTGATGGTTGGCAAGCACGGTCCATCCAGGTTGATTCCAACCAGTTGATGCAACCAAAACGCCCTGTTTATCAGATTTGTATTTCAATTCATAATAATCATCAGGTGCCCAATCAGGGGCGCGATCTGGGTGGTGCTCACAAATAACAACCCATTGTTTTTCATTCATGATCATTGCGTTAATGCTTGAATAATCAACATTGGCTCGGATGTAATTGGCTGCGGCTTTGCACCCTTCGATAAATCCCAACTCTTTAATCTTTGTGATAACAAAATAAAAATATCTTTCACTATCCGTATCGCCTTGAATATGAGGAATTAACTCTGGTGAAATCAATGGCTCAAGAGCCGCTGGTGGATACGTTGCTCCGTTGTGAATAAAGGAAATATCCTTATAAATAAATGGATGAGTGTTGTTCTCACTCACCGGTAAACCAGCAGTGGCCCAACGAAGGTGAAGCAACGCTCCATCTGAAACAGATTTCTCAATGGCGGTGGAAAAGTCTTTACTCTTATTGGCAGCCTCTGGTTGGCGAATCATCTGTGCAACGCTTTGATTGTGATCAATAGTTGCCACTCCCCAGCCATCGCAATGCACTGAAGAAAGGGTCACAAACTCGGAGAAATCCGACCCTACTGTTGAGTTAAAGGTCTGCTTCTCGTGCGACACGTAACCTAAAAGGCGGCACATTTATCGTCAAACCCCTGTCGCTCAGGTCACACTATGAGGTAGAAAGAGTACCTCGATGCCCCTCATCGAACCAGCATCATCATATTCAAGCCGCCCGGTTTGGATATGTATAAGCATTAGGAGGCGTAAGACTTGTCAAACTTACAGAATGATGAAAAACGCTTAGCTGAACTTGGATACAAGCAAGAGCTTGAGCGTTCATGGAGTGGATTCTCGAACTTCGCAATTTCGTTTTCAATTATTTCAATTCTCGCCGGTTGCTTTACAACCTTTGGCCAGGCTTGGAATAACGGTGGTCCAGTTGCTATCTCACTTGGTTGGCCACTTATTTCATTGTTTATTCTCATTATTGGTTTTTGTATGTCAGAACTCGTTTCTGCTTATCCGACATCCGGTGGTATTTACTGGTGGGCATCGAAAATGGGTGGAGCTAAGGTTGGTTTTTACACAGGCTGGTTAAATCTGCTTGGTCTGTTTGGATGTACCGCATCGGTTGCATACGGTTGCGCAACGTTCTTTGATCTTTCTTTCTCTTCACTAAGTCCAAGTTGGGCAGAAGGATATTCATTGCAGCGCGTATTCATTATGTTCATTGTGATTCTTGTAATCATGGCTGCTCTCAATATCGGCAGCGGACACTTGATGGCAACTTTGAACAATATCTCAGTATGGTGGCACGTATTTGGCGCTGCTTTCATTATTGGTGTTCTAGTTATTCTTCCAGAAAATCACATGAGCGTTTATGACATGTTCTCAATGCGAGTCAATAACTCTGCTGGATTAGCTGGCGGCGAAACAAGCGGAACTGCTTTCTGGTTCTATGTGCTTCCACTTGGCTTCCTTTTAACTCAGTACACAATCACAGGCTTTGATGCTTGTGCTCACATGTCTGAAGAAACTAAGGGTGCTGAACACTCAGCTGCTCGTGGATTGTGGCAAGCAATTTTCTACTCCGCTATCGGTGGATGGATCTTGCTCCTTGCATTCCTTTACGCAGTACAAGATGCAGAAGCAGTAACCGCAGGCGGTGGCGGCGTAGCTGTTATCTTTGCTCAAGCACTCAGTGCTAAGTGGGCGGGCGTAGTTCTTCTCATCGCAAGCGTCGGACAACTCTTCTGCGGTACATCTGCACTCACAAGTGCTTCACGCATGATGTTTGCATTTAGTCGCGACGGAGCGGTACCTGGATCCAAGTTGTGGTCAAAGGTAGATAAGAACAAGGTTCCAAAGAATGCTGTTTTGGCTTGTTCGACTGTTGCACTTGCAATTACTTTGCCAGCATTGGTTGAAGTAAACATCGGTTCAGCAGATGCACCAATTGTTGTACCTACCGCTTTCTATGCAGTAACTTCAATTACTGTTATCGGTTTGTACTTAGCATTCTTGGTTCCAATTTATCAGCGTTACCGTATGGGCGATAAATTCAAGCCAGGATCATGGACACTTGGTAACAAGTACAAGTGGATGGCTCCTATTGCAATTGCAGAAATTGTAATTATTTGCATCTACTTCATTATGCCTACCACTCCAATGGGATGGCCAACTAGTGATTCCTTTGACATCAAATTCGTCAACTATGCCCCTGTGCTAGTCGGCGGATCGATGCTTCTACTTTGGATCTGGTGGCATCTATCAGTCAAGAAGTGGTTCACAGGACCAAAGAGCACTATCTAAATTACAAATAAGAACTCCCCCTCGTCCAAGTGATGAGGGGGAGTTTTTATTTTTGTCTAAAAGTGGAATACTCACCGCTATGAGTTCACTATCAATTGAAGAATTAACCGCTGCAATCCAATCAGGTGCCATCGACACAGTCGTCGTTGCAATGACAGATATGCAAGGCCGGCTTACAGGTAAGAGAATTCACGGAGATCACTTTCTCAATGAGGTTCTAAAACATGGCACAGAAGGTTGCAACTATCTTCTAGCAGTCGATGTTGATATGAATACCGTGCAAGGTTATGAAATGTCATCCTGGGAACGCGGTTATAGCGACTTTGAACTCGCACCAGATTTCAACACCCTTCGTTTAATTCCTTGGCAAGAAGGCGCAGCCCTTGTTCTAGCCGATGTTCAGTGGCTCGATCACACCCCTGTTGTTGCATCTCCCCGCCAGATTCTGCGCAAGCAAATTGCTAATCTGGAAAAAGCTGGCATGCAGGCAATGTGTGGAACCGAACTCGAATTCGTTGTTTACAAAGATACCTACGAAGAAGCATGGGATAAGGCATACCGTGATCTGACTCCTGTTAACCAATACAACGTTGATTACTCAATCTTGGGTGGCTCTCGCATTGAACCGCTACTTCGTGAAATACGACTTGGCATGTCAGCAGCAGGAATGACTGTTGAATCCGTAAAAGGTGAATGTAATCTCGGTCAGCATGAAATCGCATTTAAATACTCTGATGCGCTTTCAAATTGCGATCAACACGTTATATATAAAAATGGCGCAAAAGAAATCGCAGCCGAAGCGGGATATGCGCTGACATTTATGGCAAAGCCAAATGAGCGCGAAGGTAATTCTTCACACATTCACTTATCTTTCCGTGGATTAAATGGCGAATTAGTCATGACAGATGATTCAGATAAAGAACATGGCATGTCAGAACTTGGTCGCCAATTTATTGCCGGCCAACTCACACACATGCGCGAGCTATCACTTCTCTTTGCACCAAATATCAACTCATATAAGCGTTATGTGCCGGGATCCTTTGCTCCAACAGCAATTCGCTGGGGACGCGATAACCGCACATGTGCTTTCCGACTTGTAGGCCACGGTGCAGGTTTGCGCCTTGAAAACCGCATTCCTGGAGGCGATGTCAATCCTTATCTAGCTGTTGCAGGAATTATTGCGGCTGGGCTAGATGGAATTAATAAGAAGATGAAACTAGAACCTGCATTTACAGGTAATGCATATGTTTCAGACTCTGCCCGTGTACCTTCAACCATGAACGAAGCCCTCGATCTGTGGGAAAAGAGCGCATGGGTGAAAGAAACTTTCGGCGATGAAGTCCAAGCCCACTATGCAAATATGGCTCGCGTTGAAATCTCTGCATATGCAAAAGCTGTTACCGACTGGGAATTATTCCGAAACTTCGAAAGGTTTTAATAAGTGCCATCTACGTATGACGTAATAAACCCAGCAAATGAAAGCATCGTAGAAACAGTCCAACTTCTAGGTTTAGAAGAAACTGATGCTGTTATTGCAAAAGCAGCTAATGCATTTGAGAGTTGGAAAAACGTTGCACCCGGAGAGCGTGCGCGTTTACTCCGTGCTTTTTCACAAATAGTTACAGATCGCCGTGAAGAGCTTGCTCAAATTGAAATTACAAACTCTGGTCACACTCGCGGAAATGCACTGTGGGAAGCAGACAATGTTGCCAACACACTTATGTATTACGCCGCGGCTCCTGAGCGTTTATTTGGTCGACAGATACCAGTTCCTGGTGGCATAGACGTCACATTTAAAGAACCACTCGGAGTTGTTGGAATTATCGTTCCTTGGAATTTTCCAATGCCAATTGCTGGTTGGGGTTTTGCTCCGGCGTTAGCTGCTGGAAACACAGTTGTATTAAAACCTGCTGAATACACACCACTTTCTGCAATTCGCTTAGGCGAACTCGCACTTAAAGCCGGAATTCCAGAGGGTGTATTCAATGTTCTTCCAGGCAAAGGAAGCATTGTCGGAAACAGATTTGTAACCCATCCGCTTGTAAGAAAAGTTGTTTTCACTGGATCTACAACAGTTGGAAAACAAATCATGGTCGGCTGCGCCGAACAGGTGAAGCGATTAACCCTTGAACTAGGTGGCAAGTCATCAAATATCATCTTTGCAGATGCAGATATTGCTAAAGCAGCAGCTGGTGCACCTAGTGCAGTCTTTGATAATGCCGGCCAAGATTGCTGTGCTCGCTCTCGCATTCTTGTTCAAAAATCTGCATTCGATACATTTATGGAGCACTTCGAAGTAGCAGTCAAGAAATTCCGCGTCGAAGATCCCAATCTTGCCACCGCTGACATGGGTCCACTTATTTCTAAGAAACAATTCGATGTTGTTGAATCTTTCCTTGATGAACCAATTGCATTTAAGGGTTCGGCTCCAAGTGGTCCTGGGTATTGGATGGCGCCAACAGTTCTCTTGCCAAAAAATACACAGTCTCGTTCATGGAGAGAAGAAATTTTCGGACCAGTGGTTTCTGTTATGACATTTGAAGATGAAGCAGAAGCCATTGCAATGGCAAATGACAGCGAATACGGGCTATCTGGATCCATCTGGACACGCGATGTCGGTCGCGCACTTCGCGTATCTCGCGGAATCGAAACTGGCGCGCTCTCTGTTAACTCCAATTCCTCAGTTCGTTTCTGGACTCCATTTGGTGGATTTAAGCAATCAGGATTAGGTCGCGAACTTGGACCAGATGCACTTGATTCATTTACCGAAGTAAAGAACGTCTTTATTTCTAACGACTAAAGCACACTTACAGAAAAGGAAGAAAAATGGCTCAACGCCTTGAAGGACGCGTAGCAGTAATCACCGGAGCTGGCAGCGGAATCGGTCTAGCAACAGCAAAGCGCTTAGCAAGTGAAGGCGCAAAGGTTGTCGCAGTGGATATGAACGCTGAATCTGGCGAAGCTGCTGCAAAAGCAACTGGCGGAATCTTCGTCAAGGCAGATGTAACAAGTGCTACAGATGTTGAAAATATGTACAAGGTGGCTTTTGATACCTATGGTCGTAT
This sequence comes from Candidatus Planktophila limnetica, assembly GCF_002288365.1. Classification (NCBI taxonomy): domain Bacteria; kingdom Bacillati; phylum Actinomycetota; class Actinomycetes; order Candidatus Nanopelagicales; family Candidatus Nanopelagicaceae; genus Candidatus Planktophila; species Candidatus Planktophila limnetica. The sequence continues at coordinate 498,717 of NZ_CP016782.1, read as the reverse complement.
TGATATTGCATTTAACAACGCCGGAATTTCACCACCTGATGATGACTCGATTTTAACTACTGGCCTTGATGCATGGGAACGAGTCCTGCGCGTTAACACAACGAGTGTTTTCCACTGCTGCAAATACGTAATTCCCTACATGCAAAAAGCTGGAAAGGGTTCGATCATTAACACCGCATCATTTGTTGCAACTATGGGCGCTGCAACTTCTCAGATTGCATACACAGCATCAAAAGGTGGCGTTCTAGCCATGTCACGCGAACTTGGTGTCCAATTTGCTCGTGAAGGTATTCGCGTGAATGCGCTATCTCCAGGGCCAGTTAACACACCACTTCTTCAGGAACTCTTTGCTAAAGATAAAGAGCGCGCTGCTCGTCGCTTAGTTCATATTCCAATGGGACGTTTTGCCGATGACACAGAAATTGCTGCTGCCGTGGCATTTCTAGCCAGTGATGACTCATCATTTATTACAGCATCTAACTTCTTGGTAGATGGTGGTATTTCTGGAGCGTATGTAACTCCGCTTGATATGTAAATTAAGTATTTAGATCCGCTTAATCGGCGCGGTTGCGATGCGATCAAGAAATTGATCGACTAAATCGTAACCGCGCTGATTGCTTTGCTCTTCAATTTCTTTTGTTTGTGCGCGTAGTTCTTTAACGTCAACGCCTTCGGATTCAACCTCGGCGCAGCCACCTTCCATTTCCAGCCATAAATCCAGAACATGTGCATCAATCTCTGGATGAAATTGCAGACCTAACGTACGCCCAAATGAAAAGGCTTGAGGGCATAATTCATTATCTGCAATCAAGGTTGCATCTGGCGGTAGCGTGAAGCGATCCCAGTGATATTGAAACCATGGACCATTTGGAATGAGTGCCACATCTTTGCTTTGGATGTCATACCAACCAAGTTCGGCGTGAGGGGATCGTGAAACTGTGCCACCTAGAACGCGTGACATGAGTTGTCCACCAAAACAAATTCCGAGTACTGGAATCCCTGCGTTGTGCACTTCTTTCATTTTTTCTAATTCTGGCATTAGCCAATTACCAACGACGTCATCTCCATAGGCGGCATACGGCGCGCCCATGACAACGACAACATCGAAAGAAAGTAAGTCCGGCCACTGCACCGAAACATTTGGACTCTTTTGATGTTCTTTATCAACAATAACAAATCTAGTTATTTCAAATCCACGAACTTTGAATTGGTGCCAAATTGGACCACCTTCACTGACGTGGTCGTGTTCGATAAATATTACTCGTTTACTCATTTTTGAATGCGAATTGGCTCTTGTCCACGAGCAATGAGTCGCTCAAAGTGATGTTCACGTTTTTCATTAAAACGATTTGATTCTTCCGTGGTTTTTGTCAAAAATGCATTGAGTTCATCGCGGGCTACCAGGCCGTCACCAGATAGATCATTTCTTTCAAAGACTTCCCACGCACGAAGCACAGGGGCAATTACTTCTTCCAAATGTTGCTGCATGTCATAAATTCCAGCAAGAGCAATCTGAACAGCTTTGCGACCGAACCCAGGCATGTTGGCACCGGGCATATCAAAATTTGTTACAACATCTGCAATTGCTCGCATCGCTGCATTAGGTTCTAGATCAAGTGCTGCTTTGAGAGTATTACGGTAAAAAATCATGTGGAGATTTTCATCCAATGCAATTCGCTGCATCATGCCTTCTGCAATTGGATCCTCAGAAATTTTTCCGGTATTACGGTGAGAAATTCGGGTCGCTAATTCTTGAAAGGAAACGTAGGCGATTGTGTGCAGCATGTCATTTTCATAAGGTGTCTGATAACCCAGTGACATGTGGGCCATTCGTAAATCCTCTAACTCATAAGGATCAACACCACGTGTTGCCATCAAATAATCGCGAATCACAATTGCGTGACGACCTTCTTCGGCAGTCCAGCGTTCTATCCAGTTGCCCCATGCGCCATCTCTGCCCATTGAGAGAGTGATTTCGGTGTGATAACTCGGCAGGTTATCTTCAGTTAATAAATTTAGAATAAGTGAATCTTGAGCAACTGAGCTCAACCGAGAATCTTTTGCCTCCCACGCATCACCATTGAGTGGACCCGCAAAATCGCGACCTTCACTCCAAGGGACATATTCGTGTGGGTACCAATTTTTTTGAATCGCTAGATGTCGCTCAAGTTCTACGGCAACGATTGGTTCGAGGTCACGAATAAGTCGGGATTGGATACTTGCAGACTCTTCGGACATGGAATAAAGCCTACGGCACGAAAAGCGTTACGCGCGAGTTAGAAATTCTTTTCGGCTCTATCTTTTGCAGATTGTGCGCGCCATGCTGCAATTTGTGCGTGGTTTCCACTGAGCAAAATCTCAGGTACTGCGATATCTCGCCACGTTTGTGGTTTGGTAAATGCAGGATGTTCTGCAAATCCTTCGTGCATATGTGACTCTTCAATAATTGATTCAGGATTGCCCAGAACTCCTGGAAGCAAGCGGGTGATGGCTTCAATCATCACCATTGCCGCTACTTCTCCCCCACCCAAAACATAATCGCCAATAGAAACTTCGTGAACGCGAACACCCTTGTCTGCAAATTTATTCTGGGAGTAATACTGGCGAATGCGATCATCAATGCCCTCATATCGGCCACACGCAAAAACTAATTGCGAGCACTGAGAGAATTGTTCTGCCATTCGTTGGTTGAAACGCTTTCCACCTGGTGTCAAAATAATTAGATCCACATCGTTAACCAACAATGGATCAAGGGCTGATCCCCATACTTCAGCTTTCATAACCATGCCGGCGCCGCCGCCATAAGGAGTGTCATCAACGCTGTGATGATTATCCGTTGCGTGCGCACGTAAATCATGGATATTTATCTCAAGTAATCCTTCTTCCTGAGCCTTGCCAAGTAAAGATAACTTCAGTGGAGATAGGTATTCTGGAAATATTGTTACAACATCTAATCTCATTTTATCTCCCCTGAAATCGTAGGCGGAATAACTACTATTCGTTTGTTTTTAACATCTACTTCTGGCACTAATTGGTGCACAAATGGAATAAGAGATTCACCTTGGCCGGTTTGAACTGCTAACAAATCTTGACCCGGTAAATTAATTACGTCAGAAATTTCTCCGTATTTTTCACCTGATTCGAGATATGCAATACAGCCGATGAGTTGTAGAACGTGATACTCATCGTCATCCCCCGTTGATGCATCGATATCGACATCGGAGTACAGCATTTCATTTCGTAGTTCTTCAACTTGATTGCGTGTTGTAATGCCCTTAAAACCTAAGAGCAAAATTCCATTATGAACACGACCGGAAACTATTGTCAGATCGCCATGCTTATCTGTATTGACAGTTGCGCCAACGGCAAAGCGAACATCTGGATCGTCAGTTCGAACTTCGATTGTCGCTTCACCAAGAATTCCGTGAGCGCGACCAATACGGCCCACGAGTAAACGCATCGTCGAAAAGTTGTTAACGAGCCTCGTCGGTCTCGATGAGATCGACGCGCACTGTACGACCAGCTATTGCGCTGACAACAGTGCGAAGAGCTTTAGCTGTACGGCCATTTCGACCAATAACTTTGCCAATGTCTTCAGGATTTACTCGTACTTCAAGTGTGGTTCCGCGACGATGTGTTTTTTCTTTAACAACAACATCTTCAGGATTATCGACGATCCCTTTTACAAGATGTTCGAGTGCTTCATCCATCATTGTTATTCAGCAGCCGCTTCTGGAGTTGCCTCTGGAGTAACTTCTGCAACAACTTCTGGTGCTGGGCTCTCTTCAACAACTGCTTCTGCTGGTGCTTCTGCAACTGGAGTTTCTTCTGCTACAACCTCAACTGGTGCTTCTGCAACTGGTGCTTCTTCTACAACAACTGGATTAGCTTTTGCAGCCAACTTTTCTTGTGCTTTCTTCTTTAAAGTTGTTGCGCCTTCTTTTGGCTCATCCATTGCTTGCTTCACAGCTGCTTCGTAAGCAACGCTCTTGTGTGGCTTTGGTGCTGCAACTCTAAGAGTTCCTTCTGTTCCAGGAAGACCCTTGTGCTTTTGCCAATCACCAGTAACTTTTAAAATTGCCTCTACGGCTTCTGTTGGAAGTGCGCCAGTACCTAGCCAGTAAAGAGCACGTTCAGAATTAACTTCGATCAGTGATGGCTCTTGACCAGGTGCGTAACGGCCAATCTCTTCAATGGATAAACCATTGCGAGCTTTACGTGAATCTGTAACAACAATACGGAAATAGGGTGTGCGAATTTTTCCCATGCGCATTAAGCGAATTTTTGTAGCCAAGTAACTTGTGCTCCTGTAAATGTATGCCGTGCCAACTCGATCGCAGCGGGGTGCGCAATCATTTTGGCCAAGCGATGGACTTGGATGTTTCGGGGGTAGAGGGCCCCGTCACAGGGGGCTAATCTTGCCATCAGATACGCAGGAAGCGAAATTAAGGCCTACTCGCGCTCTTCTGCAGCCCTTTTGGCGGGGTTACCGGACTTCGACTTCTTCTTGTGTGCAACTGCTGGTTTCGCACTCCTCATATCGCCCATTGCCGCCGGCATTCCGGCCGGAACATTTCCGCTACGCATCTGTTTCATAGCCTTTTGTGCTGCGCTAAATCTTTCAACCAGTGAATTAACTTCTGAAACTGCGCGACCACTGCCACGAGCAATTCGTGAACGTCTGGTCCCGTTGAGAACTTTAATGTCACGCCTTTCGTGCGGAGTCATCGATTGCACGATTGCCTTTGTTCGAGTGATTTCACTTTCATCAAAGTTTTCAATCTGTTTTTTCATTGAAGCAGCACCTGGCAGCATTGAAAGAAGCTTGCCCATGGATCCCATCTTTGCCATCGCTTCAAGCTGTTCCAAGAAATCTTCTAATGTGAAGTCATCACCTCGTGCAAACTTTTCCTCAAGCTTTGCACTCGTTTCAGGGTTCAGTGCTTTCTTTGCCTGTTCAGCTAACGTGGCAACATCGCCTAATCCAAGTATTCGAGAAGCCATGCGATCTGGATAGAAAAGATCGAAATCACTGATTTTTTCACCCGTTGAAACAAACATGATCGGGCGCTTGATAATTTCTGTAATAGAAAGGGCTGCACCACCACGTGCATCGCCATCTAGTTTTGTTAAAACTAACCCATCAAAGCCAACACCTTGTTCGAAAGCACGCGCTGTATTAATAGCACTTTGACCAATCATCGCGTCAATAACGAAGAGAATTTCATCAGGTTTAATCTGATTTCTTATCGCAATAGCTTCATCCATCAGTTCATCGTCAACACCCAGTCGACCTGCTGTGTCAACGATTACCATGTTATAAAGTTTTGATTGCGCGAATGCGACTCCATCACGTGCAACTTGGACGGCGTTACCAGATCCATTTCCTTGTTCTGGTGCAAACACTGGCACGTCAATTTGCTGGCCTAAAACTTGCAGCTGAGTTACCGCATTTGGTCTTTGTAGATCAGCAGCAACTAGTAGTGGCGTATTGCCTTGATCTTTATAAAACTTAGCTAACTTTGCCGCAAGCGTTGTTTTACCTGCTCCTTGTAATCCAGCCAACATAAGGACAGTCGGTGGATTCTTGGAAAAACGAATGCGCCTTGCTTCAGAACCCAGAATTGAAATTAATTCTGAGTTAACAACGTCAAATATCGCCTGCGCTTGATTACTTCCAGCCTGAAGTGTTGGCAATAACGCCGCAGATTGACTTTGAATGCGATCGGTAAATAGATCGATAACTTCTTGAGCAACATCTGCTTCAAGAAGTGCGCTTTTGATCTCTTCTATGACAGATTCAATATCTGAAGAAGAAATCTTTCCTTTCGCGCGAAGTCCGCCAAATGTTTTGGCAAAGCGAGCAGAGAGAGCATCAAACATGTGCAGAGCCTACTTCAGCCCTGCACAATCGCTTAGATGGCCTCAGATCCTTGTTCGCCCGTGCGAACGCGCACAACTTGTTCGATTGGAATAGCCCAAACTTTTCCATCTCCGATATTTCCAGTGGCGGCACTTTTAACAATCTGATCAATGATTGCCTGAACTTCTGCGTCATCGGCGAGTACCTCTAACCTAATTTTTGGAATTAGATCAACCGTATATTCCGCACCGCGATACACCTCAGTGTGGCCTTTTTGGCGACCAAAACCGCTCGCTTCTGAAACAGTCATGCCTTTAACGCCAAGGTTTTGTAGTGCGATTTTTACTTCTTCTAACTTATGTGGCTTAAGGATTGCTGTAATTAGTTTCATAGAATTGAACCTCCGCGTGATGAGCTTGTCATTTCATAGGCAGTTTCAGCATGTTCGTTGAGGTCAATACCTGCAACTTCAACATCTCGCTTAACTCTAAAGCCGATAGTTTTTTCAATCGCATAACCGATGATAAGTGTTGCGATGAATGAATACACCCCGACAAGTGCCACACCGATTGTCTGCTTGGCTAGTAACTCTGTGCCACCGCCATAGAAGAGTCCATCCACACCGACACTATTCACAGAACTTGCACCGAAGAGACCAATTGCAAGTGATCCCCAAATTCCGGCTACTAGGTGCACTCCGACTACATCTAGTGAGTCATCTAAATTGAATCGATACTTCAACCCAGATGCTAACGAGCAGAGAATTCCAGCAATAAGACCGATCACAACTGCGGCCCATGGTGCAACGAATGCACATGCAGGTGTAATTGCAACAAGTCCAGCTACTGCGCCAGATGCCGCACCAAGTGAAGTGGGATGGCCTTGACGAATTTTCTCAACTAACAACCAGCCTGCAAGTGCTGCAGCCGTTGCCACTTGTGTATTTATCAATGCCAGCGCAGCAATTGCATTTGCAGCCAGTGCCGAACCTGCGTTAAATCCAAACCATCCAAACCAGAGTAAACCCGAACCAAGCATCACTAATGGAAGTGAGTGCGGACGCATTGATTCCTTGCGCCAACCCACTCGCTTTCCAAGAACAATCGCTAGTGCTAAACCTGCTGCGCCGGCATTGATATGAACTGCAGTGCCGCCGGCAAAATCTTGAAGACCTTTACCTGCTAAATAACCAGCACCAGTGACAGTGTCACCAACTTTGTTTCCAAAAGCGAAAACCCAGTGCGCGACTGGGAAATACACAACAGTTGACCATATGGCAACAAATACTGCCCAAGAAGTAAACTTTGCGCGATCTGCAATTGCACCAGAAATGAGCGCAGGAGTAATGATTGCAAACATTAATTGGAAGGCTGCAAAAACAAGAACTGGAATTGGATAGAGCCCACCGTTATTGGTGAAGTCATTGACTACTCCACCTAAACCAGAGAATGAAATTGATCCATACCACGGTGAATTTGCTTCATATCCGAAGGCTAATTCAAAGCCATAAATAACCCAGAGCACGCTAACAACGCCAATTGAAATCATTGACATCATCATCATATTTAGCACGCTCTTTGTTCGTACCATTCCTCCGTAAAAGAAGGCCAGACCTGGAGTCATTAGTAGTACCAGTGCGGTACTCGCCAGCATCCATGCTGTGTCTCCAGAGTTAATAACCATTTCATCCATAGGTATCTACTTTCAACGTTGTAACTGCGAAATATTCGTGGGGCTCTCACCTTTGAGATGGGGCAAAAGTGCCCCATGTGCATTACGCACAGTCGCATGGAAAGTTTCAGACACATCACATTTTTCGCCCATGTGCGACCTTGTGTTACATCTAGGTTAAGAAATCAGGCCCTTGATGTATGCAATCGGGTCAAATTCGGTTAAATCATCAATCGATTCGCCCTTGCCCACGAATTTGATTGGAATATCAAGTCCATCCTCAATTGCAAGGGCAATACCGCCACGGGAGCTGCCATCTAATTTAGTCAAAACTATTCCGGTGACATTAACCGCCTCTGCAAAGATTTTGGCTTGCTGCAATCCGTTTTGACCCGTTGTTGCATCGATTACCAATAGCACTTCTGAAACAGGAGACACCTTTTCGATAACGCGTTTGATTTTGCCGAGTTCATTCATTAGATCACTCTTGTTGTGAAGTCGGCCCGCAGTATCAATAAAGAGAAATGATGCCGATAGATTCCGAGATTTTTCGATTGCATCAAAGGCCACAGATGCTGGATCTGAATTTTCTTTGCCGCTGATTACTTCAAGACCAATTCGCTTGCCCCATGTTTGCAACTGTTCAACTGCTGCGGCGCGAAAAGTATCTGCCGCTGCCAAAACAACTAATCCTTGGGGAGAGAATTTTTGTGCAAGCTTTGCAACCGTCGTTGTTTTCCCTGTTCCATTGACTCCAACAACCATCACTGTGGTTAAACCAGGTTGTATCAGCAATTGCCGGGGTTTTTTAGATAAGTGAGATGAGAGAACAGATTGCAGCGCTTCCTCCGGTGTTTGCGACTTTACTTTTCTTGTCTCTTCAATAATTCTGCGAGCAAGGTCTGCGCCTAAATCTGTGGCGATAAGTTCATTTTCTGCTTCATCTAGATCTGGTTTGTGGAGTAGATCAGATACTTTGATTTTTGATAAGAATTTAGAAAAAATACCCATAAAAAACAGAATTCGAAACTAAGCAGTCTCTGATTCGCGAAGACGCTGAGATATAACTTCAGTCACGCCATCTCCGCGCATGGTGACGCCATACAAAGCATCAGCAATTTCCATTGTTCTCTTTTGGTGAGTAATGATGATCAACTGTGAGCTTGCGCGTAACTCTTCAAGCACGCCGAGTAAACGTCCAAGGTTTACATCATCGAGTGCTGCTTCAACTTCATCTAGAACGTAGAAAGGACTTGGGCGCGCTTTAAAGATCGCCACAAGCATCGCAACTGCGGCGAGAGATTTTTGTCCACCTGATAACAATGAGAGTCTCTTCACGCGCGTTCCTGGTGGACGTGCTTCGACATCGACTCCCGTTGAAAGCAAATCATCTGGGTTAGTAAGAATTAAACGGCCATCTCCCCCAGGAAATAGTCGAGCAAAGATATCTTCGAAGTGCTTGGCAGTTTCTTGGAATGCTTCCATAAAGATTAGTTGAACACGATCATCAACTTCTTTAATGATGTCCAAGAGATCTTTCTTTGTATTTTTAAGATCTTCTAATTGCTCTGCAAGGAATTTTAAACGTTCCTCAAGAGCGTCGTACTCTTCAAGAGCCAGAGGGTTAATCTTTCCAAGCAAAGTAAGTGAACGCTCTGTCGCTGCAAGGCGTTTTTCTTGCTGGTCACGACGATACGGAATCAACTCAGTGGTGACGATTTCACCGGCCTCATTTTCAAGAAAAGTTGGTACATCATTTTGTGGACCGTATTCACTTACCAACGTTGTTGTATCAACACCTAATTCTTCAACTGCTTTGAGTTCGAGGGCTTCAATACGCATACGTTGTTCGGCTCGAGCAATTTCATCTCGGTGCACACTAGTTGTTAATTGCTCTAACTCAGTTGCTAATTCGCGACCACGAGCACGAATGGTTAACGTTTCACCTTCACGTTGCGAACGAGATTCTTCAAGTCGAGCGCGCTCAGTTGCAGCCTTTGCAATGGAGCGTTCTATGTGGATCAAAACTTCATATGCTGCTTCGGCCACAGATTGTGAAATTACTGCCCCGCGCGCACGTGCACCTCGTCTAGATATTGCTCGCTCTGACGCATCGCGCTCTGCTTGTGCCGCTTCTTCAAGTGCCTTTGCACGAGCTGCAAGTGAGTCAACTCTTTCTTCACTTGTTCGTACTGCAAGACGTGCTTCTACTTCTGTGCTTCGAGCACCAGAGACATGTGCACGCAAAACTTCTACTTGAGCATGATCTGGCTCTGGAGTTTCACCTTGCATCGATAGTTGATTAGAGGCAATGTGTAATTCATTTTCATCACGAGATTTTGCTGCAGTAGCTTCAGCAATAGAAACTTCAAGTCTTTCCACCTCTGCTGCTGCAGACTTTGCATTTTGACCGGCAACGGCTAATTGTTCAGTAAGGGCAGCAATTCGAGCATCTGATTCATTAAGTTTTCCAAGTGCCTGATCAAACTCACTTTGACGAGATGCCAATTCAGTTGTTGCAGTAGATATTTCAAAACGAATTCGATCTGTTTTGTGAATAATTTCTTCTAATTTACTTGTGAGATCTGCAATGAGTGCGCTAATTTCAATCAGAGATGAAGCAGATTTTGAACCACCGCGGGCGCGCGTAGAAGTGATGATGTCGCCATCGCGGGTTACTACACGGATGTTTGGGTGATTTCGCAACACTTCAGAGGCATCCCGTGCGCTGTCTACGACAGCGGTTGCGCTGAGCAAAGATGAAATAAGGGCGGCAATCGATCCAGATTGCACATAATTAGTAAGAGAAGTTAATCCTGAAGGTATTGAATCTGATGCCCGTGAATTTTCATCAAAGACTAAGACATCTGCTTGGCCGAGATTTTCTGATCTCATTGTTGTTAGCGCACTCACCGCTGAGTTCAAATCTTGGACAACAATCGCATCTGCAAGTGAACCCAGGGCTGCGGCAACAGCGCTTTCATAACCCTTTTCAATTGAAATCAGAGAGCTCACGCTTCCAAGAATTTTTACTCCGCGAGAATTAGAAAGCAGCGCTGATGCACCGTCGTTGCTCTTCGACGTGATGCGCAGAGCCTCAAGCTTTGCTTCAATCGCATTTTTCTCGCGCTCGGTACCACGTTCAGTATCTACAAGATCAGAGAGCGATTTCTTGCCAGCATCTAATTTGGCTTTAGCACTTTCGAATTGAGAATCTAATCCCAACTCACCGGAATCAGCACTGGCAATTTCTAACTCAAAACTTGAATAGGCGCGGGATGCTTCATCTGCACGATGTTGTGCGTCATTTCGTGATTTTTCTAAACGTGCAATTTCTTCGGCAATCGCATCTAAGCGAGCTCGCAGAGATTTAATGTGACCTTCTTGCCTAGCTGTTCCTTCGCGCGAATCAGCTATTGCGCGCATCGCTGCGGCGACTTTATCTTCTTCACTCTTTAACAAATTTTCAGCCTGTGCTAGCGCAGTTGTTGCAGCAACTAAGGCGCTATGTGAATTCTGAACTGCCGTGCGCAATTGCGACTCTTCTAATCGTAATGTTTGTGCTTCGCGATCAAGTGCTTCTGGATCGCGGCCAAGGGTGCGAGCTTCTTCTGCCTCTTCGGCTAAGAATCGGGAACGCTCTTGTGCAAGAGATGCTGTTCCTCTAAATCGCTCACGTAAAGAATTTAACTGATAATAAGTTTCTTGGGCTGCGATAAGAAGTGGACTATCTACCGCTGCTTGTGCATCGAGTGCTTCTTCACGTGCACGTACTCTGTCTAACTCTGAATCTACGATTGATCGTCTCTCGCGAAGCGCCGTTTCATCTGCCACTTCAGCATCGAGTGTCTTAGTCATGGAGATGAAATCATCTGCAAGCAAGCGAAGTTTTGCATCGCGTAAATCTGCTTGAATCGTTGCAGCTTTCTTAGCAACTTCGGCTTGTTTGCCCAGAGGGCGTAATTGTCTGCGCAGTTCTACAGTCAGATCTTGTACACGCGCAAGGTTGGCTTGCATGGAATCTAGTTTTCGAAGCGCTTTTTCTTTTCGCTTACGGTGCTTAAGAACTCCGGCTGCTTCTTCAATGAATCCGCGACGCTCATCAGGGTTTGCCATCAAAATTGCATCTAGCTGACCTTGGCCAACGATGACGTGCATCTCTCGACCAATACCGGAGTCACTGAGTAATTCTTGAATGTCTAACAAGCGTGAAGCTTCACCATTTATTTGGTACTCGCTCTGACCATTTCTAAAGAGGATGCGCGAAATTGTTACTTCTGAATAATCAATATTGAGTGCACCATCTGCGTTATCGATGGTGACTGAAACTTCTGCGCGACCTAGGGGTGCGCGTCCACTTGTGCCAGCGAAGATGACATCTTCCATCTTTCCGCCGCGAAGAGATTTTGCACCTTGCTCACCCATTACCCATGTCAGGGCATCAACAACATTTGATTTGCCTGAACCATTTGGGCCGACCACACACGTGATGCCAGGTTCTAGGCGCAGGGTGGTCGCTGAAGCAAAGGACTTAAAGCCCTTGAGCGTGATGCTCTTTAGATACACGCGGTAAACCTACCTTGCGAGCGCGCTAATTAGCGAAGTAACACGGCGGCTTCGCCTCTACTTAGTGTCATCCATAACTTGAGGTTTCAATATTTCATAGGCACTTCTGGCGGCAACTTGCTCTGCTTCTCTCTTGCTCTTTCCGGTGCCACTGGAAATACAGACCCCTGCAACCATGGCATCGGCGCTAAAACTCTTGTCATGATCAGGTCCAGTTTCGGTAACAATGTATTCGGGAGCGCCGCTACCAAGTTGAGCTGTGAGTTCTTGCAGTGCTGTCTTGCCATCTAAACCGGCACCACGCTGCATTGCCTGCGTCAGAGTCGTTGCAATTAATTTTTGAACGACCGTTGCAGTTGTAGCCAAACCTGCATGAAGATAAATAGCGCCTATCAATGCTTCTAGGGCATCGGCAAGTAATGAGTTTTTATCTCGGCCGCCCGTTACTTCTTCGCCTTTACCTAAGCGAATGTACTTACCAAGATCGAGTTCACGGGCAATATCGGCCAGCGCTCGCATGTTTACAACCCCGGAACGAAGAGGGGATAATCTGCTCTCATCTAAATCTGGAAAACGTTTATATAACTCTTCTGTGACTACTAAACCTAGAACTGAGTCGCCAAGAAATTCCAAGCGCTCATTGGTTTCTTTTGCGCCGCTTTCATATGCAAATGAACGATGAGTAAAAGCTAAGGCTAAAAGATTTGGATCAACGTCAACACCGAGGCGTTGTGTTAAATCAGCGTACAGATCAGACCTCGATAACCTGACGGCGGTTATAGGTTCCGCACGTTGGACATGCAGTGTGTTGCAATTTTGGTTGCTGGCATTGTGGACATGCCGCTAGAGCTGCTGCAGTTGTTTTCCACTGACTACGACGTGAACGTGTCTTTGAGCGAGACATCTTTCGCTTTGGTACTGGCACGGTGGCGTCCTTAATCTCTTCTTAAATCTCATCTGAGATACCGCGCTCGCATGGAGTGCGGATATGTCCGTAAGTATCCCCTAAAAGTACGAATTCTTAAAATCGGCTCAAATATCAGGCTACTTCTCTGGCCCGTCACCGAGTGAACCAAGGGCTGCCCACCGCGGATCTATCTGTTCATGGGCATGTCCCTCTGGAAGCAGTTCCCACTTCTCCCCGCATTGTTGGCATAAACCTAAACACTGCTCTGAACAGAGTGGATTCACCGGTAGCGCTAAAACAATGGCATCGCGCAGTGGAATTTCTAGATCCATGTAATCGCCTTGCATCAATAGCTCATCATCGACATCTAAGTCATCAATCACATCATCACTTGGGCGGCGCTTTTTTGATCCCTTTGAACCTTTTTCATGATGAACTTCGTAACGAAATAGCTCCTGAAAACTTCTATCAATATCTATCGCAATGGGATCAAGGCAACGGATGCATTCACCCATTGCTGTTGCAAAGACATCTGCCGTTGCTAGAACACCCTCAGTTACGGATTCGAGCTTGAGATCGACTTCAATTACTTCTCCGGCTGGAACGCTAATTAACTCCACACCAAAAGGTTCTGTCAGGTCGAAATCGATTGAATACTCTTTCATCTCACCAGCACGACGAGGTAGTTCGTGGGTGTTTACACGAAAAGGTGAATGCTCGCGAGTCATGCTTTTACTACTTTACTTATCGTTAGCGAGTTGCGATAAAACATCTTTATCGCCAGCGCCAGCAAGTCTTTCACGACCACGAGCCACGGCATCTGATGTTTTGTTAAGAATTACTTCAAGTGTTGCAAGTCGAGAGTCAATGTATTTTTCTACTTCTTCACGCTCGGCATCTGCTTCCATATGCGCATCATCTAAAATATGTTGAGCTTCTTCGCGTGCAGCAGAAACGATGGCGGTCTGTTCGATCATTCGAGAAACTTCTTCGCGAGCACTGGCAATCAAAGCTTCAGAACTCAAGCGCCCTTCTTCAATGAGCGCGTCGCGGGATGCCATAATTTTTCGTGCTGCTTCTAAATCATTTGGAAGCGCGGCTCGTGCTCCATCTAGAATTTCTAAAATTTCACCACGATGGAGAACGCAGGAAGCCGATAATGGAACGCCGCGTGCTTCTTCAACCATTGAAATGGCAGTCGTTAATTTCTCAATCGAATCCATGGATCACTTCCCTGCTACTCGACGTTTAAGTGCTTCGTTAATGCTCGATGGAACCATAGAGGAAACATCTCCACCGTAATGAGCCAATTCTTTCACAAGTGAGGAGGATAAAAAGGAGTGAGCTGGAGAAGTCGCCATAAACATTGTTTCAACACCCGAACCTTGAAGATTTACCTGCGCCATCTGTAATTCATAATCAAAATCTGAAACGGCGCGTAAGCCTTTAACAATGGATTGCACATCATTTGATTTGCAATAATCAACAAGCAGCCCACTCCAGGAATCTATTCTTACATTGGAGTATTTCGTAGTGACTTCAGTAATCATTGAAATTCGTTCTGCGACAGTAAATAAACTTGATTTAGTTCGGTTTTCAAGGACTGCAACAATTACCTCATCAAAATGGCGACTGGCGCGTTCGATAATGTCTAAGTGACCATAGGTAATTGGGTCAAAAGATCCCGGACACACTGCACGTCTCATGGGCCAAACGCTAGCAACGATTTCTTTGCTTATCCATTCTTAGCGTAATTGGCGTAATAAATACTGGCTTGTCCGTAGACCTTTGTTCGAGAAGGCTCATATCCCAGTGGCCACACAGGTTGTGGCGACTTTGATGCCCGCTCAACTGCGATGACTGCACCATCTTTATAGAAATTATTTTCTAGCAGTTTCTCTAAGACCTGAACTAGTTCTGCATCTGCAAAATCATAAGGCGGATCTATGTATACAAAGTGGTATTGATTTTGCGCAGGTGTATCAACGAATTTTTGCGCTGATATGTGAAATAGGTGGAAAACTCCAACAGGTTGGGCTTTTTGTACTAAAGCATTGTTTGTCGAAATTGTCTTGGCTGCTGCGTCATCCTTTTCTACACAATGCACCAGAGAAGCCCCACGAGAAAGAGCTTCCAATCCCATCGCACCAGATCCTGAAAATAAATCTAAAACGTGTAGTCCTAGAAAATCACCGAACTCAGATGTCAGTGTTGAAAAAATTGCCTCTCGCGCGCGATCAGAAGTTGGTCTAGTTGCGCCAGCAACACTTGATAAGGACCGCCCCTTTGCAACGCCTGCGATTATTCTCATGGCATCAACCCTTATCTATAAAATCTGTCGCAGAATCTGTTTCCAGTAACTTTAATTCATCATTGAGAGATTTAAACCCTGATAGATCTGGATCTTCTTGAATGAGCTTTCCAGCACTTTCGCGAGCACTTTCAATAAGTGCTTCATCACGTAAAACCCTTAATAAGCGCAGATGTGAACGAGTGCCTGACTGATTGGCACCTAGAACATCTCCTTCTCTGCGTTGTTCAAGATCGATTTTAGATAACTCAAATCCATCGAGAGTTGCAGCCACTGCATCTAGTCGAACTCTGGCCGGTGTCTCTGGCATTGCGTTGGTCACTAACAAGCACAAGCCCGGAGAAGTTCCACGACCAATTCGACCGCGAAGTTGATGTAATTGAGAAACTCCAAATCTATCTGCATCCATAATCACCATTACGGTTGCGTTTGCAACGTCTACTCCCACTTCAATAACGGTAGTTGAAACAAGCACATCTATTTCACCTGAAGAAAATGCAGACATTGTTGAATCTTTCACATCCGTTGAAAGTCGACCATGTAACGGGGCTACACGTAAACCTGAAAAAGGTCCGCTATGTAGCATTGGCCCTAGCTCTTCTACGCTAGCGATACTTTGCGTTTCAGTACCGAAGAGAAAATCCATATCGGCATCTTCATTATTTGTAGCATTAATACGCGGCGCAACGACATATGCCTGGTGACCTTTGGCTACTTCTTCTGCAATTCTCTGCCAAGCACGCTCTAGGTGAGCAGGTTTTTCTACAGCAGCAATAACGTGCGTTGTGATGGGTTGGCGACCTAAAGGTAATTCACGAAGTGTTGACACATCTAAATCGCCGAAGACCGTCATCGCAACTGTTCGTGGAATTGGCGTTGCAGTCATGACTAATAAGTGTGCGGGTGTGTGTGCTTTGTTCTTAAGAGCATCTCTTTGCTCAACGCCGAATCTATGTTGTTCATCGACAACGATTAATCCAAGATCATTAAATACGATTGATTCTCCAAGTAATGCGTGTGTGCCAATCACAATTCCGGCCGCGCCACTTGCGGCCAATGCAAGCGCATCTTTTCGAGCAGCCGCACTCTGAGAACCTGTAATAAGAGTTACCTGTGTGGCTTTTTCACTTCCACCCAACATTCCACCATGAGCTAAATTCCCTAACAACTTTGTGATTGTGCGCAGATGTTGCGCCGCTAATACTTCAGTCGGGGCCAGCAACGCTGCTTGTCCCCCGTTGTCAATAACAGTGAGCATGGCGCGCAGCGCAACAACAGTTTTACCCGATCCCACTTCACCTTGTAGTAATCGGTGCATTGGATGCGATTGACTTAAATCAGATTCAATTTCTGCAGCAACTTCTCTCTGCCCTGCAGTTAATTCAAATGGCAAGGTCTTATCGAAGGCTTGTAGTAGTCCACCAACGACAGCTGGTCTAGCGATTGCATCTAAAGATTTCAGCGCCGCTTTTCGCTTGGCCAGAACTAATTGAAGTAAGAAGGCTTCATCAAAAGTTAATCGCTCACGGGCCATTTCTGCATGATCTAAGTCAGCTGGCTTATGCAACTGAACGAGCGCTTGATGCAGCGTCGGATATCCATGTTTTTCGCGAATTTTATCGGGCAAGAAATCTGGAACTTCATCTAAACCTTGGATTGCTAGATCTATGCATTGAGCAATTTTCCACGATGGCATTTTTCCTGCGGCTGGATAAACAGCTAAGAATTTTCCTGCAAATTCATCCACAGCGCTATCGACATCATTTCCATCTGGAATCAATTCGTAATCAGGATGAGCCAATTGGCGCTTGCCTTTAAAGACTCCAACTTTGCCGGCAAATAATCCTTGGCGGCCCACTCTTAAATCTTTTTCTCTCCATGCTTGATTAAAGAAGGTAAGGGAGAGTTTGGCTTTGCCATCGGTGACTATTACTTCAAAAATACTTCCCTTTCGGCCGTGTAATGGACGATTAGTTGCACTAAAAACCTCGGCAAGAATTGTTACTTCATCGCCTTCTTGTAACGTTGAAATATCTGTTAACTCTCCGCGAACGGCATACCTTCTTGGATAGTGGCGTAATAAATCGCCCACAGATTTGATTCCAAAAGTGCTATCCAGAACTTTCGACGTGCGATCCCCCAGAACACTGCTCACTTTGCTCTCAAGGGTTGCCATGGCGTCATTGTCCACTGTTGAACCCAAATGAGCGTGGATTGGCGTCTAGGTATGGGCTCACGCTAATCTTGCGCTCTGTAAATCACTAAGAAAATCGGTACAAGGGAGTTCGGCAATGGCTGCAACATGTGACGTCTGTAAAAAGGGTCCAAGCTTTGGCAATAATGTTTCTCACTCACAAGTGAAGACTCGTCGTCGCTGGAATCCAAATATTCAACGCGTTCGTACCCTTGTCGGCGGAACACCTAAGCGTCAGAACGTTTGCACATCATGTCTGAAGGCTGGAAAAGTTACTCGCTAAATTTATTTTTAATTGAAATGGCGCCAGGAATCTGGCGCTTTTTTCATTTCTAATACTTTTACGCCGCTTCCTTCAATAACTCTTCCTATGCAAATCCCTGGAAGATTGACACCCGTGGCCAAGAGAACATGATCTTCACCGCCTGCCAGGATTAAATCCCACACATCACAACCAATGCTTTGAGCAACTGCTGCAAGGTCAGTGAATCCATCACCTTTTTCAATCTTCTTAGTATCAATTTCAAATGCAACCGATGAAGCTTTACTTATCTGTTCTGCTTGAATTAGCAAAGAATCGCTCACATCGCATAATGCATGTGCACTTTTAAAAGTACGCATCAGTGCGGGGTCGAGTTCCGGGGATTTGAATTGAGATAGGGCTCGCACAAAGGCAGGAGAGTGTGGAAGATTTTTTGACAGTATTTCAAAACCTGCACGAGAGAAACCAGGTAGTGCGGAAACATAGATCGAATCACCTACTTGGGCGCCGCTTCGAGTGATGTGTAATCGCGAAGTTCCGACCGCAGTCATCGAGATCATGATCTGTTGGGCTCGCGATAAATCACCACCCACAACTACTGAATCAGATTTGGCTGCTGTGTCTGCAATACCTTGGGCAAGTTCTTTAATCCAGGAAAGTTCTTCGTTGCCGGTCAAAGTTAAAGCAACAACGAGATAACGCGGATCTGCTCCCATTGCATAAATATCCGCCAAATTTGCAACTGTTATTTTGCAACCAATCTCGTATGCACTCGACCATTCACACCTGAAGTGAATGCCTTCAATAGCCATATCCGTTGTAATTACTGAGTGATGATCCGTTGTGACAACGGCTGCGTCATCGCCAATTCCCACTATTACCTCTGGGTTACTTTTATTTGAATGCGAAAAGATTGAGGAGATCTCCGAAATTACCTGCTCCTCATTGAAATTCATGCCTAAAGAATACTCATTGCCGCATCGGGTTCAGATGGGATAAGTTGTCCCCTCAAGAGCAAAAGGAGTCGAGCATGTCAGTTCAGGCATACATTTTGATTCAAACTGAAGTGGGTAAAGCTTCCAGTGTTGCAGCTGCCGTCTTGGCAATTCCTGGAGTGACATTGGCCGAAGGCGTAACAGGTCCATACGATGTAATTATGCGAGCTGAAGCACCAAGCATGGAAGATTTTGGTCGTGTCATTTTGTCAAAAGTTCAGACAGTACCTGGCATTACACGAACATTGACCTGCCCAGTTACATACTAATTTTCTAAAACACCATTGGTTCTTTGCTGTGCTGTTTTTATTAACTCTTCAATAATACTTTCATAGTTCTTACCGGTTGCTGCCCACATTTTTGGAAATACTGAGGTTTGCGTAAAGCCTGGCATCGTATTGAGTTCATTGATAAATACTTCACCTGTTGTTGCATAGAAGAAATCCACACGTGCTAATCCTGAACAACCCAAGGCTTTGAATGCTTGAATCGCTTTGGCTCTAATCTCTTCGGCAACATCGCTAGGAATCAGGGCTGGTAGCTCAATTTTTGTAGCACCATCTAAATATTTAGCTTCAAAATCGTAGAACTCAAACTTTGGATCTATTGAAATGGACCCCACTATTGATGCCTCTGGTGACCCGTTAATTTCAAGAACAGCGCATTCAACTTCAATGCCGTGAATTGCCTTTTCAACCAAGGCTTTGGAGTCAAATGTGTGCGCTTCATCAATGGCTGCAGCGAAGTCTTTTTCTGACTTTACTTTTGTTGTTCCACGACTTGAACCGCCACGAGCGGGTTTTACAAAGAGTGGATACTCCAATGATACTGCGCTCTTTTCGAATTGAGCACGCAGTGATTTCCACTCACTCTTTTTCACAACAAAGCCTGGAACAACACTCATCCCATGGGATGCAAAAATTGGCTTTGCAAATGATTTATCCATCGCAACCGCGCTTGCAAGAACACCGCTTCCAACATAGGCAATATTGGCCATTTCGCAGAAACCTTGGATGGTTCCATCTTCACCGTATGGTCCATGCAATAGTGGAAAAATAACATCAACATGTAATGGTTTTTTATCAACACTAAGTCCATGTATGTCTGCAACAACTTGAGGGGCATCAGTTGGAACTTCAGGTAATACTCCCCCTCGAATTTCTAAAGGAA
This sequence comes from Candidatus Planktophila limnetica, assembly GCF_002288365.1. NCBI lineage: Bacteria > Bacillati > Actinomycetota > Actinomycetes > Candidatus Nanopelagicales > Candidatus Nanopelagicaceae > Candidatus Planktophila > Candidatus Planktophila limnetica. Next base: position 478,778 of record NZ_CP016782.1, on the reverse strand, counting down.
AATCTTCTTGAACATGAACCCACGAACCGCTTCGAGTGATGCCGATCAGTATTGGTTCATATTTACTTCTATCAAGGGCGGCTAAAACTCCACCGGCAGAAACACAGGAAATTTCATGTTCGCTGGAGCGGCCACCGAAAATAATTGCAATTACTTTTTTCATGCGCGCTTTTTCTTAAAGTTACCCGTGCGCGGTAAATTCGATGTGTGTGGATCAAATATGTGTGCGGGTCTTTTCTCACCGCGAATCTCTTCTAGCATCGTGGTTAATTCTCCCATGATGTGAAGAGTTGCTTCAGCAAGTGCTGCTGGGTCATCTTCTTTTCCATACCAAAGCGACATATCTATTGGCTTGCCGGCCCGCAGAGTGATTTTTGAACGTGGCCAGATGCGTGGAATTTTGTTATAGGGCGCCAGCACATCACCAATTCCCCAGGCAGCTACTGGGATTATCGGTAATTTAGTAATAAGGGCAAGGCGTGCTGCTCCGGTTTTTGCAATCATTGGCCAAAGATTTTCATCCCGCGTCAACGTTCCTTCCGGATAAATTCCAATCAAGTGGCCAGCCTTAAGGGCTGCAACTGCGTGATCGAGTGCTTTACTGGCGTGAGTTGATTCTCTATCCACTGGAATCTGACCTGCTGCTAACAAAATACGTCCAATGACGGGCACATTAAAAACTGATCTCTTGCCAATAAAACGTGGAGCTCGCCCATTTTGAAATAAGAATTGCGCAAAGAAAAGTACGTCTGCATAAGAAAGGTGATTGCTAATTACAATTGCAGGACCTGATTGTGGAATGTTTTCAGCGCCTTGCCAGGTGCGTTTGGTGATGGCATTTAGCAGCGGGATCATTACTCGTGCGCAGAAATTAAAGGTTGGATTTGTTCCAAGTGGTTTGCCTGTAGGTGGGGCGTAAATAATCTGCGCGCTATCCATAGGCGCTAATCTAATAGCAAAAGCGCGGGAGCACCGAAATGGTGAGCCCGCGCTTTTGATTTAAAGCTAATTAACGACGCTTCTTAGCGGTCTTCTTAACAACGCGCTTTGCACTCTTCTTAGCCTTCTTCTTTGGAGCTGCTTTCTTTGCTGTCTTCTTAGCAGCCTTCTTTGGAGCAGCTTTAGCAACTGCCTTTGGCTCGATCTTTGGAGCTGGTCCAAGTTTACGATCGCCAGCAATAACTTCCTTAAGTCCCTTTGCAGGTAGGAAGCGTGCCTTCTTTGAAGCCTTGATCTTGATTGTTTCGCCAGTGAACGGGTTACGTCCCATGCGAGCCTTGCGATCTACTTTCTTAAACTTTCCGAAATCATTGATCATGACATCTTCGCCACGTGACATTGCACGAACGATTGTGTCAAAAACAACGTCTACAGCGTGAGCTGCGTCCTTCTTGCTGTCGTTGAAGTGTGGGGCCAACGCGGCAATGAATTGGGCCTTATTCATCAAAATCCCCTTAGTTTTACGCTTAAAAGTTAAGCAATCGCTTAACGCACGTAAAACTTAACTCTCGGATAGGGGTGAGTCCAATATGTCATTAGGCGTGTCGCATTATTTTATTTTGGAAAAAACTTCAAAAAAATTCACTTTTTATGCGTAGAAATCTCTAAAGTTTTAGTTGAGAGTTTTTATCAATCTACTCACCCGTATTAAAAATAAGCGTAAAAACCCTTCTTTTATTATCTTATTTGAGTGCTGGAAGAGTTTTTGGTTTGTAATCGGCGCGAGTTTTTTCGAAAGTATCGATGGAATCAGTTTGTTTCAAGGTTAAACCGATGTCATCTAAGCCCTCCATCAAACGCCAGCGGGTGTAATCATCGATTGCAAACTCTAAAACTATTGAATTATAAGAAACCGTGCGGGTTTCTAGATCCACTGTGATCGCTGTATCTGGCGCGCTTTCAATGGCGCTCCAGAGTGCTTCTACATCTTCTTGAGAAACGATTATGGTCAGCAGTCCGCCTTTAAGAGAGTTGCCACGGAAAATATCGGCGAATCTGGAAGAGATAACGACTTTGAAACCGTAATTTTGTAGCGCCCAGACAGCGTGCTCACGTGAGGAGCCGGTGCCGAAATCTGCGCCAGCGACAAGGACTGTGCCCTTCTTAAAGGCTTCTTGGTTGAGCACGAATTCAGGATCATTTCGCCACGCAGCAAAGAGACCATCTTCAAAGCCGCTTCGGGTAACGCGCTTGAGATAGACGGCCGGAATGATTTGGTCTGTATCTACATTGCTTCGGCGAAGCGGGACGCCGGTTCCTGTGTGCTTAATGAATTTTTCCATGGTGTATTTCCCTTACAAATCCGCTGGCGATGAAAGAGTTCCACGCAACGCTGTTGCTGCAGCAACTAACGGGCTTACTAAGTGCGTGCGTCCACCTTTGCCTTGGCGGCCTTCGAAATTTCGATTAGATGTTGAAGCACTACGTTCACCGACTGCTAGTTGATCAGGATTCATGCCTAAACACATTGAACACCCTGCATTTCGCCATTCAGCGCCGGCGTCAATAAATACCTTATCCAAGCCTTCAGATTCAGCTTGTAAACGAACTCGCGCAGAGCCTGGAACAACGAGCATACGAAGAGATGTGGAAATCTTTTTTCCTTTGAGAATTTCTGCTGCAGAGCGAAGATCTTCAATTCGTCCATTGGTGCAAGAACCTAAGAAAACAGTGTCAATCGCTATTTTTTTCAGTGGTGTGCCGGCTGTAAGGCCCATGTAGGTCAGCGCTCGCTCGGCTGCTCCGCGCTCTTCGGCATCCGTAATATCTGCAGGATTTGGAACCGAAGAATTCAGCGGTAAACCTTGTCCTGGGTTAGTGCCCCACGTAACAAATGGTTCTAGTTCGTTTGCATCAAGATTTATCTCAACGTCAAATTTCGCATCTGCATCGCTTTGCAGAGTGATCCAGTACTTAACGGCTGCATCAAAATCTCTTGGAGCGTGTGGCTTGCCCTTGATGTATTCAAATGTTTTTTCATCTGGCGCAATTAAACCTGCTCGAGCTCCTGCTTCAATAGACATGTTGCACACTGTCATACGTGCTTCCATCGAAAGTGCGCGAATTGCAGACCCGCGATATTCCAAAACATAACCTTGGCCGCCGCCTGTGCCAATTTTTGCAATAATCGCCAAGATAATATCTTTAGAGGTGACACCAGGTTTGAGAGTTCCTTCGACATTGATAGCCATTGTTTTAGGACGGATCAATGGAAGAGTCTGGGTTGCTAAAACGTGTTCGACTTCGCTTGTACCAATTCCGAATGCGAGAGCGCCAAAAGCACCATGAGTTGAGGTATGCGAATCTCCGCACACAATTGTCATTCCTGGTTGAGTCAGTCCTAATTGTGGGCCAACAACGTGGACGATGCCTTGTTCGGCATCTCCCAGTGAGTGAATACGAACGCCAAACTCTTTGCAATTTGCGCGCAAGGTATCGACTTGTAATTTAGAAACTGGATCTGCAATTGGCTTATCGATATTAAGCGTAGGAACATTGTGATCTTCAGTTGCAATTGTTAAATCTGCTCTGCGAACGCTTCGCTTGCTTAAGCGCAGACCATCAAAGGCCTGCGGACTCGTTACTTCATGGATCAAGTGAAGATCGATGTACAAAAGATCTGGTTCGCCCGCGGCGCTACGAACTATATGTTCGTCCCAAATCTTTTGCGCTAACGTCTTGGACATCCATCACTCCTTGTAGACATCTCATTTATTGAGATGCTAATATCGTATCGTGGATAGAGATAATAGCGGAGTCGGCGTATTAGATAAAGCCGTAGCCATTTTAGGCACGCTTGAATCTGGTCCGCACTCTCTGGCTGAACTTGTTTCAGCAACAGGTATTGCTAGGCCAACAGCCCACCGATTAGCCGTGGCCCTTGAGCACCACAGATTAGTTTCGCGCGATTTAACAGGAAGATTTATCTTAGGTAAACGTTCTGCTGAATTAGCAAGTGCCGCCGGTGAAGATCGATTAATTGCAGTTGCAGCACCTGCTTTGGCAGCACTTCGAGATGCCACCGGAGAGAGTGCACAGCTCTATCGACGTCAAGGTGATGTGCGAATCTGTGTTGCAGTTGCAGAACGTTTATCAGGATTGCGCGATAGCGTTCCAGTTGGTTCAGCCCTGACTATGCAAGCAGGATCTGCTGCACAAATTTTATTGGCGTGGGAAGACTCAGAAAAAATTCATAGAGGTCTAACGAATGCACGATTTACTGCAGCGCAATTAGCTGCAGATCGTCGTCGTGGGTGGGCTCAATCAGTTGGAGAACGCGAAGCAGGTGTTACATCTGTATCTGCGCCAGTGCGTGGACCAAATGGAAAAGTTATTGCAGCCGTGAGTATTAGCGGTCCTATAGAGCGCCTTGGGCGCCAACCAGGACGCGTACACGCAGCAGCGGTGGTGGCAACTGCTGCTCGATTAACTGAGCACCTTGCAAAAAAGAATTAATTAAGTAAATCTAGCTCGCGCATCACACGTGAAATAGTTGAGTATCCAAAACCTTTACGTGCCAGAAGAGATTCGATGCGGCGTATCTGCACATCTGGTTCTTGGCGCGACATCGTAGAGAGTTTGCGCATGCCGAGTTCAAAGGCCATTCGATACTCACTCTCATCAGTAATGCTCTCTAGTGCTAAATCAATGCTCTCTTGATCAACACCGCGCTGGCGCAACTCGCCAGCAATGGTTCGCTTAGATAACTTCTTCGAACGAGTGCGAGAGTCAGTCCATTGCTGGGCAAAATCTTGATCATTGAGCAAACCTGATTCGGTTAATTTATAGATGGTTGCTTGAGCAACATCATCTTCTATGCCGCGCTTTTTAAGGTGAGCGAGAAGCTCGCCCTTACTCTTCGCTCTGGTCACAAGTGCATTAAGCGCAATTGTGTGAGCTACTGAGTAAGGGTCGGAGCCTTCGCCTCTTTCAACCTTTACGAAATCAAGGCTAATTAGAAATCAACCTCTGCTGCTGCTTCATCGATTTCAGCTACTAGTGCTGGATCAACTTCCACAGGTGTTGCAAAGTGGGCACGAATCTTGGTTTCGATCTCATTTGCAAGATCTGGATTATCAATAAGGAATGCACGGGAGTTTTCCTTACCTTGACCCAATTGATCTGCTTCGTATGTGTACCAAGCGCCAGATTTCTTAACGATTCCGATATCAACACCAAGATCGATAAGTGAGCCTTCGCGTGAAATACCAGTGCCGTAAATAATGTCGAACTCTGCTTGCTTAAATGGTGGAGCCATCTTGTTCTTAACAACCTTGACGCGAGTACGGTTTCCGACTGCGTCTTGGCCATCTTTGAGTGTTTCGATGCGACGGATGTCTAGGCGAACGGATGCGTAGAACTTAAGTGCTTTACCACCAGTTGTTGTCTCTGGAGAGCCAAAGAAGACACCAATCTTGTCGCGAAGTTGGTTAATGAAAATTGCAGTGGTCTTTGATTGATGAAGTGCACCAGTAATTTTACGAAGTGCCTGTGACATCAAACGAGCTTGAAGACCCATATGTGAATCTCCCATTTCGCCTTCAATTTCAGCACGTGGAACAAGAGCTGCAACTGAGTCAACGACAACTAAATCAAGGGCTCCAGAACGAATGAGCATGTCCATGATTTCAAGTGCTTGCTCACCAGTATCTGGTTGTGAAACTAGGAGTGCATCAATATCTACGCCGAGTTTCTTTGCGTACTCAGAATCAAATGCATGTTCTGCATCGATAAATGCACAGATGCCGCCAGCTTTTTGAGCATTAGCAATTGCATGCAGTGTCAGTGTTGTCTTACCTGATGACTCTGGTCCGTAGATTTCTACGATGCGACCACGTGGTAGGCCGCCAATTCCAAGTGCGATGTCGAGTCCGATAGAACCAGTTGGAATTACTTCAACAATTTGATTCTGTCGCTCTGACATCTTCATAACCGAACCCTTACCAAACTGACGTTCAATCTGGGCAAGGGCTGTGTCTAGGGCTTTGGAACGATCTGATTGTGCTTTTTCTGTAGCTTTGTCATTACTTTTTTCAGTAGCCACTTCTTTCCTTTCGATGAAACGTCAATTGACGTTGGTGTCGGTCCAGAAGGTACGGAGACCCACCGACGGCCCAAGCGCTTTGGAGGAAGGCTGTGGGCGGAGGATGGAACCGCTCTGGTTGTACAGGATTAAGGATATACGAACACCTGTTCGAACGCCAGATTAAGCCTTCGACACGCCGTTATCTATGTGCGGCGGTCTGCTCTGGATGAGCCTTACAGACGGCTCTCCAGATCTCATCGGGCTCGTGGCCGGCTGCAAGCGCCTCATTAACGCTCTTGCTACCTAATTCAGAGATCGCAATGTCTGCGCTAAAGGAGGGCGCCCATTGTGGGCCAAAACTTAAAAGGATGCGCTCTCGAAGATCAGAGATTCGCATGTATTAATTGCGCGCCTTGTGCTCGAGATTGTTCCGGCGTCAAAGGTTGAAGAACTTGTCCGATCAGCCATGAGATTGCGATTGCAGCTTTTACTTCAGAGCCCAGAGCAGTTACAAAGAATGCATCAATTGCATGCCAAATTTTGTCTTCACTTCGCAGAAGCATCTTTGTAAGAATGGCTGGGTCATGCGAGCGCATTCCGGCTAATGCCGCATCAGAGCTGATGGCGCAGGAAAAATACTCAAGTAACTCTGCTGGATTTTTTGGTGCATTCTTAAAGAGGTAAATTACTTCACGGCTTAAAAGTGAGTATAAAACAGCATCTTTATCGCGAAAATGGTTGTAGAGAGTCGCTCTAGAAACTTGAGATAAATCTGCAATATCGATCATGGCAAGATTTTTAATGCCTTGCGTTGCGATAATTTCTTTCGTCGCAGTAAGTAGTGCAGCCTCAGAACGCGAAGCCACAGCTCCCTGAAGTGCGTATAAGTGAGGCAAAGTTATGCTGCGTCTACGACGCTTAGTGTTGCAACTTCTGTTGACTTAATGTGCATGGAAACATCGCTGACAACTGTAGAAAGTGTCAAACCTAGTGCTGAACAAATAGCTGCCAATAACTCAGATGATGCTTCTTTCTGTCCTCGCTCAACCTCAGAGAGGTAACCAAGGGATACTCGTGCATCACGAGCGACATCACGAAGTGTGCGAGATTGCTCTGTGCGGGCAGCACGAAGAGTGGCGCCTACTGCAACGCGTAATAACATGGCCAACTCCTTTGCACCTAGTTAATCTCTTGACCTAAGGATACGCGCAAAGGTCCCAATCGCGCTTGCGACAGTCCCACTTCGTATATTTTCACGCTCACCATCTAGGCTCAATTGAATGCTCTGGGTGATCGGCCCGGCGATAGCAACCCATACGGTCCCGGCCATAACTCCATCAGAGGCATCCGGCCCAGCTACTCCTGTTGTTGCAATGGCCCACGTTGTCTTAAACGTTTTAAGAGCTCCCTCTGCCATCGCAAATGCAACTTCTTCGCTATAGACAGTCTTAGCTGAGATTAATTCTGCACTTATCCCAAGATGGGATTGCTTAACTTCGCTGTGATAGGCGATTGAACCACCGACATAAATATCTGATGATCCCGGAACACTTGTTATTGCATAACCCAATCCCCCACCAGTAATTGATTCTGCCGTACTCAGGGTTTCATTTCGAGACTTTAAAGTCGCAATGACATCTTTCATGGCTGAAGTAATTTCAGATGCGTTTGTCATGAAAATCCCTTCAGTCTATTTATTCGTCTTAAATGCAGAGAGCACGTATTGCAATCCCGTTGCAAGAGTCAAAATAATAGCAACAGCCATGAAGCTATCTCTAAACCAGTACAAACTCTCATTTAACGGAAGGACATAAAAGCCCACTCCAAAGCCTTGGAAGAAGGCCTTAATTTTTCCGCCGCGATTTGCCGGAATGACGCCGCGCTTAATGACAGCCAACCTAAAGAGTGTAATTCCAATTTCGCGGGCCATAATCACAATAGTGATCCACCATGGCATTCGTCCAAGAATGGAGAGTGAGACCATGGCGGTTCCGATCATGGCTTTGTCTGCTATTGGATCTAAGAATTTTCCAAATTCAGTTATGGAGTTTCTGCTGCGAGCCAGATTTCCATCCAAAATATCGCTAAGTCCGAGTATGAAAAATATCCACCACGAAATTATTTGCCACGTTGAATCGTCGCCACCATTTTTAAAGAGTGCATACGCGCCAACGGGTAAGAAAGCGATTCGCAAACTCGTAATCACATTGGGAGTTAAGAAGGCAGGTAAGTTCATTGCGCTCTGGCCACCAGGTCTGCTCCGATGCTTTCTATAACAACGCCATCAACATACTCTCCAACTTTGTAATCTGTGCCAACAAAAGTCGTTGTCCCATCTACTTCTGGACCTTGATGTGCGGCTCGTCCTTCTTGTAACTCTGCATCTTCAATCAATACTCGAACGCTCTGGCCAACCCTCTTCTGCGCGCGCTCTGAAACCATTTCATCTGCCAACGTTGAAAGAGTTTCCACCCGCTGTGAAATAACTTCTGCCTCTAGTTTTTCTCCGAGAGACAGTGCTTCCGTGTTGTCCTCATCGGAGTAGCCAAAGATTCCAACTGCATCTAGCTGTGCGTGTGTTATGAACTCTGCCAGTCCATCAAAATCTTCTTGTGTTTCACCTGGAAAACCCACAATGAAATTGGAGCGAATACCTGCTTGCGGATCGAGTGCCCTGATTTGTGAAATCAGATGCAGGAATTTTTCACTATCGCCAAATCGTCGCATTGCTCGCAACACTGATGGACTTGTATGTTGAAAAGAGAGATCAAAATATGGAGCAACTTTATCGGTGGCCACCATGGCTTGTAATAAGGAAGGGCGCATCTCTGCTGGTTGCAGGTATGACAACCGAACCCGCTCAACACCAGAAATTGCCGCGATATCTGGAAGTATGGTTTCCATTAAACGTAGGTCGCCTAAGTCTTTACCGTATGACGTTGTATTTTCGCTGACAAGAAATAACTCTGAAACACCGTTACTGGCGAGCCATGTAGCCTCTTCAAGAATTTCAACTGGGCGTCTTGAAACAAAAGAGCCTCGGAAATAAGGAATGGCGCAAAATGAACAACGACGATCACAACCGGATGCAATCTTTAAAGGTGCCCACGGCGCATTTCCGAGTCGTTTACGAAAGAGAGTCCCACCTGCTCCAACTTTGGATGCGTACTGCTCGTCTCGAACCGCTGCTCTATCTACCGGTGCAATCGGAAGTAATGACCTGCGATCACGAGGCACATGCGGGGTGTGAGAATTTCCTGAAACAATTGATTGCAATCGCGCAGAGATATCTTTGTAATCATCAAATCCTAAAATTGCATCTGCCTCTGGGAGTGCTTCGGCTAGTTCTTGCCCATATCGCTCAGCCATGCACCCAACTGCTACAACAGCGCGCGTTACTCCATGGCCTTTGAGTGAATTAGCTTCAAGAAGCGCATCGACAGAGTCTTTCTTTGCAGATTCAATAAACCCACATGTATTGATTAGCGCCACTTCGGCTTTTTCAACATCGTCAACCAGGATCCATCCATCGGCTGCTAAACGACCAGCTAACTCTTCGGAATCCACTTCATTACGAGCACAGCCCAGGGTGACTACTGCAACTGTGCGACTCATTGGGGTGATGTTACAGGTTATTGCGTGAAGTTATGAAGTAACCCCATATGAAACTGAAACAACTTCGCCATCGCTACCAATTTGCTCTGCGGCCTTGCCATTGACGATGACATCTACGGCTCCTGCGTTGCCCACCTTAAGACTCACGCGAGTTGTCGCACTGAAATTTAGCTTTTCTCCATTTCGAATTTGACCGCTATATAAAGTTGTGCCGTTTGAGTCCGAAACAAATAACCATGATTTTCCACGAGGTGCTAAAACACTGACGGAGACACCGCTACCCGAAGAATAAGTATCACGCGATGGCGCAGGTGTTGCTATTTCAGATTGCGTTGGTTGTGCCTCTGGAGTTTGAGACGCCGAAACAGTTGGCGAAGCGGTTTCTGTCGCAACTGTTTCAACTGTGGTTGTCTTTGAATTTGAAATAATAATTTGGACTGCGCCAAGAAGTGCCAACGTTGAGAGAGAAATACCAGCCAAAGTTTTCCAAGAAATTGTTTTCTTATCTACTGGATTAGTCATGACATTATTTTCGGCAAGCATTTCTTGAATGCGGCGCGGTTGCATGGATTGTTCACTCTCATATAACTCAAGGAGCAAAGTTGCATCCATCTTGATCTGAGGGGCAATGTTTCTTAAGTGACCACGGGCATAAGTTTCGCCGCCACATTTTGTGAAGTCATCACTTTCGATTTCTTTTAACAATCCACCACGAATGCTGGTGCGCTCTGAAAGATCGTCAATACTCAAGCCCGCATCAATGCGAGCCTGACGTATGACTGAACCGAGTGACATGTGACCTCAATAAAATTTTAGGTGGTGAATCTCTTGCGCTAATGGTAACCCCGTGAAGTTACGAGTAATAGCCCCGATGGCACTTTAGGGTCCATCTCACCCCAATTTCTCGCGTCTCAAAAAATGAACAACTAGTAATCGCGAAGGGTTGAGAGCACCGAATCGAGTTCATCTGGTTTGACCAACACTGTCCGTGCTTTTGATCCTTCGGAAGGACCAACAATTCCACGAGACTCCATCAGATCCATCAATCTTCCAGCCTTTGCAAAACCAATTCTTAGTTTTCTTTGCAACATTGATGTCGAACCAAATTGAGTTCCGATAACAAGTTCTACAGCTTGTAACAAAATATCTAAATCATCGCCAATATCTTTATCAACTAATTTTGCAGAAGAAACTGGCGCTGTCACATCTTCGCGATAGCGAGGTGATAGTTGTTTTTTAACGTGTGTAGTGACTGCTTCAATTTCACGTTCTGATACATATGCGCCTTGAATTCTTATCGCTCTACTTGCACCCATTGGAATAAAGAGTGCGTCACCTTGTCCTACGAGTTTTTCTGCCCCTGGGCTATCTAAAATCACTCGACTATCAGCAAGAGATGATGTTGCAAAGGAGAGTCGCGATGGCACATTTGCTTTAATTAACCCTGTTACAACATCAACACTTGGACGTTGTGTTGCAAGGACTAGGTGGATACCTGCAGAGCGAGCTAGCTGTGTAATTCGAACTACAGACTCTTCTACTTCGCGAGCTGCAATCATCATCAGATCTGCTAACTCATCGATGATTACTAGCAAGTAGGGATATGGCTCAACGATTCGATCGCTACCTTCAGGAGGAACAACTTTTCCTGCTCGAACTGCTTTATTGAAATCATCTATATGTCTAAAGCCAAAAGTTGAGAGATCTTCATATCGAAGATCCATCTCGCGAACTACCCATGTAAGCGCATCGGCAGCCTTCTTGGGATTTGTGATGATCGGAGTAATTAAATGTGGAATACCTTCATATGCTGTTAATTCAACTCGCTTTGGATCGATAAGAACAAGGCGAACATCATCTGGTGTGGCACGCATCAAAATCGAAGTGATCATCGCATTAATCATTGAAGATTTACCAGCGCCGGTTGCACCAGCAACTAATAAGTGCGGCATCTTGGCAAGGTTTGCACACACAAAATTTCCCTCAACATCTTTGCCCAGTGCAACCAGCATTGGGTGGTGATCTTGACCTGCAACGCTAGAACGCATCACATCGCCCAATGCAACAATCTCGCGGTCTGCATTAGGAATTTCGATTCCAACAGCTGATTTACCTGGGATTGGCGAAAGAATTCGGACGTCACTACTTGCAACGGCGTATGAAATATTCTTAGCAAGGGCCGTAATTCGTTCGACCTTAACCGCGTTTCCGAGCTCAACTTCATAGCGAGTAACTGTTGGTCCGCGCATAAAACCAGTTACCTCTGCATCAATTTCAAATTGCTTAAACACCTCAGTAAGAGATGCGACCACACTCTCATTAACTTTGCTCTTGGCCTTTGCGGCAGGTCCAGTACGCAAAAGATCTTCAGGTGGCAACTCATAATGCGAATCACTGGATAACAAGAGCTGAACAGGTCTGGCATCCTTTGGAATCTGTTGTGTCGTTGACCTAGGCATAGCAACGGTAAATTCCTCGTCAAATTCTTCTTCATCTAACTCTTCGTCATCTTCATCTACTGGTGCATTCCACTGGGCCACAACAGGGGATTCAAATGGTGGAGTTTCAGAAATTTCAAACTCTTCATCACTGACTCGCCTTGTTGGTTTGCGATCCCACATCCAACGCGATGCACTAGAGATACGAGAAAATACTTCAGAGGCTGGAGTAGCCGTAACCACTAAAACTCCAAAAATAAACAGGACAATCAACACGGGGTATGTCAGCATCGAAGTCATTAATGCCACCAGTGGGGTTGAAACTCCATAACCAATCCATCCACCACCATGTTGAATTGCAGTTGCACCGGTGCCCACTGAACCATTTAACAAATGTGCTAATCCAGTTGCGCTAATAAGTAAGGTAATTGTTCCAACAATAATTCGACCTGTGGCTGCTTTTTCATCTGGAACTCTAAATAATCTAATTGCAAAATAAATTAGTACCAATGGCGCAATAAATCCAATGCGACCAAATCCTCCATAAATAAATGCATAGACGGCCCGACTAATTACATTGTCTGCGTGAAACCATGCACCTGCTCCTGCAATTATCGCAAGAATGAGTAATGCAAATGCTGCGCCATCTCGCTGATGGGTTGGATCTAAATCTTTTGCACCGCGAGCGATAAATCGAATTGTGGCACCTAGTGCTTTAGCGATACCCCGCCATAATCCTTGTAGCCCTCTTCCTAGAGCGCTGCCTACTTTGGAGCGCTTGGATGAAGAGTTCTTTTTCTTAGCCACACTATTTATCGTAATTGCAGAACAATTCTCGAGATGGCAGGCGCGCCGACTAGTAAACGTTTAGAACTTCTAGACCTCAATTACTAGCGGAATAATCATCGGACGTCGACGGTGCTTAGCGCCAACCCATCCCCCAATTGTTCGACGCACAACTTGTGAAAGTTGATGAGTTCCATTTATTCCTTCGACAACAGCTGCTGCTAGTGCTTTTTCAATATCAATTTTTACTTCATCAAATAAGGATGCATCCTCTGCAAATCCGCGAGCATGAATATCTGGACCTGCAACAATTTTTCCGCTCTGTGCATCAATGACTACTACGACAGAAATGAAACCTTCTTCACCTAAAATTCTGCGATCCTTCAGCGAAGATTCTGTGATGTCGCCAATACTCTGGCCGTCAACAAAAACAAATCCACATGGAACGCCGCCCACAACTTGGGCAACATGATCTACTAAATCAACAACAACACCATTTTCAATCACGATTGTGTTCTCGCGCGGAACCCCTGCGTTTATTGCAATCTCAGCATTTGCTTTCAAATGACGCCATTCACCATGAACCGGCATTACATATTTTGGCTTAACGATGTTGTAGCAGTAGAGCAATTCACCTGCGGCAGCGTGTCCTGAAACGTGCACCATCGCATTTGCCTTATGAACAACTTTGGCGCCAAATCGAGTTAACTCATTTATTACACGAAAGACAGAATTTTCATTTCCAGGAATCAGCGATGAAGCCAAAATAACTGTGTCGCCATCGCCAACTCGAATTTGATGATCACCATTGGCCATACGAGAAAGCGCAGCCATTGGTTCGCCTTGTGATCCAGTGCAGATTAAAACAACATTGTCATCGTAGGAATCAAGCTCCTTAGCATCAAATAGAATATCTCCAGGAATATTGAGATACCCAAGATCGCTAGCTATTCCCATATTTCGAACCATCGAACGTCCGATGAAAGCTACTTTGCGATTATGAATAGCTGCGGTGTCGATTACTTGCTGAATTCTGTGAACGTGAGATGAAAATGATGCAACAATTATTCTGCGCTTCGTCGATCTAAAGACGCGATCAAGGACGGGCATAATTTCTCGTTCAGAGGCTGTGAATCCCGGAACATCAGCGTTCGTTGAATCCACCAGGAACATGTCAACGCCTTCTTCACCTAAACGAGCAAAGGTTCGTAAATCAGTGATGCGTCCATCTAACGGCAATTGATCCATCTTAAAATCACCGGTGTGCAAAACACGACCAGCAGGAGTATTGATAACGATTGCCAACGCATCTGGAATTGAGTGATTGACGGCAACAAATTCCAAATCAAATGGTCCAACGTCTTCTTGGCCACCTTCGCGAACTTCACGTGTTAAAGGCGTGATTCTATGTTCCTTTAGTTTGGCAGTAATTAGCGCAAGAGTCAGCGCTGATCCATAAAGCGGAATATCTGCACGTTCGCGAAGTAAGTAAGGCACTGCGCCAATGTGATCTTCGTGTCCATGAGTTAGAACTATTGCCAAGACATCAGATAGTCGATCGCGGATATATGAAAAATCAGGAAGAATTAAATCAATTCCGGGTTGATTCTCTTCAGGAAATAACACTCCGCAATCAACAATTAATAGTTTTCCATTGCATTCAAATACGGTCATGTTTCGACCGATTTCAGCCAAGCCACCAAGTGCGACAATACGTAGTGCACCTGGCGCTAATTTAGGAGGAGTTCCGAGCTCTGGATGTGGATGTGTCATGAGCGAAGAGTTACGCCACCTGCGCGTAAGTCTTCACGCAACTGTGCAATTTGTGCATCAGTTGCATCTACTAAAGGTAAGCGTGTGTATCCGCCAGGTAGCCCCATCAAATTAAGAGCAGCTTTAGTTAAAATCGCACCTTGCGTGCGGAATGTTCCAGTGAAGACTGGTAGTAATTTTTGATGAATTTCAAGTGCACGAGCAGTATTTCCGGCAAACCATGAATCGAGCATTTCGCGTAAATCTTTTCCAACAGTATGTCCACACACTGAAACAAAACCAACTGCTCCAACAGATAACAGTGGCAAATTCAAAATATCATCTCCTGAATAAACAGGGATTCCGCATCTTTTAATTACCCACGATGTCGAAGCCACATCGCCTTTGGCATCCTTGAGAGCCACGATGCGTGGATGTTCGGATAATTTAACAATCGTGTCAGGTTCTATCTGCATTCCAGTGCGTCCCGGAATGTCATACATCATCACTGGCAAGTCGGTGGCATCTGCAATTGCGCGAAAGTGAGCTTCGATTCCAGCTTGCGGTGGTTTGTTGTAATACGGAGTGACGACGAGTAATCCGTCTGCACCAGCTTTTTGTGCACGTAACGCTTGTTCAACTGAATGCGTCGTCTCGTTATTTCCGGCACCCGCTACAACTTTTGCCTTTCCGGCAACAGCATCTTTTACAACTTTAACTATTTGATCTTTTTCATCATCACTAGTTGTTGGTGCTTCACCTGTGGTGCCATTAACGATAATTGCATCATGACCAGTAGAAAGTAAGTGTTGCGCCAAGGTTGCAACGCCATCCCAATCAATAGATAAATCCTTTTTAAAAGGAGTCACCATCGCTGTAGATAGCCGCCCGAATGGCGCTTGCGTTGTCATGGGCTAAGGCTATCGCCTAGTTAGGGCGCAATGCGTCCAGATTTCTCAAATGCCTTATGCGTAAGCGGCATTAATTTAGCAAATTCAGCTTCCATCTTCTCAGCAACCATCTCAATTTCGCGTTGAGGGTAACTTGGAAAATGAGAACCTTCACGCGCAGTACGAAGTGATAAGAAATTCATAAGTGCGCGTGAGTTCATGCTCACATACATCGAAGAATAAAGTCCTACCGGAAGAACTACGCGAGCAACTTCACGGGCAATACCGACATCTAACATTTTTTGATATTGCTCATAGGCAACAACGTACGCGTCTTTCATGGCCTTAACAGAAGTTTCGTACTGCTCTGTTGTTCCATCAACAAAAGTATAGGAACCTGTTTTGCCCACTTGAATCAATTTACGATCAGTACTTGGAACATAGAAAACAGGCTTGAGTTCGCGGTATCTGCCACTTTCTTCATTATATGAAGCAATTCTGTGACGCATGAATTCACGGAATACAAAAATAGGTGCGGAGATAAAAAAAGTCATTGAAGTATGTTCAAAAGGTGAGCCATGACGTTCGCGAGCCAAATAATTTATGAGCCCCTCTGAGCGGGCTGGATCCTCGCCAATTTCTTCCATCGATTGTTCACCGGCAGTAGATACACGAGCAGCCCAAATAACATCAGCATCACTAGCACTTGCTTTTACAAGTTCTACGGTTACATCGCTTCTAAAAACTATCTCGGACTCGCTCATGGTGCGACCTTATCTAGAGGGCGCTTTGCGCCGTTGGATTTGTACGACAGAATATGGGTGTGTCTAGAGTTGCTTCCCCCACATTTCGCGATTCTCTCAGCGTTTCCATCACCGTTGGCGCATATGGCGTTGCATTTGGTGCAGCAGCAGTTGCCAATGGATTTAGCGTTCTGCAAAGTTGCTTACTCTCACTTCTTACTTTCTCTGGTGCCTCTCAATTTGCAGTCATCGGAGTAATTGGCGCCGGAGGCGGCGCACTCAGTGGCATTGCAACCGCATCATTATTAGGAATTAGAAATGGTTTATATGGAGTGCTGATGGCTCCAATTCTTAAAGTACGCGGATTTAAAAGAGTGATAGCAGCTCAGATAACAATTGATGAATCCACTGGTGTCAGCCTTTCTCAAGAAGCGCGTGGCGAATCTGCAATGCGCGAAGGATTTTGGCTCACTGGATTCGGAGTTTTCATCTTCTGGAATCTTTTTACACTCGCTGGAGCACTCGGTGCAAAGGCAATGGGCGATCCTTCTGCTTGGGGATTAGACGCTGCAGTGCCGGCAGCATTTCTTGGCCTTGTGTGGCCACGACTAAAAAATTCATCAGATAAGTTATTAGCACTTATTGCTGCGGCATTTGCGATAGCCACAACACCATTTTTGCCCGCTGGATTGCCAATTATTGGAACTGCCGTAATCGCAGTAATCGCCGGATTAAGGATTGCCAAATAATGGATACGTTATGGCTTGGTGTGATTGGAACTAGCGTAATTGCTTATGCGCTTAAGTTTTCCGGTCATAGCGTTCCTGAGAAGTTTCTATCTCATCCGCTCATTAAGAGAATAAACTTACTGATTCCGATAGCGCTTCTAAGCGCACTAGTTGCGGTTCAAAGCGTGACAATCAAAAGCGCCATTGTTATTGATCACCGCTTAGTTGGACTGGCCGCAGCAATTATTGCACTGATTTTTAAAGCACCTTTTCCAGTTGTTGTTCTCAGCGCCGCGATTAGTTCTGCGGCTGTCTATAACTTTCTTTAGATTATTGAAAGAGATTTCAATTTAGCTGTTAAATCCATATCTGATGGTTCTGTTAGATGAGTCCCATCTGAAAAAACAATGACAGGAATCGATTGAGCGCCGCCGTTGATTTCGCGAACTTTGTCGGCCGCAGTGAGATCTTCTTCAACATCAATGTGTGTGTATTGCACCCCTAATTCGGCGAGTAATCTCTTTGAGCGACGGCAATCTCCGCACCAGTCAGCACCATACATAGTGATCTGTTCTTTTGACATTTAATTTTCCCTTACATGAATTTATCTAGGCCATGAGTTAGGCCTGGATGATTTATAACGCTTCTAACACCGAGTAAAACTCCTGGCATAAAGCCAGCACGATCAAGTGAATCATGTCTAATCGTTAAAGTTTCGCCAACACCGCCGAGTAGAACTTCTTGGTGGGCAACCAAACCTTGTGCACGAATAGAGTGAATCGGAATATCTCCAACTTTGCTTCCACGCGCACCTTCTAAAGATTGCTTGGTCGCATCAGGCATTGCTCCCTTTTTTGAATCTTTTCGTGCCTGTGTCATTAATTCTGCTGTGCGAGCGGCAGTCCCACTGGGTGCATCCACTTTTGCAGGATGGTGCATTTCAACTATTTCCGCGGATTCAAAGTAACGCGCAGCTTTTTCTGCAAATTCCATCATTAGAACTGCACCGATTGCAAAATTCGGTGCGATGAGAACGCCAACCTTAGGATGCTTAGACAATTCTTTGCTCAAGGAATCAATGCGTGCTGAATCAAAACCAGTTGTGCCAACTACTGCATGAATATCATTTTGAATTAAAAATTCTAGGTTTTTCATCACACTATCTGGTGTCGTGAAATCAACGACTACCTGTGCACCACTAGTTACTAATTGATCTAGTGAGTCACCAAGATCTAGTTGTGCAACGAGGTCAAGATCACTTGCATTTGTTACAGCCTTAACCACTTCAGCGCCCATACGTCCGCGAGCACCAAGTACACCAACGCGGATATTTGCACTCATCGTGTACTTCCTTTCGCAAGAACTTTTTCGAAGAGGCTTTCGCTCTTATAGGGACCTACAACTCCAAGGGTAGGCGTTTTGGTTAGAAATTCGCTGGCAATTACACGAACATCTTCCGGTGTTACGCGTGCGACTGCCTTAAGAATTTCATCAAAGCCCATGATGTCGCCATAGACAATCTCACTCTTACCGATTCGACTCATGCGAGAGGCTGAGTCCTCTTGGCTAAGTACTAATGAGCCTCGAACGGCTCCCTTTGCTCTTTCAATCTCTTCATGTGACATTCCATTAGTTGCAACGTCGGCAAGCACCTCTTGAATAATGTTTATTACTTCAGTGGCTTTACTTGGATTACATCCTGCGTAAAAACCAATCTGACCTGAACCAGCAAATTGTTGGGCATAGGAATAAACGGAGTAAGCCAAGCCACGCTTTTCGCGAATTTCTTGGAACAACCGAGAAGACATTCCGCCACCTAGCGCTGAAGAAAGTACTCCCATCGTGAAGCGGCGATCATCGTTGCGCGCGACACCTTCCATTCCGTAAAACATATGTGCTTGTTCGCTCTTTCGATAAATAATGCCGACGCGTCCTTGTTTTCCACGTTTAACAGCAGTGTTGGGACGAATTTGAGGTGTTCCTTGCACATCCAAGAAGTTATCTCGTGAAAGTGCTTCTTCAACCATTGCAACTACACGCTTGTGTTTAATATTTCCAGCTACAGCAACTACTAAGTCTTGAGGTAAATAACGCTTCTTGTAATAATTAAAAACTGTATTTCGAGACATATTGTTGATTGAATCGATAGTTCCCAAAATTGGGCGTCCCAAAGCTGTATCGCCGTAATACGTTTCAGCATATAAATCATGGACTAAGTCACTGGGATCATCATCGCGCATGGCAATTTCTTCAAGAACGACTTTTCTTTCAGCGTCTACATCTTCTGCAGTCACAATAGATGATGTAATTAAATCTGAAATAACATCAACAGCCATTGGCAGATCGGTATCTATCACTCGAGCATAGAAGCAGGTGTATTCCTTGCTGGTAAAGGCATTCATTTCTCCACCAACAGATTCGATGGCTGATGAAATTTCTAGCGCATTTCTACTCGGTGTTCCCTTAAACAAAAGATGTTCTAAAAAGTGAGAAGCACCAGCAGTAGCTGGTGCTTCATCACGAGAACCTACATTTACCCAGATGCCAACGGCTGCACTTCGAACTGAAGAAACTTCCTCAGTAACGATACGCAGACCGCTGGGCAATACTGTGCGACGAACTGACATTTATTCGGCTGAAGCCGCGCCTTCTTCAAGGACCGGAACAAGCGAAAGTTTTCCCTTTGGATCAATTTCACCAATTTCAACCTGAATCTTGTCTCCAACTTTCATAACTTCTTCTAGGTTTTCAATGCGCTTTCCACCATGCATCTTGCGAATCTGAGATACGTGGAGCAAGCCATCTTTACCTGGCATAAGTGAAATGAAGGCACCAAATGCTGCAAGCTTTACAACAGTACCGAGGTAGCGTTCGCCAACCTCAGGCATTGTTGGATTAGCAATCGCATTAATTTGTGCGCGAGCAGCTTCAGCTGATGGTCCATCGGTTGCACCGATATAAATAGTTCCATCATCTTCAATTGAAATGTCTGCGCCAGTCTCATCTTGAATCTGGTTAATGATCTTGCCCTTAGGACCAATCACTGCACCAATCTGATCTACTGGAATTTTCACAGAAATAATTCGTGGAGCAAATGGACTCATCTCATCCGGTGAGTCAATCGCTTCATTCATTACATCCAGAATTGCAAGACGCGCTTCTTTTGCTTGTAGAAGTGCTCCAGCAAGAACTGATGCTGGAATTCCATCAAGCTTGGTATCTAATTGAAGTGCTGTAACGAAGTCCTTAGTTCCGGCGACTTTAAAGTCCATATCGCCAAATGCATCTTCTGCACCAAGGATGTCTGTTAAAGCAACGTATTCAACTTTGCCATCAACATCATCTGAAATCAGACCCATTGCAATGCCTGCAACTGGCGCACGAAGTGGTACTCCAGCATTAAATAGTGCAAGAGTTGATGCACAAACTGAACCCATAGAAGTTGAACCATTTGAACCAAGTGCTTCAGAGACCTGACGAATTGCGTAAGGGAACTCTTCGCGAGTTGGCAGAACTGGAATCAATGCGCGCTCTGCAAGAGCACCGTGACCGATTTCGCGGCGCTTAGGTGTTCCAACACGACCTGTTTCACCAGTTGAATATGGTGGGAAGTTGTAGTTGTGCATATAACGCTTGTGATTTTCTGGATTGAGAGTATCGAGCTGTTGCTCCATCTTAAGCATGTTAAGAGTTGTGATACCAAGAATCTGTGTCTCACCACGTTCAAAGATTGCTGAACCGTGAACACGAGGAATCACTTCAACTTCTGCAGAGAGTGGGCGAATATCGCGCAATCCACGTCCATCGATACGAATCTTTTCGCGCAATACGCGTTGACGTACTAATTTCTTTGTAAGAGAGCGAAATGCTGCAGGAACTTCTTTTTCGCGTCCTTCAAATTGTGCACTTACTGACTCTTTAACGGAGGCACTAATTTCATCAATCTTTGTTTCGCGCTCTTGCTTGCCTGAAATTGTCATTGCCTTTGCAAGTTGATCCTTTGCGGCTTTTTCAACAGCTGCAAAAACATCGTCTTGGTAATCCAAGAAGACTGGGAATTCAGCAGTTGGCTTTGCAGCCACCTTGGCAAGCTTTGATTGTGCATCGCAAAGAACCTTAATAAATGGTTTTGCAGCATCAAGGCCTTGGGCAACAACTTCTTCCGTAGGAGTTGGTGCGCCACCTTTAATCAAGTCAATTGTCTGTGAAGTAGCTTCTGCTTCAACCATCATGATTGCAACATCATCTTTAGTCACACGACCTGCAACGACCATATCAAATACAGCTTTATCAAGTTGTGAGTGATTTGGGAATGCAATCCATTGACCTTCAATAAGTGCAACGCGAACGCCACCAATTGGACCAGAAAATGGAAGACCTGCTAATTGTGTTGACATTGAAGCAGCATTGATCGCGATCACGTCATACATGTGGTCTGGATCTAGCGCCATTACTGTTACAACAATTTGAACTTCATTGCGAAGACCCTTAACAAATGATGGACGCAATGGTCGATCAATTAAGCGGCAAGTCAGAATCGCATCTTCTGATGGACGTCCTTCACGACGGAAAAATGATCCTGGAATGCGACCAACTGCATACATCTTCTCTTCAACATCTACTGTTAAAGGAAAGAAATCAAATTGATCCTTTGGTGTTTTAGAAGCAGTAGTTGCTGAGAAAATCATTGTCTGATCATCTAAATAAACTGCTGCTGCTCCGGCTGCTTGCTTTGCAAGGCGGCCTGTTTCAAAACGAATTTCTCGTTTTCCGAACTTGCCGTTATCAATTACTGCAACGGCGGATTGAATCTCTTGACCCTCCATGGGTCGCTCCTATTCTCGACTACAGCCGAGTCGAGCACAATGAATCTTCGATCGAAGTTCACGGACGTGCAATTTTGATGCACTAATTTTTCCGGAAACCACTACCGAGGACCATTGCCCACGCGGCTAGTAGTTGTGTCTAATTAACGGCGAATGCCGAGTTTTTCAATAATCGCTCTGTAGCGATTGATGTCTGTCTTTGAGAGGTACTGAAGAATGCGTCGGCGCTGACCAACTAATAACAAAAGACCACGACGGTTGTGGTGATCATGTGGGTTAGTTTGAAGGTGAAAAGTAATTTCATCTACACGCTTTGATAACAACGCGATCTGAGCTTCAGGGCTTCCTGTGTCAGTAGCGGAGTTGCCGTATTTAGCAACGATTTCTTTCTTTACTTCTGGTGTTAATGCCATTTCTTGCATCTCCTTTTACTGGGCCACGATGGTTGCCGGTTTGCCACACGGAAACTCTTTTTCTCGTTGGACGTGGCATAGGTTACCAGCGGTGCTGTGGATAGAGGAAATCGAGGCTATTCCTCAGTCAATTCCCGCGCACGTTGGCAATCTTTTGCCATCTGTTCAAGGAGTGGATCAAGTCCATCAAATTTGAGGGTATCTCTTAATCTCCAACCAAATTCAATGGTTGCTCCTTGATCATATAAATCTAAACCAACTTGATCGAGTGCATACGCTTCAACACTTCTAGCGCGATCTCCATCAAATGTTGGATTGGTGCCAATTGAAATTGCTGCTGGCCAACGATTTATTCCAACAGTAAGCCATCCTGCATATACGCCATCAGCCGGAATACATTGACCTTCGATGTTTCCTAAATTTGCAGTTGGATATCCGATTTCACGTCCGCGCGCTTCGCCGTGAATAACAATTCCATCCAAGCGATGAGGTCTGGTGAGTAAATCACGTGCAGATTCAACGTGACCATCTTTGACTAATGTACGAATTCGTGAAGATGAAATATTTTGATTTTCATCTGTAGAGATAGACAGCACGTGTACGTCAAAATTCTTAGATTTACCACTTGCTCGCAATGAATCAATATTTCCCTCGGCTTTGTGCCCATACGTAAAATTCTCGCCCACGACAATATCGCTGGCTTGTAATTGATTCACAAGAACGTTCTCGACAAAATCCTGCGGGGACATCTGCGCAAATTTTGTATCGAATTTGATGACCGCTACTTGATCTGCATTGTGAATTTTCAGTAAGACAACTCGATCTGAAAGAGTTACGAGAAGTTTTGGTGCACGCTCTGGTGCAAATACTGTCGCTGGATGTGGATCAAATGTCAGGGCAATTACTGATCCACCGTCGGCGATTTCCTTGGCGCGATTGAGAATTTCTTGGTGACCACGATGAACTCCATCGAAGACACCAATTGCAACTACGCGCTTACTCATATACGTATTCTGCCACTTCAATTCGCAGGAGCGAAAACTGCAATTGGTTTTGCTCCATCTTCTCGATTTTCCAGCAACGCAATTAATTCATTGGACTCGGAGATAGCAGCATAAATCTGCGCACTAGGTGAAGCAGAAATTTTGCGTCCAAAAGATAGTTCTTGGGACTCAACTAAATCAATCTCACGAACCTGAAAAATTCTCCGTGCAACTTCAACTAATCCCAAAGACTTAAATTGGCCAGATTTAAAATCCTCAAATGGCGTGGCTACATCTTCGCCAAAGGATGCCACTCTGGTGCGGCGCAGAACCGTCAGATGTCCCCCAACGTTTAGTACATTTCCTAAATCACGAGCAATAGCTCTAATAAATGTTCCGGCTGAGCACGTTACTTCAATATCAATTTCAATAGCTTTTTCACTGCGGCGAATTTGCGTAACATCTAATTGCGAAATAGTTACTTCGCGCGATGCCAACTCAAATACTTCACCCGCTCTTACTCGCTCATGTGCACGCTTTCCATCTACTTTAACTGCAGAGACAGAACTCGGACGTTGAGAAATGACACCCCGCATTTCGGATAGAACCTTTTTGATTTCTTCATCAGTGACTTTCAATAAATCTGAAGCACTAGCTCGAGAAATTACTTCGCCTTCGACATCATCAGTTACGGTTGCGGCCCCGAGTGAAATGGTTGCTCTATAGGACTTATCACCATCGGTGATGTATTGAAGCAATCTAGTTCCGTGACCAAACCCAAGAATTAATATGCCAGTTGCCATTGGATCCAATGTCCCAGCGTGTCCAACTTTACGTGTACCCAATACGCGTCGCCCAACAGATACAACATCATGACTTGTCATTGCGCCAGCTTTATCTACAACTACAAACCCATCTGTTGTAGACATATTTTTCAAACGTCATCCCAGTTAGTGATGCGATCAACTGGGGCTGGTTTATTGCTGTTATCAATAATTTTTGGTGCTTTATACGCATCTGATTCGCCCGCATAATTTGCTTCTTTGCGCAGCTTAGAAACTTCTGCATCTTGCTCACGAACTTTTGCCAACAAAGAATCAAGTGCAAGTGCGCTCTCTGGTAGTCCATCTAGAAAAAACTCGATTGATGGTGTTACCCGAACGCCTAAGTCTTTACCAACGGATGATCGAATTACTCCTTTAGCACTTTCAAGTGCTGCGGCAGTGGATTCACGTTGTTCGTCATCGCCAAGGACCGTATAAAAAATCGATGCATGTTGTAAGTCCCCAGTCACACGCGCATCAGTAACCGTTACAAAACCTAGTCGAGGATCTTTAATTTTTCCCTCGAGCAGGCCTGCAACAACAACTTTGATGCGGTCGGCAACTTTTTGACTGCGATGCGATGTGCCCACGATTTATGCTCGCTTCTTCTCGCGCATTTCGTAGACCTGAATTGTGTCGCCCACAAGCATTTCTTTGAGCGTTCCAACACCAATACCGCATTCAAATCCTTCACGGACTTCAGTGGCATCATCTTTAAAGCGCTTGAGCGAATCGATTGTCAGGTTATCTGTGATCACATCACCATTTCTCATCAAGCGAGCCTTTGCATTTCTGCGAATAATTCCATCTAGAACCATGGAACCAGCAATGTTTCCAGCCTTGCTTGATTTAAAGATGTCGCGAACTTCTGCGTTACCCAGAACAATTTCTTCAAATTCTGGCTTGAGTAAGCCCTTAAGTGATAATTCGATCTCTTCAATTGCTTGATAAATCACAGAATAGAAGCGAACTTCAACGCCTTCTTGATCGGCGAATACCGCAGTTTGTGGTTCTGGCTTAACGTTAAAACCAATCACAACTGCAGTAGATGCTGACGCAAGGGTGATGTCACTCTTTGTAATTGCGCCAACTCCACGGTGAATAACGCGAAGATCAACTTCAGCGCCAACATCTAGTTGTAGCAGTGCATCTTCGAGTGCTTCCACAGATCCACTCACATCGCCCTTGAGAATAAGGTTAAGTGTTGTGATCTTTGATTGCTCCATGAAGTCTTCGAGTGAAACCTTCTTGCGTGCTTTTGCGAGCTGGGCATTACGTTCAGCTGCTTGACGCTTTTCAGCAATCTGTCGCGCAGTTCTATCTTCATCTGCAACTAAGAATGTATCGCCAGCACTTGGTACCGATGTAAATCCGAGAACCTGTACTGGGCGAGATGGTCCGGCTTCGAGAACATTTTCACCGTGTTCATCGAGCATTGCTCGAACACGACCAAATGATCCACCAGCAACGATTGCATCTCCAACTTTTAGAGTTCCACGTTGTACGAGCACTGTTGCAACAGGTCCACGTCCACGATCGAGGTGAGCTTCAATTGCCACACCACGTGCTTCATCATCTGCAATAGCGCGAAGATCAATTGCAGCATCAGCGGTGAGAAGAATTGAATCGATGAGTGCATCAATTCCCAAACCTGATTTCGCAGAGACGTTTACGAAAATTGTGTCTCCGCCGTACTCTTCTGCGACCAAGTTGTACTCAGTTAATTGCTGGCGAACCTTGTCAGGATTTGCGCCTTCCTTATCAACTTTGTTAACAGCTACAACGATTGGAACATCTGCTGCTTGTGCGTGGTTAAGGGCTTCAATCGTCTGAGGCATAACACCGTCATCGGCTGCGACTACAAGAACAGCAATATCGGTGACTTTTGCGCCACGAGCACGCATCGCTGTAAACGCTTCGTGACCTGGTGTATCGATAAATGTAATCGCACGGTTGGTTCCGTTGTGATCATGGTGAATCTGATAGGCGCCAATGTGCTGCGTAATTCCACCAGCTTCACTCTTAACAACTTCGGTCTGTCGAACAGCATCTAGCAAACGAGTTTTACCATGATCTACGTGACCCATCACAGTTACCACTGGTGGACGAGCAACTAGTCGATCTTGATCAAGACTTTCAAGTTCTTCACCGAGATCGATATCGAAACCTTGTAGTAGCTCACGATCTTCATCTTCTGGGCTAACAATTTGAATCTGATATCCAAGTTGTGCACCAAGAATTTCGAACGTATCAGCATCCACTGATTGAGTTGCGGTAACCATTTCTCCTAAGTGAAATAGTGCTGCAACGAGTGCTGCTGGATCTGCACCAATTTTTTCTGCAAAGTCTGCAAGTGATGAGCCACGACGCATGCGAATCTGAGTCTTACCATCACCGTGAGGAATAACTGCTCCACCAAGTTGTGGTGCTTGCATATTGTCGAATTCATCGCGCAGCGCTTTTCTACTCTTTGGTTTGCGCTTGCTGCTCTTACTTTGATTTTTTCCAAATGCACCGCCGGCACCGCCGCGACCGCCACCGCGATTTGGTCCGCCACCTGGACGACCACCTGGAGCAGGTGCACCGCCGCCAGTAGTTTTATAAGGACTTGAATTTGCTGCACCAGTAGATGGCGCACCAGTACGTGGTGGGAAATTACCTGTTGAAGGTGGACGCGGTGAAGATGGTCGCGCTGCAAAACCTGGACGCACAGAACCAGGACGTGGTCCTGACATTCCTGAACGCGGTGCACCTGGTGCACCAGTTGGACGTTGTGGCGGACGCGGAACTACGCCACCAGTTGAAAATGGATTGTTACCAGGACGTGGTGGGCGTGGAACTGCGCCACCAGTTGAAAATGGATTGTTACCAGGACGTGGTGTTGCTGACTTCTTAGTTGCATCAGCAGGTGCTGGTGTTTCAGAACTTGGTGTCGATGTGTTTACTTGCGCAGGCGCAATTGATTCTGCGCGAGAAGCCTTAAGCGCTTCGAGATCAACGCCGAGTTCTGCGGCTAACTCTGCTGCAAGTTCGGGATTAACTTCCTTGGGAGCTTTTGCTGCAGCCTTTTTTGCAGCTGCTTTCTTTACTGGCTTTTTCTCTTCTACTGGCTTTGCATCCGGATACATCTCTATGAGACGTCGTACAACGGGTGCTTCTACAGTTGATGATGCTGAGCGAACAAATTCGCCCATTTCTTGGAGTTTTGCAAGAACAACCTTGCTCTCCATACCGAGTTGTTTTGCCAACTCATGTACGCGGACCTTTGACACAGTTCTCCTGTCTTGGCCCGCAATCTCTTTTTCTAGATATTGATCTAGGGGATGCGAGCCTTAGTTGTAAAGCCTCATAACCTGAACGAGCTCATTTGAGTTTCATATCTTTCGCATCCAATTCGTTTGGTTGTTCCGTTAGCTTTAGTGCGTATTTAAATGCGCCCCGAGATATCGCAGTTGCTAAGCAACTCTGATGTACCCAAGCGCCTCTTCCAGGAAGTGATTTTTCGTTATCCAGGACAAGAGCCCCATCAATACAAACCACTCTTAAAAGAGATGTCGGACTCGATTGCTTTCGGCACGTTATGCATGTTCGTATCGAATTGATACTCACTGCCTCTGCCAATCACTCGAATTCAACAGGCTTACTGTACCGCTTGCGCGCTCCTTTGTAGAAATTCTCACTCAGTTGCAGGCGTATCCGGATGGATATCTATGCGCCAGCCTGTAAGTCTGGCGGCCAAGCGAGCGTTCTGCCCATCTTTACCAATTGCTAGCGAAAGTTGGTAATCCGGGACTGTCACTTTTGCACTTCGTGAAAGTAGATCCGTAATTTCCACTCGAGAAACTTTTGCTGGTGCTAACGCATGCGCAACGAAGACAGCTGGATCTTCTGACCAATCAACGATGTCAATTTTTTCTCCATGTAACTCATCCATAACAGCACGTGCACGTGAACCAACAGGCCCAATGAGCGAACCTTTAGGACTTACCCCAGCGCGATGTGTGCGCACTGCAATTTTTGTGCGATGACCTGCTTCGCGTGCCACAGCCATAATTTCAACAATTCGATCAGTAATTTCAGGAACTTCAAGTGCGAATAATTGTTTAACAAGTGCTGGGTGGGATCTAGAAAGCATTATTTCTGGTCCTTTTAAACCTTGCTTAACTTCAACTACAAAACATTTGATGCGATCTCCATGTTGATAAATCTCACCAGGAACTTGTTCTTGGGGTGGAATTTTTCCTTCAACGCGACCCAAATTCACATGAATCATCTTTGGATCTCTGCCTTGTTGCACGATGCCAGAAACGACATCACCGACGGATGCTGTGAACTCTCCGACAATGTCGGCATCGTTTACTTCACGCATTTTCATCTTGATAACCTGGCGCGCAGTCGAAGTTACTATTCGCGCGAATCCTTCTGGTTCATCTCTATCTTCAGAGATTTTCTCTCCGATTTCATTAAAGGTGGGCACGAGTATTTGAATCTCACCAGTTTCGCGATCAAGAGATACCCGTGCCTGACGTTTAGCATCTGGATTTTCGTTATATGCCGTAAGAACACCGATTTCAATTGCAGTGACTAGCTGCTCAAATGAAATTTTCTTCTCAGAAGTTAATTCCGTAAGGGCTGCAATCTCTACATTCATCAGAGATCACCTTTTCGATTAAATTCAATTTCCACTGTGGCTCGCTTAACATCTGCAAACGCAACAGTATGTTCTTTTGATTTGCCCTTAATGTCTTCGATTAAAATTACATGAGATTCTTCTACGGCTAAAATTCTTCCACTAACAACTGAACCATCTAGATTGACAACTTTAACTAGGCGTTTAACATTTTTTTGCCAATGGCGAGGCAGAGTGAGTGGACGATCAACTCCTGGTGAAGTTACTTCCAAGGTAAAAGCAGTTTCGCCCATAAAATCTGCAGTGTCTAACAACTCTGAAATATTTCGAGAAACGCTGGTTACTTGATCTAAGTTAAGTGGAGTCTGTCCATCGACGATACACGTAATGATTCTGTGGCTGCCGGGTGAAAGTACATGTACATCCTCAAGAAAGAAGCCAGCACTTTCAACAGCTGGTTGTACAAGTTCAGTTATTTTCTCACTGAGAGACATTTTGTTCTTCTTTCTATTAAGTTGTAGGTAAATAATAACCTGATAATTCTAAACTTACCAATTCGTTACGGTGTCTATTCCCACTTTCACAATGAGTGCAAGAGTGACAAGAAGAAAAACCTTTCGAATTAAGGTAGAACCGCCACTAATTGCCAAGCGCGCTCCCATCAATCCCCCAACGATGTTCGCTATAGCCAACACCAGTGCCACCTGCCAAATAATTGCTCCGTGAAACCCAAAAACCAGAATTGCACCTAGGTTTGTTGAAACATTAACCACCTTGGCAATTGCAGATGCGCTTAAAAATGCGAATCCTAGATAAATCAAAGTCAACATTAAAAACGAACCTGTGCCAGGTCCAAAAATTCCATCATAGAAACCAATAACTACTCCTGCCAATGCAGAAATTGAAAAACGCTTCTTTGCGTCATGGCGAAGTAGCTCTATGGCACCGAGATCTGGTTTTCGCCATGTATATATTGCAACAGCTACAAGCAAGATGAAAACAATTGGCCGCATTGATTGCGTTGGAATTTTCGAAGCGCTCAGCGCTCCTAAAACCGATCCGATGAATGCAGGAATTGCCATTGAAGCCAAGAATTTTGCATCTGTCTTTACGCTACGCCGATACATCAGAGCAGATGCGCTCGTGCCAAAAATTGATGCAACTTTGTTAGTGCCCAGAACTTCAACAGTGCTTACTTGCGGTAGTCCAATTAAAAGTGCGGGAAGTTGAATGAGGCCACCGCCACCTGCAATGGCATCGACTAATCCGGCACTAAATGCGGCAAGAATAAGAAAGAAAATTGTTGCTTGAGAAATATCACCAAACATGGATTACGAAAGCTTTGAAAGTATCGATGCGATATTTTTAACAGCGTCTGCAACGCTACTTTCGGATTTTTCTCCACTCTTTCTCACACGAATCTCGACGTTGCCTTGTTCAAGTGCTTTGCCCACAACGATAATTATCGGAATACCTATTAGTTCGGCGTCTTTAAACTTAACACCAGCACTTGGATCTCGGCGATCATCTAACAAAACTGTAATACCTAATTTTTCTAATTCCACGCCAATACTTTCTGCAACATCAAAGGGTTTGTCTTCTTTTCCTGTTGCAACGATATGTACCTTTGCGGGTGCAACTTCAATAGGCCATGAAAGACCGATTTCATCATGTGTTTGTTCTGCAACTGCGGCGACCGCACGCGAAACACCAATGCCATATGAACCCATGGTTACTACTTGTGCTTTTCCGTTTTGATCTAAAACCGTTAGATTCAATGCTTGTGCATACTTGCGACCTAATTGAAAAATATGTGCAATCTCAATTGCGCGATCAATAATTACAGGTTCTTTACATGATGGACATAAATCACCGGCACGAACTTCAGCGGATTCAACATAGGCATCAGGTGTGAAATCTCGACCATTGACAACATTGCGTGCATGGCAATTTTTCTTATTAGCACCAGTGACCCATGCAGTTCCTGGAGCAATACGTGGATCGGCATAGAGGGTTATTCCAAAACTTTTAGCATCTTGTGGCCCGATGTAACCTTTAACAAGTTTAGGATGCTTTGCAAAATCTTCTTCTTCGAAAATTCTTAGTTCAGATACGCCGATTAAATTCGCTTGTAGACGTTTGATATCAACTTCACGATCTCCGGGGACCAAAACAGCAATTGGTTTGTTATCTGCCATCAACATAACATTTTTTAGAGTATCGGCGCCTGTATATCCCCCACCGTATTGTGAGTTAAGGACTTCAACTAATGAATCAATCGTTGGCGTATTTGGAGTATCTAATACTTCAAGTGCCGGGAAATCTTTATGTGCGGGTGCATCAATAAGCGTTTTCATCGCTTCAACATTTGCTGCATAACCACATTTTTCGCAGAGTACATATGTATCTTCACCCGTTGGACATGGTGCTAGGAATTCTTCAGATTTAGATCCACCCATTGCACCCGCCATTGCACTGACAATGTTGTAGCTCAAACCCAGGCGCTTAAACGTTTTTACGTATGCCTCACGATGTTTCGAATAAGAAAGATCCAAACCAGCATCGTCGATATCAAAAGAATAAGAATCTTTCATTACGAACTCGCGACCTCGAATGATTCCGCTTCGTGGACGAGGTTCATCACGGTATTTTGTTTGAATTTGATAGAGCGAAAGTGGCAAATCTTTATATGAGGAGTATTCGCCTTTGACCATCAGAGTAAACATCTCTTCATGGGTTGGACCTAATAAATAATCCGCGCCCTTGCGATCCTGAAGTCTAAATAGTTCTGGTCCGTACTCACTCCAACGATTTGTCTCTTCATAAGGCTCTTTTGGAAGCATCGCTGGAAAGTGAACTTCTTGAAATCCTGCAGCATCCATCTCTTCACGGACAACTCTTTCAATGTTTCGCAGAGTTATGTATCCGAGTGGCAACCAAGAGTAAATACCTGCTGCAATTCGTCTGATGTATCCGGCGCGAACTAAGAGTTTGTGGCTTGCGACTTCAGCATCGGCTGGATCATCGCGCAATGTGCGCAAAAAGAGTGAGGACATTCGCAACATGGTGCGAGCCTACCTGAGGGATGGCGTGAGTTGTGTGAGGTTAGTGAACATCAACGGATGGTTCGCCCGAAGCGACACCCGCAGCTTCCATTTCTTCGGCTAAGCGCATTGCTTCTTCGATGAGTGTTTCAACAATTTGTGCTTCTGGAACAGTTTTAATTACTTGGCCTTTAACAAATATTTGTCCTTTTCCATTTCCGGATGCAACACCAAGATCTGCTTCACGAGCCTCACCCGGACCATTTACAACGCAACCCATAACAGCAACTCGTAGTGGCACTGTCATACCTTGCAATCCTGCTTGAACTTTTTCAGCCAATGTATAAACATCAACTTGTGCGCGACCACATGATGGACATGAAACGATCTCTAGTTTTCTCTGACGCAAATTAAGAGATTCAAGAATTGAAATACCAACTTTGACTTCTTCCACTGGAGGCGCGGATAAAGAGACGCGAATCGTGTCTCCAATTCCTTCAGCGAGCAAAATTCCAAATGCGGTTGCTGACTTAATTGTTCCTTGAAAAATTGGTCCAGCTTCTGTAACACCTAAGTGCAATGGATAATCACACTTTGATGCCAATAAACGATATGCATTCACCATTGTCACGGGATCATGATGTTTGACAGAAATTTTAATATCTGAGAATCCATGCTCTTCAAAGAGGCTTGCTTCCCATAGTGCAGATTCAACTAGTGCTTCTGGAGTAGCTTTTCCATATTTAGCAATTAAGCGAGGATCAAGGGAACCTGCATTTACACCAATTCGAATCGGAATTCCTGCATCCCCGGCAGCCTTAGCAACTTCTTTTACTTTGTCATCAAATTGTTTGATATTGCCAGGGTTAACGCGAACAGCTGCGCACCCGGCATCAATTGCCGCAAAAATATATTTAGGTTGAAAATGAATATCTGCAATAACTGGAATTTGAGATTTTTTAGCAATCTGAGCTAACGCATCTGCGTCATCTTGACTTGGAACGGCGACTCGAACAATCTGACATCCCGATGCTGTGAGTTCGGCGATTTGTTGAAGTGTGGCATTGACATCAGCAGTTAACGTGGTGCACATAGATTGCACTGAAACCGGAGAATCACTACCAACACCAACTTTGCCAACCATTAACTGCTTAGTCTTTCGACGCGGCGTAAGGGTCTGTGGTGGTGCCGATGGAATTCCGAGATCAACCATGTCTTTATTCTGCCCTAATTCTTTTTAAGTTGCGACATGAGCGCTATAAATTCAGTTGCACAGGATTGACTATGTCTGCCGCCAAGAGCAGAACTGTCAACGCTGCAAGCACAATGAATACAACCATTGTCACTGGTGCCAACTTATTTACGTTAATTCCTTCTGGGCGAGCTCTTCCTCGAATGCGAGCAAAGAACGCTCTAATTTCATCAGCTATTGCCACTGCCATGTGTCCACCATCTAGTGGAAGTATTGGAAGCAAGTTAAATACGCCCACAAAGAAATTTAGGCTTGCAATGATCAACAAAAATGTTTGAATTCGTTCTGCAGTGCTTAAGCCTTCAGAGCTCACTGCTTGTCCGGAAACTTGAGCAACACCAACGATTCCAACAAGCCCATTTGGATCTCGCTCGCTTCCAGATACCGTGGCACCCCACAGTGCAGGAATTTTCGATGGCAACGAAATAATTGCTTTCACACTGCTACTCATAAACTCCCATGAAACAAGTGCTGAATTTTTAATTGATGTAAAGGGTGCATCTTTGACTAGCTCGTAGCCATTTACTATTCCAAGAAATCCATATTCCTTGCCTTCAACAACTCGTGTTGCAGGAATTATTGAAAAAGTCTGTACTTGCCCGTTTCGATCAATTTCAATGAGGAGTTCTTTACCAGCAGAAGATCGAATCACTTCAACATCTTTAGCCCAATTAGTAACAGGTATTTTGTTAAGTGAAGTGATGACATCGCCCACTTGTAATCCAGCGATCTGCGCAGGCGATCTTGGATCTGTTTTAGCACATGCAGCATTGACCTTAGGAACGCACGGTGAAATTTGTGTAATCGTGTTAGTTGGTTTTGCAGTTCCAATTGCTGCGAAAATAACAAGCAAAATTATGAATCCCAATACAAAGTGCAGAAATGAACCTGCACCAAGAACTATAAGTTTGCGGCCTGAATTAGCTTTATAAAACGCTCGGGATTCTTCACCAGGTGGCATCTCATCCGTTGCAGTCATGCCTTCAATGCGGCAGTAACCTCCAGCAGGAATAGCTTTAATTCCAAACTCTGTTTCACCGCGAGTGAAGGACCACAATCTTTTGCCAAAGCCGAGGAAGAATTCACTGACTCGCATGCCATATTTTTTGGCTGTGATGTAGTGACCAAATTCGTGAATCATGACCGAAAGCAGGAGTGCAATAACAAAAGCTAAAATTCCAATAATTTTCATGAGGAAACCATTCGTTCTAATACTTCACGGGCGACGCTCTGCGCATCCTGCTCTATAGCGCTGACATCACTTAAATCCCGAATCGCACTTGGGGATGATCCACCAAGGCGTTGAACGCTTTGCTCTACACACTCCATAATTGATGTAAATGATATAGAGCCTTTTAGAAAAGCGTGCACTGCTACTTCATTTGCAGCATTAAATATTGCAGGAAGTCCTCCACCGAGTTCGCCGCAGCGTTTGGCTAACTCAATTGCTGGAAACTTCTCGTGATCCACGGGTTCAAAATTCCATGAATGCTTCTGCTTCCAATCCATTGCTGGCGTTGCAGCACTTAAGCGATTGGGCCAATTAAGTGCATAAGCAATTGGGCCCTTCATATTTGGTGGGCTTGCTTGAGCAATTGTGGCACCGTCTATAAATTCCACCATCGAATGAATTACTGATTCTGGATGAATGACCGCTTCTACTCGTGAATAATCCATTTTATACAAATAGTGAGCTTCAATAATTTCATGGGCTTTATTAACCAGTGTTGCTGAATTCACTGAAATGACAGGACCCATTGACCACGTTGGGTGCGCCAATGCTTGATCTACTGTTACCGAAGAGAGGTCTTTTCTCTCACGAAATGGTCCACCTGATGCTGTAAGAATTAACTTAGAAACTTCAGTGGATTTACCTGACATGAGACATTGCCACAGTGCACTGTGTTCTGAATCCACAGGAATGATCTGATTCTCTTTTGCAAGTGACATAACTAAATCCCCTGCAGCCACCAGTGATTCTTTATTTGCAAGTGCCAAACGATTTCCAACTTTTAAGGCACTTAATGTTGCTGCTAATCCGATCGAGCCAGTTATTGCATTGAGAACTACATCGCATGTAATAGATGCCACCTGTGCAGCTGCATCGGCACCGTCAATGACGCTCACGCCGGGCAGCGCTTCGCGTATCAGTTCCGCATTATGGATTGTGCCGATGACTCCGACATCGAATTTCTTGGCTTGTTCAATTAGAGCATGTGGGTTATTTCCTGCAGAAGTGATGCCGACAACCCTGAATTTTCCTGGGTTAGCAGTGACTATTTCTAGGGCCTGAACACCAATAGATCCTGTTGAACCAAGAATCACCAGGTCTCTCATGTGGATATCTTCTCACGGCCAAAGTAGACTGGGGAAATGAGTACACCAATTGCGCCAGTTGAACAGAAACGTAAAGTCATCACTGCGATCCCAGGACCAAAATCGACGCAGATTATTGCTCGTAGAGCCGCAGCAGTTTCAGCATCACTTGGTATGTCGATGCCAGCGGTCATTGAACGAGCAGCTGGTGGAATCTTGGTAGATGTCGACGGAAACCACATTATTGATCTTGGTGCAGGTATCGCTGTTGTTAACGTTGGAAATAGCGCACCACACGTTGTTGAAAATGTTCAACGACAGGTAGCTGAATTCACACACACTTGTTTTATGGTTGCTCCTTACCTTGGATACATTGAAGTCTGCGAAGCTCTTAACCGTTTAACTCCTGGAAAATTTGCAAAGAAGTCAGTGCTTCTTAACTCTGGCGCAGAAGCACTGGAGAATGCAGTCAAGATTGCTCGCTCATTCACAAAGCGTCAAGCAATTGTTGTCTTTGAACATGGCTATCACGGTCGCACAAACTTGACTATGGGTATGACTGCAAAAAATATGCCATACAAAGATAGTTTTGGTCCATTTACTCCAGAAATTTATCGCATGCCCATGGCTTACCCATATCGCTGGGAAGGCGGAGCAGCAGCGTGTGAAAAAGATGCGCTCGACGTTGTGATTCATAAAATGGATAAAGAAATTGGCGGAAAGAACATTGCCGCAATCGTTATCGAACCAATCCAAGGCGAGGGTGGATTTATCATTCCACCTAAAGGTTTCATGCCTGGATTAGCGAAATACGCAAAAGATAATGGTGCGCTATTTATTGCAGATGAAGTTCAAACAGGGTTTGCCCGCACAGGACAGATGTTTGCTTCAGAAGATGAAAATCTTGAGCCAGATTTAATTACAACCGCCAAGGGAATTGCGGGTGGATTACCACTTGCCGCCGTTACTGGTCGCGCAGATGTCATGGATTCAATTCATGCAAGCGGATTAGGTGGAACATATGGTGGCTCCCCTGTTGCATGCGCCGCAGCGCTAGGAGCAATTAAAACTATTGAAGAAGACAAGCTCGTAGATCGTGCCAAGAAAATCGGCGCAATCATGAGCGATGAACTCTATAAAATGAAAGCAAAGCATTCAATCATCGGTGAAGTCCGTGGTCGTGGAGCAATGCAGGCAATCGAATTAGTAATCCCTGGTGGCACAGAACCAAACACTGCAGCCCTTGGAAAAATTGTTAAGTACTGCCAAGAAAAGGGTGTGCTTATTCTGACTGCTGGAACTTATTCGAACGTAATTCGTTTAATTCCACCACTAGTTATTCCTGAAGATTTATTGCGAGAAGGTTTATCTATTCTTGATGAAGCGATAACCGCAGTTCTCAATGAATCTCTTGTCAGCGCCTAATTAACTAGCGGTCCAATAAGTTCTGAGTTGGTGAGTAAGGCTTACCTGATTTGCGCTTTGCAATTGCACTTAATGCTTCAAGAACAACACGGTTAGCAAGTATTGCTGTGATATCTGCGCTATCAAATGCTGGCGCAACTTCAACAACATCAATTCCAACTACTGGTAGCTCTAGACAAATTCGACGAACCGCTTCGAGTAATTCGCGACTAGTCATTCCACCAGGTTCTGGGGTTCCTGTTCCGGGCGCCATGCCTGGATCAACTACATCGATATCTACAGATAAGAAAACGCCATCGCACTGATCGGTCAGCGTTGCAAAAGATTCATCTAAAACAACATTTAACCCGCGGTGATGAATTTCTGTCATTTCATAGCTGCGCATACCTTGATCGCGCATCCACTTCAGGGTTTGATCCCCTGGCCAATATCCACGTAAACCTAATTGCAAGAATTTATCGCCACGAACCGCACCAGATTCAATAAGGCGGCGCATCGGTGTTCCGTGTCCTTCAAGTGCTCCAAATTGTGAATCGCCAGTATCGGCGTGTGCATCAAAGTGAATCATCGAAATTTTCCCAAGTCCGCGGTGCGCTGCGATACCTGCAACATCGGCAGAGGCGATGGAGTGGTCTCCACCGAGAATCACAGGAATGATTCCGGCGCGTGAAATTTTTTCGGTTGCTACTGCCAACATTTCAAGAGATTTCTTTAAATCTCCACCAGGCATCAATAAATCTCCAGCATCTAAAACCTTTAAATCTTTAAGTCCATCTGTGCGAAGTGCCATATGTGGACGTTCACCATCATGTGGCAAGTAATCTCCACCGCGAATTGCTTGGGGACCAAACTTTGCGCCAGATCTATGCGATGTTCCGCTATCAATTGGTGCACCAATAATTATTACATCGGCTCCTTGATATGTCTTTGGATCATCGAGATCGCATTCACCAATACCGAGGAAGGTGAATTTAGGGCCATACATATTTCCAAAGTTTGCCATGGGTAGAGAATACTTCTAATTAATTAAGAATCGAAACCTAAACCAAGGCGATCTAAGAGTTTAAGCCAGAGATTTCGCTTGCCGTCATGCTCATCGGCGTAATTAATCGACCATTGAGTCAGACGAATGAAGAGAAATCTAAAAGGTTCTGGTGGAAATGGAAGTGGCTTTCTGCGAACCATCTTGAGGCGAGTTCGCTCTGTATCTAAGCCATCTACTAGATCTAACATCACCTGCGCACCAAATCGAGTGGATGCAACGCCAAGACCGGTAAATCCAAGAACATATGCAACACGGTTTCGATATGCGCGTCCCCAAAATGGTGAGAAGCGAGAGCATGTATCAATTGCTCCGCCCCAACCGTGAGTGAATTTAATACCCTTAAGTTGTGGAAAAGTTTCTAAGAAATCCGCAGCTAAATATGCATACGTCTCTGCATCAGTTTCATACTCTTGGCGAGCTTTACCGCGGAAGTGATAGATGGCGTCATAGCCACCCCACAAGATTGCTCCCTCAGAAGTTACGCGGTAATAATGGAATTGATTTCCAGCCTCTGACAAGCCTTCTTTACCTGCCCAGCCAATTGCCTTCCACTGTTCGGGCGTTAGTGGTTCTGTAACAACTTGAAAGTCATAAACCGGCACAACATATTTACGTGCACGCTTTATGAGAGATTTAAAAATATTTGTAGCAAGTGCGACTTTGTCAGCATAAACACTTCCGTACGGTGTGTGAACGATAATTCCATCGCTCGTGCGTTCTAGCCACTCTACTTTGCTATTCTCGAAGATTTTAACGCCGAGTTTGAGGCAAACTTTTTCCAAACCCCATACCAATCGAGCTGGATCAACAAGGGCTGTGCCATCGGCATCCCACAAACCACCTTTATAAATTGGTGAATTCACGCGAGCTTGAACTTCTGCTTGTGTTAAAAATTCAACATGATCTCCATATTGATTGCGCAGCTCAGCTTCTTCTTTCATTCCATCTAATTGCCAATCCTTCACAGCGATGCGAAGTTCTCCTGTGCGCTGCCAGTCGCAATCAATTCCATATTTTTTAATAGTCTCTTCAATTTCATTGAAGTTTTCGCGCCCCATACGTTCAAGATCTTGCATGTCATTTTTAAAACGGCTATACCCATTAAGAAATCCGTGAGTAAGGGATGAATTACAGAACCCGCCATTTCGTCCAGATGCACCGAATCCAGTTTCGCGTTGCTCAACAATGATGACTTCACGTTCTGGATTACGCTCTTTTGCTAATAGCGCAGTCCAAAGACCTGTGTAACCAGCTCCGACAATGCAAAGATCCGTTGTCACATCGCCAATTAACGTTGGATGTGGTTCTGGTTCTAGTGGATCAGCATCTAGCCAATAAAGTTCTGGCTGCATTACAGAGAGATGTTTAAGAATATGAGGGTCGATGTCTGACATCGCGCTATCCGGCCTTAACCGGAATCACCCCTTCAATCACAAATCGTAGTTGGCCCGGGTCCTCCGGAGTCCTAACCCCATAGTGCAGATATTTAGATATCTATCTGTAGTTCGCTATGGCTTGTTCATAGGTTAGCGGGCTTTTCTCCGACTGACAAGTTGACCCGCTATTACGATGAATAAAGCTAAGAAAAACATTGCAGAACCAATTACGTTGGCTTGTGCAGGGATTCCTCGTGCAGATGCAACATAAACAAACTTAGGAAAAGTTGTTAACGTGCCAGAGTTAAAGTTGGTAATAATAAAATCATCAAATGAAAGGCTAAATGCAAGTAATGCCGCACCGGCAATTCCTGGTGCTACTAGTGGCAAGGTAACTTTTCTAAAAGTTTGGAACTCATTTGCATAAAGATCCATCGCCGCTTGTTCAAGACGTGGGTCAAGGGATGCGATGCGCGCTTTAACCGTCACAACTACGAAAGAAATACAGAACATTACGTGGGCGATAACTACTGGCCAAAATCCTGGATTGACACCCAAATTTAAAAACATTGCTAGTAGGGATGCACCGAGTACAACTTCTGGTGTTGCCATTGGTAAGAAAATTAGGGTGTTCGTAGTGGATCTACCTTTGAATTGGTGGCGACCAAGTGCAAAAGCAATTAATGTTCCTAGCATCGTTGCTGCCACCGTCGAGATTAGTCCCACACGGATTGAGTTGCCGAGTGCTACACACACATCTGGAGCGCCACAAGGATTTTGCCAATTTCCTAGAGTGAAACCTTTCCAAACTAGATTGCTCTTACCTCCATTGTTAAATGAGAAGGCAAATGTGTATGCAACCGGAATGAAAAGATAGGTAAATCCCAGAACCATGTATACGCGTATGAGGTTCTTTCGAAACCACCAAGTAATTTTCATACGAGTTCCTCTGTTCCGGCCTTGCGGATATAAATTGTTACCAAGATCAAAATTGCAGCCATCAATGTAAATGAGAGCGCCGCAGCGGTTGGATAATCCACGATTTTAAAGAATCGAGATTCAATTACGTTGCCGAGCATCTTGGTGTTTGGATTTCCCAGAATTGCTGCGTTGACATAATCACCTGCTGCAGGAATAAATGTAAGAAGGGTTCCAGCAACTACTCCAGGCATCGATAGTGGCAACGTTACTTTTCTAAAAGTTGTGATTGCATTGGCATATAGATCTCCCGCTGCTTCCATCGTCCGCGGATCTATTCGCTCTAAGCTGGCATACAAGGGCAAGGTCATGAATGGTAAAAAGTTGTAGGTCATTCCCGTTACAACCGCAAAAGCACTTGCCGTCAGCGATGTATTTTCACCGATGATGTGTATACCGCGAAGTACTGCGATGACAGGGCCTTCTTCTCCAAGAATTTGCTTCCAGGCAATTGTACGGAGCAAAAATGATGTGAAAAATGGAGCAACGACTAGAACAAGCAATAAATTCTTATATTTCCCAGATTTAAATGCAATGCCATATGCCAATGGATAGGCAATGGCTAAAGCTAAAACTGTAGCTAAAAATGCATAGATGAACGAACGGCTGAATTGTTCCTTGTTATCAATAAATGCATCTATGTAATTTGCAAATCTAAATGTTTGCTCATAAGAACCAGTCTCACCATTTGCAACTGGAGTTTGTGTAGATGTTCGCGCGAGGTTAGCAATTGGCAGAACAAAGAATGTAAAGAGCCAGATAATTCCTGGTGCAAGCAGTAGATAAGGAAGTAAGGATCTCTTCTCTTTTAGGGAACTTACTTTAGAACCCGCTGCGTGCAAAAAGGCCATTACTCTTCATCCGCATGCACTTCAGAACCAGCGAATGCATCTTCGCGACCATCGAGAGCGAAAGTAAAGACTGGTTCCCATGAAAGAGTTACTGCATCGCCTTTTTCAAGTGGCGCAATGCCATCATCATTTTGCTCAAAAACCATAAGTTCTTGCTTCCATGGCATTTCAACTTGGTACTGAGTACTCACGCCAATGTATGAAGCATCAGAAATTACTCCACCGGTGAGAACATTTCCCGACATCGCTGTACCAGCAGGTTGAATACGAATCTTTTCAGGGCGAATTCCTGCAAGAACCGAAGAGTCTTTTGCATGGCTGCGATTCTTATTGATTTTGATCTTCTGGCCAAAGAGATCAACTACAAAGTTATCGCCATCATTTCCATCGATTTTTCCTTCGATCAGATTTGACTGACCAAGGAAGTTAGCAACGAATGCAGTCTTTGGATTATCGTAGAGATCGGCAGGTGTTCCCATCTGCTCAACTTTTCCTTCATTCATAACGGCAATCGTGTCAGCCATAGTCATAGCTTCTTCTTGATCATGTGTGACGTGCACGAATGTGATGCCCACTTCAGTTTGAATCCACTTAAGTTCGATCTGCATCTGTCGACGTAATTTGAGGTCGAGTGCGCCCAGTGGTTCATCAAGAAGTAATAACGCAGGTCGATTAACAATTGCGCGAGCAAGTGCAATGCGCTGTTGTTGGCCACCAGATAACTGCACAGGTTTGCGTTGGGCTAAATGCGGTAGCTCTACAAGGTTTAAAACCTTGTCTACGGCCTCTTTGACATCTTTGATACCGCGGCGGCGTAAACCAAATGCGATGTTTTCATAGATTGAAAGGTGTGGAAATAAGGCATAGTTTTGAAAAACAGTATTGACAGGACGTTGGTACGGACGTGAATGCGTAATGTCAGTATTGCCAATATGAATGCTTCCCTGAGTTGGTTCTTCTAAACCCGCGACCATTCGAAGTGTTGTAGTTTTTCCACAACCTGATGGACCGAGCAGTGCAAAGAAAGACCCTTCGGGAATGGTCAGCGTCAAATCATCAACTGCGGTGAAATCTCCGAAAGATTTTGTAACGTTAACAATTCGAAGATCACCACGAGTTGATGATGAAGCATCGGCCATTAGTTGCCGGCGGCTTCCTGGAATGCTGTTGTAAATGAAGTTTCCTCCGCTGGTGTTAATCCGCGGAATACCTTCACTTGTTGAAGAGTTTCTGCGGTTGGGAAGATGAATGGACTTGCAGCAAGAGCTGGGTCAATCTTTTCCATTTCCGCTTGTGCACCCTTTACAGGACAGATGTAATTTACGTATGCGGCAACTTCTGCCGCAACTGCTGGGTCGTAGTAATTATTAATGACCTTTTCAGCATTAGCTTTATTGGTAGAAGTCGATGGAATAAGCAAGTTATCACTCCACAACATTCCGCCTGATTCTGGAATTGCAAACTCAAACTTGCCATCATTTTCTGACGCAAGTTGGAAGAGGTCTCCAGACCAACCAATAACGGCAATTGCATCGCCGCTGATCAAATCTTCCTTGTAATCATTTCCCTTAACTTGGCGAATAAATCCATCTTTAATCATCTTTGCTAAGTAATCAACGGCGTTCATGTACTGATCTTCTGTGAAGTTCTGTGATGGATCTACGCCTTGGTACTGAAGAATAATTCCAATGGTGTCGCGAAGTTCGGAGAGAACTTCTACTTTGCCCTTGTTGGCTTTTGAAAATAGTTGATCAAGAGTTTTAACTCCCCCAGGAACTTTTTCTTTATTCCAACCAAAACCACCAAAGCCTGATTGCCATGTAAGAGATGACTTACGACCTGGATCAAAGTTAACGTTCGCGAGCGCATCTAGAATGTTTACCTTATTA
Source organism: Candidatus Planktophila limnetica (assembly GCF_002288365.1). Taxonomy (NCBI): domain Bacteria; kingdom Bacillati; phylum Actinomycetota; class Actinomycetes; order Candidatus Nanopelagicales; family Candidatus Nanopelagicaceae; genus Candidatus Planktophila; species Candidatus Planktophila limnetica. The sequence continues at coordinate 435,949 of NZ_CP016782.1, read as the reverse complement.
GGAATATTTGCTGCATCTAATTCTTGTGCGTATCCCATGCGAATCCAACGACCAGCCATCCAGTCAGTTGGTGCAACGATGTCATACCCAATATCTTCACCGAGTTTTAGCTGGCCTTGTACTTTGCCCCAGAATTCATCGTTATCGTTGTAATCTTCTTTGTAATCAACGCTAATTCCAGATTCGGCAATAAATTTCTCAAGTGTTGGATATGACTGTGCCTCTGAGTCGTAATCTAAATACAGTGTCCAGTTTGCCCAACGCACAGCACCTTCTGTGCTGCCACCTGATGATGACCCACCACATGCTGTAAGTAACCCAGCAGCACTCAATCCACCAGCACCTGCAATCAGTGCACGACGTGACATTTGTGAATTAATTATTGAACGTGCTTCTGGTGAAAGTCGACGCTTTGATTCCATACGGGTGTGCTCCTTTGTGCAGTAGTTCGGGTGTGTGCTTATGCGCCTAGATTAGTCATAACATGCTTGATTCGGGTGTAATCCTCGAAGCCATATTGGGAAAGATCTTTTCCATATCCTGAGCGTTTGAAGCCTCCATGCGGCATTTCAGAGACCATCGGAATGTGCGTATTGATCCAGACAACTCCGAAATCCAGCGCCTTGGACATGCGCATTGCCCGGCCATGGTCCTTGGTCCAGACACTAGATGCCAAACCGTAATCAACGCCATTTCCCATAGCGATCGCTTGGGCCTCATCTTTGAACTTCTGAACCGTAATAACTGGCCCAAAGATTTCGCTTTGAATCATCTCATCATCTTGCTTGAGATCTGCCACAACGGTTGGGGCAAAGAAGAATCCAGGTTGATCTAGTTGAGATCCACCCGCCATGACGCGTGCATGAGATGGCGTGCGCTCTAAGAACCCAACAACTCGCTTGAGTTGATTCACATTATTTACAGGACCAACTAGAACGTCTTGATCAGGCATTCCGATTGCAATGTTGTTCTTTGCTTGATCTGCAAGCAGCGCTACGAATTCTTCATAGACGCCCTCTTGCACAATCACGCGTGTGGCAGCTGTGCAATCTTGACCAGAGTTAAAGTAACCAGCCAATGCAATTGCCTCGGCAGCTGCTGGTAAATCTGCATCATTGAAAACAACTACAGGTGCTTTTCCACCTAATTCAAGGTGCACACGCTTTAATTGTTTTGCTGCAGCGCCAGCAACTTCCATTCCTGCTCGCACTGAACCAGTAATTGAAACCATTGCAGGAGTTGGGTGATCAACAAGGGCTGCTCCTGTTTCACGTTCTCCACAAATAACATTGATAACACCTGCAGGTAAGAATTCACTCATTAATCGAGCCATCCACACAGTAGATGCAGGAGTTGTATCACTTGGCTTTAGTACAACTGTGTTTCCTGCAGCAATTGCTGGTGCCCATTTCCAAACAGCCATCATCATTGGGTAATTCCACGGTGTTACTTGAGCACACACACCAATTGGTTCGCGACGAATAAATGAAGTCATTCCGCGCATATATTCAGCCGCAGACTTTCCTTCAAGGTTACGCGCTGCACCTGCAAAGAATCTAATCTGATCTAACATCGGAGGCATTTCTTCAGATGTAGTAATTCCAATGGGCTTACCAGTATTTTGGCTCTCAATTTTTACGAGTTCTTCTGAACGAGATTCAATGGCATCGGCAATTTTTAACAGTGCGCGTTGACGCTCTGATGGTGTGGATTCGCGCCAAATAGGAAAGGCATCGGCTGCGGCTTTCATCGCCATATCTACATCTGCTGCATTTGAATTTGGCGCAGTGGCGAAAACCTGTCCTGTTGCCGGGTTAACTAAATCTGTTCTCTTGTCAGATTTTGATTCAACGCTCTTGCCGTTTATGAAGTTATTCAATTTTTCCATGGAGCGAGATTACGCCCTAGGGGCAAAAAAGTGTAGTTATTTTCCTGTGACATCTAAGATGTTGCCGTGGGAAATCAGGCAGAAGCAAGCCTCTGGTGGAGCAGTGCTGCCCATCCAACCTTCACGCCCGGCGAGCTAGAACGCCAGTGGGATGTCGTAATAGTTGGTGGTGGCTATTCCGGAATGTGGACGGCGCATCACCTACTTAATTCTTCACCAGATTTATCAATTGCAATACTTGAGGCGCACCAAGTTGGTTCTGGTGCCAGTGGTAGAAATGGTGGATGGGCTTCTGCTTTGTATCCCATTGAGGACAGCGCTTTAGCAAAACATGCCAGTGCGCAAAGCATTGCGGACTTACATACTGAACTTGAAAAATCTATCGATGAAATCGGTCAATTTGCCGCACAATCCCAAGAGAGCATCGCATTTATAAAAAGTGGCTCACTGACAGTTGCACGCAGTAACGCACAATTCAAACGCATAAAAAAGGGCTTACTCCCCCGTGAAAGCATCCTGGATAAAGATCAAACTCTGTTGAAAATCAAAATGTCAGACACTGTTGGTGCATCCTTTAATCCAGATTGTGCGACCATTAATCCCACTCAATTAGTTGTTGCACTTGCAAAATCTTTAGCACAACGCGGAGTACATATCTTTGAAAATACCTTTGCTGATCTCTCATCAGATGGAGTTGTTAAGGTTAAAGGTAAGAGAATCGAATCTAAATTTGTAGTTCGTGCTATTGAGGCCTATCACGAGAAAAACAGAGAACAAATTCCGATTTATTCCCTGATGATTGCAACAGAGCCCCTGCCTGATGAGTTTTGGAATAAATATGGTTTGGATAATCGCCCAACTTTTCATGAGAATCGACACCTTGTTACATATGCTCAAAGAACAGCCGATAATCGAATTGCAATGGGTGGACGTGGAGCGCCATATAAATGGGGGTCTGCGCGAAGTAACAAGTCAGAACAGCACGCAAAAATTCATAAGCAACTCAGAGAAACTGCGATCCAATGGTTTCCTGAATTAAAGAATTACTCATTCACTCATGCATGGGGTGGAGCCGTAACTGTTAAGCGAGATTGGGCACCATATTTGCAATGGGATGGCCGCTTTGGCGCCTTCGGCGGATATGTTGGAGATGGCGTCACGCTTTCCTATCTTGCAGCACATTCAATGGCCGATCTCATTCTCGGGAAAAATAGCGTCCGCGCATCTTTGCCATACGTTGGATGGAAGAGTGCGAATTGGGAACCAGAACCATTTCGATGGCTCGGTGTTAATTTAGGAATCAAACTTTCAGAACTTGCAGACATTGAAGAAAAGATTACGAGACGTCCAAGTTTGCTCGGCAAACTTATTGAAAAACTACTTTAGCTTTTCGGCTGCTGCCAATTGACCGCACGCACCATCGATTTCGCGTCCGCGTGTATCTCGAACTGTCACTGCAACGCCATAACCTTCAAGGATTCTGACAAACTCTTTTTCATCCTGAGGTCTGGACGCAGTCCATTTCGAACCTGGTGTTGGGTTAAGTGGAATCAAATTAACATGTGCATTTCGATTTTTGAGAAGTCTGCCTAAGAGATCCGCGCGCCATGATTGATCGTTGATATCTCGAATCATTGCGTACTCAATTGAATACCGGCGCCCAGTTTTCTTCTCATATGCATCGGCTGCGGCAAGAACTTCTTTGACTTTCCAGCGCGAATTAATAGGAACCAACGTATCTCGTAACTCATCATCTGGAGTATGAAGTGAAACAGCTAAAGTGACTGAAATGCCCTCTTCAGTTAATTTCTCAATTCCGTTTACAACTCCAACAGTTGACACTGTTACTGAGCGTGCACTGATTCCAAGTCCATCTGGAGTTGGAGTGGTGATGTTTCGAACGGTTCGCATTACAGCGTTGTAATTGGCAAGGGGTTCTCCCATGCCCATAAAGACAACGTTTGATAAACGAGTTGGCCCACCAGGTAATTCGCCATTGGCGCAGGCACGGGCGGCTGCGACAATTTGTTCTGTAATTTCAGCCGCGCTTAAGTTTCGAGTAAGTCCTGCCTGCCCAGTTGCGCAGAAAGGACAATTCATTCCGCACCCGGCTTGAGATGAAATACAAACAGTTGTGCGATCGGTATAACGCATTAACACGCTTTCGACTAAAACTCCGTCGTGTAATTTCCACAGATCTTTGCGTGTCATACCGTTATCACAGGTAACAGAGCGAACAAGTGTGATCATCTGAGGTATGAAATGTTCACGAATTTGATCATGCATTGTTGCCGGAATATCAGTCCAATCACTTGGATCACTTGATAGATGAGTGAAGTAATGATTAGCAACTTGATTTGCTCTAAATGCAGGTAAACCTAAACCGGTTGCAATCTCGCGGCGATCCTCAGGTGAGTAATCAGCTAGATGCTTAGGTGCTTTCTTTCTTTGCACTGGCTCATCAAAAACGAGCTTAATTTCGGTCATGAGAAACGCTTAACAAGTTCGAGTGCTAAAACCAGAGCAGGTGCAGATAATAAAACAGAATCTAAACGATCTAACACTCCGCCATGTCCTGGAAGAATCGAACCCATGTCCTTGAGTGATAAGTCTCTCTTCATTGCACTTTCGATGAGATCTCCACTAGTTGCAGTGAAAACAATTACTAAACCTACGACGATGCCAATCCACCATTGAAGTTCAAGGATGTAATGAAAACAAAGCGCGCCACCCACTGGTGTGAAAATAATTGAACCAATGAGGCCTTCCCAAGATTTTTTGGGACTGATAGCTGGAACAAGTGGATGACGTCCTATGAGCACGCCGACTAGATAACCGAATGTGTCATTGCAGCCAACCAGAATTACGAATGTCATTACGCGTGCAAGTCCGTCACTTGGATGGCCTAATAGAATTAAAAAACCAGCTAGAAATGGTAGATAAATTAATCCAAAGGCCGTAGCCGTTGCACTGCGAACAAAATCATGAGGTCCTTTACGTAATCGCAGAATAAGCAGAATAGGAAAAGCGATTGCCGTTCCTACTACCAATCCTTCGACACCATCTATCCATGTTGCATATATCAAGCCAATTGTTGCAAGATTAAGAGATACCGATGAAACCTCGATGTTTGCTACGCCAAATGCGCGAACTAACTCGCGAATTGCTAGTGAAATAACGATGGCAATTAAGAGGGCAAACAAAACACGTGCATAGGCCAAACTCAACCAAATAAGGCCTACCAAAGACAAGCCAACAAAAATCGAAGGCAGGAGTTTGCGCCCAGCCTTAGCGTTTATCGCTTCATTAATTGAATGCAGATCAGACACGTCGGATATGCGATTCTCAAACTTCGAGAAGTTCGCTCTCCTTATGCTTAAGCAGTTCATCGATTTTAGTGACATGATCGCCAGTAATTTTCTCTAATTCTTTTTCCCCGCGAGCCAAATCATCTTTACCAATATGACCATCTTTTTCTAATTTCTCTATGGCTTCTTTTGCAGCACGGCGGATATTGCGCATTGAAACCTTTGAATCTTCAGCCTTTGTTCTGGCCACTTTGATGTAATCCTTGCGGCGCTCTTCTGTGAGTTGTGGAAAATTAACTCTGATGACAACGCCATCACTGCCTGGATTTACACCAAGTTCTGATTCACGTATTGCTTTTTCTATTGATGCCATTGCGCCTTTATCAAAAGGTGAAATTAACGCCATGCGTGCTTCTGGAACCTGGATTGATGCAAGCTGTGACAAAGATGTGTAGGTACCGTAGTAATCAACCATAATTTTATTAAAAAGTGATGGATGTGCACGGCCTGTGCGAATTGCACCAAAATCTTCTTTGGCGACATCAACAGCCTTGTTCATCTTGGTTTCCGCATCTTTAAGTACGGTTGCTATGTCTGACATCAGGACTCCTTAGTAGCCTCATCGCTTACGCGACAAGGGTTCCGATCGTTTCACCGCGTACTGCGCGACCGATATTTCCTTTTGTCATGAGGTCAAAAACCACGATTGGTAATTTGTTCTCACGGCATAAACTAAAAGCTGCTGCATCAGCAACAGCCAAAGATTTACTCAAAACTTCGTCATATGAGATCGTGTCGTACTTCTTCGCACTTGGATCCTTCTTCGGATCAGCGTTGTAAACACCGTCAACACCGCTCTTAGCTAGAAGCAGAGCTTCTGAACCAACTTCCAGTGCACGCTGTGCTGCGACTGTATCTGTTGTGAAGAAAGGCATTCCTGCGCCAGCACCGAAAATTACAACTCGACCTTTTTCAAGGTGGCGAATTGCTCTGCGTGGAATATATGGCTCTGCAACTTGTCCCATTGTGATCGCAGTTTGCACGCGAGTATCAACGCCCTCTTTTTCTAAGAAATCTTGGAGTGCTAAACAGTTCATGACAGTTCCGAGCATTCCCATGTAGTCAGCGCGCGCACGATCCATTCCACGCTGTTGTAACTCTGCGCCGCGGAAATAATTTCCACCGCCGACGACAACACTTATTTGAACTCCAGAACGCACAACATCTGCTATTTGTTTTGCAACATCTTGCACAACATCTGGATCAACACCGATGCCTTTTTCTCCACCGAAAACTTCTCCGGAAAGTTTAAGGAGCACTCGCCCGTATTTACCTCTGGTACCGGGCATGAGTGCTCCTTTCACAACTTGGTGTGTTATAGAAGATAGTTTACTGACCTACGCGGAAACGGTGGAATGCCTTGACGGCGGTTCCTGCTTCATCGAGGATCTGCTTCACAGTCTTCTTGGCATCCTTAGCGAATGCTTGTTCGATCAAGCTAACTTCCTTGACGAAACCAGTGACTCGACCTTCAATGATTTTTGAAAGTGACGCTTCTGGCTTGCCTTCTTCGCGAGCGGTCTCTTCTGCAATACGACGCTCGTTTTCGATCAGATCTGCTGGAACGTCTTCGCGATGAACGAATTTAGGTGCAAATGCTGCAATGTGCTGGGCAACATCTTTTCCAACTTCTGCTGCTTCTTTAGCGAGTGAAACCAAAACTCCGACCTGAGGTGGAAGATCTGGGCTTGTCTTGTGTAGGTACAAACCAACTGGACCATTTACAACAGCAACATTGCGAATTTCGATCTTTTCGCCAAGTGTTGCGTTGCCCTCATCGATGACAGATTGCACACTCTTGCCACTTGCCATTGAAGATGCAAGGAAGGCTTCGACACTATCTGTTTTAGATGTCAACAAGTGATCAATTAATTCATCTCCGAGTGCAATAAAGCGCTCACCCTTTGCAACGAAGTCAGTTTCGCAGTTAAGTTCGAGCATTACTCCAACTTCGCCTGAAACTTTTGCAACAACTAAACCATTTGATGTCAGACGGCCTTCACGCTTTGTAACGCCCTTAAGACCTTTGACACGAATGATTTCTACAGCTTTGTCGTAGTCACCATTTGCTTCATCAAGTGCCTTTTTGCAATCGAGCATTCCTGCTGCAGTTGCTTCACGCAGTTTCTTTACATCTTCTGCTGAATAAGCCACGTGTTAAGCCTCCACTGGAGTTGATGGTGCTGCTTGCGTTGCTTCTTTTTCCCAGTCTGCCAATGGTTCATCGGCTGCAACAACTGGAGCCTCAGTCTTTGTCTCTTCTTTTACAACAGCTGAGCGAGCTTGTAGGCCAGCAACGATTGCATCTGTAATTACGCGAGTGAGCAAACCAATTGAACGGATTGCGTCATCGTTACCAGGAATCTTGAAATCAACTTCGTCTGGATCGCAATTTGTATCCAAAATAGCAATAACTGGAATGCCGAGCTTCTTTGCTTCAGCGACAGCTAAGTGCTCTTTCTTTGTATCTACAACCCAAATTGCACTTGGCAACTTAGTCATGTTGCGGATTCCATCAAGGTTCTTGTGAAGCTTTTCGCGCTCACGACGGAGTACTAGAAGTTCTTTCTTAGTAAGCAACATGTCATTAGTTGCTTCTAGTGCTTCTAGTTCCTTGAGGCGCTGAATGCGCTTGTACACAGTTGGGAAGTTAGTCAACATACCGCCGAGCCAACGCTCAGTAACAGTAGGCATTCCAACTCGTGCGGCTTGAGCGATGATTGGCTCTTGTGCCGCTTTCTTTGTTCCGACGAACAAAACATGTCCGCCCTTTGCAACGACATCTTTAACAAACTCGTATGCATTATCAATAAGTGCAAGTGATTGTTGGATATCGATGATGTAGATGCCATTGCGCTCTGTGAAAATAAAGCGCTTCATCTTTGGATTCCAGCGACGTGTTTGATGTCCAAAGTGGACTCCACTGTCGAGGAGTTCTCGCATTGTTACAACAGCCATGATGGCGTGCTCCTTCATAGGTTATTTCTGCTTAGCAAAAATAACCCGCTCGGTTATTGGTTTAACAATTTGTTAAACCCGTCGCACTCGTCATCTACCAGCGAACTGGACCGAAATGATTTTCGACTAAGTCGAATGAGTGCTGAGATGTCACCAGATTGCTCTGGTGCGGGTGAAATCTTACCTGAGGTTCAGGAGTGCAAAATCCACGCGTTATGCGCGGGGATGGGCCTGCTTATACGCTTTTTGCAAACGCTCGGTGGATACGTGGGTATAAATCTGCGTTGTTGCAAGAGATGCGTGTCCCAAAATTTCCTGCACAGTTCGCAAATCTGCCCCGCCTTCGAGCAGATGAGTTGCAGCTGAATGTCGCAGGGCGTGTGGCCCTAATTTTTCTAATCCTTCGATGGCACTTAAAGCTTCGTAAACCACTGTGCGAACTGTGCGTTGATCAATTCGTTTGCCTCGCGTACCAAGAAAGAGCGCAGAACCTGATTTATCGGATGCGATTTGTGGGCGTGCGTTATCAACCCAATTCTTTAAAGCTTTCATAGCTGGAATTCCAATTGGAATGGAGCGTTCTTTATTTCCCTTACCGATGACACGAATAGCCTGGCGGTCATAATCAATTGCCTCGAAATCCAAACCGCATAACTCTGCAACACGAGCACCACTTGCATACAAAATTTCTAGCATTGCACTGTCACGAATGGCTAATGGAGAATCTTCTTCGCCTGCTCTCATCGCCATTGACTCCATCACGTCTCTGGCATCGTTGACACCTAAGACATCGGGCAACACTCTGTGTCCCTTAGGTGTTGCAAGTGTTACGCCAATATCTTTGGATAAATAACCATTTTTTTGTGCCCATTTAGTAAATAATCGAATCGTTACTGCGCGCCGAGCAAGTGTGGTTCTTGCGCCGCCTTTGACTGAGATATTTGCTAACCACGAACGAATATGTGAAATATCAATTCCTTGAAGATCTGTAATTCCCAGTGCTTGTAGATGAGTAAAAAAGCTTTCTAAATCACCAGCATATGCACGAATGGTGTGAAGTGAGAGATCTCGCTTTATATGTAAATCATTTTCAAAAGCGACACGTACATCATTTAATGTAGGTGTTGACATGGGTAAAGATTACTCGGGTTTGCGACCTTGTCGAAGAAGGCCGAAGGTTAAAGCATCTTCAAGTGCCATAGCTGAGGCGGCAATGATATTTTCGTGAACACCAATGGTGTTCCACTCACCCTTGCCGTCACTCGTTTCTACGAGTACGCGGGTGATCGCACCTGTTCCTAAACGACCTTCGAGAATACGCACCTTGTAATCGGTAAGTTCTAGTACTTCTAGTTCAGGATAGAACTGTTTAAGTCCAGTGCGCAGAGCATTATCAATTGCGTTTACAGGTCCGTTTCCTGAACCACTGCATGTAAATTCTTTTCCATTTGCAACAACACTTACTTCTGCTTTTGTTGTAATGCCGGACTTAGTTGTGCGTTCAGTCGTTGTTGCCCAGTGGGTAATGTTAAAAAATGATGGACGCTTTCCGGAAATTTCCTCAAGTAGTAAGAGCTCAAAGGATGCATCCGCTGCCTCGAAGGTAAATCCGTGTGACTCTAAATCTTTCACGCGATCAACGACGCGTCCGATGAGTTCGCGATCTCCTCCAAGGTCAACACCGAGTTCTACAGATTTCAATTCGATTGATGCACGTCCAGCCATTTCAGAGACAAGCATTCGCATGTCGTTACCAACTGATTCAGGGTCCTCATGTTGATAGAGAGATGGGTCAACTTTGATTGCACTGGCATGTAGTCCAGCTTTATGTGCAAAAGCTGAGATACCAACATATGGCTGACGCGCACTAGAAGAAACATTTGTTACTTCTGCGACAGCATGTGAAATTCTAAAGGCTTCACGCAACGCATCTTTAGGAAGCACAAGTTGTTTTTTCTTTAATTCTAGATTTGCAATGATTGTGACAAGATCAGCATTACCTGTTCGTTCGCCATAGCCATTTAAAGTTCCCTGTACGTGAGTTACTCCGGCCGCAATTGCAGCCATCGAGTTTGCAACTGCGCACCCTGTGTCGTTGTGACAGTGGATTCCAAGTCGTGCCTTACTTGCTTGTAAAACATCGTGAACAACTTGTGAGAGTTCATCTGGAAGCATTCCGCCATTTGTGTCACACAATGCGATTACATCTGCTCCAGCTTCTGCTGCTGTTCGAACTACTTCAAGAGCGTATGCGCGATTTGACCGATAGCCATCGAAGAAGTGCTCAGCATCAAGAAATACTCTTTGTCCTTCACTTCTTAAATGTGTAACAGAATCTTTAATCATCGCAAGGTTTTCATCCAGAGTAGTTTTCAGAGCTAAATCCACATGGCGATCAAAAGCCTTTGCAACCAGAGTTACCGCCGGTGCTCCGCTATCGCGCAGTGCTCCCAATAATGCATCATCTACAGCCTTTACATTCGGGCGTCGTGTTGCACCAAATGCGACAAAGATTGAATTCTTAAGTTTTAACTCTTTCTTTGCACGTTCAAAAAACTCTGTATCTTTTGGATTTGCACCAGGCCATCCACCTTCGATAAATCCAACGCCCAGATCATCTAAGTGTCGCGCAATAGCCAACTTATCTTGAACTGATAAATTCAAACCTTCTTGCTGCGCGCCATCGCGCAAAGTGGTGTCATATATATGAAAGGAGTCATTAACCGGCATTAGATGACCTTGCGCATCCACTTATGTGTGTCATTGATTGAACCATGTTGTATGCCCAAAAGGTGATTACGTATTTGCATCGTAATTTTTCCAGGTTGCCCGCCCCCTGTTACCCATGTGCCCATTGCACTCTTAGCAGTTCCAACCGGGGACACAACTGCCGCAGTTCCGCACGCAAAGATTTCAGTTATTTCACCGGATGCAACACCATCTCGCCAATTATCAATACTGAGCATGACCTCTTCTGTTTTGTATCCAAGATCTTTGGCAACAGAGAGAATGGAATCTCGCGTGATTCCAGGCAAAAGAGTTCCTGTTAACTTTGGAGTAATAACAGTTGCATCGGCGCCAGAGCCTTTAACAAAATAAAGATTCATTCCGCCCATCTCTTCAACCCATTTACGTTCTTTCGCATCGATCCACACAACTTGATCGCAACCTTCTTTAGCTGCAGCCTTTTGCGCAACAAGGGAAGCTGCATAATTTCCACCGCACTTGGCTTCACCTGTTCCACCTTGTGCCGCGCGTACATATTCAGTTGAGATCCAAACATTGACAGCTTTTGATGGATCAAAATAAGCACCTGCTGGCGTTGCAATTAACATATACAAAGCTTTATTCGATGGTCGAACGCCTAAGCCAACTTCGGTGGCAAACATGAATGGGCGAATATAAAGGGATTCGCCAACTTTATTTGGTACCCAACCGGCATCTTGTTTAACAAGTGCCTCAACTGTTTGGATAAACAACTCTTCTGGCATTTCAGGTAGTGCTAAACGATTGGCGGACTTAGCAAAGCGCCGTGCGTTTGCCTCCGGGCGAAATAAACCAATGCCACCATCTGGTTGGCGATATGCCTTCATGCCCTCGAAAATTTCTTGTCCGTAATGAAAAACTGCTGTTGCAGGATCAAGTGAAATCGGACCGTATGCTTTTAATTCAGGTTCAGACCATCCATCTTTTTCATTCCATTCACACACAACCATGTGGTCTGTGTAGTACTTACCAAAACCACCTTCGGCAACGAGTGCATCGCGAGTGGCTGCATCCTTTGCTTGTGGGTTTAATGAAATTTTCATGGCTTTATAACGCTGCGACGAGCGCATCTCCAACTTCACTTGTGCTGCGCTTTTTGTCTCCACGTGAAACTAAATCTGCTGCGACTGCGCGTTCGACATCGCGCGCTGCATCAGTTAAACCTAAGTGATCAAGCATCATGGCAACTGACATCACAGTTGCAGTTGGGTCTGCAATGTTTTTTCCTGCAATATCTGGAGCCGATCCGTGAACGGGTTCAAACATTGAGGGAAATTTTCCTGTTGGGTTGATATTTCCTGAAGCTGCAAGGCCGATGCCACCACAAATTGCAGCGGCAATATCAGTCAAAATATCTCCGAATAAATTATCTGTAACCACGACATCGAATCGTTCTGGATTTGTCACAAAGAACATTGAAGCAGCGTCCACATGTAAATAATCCGTTGTCACCTGCGGAAACTCTTTTGCAACTTCGTTAAATGTACGAGTCCACAATCCACCGGCGCGGGTCAATACATTGTTTTTGTGAACCAATGTAAGTTTCTTGCGCTCACGAGCCATCGCACGATTAAATGCATCACGAATTACACGTTCGGCGCCGCGGCGAGTATTTAAACTCTCCTCCGTTGCTATTTCAGCATCTGTTCCTTCAGCAAGTACTCCACCAGCACCAACGTATGGTCCTTCAGTACCTTCGCGAACAACAATAAAATCTATTGGCTGCTTTGTGGCAAGTGGTGAGATTACTCCTGGCATCAAACGAGCTGGACGTAAGTTGATGTAGTGATCGAATGCGAATCGCAATTTAAGGAGTAAACCGCGCTCTAATACACCGCTGGGAACTGTTGGGTCTCCAACAGCACCAAGAAGAATCACATCTGCCTTTGCAATATCTTTAAGGATTGCATCTGGCAAAACTTCACCAGTTTTGTGCCAATACCCAGCACCTAAATCATAAGAAGTCTTAGTAAAGGTTGCGCCGTATTTCTTTGCGACAACATCGAGAACCTTAATTCCTTCTGCAACAACTTCTGGACCGATGCCATCGCCAGCGATGACTGCTAAATTAAAATTCTTAGACATTATTTATCCTCACGCATTCACAGCATTTGGGACTGATTCGCCAGCAAGTGCTTTGCGAACAGAGTGTGCAACATCTATGCCAGCACGCTCTTGAGCTTCCTCCGTTGAAGCACCGAGGTGAGGCGTTGCTACAACTTGATCAAGTGAAAATAAAGGTGAATCAGTGCATGGCTCGGTTGCATAAACATCTATACCTGCACCAGCAACACGACCTTCTGTGATGGCTTTATATAGAGCGGCCTCATCTAGAACTCCCCCACGTGCAGCATTAACAATATGCACAGTTGGTTTGACCTTTGACAAAGCATCTTCGCCGATTAAATTAAGGGTCTCTTTAGTTTTTGGTAGATGGATAGTGATGAAATCTGAATTCTTCAACAGCTCATCTAAATCTACGAGCTTGACTCCAAGTGCTGAAACTTTTTCTGCAGTTAAATACGGATCATAGGCAATCACATTCATGCCAAAGGCCTTCATGCGATGCGCGACTAACTGACCAATCTTTCCAAACCCAACGATTCCCAGTGTTTTCTCAAAGATTTCGGTTCCGCTAAATTTTGAGCGGGCCCATTTGCCTGCACGAAGTGATGCGTGGGCTGCAGAAATATTTCGTGCAGAAGCCATTATTAATGCAATTGCCAATTCAGCTGCGCTCACAATGTTAGAAGTTGGCGCATTGATAACCATAACTTTTGCAGCAGTTGCTGCATCAATATCAACGTTATCTAGTCCAACGCCTGCACGTGCAATTACTCTTAATCCTGTCGCAGCACTTATTGCTTCTGCATCCATCTTGGTTGCAGAGCGAATAAGTACAGCATCAACGCCTGATTTCAGTGCAGCGAGAAGTTCGTCTCGATTTGCTCCGTCACAATGACGAATGTCGAAATCTGAACCAAGTACCTCAAGGGTTGCTGGGCTTAGTTCTTCAGCGATGAGTACGACAGGTTTAGCCACGCGCTGCCGTTCCCTCTTTGTAATCATCTTTATTAGATGCCTTAACCCACGACATCATCTTGCGAAGTTCACGACCAACAGATTCAATCGGATGTGATTCACCCTTTGCGCGTAATGTCGTAAATTCTTTAGCACCGTTTTCTTGATCGTCAATGAAGCGCTTAGCAAAGGCTCCACTTTGGATGTCAGCAAGTACAGCTTTCATGTTCTCTTTAACGTGTGGATCGATAACACGTGGACCAGAAACATAATCACCAAATTCAGCTGTATCTGAAACTGACCAGCGCTGCTTTGCGATTCCACCTTCGTACATCAAGTCAACAATTAACTTAAGTTCGTGAAGACATTCAAAGTAGGCAACTTCTGGTTGGTAGCCTGCTTCGACAAGAGTCTCAAAACCATACATAACTAGTTGTGAAGCTCCACCGCATAGAACTGATTGCTCACCGAATAGATCTGTCTCAGTCTCTTCAGTAAATGTTGTAAGGATTCCGCCCGCGCGTAATCCACCAATTGCTTTGGCATATGAAAGTGTCAATGGCCATGCAGAACCTGTTGAATCTTGTTCAACGGCAACAATCACTGGAACACCACGACCAGCTTCATATTCACGACGGACAAGGTGACCAGGTCCCTTAGGTGCAACCATTGCAACATCAACTGATGTGCTTGGTTTGATGTAACCAAAGCGAATATTAAAACCGTGACCAAAGAACAGTGCATCGCCATCTTTAAGGTTTGGCAGAATCGATTCTGTATAAATGTGGCGCTGCAAATGATCTGGCGCCAAAATCATGATAACCGTTGCTTCTTTAACTGCTTCGGCAACGCTGGTTACCTTAAGACCTTCAGCCTCTGCTTTTGCGCGCGATGGTGAACCATCTTTTAGACCAACGCGAACATCAACACCACTGTCACGCAGGTTAAGTGCGTGAGCATGACCCTGAGATCCGTAGCCAATGATCGCAACTTTGCGTCCTTGGATAATTGAAAGATCGGCATCCTCTTCGTGATACATCGTTGCCACGGTATTTCTCCTTATTTTTGTTGGTGTTAGTTTTGATAATCAGGTTGAGTATCGGTTGGAGCTGTCTTTACATTAGTAGGCAAGATTTCCTTGATCGAAATTACATTGATCAACTTGTCTAATTGCGAAATAACTTGTTCAAGGGCATGGCCTTCAACATCGACATCAATTTGCATCTTTGATATTGCAGGATCTTTGGTAGGACCAACTGTTAGCGCATCAATGTTGTATGCACGGCGCGAGAACAGCCCAGCTACACGTGCAAGTACGCCAGGTGAGTTTTCAACGAGAACTTCGAGTGTGTGTTTACTCATTAGAGCTCCTGTGAATCCCAGTCAGGCGCCATTTCGCGCGCGATCATGATGTCATCATTTGAAGTTCCGGCTGCGACCATTGGCCACACCATTGCATCACGATGAACTCTAAAATCAACTACTACTGGTTGATCATTAATTGACAGTGCTTTTTCAATTGTCTTATCAACATCTTCTGGGCGATCACAACTTAAACCTATGCAACCCATTGCATCGGCTAATTTAGGAAAATCTGGCACGCGCTTTGATTCAAGGTTTGTATTTGAATAACGGCCTTCATAGAACAAGGTTTGCCACTGCCGAACCATGCCAAGGCTTTCGTTATTGATAATTGCAACCTTGATTGGAATGTTATTAAGTGCGCACGTAACTAATTCTTGGTTTGTCATCTGGAAGCAACCATCACCGTCGATTGACCACACAGTTGTATCTGGCGCTGCAACTTTTGCACCCATCGCAGCGGGAACGGAATAACCCATCGTGCCAAGTCCACCAGAATTTAACCACGTGCGTGGAAGTTCGTAAGGAACAAATTGCGCAGCCCACATTTGATGTTGGCCAACACCTGCAACATAAATACTGTCGGGTGCGGATAGTTTTCCAAGACGTTCAATGACGTATTGAGGGGAAACCGAACCATCTGATGGTTTGTCATAACCCAATGGGTATGTGCTCTTTAAGTTATTTACTTGGCGCAACCATGTAGATAAATCAGGGCGGTCTTTAGCTAGCGCTGCTTTAAGAGCAGGAATAAGTGCAATGAGTGTGTGCTTTAAATCCCCGATTACTGGAACATCTGCAAAACGATTCTTTCCAATTTCTGCGGGATCTATATCACAGTGAATAACCTTTGCATTAACTGCAAAAGTAGAAAGCTTTCCGGTTACACGATCATCGAAACGTGCACCTAAAGTAATAAGAAGATCTGACTTTTGAAGCGTCGTAACAGCGGCAACTGAACCATGCATTCCAGGCATACCCATATGCAATGGATGACTGTGAGGAAAAGATCCAAGTGCCATCAATGTTGTTACAACAGGTGCACCAAGTAATTCTGCGATTTCGCGTAATTCTTTAGAGGCGTTCGCTTTCATGATTCCGCCGCCCACGTAAAACACTGGGCGATGTGATTGCGTAATCAGCGCTGCTGCATCAGATATGGATTGTGCATTTGCTTGCACGGTTGGTTGATAACCCTTAAGTGAAACAGATGCCGGCCAATTAAAGACTGTCTGTTTTTGCAGGGCATCTTTAGCAATATCGACTAACACAGGCCCTGGACGTCCAGTTGTTGCAATGTGAAAAGCTTCGGCAATTGCGCGTGGGATTTCGGCAGGATCAGTTATTAAATAATTGTGCTTTGTAAAAGGCATCGTGATGCCACGGATGTCAGCTTCTTGAAATGCATCTGTGCCGATTGCAGCGCTAGGAACTTGACCAGTGATTGCAACAAGTGGAACTGAATCCATTGCTGCATCTGCAAGTGGTGTAACTAAATTTGTAGCCCCTGGACCAGAGGTTGCAATACACACTCCAGCGCGACCAGATACTTGCGCATATCCAGTTGCAGCGTGGCCCGCTCCTTGTTCGTGGCGAACAAGGATGTGTCTGATCTTTGAATCAAAAATTGGATCATAGGCAGGAAGAATCGCGCCACCAGGAATACCGAACATTACGTCGACTCCTGCGGCTTCAAGTGATTTGACCAAACTTGTTGCACCATTCATTGCTGTGCCATTAGGTGTACTCACTTTTGCTTTTCTCCTTTCTAATGCTTGGTTAAAGTAAAAAACCCTCAGATCAACTGAGGGTAGCGCGCGATCGTTTTGCTAGATCACGCGCTTTTAAATCACCACCACGAGGCGGCTTGGCTTTGTTGACATGGCTTTATTGTCCAATAGATAGGCTCAAAGCGTCAACCCCAGATTGAAACATCTCAGAATTTGAGCGAAGTTAGCCGCAGACGGCGCCTTTTGAGGCAGATCCGACAACTTTGCAGTACTTAGCTAACACGCCACGGGTGAATTTGTGTGGCAATGGCTTCCAACCAACTTTTCGTTTTTCAAGTTCGGCGCCATCAACTAATAAATCCAACGTGCGCTTTACCGTGTCAATTTTAATACGATCGCCATCTTTGATAAATGCAATCGGTCCACCATCGACAGCCTCTGGTGCAACGTGACCAACACACAAACCAGTTGAACCACCAGAGAATCGTCCATCAGTTAATAGCAAAACTGATTTACCTAAACCGGCACCTTTTATTGCACCAGTAACCATTAACATTTCGCGCATTCCAGGTCCACCTTTAGGACCTTCGTAACGAATAACAATGACATCGCCAGATTTAATTGTTCCATCTTCTACTGCATCCATTGCGGCTTGCTCACGATTAAAAACACGTGCAGGACCTTCAAAGGAATCAATTCCAATTCCAGCGGTTTTACAGACCGCTCCTTCTGGCGCTAGCGAACCACCAAGAATTGTGATTCCAACATCTTTAGACAGTGGGCTGTTGGCAGGGTGCACAACTACGCCGTCAGGAAATGGTGGATTAATGTCGGCTAGATTTTCAGCCATTGTTTTTCCAGTAACCGTCAACGTATCACCATGTAGATATCCGGCATCTAACAAGATCTTTAGAACAACTGGAATTCCACCTACGCGATCAAGATCTGTCATAACAAATTTACCAAAAGGCTTTAAGTCACCTAATAATGGAACTTTCGCACCAATACGATTGAAATCTTCGAGTGTTAAATCGACTTCAGCCTCGTTTGCAATTGCCAACAAATGAAGTACCGCATTAGTTGATCCACCAAGTGCCATTAAAATAGTGATCGCATTTTCAAAGGCTTTTTTGGTCAGAATTTGTCGAGTAGTAATACCTAGACGAATTAAATTTACAACTGCTTCACCTGATTTGATGGCGTATGCATCTCTACGGCGATCAACTGCAGGAGGAGCTGCAGAGCCAGGCAATGACAGACCTAGCGCTTCGCCGATTGCTGCCATTGTGTTCGCGGTGTACATGCCTCCGCAGGCACCTTCACCTGGACAAATTGCACGTTCAATTTGATCTACTCGCTCTTGTGTAATCAATCCTCGCGCACATGCACCAACAGCTTCAAACGCATCAATGATCGTGACATCTTGACCATCCACCTGACCAGGCAATGTAGAACCTGCATAAACAAAAACACTGGCAACATCTAAACGCGCTGCTGCCATCATCATTCCAGGCAGTGATTTGTCGCAACCGGCGAAGGTAACCATTCCATCAAATCGTTCTGCTTGCATAACCGTTTCAACGGAATCTGCAATTATTTCTCGAGATACTAATGAGAAGTGCATTCCTTCATGGCCCATTGATATTCCATCAGAAACTGAAATAGTTCCAAACTGCATAGGAAAACCACCTGCTGCAAATACTCCCTCTTTCGAAGCTTTTGCTAAACGATCAAGTGACATATTGCAAGGAGTAATTTCATTCCACGATGATGCAATACCTATTTGAGGTTTGACCCAATCTTCATCTCCCATACCAACAGCACGTAACATTCCACGTGCAGGTGCTCGCTCAAGTCCGTCGGTAACTACTCCGGAACGCGGCTTCATGTCAGACATGAGATGATTCTATCCTCTAAATAACAATAATTTGAATCTGAATTGGAGCTTTTGCATGACCAACCCAAACTATCCAGCAGGCCAGGCACCAGATCGCTGGCGCACACTTCTCGTCATAGCAGTTGCTCAACTCATGGTTGTTCTTGATAGTTCAATCGTAAATATTGCAATACCAAGTGCTAAGGCTGAACTTGGTATTTCCGATGCAAATCAACAATGGGTTATTACGGCATACACCCTCGCATTTGGTTCACTCTTACTTTTGGGCGGACGCATCGCTGACTTTGTCGGTCGCAAGAAAATATTCATGATCGGCCTCCTCGGTTTTGCCGCTGCATCAGCATTGGGCGGTATTGCATCTACTCAAGAACTGCTATTCGCATCGCGTGCATTGCAAGGTGTCTTCGGTGCGCTTCTGGCACCTGCTGCACTTTCAATTGTCAGCGTTACATTTACAGATCCAAAAGAGCGTGCGCGCGCATTTGGCGTCTATGGCGCAATTTCAGGTGGCGGTGCTGCAATCGGATTAATTCTGGGTGGAGCGTTAACTGAATACTTCTCATGGCGTTGGTGTCTTGGAGTCAACACTCCAATCGCAATTGCGGCAGCTCTACTTGCAATTAAGTATGTGCATGAATCTAAAGCAGGGGGTGATCACAGCTATGACTTGCCAGGTGTCTTTACCGCATCTGCTGGATTATTCGCACTCGTCTATGGATTTAATGAAGCAGCCACAAAGGGTTGGTCAGATAATACGACTCTTACATTCCTAGGTGTCTCTGTAGTTCTCCTAGCTGCATTTGTCTTGATCGAGACAAAGGTTGCAAATCCATTGATGCCAATGCGCGTGGTGACTGAACGCAACCGTGGTGGTTCATACCTCGGTTCACTCGTTGTTGGTGCAGGACTTTTCTCAATGTTCTTGTTTCTAGGTCTGTATTTACAAACAGTTCTTGGATATACGCCACTTCGTTCAGGCTTTGCATTCTTGCCATTTACAGCAGGCATCATTGTCTTTGCAGGAATTGCCTCACAATTACTTCCAAAAGTTGGACCTAAGCCACTGATGGTTCCTGGATTAGTTGCTGCATCAGTTGGATTACTAATGCTCACTCGCATTACACCTGAAACTTCATATGTAACTCACGTATTGCCTTCACTTCTGATTATGTCCAGCGGTATGGCACTTGTGTTTATTCCACTTTCTACAACTTCTCTTCACGGAGTCGGCAATCGTGATGCTGGTGTTGCAAGTGCGTTGTTAAATACAAGCCAGCAAGTCGGCGGATCACTCGGAACCGCACTTCTTAACACTGTTGCTGCAACGGCAGCTACTTCTTATATGGCAAGTAATCCAGATAGAACTCCAGCATTTGGAATTACACATGGCTTTACTGTGGCATTTACAGTTAGCTCCGTGTTGCTGCTAGTTGGCGCAGTTGTTCTTTTCTTCTTTATTAATATTGGAAAAGAAGCAGTTGTTGAAACTGAAGGCGCTATCGCTCACTAATTTCTAGGCTTGACCAAGGTGGCCAAGTAGAAGCTCTCGAACCCGAGCGGCATCTGCTTGGCCCTTTGTCTCTTTCATGACTGCACCGATGAGTGCACCGGCTGCAGGCAAGTGGCCATTGCGAACCTTCTCGGCAGTTTCGGATTGTTCTGAGCAAACTTTTTCAATCGCAGCCATGAGCGCGCCATCGTCATTAACAACTTTGATTCCACGAGTACTTATTACTTGTGCCGGACTTCCTTCTCCAGCAATTACTCCTTCAACAACTTGTCTGGCTAACTTATCTGTCAGCTCACCCTGTGCAACTAGAGAGACAATTTCTGCAACATCTTTGGCAGTTATCGCTAATTCAGTAATTGCCACTTCTTTTTCATTTGCTAAGCGAGAAATTTCACCGAGCCACCATGAACGCGCTTTTGTTGGATCAGCACCTAAAAGCACAGTTTCTTCCACAATATTGAGAACGTCAGCATTAATCATTGCTGCCATCTCTTTATCTGGCACAGACCATTGTTCTTGCAGACGTTTACGTCGTAGTGATGGTCGCTCAGGCAATCCTGCACGCAGTTTTTCAATCCACTGCGCATCGGGTGCAACTGGTACTAAATCTGGTTCTGGGAAGTAGCGATAATCCTCAGCCTGTTCTTTTGAACGACCTGAACGCGTAAGTCCAGTGTCTTCTTGGAAGTGACGCGTTTCCTGGACAACCTTTTCACCATTGTTAAGTCGTTCTGCATGGCGAATCATTTCGCCGCGAATGGCGCGTTCAACAGAGCGCAATGAGTTAACGTTTTTAGTTTCACTTCGTGTTCCTAGAACTTCGGAACCGATTAATCGAAGTGAGACGTTAGCGTCACATCTAAGTGAGCCCTGCTCCATTTTTACATCGCTGACACCGAGTGAGCGCAAAATATCGCGTAGTTCTGCAACGTAAGCCTTTGCAACTTCTGGTGCATATTTTCCTGTTCCAGGAACAATTTTGGTAACAATTTCAACCAGTGGAATACCGGCGCGGTTGTAATCAAGTAGTGAGTAATCAGCCCCATGAATTCGACCAGTTGCGCCACCGACGTGCAGTGATTTTCCTGTGTCTTCTTCCATGTGCACACGTTCGATTTCAATTCTAAAACTCTGTGGGCCTTCATCAGTATCGATTTCAACATCGACATATCCGTTGACACAAATCGGTTCGTCGTACTGTGAAATCTGAAAATTCTTAGGCATATCTGGATAGAAATAATTCTTTCGAGCAAATCGACTAAATGGAGCAATCGAGCAATTCAGGGCCAAGCCGATCAATATTGTGGATTCGATTGCTTTCTCATTAACAACCGGAAGCGCCCCTGGCATTGCTAAACAGACGGGACAGGTTTGCGTGTTTGGTTCGGCACCGAAAATTGTGCTGCAACCACAAAACATTTTGGAGTTGGTATTTAACTCAACGTGAACTTCTAGTCCTAATACTGGTTCGTACTTTGAGATGACATCTTCATAAGTCAACGCGCTCATGCAACACCACCTAATGCAGGAGCTTGTGAAAGCAATGGTGCTCCCCATTTGCTCAGAAGTGCGGCTTCAAGGGCGGCGCCAACTGAATACATTCTTTGGTCTTGCATCACAGGTGACATGATTTGAAATCCAACTGGCAAGCCATCTTCTGGTGCAACACCACTTGGCACACTCATGCCACCGATACCAGCCATGTTTACGGGAATAGTTGCAATGTCATTGAGATACATCGCAAGTGGATCATTTGCTTTCTCGCCAATTTTAAATGCAGTTGTTGGACATGTTGGCGAGACCATCACATCACACTTTTCAAAAGCCTTGTTGAAATCTTGAGTAATCAGTGTTCGCACTTTCTGAGCGCTTCCGTAATAGGCATCGTAATAACCTGAAGAAAGCGCATACGTTCCGAGCAAAATACGGCGCTTGACTTCGCGACCAAAACCCACTTCGCGAGTCATATTCATAACTGATTCAGCAGATGCACCATCAGTATCGCCCACACGCAATCCATAACGCATCGCATCAAAGCGTGCCAAGTTAGATGAACACTCTGAAGGAGCAATTAAGTAATAAGCAGCTAATGCGTATTCAAAATTTGGTGCTGATACTTCAACAATTTCTGCGCCAGCTTGTGCTAGTAATTCAAGTGACTCTTCAAAGCGTTGGCGAACTCCAGCTTGATAGCCATCACCATTGAGTTCTTTAACAACACCTATCTTCATTCCCTTCACATCACCGCTTTTCGCTGCGGCTACGACTTGTGGAACTGGTGCATTAATACTCGTTGAATCTCTTGGATCATGGCCTGCAATTACTTCGTGCAATAACGCAGTATCTAAAACTGTTCGCGCACATGGACCTGCTTGGTCAAGGGAAGAAGAAAAAGCAACGAGTCCGTAGCGAGAAACTCCACCGTATGTTGGTTTAACTCCAACTGTTCCGGTTACTGCAGCAGGTTGGCGAATTGAACCACCAGTGTCAGTTCCGATTGCAAGAGGTGCTTCAAATGCTGCAAGAGCTGCGGAAGATCCACCGCCTGAACCACCAGGGATACGAGTGAGATCCCAAGGATTATGAGTTGGGCCATATGCAGAATTTTCAGTTGAAGAACCCATTGCGAATTCATCCATATTAGTTTTGCCGAGAATTACAACACCAGCGTTTTTTAAATTCGTGACAACCGTGGAGTCATAGGGCGGGCGCCATCCTTCGAGAATTTTCGATCCACACGTAGTTGGTACACCTTTTTGTACAAGAACATCTTTAAGTGCAAGTGGAACCCCTGCGAGTGGGCCTAACTTTTCACCACGAGCTCGCGCATCATCAACTTTTTTTGCTTGTTCAAGTGCGCCTTGAGTATCAACATATAAAAAAGCATGGACTTTGCCATCAACTTCTGAAATACGATCGAGGTGTGCTTGCGTGAGAGCCACAGAAGTTGTGGCCCCACTTGAAAGCGCTGCAGACATTTCTGCCGCTGAATTCTTAATCATGCTTCTTCACCAAGAATTTGCGGAACACGGAAACGTTGTTCTTCACTTGCAGGCGCTCCAGAGAGTGCTTCCTCTGGAGTCAAGCTTGGAATTACTACATCGCTTCTAAATATGTTTTTAAGCGGCAGTGGATGAGATGTCGCAGCCACATCTGTTGTAGCAACTTCTTGTACACGCGCTACGGCGTTAAGAATTACACCAAACTCTGTTGTGAGATTTTCGAGTTCTTGATCCGTCATCTCGATTCGAGCCAAACGAGCTAAGTTGGCTACGTCATCACGGGAAAGTGAACTCATGTGTGCAGTCTAATTAGAGGCAGGCTTAACTGCGAATTTGCCCAGTGCCGGTTACGACCCAGGTAGTTGTGGTCATTGCTTCCAAGCCCATTGGGCCACGGGCGTGCAATTTTTGATTAGAGATACCAATTTCTGCTCCGAAGCCCATCTGCTCACCATCTGTGAATCGCGTGGATGTATTTACCATTACAGCCGCACAATCTGAATGTGCAATAAATCTGTCAGAAACTTCACGCGATTGCGTCACGATCGCTTCAGTGTGTTTTGTTCCAAATTTTGCGATGTGATCGATTGCTTCATCAACGCTACCAACAACTCCCACATTCATTTCGAGCACTCCGTATTCAGTGCACCAATTTTCATCAGTGGCCAGAGTTGCTTCTACGTTATTTTTCTTAGCGATAGCTAGTGTTGTTTCATCACAATGAATTATCACGCCTGCATCTTTGAGAGCCTTCAATGCCACAGGCATGAATTCTTCTGCGACTTTGCTATGGACTAAAAGAGTCTCAGCGGCATTACACACACTTGGTCTGTGAGTCTTTGAATTGATAAGAATTGGCAGCGCGATTGAAAGATCTGCGAATTCATCAACATAGACATGACACACGCCGGCGCCAGTTTCAATCGTTGGAACTGTGGCTTCATCAACAACCATTCTGATCAACGAAGCACTACCGCGCGGAATAACTAAATCAACAAGACCGCGTGCATGTAGTAACGCTTTCACAGTTGCCCGATCATCTGAAGGTACTAATTGAATAACTTCTGGGGAAATAGATGTCTTGGCAAGAGCATCACGCATTACTTTCAAAAGTGCAGCGTTGCTAGCGGCTGCCGAAGATGAGCCACGCAAGAGTGCAGCATTGCCCGATGCGAGAAGAATTACTGCAGCGTCCACACTGACGTTGGGACGTGCTTCATAGACCATCCCGACAACACCAAAAGGAACAGTGCGTTGTTCGAGATGTAAACCATTTGGTAGATCTTTTTCACGAATAATTTTGCCCAACGGATTTTCAAGTTCTGCCACTTGGCGCACGCCAGAGGAAATTCCCTTAATGCGCTCAGCCGTTAGTAATAATCGATCCTGAGTTTGTGGATGCATCTTTTCTGACTGGGCTCGTGCCATATCTTGCGCATTAGCTGCAAGAATGAAATCTGAGGATTTATCAATTTCATCTGCAATGCCCAAGAGCGCCTTTGATCGCTGCTCACCTGTCGCAGTCGACAGCGAACGCGAAGCAGCACGTGCTTTCAGTGCTAACTCTGTAACTATTGCGGTGGCGTCCATAGTGCTAAGCCTAACGGGAGTTACCCTTAGCCCGTGTCCAAATTAATTCGAGTTCTGCGAAACATCGTCATCGGTCTAGTCGTTTTCTATCTTGCGCTCTTTGGCTTAACCAAAGCCATTAGATATCCAGAGCCGATAGCAGCAATCAAATTGGGCTTAGCTCCTGCCTCAAAAACTCCTGACTTAATGCCCGGGCATTGGATTAAATCACAAGCTAATCCATCAATGGCTTGGAGTGTTGCAAATTCAGAAAATCCCACTGTTGTCACGTGGGATGGTGAAAAGATTTCATTTGATGAATTCTTATCTAAAACAAAAACAAATGCCTTCATCATTATCAGAAATGGTGAAATAACCTTCGAAAAATACTTAAACGGAAAATCCAAAGAATCTAGGCTTCCTTCTTATTCTGCAGCAAAAACTATGACTTCAATAATGATCGGACAACTTATCACCCAAGGTAAGTTAAAAGAGAGTGATACTTTTGTAAGTATCTTGCCTGAGTTTAAAAATGGCACAAGTTTTGATGCTGTAACAATTCAACATTTGCTAGATATGCAAAGTGGAATTGGCGTCAGCGATAACTATCCAACTGGCCCATCGGGCTGGGGTGTAGCAATTGCGCAGATGTATGCGTCAACTGATTTAAATTGGTTCTTAAAAAACAATCGCAAAATGGCACAAGAACCGGGGACCCACCCTGAGTATCGAAGCGTTGATACTCAATTATTGGGATTAGTTATTCACAAGCTCACGGGCATGAAGGTCGCAGATTATTTCTCAGAAAATGTCTGGAAACCAATTGGTGCAGAATATGACGCGTATTGGAATGTCGACCACGTTGGTGGACAAGAAAAAACCTTCTGCTGTTTCAATGCTGCGGCAAGAGATTATGCGCGCGTTGGGCAGATGCTGCTTAACCCAGCGGGTATAAAAATAGATAACAAAGAGATTATTTCGCCCATGTGGATGAAAAGACTTACTAATCCGGTGACAACACTGGATCACAACTGGGGATATAGCGCACAGGTCTGGCACCCATTCCCAGGCACAACAATGTTGCTCGGTTTACATGGTCAGTACGTTTATACAGATCCAAATTATCAAGTTGTCATTGTTAAACTTAGTGATGAACCAACTGATAATGGCGACTTCGAAGAGCTAACTGCTGCAGTATTAAAGGAAATTTCAGAGCAGAACTAAATCATCGCGATGCACAAGCTCGCGTTCGTATTCTGGTCCAAGGCTTTGAGCAAGTTCCTTTGTTGATCGACCTAACATTGCAGGGATTTCTTCGCTATCGAATGCAACTAGCCCTCGCGCAATAACTTTGCCATCAGCACTTGCCAATTCAACTGCATCGCCAGAAATAAACTCTCCCTGAACTGCTGTAACTCCGGCAGGCAATAAAGAAACTCCACGTTCTAAAATTGCAGTCACTGCTCCGGCATCGAGAATAAGTCGACCTCGTGGTGTTGATGCATGAGCCAGCCACAACATACGCGAATTAGATTTATTCGCTTGGGCATGAAATAGAGTTCCAAGTGAACTTCCCGACAGGGTTTGAGCAGATTCCTTAAGAGATGTCAGAAGCATTGCAATTCCAGCACTCGTTGAAATTCGGGCTGCTTCAACTTTGGTCACCATTCCGCCACTTCCAACACCGGCAGATCCTGCGCCCCCCAAAGTTAATGAATCTATGTCAGAGATTTTCATCACTTCGTGGATTGCTTTTGCTCCAGCTTGAGTTGGCGGAGCGTCATAGAGCGCATCAATATCTGAAACCAACACAAGAAGATCAGCGTTGACGAGTAGCGCCACAAGTGCTGCAAGTCGATCATTATCGCCAAAGCGAATTTCCTGTGTTCCAACTGAGTCATTTTCATTAATGATTGGAACAACTCCGAGTGAGATCAATTTCGTTAGAGTTCTTTGAGCATTCTGATAATGCGAGCGACGAATAATGTCTTCGGTTGTAAGAAGAACTTGAGAAGCTGTAATTTTATGGCGAGCTAAATGCTCTGTGTATCTTGCTATCAATAAGCCCTGCCCCACTGATGCTGCCGCTTGTTGTGTTGCAAGATCTTTTGGACGAGTTGTTAATCCAAGGGGTGCTAAACCGGCAGCAATTGCACCAGATGAAACAACTAGAACTTCGGCGCCTCGAGATTTTAAATCCGCTACGACGCTAACAATTTTTTCAACAGATGAATCATCTAGAGCAGAACCTGCAGCCCCTGTAAGGGATGAAGAGCCAATTTTTATGACAACGCGTTTAGCCTTTGTTACTGCATCGCGACTCATTGCTCACCCTCTTCGTCCACTTCGACAAGTTTAGGCGAATGTGGGTCACTCACGTTGTATTCCCATTGACTCGCAATTTCATCATCGCTGAGCACATTGATTTCGCGCTCTGGTTTCCAGGTTGAATCAAGGCGTGAATCTTCTCCGCGTCGATGCAAATGTCCAGCCAATTGCTCAGCTCCTGCTTCAATCGTTGGTTCCCAATCAAAGACAACTTCGTTTTCTCCCGAACCAATTCGAACTTCACTTCCTGCTACTGCGCCTTGCTTGTATAACTCTTTTTCAACTCCTAACTGTGCAAGGCGATCTGCGAGATATCCAATAGCTTCGGCGTTCTTAAAGTTGGTTTGGCGAACCCAGCGAAGAACTTTGTTGCCGCGCACAGTAAAGGAACCATCAGCATTAGCTTTAACGGTAAATCCTGAATCATCTACTGGAGTTGGTCGCAGAATAATTCTTGTGCGCTCCTCAGTTTTAGCTTCGAGTCGAGCTTTTTGAATCAGACGAGCCATTGCATAGGTCAGCTCTGTAAGTCCTTCGCGAGAAGCAGCCGAGACTGGATAAACGTCATAACCTTTATCGCGAAGTGTTTGTGCAACCATATCTGACATAGCTTTGCCATCAGGTAAATCAATTTTATTGAGGGCAACAATGCGCGTTCTATCTTCTAGCCCGCCATAAATTGCTAATTCATTTTCAATAACTTCTAGATCAATAATTGGGTTTCGATCAGTTTCAAGAGTTCCACAATCCAATACGTGAACTAGTGCAACGCATCGTTCAACGTGACGCAGAAATTCCAAGCCCAATCCTTTTCCTTGGCTCGCACCAGGAATAAGTCCTGGAACATCTGCAACAGTAAAGCGTGTATCACCTGCTTGGACTACGCCAAGATTTGGAACGAGCGTTGTAAATGGATAATCAGCAATCTTTGGACGTGCAGCTGAGATTGATGCAATGAGCGAAGATTTTCCAGCACTTGGAAAACCAACTAATGCAATGTCTGCAACAGATTTAAGTTCGAGCTGTAACGTGCGCTCTTCACCTGGTTCGCCGAGCAAAGCAAAACCAGGTGCGCGGCGCTTTGATGATGAAAGAGCTAAATTTCCTAAACCACCATGGCCACCTTGGGCTGCAATAAAAGTTGTACCAATGCCAACAAGGTCAGCAAGAAGTACTCCTTGAGTGTCATAGATAACGGTGCCATTTGGAACACCAAGAATTAAATCTTCACCAAATACTCCATCTTTGCGATCACCGTAACCTTGATGACCAGATGTTGCTTTGCGATGTGGTGAATGGTGAAAATCCAACAGTGTTGTGACGTTTGGATCTACAACTAAAATTACATCTCCACCGCGTCCACCATTGCCACCATCTGGGCCACCTAGTGGTTTGAATTTTTCACGTTTAACAGAGACGCATCCATCGCCACCTTTTCCTGCTGTGGCATAGAGAGTCACGCGATCAACAAAAGTTGCCATCTGCGTTTACCTCTCTGCTATTCGTTGTTTGTTTCCTTGTGAAATAAAAAAGCGAGCCGCACTTGAACGCGGCTCGCTCTTTCGTAAGAACCGAAAATTACGCTACTGGAACCACATTTACTACGTTGCGACCGCGAGCGCGACCGAATTCAACTGCTCCTGCTGCTAGAGCGAAGAGTGTGTCATCTTTGCCACGGCCCACGTTTGCACCTGGGTGAAACTTCGTTCCGCGTTGGCGGACAAGAATTTCGCCGCTGTTAACAACCTGACCACCGAAGCGCTTAATACCGAGGTACTGCGCATTTGAATCGCGACCGTTTCGTGTCGAGGAGACACCCTTTTTACTTGCCATTGCTCAACTCCTATAGACGATTCGGTTAGATACTAATTGCCGTAATTTTTACGCGAGTATGTTGCGTACGAAAACCTTGACGACGGCGGTAACCGGTCTTGTTCTTGTAACGCAAAATATCAATCTTTGGACCCTTGATGTCATCAATAACTTCTCCAGTTACTTTGACAGATGAGAGCGCCTTTGGATCTGAAGTAACAGTTGCGCCATCGACAACTAGAACAGCAGGAAATGAAACTGATGCACCACTTTTGCTATCGAGGTGATCGATAACAATGGTCTCTCCAACAGTGACTTTCTCCTGGCGTCCGCCAGCTTTCACGATTGCGTACACGTAACTACTCCACTTCGTAAGGCCCGATTCACACAGTGTGTAATTCCGGCAGACGCTAAGGGTACGGAGAACCGTGCCCATGGGTCAAACTGAGTCGGGATTTATGCTCATTCTCCTGAGCCAGGAGTGACTACTCCAGTACTCACAGCACGACGGCGTTTACGGCCACCCACTTTTAAGCCCTTCTTCACTTCTGGCACATTCGATGAATCATCATTTTGAACTTCTATGAATTCATGTCCGGTTGCGCCTTCTTCTTCAACATCTTCATGAATTGCAGATTGTGAATTAACTTGTGGCATAGGAGCCTTCATCTTCACAGGTTCTGTATGAATGTGAATTCCTCGACCAGAGCAAGAATCACATGTTGTTGAAAACGCTTCGATAAGTCCTTGCCCAACGCGCTTGCGAGTCATCTGAACGAGACCAAGTGATGTTACTTCTGCGACCTGGTGCTTGGTTCTATCGCGACCTAAGCACTCAACTAATCTACGTAGAACTGCTTCACGGTTTGATTCAAGAATCATGTCGATGAAGTCGATGACAACAATTCCACCTAAGTCACGAAGGCGAAGCTGGCGAGCGATTTCCTCTGCTGCTTCTATGTTATTTTTCGTAACAGTTTCTTCTAGGTTTCCACCCTTACCGATAAATTTACCGGTGTTCACGTCAATAACAATCATCGCTTCGGTTCGATCGATAACGAGGGAACCACCTGAAGGTAGATACACCTTGCGATCAAATGCCTTAGCTAGTTGTTCTTCCACGCGATATTCGGCAAACAAGTCACCGGTTCCTGTGTATTTTTCTAGCTTAGAAACCAATTCAGGTGCAATAAATCCGAGGTAATTATTGATCTCCTCATACGCCTGAGATCCCTGAACTATGAGCTTGCGGAAATCTTCATTAAAGATGTCTCGAATAACTCGAATAGCAAGATCTGGCTCTGAGTACAGAGCAGTAGGTGCGTGGAAGTTTGGATTCTCAGATTTTTGGTAGATGTCATCCCACAGAGATTTTAAGCGAGCAACGTCATTTGTAATCTCTTCTTCTGAAGCACCCTCTGCTGCTGTGCGAACAATGACGCCAGCGCCTTCAGGAATTAAGTCTTTGAGAATTGCTTTCAGACGTGTGCGTTCTTGTTCAGGAAGGCTGCGACTAATTCCACTCATTCCACCGCCAGGAACATAAACAACATAGCGACCAGGAAGAGAAATTTGGCTAGTAAGACGAGCACCCTTTTGTCCGATTGGATCTTTGGTTACTTGAACAAGTACTGGCTGACCAGTTTTTAAAACCATTTCAATCTTGCGTGGTTCGGATTCAGAAATGCCTGCTGCATCCCAATTGACTTCACCCGCGTACAACACAGCATTTCTGCCCTTACCAATATCTACGAAGGCAGCTTCCATCGAAGGCAAGACGTTTTGCACGCGTCCGAGATAGACGTTTCCGACGTATGAAACATTGCTATTTCTATTTACATAGTGCTCGACCATGACTTTGTCTTCGATAACTGCAATTTGAATACGATCATCTATCTGGCGAACAACCATTTCGCGATCAACATTTTCTCGACGTGCTAGAAATTCGGAATCTGTGATGACTGTGCCGCGACGACGATACGGTTCGCGATACTCACGTCGTTCTGGACGTTCTGCGCGATCGCGACGACCACGACGAGCATCAACTCGTGGAGTGCGCTCACGAACTTCTCGCACCTTAACAACAGTTTTTACACCATCTTCTTCAACGGTTTCACCGGCAACGACACCATCTCCTGTGGCGCGACGACGGCGACGACGGCGATGTGTAGTGGATTCTTCTGAATCTTGATCTTCTTGTGTTGTTGAACTCTCATTTTGTGCATTTGCAGTATCGGCGCCGCCTTTTCTGCGACCACGTCCCCCACGACGGCGACGGCGATTTCTACCTGCACCTGAATCATCATCACCTGATTCTTCTGAGACGGGTTCAGGAGCCGCTTTCTTTACCTGGCGTGCAGTTTTTTCCGCAACCGGCGCAGCTTGAAACATCGGAACTGGAATGGAGGCAGACTTTTTCTTCGTTGCACTCTTGGCCTCTGGTGCGTCAGTGTTTTCGACTGCATCAGATTTCTTGGAACTAGCTTTCTTAGCCGCACGTTTGCGCGGCGTTTTTGGCTCAATAGCCATGGCACCAAATCCTCTATGCGTTTAATAAAACGCGCTCTGGCTTGAATTGTTTCGAACTTCGAAAAGAACTAACTCGTCAAGCAAATCTTCTGTGAGTTCGCGCTTGGCGTTTACCGCGAAGTGCTCGCGAGCCGCGCTGAACTGTGATGTAAGTATGGCAGATGTTGGGTTTAATCCCAAGTAAGGCGCAAATTGAGCGTGATTAGATGTCTATTAACGATGACGCGCATGCACATTTTGCAATAAACCAAACCCGATCAGGGTTGCAAACATGCTTGAGCCACCGTATGAAAGAAATGGCAAAGGAACACCAGTCATAGGCATTAATCCAAGTGTCATTCCTATATTTTCAAATATTTGAAATGCAAACCACGCCGTGACACCGGTTGCAACAAGTCGCCCATAGGGATCACTCGCTCTTCGTGCAATGGCAAAGGCTCTCATCAAAATAATCAAATACAGAAGTACTATTCCGGCGCTTCCTAGAAAACCGAGTTCTTCACCGGCTACCGTGAAAATAAAGTCTGTCTGCTGTTCAGGAACAAAGCGACCATTTGTTTGAGGCCCATTAAATAAACCAGTTCCTAGGAGTCCACCGGAACCCACGGTGATGCGCGCCTGACGTAATTGATAGCCACTTCCTTGGGTGTCAGCCGTTGGATTTACAAATGATTGCAAGCGCTTGACCTGATATGAATTTATCACTCCAGCTTTCGTCGCCCCAAAGGCGCCCAGAACCGCAATAAGAAGTAGCGCAACTACCCAACGAGATGGCGCACCAGAAATTGCAATAATCGTGACAACAGATGCACTGATGATAAAAACAGTACCCATGTCAGGCTGAAACAAAATCAAAAGCACTGGAAGACCAGCCACAACCAACGCTTGTAAAACATCTTGGGTTGTGGGCACATCACTGTCATGAGAGCGTTCAGACAAAATCATGGACATTCCAACAATGATGGAAATCTTTACTAACTCTGCAGGTTGAATTTGAAATCCACCAGGAAGAGCAATCCACGCTTTTGCGCCATTTACTTCAGCACCAAGACCGGGAATTAACACGATGATTAATCCCAGCACACCTAATCCCCACACAATTGGTGTGTAGGCACGCAATAATCGATAATCAATAATTGTTGTTCCCCATGCCAGCAAAACCCCAATTAATATATTGAGAACATGGCGCTTGAGGTAATACTCAGGATCTAAATTATTTGCTGCATACCAATCACGTGTTGCCGCATATACCAATAGCGTTCCGATGATTAAAAGTGCTGCCACTGCTGCTGTAAGTATTGGATCGAAACCTGCCACAACCGAACCACGAGATCTTCGTCGATAAATACTGCGAGATGAAAGTGAGCTCATTTAGACTCCTTCACTTTCGTAGATGGTGAAATCTTTGGAATCTTAATCGGTGGTTTCCCATCAGGAAATATAGCCTTTGCTGGATCTACTTTTGATCCAGTGACACCAAATAACGTTTCATAAATTTTGCGAACTCCAACACCACTGACAGATGCACCGAAACCACCTTGGCTCACCATCATCACAACTGCATAACGTGGATTTTGTGTCGGTCCATAAGATGCAAACCATGATGTGTCTGCCTTTAATGTTCCATTTGCGTTTCTACCAAAAACTTGGGCTGTGCCAGTTTTCCCACTGATTGCTACAGGAAATCCTGCAAATGCTCCGGTTGCAGTTCCTGCCGTAACGGCTTCGCGAAGTGCATCCTGTAAGAAATTTAGAGTTGTCTGGGTTGCAGGTAACGTACCGAGTTGTTTAGCACTAATTTTTTTAATTACTCTTCCATCAGTTGAAACAACTGCCTTTGCGACACTTGGACGCAGAATTTTTCCACCATTTGCGATAGCGGCATACATCTGCGTTAACTTCAGTGGAGTAATTACTGTGTCACCTTGTCCAATAGAAAAGTTAACCGCATCTCCTGCTCGAATTTTGTCACCATCTAAGCAATTTTCGCGAGCTAATTCGATTAGAAATGGAGTGAGTTGATTCTTTGCGGCACGATCCTTGTAATTGCAGTAGAAATCCTTATTTTCGGCATACCAAGCATTACGCCATTGACGATTGGCTAGGCGACCAGAAAGTTCGGAGGGCATATCAATCCCAGTTTTTTTGTTGACTTGAAATCCTTCAGCGGCTTTGAAGAAATAATCATTCGGATCAGATTTTGGCCTTAACCCGCCATCTCGAACCCACTCGTCATATGCAATTTGATACCACAGCGTGTCACAAGAAACTGCAATACCTTTTTTCAAACTGATACGTCCGAGTGCTTTGCTATCAAAGTTTTGGAAAGCACGATTACCAATTTGAGTCTCTGAAGGACAGTTATAGATTGCATTGAGGTTATAGCCAGCATTTGCTGCGGCAACAACTGAGACTGATTTAAACGTTGACGCTGGTGCAAATAATCCCTGCAATGGTCTAGAAAGAGCCGGCACATTATTTTTCTCGCTAAAAAGTGCTCTGGCATCTTTAACTGACAAACCTTTTTCCCAAGCATTTGGGTCATACGTTGGATATGAGGCCATGGCCAAAATTTGTCCATTGCGAACATCCATCACAATTGCAGCACCTGAATCACCTGGATATCCACTTGCCCGCGCGCGACCTACTGCATCTGAAAGGGCACTTTCTACACTTGCTTGTAAACGAACATCCAAACTCGTTACTAAATGATTTCCACCAATTGGCGCGGTGTTCTGACTTTCGCGAGTGATGGATTCTTTACGATCTACGATTACGGTTCGAATCCCTGGTGTTCCTCGCAAAAATGAATCGTATTGATATTCAAGACCAGTCTTACCAATCGTTTCACTGCGGTAATACGTACGACCATTTATTCCTGATAAGTCAGCCTCTGTAACTGGTCCGATATAACCTAATTCATGAGCAGCATTGACACCGGCATAGCTTGGATAATTTCGAATTGCTACAGGAGTTGCGCCTATTCCTGGAAATTGATTTGTTCTTTCCACAATTTGAAGTGCAATCTCTGGATCAGCCTCTTTTGTAATCGGAATTGGCTGGTATCTAGATCCGGTCCAACAGCCTGCTTTGTCATTCTTTGGTAGCTCTCCACACAAACGAGTAGCACGATACACATCGGCATAAGCCAACCCAAGTAGATTTGAAACACTGGCAAGGACTATCGCGCCTTTATCACTCTGCTTATCTAATGCGATGCGATCAACTGTGATTGCAAGGCCCACGCGATTAAGTGCCAGTGGAACACCGGATGAATCAACGATAAGTCCACGTATCGCAGGATTTATTACATCTCTGCTCTGAATGCTCAGCGCTGCATCCTTGTACTTAGGAGCAGCTGCCACTTGTAAATAAAAGAGTCTTCCTAGCAAAGCAACCATCAAGGTCAAAACAAATATCTGAACAACTAGCAAACTTAAGCGAACCCGTTGATTCATAGGCGTGCCTGATCTCCGAGCACCACAGCATGTAATCTGGTAATCACTGGCAAAATAAGTGGGGTCGCCAAGAGCGCCCAAATTCCATTGCTGAAAATAGTTATTAGAATTCTAGAAAAGCTACCGGCTGACATTCCAAGTAATAAACCAATGATGACAAATGCAATCAGGGTTATAACGCAGGCGAAAGAAACAAGGAAAATATTTGTTATTGGATTTCCTCGAACGTTATCGTTGCCAGAGCCTAAAAATGCAACTGCGTAACACGCCAGAATCATTATTAAAGTCCAGTGGCCCATAGGTCCGCTTGAACTTTGTGAAAGATCCATCAAGACTCCTGAAATGAATCCAGTGAGTGCTCCTGCTGTTGGATTACTTAATGCAGCCCAGGTCAGCGCAATCAAGAGAAGAAGTGAGAATCCCCCTGCTGGCAATCGAAGTTGATTAATAACGGCTTCTTGAATGATAAATACAAGTACAAAAATTAAAGATGAAATAGAGAATTGTCGCAAAAGCATTTAAAGACTACTTCGCACTCGCGGTGGGCGACGGTGTTGCATAAATTGTGACAGTTGGAACAGGAGTTGGCTGTGGTCCAGCCGGTACAAGTGCATCGCCTGGGTTATTCTTGCCCGCACTTAATACAACACTGAGAACACCGAGTCCTGAAAAGTTTGGATAAAGCATCACTGTTGCACTCTGTGCAATCGAACCAGCGCTGCTATCTACTGCACTGATCACACCAACAGGAATGCCGGGAACAAATGGGCGATTGTTAGTGCTTCCACGAGCTAACAAAACATCTCCTACATTCACAACATTTTGATTATCTAGCAGTTGTAAGGAAGCACGTTTTGATCCGCCACCTGAGAGAATTCCAATTTGCTGAGATCCTGCAATTCGCACGCCCACTTTGAAATCTGGATCTGTAGCCAACATAACTAGTGCTGAATTTGCATATGACTCTTTAACCACGCCAACCAAGCCTTCACCTGAGAGCACTGTCATGTTTTGGCGAACCCCAGATGAAGTACCAATATCTATCGTGACCGTTTGAGAAAAATTCGTGCTCGACCCTTGGGAAATGACACGGGCTGCAACAACCTTGTAACCAGCTTGGCCGGCAAGATCGAGAACGGATTTGAGTTGGGCAAGTTCTGCATCTGCATTCTTGCGCTGCGCCAAGCGTGCTCGCAATTTTGCATTACTCTGTTTTAGCTTTTCGATTTGATCGCTAGTTCGCCCTAGATTAGTTATATCGCCAATGAAATTGCGAAAAGGTGAGATCGCTGTTGAGCCTGCTTTTTGAAATGGTGCCAATACATTTTGTGTACCGCTTCGCACACCATCTAATACTTTTACACCACGAAGATCTAGAGTGATTAAAAATAAAGATGTAACGATAAGTATGATGAGTAGGAGGCGAGCGCGTCCTTCGCCGCCATTACGCATGGAGCTAATTACCTATCGTCGAGGCTCAGAGATCAAAACCTTTTCAAGGGCTTCAAACTCTTCAATACATTTTCCGGAACCTTCTACGACTGCATCGAGCGGACGCTCTGCAACGTGAATTGGCATTCCAGTTTCTTTGCGTAGTCGTTCATCAAGTCCCTTAAGAAGTGCGCCGCCGCCAGTGAGCACAATTCCGCGATCCATAAGATCACTTGCAAGCTCTGGTGGGCACTTATCTAGGGTGCTCTTTACAGCGTTAATAATTGCATTTACTGGTTCTTCTAGCGCTTTACGAATTTCGGCAGCAGATACAACAATCGTCTTTGGAAGACCAGTTGCAAGGTCGCGGCCGCGAATTTCAGCGTCATTTTCACCTGGAAGAGGGTATGCAGAACCGATTGCCATCTTAATTTCTTCTGCTGTGCGCTCACCGAGAAGTAATGAGAATTCGCGTTTTACCCAGTTAATAATTGATTGATCGAGTTCATCACCACCCACACGAATGGAAAGAGATGTAACAATTCCACCGAGTGAGATAACGGCTACTTCTGTAGTGCCGCCACCAATGTCCACGACCATGTTGCCTGTTGGTTCGTGAATTGGAAGACCCGCACCGATTGCAGCAGCCATTGGCTCTTCAATGATGTAAACCTTGCGAGCACCTGCTGCATATCCAGCATCTTTAACTGCGCGTTGTTCAACACCTGTAATACCTGATGGAACACACACAACAATACGAGGCTTTGCTAAATAGCGACGACGGTGAACCTTTTGAATGAAGTAACGCAACATGCGCTCTGTTGTATCAAAATCTGCAATCACACCATCTTTAAGTGGACGAATTGCAACGATGTTGCCAGGGGTGCGGCCAATCATTTTCTTTGCTTCAAGACCAACGGCTAAAATTCCACCAGTGTCTTGATTGACGGCAACAACGCTTGGCTCGTTGAGAACAATGCCACGACCGCGCACATATACCAACGTGTTAGCAGTTCCTAGATCCACGGCCATATCGCGGCCGATGAATGACATTTTGTTACCCATTTATTTCCCTTCAAAGAAAATAGCTATTTCACGAGCTGCTGATTCAGGTGAATCAGATCCGTGAACAATGTTCTGTACAACTTTAGTTCCTTGATCCCGTGCAAGATCTCCACGAATGGTTCCTGGCGCGGCAACTGTTGGATCAGTTGCACCAGCAAGTGAACGAAATCCTTCGATCACGCGATTTCCTTCGGCAATCATCGCAACGATTGGACCTGAAGTCATGAACTCTAGAAGCGGCTCGTAAAAAGGTTTTCCATTGTGCTCTGCATAATGTTTTTCAAGTAGTGCGCGATCTGCATGTAACATGCGAAGGGCAGTAATTGAATAACCTTTTTCTTCAACTCTAGAAATAACTTCTCCAACAAGACCACGGCGCACGCCATCTGGCTTGATCAGGATAAGGGTTTTCTCGGAACTCACACGCGCAGTCTATTAGGCATTTGGAGGACCTGCAGCCAGCAGGGCTGCGCGGGCTGCTTCGCCCTTTTTACCCACGAAAATAGCGGCAATCCATAACCCCAAGAAAATAGCCCCCACTAGAAACATTGATGTCACCACGAAGCCATAGGCAAGTAGAGCTACTTGCAAAATCCAACCAAGAATCCAGCCCGCTTTTTTCTTCAATAAACCTGGAGCAAGTAAACACAGAATTGCAATTACTCCACCGAGTATTAGCGCGGGTGATGAGTGATCTTTCATTGCGAGCAATAATGCAAAACCCATCACAAAAGATTCCATAACCAGAACTGAAGAAGCCAGCATGCGCATAGTTAAATCCTAATCTTCTTTGGCAAAAAATCTACGCAGAATCGAACGAGCTTCGCCCACGGTGACAACAGAACCGGTCACAACGATTCCAACACTGTCATCACTGAGCGGACGTTTGGCATCATCAATAGCTCGCTTAAGGGCGCCCTCTAAATGATCGTTACTAAAGACTCTGTCTGCTCCGAAGATTTTGATGGCAAGGGATTCAAGTTCTTTCACGGGCATCGCTCGAGGCGATGAACTTGAAGTCACGATTATTGAATTTAGAACTGGCTCAAGGGATTGAAGGATTCCCTGTGCATCTTTATCTCCAAAAATTCCAACAACTCCAATGGTGTCATCAAAGGTAAATTCTGATGCGAGTGTTTGTGAAAGCGCCTGCGCGCCATGGGGATTGTGTGCAGCATCTAAAATGATTGTTGGGTCCCGATGAATAACTTCGCATCGCCCTGGAGATTTCACATTAGCAAAACCAGCTCTCACAGCATCAGGATCAAGTGCTTGTTCGCCGAAGAACGCTTCAACAGCAACTAAGGCTGATGCGGCGTTCGTTGCTTGGTGGCGACCATGAAGGGGTAAGAAAATTTCATCATATTTTTCATTTAAGCCATTAATTGAAATCATTTGCCCGCCAACAGCGATAGCGCGAGAGTCCAGCGAGTATTCGATTCCTTCTCGCGCAATATCTGCTTCAACTTCAGCAGCTCTTCGCAATAACTCTTTAGCAGCCTCTGGCTTTTGTTCTGCCATCACAATAAAACCACCAGCTTTAATTATTCCAGCTTTAGTTTGCGCAATCTCGCCCAGAGTATTTCCAAGATATTCCATATGATCTAAACCAATAGGCATCAATACTGAAACATCGGCGTCAACCACATTGGTTGCATCCCATTGACCGCCCATACCCACTTCAATAATTGCAATATCAACTGGGTGTTCTGCAAAGGCCACAAAAGCCATTGCAGTGATGGCTTCAAAAAATGAGATTGGATTTTCAAACTTTGTATCCATTAAATCCAAATATGCAGAGAGATCGTTGTAGGCAAAAATCGCGGCCTTGGGATCAATAGGTGCACCGTTAATAGAAATTCTCTCCAAATAACTTTCGAGATGTGGACTAGTAAAACGCCCGGTTCGTAGTCCCATTTCAAATAAGAGCGAATCAATCATGCGAGATGTCGTTGTTTTTCCATTTGTTCCGCCCACATGAATCGTTGGATATGTGAGTTGAGGCGAACCAAGAATGTCTGTCAATGCAGCAATTCGATCAAGTGTTGGCGAAATTCGTGTTTCAGGCCATCGTGCAAGCAACGCCTGCTCGATTGCATCTACACGTGCGTTATCGTCTGCGCTCATTAATTATTTAGCCGGCAGCGAATTTAGTTGTGAAGTTATTCGCTCAATATCAGCACTTGTCTTGGTAAGGCGCTCTTTGATTTCAACAACAACTTCGGCGGGTGCTTTAGCCATAAAGCCTTGGTTATTAAGCTTTACATTCGCAGTTTCTAAATCCTTCTTAGCTGTAGCCAAATCTTTAGTCAGCCGCGCACGTTCTGCTGTCACGTCAATGGTTCCGGTCAGATCGAATTCAGCTTTGACTAAACCAATTTGTAAGTTAGCACTTGGTGTGAATTCAGATGCTTCAAGCTTTAAAACAAAACGCATCGCACTTTCATAGGGGGCAAATTCTGCTGGTGCGATGAAGCGTCCCGGAATCTTGGCTGACGTCTTGATTCCTTGATCATTTCTGAATCGTCGTACTTCGGTAATTACTTCTTGAATACTTATAATAATTTTTTCGTTCTTCTTATCAATGTGAGATGGATTTGCGATCGGCCACTGGGCAATCACAAGGGATTCTCCCCCGGTCAGAGTTGTCCAGAGTTGTTCGGTCAGAAATGGCATAACTGGATGCATCAATCGCAATAGTTGATCTAGCACGTGACCTAATACACGTTGCGAATTTTTAGCATCTCCAGATGCAAAGCTCTCCTTAGAAAGTTCGAGATACCAATCGCAGAGGTCATCCCAAGCGAAGTGATAAATACGATCACATGCCCGGGCAAATTCGTATGACTCTAAGAGCCCATCGACTTCTGAAATTGTCTCTGAGAGTCTTGAAAGAATCCACTTATCTATTCCATTAAGCGATGCTGTGACAGGAAGTTCGCCCTGAGTAGTTGCGCCATTGATCATTGCAAAGCGCGTTGCATTCCATAGTTTTGTAGCAAAATTTCGTGATCCGCCAACCCAATCTTCGGCAAGTGCTTGGTCTTTTCCAGGATTAGCACCGCGTGCCAATGTAAAGCGCAGAGCATCGGCGCCGTACTTATCCATAAATTCAATTGGGTCAATTGTGTTTCCGCGGCTCTTAGACATCTTCTTTCCAAATTGATCGCGTACTAAACCATGAAGTGCAATAGTGTGAAAAGGTTGTTTGCCATCCATTGCAAATAAACCAAATAGCATCATGCGAGCAACCCAGAAGAAGAGAATGTCATAACCTGTAACGAGAACACTTGTTGGATAAAACTTCTTTAGATCATCACTCTCTGCTGGCCATCCAA
Organism: Candidatus Planktophila limnetica; assembly: GCF_002288365.1. Classification (NCBI taxonomy): domain Bacteria; kingdom Bacillati; phylum Actinomycetota; class Actinomycetes; order Candidatus Nanopelagicales; family Candidatus Nanopelagicaceae; genus Candidatus Planktophila; species Candidatus Planktophila limnetica. Next base: position 394,917 of record NZ_CP016782.1, on the reverse strand, counting down.
GTGTTGAAAATGGCCAGAGTGCAGATGAGAACCATGTATCTAAAACATCTGGATCTTGCGTGTATCCACTTGGTGTTTTTTCATCTGCACCAACAACTACGACTTCACCATTAGGTCCATACCAAACAGGAATTCTATGACCCCACCACAATTGTCTGGAGATACACCAGTCGTGCATGTTATCTACCCACTCAAAGTAACGCGGTTCCATTTCTTTAGGTTCAATCTTGACGCGTCCATCTCGAACCGCGTCCGCTGCAGCTTTAGCAAGTGGTGCAACTTTGACGAACCATTGCAAAGATAAACGTGGTTCAACAATTGTTGCGCAGCGTTGGCAGTGACCAACTGAGTGAGAATAAGGACGTTTTTCCCAACCAATTCGACCATCTGCGCGGAGTTGTTCAACAACTGCTTTGCGCGCAGCAAATCTGTCCATGCCATCGAATTGAGTATTCGTTCCTGACATAACACCGTGCTCATTCATGATGACAACCATTGGAATGTTATGGCGCATCGCCATTTCAAAGTCATTTGGATCATGAGCCGCAGTAACTTTAACCGCACCTGTTCCAAACTCTGGATCCACTAATTCATCGGCGATAATTGGAATCATTCGATTGACGTATGGAAGCTTTACTTGCTTGCCCACTAAATCCTTATAGCGTGGGTCATCTGGATTAACTGCAACTGCGCCATCGCCCAGCATTGTCTCTGGTCGAGTTGTTGCAATACTTATTTGAGTTTCGCCAGGATCGCCATAAGTTATCTGAACAAATTCGCCATCAATATCTTGGTGTTCAACTTCGATATCGGATAAGGCTGTTAAGCATCGAGGGCACCAGTTAATGATTCTCTCGGCTCGATAAATCAAATCTGCGTCATAGAGTTTCTTAAAAATAGTTAGTACTGCTTTAGATAAATTCTCATCCATAGTGAAAGCTTCACGGGACCAATCAGCGCTGTCACCGAGTCTTTTCATCTGATCCAGAATTGCTCCGCCGGATTCGGCCTTCCACTTCCAAACTTTTTTAACAAATTCTTCGCGCCCTAGATCGTGACGAGATTTACCATCTGCAGCCAGTTGTTTTTCTACAACGTTTTGCGTTGCAATGCCGGCGTGATCCATTCCAGGTAACCACAACGCTTCAAAACCTTTCATTCGCTTCATGCGAATGAGTACATCTTGCAATGTGTGATCGAGTGCGTGACCAATGTGTAAAACACCTGTGACATTCGGTGGTGGAATAACAATTGTGTATGGCGGTTTATCTGATTTTGCATCCGCCGTGAAATAGCCAGCCTTCACCCACTTTTCATACAGTGGCGCTTCGATATCGGCCGGTACAAAGGTCGATGCGAGTTCGCGGTCTGACTGACTCATGTGGAGCAGTCTAGATTATGCGCTCTTCTCTTCTTGACCTTTATCGCGACGTGCACCCCTTTTAGGAATGTCACCTGTGCGAGCAATCAAAGTTGGAGCGCCACCATCGCTAATGCATTCGTGGGTCAAAATCACCTTTGCAATATCTGCGCGACTTGGAACGTCATACATCACACCAAGTAGAACGCTTTCAAGAATTGCACGAAGCCCGCGAGCACCTGTTCCGCGCTTAAGAGCAAGCTCTGCAATTGCATCGAGGGCTTCCGGTGTGATTTCAAGTTCCACATCGTCAATATCAAAGAGGCGTTGGTATTGCTTGACCAAAGCGTTCTTTGGTTCGGTAAGAATCTGCATCAGTGCAGGCTTATCTAGATTTTCAACGCTTGTGATAACTGGAAGACGGCCAATGAACTCTGGAATCATTCCAAACTTCAATAAATCCTCTGGCATGACATCTGAGAAAATATCACGGCGGTTTTTCACTGCTTCGCTCTGAAGTGTTGCATTAAACCCAACACCTGCAGATCCGCTGCGGCTTTCAATAATCTTTTCTAGACCAGCGAATGCTCCACCAACAATAAAGAGAACATTTGTTGTATCGATTTGAATAAATTCTTGATGTGGGTGCTTGCGTCCGCCTTGTGGTGGAACAGATGCAACAGTTCCTTCTAGGATTTTTAGAAGTGCTTGCTGAACACCTTCACCGGAAACATCGCGAGTAATAGATGGGTTTTCAGATTTGCGCGCAACCTTATCGATTTCATCGATATAAATAATTCCTGTTTCAGCCTTTTTCACATCGTAATCTGCGGCTTGCAAAAGCTTAAGCAAAATGTTTTCAACATCTTCTCCGACATAGCCTGCTTCAGTTAAAGCCGTTGCATCAGCAATTGCGAATGGAACGTTGAGCATGCGAGCAAGAGTTTGCGCCATAAGAGTTTTACCGCAGCCAGTTGGGCCAAGGAGCAAAATATTGCTCTTTGCTAATTCAATAGATTCTTCGCGCTTTGAATCCCCTGATTGCACGCGCTTGTAATGGTTATAGACGGCAACTGAAAGTGATTTCTTTGCACGATCTTGACCGATGACATATTGATCTAGGAATTCAAAAATTTCAGCAGGCTTTGGAAGTTCGGTAAGTCCGAGGGTTCCTGCCTCTGCAAGCTCTTCGATAATGATTTCATTACAGAGTTCAATGCACTCATCGCAGATGTAAACACCTGGGCCGGCAATTAATTTCTTGACTTGCTTCTGAGTTTTACCGCAGAAGGAACATTTCAGCAGATCGCTAGTCTCGCCGATGCGTGTCATTTCACTCCTTTGTTCCCATTGGGGGAAGTTTTTGGGAACGTCTAAGAGATAAGAATAGATTGAAGGCGTGTGAATACGCGGGATAAAGAAGGTCTACTTTGTTCGCCGAGAGAATAATTATGCGAAAAAGTTCTTACTTAGCCTTTGCTTTACGACTCGCTAGAACCTGATCGATAAGTCCGTACTCGACTGCTTCTGCAGATGTAAGAATCTTGTCACGTTCGATATCTGCGGCAATTTCTGCAGGTGAGCGAGTTGAGTGACGAGAGATTAACTCTTCAAGAAGTGTGCGCATGCGCAGAATTTCGCGAGCTTGAATTTCGATATCAGATGCTTGTCCGCCACCTTCAGAAGATGGTTGATGAATCATGATGCGAGAATTTTCAAGTGCATAGCGCTTGCCTTTTGCACCCCCTGCCAGCAGAACAGCTGCAGCAGATGCTGCTTGGCCAAGACAAATTGTCATGACATCTGGGCGCACGAATTGCATCGTGTCATAAATTGCTGTCAGCGCTGTAAAGGAGCCACCAGGTGAGTTGATGTAAATCATGATGTCGCGATCTGGATCCATTGATTCAAGAGTTAACAACTGCGCCATAACATCGTTTGCAACAGTGTCATCAATTGGTTGGCCAAGGAAAATAATGCGCTCTTCAAATAACTTTGTATATGGATCTAAACGCTTAAATCCATACGCAGTTTTTTCTTCAATTGTTGGAAGAACGTAGCGATTTGTAATCTCTGGAATGTTATTCATTATTTAGCCTTTCCTGCATTGCCGGAAACTTGACCTTCTGATTGTGCGATTTGATCCACAAAGCCATATTCCTTGGCTTCTTCAGCTGTAAACCAGCGATCACGATCTGAATCTGCAGTAATTTTCTCAACGCTTTGACCAGTGTGATGAGCAATGAGTTCTGCCATCTTTTTCTTAATTGCTGCCATGTTCTCAGCTTGAATACGAATATCTGTTGCAGTTCCACCGATGCCACCGAGTGGTTGGTGCATCAAGATGCGTGCATTTGGAAGTGCATAACGTTTTCCTGGAGCACCAGCTGTTAGCAAGAATTGACCCATTGATGCAGCCATTCCCATTGCAACAGTTGCTACATCGTTTTTAACGAATTGCATCGTGTCATAAATGGCCATACCTGCTGTGATGGATCCACCTGGTGAATTGATATAAAGGTAGATGTCTTTTTCTGTATCTTCTGCGGCGAGTAAAAGAATCTGTGCGCAAATAGCATTTGCCATGTTGTCTTCAACTTGACCTGCTAGAAAAATAATTCGTTCACGGAGCAAACGACTGTAAACCTGTTCATCTAGTCCACCCATTGATGCTGGTGATGCTTGCGCAACTATCTGCGGTGTCTGCGCTTTCATGTGCTCCACGTGAGATCCTCCTGATATTTATTTCTCCTGTAGTGACCTTAACAATGTCAGCACAAAAATGCTTCCCAATTACTGCAATAAAGCGCGTGAAAGCGCTCATGTTCGCTCAGAGCGCAGAGATTACTCGACGGCAGGTGCTGGCTTTGGAGCAAGGGCTTCAAGATCAATTGCTGCACCCGATGCATCTTTTATTGAGATACGAGAGAGAACACCAGCGAGTGCTTTGGCGCGAGCAACTTCTGCAACGAGTTGTTGAATCTGCCCAGCTTTTTGCAACTCTTGCGCAAATTGTTCTGGAGCCATTCCATAACGCTGTGATGTGCGAACTAAATACTCAGTCAGTTCTACTTCTGTGACCTGAACTTCTTCTGCCTTCACGATTGCATCGAGTAAGAAATCAGATTTCAGAGATGATCGAACCTGACCATCAACTTCTGCGCGGTGTTCGGCATCTTCCAGGCGACCCTCACCGGAGAGGTGCTCATTTACTTCTTCGTCAACAAGGAGATCAGGAACTGGGATTTCAGTTTCTGCAAGTAATTTTTCAACGAGCAAATCGCGTGCTTGTGCGCCTTGTTCCATCTTCTTCACGCGCTCAAGGCGTGTAGCAAAATCTGCTTTGAGTTCTGCCAACGTATCAAACTCTGATGCCAGCTTTGCGAAAGCATCATCCATCGCTGGCAATTCGCGCTCTTTAACAGTTTTAACTACAACTTCCACAACGCCTTTTTCACCAGCTGCTTGTCCTACTAATTGCGTTTGAAAATCTTTCTTATCCCCCGCACTCATTCCAACAAGTACTTCATCGAGTCCATCAATCATGCGATTAGAACCAACTTCATATGAAATATCAGATGCCTGACCGCCATCTACCTCTTCGCCATTAATGCGAGCCGAGAGATCTAGCGTTGGAAAATCACCGCTCTTAATTGCACGCTCAACAGTATTTAAAGTGCCAAAGCGAGCGCGTAATTCGTCGACCTGCTCAGTGATATCTGTATCGGTGATAACGACATCATCGACCTTGATTTCAATCTTAGAAAAATCTGGCAACTTCACCTCTGGGCGCACATCTACTTCAACGGTGAAAACTAACTTCTCGTTATCTACAAACTCTTTCACATCAACAGTTGGGCGACCAATAACTAGAACTGTGTGCTCACGAGCTGCTTTGCCATAGAACTCTGGCAGCGCTGAGTTAATTGCTTCATCCATGACAGTTCCGCGACCCACGCGTTGATCAATCATTGATGCCGGAATTTTTCCTTTACGAAACCCTGGGATATTTACTTGTGATGCAACTTTCTTATACGCATCAGAAACATGTTGTGTGAGCTCTGAATACGGCACTTCGATATCTAAACGAACACGGGTTGGAGAGAGTGTTTCTACCGTGCTCTTCACGAAGTACTCCTTTTATATAAGTATTAAATTAAAAGTTATGGTCGGGGCGGGGAGATTCGAACTCCCGATCTCCTGCTCCCAAAGCAGGCGCGCTAGCCACTACGCTACGCCCCGAGGCGCAAGTGGTGAGTCTAGAGGAGATTTTCACCCTTGCTAACCGAGGCGATAACGTTAGCCCCGATTCGATAACCGTACTGCGGCAGAGGTAATCTAAGCCCAGCACAAAAACTGCATCAAAAATGCGGGTGTAGCTCAATGGTAGAGCCCCAGCCTTCCAAGCTGGCCATGCCGGTTCGATCCCGGTCACCCGCTCCATAGTTTCTTAAGTAATAGAACCAACTTCGGTGAGCGTGAAGTAGCCAACCAAGGTTAATGTCGCCGCTAAATTTTCAGTTGCAGTTACCGTGGCAATTAAGTCAAAACCTGAATCTATTAAGGTTCCGTCAATAATCAGATCTGCAAAAATGTTTTGGGTGAATTTAGTCGTTGGTGAAACAAATCTCTTTCCTGCTGCTGTAAAAAACCACAATGAACTGGGTACGGCACCGGCTGTTGTCGTGACAACCAAATTTAAAGTAGTTGGAATGTCAACGGACGATGACGTTACGGCTGAAATTACAATATGAACCAAATACTTTTTGTGGGCCGATAATGCTCCGAAGCTGTTGGAAATAGCGCTTGAGCCAGGGATGCCTGTCAAAGTGTTTACAAATGTAAATTGATTACTAGAAATTGAAGTGACTCCTGCAACTCCAGGCGATCCATCAACACCCGCCGCCCCAGTTGCCCCAGTTGCACCTGTACTACCTGCTGGTCCAGTTGGTCCCGCTGGGCCAGCACTTCCTGATGCACCCGCTGCACCTGTTTCACCTGCTGCGCCATTTGATCCAGCTGCACCTGTTAATCCCGTTGCACCAGTTGAACCTGTGGCACCTGCAGTTCCAGAAACTGTTGATGTATTTGTCACTGTTTTTCCATCAGATCCTGCAACACCTGGGGTTCCAGACTTTCCATCAGTTCCCGCGATTCCTGCTGTTCCGCGCAGTGAAATTGCAGCAGGCCACATGTTGTTTTTCTTAGGGCCATAGATGTTTAAGTTCTTTGTATCAATATAGAAATCACCATTGATGCCAATAGTTTTAATAGGTGCTGTTATGCCGTTGAGTATTGTGTTTGGAATTGAATTCGCTGTTCGGCCTGCAGACTTTATTTTGATGACGGATTTCGTGGCTGCAAAACCTGGCTGAACAGCAAAAAGTGTAAGAACGCACATAATTGCAAAAACTCTGTTGAAAGCCTTATAGCTTTTCATGGGGACTTTCCTTTCGTAGAGATTCCAAGTCTGTGCGCATAAATACTTCACCGATATAGGACTACCCCTATACCGGCGATGTGAGAGAGGTGGCACTTGCGGGAAAAACTCACATAGACCCCACAGGATTCTCGCCGTTGTTTTTTAACTTAGGAGGGTTTATTACGACTAGTTAATGACGTGGGGTCGTTAACAGAGTTCTTACGGGACGAAGGGGCAGTAAATGTCAAAGAGAACAATTGCAACTGTTGTGTTAACAACTGTTGCACTAACAGCCGGAAGTTTAGGAGTTGCTAACGCAGCTTCGAAGACATCGCGAACTGTTGTAACAAAATCAATTACAAAAGTTTCGCAACCTAGTGCTAACGCACGTGGGATAGGCGGGCCAGCTGCCGCACTAGACAGCCTGCTTTCTGGTTTAGTCACCAAGGGAACGATCACTCAGGTTCAAGCAGATGCAATTAAGGCAGCAGCACTTGCTGCGGCCGAGACTGCAAAAGCTAATCGCCCTGCAAAGGCGATGAGTCCGGAGCGCGCAGCCAAGGATGCATTGATCTCATCGATTCTTGGAATCGATTCAGCAACAATTAAGTCACGATTGCAAGCAGGAGAAACTCTTGCCGCAATTGCGGGCTCAAAGAAAGATGCATTAATTGCAGCTCTCGTTGCTGAGCATTCAAAGAAGATTGACGCTCGTCTTGCTGCTGGAAAAATAACTGCTGCACAAGCCACAACCTTGAAAGCTGCTCTTCTCGCACACGTGAGCGAAGAAATCAACGAAGTAAAGGGCAAAGGCAAGCACGGTGGATTAATGCCAGCACCTGCTCCTCTAGCAACACCTTCTAACTAAATATTCGTATCTCCTCCTTACGGGTAAGAAAGACCCGCTACTAAGAAATTAGTGGCGGGTCTTTCGTTTTGTGCCTCTGTGCATGAGAGTATTTCGCCATGCGCGTACACATCGGAAGCGATCATGCAGGCCTTGAATTAAAGAATTCTCTCATCGAGCACTTAAAGAGTTCTGGTCACGATGTCATCGATCATGGACCACACGAATATGACGCTCTCGATGATTACCCAGTTTTTTGCATTCCAGCGGCGCAAGCAGTTGCTAGCGAAAAAGGTTCCTTTGGAATTGTGCTGGGTGGTTCGGGTAATGGCGAACAGATGGCGGCTAATAAAGTTAAGGGAATTCGGGCTGCACTGGTCTGGAGTGTTGAGACAGCAAAATTAGCCCGTGAGCACAATGATGCAAATGTGATTGCAATCGGTGGGCGCATGCACTCAATCGATGTATGCAAAGAACTTATTGATGCATTTTTGGCAACGCCTTTTAGCAATGATCAGCGCCATATCCGCCGCATTGGTCAAGTATCAAATTTCGAAACTAAGGGTTCTATTTAATCTTTCACTTGGTAATGAAAATCGCTGATTCGGTGATCTTTATCTAATCCTTTGCCTTCAAATTTTGTATAGGGACGCCATGTGGGCCTGGAAACTTCTCCCCCAGTAAATAGCGTGGATCCTGCAAAGACTGCTTGTATCGACTCCGCGTAGGCAACCCAATCCGTTGCGATATTTATATAACCGCTGGCTTTAAGTTTGAGATGAATTAAGGCTAGAAATTCAGCGTTCACAATGCGCCGCTTGTTATGTTTCATCTTTGGCCATGGATCTGGGAAAAACAAGTGAAAACCATTAATGCTGTGATCGGCAAACATTGTTTCAAGGATTTCGATTGCATCGCCTTCGATGATGCGCACATTGCTTAATTCATGTTCTTCTATCAGCGATAGTAATTTTCCGATTCCTGGCGGATGTACCTCGATGGCGATGTATCCATTGTCGGGGTGGGCTTTGGCTATTTCGGCCGTGGCATCGCCCATGCCAAATCCGATTTCGACGATTACTTCTTTCGCTGATGGAAATAAGTGATCGATATCAATTGAAGTACCGGCAATAATTCCAAATTGATCCCAGGAACGCACAAGAGCCGCATTTTGTGCTCGAGTCATCCGTTTGCCGCGTAAGCGAAAGCTCTTAATCCCTTGACGTTCCACTGGGTAACTCTTACATGCTTAGATATCAACCTGAAATCACACACGATAAAGATTATGAGGAGTTCTTGTGCCAGGAGTAAATCTGACCCGCGATGAAGCATCTACACGCTCTACCCTGGTTAAAACCCATAGTTATCGAATTGATCTAGATCTCACAACAAGTGCTGAAACTTTTATTGCTAAAACGACTGTGAAATTCTCTGGACTAAAGCCTGGAGCGAGCACATTTATTGACGCTGTCGGAAAGCGCGTTCTCTCAGCTAAGTTAAATGGCGTTGCCTTTGAAGTAAAAGATTACGACGGAGAAACAATCCACCTGCCAGCACTTGCAGCCGAGAATGAATTATTCCTTGAAATCGAAGCGAACTATTCAAATACAGGCGAAGGCTTACACCGATTCGTAGATCCTGCAGATAACGAGGTCTATCTCTATACCCAGTTTGAAACAGGAGATGCACGACAGATGTATGCCTGTTTTGATCAACCAGATCAAAAGGCCACATTTACAATTAGTGCGATTACACCAAAACACTGGGAAGTAATTTCAAACTACGACATCGATTCAGTTACTGATGTGGGTTCTGACTCCAAATTAACTCAATTCAAAGAGTCACAGATTATTTCAACATATGTCACAGCGATTGTGGCCGGTGCCTATCAGTACGTTAAAGATGAATACGTGGGTGAGAAAATAATTCCACTTGGAATCTATGCCCGTAAATCATTTTTTAAGCACGTAGATGCTGACAATATTTTTAAGGTAACAAAGCAAGGATTTGCCTACTTTGAAAAGACCTTCGGTCTGGCCTATCCATTTGGAAAATACGATCAACTTGCTGTCGCTGAATACAACTGGGGCGCAATGGAAAATGTTGGTTGCGTAACTTTCCATGAAGATGTTTTGATCTTTAGAAGTAAAGTGACCGAAAGCAAGCATCTCGGTCGTGCCAGCACAATTTTGCATGAAATGGCGCACATGTGGTTTGGCGATCTTGTCACCATGGCGTGGTGGGAAGATTTGTGGCTCAACGAATCATTCGCTGAATGGGCTTCGTATATGGCAACCAGTGAAGCAACTCAATACACAAATGCATGGACTGAATTCAACGCCCTGCGCAAGAACTGGGCATATCGCCAAGATCAGCTTTCAACTACTCACCCGATTGCCACAGAGATGAAAGACCTTGAAGATGTGAAGACAAACTTCGATGGAATTTCATATGCAAAGGGTGCATCTGTGCTTCAGCAATTAGTTGAGCACGTTGGCCGTGAAAATTTCATTAAGGGCTTACGTATCTACTTCACAAAGCACGCCTTTAAAAATACAACTCTAAATGACCTTATGGTCGAACTAGAAGCCACAAGTGGCCGCGATCTCAAGCCATGGGCCGCCACGTGGTTACAGACTGCAGGTGTAAATACATTGCGTCCTGAGATTGAAATTGAGTCAGGTGTGTATAAGAAATTAGCAATTAAGCAAGAGGCGCCAACGATGCCTGTTGGATCAAAAGAATTGCGTCCACACCGTCTGCGCGTTGCACTCTTTGATATCGCCGGAGATTCACTTGTTAAGAGAAAAAGTGTTGCTCTAGATGTTGCAGGCGCAATGACTGAAGTGGTCGAACTCAAGGGTGAGAAGCAAGCAGATTTGGTTTTAATCAATGATGGCGACTTGTCATATGCAAAACTTCGCTTTGATGATCGCTCCATTGCCACACTGAAATCACATCTTGGTGGCTTAAAAGAACCTTTGGCCCGCTCTCTGATTTGGGCTTCTCTATGGGATTCAGTGCGAGATGGCGAACTCAGCGCATCTGATTACATAGCAATAGCACTGAACGCACTTGGCACAGAAAGTGATATCTCCATAGTCTCTGCAACGAATACAAACATTGAGACAGCTATTTGGTTATATGCAGCGCCTTCCCACCGCGCCGCACTGCGCGCAACAGTTTCTGATGCTCTTCATGGATTCCTTAAGGCCGCACCTGCGGCAAGTGATCACCAACTTTCATTTGCACGTGCTTTTGCTGAATCAGCAGCAACTGATGCACAAGGCAGAGAGATTCTAGAAATTCTAAATGGCAGCGTTAAGGGCTTAACAGTTGATGCTGAGATCCGTTGGCACCTTGTGATCTGCGCCATAAAGCGTGGACTACTTGGGCCAGTAGATATTGATGCAGAAGTTGCAAAGGACAACACAGCTCACGGAAAGCAATACGGAGCACTCGCTCACGCTGCTATCCCAACTGCTGCGGCGAAAGAAAGAGCATTCACAGCAGTAACTTCAGAAAAATTGAGCAACACAATCCACTCATACACCTGCCGTGGCTTTAACGTTGCCATGCAATCTGAATTACTGACTCCATTTGTAGATCAGTACTTTGCGATTTTGATCGACCTGTGGACGACTGCGGGTTATGAAATCGCAGAAACCACAGCGACCATGCTGTTTCCAAGCTTTGTAGTCAGTGAAGAAACTTTGGCCAAAGCTCAAAAGTGGATCGATGCCACTGGCAAAGATGCACCGAGCGCACTGCGCCGTGTGATTATTGAAGGTCGAGATGGACTTGCACGATCATTGCGTGCTCAATCCAAGGATGCTTAATTACTCAATATGAGTAATAACTGATTTTTCACTCTTCTTTCGGTCAGCAGTTGCTGCATAGGCAATAAGTGAAATAACCAGAAAGAGCGCGGTTGGAACAATTACGAAAGTAATCACTGTTTCAAGAGCGCTTAAAGCTGGACCAGGAATCGTTCCATCTTCTTGATTGATCATGGACAAGCCTGAAACTAAGTTGTTCAACATATAGGTAAGTCTAAGTTATTTAGGCAGTTGCTGCTGCCACACCAAATGGTTCGAGGTATGGCAACCACGTCTTATCCGTACGACCCGTTCCAAGAATTCTCCATGCCGCACCAACAGGTTCGCGTGGAAGTGTGCGCAAACGCCATCCCAAGTCCTTTAATGGCTTATCTGCCTTGGTGTGATTGCATCGATGACATGCAGAAACAACGTTTTCCCAATTGTGAGCACCGCCACGGCTGCGTGGAATCACATGATCAATAGATGTTGCAGGCGCCGCACAATAAACACAGCGTCCCCCGTCACGAGCAAATATTGCCCGACGTGAAAGCGGCACTGAATGGCGATATGGAATGCGAACAAATTTATTTAATCTAATAACTGATGGAAGCGCGATTTCTCCGGATGAATAGCGCAAAACCGTCCCAGAATCTTCAACCATTGTTGCTCTGGAGTTGAGGCAGAGAATGAGAGCGCGACGATCTGAAATAACACCCAGTGGTTCGTAGGTGGCATTTAAGACCAAGGTCCGCAACATCTGTTCTCCGATTCTCAGCGCGTGGCCCGCGCCGATTGGTTTATCTTGCCTTAAAAGGTATCAATAAGGGGGTATTTCTGAGTAAATTTCTTATGTCAATTTCGTTAGAGTGTGATTTATGAGCGAGAGTTTTCAACAAATATGGCAGTGGTTTAGCGGTTCCCCCTTGCGAATTTTGCTGGTCATTGCAGGTGCGCTATTTACTCAATATTTCGGCGGCCGTGCCATAGATCGAGCGATGACTCGATTGGCGACAGCTGATTTAGTACCGGGTCCGACAAATTCCGTTTCACGTCAAAAAGAAAGAGCGCGCACGACGGGAACTGTTTTATCCAGCACATTAAACGCAATTATTTGGGTACTAGCCGTTGCAATGATTCTCGGTGAATTCGGATTTAACTTAGGACCAATCATTGCTTCCGCCGGTGTTATAGGTGTTGCCCTCGGACTCGGTGCGCAAACTTTGGTGCGCGATATTCTCTCTGGAATCTTCATGCTCATTGAAGATCAATACGGAGTCGGTGACTTAGTTGATGTTCTAGATGTTAAGGGCACTGTTGAAAAAGTAGGATTAAGAATTACAACCATTCGCGATACACAAGGAACGCTCTGGTATTTACGAAATGGTGAAATCTTAAAGGTTGGAAATCTTTCTCAATCTGGTTGATTGACCATGGCATTGGCTGCCATTTCAAGATACTCCCACAACTGGATCTTTAGATCTTCGCGAATCTTTAAATCAGCAACTGCTTCTCTCATGCACGATAGCCACTCATCGCGAGCTTTTGTGTCAATGTGAAACTCTGCGTGACGCATACGAAGACGCGGGTGTCCACGCTCTTCTGTATATGTTGTCGGTCCGCCCCAATATTGCTCCAGGAACATTTTCAAGCGAAGGGCTGCGCCATGTAAATCATCTTTTGGATACATAGGTGCAATGACGGGATTAATTGAAACGAGTGCGTAAAAATGTGAAACTAATTGCTCAAATGCTTCACTGCCAATTTCGTCATAGATGGTGCTCATGTAGTAATTGCCTCGCGAGATTGGCCTTTTGCAATTTGCAGAACAAAGTATGAAGTGATTAAACACAAAACCGCGCTGATATAGAAAGCAATTGCATAATCCCCAAATTGAACGCGTAATACAGCCGCTCCAAAGGCAGCAATGGCGCCACCAATTTGATGAGCAACGAAAACCCACCCATAGACAACCGTTGCGCGTTCTGGTCCAAGAATTGTGCGACAGAGCATGATCGTTGGTGGAACTGTTGCAACCCAATCAAGACCATAGAAAATCACAAAAACCAGTGTTGAAGGATGAATGGATGCAAACAAAATCGATGGCAGAAGAAGAAGTGATAATCCTCTAAATCCATAGTAAAAGAAGAGCAACTTACGTGGATCATATTTATCTGTAAGCCAACCTGAAGCGATAGTTCCCACAAGGTCAAAAACTCCAACCAGAGCCAGAAGACTTGCTGCTGTTGTAGTTCCCATTCCGTGATCATGGGCCGCGGGAATGAAATGTGTTCCGATTAATCCATTGGTTGAAAGACCACAAACAAAGAAAGAGCCAAACAAATACCAGAAATCTTTTTTCTTACTTGCTTGCTTGAGAGTGTCAATTGCTAATGCCCCAGCGCTCATTGAGCTCTTGGCTGGTGGCTGCCAGTTATCTGGGGCGCCATAAGGAAGAACACCAACATCTTGTGGGCGCTCCTTTAGAAATAACCACACAAGAGGGAGCAAAGCGAGGGCCACAAATGTAATTGTTAAAGAAACACTCTTCCAGCCATTAACTTCTGCAATTCTTGAAAGTCCCGGTAAGAAAATCAGCTGTCCGGTTGCAGAGCTAGCAGTTAATACACCGATAACAATTCCGCGTTTTTCAACGAACCAACGATTGGCAACAGTTGCTGCAAAGACAAGGGCAAGCGAGCCAGTGCTTGCACCAACTACGAAGCCCCACAGAGCCATGAGTTGCCAAGGCGCGTTCATGAAAATAGTAAGTCCGGCACCTGCGCTGACAGATAGCAGAGCTGACATAACAACTCTGCGTATTCCAAAGCGTTCCATGAGGGCTGCGGCAAAAGGTGCTACCAAGCCATATACAAGTACGTTTATTGCAACTGCTAAAGAAACTTGTTCGCGTCCCCAACCAAAAGAGTCTTCTAGTGGAATTATCAGTACAGATGAAGCACTTCTAAATCCGGCAGTAATTGCCAGCGTTACGAATGTAACGCCCATAGCGATCCATGCTGGGTGCAGGATCTTTTTCTTACTCAATTACTTGGTTTCCTCGAGGTACTCACTTAAAAATTCACGTTCTTCATCGCTGAGCGGACGAGATTTCTTTGTTTCAATTGAAACAGCCACCTGTGTTGTTTTCACACGTGCGCGAATAACGCCCTTATGAATAAGTTCGTACTCCATCTCAAAAGATGCATTACCAATCCGAGTGATCCAAATTTGGCATTCGATTTCCATGCCACCGTCATAGATTGGTTCGATGTAATCGATTTCGGCGCGTGCAACAACCATGTCGGCAAGTAATGGTTTCTTGCCCGCTTTTTCACGGGTAAACCATGTGAAATCCGCGCGTGCTTCTTGGACAAAAACTAAGTATGCGGCGTTATTGATATGGCCAAATGCATCGAGGTCATCCCAGCGCACGTGAACTTTTGCACTGTGGCGCATTAGCGTGTGAGCTTTCGATACGTCACGCGATGTGGACGAGCAGCATCGACACCGAGTCGTTCGATCTTGTTCTTTTCATATGAATCAAAGTTTCCTTCAAACCAGAACCACTTTGAGTCACCTTCGTAAGCCAAAATATGCGTAGTAATGCGGTCAAGAAACCAACGATCGTGAGAGACAACCACTGCGCATCCTGGAAATTCAAGGAGCGCGTTTTCTAATGAACCAAGTGTTTCCACATCTAAGTCATTCGTTGGCTCATCCAGTAGTAACAGGTTTCCACCTAACTTAAGAGTCAGTGCAAGATTTAAACGGTTGCGTTCACCACCTGATAAAACACCTGCAGCTTTTTGTTGATCCGGACCCTTAAATCCAAATGCAGAGACATATGCGCGAGATGGCATTTCAACTTGTCCAACCTTGATGAAATCAAGACCGTCGGAGACAACTTCCCAAAGAGATTTCTTAGGATCAATTCCACCGCGTGACTGATCGACGTAAGAAATCTTTACAGTCTCTCCAACTTTTACACTGCCACTATCTGCAGCTTCCATTCCCATAATTGTTTTAAAGAGGGTTGTTTTACCCGCACCGTTGGGTCCAATAACACCAACGATTCCGTTACGTGGCAGAGTAAATGAAAGATCATCGATGAGTAAACGATCACCGAAGCCTTTAGAAAGGTGCTCAACTTCAACGACAACATTTCCAAGACGTGGTCCAGGTGGAATCTGGATCTCTTCGAAATCTAGTTTGCGCATCTTGTCAGCTTCTGCCGCCATCTCTTCATAGCGAGCAAGACGTGCTTTGGACTTTGTCTGGCGTCCCTTTGCATTTTGTCGAACCCAATCAAGTTCTTCAGCCAGACGCTTTGCGCGCTTTGCATCTTTTTGACCTTCAACTTTAAGACGAGCCGACTTTGTTTCAAGATAGGTCGTGTAATTGCCTTCGTAAGGATAAGCACGACCACGATCGAGTTCGAGAATCCATTGTGCAACGTTGTCCAAGAAGTATCTATCGTGAGTAATCGCTACAACGGCGCCTGGATACTTGTTGAGGTGTTGTTCGAGCCACAAAACAGATTCGGCGTCCAAGTGGTTTGTTGGTTCATCTAAGAGTAATAAGTCAGGTGCTTGCAAAAGTAATTTACATAGTGCAACCCGGCGCTTTTCTCCGCCAGATAAAATCTTCACATCAGCATCAGGTGCCGGGCAGCGAAGTGCATCCATCGCTTGCTCAAGCTGTGAATCTAAATCCCACGCATTGCGGTGATCGAGTTGTTCTTGCAGTGTTCCCATTTCAGCTAATAACTTGTCGTAATCAGCATCAGGGCTAGCCATCTCATCAGAGACGGCGTTAAATCGATTGAGCAAAGCAATTGTTTCGGCAACGCCTTCTTGAACATTTTCAAGAACGGTTTTTGTTTCATCCAGAACTGGCTCTTGTAACAAGATTCCGACGGTGTAACCAGGAGTTAAAAATGCTTCACCATTTGATGGTTGCTGCAATCCAGCCATAATCTGCAAGACAGTTGATTTACCGGCACCGTTTGGACCAACAACGCCGATCTTGGCGCCAGGTAAAAACATGAGTGTGACGTCATCAAGAATTACTTTTTCGCCGTGCGCTTTACGCGCCTTCTTCATCGTGTAAATGAACTCAGCCATAGGACGAAACCTTACTAGTTCTTATCGGTAGACTTAGCCCTGTTAGAGCACCACAGGTGCCTGTAGCTCAGTCGGATAGAGCACCCGCCTTCTAAGCGGGTTGTCGCAGGTTCGATTCCTGCCAGGCACGCAATAAAAAATATCCCGGCATCGATATTAGATGCCGGGATATTTATATTACTGATTAATTACTTGATCTTTGCAATCTGCTCTTTTGCCTTAGTTGCAAGTGGACCAGTGATTTGTGCAAAGCCCTTTTCTGGGTACTTTGATGCACACTTTTCTAACATATATGTTAGGAAAGAGGCAACAACTTGCTGCTTCTCTGCGCTCTTGCCAGATGAATAAGCCAAAGCATAGGAAGTTGTACCGATTGGATATGCACCAGGAATCTTCTTTACAAAGTCCACTGAAACTGTTCCATTGTCGTTAATTGTTCCGCCACCAAGGAAAGTTGACGTACCAGCTGCATCAGGTCCTACAAACTCACCATTTGCATTTTGAATGAAAGCTACTGGCAACTTGTTATCAGTTGCATAGCTCAATTCGCTGTATGTGATTGAACCAACTTTGCCAGCCACACCAGCTGAAATCGCTGCTGAACCTGAAGCACCTTGGAAGTTAAAGAATGTTGAGATGTTATTTGGTGTTCCATTAGCAAATGTTGTGTTCTGTGCCTTAGGCCAGATACGAGTATCTGGGTTTGTGGCATTTGCACCCTTGAGGAAGCGTGTGAAGTTTTCAGATGTTCCTGATGAATCTGTGCGGTACCAGACTGTGATCTGTTGCTTTGGAAGATCAATGTTGATTGTCTTTGTGCTGTAGCTCTTGATCTTTGGCTTTCCTTTTGAATCAAGAACAGGAACAGTCTTAGTTACTTTTTTACCCTTGTTTGTTGTTGTGATCTTCTTTGTTTCGAAGATTGGAGTCGTCACAACACGCTCGTTATCAGCTGCGATTTCTGGTGCATCCCAGTTTGTGATGTAGCCAGAAAAAATCTTTGCAACTGAAGCTGGGCTCAAATAAATTGGCTCCTTGATAGTTGGCAAGTTATACATAATTGCAATTGGCGCTGCGTACACAGGTGCGTAGATTAAGTTAGCTGGTGCGCCTGAAGAATACGGTGCATCTGAGTTGGCAAAATCAACGAGGTTGCCGGTGAAATCTGAGCGACCCTTACCGGATCCGCCACCAGAATAGTTAACTGTGTGACCAGTGTCTTTTGTAAAGTCACCCTTACATGCATCTACAAGCGGAGCCGCAAATGTGGCACCGCTGCCATTTATCGAACCTGCAAAAGCTGGGGAAGCCGATACGAATAAAAATGATGTAGCGATTGCTACGACTGTCAGTCTCTTGCGAGATTTCATCTATTCCTCCATAAGTGAGAACTACGTGTGAGTAAAAAGTATTCACACGTCACCAACAGAGAGGCTTTTTCAGGCAAACAAATTGTGTAGGTTAAGTAAACAATTGGTGAATCAAATTAGCCGAATCGACCTGTTACGTAATCCTCTGTTCGCTTCTCTTTTGGATTAGAGAAAATCTGAGATGTCGGTGCGCTCTCAATCAAGCGTCCAGGACCACCATCGGATAAAAAGAAGCCCGTGTAATCAGAGACTCGTGCTGCTTGCTGCATGTTGTGAGTAACGATAACGATTGTCATGGTCGATGAGAGCTCGCGAATAGTCTCTTCGATGCGAAGAGTTGAACCAGGGTCAAGTGCCGAACATGGCTCATCCATGAGTAACACCTGTGGATTTACGGCGAGTGAACGTGCAATGCAGAGGCGTTGTTGTTGTCCACCAGAGAGAGCTCCACCGTATTCGCCTAAACGATCCTTTACTTCCTCCCACAATCCTGCGCGACGTAAACAACTTTCGAGTAACTCATCTTCACCAGAAACCTTTAGCTGTGCTAAGCGCAGGCCAGAAAGAACGTTCTCTTTAATAGTCATCGAAGGAAAAGGGTTGGGCTTTTGAAAAACCATGCCGATGCGCAACCGAATCTTTGTTACATCTGTTCCGGATTCATAAATATCTTTTCCTTCCAGCAAGACCTCTCCGGCAAGGGCAGCTGTTGGAATGAATTCATGCATTCTGTTTAGGATTCGAATAAAAGTAGATTTTCCACAACCAGATGGACCGATGAGCGCTGTTACTGTTCCAGGAAAGAAATCAAGAGAAATATCTTCAAGAACGTGCTTCTTTCCAAACCAAGCGTGTACTCCGCGAGCTTCTAAACCAGTGCCCAGAACAGCTGTGCCTGGCTGTTTTTTGCTCGCATGACTAGTGGCAACATCAGCCAATGAACTCACGTGGACATCATTCATTTTTTCCTCCGATTGATTCTTCTCATTAAATTTTTCAGATTCATTCGATATTGACATCAACGTCCCGCCCTCTTGCCACTGAAGTATCTCGCCAAGGTGAAGAATACGAAGACGAGGAGCATCAAGACCATAACGCCCGCCCATGCGCGTTCAATTGACTCTGGGTTACCGAGTGACAGGTTTTTCCAGACGTAGTAAGGCAGCGCCGAACTATTTCCACTAAATGGATTCAAGTTAATTGCATCGGCTCCACCAATAGTGAGTAATAGCGGTGCTGTTTCACCAGCAACTCGTGCAATTCCAAGGATGATGGCTGTGATCAATCCACTGCGAGCTGCAGGAAGAATAATCATGGCAACAGTGCGCCATTGTGTTGCGCCAAGAGCCAAACCTGCTTCGCGCAAATCCGAAGGTATAAGTTTTAATACTTCTTCAGAGGTGCGCGCCACTGTTGGAATCATCAAGATTGCAAGTGCAGCTGCGCCAGCACCTGCGTTATAGCTATTGCCCAAGCCAATCATCCAAACCGCATAAATAAATAGACCTGCAACGATTGAAGGAACCCCGCTCATTGCTTGAACAAAGAATCGCACCAATCCTGCTGCCCTGCCCTTTACTTCAACGATGTAAAGCGCGGTAAGCAAACCAATTGGTGCACTGATAAGCGTTGCAATTGCAACTAAATACAAGGTGCCAATAATCGCGTGTAAGAGTCCGCCTTCGGAGACCGGAGCATCTGCTGATGAGAGAGACATATCTTTTGTAAAAATTCCCCATGTCAGGGCACCTACTCCGCGAGAATAAATCTCATACAAAATTGAAAATAGCGGGATTAAAACGAAAGTTGCTGCGATATATACAAAGACAGTACTCACAGAGTTAAATGCTGCTTTCTTATCTTTTCTGATTCCACTAATCAGCACAGAGAAGACGAGTGCCATGGCAATTAAAGTAAGAGAAAAACCAAGTTTTCCTTTAAGTGGCGTTATTGCGACGATCAGAACAGTGCTGAGCGCAGTAAGTAAAGCGCCAAATAAATCAGGCAGAACTCTCTTAAAAGTTGGCTGCCACGGTTTCTTAGGAAGAACCTCTGGTGCGAGTGAAATCGACATCAGCCCTTTCTCGCTGTTCTATTGATAATAATGTTTGCAATGAAGTTGACGAGAAGTGTGACCAGGAATAAAACAAAGCCTGCCGCCATCAAAGCTCTTAATTCAGGAGCGTCTGCTTCACCAAATTTATTCACAATCATCGATGCAACTGAACCACCTGCGCTGAGCAATACTTCGATACGAATGTCATAAACGAGGTTGAGTACCGTATACACAGCCACAGTTTCGCCAAGTGCACGACCTAAGCCGAGCATTGCTCCACCAACGATTCCACCAGCGCCATATGGAAATACAACTGCTTTTATCATTGACCACTTTGTGGCACCGAGTGCGTATGCAGCTTGAATTCGATCCAGCGGCGTCTGCGCAAATATTTCACGGGAGATTGAAGTAACAATTGGAATAATCATGATCGCAAGGACGAGTCCTGCAATAAATGGAGATCTCGAATACGCCGGTGCAGGCATGTCAAAAAATGGGATAAAACTAAAATATTTATGTAGAAGTTTCGCCCAGTATTCGGCGTGTGGCATCAAAATGAAAAATCCCCACAAGCCAAATACGACTGAAGGAATCGCAGCCATTACGTCAACTACGACAACCATTGGCTTCTTAATCCAATCAGGTGCATAGTAAGAAAGAAATAGTGCGGCTCCAACTGCAATTGGAACACCGAATAAAACAGCTAAAAAGCCAATTACTAATGTTCCATATAACATTGCGCCAACTCCATATTGCGCAAGTAATCCTTCTTCAGTTGAAGCATCTATCCAATCAAAACCAGTTAAGAATTTTAAGCCCTCAGATCTAAAAACATCTATACCGTTATAAACTAAGAAAAATGCAATAAGTGCGAGAATAACTAGCGAAGATAAACCACCAGCTGTAACAATTCCGCGAAAAACTTTGTCCGAAAATCGTGGGACCGTGGTGATCTCGCGCTTTGGCGGCAAGGTCGGTGCGGATGTGTTCACGAGGGTGATAATGCTATTTCTCCAGAGAAAATGGGCAGATGGATGGTTACGAGAAGGTGAACGGGTGGTGAAATTAAGGCCGATCAGCGCTGCGGCCGATACATTTGCCCAATGGCACTTGAGCACCCGCATCTGATCTGGATTGATTGTGAGATGACGGGCCTAGACCTCGAAAAAGACGTTTTGGTCGAAATTGCCGTCCTTGTCACCGATAGCGAACTCAACGTTATCGGCGATGGAGTAGACGTTGTCATCAAAGCAACTGATGCGCAGTTGGCTGCGATGAATGAATACGTAACAGATATGCACACTGCTTCCGGATTAATCACCGAGATCCCTCAAGGAATTTCTGTGGCCGATGCGCAAGCACAAGTGCTTGCATACCTGATTGCATCAGGAGCTGCCGAAGGTAAGTCGCCACTGGCTGGAAACTCTGTAAGCGTTGATCGCTCATTTATCACCCGCGATATGCCCGCGTTAAATAACTTCTTGCACTATCGCACCATCGATGTGTCTTCGGTTAAAGAGTTATCACGCCGTTGGTTTCCGCGAGTTTATTTCGCAGCCCCTGCAAAGACAGGCAATCATCGCGCCCTTGGCGACATTAAAGATTCGATTGCTGAGTTGAAGTACTACCGAGAAGCAGTATTTGTTGCAGCCCCTGGCCCAGAGTCCGCACAATTAAAGGAGATAGCCGATCGCATTGGCGGGTAGTATTAGCACCTCATGGTGGGCGTAGCTCAGCTGGTAGAGCACCCGGTTGTGGTCCGGGATGTCGCGGGTTCGAGCCCCGTCGCTCACCCCACTATTTCTTGTCCTGCATTAATTACACTTTAAGGAGCGCCACCGTGATATTCGATGTCGTTGTAGAAATTCCTGCAGGTAGTCGCAACAAATATGAAATCGATCATCGCACAGGAGAAGTTCGACTCGATCGAATGCTCTTCACAGCAACTCGCTTTCCACATGATTATGGTTTCGTGAAAAACACACTCTCAAATGATGGCGATCCACTCGATGCGCTAGTCATGCTCGATGAACCAACATTTCCTGGCTGTGTTGTTTCATGTCGAGTCATCGGAATGTTTCGTATGACTGATGAAAAAGGTGGCGATGACAAACTTCTCTGTGTTGCAGCCGGTGATATCCGCAAATCAAGTTTGACTGATCTTAAAGATGTTCCGATGTATGAATTAGAAGAAATTAAGCACTTCTTTGAAGTCTATAAAACCCTAGAACCAGGCAAAGAAGTCCACGGCGGAGAATGGGTTGGCCACGACGCCGCAGAGCTTGAAATCAACGCGTCATATAAGAGATATCAGGATTCACATTAAATAAGGCGCTTATCAGCAAGTGGTAATTACAGTCCACGCGCTGATAGGGTCTGCCAAGCATTTGAAGTCACCCACTTCAAATGGGTTGTTAGCTCAGTTGGTAGAGCAGGTGACTCTTAATCACCGGGTCGGGGGTTCGAGTCCCTCACAACCCACTTAGGAGCGTAAGTGGCTCTGAAGAAATACTTACTTTTAGTCAATGACTTGGTGAGTATGAATCAGTAGGTCCTTCCTTTAGGGAAGGTAATTTCAATGTTAGTAAATGAATGGGCAGAGACTGCCTGGAACGTTTTGAATGTTCGACCAAAGACTCTGCACGATTACAAGCGACTCTATAAGCGCCATTTAGCGCCCGTCATCGGGCTTATGAGCCTCGATGATGTGGACTCTGTTGTGCTTCAACAAAAGTTGATTTCACTTCCGCCACAAACTGCTCGTCACTGTTTAATGTTGGTTAAAACCCTGTACCGAGAAGCACGGATTTATAAAGTTTCCTCTGCCAATCCTGCTGAAGGATTGCGGACTGCACCTATCCAAGTAGCAGATAAAAAGTTCTTGCCTTGGGAAGATGTGGATGCGTTGGATTGGGGTCGGTATAACGAACAGATTAGATTCTTAGCCCTTCACGGATTGAGATGGTCAGAAGCTGCTGCCCTTCGAGAGATGGATATTCGAGATGGCTTTGTATTCGTACACAAAACTGTCAATGGTCCCTGTAAATCCAAGTCGAGTGTGAGAAAGGTTCCTTACCTCGGACATTTCAAGCAACTTCCTCTTAGTTACAAGCCTCTGCAGCAGTGCGCAAATAAGCACGGTGTCACTGTCCATAGTTTTAGAAGGACATATGCCTACCTACTTAAGACACAAGGAATTCACGTAACCACCGCTCAGAAATTACTTGGACATTCCGACCCACTAATGACTCTCAAGGTATACACCTCAGTGCTGGACAGTGAGATTGATGATGCAGGAGTGGCCCTGGAAAAGTATCTGAAAAATTTATAGTTTTGCCTTTGCTCAAAGCCGCCAATTTTGGCATAGGTATCCCATGTCAATATAGATAGAGGCAGTCAGTAACCAGTTGTACAGATTTCTGTAACGCAAATCTTCTATAGATTTGCGCAGTACTGAATCTACTGACTGAGCAAATTCCAGGCTATGAATTTGCTAAAAATAAATAGCCTCTATATGTATTAATCCGTTCAAACAGGCTAAACGAACACTTTTTTGTGTGAACTTTTGGTAAACAACATCATATGAAAAACTGTCCGTACTGTCGTACGGCACTGAGGGTATTTGACTGAGTGCTTTTGTACGAAAAAATTTAGAAGAGGCTCTATTTATTTAGCACACGCTCAAATTTAACTACCTAGGGTCATAGCCCTTCTCATCCACGTAGCCCGGGAGTAGATTACGCAAATGGAAAGATTTGCGGTTATCGATACGGAAACTACTGGTTTTGGGAAAAAAGACCGCGTAGTAGAAATTGCTGTGGTACTTGTTGAAGGAAGTGAAATCGTCCAGGAATGGGAAACCTTAATCAATCCGGAACGAGATATCGCGAATTCAAATATTCACGGCATAACTCCCGAACTCGTATCTTTAGCTCCTACATTCGAGGAAATTAGTTCAGAATTATCAAGGCTTATCAATGGAACATTCATAGTTGCGCATAATCTGTCCTTTGACCAAAGGATGCTAGAGCAAGAATTTTCAAGAATAAAAAAAGAAATAGACCTGGGTTCAGGCTTTTGTACTTTACAGGCCACAAAACTTAAATTGGAAATGGCGTGTCAGGAATATGGGATTACAAATGTTTCAGCCCACCGTGCCCTCACTGATGCACGGGCTACGGCATTAATCTTTTTGAAGGTCTTCCAAGAAGCTACAGCCAATCAAAGGGGTTTGACTCCAATTTCAGTTCTCCATGACACACAGGCAAAATCTCCACAACTAGTCTCACGGGCAGCGATGTCCGCAGACCATAAACCAGGTCAACAAAACCTTCGCCGAATCATTCATGGCCTCGGCCAATCAAAGGAGACTGGTCCTGAACTTTCCTACTGGGACGCTTTATCGTCCGTAATGAGTGACTTTGAGATAACTGCGGATGAATTGAATTATCTAAACGGATGGGCTCAGACACTAGGTATCGCAGCAAATAAGCAGAACGAGATTCACGATGCGTTTCTCAATCAGATAATCGCAGCAGCAAAGAGAGACAGTTACGTTTCTGTAACCGAGCAAGCGCTTATAGAAAAAGCGGCAAGTACGTTAGGCCTTGTCTATAACCAACCTACAGAATCTGATGTAACCGGAAGTCAGATGGCCTTAAAACCTGGTCTGAAGGTTTGCTTCACAGGAACTGCAATTGGAAAAAATGGAGAGGAGTTATCAAGAGAAACTTTAGAGTCATTTGCAATCAAGGCCGGCTTAGTACCTGTGTCAAGTGTGACTAAGAAAACTTGTGACTTACTAGTGGCGGCAGATAAATCTTCCATGTCCGGTAAAACTAAGAAAGCCAGAGATTATGGAATAACAGTGATTTCTGTTATTGAATTCTTAGATTTGTTATAAAGTTTTTTGTTGACATATAAGTACAAGCCCTACTGATAATCAATCAGTCAGTTGATTCGTTCGCTTATTCAATCGCTGATTTTCTTTCTGTCCGAAATCACGCTTGGAAACAAGAAAATGACGAATAGTGCAATCAAAGCAAATGTATATAAAAATCCACCAAGCATTCCAGTAACTTTTATTGTGAGTAGATACTTATCAATCAATTCCTGAGTCCACTCTGAAAACGGTTCAGCAGGTTGCTGGCCCCAGCCAGAAATCCAAATAGCAACACTGTACGTACTAAAATATAAAGCAGGAATAAAAACAGTTTTACTTATATTAAACCCAAGAATAATAAGCAAGAGAAAAAACAAAATTGATACGAATCTAAAAATTGCAATTACATTGTTTTGCCAACCAGTTTCAAAGGCGGTACAACACGTCTCAATAAAGGTATCAGTTCCAGTACCTTTAAATGTCATTTGACCATTAGTTTGATACGTTGTTTTAGTGAAAGGTAAAGCCCAACTTATTATCAACAATGCCAAAGGAATAAGTGCAACATATGAAATAATTCTATCTACTAATTCATTACCTTTTCTGAAAAATAATTTGATATCAGTTGACAGTACGAAATGAGCCAGATAACAAAGGAATCCGCCAAATAAAACCCAAGTTTGAATGGATAAATCTTGGATAAAGAAAACTACCAATTTTCCAAAGTAACTCGTAATCAACCCAAGTTCTAGCCACAATATTCTTTGATTTGGAATTGTCATTGAGATGATTAATCCTAAAAGGATGAAAATTGTTGCATCCCAAATAAGCCCATCAAGTAAATATGAGAACTTGAAGTCCTGTGTGAAATAATTCAGATTTCCCCCCAGTGAATTTGGAGCAAAAAGATGCCACGTCCAAAGAGCAGTGCCAAGGGCTGCAAGAAATTTTGTATTGAATTGAACTTTCATTTGGTCACCTTTCACTAGTAAGCGGATGGCATTACTCTTCTTAATCAATTTTGCAGAATGGGCGCAAATAATTTGATAGGAAATCAATTT
Source organism: Candidatus Planktophila limnetica (assembly GCF_002288365.1). Classification (NCBI taxonomy): domain Bacteria; kingdom Bacillati; phylum Actinomycetota; class Actinomycetes; order Candidatus Nanopelagicales; family Candidatus Nanopelagicaceae; genus Candidatus Planktophila; species Candidatus Planktophila limnetica. The sequence continues at coordinate 368,975 of NZ_CP016782.1, read as the reverse complement.
CTTGATTTAGAACTTCTAAATTTAATGTTTCTGAATCAATGAGTTTTACTCTTATCTTTGCGAAAAATATTTCTTCCTTACTCATAATCGAAAGATAATCGGACATTTTATTTTCCGGTATGACTTCTCCTAATTCTGGATACTTCTGGTAAACATCAGCCCCATCCAGAAGCATTCGGGATAACCCAGCGGCAGTTGAAACTTGCATTAGAGGTTCTGCTAAATCTTGAATTGAAAGCATTCCTTCATTTACGTCCTCTAAAATCCTTTTTAAGTCGTTAATTGCAGTTTGAGGAAAGCAAGTTTGAAAGGCGGCAAAACTTGGAGGCTTCTTGAAAGGGGAAGCGCTAGGACCAACAACTGGTTCCGAGGTGCTTGAAATTGTGTCTGAATTACTGGAGCAGGAAGTTAGGAACAGTAGAACTGAACAGGTGATGATTATCTTAGGCATTAGTTTTTTTATGCCTATAAAGAAATTCATAGGGTAAATGTACTTGCAGAACTGAGTGCTTTTACATTGTTTTCTCAGCAGATATTGGGTAAATTTGGATGTGAAGGACAGTTGGTAGAGCAGGTGACTTACATAGCGAGCGTAAGCGAGTCTTGTAAGTGAGGTGAGGCAAGATAGAGCGTTAGCGATATTTGCCTGACCCACTCTTAATCACCGGGTCGGGGGTTCGAGTCCCTCACAACCCACGTAGGTTTTTACAGCCCTTCAGCAACACCTTTATTAAGTTCAATCTTGCCACCGATGTGATCTGAACTCTTCGTTGATGTGCCAGCCTTGCCATAGGCAACATAAATAGCGTTCTTCAGAGCTTCCGCGTCGATGCCATAGAAGTTTAATAAGTAATCAAGTCCACCACCGTGGGTGAAGGTGTCGTTGATACCAACAGGAATCAATCGTGGTCCAGGATTTTGTGCAAGGTGCATAGCAACTTCACTTGCAAGCCCGCTTGTTACGAGGTGATTTTCATATGTAATAACGGTCTGCGCCGCTTTAATTTGTGCAAAGAGGTGCGGATCTCCAAATGGCTTGATGGTATTGATGTTAATCAGCGCAAGATCAGCAAATTCTTTTCTTAGTTCAGAAACAACATTGATTGCAGCAGCTGTTAGTGAGCCACTGACAAGCACAAGTACTTTGCCGCCTTGAAAGATCTCTCGTGATTGGCCGATAGAAATTGGGTTCTGGTGCAGTTTGGGAACAAGGCCGCGCAGGGCTCTTATATAGACAGGTCCATCAATTAAATACGTCTGTTCAAGAATCGATGACATATCGCTGGCATCAGATGCTTCGATGACGGTCATATTAGGAAGTTGTTTCATCAAACCGATGTCATCGATTGCTTGGTGTGAAACACCTCCTGGGGTTGTAAGACCTGGGAGAAACCCAACGAGGCGAACAGGCAAGTTTGGATAAGCAATAGAAAGCGCAATCTGTTCGTAAGGTCTGCGCGTTGTGAAGACTGCAAAGCTTGGATAGATCGGGCGCATACCCTCGCGTGCAAAACCAGAGAGAGTCAGGGCAAGATTTTGTTCAGCCATTCCACCTTTAAATGCACGATCTGGAAAAGCTGCTGCAAATTCATCAGCTTCGCAGCTGGCAGTTAAATCATTGGTGATGACAACGACATCTTTATGTTTCTTGCCGTGCTCGACAAGTGCTGCTGCAAATGGCTTTGAGATAATCTCGTTCATTTGGTGGCCATCTCTTTCTCAAGGTCATCGCGCTCTGATTCTGTTAATCGGATGAAGTGAAGTTTTTTATCATCCCACCGCTTTTTTAAGAAGGTAAATCCTGTCCATGGCTTTGTTCGACACAAGATTGCAACAGGCTTATCTGAACTCTGAGCTTTCTTGCACGCTGCTGTAATTGCATCGACATCGTTGCCATCTACTTCAAAGACTTGCCATCCAAATGCTGCGAACTTATCTCCGATTGGTTCTATCGGCATGATCTCCTTCATTGGACCATCTACTTGCATGCCGTTGATATCCACGATTACTTTGAGATTCGTTAGTGCTTCGGCACTTGCAAGTTGAAGTGATTCCCATGTGGCACCTTCTTGCAATTCGCCATCAGAGAGAAATACCCAGATATCGCCAGCCTTTTTCTGTAGGCGACGCGCCATCGCGCGACCAACGCTTATACCCAGAGCTGTTGCAAGTGAACCGGCAGATACAACAACACCCGGTGAGTGTTCTGCTGCAATTAGTTCTAGTAGCCCGCCATCACTGCTCTCGCTAATAAGTGCACTCTCATCGAGGCGACCAATTGAAACGAGTGCGCAATACTGCGCAGTGCCATAGTGGGCAGGAGAAAGAACAAGAAGATCTGGTCCTTCACCGAGCCAGAGTTCGCCATTAATTTCTTGGCGCGATTTATTTGGAACGCTTACAAATTTTGGAGGTTGCATCGGCCCCTTACTTGGGCCCAGGTCTAGAACATTGCAATACAAAGAAGCAAAGATTTCAGCCGATCCACACGCTTGGGCTAGATATCCACCATTTGCACGAATAGTCCAACGCGCTGCAGAGACGCGAATATCACGAGCAACTTCTGCCGCGCTCTTATTCGTCATTGCGCTCTCCCATTTGAACCGCTTACATCACGTTCAGAACTCTACATTAAGAGCGTTAGAGCCAGCACAACAGTATTTTCGAGTCCCTCGCATTCGTCGTAGGTTTTAGTCCATAATTATTCAATGGGTAATCGGGTATGTGTCATCGGCGCCGGGCCAAGTGGAATCACGGCTGCTAAGAATTGCATTCAAAATGGACTAGACGTAATCGTCTTTGAAAAAAATGACAAAGTAGGCGGAAACTGGGTTTTTAACTCTAAAACCGGTCACTCAAGTGTTTATGAGAATACTTTCTTAATTAGCTCCAAAACCTGGTCAGAGTTTGAAGACTACCCAATGCCAAGTTCATTTCCGGATTATCCAAGTCACGTGCAGCTCCAAAATTACTTTGAATCTTACGCCCGACATTTTGGAGTTTTGGACAGAGTTAAGTTTGATCACACGGTTATTGATGCAAAGCCCGTAGGTGCAAATGGTTGGTCAGTTACTTTTATTGATAACTCTGGAGTTGAAAAAACTGAAGTATTCGATTATTTAATGGTTTCAAATGGTCACCACAATGTGCCAAAGTATCCAACCTATCCCGGTGAATACACAGGCAAGTTCTTGCACTCGCATGACTTTAAGGGTGTCGATGAAAGTTGGCGTGATAAGCAGGTGCTTGTAATTGGTGCCGGTAATTCAGCGTGTGATATCTCAGTTGAAGCTTCTCGTGCGACTAAGACAGTTCACATGTCTATGCGAAGCCCACAGTGGTTCTTTCCTAAATTCATATTCGGACAACCAGGTGATGTTTTTGCAGCTAGAAGTAAGTGGCTACCCAAGAAATTGCGTCAATACGGTTTAAAGACTCTCGTTCGACTTATTCAAGGTCCATATAGTCGATATGGCCTTCCTGAAAACACAACTCTGCCACTCAATACTCACCCGACATTAAATTCAGATTTAATGGATTTCATTAGGCATGGTCGTATTAAACCGATGCCTGCAATCAAATCGTGGAACGGTTTAACAGTTGAATTCTTAGATGGCACAAGGAAGGATTTCGACATCATCTGTGCCGCAACAGGGTATTGGACTACTTTCCCATTCTTTAATGAGGAATTAATTAATTTTAAGGGTTTAGTGCAGATTCCGCTTTATAAAAAGATGATGCATGAAAAACACAAAAATCTTTACTTCATCGGTCTGTTTCAACCTATCGGTTGTATCTGGCCACTTGCCGACTATCAAGCCAAATTAGCGTGCCTAGAAATTCTTGGTAAATATCAACGGCCAAAAGATATGAAGGCTGCGATTGATCATGAGTTAAACAATAGGCACTTTGATTTTGGTCCAGGCCAACGTCATGCCATGGAAGTTGATTTCCACACTTTCCGCAGTGAACTCAAGAAAGAGCTCAAGCAGGCTGGTGTGAATATTGGAAATCCGCCTGTAGGTAATGCAAAACGTTATAAGGATTTTTCAAAAATAAATTAATTATCTCTGCTCTTTGAACTGAACTTAGGTAGATGTAGATCAAAACGGATTGAAAGCACCCGTGTCAGTACTACAACACTTCCGGCCAAAATCGCACTAATGCTATTTGCAGCACTTAGTTCTGTAAGCACAACAAATGTAATTGCACCCATTAACGATGATGTTCCAATTGTTTCGCGGTGTAGCAACACAGGTTCGAGCTGACAGAGGACATCTCTCAATAACCCACCAGTGACTGCCGTTATTACGCCTAAAAGGATTGCGCTGTACCAATCAATGTTTTGCTCGAACGCTAACTGTGTTCCAGAGATTGTTGCAATCGCCAATCCAAATGTGTCCATTACCAACAAGGTTTTGCCGATATGAGTTACTCGTCTAAGTACAAGCGTGATGAAAACAGCGAGAATTACAGCGGTGATAATTGATGGATCTGTAATCCAAATCGGTTTAAGGCCAAGAAATACGTTTCTGAGAGTTCCACCTGAAACAGATGCAATTGCAGCTATAAATGCGATGCCGCCGTAATCCAAACCTTTATCAGCTGCTACACGCGCTCCAACCAAAGCAAATACAAAGGTGGAGAGTAAATCGAGCCCGTGAAGCAAATCCATGTCTCAATAGTAGAGTACGAACATGAGCAACCAAATAGAAACTTCATTCCAAGTCCAACTAGATAACCGTGATCGCGCCACAGCTTTTGCCCGGGTCGTTATTGCCTTTCCAGTCTTTATGTTTGTCTCATCTTTCTCTATTGAAACGTTCTTCAGTGATAACCCTATGCAGACCTACGGACTATTAATTTTGCCTGTCATCCTTGCTCTTCTATTTCGTGGCGTGTACCCAAGTTATGTCTTGACCTTTAACAAAGCACTCTTTGGACTTGTTAATCGTGTCTGGGCATATATCGCTCTGCTGACTGATGAATATCCATCTATCGAAGAAAGCGGTGTTGTTCGAATTACCTATCCAGAAGTAGATGGTGGAAAAACTCTGAGCCGCGGGCTTCCATTAGTTAAGTGGTTCTTAGCCATTCCTTTATATATCGTAGGAATTGTTTACTCTATTTACGGTTTCATCATGTTGCTGCTGGCTTGGTTTAACATTTTATTCACGGGATCAATGCCGCAAACCTGCGCCGACATCATTGTTCGTGTGAGCCAATACTGGAATCGAATCTATGGGTATGCAATTATCCTAGTCACGGATGAATACCCTTCATTTTCTTTATAGGAGTTAAGTGCTCGAATTAACTAACCTAGTAATTGCGCTCTGCTTATTCTTTGGCGCAGTTCTTTATACATCTGTGGGCCATGCTGGTTCCTCGGCATATATCGCCATCATGGCTCTGTTTAATCTTCAAACCACGGTCATCAGACCAACTGCATTGACTCTTAACATCGCAGTTTCTGCTTATGCAAGCATGCGCTATATCCGTAATAAGTACTTTGATAAGAAACTCTTTTTTGTTTTGAGTTTCGGTGCAATACCCGCCGCATTCCTTGGTGGACATATAAATCTGCCTAGCGAAATCTATAAACCGATTGTGGGAGTTCTGCTGATTCTCTCTGGACTTCGGTTTATCTTTTTAGCCGCATCTCGAGATCGTGAATTAACGCCCGTTAATTACTTACTGGCAATAGTGATGGGCGCATCCATCGGATTCCTCGCAGGTATCACTGGTACTGGTGGCGGAATCTTTCTTTCACCGCTGATTATTTGGCTTGGTTGGAATCACGTTAAACAAGCCAGTGGAACCGTGGCAGCCTTCATTTTTGTTAATTCTGTTGCCGGGCTTTTAGGTAATTACAGATCGACCTCTGAATTGCCAGAGACATTGCCTCTATTTCTTGGCGCAGTAATTATCGGAGCACTCATAGGTACTCGTCTTGGTATTTCTCGATTTTCTTCAGTGGGTGTAAAGCGTGCACTAGGTGCGGTGTTAATAATTGCCGGGCTTAAATTCGCCCTTAATTTCTAATTACTTATCGCCAGATTCGATTTCGCTAATTAACTTAAAGTGACCGCCACCTAGTTGTCCTTGGTTGCGATAGAGCTCAAGTTTCTCGCGAGTATCTTCGATATCTAAATTGCGCATAGTTAATTGCCCTATTCGATCTGTTGGACCAAAAGCTGCATTTTCTGTGCGCTCCATTGAAAGCTTTTCTGGGTGATAACTAAAGCCAGGACCTTCTGTATTAATGATTGAAAAATCATCTCCACGACGAAGTCGCAATGTAACTTTTCCAGTCACAGCAGATGCAACCCAGCGTTGTAAGGATTCACGCATCATCAACGCTTGTGGATCTATCCAGCGACCTTCATAAAGTAGGCGTCCTAGTCTGCGACCTTCTGCGTGATAGTTCGCAATGGTGTCTTCATTATGAATGGCTGTAATCAAACGCTCGTATGCAATAAATAGAAGCGCCATTCCTGGAGCCTCATAAATTCCGCGACTCTTTGCCTCAATTATTCTATTTTCAATTTGATCGCTCATGCCAAGGCCGTGACGACCACCAACGGTGTTGGCTTCATGAATTAGATCAACGGATGATTTAAAGGTTTTTCCATTAATTGAATGTGGTCGACCTTGTACGAATTCAATGACTACATCTTCGCTCTTGATTTCAACTTTTGGATTCCAATAACGAACACCCATGATTGGTTCTACTGTTTCTAGGGATACATCAAGGTTTTCTAAAGTTTTGGCTTCGTGAGTTGCACCTAAAATATTGGCATCGGTTGAATACGCTTTTTCAATACTGTCGCGATAGGGAAGTTTGTGCTCAACTAACCACTCTGACATTTCCTTGCGTCCGCCGAGTTCTTGCACGAAGTCTGCGTCCAACCATGGCTTATAAATTCTTAGATTTGGATTAGCAAGTAATCCATAGCGATAAAAGCGCTCAATGTCATTGCCTTTATATGTTGACCCATCGCCCCAAATATCCACGCCATCTTGAAGCATTGCGCGCACAAGTAATGTTCCCGTAACTGCGCGGCCAAGCGGAGTGGTATTGAAATATTGTTTTCCACCGGAGCGAATATGAAAGGCGCCGCATGCAATGGCTGCAAAACCTTCTTCAACAAGTGCTTCTTTGCAATCAACTAGTCGAGAAATTTCTGCGCCATATTGTTTAGCACGATCAGGAACACTGTCGATATCTGGTTCGTCATATTGACCAAGATCTGCGGTGTATGTGCAAGGTATGGCACCCTTTTCGCGCATCCAAGCAACAGCAACTGATGTATCTAAACCACCAGAGAATGCAATGCCAACTTTTTCACCAACTGGCAATGATGCGAGGACTTTGGACATGCGTGAAGTCTAACGGTGAGGCGGACTAGATTGCGCCTAATTCTTTTGCGAGGCGCTGTGCAAGGGCGGGGTTCACATTCCACTGCGCAAGCATTTCTTTATATCTAGCAATATCTACGGGCTCTGGTTTTGCGCCAGTTTTTGTAGCGCGGATCATTAGGTTTCTAGGCGTGTGCTCTCCCCCAACAAATTCAATAGCATCTACTCGATATCCAAGTAACTTTAAAATCTGAGTTCGAAATGAATCAGTAAGTAAATCTCCAAGGCGCTCTCGCATAATTCCATGGCGAGTAAGCATTGGCCATGGCTCAGGGATATCTTGTATCTGTACCTGTAAATCGTGATGACAACACGGTGCAATTAATAGAAGCTGCACGCCATGCTGGACGCCCCATGCAATTGCATCATCTGTGGCGGTGTCGCAGGCATGTAACGCGATTGCAATATCTGCAGATTCAATTTTCGTCTCAGAAATCTCTTCAGCGCGAAATTCTATGGAATCCGTTATTCCTAGTTTTTTTGCAATTGCGTTGTTTCTATCTCGCGAATTCTCGCGAACATCAATACCTATGACGTGCGCATCAATGCCTGACTTGCGTAAGTACTGATGCGTTGCAAAGGTTAAATACGCATGACCACAACCGAGGTCAACAATAGAAAGTTTCTCTTTTTTCTCAGGTAAAGCCGGTTCAAGAATTCTTAGAAACTCTTCAACCTGACGATACTTATCTTGCATCGAGGGCTTTATAGATCCTTTGTGATCAGATATTCCCACTTCGATTAAGAACGGATCACTGGCATCTAGCAATCTCTCTTTTGTTCTGTCATGGCTTACAGAGCGTTCAAAGACTCCTTTGGCTTCATGAATCAGAGCTTCTCCTTTTTTGGTGATTCGCAATGAATAAGAACCTGTTGTGAATTCAACTAAGACATTTGCATAGCCACTATTGAGTAATTCAAGGATCTTGTCAGCATCGATGCCAATGTTTTTAGTTGTATCTTGCTTTTCCTCGCTCAAGATAAGTTGTAATCTCAAGCCGTCTTTAAGTTGAACTGGGCGAATATCGATACGTTCGTACTCTGTCTGCATATTTCTGCGACGCCCTGAGAGCACTGCACGAACAAAATTATTCTGATCGCTAATTAATTCTGTGGCTTTAGCGAATGCGAGCTCGAGCGACATTGCTCAAGTGTAATGCTTATTTAATTGGTAGTTGTATGTAAATTGCGAGTCCACCGAGAGCGCTTTTCGATAAAGAAATGCTTCCTGAGTGTTCCTTAACAATTGCAGCAATGATGCTTAACCCAAGTCCACTGCCACCGGAATCGCGTGAACGAGAGCGATCAAAACGCTCAAACTCATAACTTGCTTTGTTATAAGCATCATCGGGTAGACCCGGACCTCCATCTTCAATACGTAACTGGACTTCTTTACCCTTGCTTTTGAGTTGCACGCTAACTGGTGCAATCGATGGAGTATGGCGTCTTATATTTGAAAAAATGTTTTGAATCATGCGATCTATATGATCTCCAGAAGCTTTAATCTGGAGCCCCGGTTCTATGAAATTTTCGATCGTGCGATCTGGTGAAAGTATTTCAAAGTCGCGAAGGTGAGTGCGAAGTTCTGAAGAAATGTCATATGACTCGAAATCAAGGTGGGTTGCTTCATTGAGTTCTGCACTGAGCAGCAAGTCGTTTATGAGCGATTCCATTCGCTTTACTTCGTGATCTACTCGGGCAAATGCCTTTTCTTGATCTTGCTTTGTCTCAATTTTGTGCGCACCTAGTAACTCTGAATACCCTTTTATGACAGTCAGCGGAGTTCTTAACTCATGGGCCGCGTCACTGAGAAATCTTTGCATGCGAAGTAATGATTGTTGCTCAAGCTTTCGAGAATTGTTACGCAAGAGTAAGAAAGAAAGAGCGATCGCAAGTGAATTGGCAAAGAAGAGGAATACTAAGAGTCGAGCGATATTTTCGCGCCAATCACTTTCCAAGTCCGCAGTTGAAATGGCAACAACTAGGAATTCTTCTTCTGGAAGAGGGATCGAACGCATTCGATAAGGATTTTTAGAGTTAATAGAAATAGCTCGAATGACCGAAGATGTAATGTTTTTAATCGATGTATCCACATCAAATCGCTGTGACGCCTCAGTTAATGAAATCGGTTCACCCCGTGGAGTCACAAGAACAATCGATGCGTCAATTCTTCCGGCATCGAGTGCGAACAAAGCAGCGTTTAATAAATCACTTTGATTTTGCAGTGCCGTTTGAATGACAAAATTTAGTCGTGAATCAACTTGGCGAATTGCAGCATTATGGGAATCTTGCAGAGCAAATCCACCGATTCCAAGGGATACCAATGTCGTGATGAGGAGAGAAAAAAAGGCAACCCGGAATCTTTGATTCATCAGCTACTTTGGTTCCAATATTTGAAATCCAACTCCTCGGATTGTCTTAATGCCATCGAATCCATCGCGATGTAGTTTCTTGCGCAAATATGAGATGTAGGTATCGACAACGCTGGTTTCAGATTCAAAAGTTATGCCCCATACATCATCTAAGAGGACCGATTTAGATAGAACGCGACCTTTGTTCTCGAGCAAAATGGCCAGTAATCGAAACTCTGTTGGCGAAAGTTCAACAACGTCTGCATTAAATGTTACTTGATGAATCTCTTCATTGAGCGTGATTGGACCGCATGAAAGTGTTGTAGCTGTTGCAGATACCTTTGAAGTTCTGCGCAGAATTGCTTTGACGCGAAGTAATAACTCTTCTAGTCCAAAAGGTTTTGTTACATAATCATCGGCGCCCAAGGACAAACCGCGTGTGATGTCTGCTCGATCACTTCTGGCCGAAAGCATAAGCACGGGAGTTAAATCATTTTGAGAGCGCAAGCGCTCGACTAAATCAAAACCATCCATCAATGGCATATTGATATCGATAATCAGCAAGTCCGGCTTAGCGGTTCGTAGTGCAGTGAGAGCTGACATGCCATCACTTGCTTGTAGGGTCTCAAATCCTGCAATGCGTAAGGCATCGCACACTAATTCGCGAACACCTGCTTCATCGTCTACGACCATAATTTGGGGAGCCATGGCTATACCTTTGCACATCAACGCTAATCTGTATCTAACTTTGGGCGTTTTCTCAGCATCTCACAGAAGGTTCACAAAGATTTCTCCTACACTTTTGCCCATGGCAACTAGCGCCGTCCGTATCGGATTAGCAACTCTTATGAGTGCTGCCCTTTGTATTTCCAATCTCAACCCAGCGTTAGCAGAAGATGATCGTTTGAAACCTAAACCTGCGGCTAAATTAGAATTTAAAAACGCTAAAGAGAAATTTAACTTTGAAAAAGATGCTTACAAGGCTGCAATGCAAGCTCGTGAAGAAGCTCGTGAAGAAATAAATGAAATTTTTAAGGCAACAATTAGAAAAGCAACAAATGATGCGAAAATTGCTCTTGCTAACGCAGCAACTGCAGAACAAAAAATGGTTGTTATGAATACTTTGAAAAAAGCTCGAATATCTGCCGTTCTACTTCGAGATGCCGCACTTGCTGCCTTAGGTCCACTTCCTACGCCTCCTATGGAGCGACGAAAAGAATTGAAGCCATAGCCACACCTATTTAAGGAAAGAGAATTGCTTAAATTTGAGGTAATCTCTGCAGACGTTCATAGAAGTATGAAACAACTAGAAGAAAAGGTTAAGTAATTGGAATCTACAACCGTTTGGGTGACAACAATAGGAATCCTTTCACTCGTCATAGCCTTTGACTTGATGATGGCAATTTTGCGCCGCAACAAAGAGACCACAATTACTGAGTCTGCGATCTGGACTGTGATTTATGTCAGCGCCGCAATTGCCTTTGGAATTCTGATGCCAAACTGGGTTGATTCACCTACGGCCCGCCCTGAATTCTTTGCAGGCTGGCTCACTGAATATGCACTCTCTGTAGATAACATCTTTGTCTTTGTAATTATTCTTTCACGTCTAAAGATTGATTCTAAGAAGCAGCAACTAGTACTTCTTCTAGGAATCATCATTGCTTTAGTGTTACGCGGTGGATTTATCGCAGCAGGTGCTGCAATTATTTCTCGCTTCCAAAGTGTGTTTTTCCTCTTCGGAGCTTTCCTTATCTTCACAGCGATTCAGCTCGTGCGCGAAAGTGGTCATGACGAAGAGATAAAAGAGAGCAAAGTCGAAACATACCTAAAGAGCAAAGGTGCGAGTACATTTACCATCGCACTTATTTCCTTAGGTGTGACCGATCTTGTATTCGCACTCGACTCAATCCCTGCAATCTTTGGTATCACTCGAGATCCATACATTGTTGCGACAGCAAATATTTTTGCTCTGATGGGTCTTCGTCAGCTCTACTTCTTGCTCCAAGGACTGATCGCGCGCTTGGTTTATCTATCCTTGGGCTTATCTGCAATTCTCGGATTTATTGGCGTAAAGATGATCTTCGAAGCACTCCATTCAGTGGGAGTACATGATGTTGCAGGAATTGAGATTCCTCACGTTCCACTGGCTGTGAGCTTAGGATTTATTGTTACCGCATTAACAATTACGACAGTTGCCAGCCTTACAGCAACTCGTAAAGATGGAAGCGAAATAGTTTAAAGCGGTAACAAGTAAATTATTGCAGTGCCAACCACTGCATATGCACCCGATTGAATCAGAATGCTGAGTGCAGTTTTTCTATCTGCGGCTCTGCTTGCACTATCTGCAACTTTGGAGAGTTGACCGAGTTTTCCAAAGTTAAATGTGCCCATAAATCCATAGGCTAAGCAAAACTTCTTTCGAGACTGAACCCAACCGATACTTGCAACGGCTAGCGGAATGAAAATTCCTAGACGTGCTCCCCGAGGTGCACTAGTTGAAATAAGTGCGATAAGTGATGAGATAGAAATTGCTAAACCAATAAGTGCAACGATTTGTCGTTGTCGAATTTCGCCTTTACCAATATTGCAAGAACCTGGGATGTATTGCGCGGTACTCACTTACGCGTCTTCAAATTCGTCTTCATCAATCCACGCTTCTGCTGTGGAATCTTCTTGGCGTTCAACCCACGATAAGAAGGATGCAACAGCCTTGAACGCCAAAAGGCCAACAGCGATTGCTGCGGCTAGTCGTCGAATGGCTTTGAACATATGCTAAAAATACTCTTCTTTTTCTACTTTTGCACCATTTAAATATTACGAGTTGGTAAACGCCTGCTCAATATCTCGCCACAAATCCTCAACATTTTCACAGCCAACAGATAAGCGAATAAGGTTTTCAGGGGTCAGCTTGCTCTCGGCTGGCCAACGTCTGCGGCGTTCCCACAAACTTTCGATCCCGCCCAAGCTTGTTGCATGGGTTATTAACTCTGAACTTTCACAGATTCGATCTGCTTTTTCAGGGCCATCCTTAACTTCAAATGAAACGACCGCACCAAAACCGCGCATGAAACTCTTAGCTCGCGCGTGCTGTGAATCTTCGGGTAAGCCGGGGTATCGAACTCTGGAAATAGCTGGGTGCTTACTTAAGCGCTTTGCCAATTCAAGGGCGTTGCGCTGGGCGCATTCAAAGCGCAATGGGAATGTGCGCAGTCCGCGAAGTGCAAGCCATGCCTCATACGGGCCTGGAACGCCACCATGAATTTTTCGTATTTCTTGAAGACGTGAGTGCAGTTCTGGGATCTTTGTTGAAAGCGATCCCATAAGCACATCACTGTGGCCAGCAAAATACTTTGTTACAGAGTGCATAACGATGTCTGCGCCCATTTGCAATGGATTTTGAATCAGTGGAGTTGCAAAAGTGTTATCAACACCAACTCCAACACTTAAATTACGCGCTGCAACTATCAGAGTTGGCATATCGGCAACTTCTAGTCCTGGATTAGTTGGTGATTCAAGCCAGAGAAATGCAGCCCCACTCATTGCAGCAATAACTGCATCAGTATTAGCGATATCTACAAATCGAACTTCTAAGCGACCGCTTTCTTGAAAAGATGTAAGCATCGCCATTGTTCCGCTATATCCCTGATCAGATGCCACAACTGGTGCACCAATTGGTAGCAATGCAAAGACAGCGCTAATTGCAGCATTACCCGATGCGAATGCAAGGGTCTGTCCGCCTTCTAATTCGCTAATCGCACTTTCAAGAGCGCTCCACGTTTCATTTCCTGAGCGACCATAACCAACAGTTCCGCCGGCGTGATATGTAGAACTCAAAGAAATATCTGGATTAAGTGATCCATCTTTTTTAACTGCAGGACGTCCAGCTGAAATCGCTATCGTCTCTGGACTTAACTTGGGATCGCTCATGTGTTAAGCCTAACCCTTTGCAAGCACTGCCATGGCAGCATTATGTCCAGGTATTCCGCTGACTCCGCCTCCGCGTTGCGCACCTGCTCCGCAGATAAGGATTCGTGGATCATCAGTTTCCACACCCCAGATTTGAGAGCTCTCCTCTTCTTTGAATGGAAAAGTTAAATCTCGATGAAAAATATTGCCTCCAGGTAAGCGCACATCTTTTTCAAGGTCTAATGGACTCTTAATTTCAATGCACATTGATCCATCACTATTAAGAGCAAGCACACTTTCGATTGGATCGAGCAAATATGAATTAAGCGCATCCAGGCAGCGCTGGGCTGCAACTTTTTTAGCCGCTTCAGGATCTTTTTCAAACAACTCTGCAGGGGTGTGTAAACCAAAGAGAGTAAGAGTATGAAAACCCTTGTGCGCTAATTCTTCGCTTAAAATACTTGGATCAGTAAGAGTGTGACAATACATTTCTGATGGAGCATGCTTCGGTATCTCACCATTTTTAGCAGTGACATAGGCATCTTCTAACTCTGAATAACTCTCGTTAATATGAAAAGTTCCTGAAAAAGCTCTCGCTGGGTCTGCCCCGGATTTTAAGCGCGGCAATTTTCGAAGCAACATATTAATTTTTAGCTGTGATCCAGATAGCGAGCTTTCACTGTTCTTTCCACGAAGGCGATCTAAGTGTGCTGGCGCAGCATTACTCAAGAGATATTCGGCTGTAAAACTCTCCCCCATCACCGTCTGCACCGTGACTCCATGCGCATCTGTTGAAATCTTTGTTATTTCAGAATTTGTCTTGATGTCAACACCATGGGATCGAACAACTCGCTCTAATTCGTTGACGAGTGCAACCATTCCTCCATGTGGAACTTTCCACTCCCCTGTGCCATTTCCCATGAGGTGATACAAAAAACAAATATTTGCCTGGATCGAATTAGCCGAAACAAATGTTCCAATCAGTGCATCTGTTAACACGACGCCTTGAACTAGATCATCTTTAAAAGTGGAGCCAATAATCTGCGCCATTGGCTTTTCAACCAGATATTCCCACGTTTTATCTTGGGCAATCAATGCTTTCATCTGACTTCTGGTGCGCAGTGGTTCTAGAAAAGTTGGTGCCATTTTTTGTGCGAACTTTTCTACCTCAGAATAGAACTTCTGCCATGCAATACCTTCATCTGAAGAACCAGTGAGTTCGATAAATGACTCTTCGGTTTGCTTATCCCACACTCTAGAAATATGTAAACCTAGATCTCTGCCATCTTTTTTGTAAGGCGTAAAAGAGGAAACTTCTCGTGAAATAGTTTTAAAGTTCAAACCTAAATCTTTAACAATTTGATCTGGCAAAAGTGCTACTAGATATGAATAGCGAGAAAGTAGTGCGTCATATTCTGTAAATGCTCGAACACTTGCCGTTGCTCCACCAATTTCTTGGGCAGCTTCTAGCATGAGAACACTTTTGCCGGCCTTTGCCAGGTAGGCCGCGGCTACTAAACCATTGTGACCTGCGCCCATGACAATGACGTCATATTTCATAATTGAACTGTATTTCTCAATTTACTTTGATTCAAGAATGAGTGAAACAGAGTTAATACACCAACGTTGATCTGTCGGTGTATCAAAACCTTCGCCTTCAAAAACATGTCCAAGATGTGAGTCGCAAGCGGCGCATCGCACTTCAGTTCTGACGCGAGGGGCAAGGGAGCGATCTTCAATAAGTGTGACCGCATCATTTTCAGTTGGTGCATAAAAACTCGGCCACCCGCATCCTGAATGAAACTTTGTTTCACTTCTAAATAATTCAGATTGGCACGCCTTGCACTTATAAACACCCATAGTTTCGGTATCGGTGTACTCGCCTATAAATGGTCGTTCAGTTGCACCCTTTCGCAGTACTTCATATGAAAGTGGGTCTAACTGTGCTTTAAGTGCAGCCTCATCAATTTCAATTTTCTTACTCATGCATTCACGGCAGTCTCTGGAAAATTCACACCTGTGCTTGAGTGGCAGTCATACCCATTTGGGTTCTTCTCTAGATAGCGCTGGTGATACCCCTCAGCTTCAAAATACTCGTGCTCACTCGCTGGCAAAACTTGAGTAACAATTTTGCCAATGGAGTTCGCATCCAGTGCGCTCTGATAAATACTTAGAGATTTTTGGACTTCATCTCTTTGTTCATCTGATGTCGTAAAAATCGCACTTCTGTATTGCGAACCTATGTCATTTCCTTGCCGATCCATCGAGGTTGGATCATGCATCTCCCAGAATTCTTTTAATAACCGTGAATAAGAAATCTTGCTCGGATCAAATGAAACTTTGACCGCCTCTGTATGTCCAGTTCTGCCTGTGCAGACTAATTCATACGATGGATTGGCAATCGTTCCGCCCATGTAACCAACGCTTGTTTGGATAACTCCATCTAAATTCCAGAATCGTTTTTCGGCACCCCAAAAACATCCAGTTGCAAAATATGCGATCTGTGCGCTCATCTCTGAATTCTCGCACCTCGCTTGTGTTCATGCACGCGCTGATAACCTTGCGTATGCGCCCCCGTAGCTCAGGGGATAGAGCACAGCCCTCCGAAGGCTGGTGCGCAGGTTCGATTCCTGCCGGGGGCACGCATAAGCAATCAATCGAGATAGATGGCGACTTAAATCACCTAATTCACAGAAATCTTTTGCCGTACATCCTTGTTTAAGTAATGAATACACGAGATAATTAACGCGTTGCGATGGCATTAATGCCTCGTATTTAGTAATTTTCGAAAATTTCTCATGTGGAAAGGATGGATCTGTCATGGATTGGCGTCATCAATCTGCTTGTCGAGATGAGGATCCAGAGCTCTTCTTTCCTGTTGGAAACACTGGACCAGCAATTACGCAAATTGAAGAAGCAAAAAAAGTTTGTAACCGCTGCATTGTTAAAGAACCTTGCTTGGCTTGGGCGCTAGAAAGTGGTCAAGATGCTGGCGTGTGGGGCGGACTCTCAGAAGATGAACGTCGTGCACTCAAGCGCCGTGCTGCTAGAAATCGCGCCCGTCTGCAAGAGCAGAATCAAATAAATAATCCTGCTTAAAGCGGAAAAGTAAGTTTTGCAACAGTTGAATTTTGTGTTGATTTTAACTCGATAGAACCCTTTAACTCATTTTCTGTCAGGGTTCTTACAATCTGAAGTCCTAAATTAGATGATGTATTAAAGTCAAAATCGCTAGGCAAGCCAACGCCATCATCTGAAACCTCAATAACGCAATCTTTGCTTGATCGGTTGATGGTTATGTGTAACCCAGAGCCTTTTGTAGCCAAACCATGCTCGAGTGCATTATGAATTAACTCTGTGATTACTAAGGCAAGCGGTGTTGCAATACGGGGATCAAGGGATGAAATTTCTCCGGTACGAGTAATTTTTAACTCACTCATTCGGGGGCTTAAATCTAAGGCATGGGTAATAAGTGAATCTAATACTTGATCAAAGGCAACACTTGCCTCTGAGCTAGTTGAAAGCGTTTCGTGAACCAAGGCAATAGATGCAATGCGACGTACTGCTTCATCAAGGGCTGCACTGGCGCTGGGATCTTCAATGCGTCGTGCTTGTAATCGCAGTAGCGCAGATACTGTCTGTAGATTGTTTTTTACTCGATGATGGATCTCTTTAATTGTTACATCCTTAGTCACAATTACACGTTCGCGGCGGCGCAATTCGGTGACATTTTGAATCAAAACAATCGCTCCGATGCGATCTCCCTTTGCCAAGAGTGGCAGCACAATTAAATCAATTGTTCCCCCATCATTTTCACACTCAGCACGTTGTAAATTCTTACCGCTGAGACGACTTCGTAATCCGTGATCATCAGCATCATGATTATTCTTATTTAGTTTTTCACTGATTTCCCCGAGGTTAAAGCCCTCAAGATCGTTATCCCATCCAAGTCTGTTATATGCAGAACGTGCATTCGGGCTTGCAAAAGAAGTAACTCCGTTGACATCTAATCTAATTAATCCATCTCCAACACGTGGTGCGGGATCTAGGTATTCATGAGCACCTGGATATGGGAACGTTGCCTCGCAAACCATGGCATATAACTTGTGTGCAATTTCTCGGTAATTGAGTTCAAGGCGGCTTGGAGTTCGCATTGACTCTGCACTTCTATGTCGAGAAATAACAGCGATTACTTGAGATTCAAATATCACTGGCACTGTTTCAACTTTTATCATTATTTCGCCATCTAATTCTGGCTCTGAATCTCTAATAATTTCACCATGTGAAAGAGCTTGGTCAATCAGTGGTTTCGATCCCCACTCGATTTCATCGCCTATTACATCGTGAGAAAAAATAGTTGCCGCAGTTGTTGGACGGATGTGAGCGACTGCAACGTATCCAGTTGGCCAGCTTTTGAAATCTTTACGCAGCGGAACCCAGAGAACTAAATCCGCAAAAGATAAATCGGCTAATAGTTGCCAATCTGCAACAAGTTCTTGAATTCGATGAATATGTTGGCCGGTAAGCGGTGATCTGCCGTGAACAAGATCTTCCAGGCGAGCCATTACTTGCTACCTACGGATTGTAAATAATCGCCAATCTCCTGCGTTGCATACCACGTTAATTCATCCTCGACTGAGTCATATTCAAAGAGTGCTTCAACGTTTTCCCAGATAATTTCATTAAGTATCTCAATGGTTTCCTCATTATGTTGAAAAACTTCTTTTTCAGCTAATTCAACTGCGATGACAAATCCACCAGATGCCCGGGCTGCAATCATTGAAATTTCATACTCAGCTTCTTCTTCATCTAGCTCTGGGTTAGCAGTGATGAATTTAATGGTTGGAGCATAAATAATTTCAGGTGCGAAGGTTTTTTGAAGATAAAAATCCTTGACTTCATCAATCGTCAAAGGCAGATATGCACGCATGGGCTAAGGGTATAAGAGTTTATGAAATCATTTCACTTGCGATGGCGGCCAACGCTTTTCGCAGAATTCCTCGTTCATTGACCTCGGCAAGAGTGCCCCGAGATTGTGAAGACTCTGCCGTGTTTCGGGCATCGGCAGGTAGAACATATAAATGCTGGGCTTTATGAGTCGTAGCTATTGCTAGAAATGCTTTCTCTTCTTCTTGTCCCTTTCGTCCATTCGAACGCATGTTAAGTATGAAAGTTACTGAAGAAGTGAGTGAGGTTCTATTAAGAATTGATGTAACTTTCTTAAAGCGCACCTGTCCAATTCGATCGGGTCTAGCAATGATCCATAAATCATCAGCATGATCTCCCACCCATGTAATAACCAATGAATCTGCTCGTCTATCCGATAACTGTGAAGACAGATCATTGATTCTTCCAATATCTAGGATTATGAAGTCAAATTCAAGGTTTGCTTTTTCAATAAACGAATCAAATTCGCTAATTCTTTGACGTGTTAATTCTTTCACATAAAGAAAGGGTGATGAGAGCCTCCATAACTCCTCGTCAACGAGATTTCTTTGATCTAAATACACTGCAATATTTGAATCAGCTAAATTCGCATCAATGAGCAAGATTTTCTTTGATTGTAAACTTAATTCATAGGCTAAATTAATAGCTACAGTGCTTGCACCTGTGCATGATCCTGCCGATGAAATTGCAATGACACGTGCTCGCTTTTCGGGTTGAATCAATGGCTTAAGTTTTCTAATCAACGGCGACCTCACATAACCGCGGATAAATGTCGCCAGTTGTGGAGCTGTTGCTGGAATCTCATGCAACGAATCATCGTCGCTACGCACGGTAGTCGATGAAGCGAATCCAATTATTTGTCGAAACCTTAATGAGAGCGTTTGAAATGCTATGGGGTCAAAATCGTTTAAGTCAGGTGAATACAGTAAAAGCGCGGTACTAGCTTGTTCTTGATGGTGAGTAGCGAATTCAACAAGAGATTCAAAATCTACTGCCCTATGAATGACACTCCACCCTTGTGTAAACAAGGTCGCGGCGATGAAACTTTCTTGATCAGGGTTAGAAATTGCGGTGACTATGACGGGCAGTGCAATTTCAGCCATGAGCGCTCACAAGTACCACGCGACCTTGAGATGTTGCACCAAGAAGTAAGAGCACATCTTCAGAGCTCACGGCCACGGTTAAACCAATTTCACTTCCAAAGTTTGAACCACTCTTAGTTATCGCAAGAACATGCGCGCCCACAACAACTAACTCTGGAATTAGTTGCATCTCAGCATTTGTGTCATCTTGAACCCAGTAAATATCAACTGCGACACCTGGACTGAGTCCATCAGGGGCATCGGCTGATCGAATACTGAGTGGAACAGAACTCAATGAAATCGCTTCAGATTGCGATGCGATTGCACTCTTTGAAATCAACTCATGAGCTTCAATTCTAACTTGTGTGAAGGTGCCCACAATTTGTGATGTATCACTTACGTAATTATCTGCGACTTCTCCGAGTGCAACCTGAATCTGAGTGAGGTCGCTTTCAATTATTTGATGTCCAGGTAATAAGAAAGTTGTGGAGACAATCATGTTAGTTTTTTGATTTGCTAGGGAAGAAAATATAAAAGCGCTGATAAGCGAGGCAGCGATGAGGGTGATTGCTAGAACTAAACGTCCGCGTGATGATTTTTTGTAGTTGGCCATAGGAAGGTACTCAACGCTAGAAAAGAATCGCATCCATCAGTACTCCACACTCATACTTTTTGATGAGTTGGCATTCATCTCTTTATCTGTTTCACCCCCTGCACATCTGAGCCAATCTCAGCTTATGACAACCTTAGAGAGCATTTCATTAATCAAACCCGTTACTTATGCGCAAGTTTCTAGTTGTGAAGCCGAAGATTGGCAACACCCGATGTTGGAAATATTTCGACCAATTGTAGAAGAGCATGAAAAACAAAAGGCTCGGCTTTACTTAATTCCTTCAACTTTTGATGATGAATTCGATCCTGATTTCTCACCACAACCAACTTCTGCAAGTGATCTGCCAGAGTTACACGAGTGGACCATGCGCTTTGTTGTCAGTGTTCTTGAGATCTGGGCTGGGCGTCGTTCACCTTCGCAATTAACTCGCATGTGTCATCGAAAAATTTTCACTGAATTACACGCTCGCGCTGGAACATTTAAAGAGGTAGGAAAACTTCGAACAATTCATCAAAGCGAACCCTTAGATGGCATTTGTGAATCTGTGGTGACAGTTAGATTCGGAGAACGTTTGCGCGCGTTATCAGTTCGATTTGAAGGTGTTGATAATCGTTGGCTATGTACTGCTTTGGACTTACTTTAAGAAATTAAGCGGCGCCGTGGCAACGTTTGAATTTCTTACCCGACCCGCAAGGACATGGTCCATTTCTGGAAACATCTGTTGAACGTGTAACACCATCTTCATCAGCTGCGGTGTACTTAAGCGCTGCTGCTGGTGCCTCTGGTTGTTCTAGACCTTTTGCTTGAACCTTGTTTCCACCTTCAACTTGAACTTCGATGTTAAACAAATAACTAGCAATCTCTTCTTTAATTGCATCCATCATGGCTGTGAAAAGATCGAAACCTTCACGCTGGTATTCAACGAGTGGGTCACGTTGTGCCATAGCACGAAGCCCAATTCCTTCTTGCAAATAATCCATCTCATAGAGATGCTCACGCCATTTGCGATCAAGGACCGAGAGCAAAACTTTGCGCTCTAACTCACGCATTACTTCAGTACCTAGGCTCTCTTCACGTTTTTGATACGCGGCGCTCACATCATCTTGAATTCGAGTGCGTAAAAAATCAGAATCTAGTCCTGCTCGGGAACCAACTTCTTTTTCAATTTCTTCAACTGTAAATGAGACTGGATAAATCACTTTTAAGGCTGTCCAGAGTTTTTCTAGATCCCAATCTTCAGCGAATCCTTCTGCTGTCGCGGCATCAACGTAAGCATCCAAGGTTTCGCCCATGAATTCAGCAACTTGATCCTTAATGTCTTTGCCTTCTAATACAAGGCGGCGTTCACCATAAATTACTTCGCGTTGGCGATTCATGACATCGTCATATTTTAAAACGTTCTTACGGATTTCAAAGTTCTGAGCTTCTACTTGCGTCTGAGCCGAACGAATCGCATTGGAAACCATCTTTGATTCAATCGGTGCATCATCTGGAATTCCAGCAGCTGATAAGAAACGTTCAACCAAGCCTGAATTAAATCTGCGCATGAGTTCATCTTGTAATGAGAGGTAGAAACGAGACTCACCTGGATCGCCTTGGCGACCAGATCGTCCACGCAACTGATTATCGATGCGCCGTGATTCGTGGCGCTCAGTTCCGAGAACATAGAGCCCACCAAGTTCGCTTACTTCATCATGTCCTTTTGAAACAGCAGCCTTTTGCTTTGCTATTTCATCTGGCCAAGCTGCTTCATACTCTTGTGGATTATCAACTGGAGATAATCCCTTACGTTGTAATTCAAAGTCAGCCATAAATTCTGGATTACCGCCGAGCATAATGTCGGTACCGCGTCCTGCCATATTGGTAGCAACTGTTACAGCTCCGACAACACCTGCTCTTGCAATAATTGCTGCTTCACGTTCGTGATGTTTTGCATTGAGAACTTCGTGAGGCACTCCATTTTTCTTAAGCAAGGCCGATAACTCTTCAGATTTTTCAACACTAACAGTTCCAACCAGGACTGGCTGACCTTTGCGATGGCGCTGCACAATATCTGCAGTCACTGCCGCAAATTTTCCTTCTTCTGATTTATAAACTAAATCTGCTTGATCAATTCGAACCATGGAGCGGTTCGTAGGAATAGGCACTACACCGAGCTTGTAGATCTGATGAAATTCAGAAGCCTCAGTCATCGCTGTACCAGTCATACCTGAAAGTTTTTCGTATAAGCGGAAGTAATTCTGAAGAGTAATTGTCGCCAAAGTCTGATTTTCATCTTGGATCTCAATACGTTCTTTAGCTTCTAGAGCTTGGTGCATACCTTCGCTATAGCGACGTCCGGCAAGAATACGGCCTGTGTGTTCATCAACGATTAGTAGTTCACCATTCATAACAACATAATCTTTATCGCGCTTGAAGAGCTCTTTAGCGCGAATTGAGTTATTGAGGTAGCCAATCATCGGTGTATTGGCTGCTTCGTAAAGATTTTCGATCTTAAGTAGCTGTTCTACTTGAGTCACACCTTCTTCAAGAATTCCAACGGTGCGCTTTTTTTCATCTACTTCATAGTGGCGACCACGTTCAAGTTTTTGTGAAATTTGGCTAAATTCCATATACCACTTGGTTGCTTTATCAGCAGGTCCGCTAATAATCAGAGGAGTTCTTGCTTCATCAATTAAAATAGAGTCAACTTCGTCAACTACAGCGAAGTAATGATCTCTGTGTACACAATCAACCATATTCCATGCCATGTTGTCACGTAGATAATCAAAACCAAATTCATTATTTGTGCCATATGTAATATCTGCGCCATATGCCTCGCGACGCTCTGCGGGTGTCATGTTTGCAAGAATTACTCCGACATTTAAGCCAAGGAATCTATGGACACGTCCCATCCATTCGCTATCGCGCTCTGCTAAATAGTCATTGACAGTTACGACGTGAACACCGCGACCTGCCAGTGCATTGAGATATGAGGGAAGAGTTGCAACAAGAGTTTTACCTTCACCGGTTCGCATTTCAGCAATGTTTCCGCGATGTAGTGCGGCTCCACCCATAAGTTGAACGTCATAGTGACGTTGTCCAAGAGTTCGTTTTGCAGCTTCTCGCACCGCAGCAAATGCTTCTGGAAGTAACTGGTCGAGAGTTTCGCCTTGTGTGTAACGATTCTTAAAAGTTTGAGTTTGCTCGCGCAGTTCGTCATCGCTCATTGCGATCATTCGAGATTCTTGCGCATTAATTTGAACAACTAATTTGCTGAGATCTTTAAGGATTCGACCTTCGCCCGCGCGCAGAATGCGATCAAAAAAGGCTGGCATCGAATCACCCTTTCAAAGGTTTAAAGCGTCCGGTCTAAGTAACTGGGTTATCTTAGCGGTGGCGAGAGGCAGGCAGTAATTGCCGCTATCACCCTAATCCCACGCACTTTCAGAGCCCGTCGGGCTTCAAGAAGTGTTGCACCCGTTGTGAGCAAGTCATCGACAAGAATCACATCAGTATCAACTCCAAGTCCGGGCAGTTTATTCCTGTTAATCGCTAATGCTTGATAAATATTTTCACTACGGTCATGGGCACTGAGCCCTGATTGATCTCTTACCCTTCTCGTATGAATCAACAAGTCCATACTTTCAAGTGATTCACTTTGAGCAATTGAATGCGTGATCTCGGAGAGAAAATCTCTACCCCTTTTTCGATTTGAACTCTTCCGAGATGGTGCGGGAACAAGTATTCCCAATTCAAAATCTCGTGATAGTAAATGTAAAGAATGCCTCAGTGCCTCAATGATTAGTTCATCTGCTGCTTTGATCCCATTTTCTTTTGCCGAAAGTATTATGCGCTTTGCAACTGGTGAATACAGAACTGCAGAGTAAACATGCATTGAATCTAATGTGCTTCGATAGAGATGTGGATTCCAGAGTGATCTGCATTTAGAGCAAATAGTTGGACCCAAAGCTCGACATCCAAAACAGCGAGATGGAAATAAAATCTCACTTAATGAGTTAGGTTTAAGCACTGCTTTATGATGGCAAAAGCCACACATCTAACTTTAAAGATTTATGAAGATTGTGGATATTTAAATCGATATATCTTTTGGTTCCAAGCGAATTAAGCGAGATTGAATCTGATTGCCAGCAACTCGTGGCAGAGTCAAAACAAAGTGAGCGCCTTTATCTGGACGCGCCCACACTTCGAGCTCTCCATCATGCAAGCGAGCATCTTCTAGCGCAATGGAAAGACCAAGTCCTGTGCCGCCACGAATTCGAGAACGCGACGGATCTGCGCGCCAGAAACGATCAAATATGCGCAGAAGTGAATTTTCATCCATCCCAATGCCATGATCTCGCACTGCAAGGGCGACATCATTATCGTTGTATTCCACTTGCACGTTTATTGGCTTTGAATCTGCGTGATCAATCGCATTGTTAAATAAATTTCGCAATATTCGTTCTACACGCCGAACATCGGCGTTGATTGATAAATCTTGACTATATGGCGTGAAAATTATCTGTGTGCCCTTTTCCTTTGCAACCAAATCTAAATCATTAATACACCCATTGATCAGGGAGATTAGATTGAAATCAACAGGTTCAAGAACAGCTACTTCAGCATCAAATCGGCTGACTTCTAATAGGTCTTCGAGTAAACGTTCGAATCGATCGATATTGCCAATGAGTAATTCGGCGCTTCGTGCAACCTGTGGATCAAAAGAGCTGCGTGATGAATAAATCACTTCAGATGCCATACGCAAAGTCGTCAGTGGCGTCCTTAGTTCGTGAGAAACGTCAGAAACAAATCGTTGTTGCACGCGTGAAAGGTTTTCTAGCCGCATGATTTGTTGTTGAATCGAGGCAGCCATTTCATTAAATGAAAGCCCAAGGGTTGCAATTTCATCTTTACGGGTGACTTTCATTCGTTGGTTAAAATCTCCTGATGTGAATTTTTCAGCCACACGCGCTGCCTCACGTACTGGCCTGACTACCTGACGCGCAACTAACCACGTAATTAACCCGATCAGAAATACCAGCGCTACGTCTACTAAAATAATAGAGCGCGAAATTAAACTCAAAGTTTTATTCTGATTTGTTAAAGGAAATAATAAATACAGTTCATATTTTCCAGATCTTGGAATAGAAACTATGTCGCCTACCGCAATTGCGGGGACTTGCAAAGATCCTGCATATTTAATGGTGATGTAACTCCAATGCAGCTCTGATGTACTTCGTACCTTTTCACGGAATTTCTCTGGCAAAGATCCAGGATCTACAAGATTTGAAGTTGTCGTAAAGTCTTTTTCGGATGGGTTTGCCATTGGGCCTCTTAACAATGCAAGCTCACGTCCACTTGCACGGGCGCCGACAGTTGTTGCTGCGCTGAGAATTTCTCCAATGAGTTCATCTACCTCTTTTTGTGAACCACTTTTGGCAAGAATTAATCTATATCGCGCACTCACAATTGTTGAACGGGCTTCGTTGATCGATGAATCAAGGTTTACCTGTTTTACATCCGCGGCTACTCGGGAATTTAAAATAGACCCTGAGAGCCAAATAACGGCAGATGAAAGAAGAATTGTTGAGAGCAAGACTCTCAATGCTAAGGAAGTTCTCAGGCGATTAGTCATTGAGCCCATCGCTACTTACTTTGATTTCCTGCTTTATACCCAACGCCACGAACGGTTAAAACTATTTCAGGATGTTCAGGATCATGTTCAATTTTGGCGCGCAGTCTTTGTACGTGCACGTTAACCAACCGTGTATCAGTTGAGTGTCTGTAACCCCATACTTCGCTCAAGAGCGCATCTCTACTAAAAACTCTTCCGGGTTCGCGAGCAAGTGCAACTAGAAGATCAAATTCCAGACGAGTGAGGGCGATAACTTTGCCCGCTCTGCTTACTTCATGAGCGTTAAAATCAATTGATAAATCTGAAATTTTAAGCAGTCCAGCAATATCAGTGTTTGTTTTACGTAGGCGAGTTTTAATCCTTGCGACTAGCTCACTTTGGTGGCGAAAGGGTTTAACCATGTAATCATCGGCGCCAGCTTCTAACCCGCGAACAACATCATGAGTATCTCCCTTTGCTGAGAGCATCACGATTGGCACCATAGATTCGGCGCGTATTTGTTTGCAAACTTCAATTCCATCTAATCCTGGAAGCATTACATCTAGAAGGACTAAGTCTGGAGGATTATTTCTAAATACCTCCAGAGCTTCGTCACCTCTGCTTACTAAATCAACATCTATTCCGGCACCATTTAAAACAATGCCAAGCATCTCTGCTAGGTCCTGGTCGTCATCGACGACCAATACCAAGGTCATTAGCTTCCGTGCTCCCAAGAGTTCAAGTACATATCTTGTGCAGGAGTAAGAACGTCAATTTTTCCGCCCATGCTTTGAAGTTTAAGACTTGCAACTTCCTTATCAATATATGTAGGAACTGTGTGAACACCTGGCTCGAGATTCATTGCTTCCTTAACCAGGTATTCGGCTGTGAGTGCTTGATCTGAAAATGACATATCCATTACTGATGCAGGATGTCCTTCTGCGGCGCCAAGATTAACAAGACGACCTTCAGCGATGAGAAGCAAGCGGCGACCATCTGATAAAACATATTCATCAGTCTGGTGACGCATTTTTGCATTCTTTTTCTTAGCATTTTGCTCAAGCCATGCAACATCGATTTCGATATCAAAGTGACCTGAGTTAGCCATGATTGCGCCATCTTTCATGACGGCAAAGTGCTCATCACGTAATACATCGCGGTTTCCAGTGACAGTAATAAATACATCACCGATTTTTGCAGCATCTGCCATTGGCATAACTCGGAATCCCTGCATCATCGCATCAAGTGCCTTTGTGGGATCAATTTCGGTAATAACTACATCTGCGCCCATACCCTTTGCACGTTCTGCAACACCCTTACCGCAATATCCAAATCCAGCAACGACTAATACGCGACCTGCGAGTAAGAAATTTGTTGCGCGGAAAACTGCGTCAAGAGTTGATTGACCAGTGCCGTAGCGATTATCAAACATATGCTTTGTGTCAGTGTCATTGACGGCAATCATTGGGAACTGAAGTGCGCCATCTTTTGCCATCTGATTGAGGCGAATAACACCCGTAGTTGTTTCTTCGCAACCACCAGCAATATTGCCGATAAGTTCTTTACGAGTGGTGTGCAATGTATTAACAAGATCGCAACCATCGTCAAATACTTGATGCGGTTCAATATCTAGTGCTGCGTTGATGTGTGAGTAGTAACCATCGCGATCAACAGCGTTACGAGCAAATACGCTAATTCCGTATTCGTGAACGAGTGCTGCAGCTGTGTCATCTTGTGTAGAAAGAGGATTAGAAGCACACAGAGCAATTTCTGCGCCACCTGCTTTAAGCACGCGCATTAAATTTGCTGTCTCTGTTGTGACGTGCATGCATGCTGCAATTCGCACGCCAGTAAATGGTTGTGATTTTTCAAAGCGGGCACGGATCTGTGCAAGCACTGGCATGTTGCGCTCTGCCCATTCAATGCGCTTGCGACCTTCTGCAGCAAGTGATGCATCTGCAATGTCATGGCGTGGAATTGTTGCTGTCACTGGTGAATTCACGAACGTTCTCCTTTTAGGTTAAGTACTTGTATGAATTAGACGTGACCTAAGGGGTAGGGCTCTACAGTGTTAGGTTGCTAGTGGCTTAGGTTACTGCCATTGCTTAGAAAGTGAGAACTCAGGCTCTCATTTTCTAACTGTGGCGAGTACCTCATCTTTGATTTTTTCCATGCGGGCACGGTCCTTTGCTTCAACGTTGAGTCGAAGTAGCGGCTCAGTGTTTGAGGGGCGCAGGTTAAACCACCAGGTATCACCATTGATGGTCAGGCCATCAAGGTGGTCGATGCTCACATCGGCTTGCTCTGCATATTTTTGTTCAATAATGCTCATGGCTTTTTGGGCATCTTTAACTTTTGAATTTATTTCACCACTTGAAACATATCGTTGATACGGTTTAAGCAACTTTGAAAGTGATCCCTTAGAAGTTCCAAGGGCTGCAATCGCATGAAGGGCTGCAAGTGCCCCTGAATCTGCTTTCCAAAACTCTTTGAAATAAAAATGTCCTGAATGTTCGCCGCCAAAAACTGCACCGCTCTGCGCCATCATCGCTTTAATGTATGAGTGTCCAACGCGTGATCGAAGAGCTACGCCCCCATTATCTTCTATAACTTCCGCAACTGATCGCGATGAAATGAGATTATATATAATTGAAGATCCAGGATGAATTTTTAGTTCGCGCTGGGCAATAAGCGCTGTTAGGTCAGAAGGATTGACCGTTGCCCCATTTTCATCCACCAAGAAGCACCGATCGGCATCGCCATCGAAAGCTAGGCCAAGGTCTGCTCCGTGTTTTTTGACAGCTTTTTGCAAATCTTTAAGGTTTTTAGGATCAATTGGATTGGCTTCATGGTTTGGAAATGATCCATCAAGTTCAAAAAACATAGGAATTATCTCTAGATTTAAACCTTCAAAAATGGCTGGGGCTGTGTATCCGGCCATGCCATTTCCTGCATCGATAACTATTTTTAGTTTTCTAATTGCCGATACATCCACAAGGGTGTGCAAATGTTTAACGTAATCTGAGAGAACATTGCGGGCGCTCTCTTTTCCGATGTTTCCAAAAGAGACTGGAGAGCCTGATCGAACGAAATTTTCTATTGTGAGCAAACCAGATTCTTTCCCGATAGGTCTGGCACCGCTGAGGCATAACTTAATTCCATTGTATTCAGAAGGATTATGGCTAGCTGTAAACATGGCACCCGGCATGTTTAATTTTCCAGCTGCGAAATACAACATATCTGTCGATGCAAGGCCTAGACGGATTACATCTAAGCCATGAGATGTAACTCCTGCTGAGAATGCATCAGCGAGTTCAGGTGAAGAAGTGCGCATATCCTCACCAATAAGAACTGTTCCAGGTTCACGTTCTTGAATGATAAATCGAGCAAATGCCGCACCTGTTACAAATGCAAAATCAGGAGTTAACTGCGTACCAACTAAACCGCGTATGTCATACGCTTTAAAAATATTTGGAATTTCAGCCGAACCCATGTGCTAAGTCTAGGACGGAACTGCGCGCAAGTGTCCTCTACGACCGAGTGATGTTGCAGCGCTAGCGCTGCTCTGTGGGCTCTGAGTGCTAATTTCTTTTGATCCCACTTCACGAACCGCATCCGCGATTGCCATTAAATCATCGTGAGTCGGGCCGTTATCGTGTGAATTGATAGATGCCTTAATAACATTCCAACCATTTGGAACAGTGAGACGCTCTCCATGTTTTTCACATAAGTCATATGCATGTGGTTCGGAAAAAGTTGCAAGTGGACCAAGTACTGCAGTTGAGTCTGCGTAGTTATAGGTCAAAGTCATAGTTGCAGTGAGACGACAACTCGTTCGCGAACATGCGCGCCCATATCGTGTACTCATGCATACAAGATTAGTGGGGTGTGTACTAAAAACTTGGGATTATCAGGGATTTAAAACGCGAATGTTTGCAGTAGGGATGGCCGATTTTGTCAGAACGCTTCCCGCTATTAATGGAATTGACCCAAAGCCATTTACTGATGCTTGCAGAGCGGAACCGTAGGTGTTGGCACTTACTCGTAAGAAGGTTAAATTCCGAGCATTATCAGGAACCCGCCAGAAAGCGATGTCGCTTGCATTAATAGTTTTACGAAGCTTTTTCCCACCGGCAACCCCGAGTTCGAGATCCACATTGATGCGCTCACCTATGAAAACTAATATTGGTGACATCCCGGTCAGGGCAATGGTGAGGGGGCTCAAGGGCGGAACGGAAGAACTCCAGACGAAATCTTTTCCAACATTGGCAAAGACTCCGGCAACAATTGGTTCATCAGATTCAATTCTTATTCCATATACCGATGAACTCACTTTTGGTGATAATGAAAAATTCATCACCTGACCTTTTTTAAGTAAAATCTCATTAAAGCCAACAGGTGTGAAACGTCCATCTCCAGATATAACTTCAACGCTTATATTTGCATCGGCATCCCCCGGCGCCAATAACCGCAGTTGTTGCGCTGGTGCATTCTTAACTTTTGGTTGAAGAGGAATTGCAGGAATGTAAATTTGCTTCGCTGGCGCAATACCCGGACTTACCAAATCTCCGCCTAACGCACGAAGGCCTTTTCCTCGTTCATCGACCATGTATGCATTCAACCGACCAGATCTAGAAACTACTCGAACCACTATGGAAGATTCACCAGGTGCGAGTGAATCAAGTCCCACTGCCTCAAATGAATTTGCTTTCACAGTAATCGCTTTAGTGCTGGCAGCAGATGTTCCACTCCAAATGAAAACATCTGCAACTGATTCACTGAGTCCGCTATTTACAAGAATTAATTTTCCGCGAGCAGAGATATCGGCTGAACCGCCAACAAACCATTGGCTTGCAGCTGGATCAGAACAAATAGTTCCGCCAGCCCACGATCCTGGCCGACTCTGCCAAACAATCGGTGTAATGCCCTGCGCATCAACAAGAATTGGATCGGTGGGAACGGGGAAACGAAGAGCGCGAGATTTTACAAATTTTGCAGATGTTGAACCAACTCGACGAATCTTCGTATCTTGTGAACCCACAGAAACTTGAGATGTTAAAGAAGTGCCAGTTGAAGGACAGACCACAGATGGATAACTCGTCGAAAACTGCTGACCAGAAATTGATCCACTCAATGTATTTGATGCGCCAATAAGTAAGCCCAAAGTAATGACAATTATGAAAAACCTTCTTAATTTCATGTCAGCTCACTTTCTGACATTTCTCGACGCCTGCGCCCTGCTGGCGCAGCAAGGACAATGAGAGTCACAAGAAAGATAAATTGCAACGATAACAAGCCACGACGATTGGTTCCATCATGGAGCAGTGAAATTTCTCCTGGTTCTGTAACACTAAATTGCGTAAACCCATTTTCATCTTTTGTTCGTTCAAGTGTCTGTCCATTTTGGAACACTTTCCAATATTTGCTGTAAGAATCAGTGAGCAGAATTGTTCCTGGTGAGTAGATCTGTGTGCGCGATCCCACACTCGTACTTAAGATTTCGGAAACTTTTCCACTTGTGTCTATGAAATTGATCCGACTATAAGCATTGCTAACTTTCCAAACGATTCCAGCGCCAGTGGCAGATGCTCGGACGAACCCACCAAGGCCATCAATAGTTCGAACTACTTCCTTATTCGTTGGACTCTTTGCAAAAACATACTTAATTCCATGGCGACCAAGAACTTTAGAGGCAGAAATTCCAGTGCCATCGGCAATTTCTTTAATGGCGTTAGTTACTGCTGGTGATTCTGGTGGTGAAATGTCAGGTTCTCCCAAGAGAACATCATGGCTTCGAGCGAGAAAATATTGCATGGTGTTAACGTCATTAATTTTCACTTGACGCAGAACTAGTGTTTTAACGCCATCTTCAACTCCAAGAAATGCTGGCAAAATTTTAGAATCAGTTGCTCGCATCGGTGAATCGGCGCCTGCTGTTACAAGCCAAGAAATTGTTGAGACTGAATAGAGTGTTGTGACGATGACGAGTAAGCCAGCGAGAATGTGGCGATAATGAAAATTTGTCACAACCAGAACTTCGCGCAACCGATCTAAAACTAAAATTCCAGCGGCTACCGAACAGATAGTTGCAATTGATATGAGTGAACCAGTCCATGTGCGAACTGGTGATGAATTACCATGGCCAGAAATAGAGAGTGAACCGATGAGCACAGCCGCAGCGAGTGCGCCGCTTCCAAAATAAGAAATAACTCGTGCTTTAGTGGAAGAAAAAAGCGCCACAAAAAGTACTAGCGAAACTGGACTCAGTGACCACCATGGCAAAGCACCAGTGCCACCAGGATTAGCAATCAATGCAAAATTAGGTCCACCACCTGCAATAGCTAAACCTGGTTCGAGCAAAAGATTCTTTGGGTTAAGTATAGTTTGAATTGACCAAGGAATTGCAACAAGAAGTGGTGCGATCACTAGAGTCAGACGCCGTGCGAGTCGTTGGTGGAAGTAACGAATATTTCCATATTTAACAAAATCGATAATTGAAATTATGAGCGTAGCAACTAGGACATAGGCAAAAACTTGCATCGAAAACATGAAGGAAATAGAGAGTACTAAGGATAAAAGAAAAATCTTTCTCCATGAAGAGTGTTCAATGGTGAGCCAATCACTTATCAGCAAGCCGATATAAGGCAAGAGCATGAGGGTTACGACGGTTCCTAATCGACCTGAGTTGATGCTGGCTACTGCCACTGGTGAAATTGCGTATAAGAAACTTGCCGTGACCCGTAACCAATTGTGTGAAGTTATTCTTGCAAAGAGCCTAAAACTGGCAAGCATAAAAATCAGTGGAGCTAGGAAGAAGAGAAGTGAAATAAAGAGGCTAGCTTTTCCAAATAAAATCGTTGAACCAAGTGCAACTACAGCAATCCATGCTGGCGCGCTCTGATCAGTTCCCATTCCGATTTGATGCCATGATTCAAAATACATCCGCCACAAATCTCTAGCACCTTCAGGTGTTTGCACAAGTGCTGCGCCAACTAAGGGGCCGTATCTATGCCGTGACCAAATTGCAATCAAAATCAAAATAGCAAAACCTGCAAGGGCTTTAGGTTGTTTAAATATTGTCCACCAACGCCCAGTTGTGGCAGGAGTTAATAAATCTTCATCTTCATTTAATGGATCAAGGGCAGTGCTTGTTTGCTCCACTGTCGGAAGCAATGTACTTCGAATTGAATCAAATAATCTTTCGACTCCCGCCCGAAGTTGATGACGACGGTGCGGAATGAACTCCTTTACTGCGCGAGCAGATAAGAGTCTGTGAGATTTTCTAAACTTACGGGCACTTGCTAGTTCACGTGGGTGAATAACAAGAGTTGCTAAAGCAAGTAGTTCATCACTTGCATATCCCGGTAACTTTGCAAGTAAGAATCCAATGGCGCGAGCCGTAGCCGAACCAAGTAATTGCAAAACAACCCATGGCAACATCCACCATGAAGAATTGACGAGCAAAACATAAGCGGCGTTTCTGCGATCAAGTAAAAGTGGACGGTGCAAAAAAGCTTCCTTCACATCAGCTGATCTTCGCTCAGATGCTGCAGCTTGTGCATGAAAACCTTTAGCTTCACTGACTGCAATGACTGAGTGTCCGGCAACTCTTGCGCGCCAACCAAAATCAACATCATCTCTAAAGAGTGAAAGATTAGGATCGAAACCGCCAAGTTCAACAAAAACATCACGGCGAACCAAGGCGCCTGCGGTACTTACTGCAAGAACATCGTGAACTCCATCGTGCTGTCCTTGGTCATATTCGCGTGGTTCAAGTCCGGTCCAGCGAGCGCCATCGGATGCAATGCTGATACCAATTTCAAGTAAGTGTGATTTGTCGTGCCATCCCAATAATTTTGGACCAGCCATAATCGCTTGTGGTTTTTGCTCCAGCGCTTCAAGTAACTTCTCCAAAGCTTCTGGATGCATTGCACAGTCATCATGCAAAATCCATAGCCATTCATTTTCTGGCGAAGTGGGTGCTGGCAATGTTTGAATCGCTGCCCAAATCGCATCACCAAAACCTGATTCGCGATCAAGAGAAAGCACTGGAATTTTTGCACCTTTAAGTAGTGCCACTGATGAATCAGTTGAACCAGTATCTACTGCAAGAATTTGATTAATCAAACGATTTTGCGAAGTCAATGATGCAACTACTTGTGGTAACCACAACGCACCATCATGTACGACAAGAATTGCGCTTACGTGTCGTAAATCTTCTGCGGCTGTTACAGCCATAAGCAAACCTGTTTTTCGTTCAGGATCGCGCGAGCGCGATTAAGCAGGACGGCGCTTCAGACGGCGGCGTTCACGTTCTGAAAGTCCGCCCCAAATTCCGAAACGTTCATCATGAGCCAGTGCGTATTCCAAACATTGTGAACGCACATCACATGAGAGACAGACTCGCTTTGCTTCGCGAGTTGATCCGCCTTTTTCTGGGAAAAATGCTTCTGGGTCTGTTTGTGCGCAGAGTGCGCGTTCTTGCCACGACAACTCAACGCTCTCACCAGAGATGAGTTGAATGATTGGGCC
This sequence comes from Candidatus Planktophila limnetica, assembly GCF_002288365.1. Classification (NCBI taxonomy): domain Bacteria; kingdom Bacillati; phylum Actinomycetota; class Actinomycetes; order Candidatus Nanopelagicales; family Candidatus Nanopelagicaceae; genus Candidatus Planktophila; species Candidatus Planktophila limnetica. The sequence continues at coordinate 334,529 of NZ_CP016782.1, read as the reverse complement.
GGAGCTAAGAGGGGAAGTAGGTGCCTGCTTCTGTGAATCTTGTGGGCGGATCGGCATAGTGTCGATTCTCCTTGTAATTCATGGCTTCATCCCTCATGGATGTGGCCTACTAGAAGAGAATTACACGCTTGTAATCCCTGTAAGTCAAGTCCGAGGCAGGCACTATTGAGCGTGAAATACAGAAAATTTAAAGATTTAAGGGCGAAATTAACTCATTTGAATAGTAATTTCCAATAATTTTCGTATTGGCTGCAACGCGAGTACCTGATGCAATAAAACTATTTACAACCTCTGACCCCGCACCAATGTGTACATCGGCGCAAATGATGCTGCCACGAATTACGACGCCACCTTCAATTGTGCATCCCTGCCCCACGCTGGTGCCTTCACTTAATTGGGCCGTAGGTGCAATCTGAGATGTCGCAGCTACCTTGAAATCTGCCCCCACTAAATGCTGTGATCCTGCAAGCAGTGCTGCCGGTGTTCCGATATCGAGCCAATATGAATCCTCAACGTAGCCATAAATTTTCTTACCGGCTGCGACCAGTGCAGGAAATACATCTCGTTCAACGCTGACCACAGTATTGGCTGTGATTGTGTCAATGACAGATGGATGAAAAACGTAAGAACCCGCGTTTATTGTGTTGGTAATTGGATTTTCCATTTTTTCTAAGAATGCAGTTACTCGCCCATTTTCATCAACTGGGACACAGCCATAGGCCCTGGCATCTGCTACATGGGTTAAGTGCAGTGTTACATCTGCTTTATGCGCAATATGTTCTTGTATTTGCTTGGCCAAATTATGCGAACTTAAAACATCGCCGTTGAAAATAACGATTGGTTCATCAGAACCTGCTGGAAGATTTAATGCTGCAGCAGCATTTTTGATTGCACCGCCTGTGCCAAGTGGAGTCTCTTCCACTGCATAGGCAATATTGATTCCCCATCGTGATCCATCGCCAAAATAGGGTGTGAAAATTTCTGATAAATACGAAGTAGCCAAGACGATAGTTGTAACACCTGCACGCTTTGCAGCCATTAATTGATGTTCTGTTACTGGTAAACCTGCGATTGGAAGCATCGGCTTAGGAGTATCGCGAGTCAAAGGCATCAGGCGCGTGCCCATTCCGCCTACGAGAAGAATTCCTAGAGTCATCTATTGCGCCTGTGAAGATGTAATGCGCGCAGCTGCATCTGCAATGGCAGCATCTGTAGCTGTCATTGCAATACGAACGTGCTGTGAACCATCTGCTCCATAAAAAATTCCGGGTGTTACTAAAATTCCTAATTTCGCGAGCGCTTCAACTGATTTCCAGGCATCTTCGCCTCGTGTACACCAGATATAGAGCCCCGCTTCTGAGTGTTCGATTGTGAAACCAATTGATTGCAGAGCTGGTGACAAAGTTTTGCGACGAGTGTTATAGCGAGCACGTTGTTCGCTTACGTGATTTGAATCCCCAAGGGCTGCAATCATGGCGTGCTGAATTGGAAGTGCCACCATCATTCCTGCATGTTTTCTAATTTCAAGTATCTTCCTAATTAATTCTGAATCACCAACAACAAAGGCTGCTCGATACCCGGCCATTGAAGATCGTTTAGAGAGTGAAAGAACAGCCAAAATATTTGAATTGTTTCCTTGGGTGTAATTTAAAATTGAAGTGGGCGTTACGGAGTCACCAAACTCCAAATAACATTCGTCAGAGACCACTGGAGTATTGTTTTTTCTAGAATATTCAATAGCAGACTTAAGTTCGGCTTCTGTATGGACTCGACCAGTGGGATTAGATGGTGAATTAATCCACGCTAAATCTGCCTGTGGCCACTGTTGGGTATCAAGATCAACTGTAATTGCTTCGGCTCCTGCAAGAATTGCTCCAACGTTATAAGTGGGATAAGCAATTTTCGGAATTATCACTTTTTTGGATTGCAGAAAAGTTGGTAGCCATGCAACAAATTCCTTAGATCCAATTAATGGCAAAACATCGAATTCGCCCGTGGCACCTAAATTCTTTGCTGCCCACTTTTTAATCGCTTCGCGTAATTGCGGCGTTCCGGCTGTCAGTGGGTAACTCGGAGAATTTGAATGTTCGGATAAAGATTCCTGAATAAAATCTGGAGTTGGATCTACCGGAGTTCCTTGGGATAGATCAATAATTCCTGCAGGGTGTTGACGTGCTAGATCTCCAAAGGGCGCTAATGCATCCCACGGAAAATCAGGAAGTTTCAGTGCACGCGCCTTTACTCGCTCTTTGCTGCAGCAGCAATGACGTCGGCGTGATCTGTACTAGTTGGGCCAACTTTGGCAGCGCCACCAGGTGAACCAAGTTCTACGAAAAACTCACTATTAACTTTTTGAAAGTCTTTCCATGGGCCTGGAACATCATCCTCATAATAAATTGCTTCAACAGGGCACACAGGCTCGCACGCGCCACAGTCAACGCACTCATCTGGCTGGATGTACAACATGCGATTGCCTTCATAAATGCAGTCCACTGGACACTCTTCGATGCAGGACTTGTCCTTCACATCGATACATGGTTGGGCAATCACATATGTCACGAGCTTGGCCTCCTTGAAACTCATTCATGTGGCTTAAGTAGCCATTTCTATAGCGCGATTGTAATGCGAAGCGCCTGTAACTCGCGACTTTGGCGTGGGCGATTATCGTTACACCTATGAAGGCTCCTATTGGCGCGCGAGTCAGTATTCGCTTCCATGATCCCGAAGGTGGATTTCGGGACCTGGTTGGATATTTGGAGTCCGAAAATACTCTTCGTAATCGACACGGTGAACTCATTGAATTTGATCGCGAAAAGATTGCTGTTTATAAAGTCATAGAAGAGATTACGCATCTAGCCGGACATGGCGCTCCACTTTCATTGCGCATTGAAGAACTAGAAAATGTATTGACCGCCACGTGGCCACCGCTTACACAGGAATTATTTGGAAAATGGTTATTGCGAACATCTGGAAAATTCACGATGCGAGCTAACTCGGTTTTGCCTCGCGGAAAAGCTCCTTATGGTGAGCCGCCACAAGAAATTGATGAAGCAATTGCACATGTAATTGCGCATTATGAAAAGGCGGGACTGGTTCCTACTTTTGCTATTCCTCTTCCAACGTATCAAGAATTAGATTCAAAACTTTTTGATAACGGTTGGATTGAAAAGGTTCGCGCGCACGTCATGGTTGCCGATATCGCACACCGCGATCTGAGTAAATCTCAATTTACACTTTCCATTTCAGAATCATTCGATGATGAGTGGCTTGCCTTACAAGAAGATCACGGCGTTGCTGACCTCATGCGCGCATATCCCGCTCTCTATGCATCTGTCTTCGACGGTGAAAAACTCATTGGCGTTGGCCGCACCTCGCATGCAGATGGCTGGAGCGCTCTTTCGCGAGTTTTTGTCGAACCTAACTATCGCGGCCAAGGAGTCAGTAAGTTAGTTGTGAACGCACTTCTTGGCGCATCCTTTGAGGCAGGAATAAAAAAATCTGTGCTCCAGGTAGATTCGAAAAATACTATTGCGATCCACCTTTATTCATCCCTTGGTTTTTCATTTCATCACGAATATGTGTATCGCTGCTATCAAAAAACTTTAAACTTAATTTCCCAGGAGTGCTGCTGATGGTCCTATCCATTTATGACACTTTCTCCCGCAAACCGAGTGCGATTACCTCCCTTAACGGGGTGGTCACTATGTACTGCTGTGGGCCCACGGTTTATCGCGATGCTCATGTCGGCAATTTACGCACATTCTTATTAAGTGATCTCATCGCTCGCACGATTCGTTTAAGCGGGCTGAGCGTTGAAATGATTCAAAATATTACAGATGTAGGACATATGTCTGATGATTTTCAAGAAGATAAAATGCTTGAGCAATCTAAGAAAGAGAAGATTGATCCATTCGACATTGCGCGCAAATACGAAGAGCGTTTTCACATAGATCTTGCGAATTTAAATATTGTTCCTGCACAAAAATATCCACGTGCGAGTGAGTCAATTGAGCTCATGCTTGAAATGATTTCAGCGCTAATTCTTAAAGGCGCTGCCTATGTTGGTGAAGATGGAACTGTTTATTTCGACGCACAATCTTTTCCTGGATACGGGCACATCAGTGGCAACCGATTGGAATCACTCAAGCCTGGCCACCGCTATGAATACGTGGAAGATGGAGTGAAAAAGTTTCATGCTGATTGGTCGCTGTGGAAACCTGCCGGAGATAGAAAAGCCATGGTCTGGGATTCACCATGGGGGCCTGGTTTTCCAGGTTGGCACATTGAATGTTCTGCAATGTCATTAAAGTTTTTGCACGGCCACATCAATGTTCATGTGGGTGGAATCGATTTACGTTTTCCACATCACGAAAACGAGCGCGCACAATCAAATTCGATTACCGGAAACGAAAGTGTGGATCTCTGGGTTCACGGCGAACACCTTTTGTTTGAAGGTCGAAAAATGTCAAAGAGTGCTGGAAATGTTGTGCTTCTAGATGATGTAATCGCAAAGGGATTTGATCCACTTGCCTTGCGTTTATGTTTTCTTGAAAATCGTTACAGATCACAGATGGATTTATCGTGGCAATCAATTTCGGCAGCCCACGACACAATCAAACGTTGGCGCACCAAAATTGCCATCTGGGGTGCTTCCCGGAGTATTGAAATTGATTCAACGATTCTGGCTGTCCTTGAAAATGATTTAGATACCCCTCGAGTAACCACCTACCTACGTAGCGTTGAAAAAGATAACAATTTAACTGATGCCCAAAAAGCTAATGCATTCCTCTTTGCAGATCAGGTGCTTGGTCTCGAACTTTCACGCACACAAGAAGTTCAAGAACTCACACCAGAGTTAATAGATCTCTTAGCCCAACGCGAGTCCGCGCGATCTGCCAAGAATTGGGCTCTGAGTGATGATTTACGTGTGCGACTTGAAAATGCAGGCTTAGAGATTTCAGATTCTTCTTCAGGACAAAGTTGGAGCTGGCGCTAGTTACGCGGGCATTGCCATAACAATAAATAAAGATATGAGTCCTAAAAATACAAGTGCGCTGCCTTGAGCATTGCCCTGAACTAATAGTTCGTTTCCAACGCCAAATGTTGATGCCCGCCAGAGAATAAATCCCCATGCAAGGGATGCAACCAATTTGTATTTTCTTGCCCCGAATTGACGACCAATGGCCCAAATAGTTGCTGCAGAACCAACAAGTGCCAGAACCAAACCAATTGGTGGATAAAAAACATGAAGCAAAACTGCTGCGATTCCCGCCAAAATTCCAAGCGCAGCTGAATAAATAAACTTCATGCCTGGGTTACTCCAGCAAATAAATCTGTCTCTCGACCATTGGCATCAAATGGTTCACTCTTTTTGCCATGGACAAGTGAGTAATACTCGTGGCCCCACACTTGTTGTCCAAGATTATTTGAGAGTGCGAAAAATGGACCATCTAATTCAATTTGGGTTGCGTGAGCAGCCATGGCCTTCATCTTTAGGTCAACATAAGTTGTTCCATCAATCATTGCTGTCACAAGCGCATCGTCTTTAGCAAATGGGAGATCATCAACATTGTCGGCCCCAAAGAAATCTGATCCGATTTCTCTCATCTTTGCTATACCTTCAGCTAAAACAGATTTTGGCATTGCATTCCAATAAATTTTAGAAATTTTCCATTGCGCTAATTCACTTGCCCTCATTGCCACACGATGGGCTTGAATGTGATCTGGGTGGCCATATCCCCCGATTTCATCATATGTAACTAGTACGTGAGGCTTAACTTCCTCAATAACTTTGACTAGATGCGCTGAAGCGCCATCTAAATCTGCTTGCCAAAAAACATCCGGACGGTTATTTGGTTCTGTGCCCATCATGCCGCTATCTCGAAACTTAACTGATTTGTCACCGAGAAAACGAAAATCACTAATGCCAAGTGCATCCATTGCATCTTTGAGTTCGATCTCGCGATGCTCACCGAGTGAATCGGTGTGAGTACTTGCTAGGTGGCTTAAATCTGAGATTAAAACTTCGCCTTCTTCCCCGCGCGTACAGGTAACAAGTGTTACTTGCGCTCCAAGGTCTGCATACATTGCCATTGTTGCGCCATTATTAATGGTTTCATCATCAGGATGTGCGTGCACTAAAAGTAAGCGAAAGCCTTTGTAACTATCTAGCACTTAGTACACCGGCAAAGAGGTATCAATTTGTTTGGCCCAAGCAACAACTCCGCCGCTGACGTGTGTCGCATCTGCAAATCCAGCACTCTTAAGGATCGCCAAGCACTCTGCCGAGCGCACGCCAGATTTGCAGTGCAGAATGATTGGCTTATCTTGTGGCAAGCCAGCCAGAGCGCTTCCATCTAAGAAACCCTGCTTAGGAATTAATACCGCACCTGGAATTTTCACTATCTCAAACTCACTTGGTTCGCGCACATCAATAAGTAGGAACTTGTCATTATTATCAATCTTTGCTTTGAGTTCGGTAACTGAAATTGTCGAATCCTTAACGGCTACTTCTGCTGCATCGGAGAGAACTCCACAGAAAGCTTCGTAATCTGGCAACAATGTGGTTTGTGTTGGTTTGTCGCTGCACAATGGACACTTGGGATCTTTGCGCACTTTAATCTTTCGATATGACATTTCGAGTGCGTCATAAATCATTAGTTGGCCAATTAGTGGTTCGCCAATTCCAGCAATTAATTTAATTGCCTCAGTGGTTTGAATAGATCCAATGGACGCACAGAGAACACCGAGCACTCCACCTTCGGCACAACTTGGAACCATGCCAGGTGGTGGTGGTTCTGGATATAAACAACGGTAGCAAGGACCGTATTCAGCCCAGAAAACACTTGCTTGTCCGTCGAAGCGATAAATCGAACCCCATACATATGGCTTTTTTAACAACACGCATGCATCGTTTACTAAGTAACGGGTTGCGAAATTGTCCGTGCCATCAACGATGAGATCGTATTGTGAAAATATCTCCATAACATTGTCAGTATCTAGGCGAAGCTCATGCACGATTACATTCACATTTGGGTTGATCTCTGCAATTTTCTCTTTTGCAGAAATTGCCTTGCTCTTTCCAATATCACTTTGTCCATGAATAATTTGTCGTTGTAAATTTGATTCATCGACAGTGTCGAATTCGACGATACCGAGTGTGCCAACACCTGCGGCTGCAAGATACATAAGTGCAGGAGAGCCAAGTCCTCCGGCGCCAACGCAGAGTACTTTTGCGTTCATCAATCGTTGCTGGCCTGCCATTGCCACATCAGGAATTATTAGGTGACGGCTGTATCGACGCACTTCATCAACTGTGAGTGCGCGACCTTTATCAACCAATGGTGGGATATTCATAACCGTCCTGAATGTGGAGTACGACAATGCGCTTATTCTGCCGTACTCAGGAGAGCACTGCCAATTTGAAGGCTTTTGCCTCTACGATTAGCCGTGATGAGTACTTCAGCCAATCTGCGAGATAACAAACCTCGCTTACCACGCGATGAACGCCGTGCGCTTTTGCTATCTGCCGCCCTCGAAGTTTTCACTGCTGCCGGATATCACTCTGCCGCAATGGATGAAATTGCAGATCGTGCGGGAGTAAGCAAGCCAGTTTTATATCAGCACTTTCCATCTAAGTTAGAACTTTATTTAGCAGTTTTAGATCTTCATATCGATTCACTTGTTTATGAAATCCAAAAAGCAATTTCATCCACGCCAGATAACGCAAACCGAGTACGCGCTACAGTCGATGCTTATTTTGGATTCATCGAAAGTGAAGGCGAAGCATTTCGTCTGCTCTTTGAAAGCGACATGAGTGTTGAACCCTCAGTTGCTGAAAGGCTTAATCGCATGACTTATGACTGCGCTGCAGCCGTGAGTGCGATCATTTCCCTCGATACCGGTCTACCTAAAGAAGTTGCCATGTTGCTAGGCGTTGGTTTAATCGGTAGCGCACAAGTTACTGCTCGTCATTGGCTAGAGCGCGATAGCAAATTAACCCGTCAGCAAGCCGTGGATTTAGTTGAAAATCTCATGTGGCGAGGAATTTCAGGCTTTCCCAGCAAATAATTGAGGAAACCCACATGGTATTTAATCGGTAGGATTAGCAACTATGAGTACAAAGAAAAGCGATAGCGCTAAAAAAGTTCAGGTTCGAATCTCTGTAACTAACGTAAATTCAGATTTAAATTTTGAGAGCGAACTCGGAGCTGCCGAAATTCAAGGCGCTGTGAATGCAGCCCTTAAATCAGGTGAAGCTTTAACTCTGGAAGATATTCGCGGTCGGGTCGTGATGGTTCCTGCAGACAAAATTGGTTACGTAGAAATTGGCGAACAAACCGATCGTCGTGTCGGTTTCGGCGCCCAATAAGTGTCACTAACTTTCGAAGACCTTCCACTTCGCCAAGAAACAAAGGCTGCTCTTAAGGAGCATGGTTTTGCTTCGCCTTTTCCCATCCAGGAAATGGTTTTACCAATTGCGCTCGCAGATGGTGATGTCATTGGCCAAGCCAAAACTGGTACTGGAAAAACACTTGCATTTGGTATCCCTCTGATTGAACGAGTCATCGCACCAAATGACTCAGAGTGGCAAGGACTGGAACATAAAGGTGCACCTCAAGTATTAGTTGTTGTACCCACTCGCGAACTATGTATTCAAGTTGCAAAAGACATTGATGAATTAGCAAATAATCGTGGAATTAGAACGTTAGCCGTCTACGGCGGACGAGCATTCGAACCACAAATAGATTCACTCAGCGCAGGTATCGAAATTGTTGTTGGCACTCCTGGACGACTATTAGACCTATATCGCCAAGGACACCTTAAACTCAAAGAAGTTTCACGACTTGTCTTAGATGAAGCAGATGAGATGCTCGACCTTGGTTTCTTGCCAGATGTTGAAAAGATTTTTACAAGCACACCAAAACGTTCGCAAACAATGCTTTTTTCAGCGACTATGCCTGGAGATATTCTGAGCCTTGCACGCCGATTTATGAATCAACCAATTCACATTCGCACGCAAGATAATGAAGATGAAGGCGCTGTAGTTTCAAAAATTGAGCAGCATGTTTATCGTGCACATGCAATGGATAAAATTGAGATGTTGGCACGAATCCTGCAAGCAGATGGTCGTGGTCCCACAATCGTTTTTTGTCGCACTAAACGAACATGCCAAAAGACAGCAGATGATCTACTCGAACGAGGATTTAGATCTGCGACCATTCATGGAGATCTTGCTCAAACTGCCCGAGAGAAAGCACTCAATGACTTCAAGGCGGGTAAAACAGATGTGCTTGTTGCTACCGATGTTGCGGCGCGCGGAATTGATATTGATGGAATTACTCACGTAATTAATTATCAGTGCCCAGAGGACGAGAAAACATACGTTCATAGAATTGGACGTACTGCACGTGCAGGCGCCCACGGAATCGCAGTCACTTTTGTTGATTGGGACGAATTGGCTCGCTGGAAGATGATTGATATGGCTCTCAAGCTTGGTTTACCAGAACCAGAAGAAACATACTCATCTTCAGAACATCTCTATGAAGTAATGAAAATTCCTGCTGGCTCAAATGGGCGAATGGTTAAAGCAAAAACTGTAAAGGTTGATGCACCACCTAAAGTTGAACGGATGACGGAAAAACGTGAACGTACTCGAACTAAGAAATTTAAAAATGATTAAGGTGCTCGAGAAGGCTGTATGCCGCTTCTCGGTACGCTTCAGCAAAATCTGAACTCTTATCTGTAGAAAGCACGCTGCGCTTTTGCGAAGTGGCTGCATCAATATCTGATGCAATTGGAATGTGTGCATCAAGCAAGATGGCATTTTCAAAGAGTTTTGCCTGATCTGCTCCAAATCCATCAATGGCAAGTATGAATTTTTTAGCTGCAGAATCAACTTTTAAAGTACTAATTGCTCCGCGCAGACTGTGAATCGATGCACTTGTTGGAACAACCAAAGCATCTGCGGCAACGAGTGCCATAGCCAGCCGTGAATCAATCTGAGCTGGTGTGTCAATGATTACAACATCGTAGCTAACTGCTAAAGAAGTCAAAAATATTTTAAGCGCTTTCGTGTCATTAAATGAGGCGAGTCTTGAGTCTGCGCCAATGAAATCAAATCTTTCAGCAGTTGTGATGTCATTGCTCTGTGAAAGCGTTTTGCCTTGTAGCAAATCAGTGATTGTTTCTCTTGCTTTTTCATAACCTAAAACAAAGGTTAATTCTGACCTGGGATCTAAATCAATTAACAAGACTTTCTTTCCGTATTCAACACTTGCAACTGCGAGTGAGTGCGCAGTCGTGCTCTTATAGGTTCCACCAGAAATGTTAGCTACGGCAATAACTGAAATCATGAAGCAACCCCCCACCTAATGAGGGCTTGCTTGAGAATAGGTGGCTGAAAAATGTTTTCGGGTACGAGTTTTAGCGTTGAACGAGTTGCAGTTAGCGCAGCATTTGTAAGTACATCTTGGCCTGGTAACGATGGAATTGCATAAAGTTTGCGAGCCCATAGTGGAAGAGCTGCTGTTGCCAAAGCGCTGAGAGATGCCCACGCAGGTGCTGCTGGAGTCGCAAATCGAATGGTATTTGGCATCGGAGGAAAGGTGAGAAATAGTGCTACACGTTTTGCATCATCACTGGCATAAAGCTCTGGTGCAATATTTTCAAAATATAATTTAAGTTCTTCTCTGTTTGATGGAACTGTTTCGGGATTAATTCCTACTAAACGAGCAAAATCAACCATTTCTTTTATGTATTGATCTTGATCTTGTGGGGCTAATGGCATTCCAGAGCGAATTGCAACATCTAAGAATGAATCAACCAGTGCCATATGCACCCACAAAAGTAGATGTGGATCATCAAGGCCTAATTTTGTATGAACAGAACGCACTCTTGCTGCAAGGGCTTCTGCGTCTTTGCGTGGAGCAAAACTCAATGTTGCAACGTAATCTCCGGTTCGTTGCAATCTACCCCAAGTATCTTCACGAAAATTTGAGTTCTTCGCTACGCCATCCATGGCAACGGGATGCAACGCTTGCTGTAAGAGTGCTCTGATTCCGCCAACAACCATTGATGGATCACTGTGAATTTTCCATACAACGCTCTGGGGTGAAAACAAGCCAAATTCTGAACTCATGCTGCAGTGAATGCCTTTATTGCATCTGCAATCATTTGAATTGCGATTGCTGCTAGTAATAGACCTGCGATGCTGGCAACAAGATTTACGCCAGTATCTTTAATTACCTTAAGAATGGTTGTTGAAGCCATCAAAGTAATCGCTATCGCAAGGTGAACAGCAATTACAGCAACAGCTAGTCCAATTCCTTGTCCAACATTTTCTATTTTTTGTACATAAATCATCGTTGCAACGATTGCACCTGGTCCCGCAAGTAAAGGGGTGCCCAGGGGAACTAATGCAATGTTATTTGATTTGCGATTTTCTGAACCTGGTCGTCCGCCCATTAACAATTCAAGGGACACAATTAGCAACAAAAGACCCCCTGCTGCTTGAAGTGATTCAAGTGAAATATTTAAGTAAGAAAGTACAAGGCGACCAAAGAGTGCGAATGTGGTGATTACAACGAATGAAACCGCTGCTGCTTGCCATGCGAGTTTGCGGCGCGTGGCAGGAGATTTATCAGAGACTAATCCTAGAAAAATTGGTGTCGCACCAGGTGGATCCATGATGACAAAGAGAGTTACGAAAGCTTGCAGTGCAAATGTTACGGCGGTGATTTCGCCCATGTTCATGCTCTGATGACCCTTCGCTTATCCGCCTCTGATTCAAGACGTTCCCATTGTCCCTGATGGGTATGGTTTTCGCCTAATGAATTAAGTTTTCCAGTTCCGTGATAGTCACTTGCACCAGTAATAACTAAATCCAATTCACGAGCGATATCTGCCAAAGCGCTGCGCTCATCATTGCTGTGGTCTCGATGATTAACTTCAATGCCGTTTAAGCCTGCAATTTTTAGTGGCAAAAAATCTGCAGCTGAGAGTACTTTTCCACGAAGCGAAGCAAAAGGATGTGCAATTACTGCAACTCCACCAGCACTTCGAATCATGGAAATTGCATCCTCTGGTGTGGGCGCAAGATGTGCCACGTAATATGGCGAATTGTTATGAAGTAAATCTGTAAATGCTTCATCTCGTGAAGAGACAACTCCGTTTTTAACGAGTGCATCAGCGATATGTGGCCTGCCTAGCGTTGCACCCGCAGGCTTTACTGATTCGACATCTTCTATTGAAATTTTTATCCCGCCAGCATTGAGTAATTCAATAATCTTAAGTGCTCGTGGAATACGGCCATCTCGGGTATTTTCCAGCATTTCTTGCATCTGACTATGTGCGCCATCGAAGAGTAAACCCAACATGTGCACACTAATTCCATCATTTGTCAGACAAGAAATTTCAGCGCCAAGTGCTAGTGATAAATCTCCGCGCAGAGTCTTTTGTGCACTCTCCCACCCGGAAGTAGTGTCGTGATCTGTTAGCGCCAGCACTGTTAATCCTTCTGCGATTGCTTTATTAACAAGCTGGGCGGGTGAATCGGTTCCATCGCTGCAATTTGTGTGTGTATGTAAATCAATCATGTAAGAGTTCCGCCTTTAAAGGACGAGTACGCAAAACAACTAATGCGCATCCACCAAGAATCAAAATAATGCCTGGCAAGATCGCAATAGGTGGAGTTTGATTTAACCACCAAATAGCCAGAACTGAAGCAACGGGAACTTCAAAGAAAATAATGAGCGAGACAACAGCGGGTGAAACTCTCTTTAAAGCAGAGTTGAACATGTTATGACCAAGTAATTGAGCAAAAACTATCAAGCCAATGACCAGCCACCATTCGTTGCCACTAAAGTTCCAAATTTTGAATCCACCAATTAACATAATCGGCAATGCTGTTAACGCACACGTTGCATAACAAATTGCTGTATACGAGCTGGTTTCCAGGCTCTGTTGCGCCTTGGATCCAATGAGCACATAAATTGCTGCAAGGGCTGCAGAAATTATTGCTGCAACATCTCCTGCAAATGATCGCAAAGAAATAGTTAAATCCACCCCAGAAATTAAGAGCACCCCAGAAAAGCTGACAACCATTCCTAACCATGCACGAGATGGAATATGTCCACCTCTGATGCGTAGAAACAAAGCTGCAAATATTGGTTGCAGGGCAACAAGTGCTGTGCCTGCTGCAACTGTTGTCAGGCGCATTGCTAAAAAGAATGCGATGAAATGCATAGCCAGAACGAATCCTCCTAATACCGCCCATGGCATTGCATCACGATTCTTGCGATGCTTATAAGCGAATGGAGCAATAACTAAGGCCCCTCCAAGATTTCGCCAAAAAATTAAAGTAACGACAGGCATTGTGCTCAGAGCAATGAGTGGACCGGAAACTCCAATTCCAATAATTCCAATACCAAGGCGAATTAAATCTTTGCGGCCAGGCATAGCTGTATGACTATTGATGAGGGACTTCTGCTCTGGCATAGGGCAAAAGTATCTATTTCATAGAATTTAAGCGAAAGCATCGAGGTCCTTTGACGCGTTACCCTTAGCCCATGAGCGGAAACTTGATTAATCGAGTATTTCTCGCCCGTCTTGCAGGTACCGCGGTCTTTGATCCAAATGGTGATCCAGTAGGAAAGGTGCGAGATGCTTTGGCGACCCTGCGTGCCAATAATCAACCACCAAGAATTTTAGGTTTAGTAGTTGAAGTTCCACTACGTCGTAGAGTTTTTGTACCAATTACACGTGTGACATCAATTGAAAGTGGAACAGTAATTATCACTGGCCTACTTAACATGCGTCGTTTCGAATCTCGCACTGGCGAAGTTTTAGTTCTAGGAGAAATGCTTGATCGCTCCATTTCGCTGGTCGAAACTGGAGAAAAAGTTGTTGTTGAAGATATGGGCATGGAACAAAACCGAACTGGTGATTGGCTCATCACGCGAGTACACGTCATGCGTCGCGGCACAGGATTGCGCCGTAAAGGAGCCACCTCAACAGTTACGTGGGAAGAAGTTTCAGGCTTTGCAACTTCTGAACACAACCAAGGGGTTGCAAACTTACTTGCAACTCTGAGCACACTTCGAGCTGCTGACCTTGCAACCGTTATGCACGACTTGGCACCAAAGCGTCGCGTTGAAGTTGCACGTGCACTCAATGATGAACGTCTGGCAGATGTGCTTGAAGAAATGGATGAAGCAGAGCGCGTTGAATTGTTAGCAGAACTAGAAGGTGAACGCGCCGCCGATGTTTTAGGTGAAATGGATCCAGATGATGCTGCCGACTTGCTCCGTGAAGTTGGGCAAGAGCGCGCGCAGGCACTTCTTGAATTAATGGAGCCAGAAGATGCTGAAGACGTTCGTCGCTTAATGAATTACGAGGATTACACAGCAGGCGGCATGATGACAACAGAACCAATTGTGATGACTGCAGATAACACTGTGGCAGAAGCACTGGCTGCAGTTCGACAGAGTGAAATCTCGCCAGCCCTTGCCTCACAAGTATTTATCTGCCGTGCTCCACTAGAAACTCCTACTGGCAGATTTATTGGAATTGCACATTATCAACGCCTATTGCGCGAGGCCCCATCTAGGCTTTTAGGATCAATGGTTGATACTGATACTCAAGGATTAAATCCCCAAGCATCACTGAATGAAGTTTCGTCATACTTAGCTAGTTATAACTTGTTATCGCTGCCAGTAGTCGATGCAAACGAGCGTTTGTTAGGCGCAGTAACAGTTGATGACGTACTCGATCACTTGTTGCCAGAAAACTGGCGTCATGATCATCGTGATAATTCAAAGACAGTAAATGTTCTAGAGCATGAAGAATTAATCAATACAGAAGAGAGCGAGAGATAAAAATGGCACGCAACAACCGTTTAGATACTCCTCGTGAGGCAGGTCGCACACTTCGTCCAAACTTTGATCCTGAAGCATTTGGTCGCTTATCAGAACGATTTGCACGTTTCCTAGGAACTGCAGGGTTCTTGGTATATATGACTGTCTTTGTATTGAGTTGGGTTTTGTGGAACGCCTTTGCTCCAGTTGATCTTCGCTTTGACGATTTCCCATTTATCTTTTTAACTCTGATCTTGTCACTACAAGCTTCTTATGCTGCGCCTCTCATTCTGCTTGCACAAAATCGCCAAGCAGATCGAGATCGAATTCAAGTAAGTGAAGATCGTGCTCGCAATGAGCGCTCAATTGCAGATACTGAATATCTCACTCGTGAACTTGCGAGCCTTCGCAATGCTTTAGGTGAAGTTGCTACGAGAGATTTCTTGCGCAATGAACTTGGTGACATGCTCGAAGAAGTTCTCAAAGAATTACGTGGAAACACCCAGCCTGACACCGAGAAG
The DNA here is from genome assembly GCF_002288365.1 of Candidatus Planktophila limnetica. Classification (NCBI taxonomy): domain Bacteria; kingdom Bacillati; phylum Actinomycetota; class Actinomycetes; order Candidatus Nanopelagicales; family Candidatus Nanopelagicaceae; genus Candidatus Planktophila; species Candidatus Planktophila limnetica. The sequence goes on along the minus strand of NZ_CP016782.1, from coordinate 319,153 downwards.
TGATTTCTTTCTAACTACTAATTGATCCACAATTGCAATGATTGATTTAGCTGCAGCACTTTCAGGATATTGAACAACTACAGGTGCACCGTTATCTCCACCAGTACGCAAATCAGGACTGAATGGAACCTTTCCAAGTAATGCCACATTAATTCCTGCTAATTCTGAGAGTCTCTTTGCTGTTTCTTCTCCGCCACCAGAGCCAAATAAAGAAATCATGTCGTCACAGTTAGGGCACGGAAAGTCAGACATATTTTCAATTACGCCTACAAGATGTTGCTTAATTTGATGGGCAATACGACCAGCTCGTTCAGCAACTTCTGCGGCAGCAATTTGTGGCGTTGTAACAACAAGAATTTCTGAAGTTGGAATGAGTTGGCCTAATGAAATTGCAAGATCACCAGTTCCTGGTGGTAAATCAATAAGTAACAAATCTAAATCACCCCAGTATGCATCTGAGAGCAATTGTTCTAAAACCTTATGCAAAAGTGGTCCTCGATATGCAACAGCGTCTGAACGTTCTGGTTTGAACATCTCCATGGAAACAACTTTTACGCCATATGACTCCAGTGGAATAAACATTTGATCAATGGCTGTGGGACGTTGACCGATTAAACCCATCAATCTTGGTACAGAGTGACCGTAAACATCAGCGTCTAATATTCCTACGCGCAAGCCTTTTTGGGCTGCTGCTACTGCCAAGTTAACGGTGAGCGAAGATTTTCCAACTCCCCCTTTACCAGATGCAATTCCGATTACTCGTGTAAGAGATTCTGGCTGAGCAAATGGAATTATTTTTTCGCGACCATTGCGTAATAAAGATTTCAGGTTTCCACGTTGCTCTTCATTCATCACACCAAAGGTAATTTCAACGGAGGAGATAGTTTCAACAGCCATAACTGCTTTTGAAATGTCGCTGCGTAAACGATCTTGCATTGGACAGCCCGAAATCGTGAGCAAAATCTTGAGTTGAGCAATTCCTGCGTCGACTTGAACAGATTCAACCATTCCTAAATCAGGAAGTGGGCGATGAATTTCTGGATCTTCTACAGTTGCTAGAGCTGCATGTATTGATTCAATGATGGTCATAGCAAATCCGGATCAATTTTAGGTTGTGCCGATGTTTTTGGCTTGTCTTCATCGAGTGCACCTGCCAATTGCTTTTTAATGAAAGTTTTTGGATTCAAATCTGATGGCTGTAAATCTTCGAATCCCGGTCCAAGGTTTTCACGTAATTCCGCAGTTGCTGTATTGGCTAAATTCTTTACTTTTTTTAAGAACTTTGCAGCATCGGAGGAAAACTTAGGTAAGCGTTCTGGTCCTACAAAGATAATTGCGATTAACGCCAGCCCAATGAATTCGCCTGGACCTATCCCAAAAATCATGTTTTTAGCCTAGTGGTTGTTTCTGATTAGTTCTTGCCAGCAGCGAGAACGACCGTTGCTGTGCGTGTGCTACTGCCGCGTTTGTACTTGATCTCAACTCGATCACCAATATTTTTTGATCTGATAGCAACAATGAGTTCATCACCATTATTTATTGTCTTACCTGCAAATTCGATAATGAGATCTCCGGGTTGCAATCCTGCTTTCTGCGCAGGACCACCAGGAAGAATTGCTCCATCAGCAGTAGTCACTTTCGCACCTGGTCCAGCAAAATTCATATCAATTGAAACTCCCATAACAGGGTAAGAAGCTTTTCCAGTCTTAATCAATTGATCTGCAGTTTTTCTTGCTTGATTTATTGGAATCGCAAAACCCAATCCAATTGATCCAGCCTGACTAGTCGATGCACCACTAAGTGTTGCAATTGCGGAGTTAACTCCGATTACTGCTCCTGTTGTGTCAATGAGTGGACCACCAGAATTTCCTGGATTAATCGCAGCATCTGTCTGCAGCGCGTTGATAAATGAGTTTTCACCGGCGGTTCCACCAGCTGTTACAGCTCTATCTTTTGCACTAATAATTCCTAATGTAACTGTGCCAGATAGACCAAGCGGTGATCCAATTGCAATAACAGCATCGCCCACAGCGACTTTATCACTATCGCCAAATTGAAGTGCTGGCAATCCAGTTGCAAGAATCTTCAGAACCGCTAAATCATATGATGCATCTCTACCAACAATTTTGCTTTCAAACTCTTCACCATTGTTGAGGGTGACAATAATTTTTGCTTTAGAGAGTGCTGCTTGCTCAACAACATGGTTATTCGTGAGAATAAAACCAGAACTATCAATAATAAATCCTGAACCACTACTTCCTGACCCTGTGGTTATAGAAACTACTGATGGCAGGACTCTATTTGCTAAACCAGCGACTGAATCTGGTTTGCGTTCAACGGCGTTAGTTGCAGAAACTAGATTTGCATTGCCACCAAAGAATCCACCAGTTGCATTAATTCCGAGTACGCCACCAACTATTCCGGCAATGATGGCCAGTACAACAACAGAGCCTGGACTCACGCCTCTGCGCGATTGTGAAAAATCCTGAGAGTTCCACCAAGGTGCATCATCTCGAGCACGCGATTTTCGGGAAAGAAAACTCATAGCACCTATCTTGCTACAACTTTGTTGCGATTAACAAACCATCGCCAACGGTAATGAGTGTGCTTACCCAAAGATCTGTGGCACCCTTCACAGATTTACCAGCTTCGCGCAGGGCAATTGTTCGCGGATCTCGCTGTGACGGATCACTAACTTTGCCACCACCAAAGAATCCATCGATAACCATTACTCCACCGCTACGTAGTATTCGATGCGCCTCTTCCACTGTGTATGTCAAATCTTCAGGATTGTGACGCAACACAACTAAGTCATATGCACGATCAGTTAACTTAGTCATCACATCCATAATTGAATTAGTTATAAGTCTGTAGCGAGATGGTGCAATGTCTGCATCCTGCATGGCAATACGCGCAATTCTTGAATGCTCTGTTTCATCATCAATAGAAGTCAGGGTGCCACTTGTAATCATTCCGCCCAGCAACCACAGACTTCCGACCCCAGAACCTGTTCCTACTTCAACTACTGATTGTGCTGAGAGTTGGTGAGCAAGTGCGCGAAGAAAAGAACCAACGCCCGTTGAGGCATCTTTAGCCCCAACTTCAACGCCTCGCGCTCTGGCACGAATTTGGAATTCATCTTCTGAAATGAATCCTTCTGCGTAAGTATGTGGATCAATTTTCATCATAAACTCATAATCCAATCAATGAGAACGCGAACACCAAATCCTGTGCCACCTTTTGGTGACTCTCCTGCATCACTTTCGCTACGCGCAGTTCCTGCAACATCTAAATGAACCCATTTTCTTTTTCCAGTGAATTTTTCTAAGAACAGTGCAGCCGTAACAGAGCCAGCAGAGTAATCACCTTTATCTGCCGTGTGATTAAAATCTGCAATGTCACTTTCGAGTGAATCTTGGTAATCATCAATGAGCGGCATGTGCCACAAACGATCTCCAGATGATTCACCGACAGCAACTAACTCAGATGCTAGAGCACGATCACGTGTGTACATGGCACCATATTGGCGCCCAAGTCCGAGTGTTGCCGAACCCGTTAGCGTTGCAATGTCTATTAGATAATCTGGATTGAGTTTTGCATCCGCATATGCCAATCCGTCAGCTAAAACCAAACGACCTTCAGCATCGGTATCTAGTACTTCTACGGTGGTGCCGCCGTAGTGAGTAATAACATCACTGGGGCGTTGTGAAGTTCCAGAGAGAGCATTTTCTGCACACATCAATAAAGCTGTGACTTTGACGCGTGGTTTTAATTCTGGCAACGCGCCAACAACATTTAGAACTGCAGCTGCGCCAGCCATATCACTCTTCATTGCCATCATCAGATCGTATGGACGTTTGAGTGAAACACCACCGGTATCAAATGTGATTCCTTTACCCACAAGAACTACGTGGGCAATTCGTTTACCAGTTGACTTTGGTGAATAAGTTATTTGAATAAATCGCGGTCCTGGCTTGGGGGAAGAGTTACCAACTGCTCGTAACCCGCCAAATTGAGCAAGCTCTTTGCCCGCTAAAACTTTGATTGAAAGTTTGCCTTCTTTGGCAACCTTTTGTGCCTGATTAGCCATCCACAAAGGATTTTTGATATTCGAAGGCGTGTGGACTAAGTCGCGAGCGCGACAAACGGAGTAAGCAATAACTTCGGCTCTACGAATTATCTTTTCGTCTTTACTCACAATATTAAATGTTGGTTGATCTGAAGTGGAGTCACTTTTGAGTGTCCATGTGTAGGCACCCAGAACCACCGAAATAGCGTGGGCTCTAATATCTGCAGAGTCTGTCGCGAGTAAAGTTGAAACAGTTATCTTCTTGCCGCGTAATTTTCTTCCAAGGCTTGCTGCTGCTAGTCGATGAGATTGCCTACTCTGATCGCCTAAACCAATAACGAAAACTCGATCTGCCTTTGTTGCCTTCTGGCTAATTGGAATTTCTAGAATTTCTCCAGCTTTGCCACCAGGTTGAAAGAATGAAATTTCATCAATGAGATCAATGTCAAAGAATTTTTCGATTGTAGATATCGCGTTGATGTTGCCAACTAATTCAAATGTGGAGTCTTCGGACTTAACAAATCCAACTGCAATCGCATCTGCGCTGACAATGTCTTCTAGCGAAGGTTCGATGCTATTGAGTTGGGCGTAAGGCATAGCGCAAAGGCTAACTAAAAAAGGTAGAAATGCGTCTTATTTCTTGACGAGGGAAACTGCGGCATGTAATGCAGCGCTGAGGTTATTAGCTTCCTCTGCATTCATTTCAACTACGAGACGTCCGCCGCCTTCAAGAGGAATACGCATCACGAGTGAGCGAGCCTCTTTTGTGACCTCCATAGGACCATCACCAGTGCGGGGTTTCATAGCTGCCATCTGGAGACTCCTTAGGGAAATAAATCGAAGAGTGTTCTGTAAGAGGAGAAGTATCTCGTATTTAGAGCGAATATATGAAATCGAGAAAGCAGGCTTATAAACCCAGAGTTTTGCTCAGGCGGGCCTTTCCAATGGCGATCACAGCCGTAACAGAGCGCTCAGGAACGCCCAATTTTTGAGCAATCTCACTCGGTGACATTGACCGCAAATAATGCATCGTCAAAATAATTCTTTCTTCCTCCGGCAGCGAAGACAGAACTTCTGACAAAGTTTTGGGTTCGCTCATACGCCAAGTTTACTGTGCAGACGGGCAGCAATCCCCCGCATATAGCCAACTTATCGTGAGAGTTATCTAAGAGTTCGAGCGAATCTACGCAGAGAAATCCATACTCCAACGTAGAGAGCAGGTTTAAGTATCAAAAATATTGCACGTGGCGCCCAGATGATTTCTGACCAATTAAATTGAGATTTCTGATCATTTATTGCAACTACTTCAAATCTTCCAGTGCCTTTAATAATTTTACCCGTATGTAAAACATCGCATATAAATGGTGGTTGCCAGTTAGTCACGACCATGGTGTCTAAAACTCCGAGAAATTTTAATCGCGGAAAAAATTTATGAAATGGACCAGTAAATGCCGCAATCTCGGTACCGGGTCCACTTTCAATTTCAGAAGTTAGCCACACAGATGTTTGTAGCATCCACTTGCCTTGCTTATTCCAATCAGTTATTTCATACCATGCGCGTTGGGCATCGCAAGGTAATGTAAGTGTTAAAGCAATGTAATTATCGGCCACCACAAATGTCCAATGCTTGATCGATTGTTGTGCACCAATGTAGTAACTCACGTTGACCAGGTTTCACAAAGCCTTCGACTTCTAGATGATCTATCAACGTTTTAAGTGGGTCATACAAACCAAATGGATCAAGAACGACCACTGGTTTTTGGTGAAAATTTAAGAAACGCCCAACCCATATTTCAAATAACTCTTCTAGGGTTCCGAGGCCGCCAGGTAATGCAATAAATGCATCACCTAACTCTTCAATCCTGCCTTTGCGCTCACGCATCGATCCAACCACCTGAAGTTCATGGCTATCTTTATCGGCAAATTCAATATCTACGAGTAATTGTGGAATTACGCCAATGGTGTGGCCGCCAGATTTTCTTACTCCACGCGCAACTGCGCCCATCATTGAAATGTGTCCACCACCGGAAACTAGATTCCAAGAACGCGCGCCTATTGCTTCTCCGAGTTCGAATGCTAACTCTTGATATTTCTTATCAATCGTTGGAGAAGATGAGCAATAGACAGAAATTCGCAATGGCATGGACGCAAGAATAGGCGTTACGCTTAGCCCATGTCACAACGCATAGCATCGGGTCACGGTCTCGCAACGATTTCTCTCAGCGGAGCCGTTTTGGATACCTGGTTTCCAGAACCGATGTTGGGAAATCTTTCAAACCCAGTTCTTCCATTCCTTTCCGCCCTCGCAGGTGTTGATGAGATCCGCGGAGTAAAGCGTGAAGTTGTCTCACTTGAAATTGATTTAGATAAAGCGCCCGAATCTGTTAGTGATGCCTACCTTCGACTCCACTTGTTTTCTCATCGAGTGATTAAACCTCACGGTGCGAATGTTGATGGCATCTTTGCAATTCTAAATAATGTGGTCTGGACTTCCGTTGGACCATGTCCTGTTGAAAATTTCGAAATCACACGTGCAAAGCTCAAGCAAAAATATGGCGCGATAACTGTTTTAGCTGTTGATAAATTCCCACGAATGGTTGATTACGTCATTCCATCAGGAGTACGCATTGCCGATGCCGATCGAGTTCGACTCGGTGCTCACCTATCTTCAGGCACAACTGTTATGCATGAAGGATTTGTTAATTTCAATGCCGGAACCCTTGGAACGTCAATGGTTGAAGGACGCATATCAGCTGGAGTAGTAGTTGGTGATGGAACCGATGTTGGCGGCGGGGCATCAATCATGGGCACTCTTAGCGGTGGTGGAAAAGAAATTATTTCTGTAGGAGAAAAGTGTCTACTCGGTGCAAACTCTGGACTTGGCATTTCACTTGGTAATAACTGTGTAATTGAAGCAGGAACATATATAACAGCTGCTGCAAAAGTTAGATTGCCTGATGGCGAAATAGTTAAAGCCTCTACGTTATCGGGGGCCAATGATCTTTTGTTTAGACGTAACTCACTCGATGGCTGCCTTGAGGCAATTATGCGAAGTGGTTCATGGGGCGGATTGAACTCAGTTTTACACTCTAATTAAATTAAGTTAAACCATGCAGATGGCAATTGCGTTCTGCTTCTAAAAGTTTCTCCACGTAATGTAGAAGTTTTTCCATCGCTAGATGTTGCTGTAATTGTGGCAACAGTTCCGGTGGTATTTCGAGAATTAATGCTTAGTGAGACAACATCTATGAGTAAGAATGCTTTTGCAAGAATTGCCTGATCTAAGGCACGATTCCATGTGAAAAACCGAGGGTTAAGTACAGGGTCTTGGCTATAAGGATCGGCAACGCTAGTAGTAAAACTTCTTTCTTGGCCCCATGCGTTCACACTTGTTTCTGTTTGCCCTCCACTAGATGAGGTAAAAAACGCCGTGATAGGTAAGTTATTTAATGTAATCACTTCGCCTGTACTTTCAGATGTCGAGCTAGCTTGGACAGCGGCTTTCCACATTGGCCCATAAATGGGTTCGATTTCTTTTGAAATACCTACAAATGCTTGATCTGAAATATTGTTATAGACATTACAGTCACACGCTCGCTTTGGTATTCCAACTTTACTTAATGCATAGGACCTAGAAGCGATGCCCTGCGCAATTAAAGCTTGCGTTGGCCACGATGAAGGAACTTCACTGATTCCAAAGAGATACTCATCATGAATTCGAACAGTGTTTGTGATTTCCATTCTGTGACCAATTATTGGTGCTTTCACGGATTTAACTTGAATTTGGCCGTATCTGTATTTCACGCTCTTTGAATTTACTTTTAATGAAACAGTTGATGGCGCACCTTCCAAATAACGCGTGCCTGACCAACGAGTACTCCATGTTGGACTTGTTCCAATTAGTTGAGAGTTTTTTCCCGTAACAATATAGGCAGAAACTTTCGAGCCTTGTTGAATAAATGAAATACCAGATTTTGATGTGAGAGATGCGGCGGGAATTGCAAGGAGGTCTTCGCCAACATCGCCTACATATAGATTAAGTACAGAACCTTGGACACCAGACTTAAGTGTTGCTTGTGGCAGCAAGTGCCCAATGTTGACCCGAATGTTCTGATTATCGGAGAGCGAAACAATCTGAGTACCAGAGTAATAATATGAAAGTATTGAATTCGCTGATTCTCCAGCTAGTGCTTTACCGCGTGCTCCGATTTGGCTTAAACCCACTCCATGCCCATATCCGGTTCCTTGAAAATTAAATGTTGCTGGAACTTCAATTGCTTTGGCAGGAGTAATCGAAAGCAGGAGTGTAAAGATTACTAAGAGGGTTTTAGAAATCCTCATCAATTGCAGAGCTCTTTCCTAGATGCAAGAATTCTTGATACTCATCAATAACTTGGTTCGGATTTCCGCGTGTAACGAGTTTGCCTTTATGTAACCAGGCTACGTCGTTACAAATTTCGCGCAGCGTACCCATGGCGTGGCTTACTAATATCAACGCACGATCTTCGCTTCGTAGCTCTTTAATTCTGTTAAAGCTTTTTTCTTTAAAGTGCGCATCTCCCGTACTGAGCGCTTCATCAACAATTAAAATGTCTGGCTGAACTGTTGCAGCAACTGAGAATCCAAGTCGTGCATACATTCCAGAAGAATATGTACGCATAGGAGCATCTATGGCATCGCCTAACTCAGAAAATTCTGCAATTTCATCAAAGTGATATTCAATTTCTTTTCGAGTCATTCCTGCGGCCAAGCCGCCCAAATAAACATTTGCTCGACCGGATAAGGAAGGATTAAATCCAACTCCAAGGGCCAACAATGTGCTCACACTTCCAAATACTTCAATGCGACCAGTTGATGGCGGAATAATTCCAGCGATTGTGCGCATCAGAGAGGATTTACCAGCTCCATTTGTGCCGATCACACCGAGCACTTGGCCGTATGTGACATCCAGATTTACATTTTCCAAAGCTTGAACAACGCGAGTTTGTTTTGTACCGCGACCTACTGCTTTAACTCGTGCCTTAAGTGTTGGCCTGCGATCGATAGCAGTTGTGTAAGTAAGACCTAAGTTTTGAACTGAAACAGCAAGGTCACCTGTTTTATGAATTGCGTTAGAGGCGGACAGCGAACTCACGCTCCCTAGATAAGAAGAAATAAGTTCCAACAAGTAAAACACCTAACGCCCAAGCAAGTGCAGTGAGCATGCTAGATAGCTGAGGAGTTTGTGCATGCACGATGGATAAAGACCAGGATTCTAGAATCGAAAATAGTGGGTTAAAGTATTGGAACACCCTGAATTCAGGTTTAAGTGCTGATGCTTCATAAAGAATTGGAGACAAGTAAAGAAAAGTTCTGGTCAGATAAGGCAAAAAGCTTGCAATGTCTCGGAAATACACATTTACTGTTGAAATAAGAATAGCTACACCTAAAGAAAAAATCAGCGCAATTAGAATTATTGGAATTGACCACAACATTTCCCAACCAAAAGGCAAGCTGAGCAATGTTCGCATGATCATGAAGACCAGCAAGGTTGGAATAAATTTAAAAAACGCAATAACTGTTGCAGAGATAGGCAACATCATCCGTGGAAAGGCTGTGTTAAGAATCAATCGTTGTCCAGCAGTTACGGATTTAACTCCCCCGCTTAAGCTATTGCTAACTAAATAAAAGAGAAAAAGACTGGCTGTGAGATGCCCGTATCGAATCGATCCACCTGAGCCGCCAATGATGACAATCAACAAGAAATAAACTGCTGAAAGCATCAGTGGATTTAGAACAAGCCAGAGTTGTCCAAAGATTGAATCGAAGTGCTGCTCTCGCAATTCAGATCGAGAATATTCCGAAATAAAAGTTCTGCGAGCCCATAGTGAACGCCAATATTTACGAAGTGGTGGCAGGCCTGCTCTAAATGGTTCGTATACCTGCAATGGCGTGTTCACGGAGTACAGGCTACATCAGCCAGTACTTTCTCAGCGTTCTGAAGGAGCAAGAGTCTTGGGTGATGTGAGAAATCCAAGGCCCCACGACATCTGCATAGTGAACAAAACGATTGGCAAAAGAATTCTTTCAGTAATTCCTTTGCCTGTTAGTAACGATGCCAGTATTAAGAAAATTCCATAAATGGCCGCTGGAATAATAAATAATTTATTCAATGTCAATGCCAAAACAATTGACATCAAGGCTGTAACTAATGAAAAAGGTGGCGCTAAATAACGATAATTAATCGTTCCCTTATGTCTGCGAGAAACAACTCTGCGCCATCTTCCGTACTCAAAATACTGTTTTGCTAAAGCTTTCACTGATGAACGTGGGCGATAAATAACGTGTAATCGAGGATCAAAAAATATCTTTCCTCCTGCTTGGCGTAAGCGGTAATTTAATTCCCAATCTTGTGCCCGGATAAATCTCTCATCGAAACCGCCCAGTGCAATAACTGCAGCGCGAAGAAATACTCCGAGATAAACCGTATCGACATATCCTGACTCACCGCCTGTGTGAAATCTCGATGCACCCACGCCTAACGGACTGCGCATGGCTCGGGCAACAGCTTTTTCAAAGATTGAAACGCCTTGTGCACCCATGATTCCACCGACATTTACTGCGCCACTAGATTTCATTATTTCGATTGCAAGTGAAATATAGTTTTGTTGAATTTGTGCATGTGCATCAACTCTGACAATTACAGGATTAGTTGATTTGTTTAAGGCCAGATTTAATCCCGCTGCAGTTCTGCCGCTCGGGTTCTTCACCAGCAAAATTCTCTTATCTGCTGATGCCAACCGTTCTGCTATCTCATTAGTTTTATCTTTGGAGGGGCCTAGTGCCAAAATGATTTCTAGCTCTCCCGCATAATCTTGAGAAAGAATGGATTGAACAGCATTTGCTAAATGTAATTCTTCATTTAGGACTGGGAGTACGACAGAAACAGCGGGCAACTGTGATCCCGGTGAGAGAGATAACTCAATTCCTGATGTCGCCATAACCCCTACACGCTATCGTCCAAGTACGCTCTACCCGTGAATACTACGCGAGGAATTCGAACCCTTACTGTTTTATCAGTCAGCGTTGTACTTGTATCTGCAATCTCGTGGCTGGGCCTTGGACAGGTAAGTGGATCTATCAAGCGAATCGATGTATTTGGAAAATTAGATTCACGACCAGAAAAATCTTCGACTGCTTTGAATTATTTGCTGGTCGGTTCAGATACACGAGAAGGCTTAACAAGAGCACAGATGAAATTGTTGCGAGTTGGTAGTACTAAAACGGCTGCGGGTGGTCGCTCTGACACGATGTTGCTTGTTCATATTAGTAAGGCTCGAGATAAGGCAATGATCATTTCATTACCTAGAGATTCACTGGTAACTATCCCGGCTCATCGAAGTACGGATGGAACTAAAGATATTGGTGTGAGCAAATCTAAAATTAATGCTGCTTTTGCCTGGGGTGGAGCACCACTTTTAATTGAAACTGTTGAGTTGGCGACGCAATTACGTATTGATCATTACATTGAAGTTAGCTTTGCTGGGTTTGCTGGAATTGTTGATGCACTCGGTGGCATCGAAGTGTGTACAAAAAAAGATATTGATGACCCACAGAGTCACTTGGTCTTGGCGGCTGGAGTACATACACTCAATGGAGTTGAATCCCTGAAATATGTTCGTACAAGAGACTTTGACGGACGTGGCGATATTGGACGTATGCAACGTCAGCAACAATTTATGAGTTCAGTTCTTAGAAAAGCCACAAGCACCGGAGTCTTGCTCAATCCGATTAAACTCGTTAATTTCTTTAATGCGGCAATTGCAACAGTGAAGATGGATTCTGGTCTCAATGAATCAGATCTGATTACATTGGCTAAGCAATTAAAAAATCTATCCGCAAGTAAAGTTCGAACATTGACTGTGCCTCTCGGAAATGTAAATGCCTACGAACCTGGCGTTGGTTCGGTTGTCACGTGGGATCCAGTACTTGCGCCTGAACTTTTTCAAAGATTACGTGATGACCTATCGATAGTCGATGAGGTAACCCCCTCACCAAGCGCTTCTAGTACAGAAAAACCAAAGACAACGTTGATTGATAAATTCAAGACACGTACCGCTGATGAAAATCCATGCGGAGAACTGAAATAGAATCACGACTATGGCACTAAAACTCTCTGTGGTTGGTTGCGGATATTTGGGCGCTACTCACGCCGCATGCATGTCATCCCTTGGATTCGAAGTTATAGGTGTTGATACTGACCCTGAAAAAATTGCGATGTTATCTAAAGGTGAACTACCTTTTTATGAACCTGGGCTGGACACATTATTAGCTAGCGAGATTAAAACAGGTCGACTAACTTTCACCACAGATTTCTCAGCAGTCGCCGATGCTGACGTCCATTTCATTTGTGTTGGTACTCCACAGAGCAAAGATGGATTGGCTGCAGATCTGACCTATGTTAAATCTGCAGTTCAAGGGATAGCTCCTCACCTGAAAAAAGGTTCTCTCGTTGTTGGAAAATCAACTGTTCCAGTTGGAACTGCGCAAGGTTTGCGTGAGCAACTAGCGCAGAGCGCACCGCAAGCCGACTTGGCATGGAACCCAGAATTCCTACGAGAAGGATTTGCTGTGGAAGATACGCTCACTCCGAATCGCTTAGTTGTAGGTGTCGCCAATGACCGCGCAGAAGAAATACTAAAAGAAGTTTATAAACCAATAATTGATTTGGGCACGCCGTGGATCAGGGCAGATCTTCCAACTTCAGAGTTAGTAAAAGTTGCAGCTAATTCTTTCCTCGCGACCAAGATCTCTTTTATTAATGCAATGGCTGAAGTATGCGAAGCGGCCGGTGGCGATGTAACGGTGCTCGCTAAAGCAATTGGTTATGACCCACGAATTGGAAATCGCTTCTTGCAAGCCGGAATTGGTTTTGGTGGCGGTTGTCTTCCTAAAGATATTCGTGCCTTCATGGCACGTGCTGAAGAATTAGGTGCAAAGCAAGCACTCGAATTTCTGCGTGAAATTGATGCAATCAATTTACGTGCCCGCCAACGCGTTATAGATGTTGTACGTGCCGAACTCACAGATGACCTCACTTCATACAAAATCGCTGTGCTTGGTGCAGCATTTAAACCTGATAGCGATGATGTTCGAGATTCCCCTGCATTAGATATCGCTGCACAATTACAAGCAGCTGGTGCATCTGTTGTAGTTCACGATCCAAAGGCCATTGAAAATGCTCGTAAACGCTTCCCAAAATTGGGTTTTGCCGCAAATGTTCAGGAGTGTGTAAAGGATTCAGATTTGATTTTGCACCTAACGGAATGGCGCGAATATCGAGAATTAGATCCAAATGCTTTAGCAGCACTAGTTAAGAAAAAAATAGTTATAGATGGCAGAAATGCACTCGATCGCGACAAGTGGCGCTCTGCTGGTTGGAAGTTTCATGCGTTAGGTCGGTCTGATTAATACCCAAGAAGAAATTGAAAACGTTCTGCAGTTGAAAACGTGGGCAATTCTTGGTTTAAGCAATAATCCTGATCGAGCCGCATTCTCGGTTGCTGCGCTACTCAAGCAAAAAGGTCACACAATTATTCCTGTCCATCCAAAAGCTGAAACAGTGCACGGCGAAAAAGGTTATGCCTCCCTTGAGGAGATCCCCCAGAAAGTAGACGTCGTAGATTTCTTTATCAATTCAGAGTTAGTCAGCCGAAATGTTGATCGCGCAATTGCAATCGGAGCCAAAGCCATCTGGTTACAGCTGGGAGTAATAGATCAGCAAGGAGTTGATAGAGCAGAGGCAGCTGGGCTAGTTGCAATTATGGATAGATGCCCTGCTATTGAGTACAACAAAGGTTAGTTAAAAACCAGTTTTCTGATTTCGTCGACTTTGTAAACTTGCACCTTTTTCTTTGGCCACTTCGTTAAGCGCTTTGAGTTCTGAGGCAACTTTTTGTGAAATTGATGCATCGCTAATTCCTAAAATTCTTGCAGCAAGTATTGCAGCATTTGCCGCGTTATCAATTGCCACTGTTGCAACTGGAATCCCAGTAGGCATTTGGACTATTGAAAGAAGTGAATCCATTCCATCTAAATTCTTTAGGGAAATAGGAACACCAATAACTGGCAACGTGGTCAGCGATGCAACCATTCCTGGTAAATGTGCTGCGCCACCGGCTCCAGCAATAATGACTTTATATCCAGCAGATTGCGCACCCTGAGCAAACTCAACCATTTCAGTAGGCATGCGGTGTGCAGATAAAACTTCTGCAGAATATTTTATTGAGAATTTTTCTAAAGTTTTGGCTGCTTCTTCCATAATCGGCCAATCGGAGTCAGAGCCCATGATGATCGCTACATCACTCATCAATTTCTCCGCTCATGTAATCAACCGCGTGCTCGATCTCTGTTCGTAATTCTACGAGGTCTTTTCCAATAATGTTAACGTGGCCGATTTTGCGCCCAGGTCGGACTTCTTTTGCGTACATATGAAATTTCAGAGATGGATTTCTAGCCATGAGGTGTAAATAGGGTCGATACATGTCAGTTTTATTCTTACCTAAGATATTTCCCATGACGGCAAAATCTTGCGTCATTGCTGGGTCCCCCAGTGGAAGATCAAGAATTGCACGTAGGTGCTGTTCGAATTGGCTCGTTCTTGATCCTTCGATTGTCCAGTGTCCTGAATTATGAGGACGCATTGCAAGTTCATTAATAAATAATTCATCACCTTTAACAAACATTTCAACGGCCATAACTCCAACTAATTTAACTTCTGCAGCGATCTCTAGCGCTATTTTTTGGGCTTTCTCACGCAGATCATTGCGCATCTCTGGAACAGGTGTAATTGTCATCGTGCAAATTCCATCGCTTTGAATTGTTTGAGTAGGCGACCATGAGGTTGCCTGAGCATGTGGTGACCTGGCAACCATGACTGCGATTTCGTAATCAAAATCAATGAGTTCTTCAATAAGTAGTTTCGGATTATTTCTCAATAATGCTTGCAATTCATCTGGTGAGCTAACTTTCCAGACTCCGCGGCCGTCATACCCACCAGAGATCGCCTTAGCGATGACAGGATATTCGCTCACTTCTGAACTTGTGGATACAACTTGGCTCCGGGGTGAATTAAAGTGTGCGAGTTTCTTGCGCATTGCTTCTTTATCTTGTGAATAAATAAAGGAATCTGACGATGGACGAACTGTGACTCCTGCACTTTCCAGCGCTTTGATTACGCTCAGTGGAATAAGTTCGTGTTCGAAAGTAACCACATCGCATAATTCTGCAAACTTCTTTACTGCATCAAGATCTGTGTAGTCCCCAATGATGCACGGAGTAATTTGAGCAGCGCTATCACTGGCACTTGATGCAAATGGTAATAATTTAATCCCAAGCGCCGTTGCGGGAGCAATCATCATTCGTGCGAGTTGGCCCGCACCAATTACTCCTACAACCGGGAATTCAGATTTCACAGCAGTCATCTTAGATGAAGCACATCTCCGGAATTCACGAGCGCTCCGCTGCTAAGTATTAGTTCTCCCAGTGCAGAGATACCCGTTGCCACAGCAGCCGTTGACTCTCCTGTTGGCGAGATAATCTGGATGTCTCGGTTAAGTGAGGAACACTGTTGTTGGTATGGCGAGATAAAAGCAGCACTTCCCTGCTTTTGCCAGATAGTAAAATTCTTTTCAAAATTCTGAAGAATTCTTTTTAGGATCTCATTGCGATCGAGCTCGGAGTAATTTTCAAGAAATAAGGATGTAGCAGATGCCACAGGAAGTTCTTCTTCTTGCATAGATACATTTAATCCCACACCAACTATTACTCCGCTATCTACTGCTTGACACAAAAGTCCTGCAATTTTTTTCTCTTTTACTAAAATATCATTTGGCCACTTCACGTTGAACTTCACATTAGCATCAAGTTCAGCGAGCGCATCTGTAATAGCGAGTGCCGTTAGTAGCGCTATGAAATTCCACTCACTGCGAGGGCGTGTAACTTTTTTGTAGAGTGAAAATAAAAGTGCGGATGAGGGCGCTGCGATAAATTCACGATCAAGTCTTCCTCTGCCTTCACGTTGATAATTTGCAACTAATACATCTCCATCGTGCGCAGTATCTGCATAGATGCTCTCTGCCAAATCATTTTGCGTAGATCCAGTGACATCAACCACGCTTACTCGCCAGTAAGGAGAAAGATCTGCGTGCAGTTCTGATTCGCGTAGTGCCGCACGATGCAATTCATTGCCCACGGCTAGTACCGTAGGGGTATGGACCGTGATCTGCATACAACTGCCGGAAAAATTCAGGATCTTCGTAATCGTTTAGATGAAGCCGTTCATGCTGGCTCGGCACGAGCCATCGAAAAGCAGCACGCTAAAGGAAAGATGACCGCGCGCGAGCGGATTGAAAAACTCGTAGACCCAGGTTCATTTACCGAACTCGATGAATTTGCACGTCACCGTTCTACTAATTTTGGAATGCAGGAAAATCGACCATACGGTGATGGCGTTGTTATTGGATTTGGAACTGTGGATGCTCGCTCCGTTGCACTTTTTTCACAAGACTTTACGGTGATGGGCGGAAGTCTCGGAGAAGTTTTTGCTGAGAAGATGGTCAAGATTGCCGAGTTCGCTTTAAAGAATGGAATTCCACTCATTGGAATTAGTGATTCAGGTGGGGCACGTATTCAAGAAGGTGTTGCATCGCTCAGTGGTTACGGGCGAATATTTAGATTAAACACTCGATCATCTGGAGTAATTCCACAGATATCACTCATTCTTGGACCATGCGCCGGTGGCGCTGCCTATTCACCAGCGCTGACAGATTTCACTGTCATGGTCAATGAAACCTCTCATATGTTTATTACCGGTCCTGAAGTGATTAAGACTGTCACTGGTGAAGATGTTGGCATGGAAGAACTTGGTGGAGCACGCACACATAACACTAAAAGTGGTAACGCCCACTACTTAGCTCAGAGTGAAGATGACGCGATTGATTATGTAAAGGCACTGCTTTCATATCTTCCAAGTAATAATATGGATGGTGCACCGCATTTACCACCAACAGAAACTTTAGATAAGAAATCTTCAGATCTTGCTCTGGATGCATTGATTCCAGATAGCCAAAATCAACCGTATGACATGAAGAGTGTGGTTACTGCGATTCTAGATGAAGCAGAATTTCTTGAAGTGCACGCACTTTTTGCCCCAAATATCGTTGTTGGTTTCGGACGAATTGAAGGTGAATCCGTAGGCATTATTGCTAACCAACCAAATCAATTAGCAGGAACATTAGATATTGATTCAAGTGAAAAAGCGGCGAGATTTGTGCGTTTTTGTGACGCATTCAATATTCCCATTTTAACCTTGGTAGATGTACCTGGATTCTTGCCTGGCACAGAACAAGAGTGGAACGGAATCATTAGACGCGGTGCCAAATTATTGTATGCATATGCAGAAGCTTCAGTTCCAATGGTTACTTTAATTACCCGAAAGGCATACGGCGGTGCTTACATCGTTATGGGTTCAAAATATATTGGAGCCGACATTAATTTAGCTTGGCCAACAGCTGAAATTGCCGTGATGGGTGCACAAGGTGCGGTAAATATTTTGTACAGAAGCGAAATCAGTGAGGCTAAAGATCCAGATAAGGCACGTGCTGAATTGATCACTGAATATAACGAGACACTGGCAAATCCATACCTTGCAGCAGAGCGTGGATTCATTGATGCTGTCATCGAACCAAATCAAAGTCGTGAATACATCACAAAGGCATTTAGAACTCTAAAAACTAAGAGAGACACATTGCCTCCACGAAAGCACGGAAACATTCCACTATGACCCCAAACAAAGTGAAATATGACATCGTGCTTGGAAATCCAACTTCAGATGAATTAGCTGCTATTAAATTTGCGATGTCCCACCACAAACATGAAGTGCTCAAACCAGTTGTAAAGCGAAGTGTCTGGGCAAAACCTGTATTGCGCTCGGCTTTGCCACAGCACATTAAATTTGGGCCAGGACGAAATAACTAAATGCCAACGCTTGTCCTTGCTTCACAATCAGCTTCAAGGCGCCGACTATTAGAGTCAGCCGGCCTTAAGCCCACGATTATGGTCAGTAACGTCGATGAAGAAACTGATTTTTTCAATGCAATGACACCTGAAGATATGGTCATTGCTTTGGCAATTACCAAGGCCCACACAGTTCGTGAGCAAGTTAACTACCCTGCAATCATTATTGGATGTGACTCAACATTTGAATTTGAAGGTCAATCACTTGGCAAGCCGGGTACGGCGCACGTTGCTAAGGAACGAGCACAAAGAGTGCGTGGAAAATCTGGATATCTGCACACAGGTCATTGCGTAATCGATACGGAGCAAGAACGAGAAATTAGTGATCGAATTACAACCAAGGTAACTTTCACAGATATGACCGATGCTGAAATTGATGATTACATCGAATCTGGTGAACCTCTACATGTTGCTGGTGGTTTTACACTCGACGGATTTAGCTCTCCGTTTATTCCATCAATCGAAGGTGACTACACAAACGTGGTTGGCATCTCAATGCCATTTTTAAGAAGTGCAATGACTCAATTGGGATATAGCTGGCCAGAAGTAAAGTTGATGAAATGAAGCGTGTACTCATAGCCAATCGCGGCGAAATTGCCGTGCGCGTAATTAGAGCGTGCCAAGATCATGGTCTTGAAAGTGTTGCGATTTATTCTGATGAAGATCGAAATTCAATGCACGCACAAATGGCGACACATGCGTATGCGCTAGGTGGCACATCTGCAGTATCAACCTATTTGAATATTCCAAGAATTATTGAAGTTGCAAAAGAATCTGGGGCTGATGCAGTCCATCCTGGATACGGTTTTTTATCTGAAAACGCCCTATTCGCACAGAGCGTTATCGATGCCGGATTAACATGGATTGGTCCACCACCTTCTGCAATTAAGGCACTCGGAGATAAAGTTTCAGCACGTAAAATTGCTGCAAAAGCTGGCGCTCCACTTGTTGCCGGAACGGCAGATCCCGTTGAAAATGCTGATGAAATCATTGCATTCGCCAAAGAACATGGATTGCCTGTTGCCATAAAAGCTGCACATGGTGGTGGCGGTCGCGGTTTAAAAATTGCACACACACTGGAAGAAATTCCTGAGGCGTATGCATCGGCTGTTCGAGAAGCGATAGCTGGCTTTGGTCGTGGTGAATGTTTTGTTGAGCGCTACCTAGATAAACCGCGTCACGTAGAAACGCAAGTACTAGTTGATAAGAGCGGGCATGCAGTCGTTGTTAGTACTCGAGATTGTTCTTTGCAGCGACGTCACCAAAAACTAGTTGAAGAAGCTCCTGCACCATTTTTGAGTGAAAAACTAATCGAGGAGCTTTACCGATCAAGTAAAGCGATTATGAAAGAAGCCGGCTACATCGGAGCTGGAACATGTGAATTCCTCATTGGCGCAGATGGAACAATTTCCTTCCTAGAAGTCAATACACGCCTTCAGGTAGAGCATCCTGTCAGTGAAGAAGTAACTGGAATTGACCTAGTTCGCCAACAATTTAGAATCGCAATGGGTGAAGATCTAGGTTTTGATGATCCAGAAATTCGTGCGCACTCATTTGAATTTCGTATTAACGGAGAAGATCCAGGACGCTCATTCTTGCCCGCTCCAGGTCGCATTACACAATGGCAGATACCAACGGGTCCTGGTGTTCGAGTAGATGCAGGTTTTAAAAATGGCGACACAATTGGTGGAAACTTTGACTCACTCTTAGCAAAGTTAATCGTTACTGGTGCTACGCGAGAAGAAGCAGTTCAGCGGGCAAGGCGCGCGTTATCTGAATTTATTGTTGGTGGATTAGCAACAGCTATTCCATTTCACCGTGCAATTATGGAAGATCCTGCCTTTACTGAAAATTTTGGTATCTACACAAGCTATATCGAAAATGAGTTTAAAAACGAGATTCCACCATTTGCACAATCGGCACTTGGATCTCAAACACATGCAGCCCCAGAACAGTTAGTCACAGAAGTCAATGGAAAACGTTTTGAGATATTTGTTCATGCTCCCGAACCTGTCCACAAGCGCCACCGTGCAAAAGAGGGCGCAAGTGGTGCATCAACCGGTACTGCAGTAACAAGCCC
Source organism: Candidatus Planktophila limnetica (assembly GCF_002288365.1). NCBI lineage: Bacteria > Bacillati > Actinomycetota > Actinomycetes > Candidatus Nanopelagicales > Candidatus Nanopelagicaceae > Candidatus Planktophila > Candidatus Planktophila limnetica. Next base: position 298,949 of record NZ_CP016782.1, on the reverse strand, counting down.
GATGCAAGGAACTGTTGTAAAAGTAAGCGTTAAAGAAGGTCAGAAGGTTGTAGCTGGTGAATTAATAGTCGTCTTAGAAGCGATGAAAATGGAGCAGCCGTTGAGCGCGCATCGAGATGGAGTAATCGCAAATCTGAGTGCAATTCTTGGCGAAACAGTTTCAAGTGGCAGCACACTTTGTGACATTATTGATGCATGACAAGTAACCAACTGCTTTATAGCGATCCGCTAAAGGCTGCAGAGCAAGCAGCATCTGAAATTGCAAAACGAACAGGTGTGCTCTCCCACGACATTGCACTAGTTATGGGCTCAGGTTGGGTCGATGCAGTTTCAGTTTTGGGTTCACCAGATTTTGAATGTAACGCTGATGAAATTACAGGCTTTCTACCTCCAGCAGTTGAGGGTCATTCTGGAAAAATTCGTTCCTACTCAATTAAAAGCGGAGATAAAATCCTGCGTGCACTCGTATTTCTTGGCCGCACACATTTATATGAAGGCAAAGGAATCGAGCCAGTAGTTCATGGCGTCAGAACAGCGGTTAAAGCAGGCTGCAAAGTCGTCATCCTTACAAATGCGTGCGGTGGCATCAACACGAGTTATTCAGTTGGCCAACCAGTTCTTATTCGAGACCATATTTCACTTACTGCTACCTCTCCCCTAATTGGTGCGCATTTTGTTGATCTCACAGATTTATATAGCAAACGTATTAGAGCAATTGTAAAAGCTGCCGATAACTCCTTAGCTGAGGGTGTCTATGTTCATTGGCGCGGGCCAACGTATGAAACACCTGCGGAAATTTTGATGATGAGAGCACTGGGTGCAGATTTAGTTGGCATGTCCACAGTCCCTGAAGCAATCGCGGCTCATGCTCTCGGAGCCGAAGTTCTTGGCATTTCTTTGGTAACAAATGCTGCTGCAGGTGTCACAGGTGAAAAACTCAATCACGAAGAAGTGATAGCTGCTGGAAAGGCTGCAGCAACTCGCATGGGAACTCTTCTCAAGGAAGTTATTCCGAAGTTACTCTAAGTTTATGGATTCAAAACTTTTAACTGAAGTAAGAGCATGGGTCGCAGATGACCCCGATCCTGTTACTGCTGCACAATTAATTGCGCTCATTGAATCAGGCGATGAAATTACTCTTCGAAAATATTTCTCGGGTTTCCTGCAATTTGGCACTGCAGGTTTGCGTGGCCCACTAGGTCCAGGTCCTTCATGTATGAATCAAGCCGTAGTTGGACGAACAGCAGCTGGCATTGTGCAATATATGAAAGCTCGATCACTTACTTCAGTTGTCATTGGAAGAGATGCACGGCATGGATCTAATGTCTTTGAAGAGTTAAGTGCTCAAATATTTGCCGGCGCCGGTTTTAAGGTTTTTGTATTGCCACGACCCCTACCAACTCCAGTTTTAGCATTTGCTATCAACGAATTAGGTACTGACGTGGGAATTATGATTACGGCTAGCCATAATCCGGGAAGTGATAACGGTTACAAGGTTTACTTAGGCGGAACTGTTGATGGAGTGAACTATCGTGGTTCACAAATCATCTCCCCTGCTGACAAAGAAATATCAGCTGAAATTGAGAAAATAGAGAGCTTGAGTTCAATTCCACGAGCGCACACATGGGAAATTCTCAGCGAAGATATCGTAGAAAAATATGTCGATCGAACTAAAGTATTAGCACCGCGTCCTGGAGATCTAAAAATTGTTTATACCGCAATGCATGGAGTCGGAACAAAGACATTGCAACGCGTTTTTCATCGTGCGGGTTTTCCTTCATTAATTCTTGTTGCAGCTCAGGCACAACCTGATCCAGATTTTCCAACGCTTGCATTTCCTAATCCTGAAGAAGTCGGTGCTTTAGATTTAGCATTTGAAACTGCCCAAACATTTGATGCAGATTTAGTAATTGCCAATGACCCAGATGCTGACCGTTGTTCAATCGCGGTAAAGGATCGTGACGCAACTTGGAGAGCTCTTCGGGGTGATGAAATTGGCGCGATATTGGGTGAATCAATTGCACGAAACACTAAATCAGGAACTTTAGCTAACTCAATAGTTTCCTCCTCAATTCTCTCCAAAATAGCAGCACACCATGGATTAGATTTTCAAGAAACCTTAACTGGCTTTAAATACATTGCAAAAATTCCACATCTTGCATTTGGATACGAAGAAGCAATTGGGTTTTGCGTTGATGCAACGACTGTCAATGATAAAGATGGAATATCTGCTGCCCTATCTATTGCTCAAATAGCTACAGATTTACATGGCCAAGGAAAGACTCTTTTAGATTTCTTAGATGAAATTTGGGCTGTCTATGGTTTTCATGCGACTGAGCAAATTTCTATCCGTGTTGCAGATATATCTTCTATTGCAGTCATCATGAGCAAATTAAGGGCGCATCCTCTGAGTGAAATTTCAGGATTTAAAGTTTTGTCTTCTGATGATTTATCAAAACCTCGTAATGCGTTGCCCCCAACCGATGGTCTGCGATTTGTGCTTGAAAACAATATTCGGATCATTATTCGCCCAAGTGGAACAGAGCCAAAAATCAAGTGCTACGTTGAAATAGTCACTTCAGATAAATCAATTGCGCATTCGCTACTTGAACAATTGCGCCCTTCACTGAGAGAATTGCTTTCTTAACAACCGAGAGATTGGATGAGGTGCGAGATGTATTACGGCCTCACCGATGGAACTGACACCTCACTTCGGAAATTTCTTACTGATTTGCCCGGCGTTGATGCCGTCGGCGCCGATAGTCGCGCAGCAATGCTTGCAACTAGAAGCATTAAAACAACTAGCAAGCGCTGGGCAATTGATACCGCGATATCTATGGTTGATTTAACAACACTTGAAGGTGCTGACACACAAGGCAAAGTGCAAGCATTATGTGCAAAAGCAGTTCGCCCAGATCCAACAGATCTCAGCGTTCCAAGTGTGGGAGCAGTCTGCGTCTATAACGACATGGTCTCTATTGCGCGAACTCATCTGGATTTAATTGGTGGCACACATGTTCCTGTTGCAGCGGTTTCAACTGCTTTCCCATCTGGACGTGCTTCTATGGAAGTTAAAATTCAAGATACGAAGGATGCGATTGCCGCAGGTGCTGCAGAAATAGATATGGTCATTGACCGTGGGGCTTTTTTGTCTGGAAAATATATTGAAGTTTTCAATGAAATAGTTGCTATCAAAGAAATATGCGGGGACAAAGCCCACCTTAAAGTTATCTTTGAAACAGGAGAACTTGTCACATATGACAATGTTCGAAAAGCTTCCTACTTAGCAATGCTCGCTGGCGCAGATTTCATCAAAACTTCTACCGGTAAAATTGCTCCAGCGGCAACACCACCAGTTGTGCTTGTGATGCTTGAGGCAGTTCGAGACTTTTATGAGATGGCTGGAGTGCGAATTGGAGTTAAACCAGCTGGTGGCATCCGAAATACCAAGGATGCGATCAAACAACTAGTGCTCGTAAATGAGACTGCAGGTCCTGAATGGCTAACTCCAAAGCTATTTAGAATTGGTGCTAGCGCACTGCTTAATGACCTATTGATGCAGCGTATGAAAATGGATGATGGCTACTACGCTAGCCCTCAGTACGTAACGATCGATTAATGGAGAATTTCGCATGACATTCGAATATGCACCGGCGCCGGAATCACGCGCCAGCGTCTCCATTAAGCCTAAATATGGGCATTACATCGGTGGAAAATTTGTAGCCGGAGAAAAACATTTTCCAACAATTAATCCTGCTACTGAAGAAGTTCTTAGCTCAATCGCTCTAGGCAGCAAAAAAGATGTTGATGCAGCAGTCAAAGCTGCCAAGAAAGCTCTAGATGCTCACTGGTCAAAACTTTCAGGCCGTGAACGTGGTAAGTATTTATTTAGAATCGCGCGCATATTGCAAGAGCGCGCTCGTGAATTTGCTGTGCTGGAAAGTTTGGATAATGGAAAACCAATTAGAGAATCTCGTGATGTTGACGTGCCTCTTGCCGCTGCGCACTTTTTCTATCATGCAGGGTGGGCTGATAAACTTGAATTTGCAGGTGTTGGTACAAAAACAAAAGCACACGGAGTCGTCGGTCAGATTATTCCTTGGAATTTTCCTTTGCTTATGCTTGCTTGGAAAATTGCCCCTGCCCTTGCAACTGGAAACACTGTAGTTCTAAAGCCGGCGGAGACCACTTCACTGACAGCTCTGCTCTTTGCAGAAGTATGTGAGCAAGCTGGATTACCAGCAGGTGTTGTAAATATCGTCACTGGAGATGGTTCAACAGGTGCGTTAATTGTTAACCACCCAGGCATAAGCAAAATCGCATTCACAGGATCTACTGAAGTTGGAAAGATCATTGCTCAAGCTGTTGCCGGAACTTCAAAGAGTGTGACCTTAGAACTAGGTGGCAAAGCTGCAAATGTCGTCTTTGAAGATGCTGCGATTGATGAAAGCGTAGAAGGAATTGTCAATGGAATTTTCTTTAATCAAGGACATGTGTGCTGCGCTGGATCACGACTTGTAATTCAAGAGAGTATTTCTGATGAATTTATTAAGAAGTTGCAAAAGCGCATGGAAAAGATTCGTGTGGGAGATCCGCTCGATAAAAACACTGATTTAGGCGCTATTAATTCACGCGCGCAGTTAGAGATAATTAAGGAGCTCTCCCTTGCCGGAGATGCAGAGGGTGCGCAACGCTGGAGCCCTGAATGTGCTCTGCCAAATAAAGGCTTCTGGTTTGCTCCAACAATATTTACCGGTGTCACGCAATCTCATCGAATTGCGCGTGAAGAAATATTTGGTCCAGTTTTATCAGTACTCACATTTCGTACTCCGCAAGAAGGAATTGATAAGGCAAATAACACTCCTTTCGGACTTTCTGCAGGTATCTGGAGTGAGAAAGGTTCAAAGATTCTCTGGGCTTCCCAAAAGTTAAAGGCCGGAGTTGTTTGGGCAAATACATTTAATAAATTTGACCCAACAAGTCCCTTCGGTGGTTACAAAGAGTCTGGCTGGGGTCGCGAAGGTGGTCGCCACGGCTTAACTGCTTATCTCAAAGGAGTTTCATATGAGTAAGCGCATTGATGTGAAGAAAACTTACAAGTTATTCATTGGTGGGGCTTTCCCACGCACTGAATCTGGCCGTACATATGAAGTGAAAAACTCTAAAGGAGTTTTCATTGCAAACCCATGTATGGCTTCGCGTAAAGATCTTAAGGACGCAGTTGTTGCGGCACGCTCTGCTCAAAGTGGTTGGTCTCAAGCAACTGCCTACAACCGCGGACAAATTCTTTATCGCATTGCAGAAATGCTAGAAGGTCGCCGCGAACAATTCATCTCTGAAATTTCAGAACTCACGGGCGTTGCCGCGAAAAAGGCGAGTGATGAAGTTGAAGCAAGTATCGATCTGCTTGTTTGGTATGCGGGTTGGACAGATAAAATCAGCGCACTAGATGGTGCCACAAACCCTGTTGCTGGCCCTTATTACAACTTCACGATTCCAGAAGCACTCGGTGTTGTTGGTTTTATTGCTCCAAAGAAATCAGCACTGCTTGGCTTTATCGCAGGAATTGCACCAATTATTGCAAGTGGTAACACGGTCATCGCACTTGCCAGTGAAAGTGCTCCGCTTCCTGCAATGAGCCTTGCAGAAGTGATTGCAACTAGTGATGTACCCGCTGGAGTTGTAAATATTTTGACAGGAAAAACTGCAGAATTAGCGCCTTGGTTTGCATCTCATATGGATATTGATGGCCTAGATATCACCGGATTAGATTCTAAATTGGTTGCTGAAGTAAAAGTCGCTGGAGCACAAAATTTAAAGCGAATTCACGCTTTCAAAGAAGTTGCTACACCTGGGCGAATCTTGGCTTTCATGGAGTCAAAGACTGTCTGGCACCCAATCGGTGTGTAATTAGAAATTCGGATCAATAGTTTTAAGCCACAGCTGGCGCATTGCCTCAACATCTAAATCTAAGGTGACATCGACTTTGGCTGCATTTTCTAAGCGAAGTGGTTCTATTTCTAATTCAAGTGCTGGTCTGCGATCAACAATCGTTTGACCTCTAGCTGGACCTGAAGAAGTATCAACTACTACATCAAATCTCTCAGTTGTGATTAATTCAGGTGCAATAACACTTGCTACCGCTCCATAATCACCCAATGTAACCGGTGAGCCAATGCGCTCAATAAATGCACTTATCAATCGTGCCGCAAATTGCGCACACGGATCTGATGACTTAGAAAGTTTTGCGGCTTCTTCAGCACTTACACATGGACGCATAAAAACATCAAGGCCATACATTGTGATCGGAATACCACTTTGGAAAACAATGGCGGCAGCTTCTGGATCATGCCAGACGTTAAATTCTGCGGCAGGTGTTGCATTTCCTGCTGATGCAGAACCGCCCATGAGAACAATTCGCTTAAGTTTTTTTGCGCTCTCGGGAAATGCTCGCAAGAACAACGCAATATTTGTCAGCGGTGCTAGTGGAACTAGTGTCACGGGTTCTTTAGATTGATCAACTAAATCGCGAAGTAGTTCGATTGCAGATCGAGAGTCAACACTTCTACGAGATGGCGGTAAACCTAAGTCACCCATTCCATCTTCACCATGAACATATTCAGCGTATTGAGATTGTCCAAGAAGTGGTCGTATCGCCCCGCGAGCAACAGGAATATCGCCAGCCCCAGCAGCATCTAGTACTTGAAGTGTATTTGCCACAACTTGGGCAACATTTGTATTTCCATCCACACACGTAACCCCAAGTAATTTTATTGATGGATGACGGGCAGCGAATAAAATCGCAAAGGCATCATCGATTCCTGTATCTACATCAAGTATTACTGGTGTGGAATTCATGGAGTTAGCCTATTATCTATTTCGTGGCCAAAGCACCAGTGATCGCAATAGTAGGCAGTACCTGCATGGATCTGACTTGTTATGCAGACGTTTTACCGACACCCGGGCAAACCCTTTTCGGAAATCTATTTGCAACCGGCTTTGGTGGAAAAGGTGCGAACCAAGCAGTCATGGCAGCCCTAGCTGGTGCTGATGTTTATATGGTTGGCAGCATCGGAGATGATCTCTTCGGAAAATCCTACAAAGAAAATTTCACCAGCCAAAAAATCAATTCAGAGTTCGTAAAAATTTCAGAATTGCCAACAGGTGTTGCACATATTTGGGTAGATAAATCAGGTGAAAATAGAATTATTGTTGTCTCAGGTGCTAATCATGACTTTAACGCCAAGCATGCGGTGGGTGCCATCAACTCTATTCCAGAACTTTCGATAGTTATTGGGCAGTGCGAAATTCCACAAGCTGTCACAACAGCTGCATTTAAAGCAGCCAAAGAGCGTGGGTGTACAACGATTTTGAATCCTGCTCCTTTTGAAGAGTTAAGTGCTGAGTTATTAGAAGTTACAGATTGGTTAATTCCCAATGAGGTGGAGTTCAAGCAATTTACTGGATCTGCTCCAGAGAGCTTTAATCTAGAGAAGTTTCGAGAAGGGAAGAACTCTGTAATCACTGTGGGAAGCGCTGGTGCAATTCTTATTTCGGAATCAGGAACAATTACACGAATTCCGACAGAGTCAGTTAATGCAGTTGACACCACTGGTGCTGGCGATTGCTTTATAGGATCCTTTTCATATGCACTCGGTCGTGGATTAGATCCATCCTCAGCGGCTCAATTTGCTTGTCGTATTGCATCAATTAGCGTGACAAGAAAAGGCGCGCAATCTTCTTATCCACGTGCAGCTGAAATTTCAACACTTTCATAACCACGTAAAACAAAAGTTGGACGTCGCTTTGGAGTACTTGCTAATTCAATATCTTTAAATCTTTCAAAAAGAGCCGGTAAAGAAATTCCCATTTCAAGACGAGCAAGTGGGCCTCCTAGGCAAAAATGTATACCTGCACCAAAACCAATGTGTGGGTTGGGATTTCGCAAGAGATCCATCTCATTTGAACGTTCAAAGATTTTTTCATCACGGTTAGCAGAGCCCAACAAGGATGCAATTTTTTGACCTTCTTTAACTATTACTCCCCCGATGGTTGTATCGGCTGTCGCAGTTCGCTCAAATAGATGAAGCGGAGCATCAAAACGTAAGAATTCTTCAACTGCACTTTCTGCAATCTCGCGCGCTCGGGTGCGCAGTAACGCTGCTTGATCAGGACGTGAGAGTGCAGCAACCATTCCATTTCCAAAAGCATTAACACTTGCTTCATGGCCGGCGTTTAGTAAAAGAATGCACGTGGCTACTAATTCGTGGGCACTTAACTTTTCACCGCTCTCTTCAACTGCGGCCAGGTCGCTGATTAAATCAGTGCCTGGATTCTTCTTGCGATCCAGCATTAGTCCATGAACATAATCAGCAAACTCTCTTGCAGCTTCTTTGGCTTCGTTTTGATGTTCAAGAGTTGGATTAACTTCATACATCTTTACTATTGATTGAGACCACGGCCTTAACAAATACTCATCTTCCTGCGGAAATCCCAATAAAGCAGCGATGACTTTTACTGGAAGTGGCTCCGCGTAATCTGCGATGACATCAAAAGTCTGTCCAGCGTGAATTTTTACCTCAATAGCGTCCAGTAACTCATTAGTGATTTTTTCTATGGCAGGGCGCTGGCTTTCGATTTTGTTTCGATTAAATGCTTTGGCAACCAGTGAACGCAAGCGAGTGTGTTTAGGTGGTTCACTATCTAGAATTGAATCAGCGTGTAACCAGTTAAATACATCCCATTCAAATTCGGGATCTTTCGGCTTAAAAATACGTCCTAAAGATTTGGTTCGCAATACTTCATTTGCATCCTCGTATCTAGCTGCCAGATACATCTGAACACCCTCATGCCAGATGGGTTTACCTTCTGCCCGTAATTGTTCAAGCGCTGGATATGGATTTTCTATGAAGTCTTTGTCTAGAAAATCAATCATTTATTCAGATGCAATCGCTGCATATCCTGGCTTAATAATCTTTTCGATTATTTCTAGCCGCTCTGGGTAAGGAATGAATGCACTCTTCATCCCATTAATTGTAATTCTTTGTAAATCAGCGAAATCCCACTTAAATGCCCGAACTACTTCTGTCATTTCATGAGTCATGGAAGTTTGGCTCATTAAGCGATTATCCGTATTTAGCGTTACTCGAAAGCGCAGTTTTGCCAAAATTCCAATGGGATGCTGCTCAATATTTTTCGCAGCCCCCGTTTGTAAATTCGATGTTGGACAGAGTTCTAGTGGAATTCTTCGGTCACGAATATATGAAGCGAGTTGACCTAATTTAGGTTCGCCGCTGCTTACGTCAATGTCATCAATAATTCTTACGCCGTGACCTAGGCGTTCTGCTCCACATAATTGAATAGCTTCCCAAATAGATGGCAGTCCGTAGGCTTCACCGGCGTGAATTGTAAAGTGTGCATCTTCACGACGAAGATACTCAAATGTGCTTTGTTGATTAGAAGGTGGGAAGCCATCTTCAGGGCCTGCGATATCAAATCCCACAACACCTTTATCGCGATACTTAACTGCTAATTCGGCAACTTCTTGAGATCGATTATTTTGTCGCATTCCACATAAGAGAGATTGCACGCGAATTGTGAATCCTTCTTTACGTGCCAACTCTTCACCTTCGCGATAGCCATCTAAAGTTGCTTGGATAACGTCATCGAGTGAGAGTCCCTGCTCAGTAAATAGCTCGGGCGCTCCTCGAACTTCAGCGTAGACAACTCCGTCTCGAGCAAGGTCGAGTGCGCATTCACGCGCAACTTGAATAATATTTTCTCGGGTTTGCATGACTGCGATGGTGTGACTAAAAGTTTCTAGGTAGCGCACCAAAGATCCAGAATCGCACGATTCACGAAACCATTCGCCTAATTCTTCTGCATTATCTGTGGGTAGAGCGGTGTATCCAATTTTCTTAGCGATATCAATAATTGTTTGTGGGCGTAATCCACCATCTAAGTGATCGTGTAATAAAACCTTTGGAACACGTTTAATCTGCTCGATCGTTGGAATACTTTGCATACTCACTTTTTCACCAATTTCAATTAATTCGTTCCACGATAAGCGGAAGTCGCTTCACATCTGTGCTACCAATTGCAACACTACCTTCTAGTACTTCCTGCGCTCGTGCAAATCGTTCAGGCGTATCGGTATGAAGGGTATACAAAGGCTCTCCTGCGACGATCTTTTCGCCAGGTTTCTTATGAATTTCGATTCCAGCGCCAGATTGCACACTCTCTCCTTGACGTGAGCGCCCTGCTCCTAAGCGCCAAGCAGCCACACCAACTGACATTGCATCCATAGACAAAACGGTGCCGCTTGCATCGGCAGATATTGTTAATTTCTCTTTTGCAACCGGCAGCGGTGCATCTGGATTTCCGCCCTGAGCGCTAATCATTTTTCGCCACACATCCATTGCAGAACCATCTTTAAGAGCACGCTCGGGATCTTTTCCTTTAATGCCAACGAGTTCCAACATCTCACGGGCAAAAATAATTGTTAACTCCACAACATCTGCTGGACCGCCGCCTGCTAGAACTTCTAGTGATTCCCGAACTTCCAGTGCATTTCCAGCTGTAAGGCCAAGGGGAACATCCATCGCAGTTACCAACGCAAGAGTTTTTACTCCAGCGTCTTTTCCAAGGCCAACCATTGTTTGTGCTAATTCACGAGCCTTTAATGGATCGCTCATAAATGCACCAGAGCCAGTTTTAACATCTAGAACCAGCGCACTCGTACCTTCTGCGATTTTCTTACTCATAATCGATGATGCAATAAGTGGAATTGCTTCAACCGTTGCAGTCACATCACGTAGTGCATACAACTTTTTATCCGCCGGAGCCAAACCAGCACCTGCGGCGCAAATAACCGCTCCACACTCTTGCAAAACTTGTAGCATTTTTTCATTGCTAAGAGATGCTTGCCAGCCTGCAATCGCTTCTAACTTATCTAATGTGCCACCAGTATGACCCAATCCACGTCCAGATAATTGTGGAACCGCAGCACCACATGCTGCAACAAGGGGCGCTAATGGCAAAGTTATTTTGTCACCAACTCCTCCTGTTGAGTGTTTATCTACTGTGGGACGATCAAGCATTGACCAATTCATTTTCTCACCGCTATTTATCATGGCATTAGTCCAGCGAGATATTTCTTGTGAATTCATTCCATTAAGTAAAATTGCCATCAACAATGCAGACATTTGTTCATCGGCAACTGCTCCACGTGTATATGCATCGATTACCCAATCGATCTGTGGATTTGTGAGAACTGCTTTATCGCGTTTAGCAGCAATGATTTCTACTGCCGAAAAGGGTTCTAACGCACTCATCTAAAACTATTTACGATCTAAATCATCAGGACCAAATGCCCAAGGCAAAATCGTAGACATTTTCATAGGTCCATCAGGTGTCATAAGTAGTAACTCATTGCCACCATGTTCGAATAAGAGTTGCCTGCATCGTCCGCACGGGGCCAAGTAATCACCTTGTGCATCAACACACAGAACAGCAACCAAACGGCCGCCGCCACTCATTACTAGCTCTGATGTCATGCTGCATTCCGCGCACAATCCAAGTCCGTAACTCGCATTTTCAACGTTACAGCCACTGATAATTCGTCCATCATTGACCAAACCTGCAACACCCACCGGAAAATTTGAATATGGTGCATACGCTTTTTTACTCGCAGCAATTGCAGTTGAATGTAAGAGTTGCCAATCAGGAGTCAGTGTCATTTATTTCAATCCACCACGTCTATATGGGAATCCTGCAGCGGCAGGCCCTCGTAATCGTTGTGAAGCAAAAGATAAGACAATCAATGTTGCTAAGTAAGGTGTCATCGTAACTAGCTGACCAGGAAGTTCATCGAAGGCTATAAAGAACCAGGCAAAAAATGCAGCAACTGCAAGGGCTACTAATCCGCCAATCATTTTCGCCTTCTTAAATGATCGCCATGATGCGAAGAGTAAGAATGCAACAATTAGAAGAAGTAGCGCATGAATTGCGGTGGAGTCTCGCAGTTGTAGCGCATCGGCAAATCCAAAGAGCGCAGCACCTGCAAATAATCCGCCTGGACGCCAATTACCAAAGAGCATTGCAGCTAATCCAATATATCCGCGGCCGCCTATTTGATTCTCCTGATAGTGATTTGCTGCAACGATTGCTAAGAATCCGCCACCAAGACCTGCAAATCCACCAGAGAGTAAAACTCCCCAATATTTCATTGCATAAACATTTACACCGAGTGATTCAGCAGCAATTGGTGATTCACCTGTGCTGCGCAGACGCAATCCAAATGATGTCTTCCACAAGATGAAATAGCTCAGCGGAACAAGGGCAACTGCAATCATTGTTACGTAAGAAAGTTCGCCCGTTAATCCGCGTAGCACTCGAGAAATATCTGAAATCAAGAACCAATTCTTTTCACCTATTGCACCAAGCAAATCAGGACTTTGCCAACCAAAATACTTTCCGGCCGAAAGAATTGGTAATCCATTTTGCCCAATTGGTTCAACATCTGGTGATTGTGATGGTCCTGGCCAGGATCCACCTTGAGCCAGGATTGTTGAGATGTATCGAACTAAACCGGCGGCAATAATATTGATGGCAACACCAGAGACCACATGGTCAACACCAAATGTAATTGTTGCAACAGCGTGCACCAAAGCACCAACTGCCCCAAAAATAATTGCTCCTACTAATCCCATCCATGGGCCGTGCATGCTTCCAATAAATCCACCAGCCCATGCACCCATGATCATCATGCCTTCAAGACCAATGTTTACAACTCCTGCACGTTCAGCAAATAAACCACCCAGGGCTGCCAAAACAATCGGAACTGAAAGTAAGAGTGCAGCCTTTGCGGTACCAACGCTCGTTAAATCTGATGCACCTGTTGCAATTCGGATGATTGAAAGTATCGCAATTATCCCAAAGAAAATCACAATTATGCGGCGCATGCCTGAAAGCTTTCCTTTTTCTAACACTACTTGTCACCTTCCTTAGCAAAAGCCTGACTTTGAAGTGTGAGCTGGTATCGGCGAACTACTTCGTATGCAATAACAGCGCTAAGTAAAATTGAACCCTGCATAATCACATAAGTCTCTGGTGCGATATCAATCAGTTCTAGTGTTCGCGAAGCTACTTCCAAGAAACCAAATAACAAAGCACTAATTGCCATTCCTACAGCCGAGTTGCGACCTAGCAGTGCAATTGCAATGGCCGTAAAACCAACGCCACCGCGGAAACCTAATGTGTAACTGTGAGTATCACCTAGCAATGTTGGCAAACCCGCAAGACCGGCTATCGCGCCACTTGCAACGAGTGCAATAAAAGTCATCTTCTTTGAATCAACACCACTGACTCGCGCTGCAATCGGATTCATACCAGTTGATCGCAATTCAAAACCAAACCTGGTGCGATTAACAACAAACCAGAATCCGATTCCTAAAACTATCGCGATGATCAACATTCCGTAAACGCCGCCACCAGGCTGTTCTTCGACTCCAAGTTTTTTGAGCACCGGCATTAAATCCGGGAATTGTCCGCTAGGTGCAAGTGGTTTAGTCGCTAAGTCATTGCTGCCTTCAACTTTGACCATAAAGTGTTTTGAGAGCAGGTATGCAGATAATCCACCAGCAATACTGTTAAGCATGATTGTTGAAATAACTTCACTCACACCACGCTTTACTTTCATATAGGCCGCGATTGCAGCCCATAATCCTCCGACAAACATTGCAATGAAAAATATTGCAGCGATGTGCAGCACCGGTGGCAACGCAATCATTGCTCCGAAATAGGCAGCAAAGAGCGAGCCCAAGCGAAGCTGACCTTCGACGCCGATATTAAATAATCCGGCTCTAAATGTCAGAGCAATTGCAATCGCAGCGATGTAATAAGAGGTGGCAAGATTTACAGCTTCCATTAATGATCCCGCGCCAGAACCAAATTCCCACATGATTGCAAAAGCTTCGCGAGGTGATTTATTTGTTGCCAGTAAAGATGCACTTGAAACAGCCAAACTAAAGACGGTAGCAAAAACTGGAGCTGCGATAGAAAGTGCGATTTTGCCAGGTTTGAATCTCATTACGCCGCACCTGTCATTGCAGAACCGAGTTTTTCTGGAGTCGTCTTTGCAGGATCTAATTCGGCGGTGACTGATCCACGAAGCATCACAACCAATCGATCAGATAAACCAATGAGTTCTTCGAGGTCGGCGCTAATTAAAACAATTGCCATTCCTTTTTCGCGCGCTGCACGTAATTCATTCCAAATAGCGGCTTGCGCACCAACATCTACGCCACGTGTTGGGTGTGATGCCAAAAGCAATGATGGCGATCCACTCATTTCGCGACCGACAATAAATTTTTGTTGGTTTCCCCCTGAAAGGGCAAGTGCCAAAGTATCTGGACCCGGAGCTCGAACATCAAACTCTTGCATGATTCGAATCGTGTCAGCCATTGTTGCTTTGCGATCAATGCGTACACCATTCATAACTGGCTTTCCGCGCTGATGTCCCAAAATTCTGTTCTCCCACAATGGAGATGCCATTAAGAGCGCCTGACGTTGGCGATCTTCGGGAATAAAGCCAATGCCCATATCTCGACGATCAGAAACTGATTCACTATCAAGTGGTTCACCTTTAAAAACTACAGTGCCCGTGTAATCACGTAAACCAAGTATTGCCTCAATTAATTCACTCTGACCATTTCCTTCAACACCTGCAATTCCAAGTACTTCACCGGCATGCAGAGTAAAACTCACATCAGTTACTAGATTTCGCGCACCAGACTCAGCGGCAACAGTTAGATTCTTTAGTGAAAGTGTGACTTCATTTCTCTTTGCGCTTCCATGAATTTCTGGTGAAGGCAACTCACTTCCAACCATCAATTCAGCTAATTTTTTAGCATTTACTCCAGAAGCTTTTACTTCAGCAACTGTGGATCCAGCTCGGATTACTGTGACGTCATCTGCTACACGTAAAACTTCATCAAGCTTATGAGTAATGAAAATAACTGTTAAACCTTCTTTGCGCAGACCTTGCAGCGCCTGGAAGAGTTCATCAACTTCTTGTGGGACTAGAACCGCAGTTGGTTCATCAAAGATCAGAATTTTTGCTCCGCGATACAAAACCTTGAGAATTTCCACACGTTGGCGTTGGCCAACGCCTAAATCTGCCACAAGAGCATCAGGATCCACGGTGAGGCCATAGGCCGCAGCCATTTCATTAATCTTTATTCGTGCTTGATTAAAATCTATAACTCCACCATGTGATGGTTCATATCCAAGAACGATATTTTCTAACACTGTAAAATTATCAGCGAGCATAAAATGTTGGTGGACCATCCCGATTCCAGCATCAATGGAATCTGCAGGTTTCTTAAAGTGCACTGTTTTTCCCGCAACCAAAATTTCGCCACTATCCGGGCGTTGCATTCCATACAAAATTTTCATAACAGTTGATTTTCCAGCACCATTTTCACCAATGAGCGCGTGAACTGATCCAGATTCAACCTTGATGGAGACGTCTTTATTTGCGACTACCCCTGGAAATCTTTTGCTTATATGTCGAAGCTCAACTGCTATCGCCACTACAAAAGTCTCCTATTCATTTTGGTTCACTACCGTTAAAGAGAAGCGCCCGGTCCTACAAGTGAATCTAACTCCACTTTCGGACCGAGCGCCACTACTTTTATTAAGTTTTTACAGATTTACTGCTTGAAATTACTTCGCTGGAGTTGTTGGTACCTTAATTTTTCCAGCAGTAATTGCCTTAGCAGCTGCATCAATCTTTGACTTGTACTTGTTGATGTATCCGCCAGAGTATGAAACTCCAACTCCACCAAGCTTCAAGCCATAGGTACGGCCAAATGCTCCGCCACCTAGTGCATCATTAACCTTCTTGCCAGCACTTGCTGCTGCAAGAACGTCATAAACAGCATTGTCAACGCGCTTTAGCATTGATGTAAGCATGTTCTTCTGTTCTGCTGCTGATGCTGTCAGGTACTGATCAGAGTCAACACCGATAGTCCATACCTTGTTACCGTACTTAGCAGAATCAACTGCAGCTGCGAAGTTACCCGCACCTGAACCGCCTGCTGCTGAGTAAATAACATCGATACCCTTATCGATCATTCCGTTCGCAATAACCTTTGCTTTAGCAGGGTCATTGAATCCACCGAAGTCAGGTGGCTCTGTAACGTACTTAACGTCAACTGTTGCGTTCTTATCTGTTGCCTTTACACCTGCAACGAATCCAGCTTCAAACTTCTGAAGTAGTGGAATACGTACGCCGCCGATGTATCCGATTTCACCAGTTACTGATGCAAGAGCAGCAGCTACGCCAGCAAGGTATGAACCCTGCTCTTCAGCGAATACGAGTGATGAAACGTTTGGAAGTGCAACTGATGAATCATCAACGATTGCGAATTGGATCTTTGGAAATTCTGTTGCAACCTTCTTCAGTGGTCCTGCATAGAGGAAACCAACTGCGACGATTGGGTTATATCCAGCTTTTGCAAGAAGACGTAGTTTGTCTTCGCGCTCTGAATCAGTTCCTTGTGTAACTGTTACTTCTTTAACTGTTGCGCCTAAAGTCTTCTTAGCTCTGTCTAGACCGGCTGCGGCTGAGTCATTGAATGACTTATCGCCACGTCCACCGATGTCATAGGCAATTGCTGCCTTTACTTTGGTTGCTGCATTTGCAGTTGGAGCAACGAGTGCACCAGCAGCGAGAGTTGCAGCTGCGACGAGTGCCGCAATACGAATTGACTTCTTCAATTTTCCTCCAAGGGGTCCCAGTTGTATGTTTTCTACATATAACCAAGGGTTGTCGTTATGGGTGAGCCTAGTATTTTTACAGCCAGAAACACAAAAATATTAGGAATTCACGGGGCGCCGTTTCTGAACAAAGTTTTATAAAAAACTCTCAACCTTACGTTGAAACTCTTACGCTACTTAGCGCACCAAACCTAAGTTGGAGTAGGTCTTAGCAAGGGTTGTGGATGAGACTTCATGGGCCTTTGCCGCCCCTTTGGAGAGCATTGCCAGCAGATGCGCCTCATCAGATAACAATTCAAGGGTTTTCTCTCTAATTGGTTTGAGATATTCCACTACTACATCGGCTACTTCACCTTTAAGGTCGCCATAACCTTTACCTGAAAAGTGATTTTCTAGATCAGAGATCTTTTGACCTGATAGCGCGCTGTGAATTGTTAATAAATTACTCACTCCAGGTTTTTCTTTTTCATCAAATTTTATCTCTCGCCCAGCATCAGTAACTGCTGACTTAATCTTCTTTGCATTAATTTCGGGAGAATCAAGGATTTCGATAAGCCCAGAGACTGAATCAGAAGACTTACTCATTTTTGCAGTTGGGTTTTGCAAATCATAAATTTTGGCACCTTGCTTAAGGATGAATCCTGAGGGAATATTAAAAGTAGCTCCATAACGTGAATTAAATCGCTCTGCTAAATCTCTCGTAAGTTCAATATGTTGACGTTGATCTTCACCGACTGGAACTAAATCTGCTTGGTATAACAAAATATCTGCAGCCATCAACATTGGGTAAGTGAACACTCCAACTTTTGTTGAATCAGTTCCGCCTTTTGCACTTCGATCCTTAAATTGAGTCATTCGGCTTGCTTCACCAAATCCTGTAATGCACTCCATGACCCATGCCAATTGATTATGTTCTGGAACGTGTGATTGCACAAAGAGCGTAGATTTTTCAGGTGAGATTCCAAGTGCCAACAATTGGGCCGCAGAAACCAAGGTTCTCTTACGCATTAATGCAGGATCTGTTTCAACAGTTAATGCATGTAGATCGACGATGCAATAAAAAGCATCGTGACCATCTTGTAATTCAACCCATTGCTTAACGGCGCCAAGATAATTTCCAAGGTGAAAGGAGTCACTTGTTGGCTGAATGCCTGACAAAACTCGCTTTGTGCTCATGGTCTTAATTCTCGCACGGACTAGGCGTTTTGAGAGATCAATAGTTGACCTGCTCGCTTACCTTCTAGCGTTAAAACCGTGATTCTTAATCCATTAATGCTGACAACATCATTTAATGCTGGAATTCGACCAAGGACGTGCATCACAAATCCACTCGCAGTTTCATATGGACCTTCTGGAATTTCAAGGCCAGTTTGTTCGCGCAAGTCTTCAATCGAAATAAGTCCATCAACTTCAAAATCTCCCGTATGCGACTCAATCTGAACTTCCATGTCATCAGAGTCATACTCATCTCGAATGTCTCCAACAAGACATTCAACGAGATCTTCCATAGTAATAATTCCGTCAGTTCCACCGTATTCATCCAGAACAATTGCAAGGTGTTGTCTTTGATTACGCATTTCAGTCAATGCAGGCAGAACGCCTTTTGTGCCCGGCATAAACATAATATTTCTGACTAGCTCTTGTACTTTGCCACCAGTTGATACCAAAGATGTGTCCAGCAAATCACGCACGTGAATAAATCCAATTACTTCATCCGTAGAGCCACGGACAACTGGGTAACGAGAGTGAGCCTTATCAACTGCGAGAGCAATTGCTTTCGAAATAGTCAGCGATGCATCCATGAAATCGACTTCTGTGCGGGGCACCATGAGTTCATGGATTTGTTTTTCGGATGCGTTAAATACTTCTTCAACGATGTCACGTTCTTCATCAGTTAATGCAGCGTGGCCTGCGACTAAATCCAACAATTCTTCTTCAGACATTGCGGTGCGCTGCTCTTTTGGATCAACACCAAAAATTCGAACAACAGCGTTTGTCGAGTGTGAGAGCAACCAAATAATTGGTCGGAAAAGCACTGCTACGACTTCAATTATTGGAGCAAGTGCAAGAGAAATCTGTTCTGTACGAAATAGTGCTAAACGCTTTGGAACGAGCTCACCAAAGACTAATGAGAAATAAGCGATGATGATAGTTACACCGATTAGTGATGTGATCGAACTAAGTGAGTCGTTAACTCCCAGACTTTCAAGCCATGGAATTACATAGTCTCCAAGCTTTTCGGCACCCAAAGCAGCGGATAAAAATCCACACAGCGTTATACCAACCTGAACTGCCGCTAAAAATCTATTCGGGTTTTCTGAGAGTAAAGCGACGCGCTTTCCACGTTTACCCTTAGTTGCCAATTGTCGAATTTGGCTTTCGCGAAGTGAGATAAGAGCAATTTCAGCTGCGACAAAGAGAGAACCTAGGAGTATCAGACCTGCAATTGTAAATAAGGCTGCGATTAATCCGCCGAACGAGTGGGGCTCCATAAGGGTGCAACTCTACAGGAATGTGCTTTGTCTATACCCGCTAAACTTACCTACGTTGGGTCCAACCGGGCTCATCACCTTCATCCTCGGATCGTCGGGCACGTACCTGCCCGGAGAAGGAGAAATCTCTCATGGCAACAGTTACATTTGAAAAAGCTTCACGTATTTATCCCGGTTCAACAACTCCGGCTGTAAATAATTTAACTCTTGAAGTTAAAGATGGCGAATTCTTAGTTCTTGTCGGACCTTCAGGGTGCGGTAAATCAACAGTACTTCGAATGCTTGCCGGATTAGAAGAAGTTGATAGCGGGCGCATATTAATCGGTGGCATAGATGTCACAGATGTTGCTCCAAAAGATCGCGATGTCGCAATGGTTTTTCAATCATATGCTTTATATCCACACATGAGTGTTGCAGAAAATATGGGTTTCGCTCTAAAGATTGCAGGAATTGCAAAAGAAGAGCGTGAGCGCAGAGTCCTAGAAGCCGCAAAGCTGCTCGATCTTGAAGAATTCTTAGATCGTAAACCAAAGGCATTATCTGGTGGACAACGTCAAAGAGTTGCAATGGGGCGCGCGATTGTTCGCGAACCACAGGTATTTCTCATGGACGAACCACTCTCAAATTTAGATGCAAAATTGCGCGTTGCAACTCGCACTCAGATTGCAGCGCTACAACGTCGTTTAGGGATTACTACTGTCTACGTAACCCATGATCAAGTAGAAGCTATGACAATGGGTGATCGTGTGGCGGTGCTAAAAGATGGAGTCCTTCAGCAAGTCGATACACCTCAAAATCTGTATGACAATCCAGCAAATGCTTTTGTCGCAGATTTTATTGGTGTAGCACCCTTGAATTCATAATCACGTAAAATTCTGAACTAAGGCAATCTCTTCACCGCTTGTAAATGTGTGTGGTGAATTTTCTAGTCCTCTAAGAACATGGACTTTTGCACGGCCCTGAACTTGCCATGTATCAGTAAGGACAAGTGCTGTGTCTTCATCTATTCCAATTAAGTACGCACCTTCATCACTTCTTAGTGCAATTGATGCAATTCGATCTGGAACCCATCCGAGAAATTTGTCGTAATGCGGAATTACTTCAATATTAGAAATCAATCCAAGACCACTTTGAGCATGTGATTTTCTGATACCAACTATTTTTGAACCAAAGGCCATCGCACCAGCTGAACATCCGGCAAGTGAAGTTCCTGAATTAAACTCACTTCTGATTTTTTCCCAGAGTGGAGTTTGATTAAATACTTCGGTGATGTAACCAGGATCGCCGCCTGAAAAATAAATCAATCCAGCATTAGAAATTTCAGAGATGTACTCTTCCTTAAAGGCATCTTCTCTACTTAATATTGGTAGGAATCGGCATTGGGCGCCTATTCGTTTGGCTTGTGCGGCTCCGCGTTCTTTCCAGAATTCAATTCGATCAGCACTTTCAAGGCCGGCCCCCGTAGGAATTTGTATATACGTATTGGACTTGCCTTTAGAAATAGCACGTTGCAACAGATCAGATTCAATCTCTTGCATCTGGATTAAGTACTCACCTGAGCCAACAAGTGCTAGCGCACCCCGCTCGGAATTCATAAAGATTAAGCCATTGCCTTCTTGAGGTTTTCATCAATTGAATTGAGGAACTCCTGTGTGGTCTGCCATGGCGCATCCTTAGAAATCAAAAGTGACAAGTCTTTTGTCATCTTTCCTTGCTCAACGGTTTGAACACATACACGTTCCAGAGTTTCGCAGAATTGAGCTAACTCTTTGTTGCTATCTAATTTTGCTCGGTGAGCAAGTCCGCGAGTCCATGCAAAAATCGATGCTATTGGATTTGTAGATGTTGCCTTACCTGCTTGATGATCGCGATAGTGACGTGTAACTGTTCCATGCGCAGCTTCTGATTCAACTATTTTGCCATCTGGTGTCATCAACACTGATGTCATTAATCCAAGTGAGCCATAGCCTTGAGCAACGGTGTCTGACTGAACATCTCCGTCATAGTTTTTGCAAGCCCAGACATAACCACCTTCCATTCGAAGTGACATTGCCACCATGTCATCGATTAAACGGTGTTCATACCAAATACCAGCAGCATCAAATGCTGATTTAAACTCTGCTTGGTAAATCTCTTCGAAAATATCTTTAAAGCGTCCATCGTATGCTTTAAGAATTGTGTTCTTAGTTGAGAGATAAACTGGGTATTTTCGATTCAAACCGTAATTCAGTGATGCTCGAGCGAAGTCACGAATTGAATCATCAAGGTTGTACATGCCCATTGCAACACCTGCAGCAGGAAAATCAAATACGTTAAATTCCATGGGAGCTGAACCATCTTCTGGAACAAATGAAAGAGTGAGTTTTCCCGGTCCTGGAACTTTAAAATCTGTGGCTTTATATTGATCGCCAAATGCATGGCGACCTATAACAATTGGCTTGGTCCAGTGAGGAACCAAGCGCGGAACGTTACTAATAATGATTGGTTCGCGAAAAATTACGCCACCTAAAATATTACGGATTGTTCCATTTGGAGATTTCCACATTTTCTTCAAGCCAAATTCTTCAACACGAGCTTCATCTGGCGTGATGGTTGCACATTTAATTCCAACTCCGTGCTTTTGAATTGCCCGCGCTGAGTCAATAGTTACTTGATCATCTGTTGCATCGCGGTTTTCCATACCCAGATCGTAATATTCAAGATTTACATCTAGATAAGGAAGGATCAACGAATCTTTAATGAACTGCCAAATGATGCGAGTCATTTCATCGCCATCTAATTCAACGACAGTTCCTTCAACTTTGATCTTGGACATGCTCTGCGCTCCCCTTAGAGTGTTAGTACGTCTGCTTGTTTTGCACGAACTGCTTCGGCAGCAACTTTTAGCGCCGCTAATTCGCTATCAGTAAGTTTAGTTTCAACAACCTTCTTAATACCGTCGCGGCCAATCTGAGCTTCAACGCCAAGATAAACACCAGATATTCCGTACTCGCCATCAACCCATGCACACACAGGCATGGTTGCTCCAGAGTCTTCGATTACAGCTTTTGCCATGCGCGCTGCAGCTGCTGATGGCGCGTAATAAGCAGAACCTGTTTTAAGTAGTGCAACAACTTCTGCGCCACCATTTCTTGTGCGATCAACTAGTTCATCAATCTCTGCTTGCGATAATTTCTGACTCAGCGCAACGCCGCCAACTGTGCAGCGACTTGGAACTGGGACCATCGTTTCGCCATGTGAACCCAGAGTTAATGTCTTTACAGAAGAGACAGAAACATTGAGTTTTTCAGCAACAAAATCTGTAAAGCGCGCAGTATCAAGCATGCCTGCTTGACCCATTACGCGGTTATAAGGAAAAGCTGTAGCAATTTGCGTTAACGCTGTCATTTCATCGAGTGGATTTGAAACCACGATTATGACTGCCTTGGGTGAATGCTTTGCGATATTTTTGGCAACCCCTCGAACAATTCCAGCATTTACTCCGATGAGATCCATTCGACTCATGCCAGGTTTGCGAGGTAATCCAGCAGTAATGATGACAACATCAGAATTTGCAGTTGCTTCATAACCGGCACCATCAGCAGTTGTGGTTGCACCAATAACTTTAGTTTCAAATCCCTCAATCGAGCGAGATTGATTCATATCTAATGCCAAACCTTCTGGCTTTCCTTCAAGGATGTCAGTTAATACAACCGTGTCAAAGATGTTGTACTCAGCCAATCGCATTGCAGTTGTTGAACCATAAAAACCTGCGCCAACGACGGTTACTTTGCCAGCCATGGATTGCATCCTTCTTTCAATATTTGGTGGAAATAATGCCTTGATATCAAGACAACTCTACAACCCATGCGGCAGTGAAATTGCCAGGACGAAGAGTCCGACTGCAATTGCCACGGGGAAATAGAACTCAATTGTACGTACGTGCCGTGCAGGAAATGCAATTCCCAATGTTCCTAAGGCAATAAGAAGCGATCCGGATCGGACAAAACTCAGGGCACCCAAAATAACGCCAACCACAACCAATGCGTAACTAGCGATTTTAATTATTCGCGAATCTAAGAACACGCGTCTACAACATTCGTAACTAGCATTGCTCGTGTCATCGGGCCGACTCCACCTGGCATCGGTGCAACAAATCCAGCTTTATCCATTACATCTGGGTGAACATCTCCAAGTAATCCTGCATCTGTTCGTGAAATTCCAACATCAATAACTGCTGCTCCGGCTTTAATCATTGATGCATTAAGAAAATGTGCCTGACCGATAGCTGCGACAACAATGTCTGCATTGCGAGTATGTAGTCCTAAATCTTTAGTGCCCGTGTGAGTCAACGTTACGGTTGCATTTTCTTGTTTGCGTGTAAGTAACAAACCAAGGGGACGGCCAACTGTTAGTCCGCGACCAATAACAGTGACTTCAGCTCCTTTAAGTGAAACGTTGTAATGCTGTAGCAGAGCAACAATTCCTCGAGGTGTACACGGAAGTGGTGCGTCATATCCAGCTACTAATCTTCCTAAGTTCATTGGGTGCAATCCATCGGCATCTTTTGCTGGATCAATCGCCTCAAGAATTGCCTGTGTATCAATTCCTTTTGGCATAGGCAATTGCACAATATAACCAGTGCACTCTTTTGCATTATTGAGATCTTTAATTGCTGCCAGAATATCTGCTTGTGAGGCAGAAGCTGGAAGGTCAACACGAATTGATGTGACTCCGACTTCTTGGCAATCACGATGCTTGCCGCCAACATATGAATGTGAACCAGGGTCATCGCCAACTAAAACTGTTCCCAGTCCTGGTGTGATTCCTTTTTTCTTTAATTCAATAACTCGCACAGCTAAATCTTTTTTAATTGTTGCAGCTAAAGCCTTGCCATCGAGAATAGTTGCGCTCATGTTCTTATCTTATTGGAATTTATGCATGTGAGAAATGACGTGTGCCGGTGAAATACAAGCTGATTCCAGCCTGCTCTGCCGCTGCAATAACCTCTTCGTCTCGAACACTTCCACCTGGTGAAACAACTGCAGAAATTCCTGCGGCAATCAATATTTGTAACCCATCGGCAAATGGGAAAAAAGCATCACTGGAAGCAACACTTCCCACAGCGCGATTACCTGCGCGCTTTACCGCAAGTTCGGCGCTATCAACTCGATTTACCTGACCCATACCAACACCAACACTTGCTCCATCTTTTGCCAGCAAAATTGCGTTGCTTTTAACTGCACGAACTGCGCGCCAGGCAAATTCAAGATCCTTCAAAGTTTCAGGAGATACACGTGGCCCTGCGACCAACTTCCACGATGACGGCAAATCCCCGGGAGCATCAATCGCATCTAACTCTTGTAACAAAATACCGCCGCTTACAGTCCGCATTTCAATTGCATTTAATGTTGTTACATCACATTGCACAATACGTATGGAAGGTTTCTGACAGAGAATTTCCAGTGCCCCACTTTCATAACCCGGTGCGATTACAACTTCTGTGAATATCTCTGATAGTGCTTGCGCCATTTCTGTGCTAACAATTCGATTGGCAGCCACAACTCCCCCGAATGCCGAAACCGGATCACATTCATGTGCCTTTGAATAAGCAGTTGCAATGTCTTTTCCAATTGCAATTCCACATGGGTTTGCGTGCTTGATTATTGCCACACATGGTTCTGTGTGATCAAACGCGGCGCGCCATGCGGCATCTGCATCGGTGTAATTGTTAAATGACATTTCTTTGCCATGTAATTGTTTTGATTCAACTATTCCTGCTGGACCACCACTATAAATTGCTGCAGCCTGATGCGGATTCTCCCCATATCGCAAGATATTTTCTTGCTTGAAGATTCTTCCAAACCACTCTGGCAAAACCGAATTCTGATTTTGACCAAGCCAGTTAGCAATAGTTAAGTCATATTCGGCAGTTGTTCTAAAAACTTCTAAGGCCAAACTCTGACGCTCTTGTGCACTAAAGCCACCTGCAGCAATTGCAGTAATTAAGTGATCATATTGATCTGTTTTGCAGATAACACCGACTGAACCATGATTTTTTGCAGCTCCCCGCAGCATTGATGGACCACCAATATCGATTTGTTCAATGCTTTCTTCAAACGATGCACCGGATGCAATTGTTTCTGCGAATGGATATAGATTGATAATTACAAGATCAAATGCTTCGATACCTAAATCCTTGATTGCAGAAACATGTTCAGGATTATTTTGATCTGCAAGAATTCCAGAGTGAATTATTGGGTGCAAAGTTTTGACTCTTCCGCCCATAATTTCTGGAAATCCAGTGACGGTACTTACTTCAGTTACTTTAACGCCTGCTGCAGCAAGTGTTTTTGCCGTTGATCCTGTTGAAACTATTTGAATGCCGGCTGCACTAAGAGCCTTGCCAATTTCTTCTAAACGGCTCTTGTCATAAACGCTAATGAGTGCCCTGCGAATTTTTTTGCGATCACTCATGATTATTCTCCATTGATGCCAACAAATCTGAAATGGTCGCAACGATGAGACCGCGTTCAACAATCTTAATGCGCTCATGCAAAAGTGCTTCGGTGTCACCTTCGAGCACCGGCACCTCACGCTGGGCAATAACTTTTCCAGTATCCATGCCCGCATCAACCCAATGAATTGTTGCCCCCGTTACTGCTGCCTTCGCTGCTAACGCATCTCGAACCGCATGGGCACCAGGAAAATTTGGCAAAAGAGCAGGATGACTATTAATCACCTTAAATGTTGAAACAAATTCAGGTGCCAGAATTCGCATAAACCCAGCGCTGACGACAAGTGCGGGGTTCAGTGATTGCGTAATCAAAAAAAGTTCTTCATCCCAACTTTTACGATCACTATTCATAGGGTGGGTAATTATTGGAACTTCTAATACGGCGCACTTTGCAACAACTTGCGCCTCTGGTTGATCTGTTAAGACGCCGATAACGTTTCCCGAAATTTGTCCGCTCTGCGTTGCCACAATTATTGCCTGCGCTAGCGAACCTGTGCCTGATGCCAGAATCAGAATGCTTTTGCTCACTTTATTTTTGCCTTGCGAGTAGGTAGCGATATTTGCGGAATAAATATCGCCAAGGCAATACCTATTCCCATTTCAATTGCAACGCTGAGGGGAAATTTCCATAATGAAGGACCAACTGCTGACATCTCTTCTGTGAGCAAAGATCCACTTGCAAAAAAAGTAAGAAGGAAAATGAGCGAAAGAGTTACAAAATAACTCTGCCACAAAATCCTAGTACTTAAGGTAATTGTCCAACTTGCTAATAGCGCGCCGGCCATTACAAAGAAGAATATTGAAAATAAAAATTGTGGGTGTTCAGTACTTGGGAGTGCTCCAAGAATCGGCAGAGCTGGGATTTGTGCCACGCTATGTTCTAGTGGGGAAACCAAGGTATTGCTTCCAACCCCAAAGCCTGTGCCACTTAAATATGCCATCGATGAAACGGCTGCATTTGGTAAATACACAATGTTTATCAACAGGAGTAAGAACCCACCAAAGACTCCTGGCCGCAAAACAGTTATTAAGTCCCTGACTGTTGAAACATGAATGAAGAGTGAAAGTGCCAGAAATAATGCGCTAACGCCCAGAAGTAGCGCAACTATGCGTGTGCCAAAGCTTAAAGGTTGGGTAAGTGTGACTGATTTACCCACTGTTAATGTTGTGAGATAAACGGCCGGAATTAGAATTGCAATTGCTACATACCAAACTGGACGAATTGCATCTGTCTTTGAGGCAAGTATTAAGAGCTCAGCGATAAGGCAGTAGATTATTGTGAAATGAACACGGGCGATATTTACTAAATGAGTTTCTTTATCCAGTTTTTCAACAACACGTGAAAATGAACTTCTAATTGCCAAAAATGGAAAGAGCAACGCTCCCAGCGGCAAATATGAAAGATAACCTTCAACGGCTGCAGGTGGCAGGCTTAATGAAAATGGGATGTGATGAATACCCAACCAGACCCACATCGCTGCGCGAATTGGATCTGAAGTATTTCCGGTGATGCTTCCGGCTGTTGCCCATGCAATCAGAGTTAAAAATGAAATAGGAAGCAATACAAGTGCGATGCTACGAAGAACTTGTGACAACGAGACCCACAGGACACGTTGAAACATCAGAATCAGCGCCCCAATATTGCGCGCATTAATTGCGCGCTCGCACTTGGTGTTTTGCCAACTTTGACCCCAGCAGCTTCAAGTGCATCTTTCTTACCTTGCGCCGTTCCTGAAGATCCAGAAACTATTGCACCGGCATGTCCCATTGTTTTGCCTTCAGGAGCTGTAAATCCTGCTACATAACCTACGACTGGTTTCGTGACATATTCGCTAATGAATGCAGCCGCGCGCTCTTCGGCGTCGCCACCAATTTCACCGATCATCACAATTGCTTGTGTATCGGGATCATCTTGAAACGCGCGCAAGCAATCAATATGAGTTGTTCCTATAACTGGATCTCCGCCAATTCCGACAGCGGTGCTAAAACCAATATCGCGCAGTTCATACATCATTTGATACGTCAATGTTCCTGATTTTGAAACTAAACCAATTGGTCCGCTCTTGGTAATGTCTGCAGGAATAATCCCAACATTTGATTTACCGGGACTAATGAGCCCAGGACAATTTGGTCCGATAATTCGTGTGGTTCCTTTACTTTGTGCATGAGCATAAAAACTCGCCGAATCATGAACAGGAATTCCTTCAGTGATGACAACAACAAGTGGCATAGCCGCATCAATTGCATCGATAACGGCTGCTTTTGCAAATTTTGGTGGAACAAATACAACTGAAGTGTTTGCACCCGTTGCGCTCATGGCTTCTGCAACAGTATTAAAAACTGGCAATGTGTGTCCATCAATATCAACACTTTGACCACCTTTGCCAGGTGTCACGCCACCAACAATTTTTGTGCCAGATGCGAGCATCCGCTTTGTGTGTTTTGTTCCTTCAGCGCCCGTCATTCCTTGAACGATCACAACACTTTTTTCATTTATGAAAATAGACATTACTTAGCCGCCAATTCCGCAGCACGATTTGCTGCACCATCCATGGTGTCTACTTGCTCAATAAGTGGATGAGCGGCAGCTTTTAATATTGCGCGACCTTCAATAACGTTATTTCCATCTAAGCGAACAACGATTGGCTTTGTAGCTTTGGGGCCAAGTAATTCGAGCGCCTGAACAATTCCATTTGCAACTGCGTCACAGGCTGTAATTCCACCAAATACATTAACAAAAACACTCTTCACATCGGTATCACCCAAGATAATTGAAAGCCCATCTGCCATCACTTGCGCGGATGCTCCACCACCAATGTCTAAGAAGTTCGCCGGGCGTACTCCGCCAAATTTTTCACCAGCGTATGCAACGACATCGAGGGTGCTCATAACGAGTCCAGCGCCATTACCAATAATTCCAACTTGGCCATCAAGTTTTACGTAATTGAGATCCTTCTCTTTTGCGGCAGCTTCTAACGCATTTGCTTGCGCGTGATCTATAAGTGCTTCGTGATCTAGATGTCTAAATCCAGCATTGTCATCTAAAGTTACTTTGCCATCTAGGGCAATGATTTTTCCATCAACAGTTTTTACCAACGGATTAATCTCCACAAGTGTGGCGTCTTCGGATTGAAAAACTTTCCAGAGGGTTAATAACACTTCTTCGACTTGTGAAGCAATGTCAGCAGGAAAAGCTGCTGCAGCGATAATTTCTTTCGCCTTAGCCGCTGTGATTCCTCTATTTGCATCCACTGGGATTTTGGCAAGTTTTTCTGGAGCAGTGTGTGCAACTTCTTCAATATCCATTCCACCAGAAACTGAGGCCATAACTAAGAAAGTACGGTTTGAACGATCTAATAAAATTGCTAAATAGTATTCAGAATCTATGGGCGCAGCTTGGGCAATCATCACGGTTCGAACTGTGTGACCTTTGATATCCATTCCAAGTATTGCGCTAGCTTTTTCTTTTGCATCATCAGCATCGGCTGCAACTTTTACACCGCCAGCTTTGCCACGACCGCCGACTTTTACCTGGGCTTTAACAACTACTTTGCCACCAATTTTTGCTGCAGCATCATGAGCTTGTTCTGAAGTAGTTGCTATTGCAGCAGGCAGGACAGGAAGTCCATATTTTTCAAAGAGATCTCGAGCTTGGTATTCAAAGAGATCCACGAAAAACTCCAGTCATATCGAAAAAAAGTATTTGCTAATACTAGAGCTTCTCAACTGGTGCATATCGCAGCAGTAATCGCTTCTCACCGTACTGTCCGAAGTTTATGGTGGCTTCAGACTTATCTCCTTCACCTGCAATAGCCACAACAGTTCCGAGTCCGAATGTGTCATGTGACACACGCTCACCCACTGCCAATTGCATTGCAGTGCTTTTCTTTCCTGTTGCCCGAGGTGGCGCCGTTGTTGCAACTCGTGGTTTACGTGTCAGAGATGGAGAAAGCGATGATGACGTTCCACCTTGATTTCGCCACTCGATAACTCCTTCTGGAATTTCATCTAGAAAACGTGAAGCAGGGTTATATGTTGGCGATCCCCATGATGATCGATATTCGGCGCGAGATATATAAAGTCTTTTTTCTGCGCGAGTAAGTCCGACATAAGCCAAGCGACGTTCTTCTTCTATCTCATCTTTCTCACCCAATGTTCGTGAGTGCGGAAAGATTCCATCTTCCATTCCTGTGAGAAAGACAGTGGGAAATTCCAAACCTTTTGCAGTGTGAAGTGTCATAAGCGTTACGACGCCACCATGGTCTTCGCCTTCTGGAATTTCATCTGCATCTGCAACTAGTGAAACTTTTTCTAAGAAACCTGCAAGTGAGATTTCTTCATCTTCGCCGAGTTCGTCAAATGGTCTTTCTTCATACTCCATGGAAACAGCTACGAGTTCTTTAAGGTTTTCAACCCGCACCTCATCTTGTGGATCGGTACTCGAAGATAGCTCTGCAAGTAATCCGGATTGTTCAAGAATTGCTTCGATAATTACAGAAGGTCGAGTCTTAGCCTCAACCAATGTGCGAAGTGCAATCATCATAGATACAAACTCTTTGACAGATTGTGCCGCACGATTTGGCATCCCGGGTGCTTGATCACATTGAGACAAGCCACTCCAGAATGAAAGATTATTTGTTTGCGCATGCAAATCCACACACTCAATTGCGCGATCGCCAATTCCGCGCTTTGGAACATTAATAACTCTTCGAAGCGATATCTCATCTTCTGGATTCGCCAAGACGCGTAAGTAAGCCAAGAGATCTTTAATTTCTTTTCGCTCATAGAAGCGGAGCCCACCCACTACTTTGTATGGCAGCGCAGAACGCATGAAGACTTCTTCGAAAACACGGGATTGCGCGTTGGTGCGATAAAAAATTGCAGTGTCCCCTGGCTCAGATTGACCGCTTCGTTGCAGTTCGCGAATTTCATCTTTTACAAATTCTGCTTCATCGTGTTCGGACTCTGCGACATAACCAACTAGTGGAGCACCAGCGCCTTCCTCGGACCACAAATTCTTCTCTTTGCGACTCTCATTTTTTGTAATTACCGCGTTCGCTGCTGAAAGAATATTTTGTGTGGAACGATAATTTTGTTCGAGTAAGACTGTTGTGGCATTTGGGTAATCCAATTCGAATTGCAAGATATTTCGAATCGTTGCGCCACGGAAACCATAAATTGATTGGTCAGCATCACCAACAACGCATAACTCAGCTGGTGGCAAGTCTTCCTGAGCATTTCCCACCAACTCCTTAACCAATATGTATTGAGCATGATTTGTGTCCTGATACTCATCGACTAAGACGTGCTTAAAACGTGAACGCAATCGAGCCTTGGCTTCAGGATACTTTTGTAAAACTTCGACTGTTTTTAGAATCAGGTCATCAAAATCCATGGCATTGGCCTGTTGCAATCTACGTTGATAAATACTGTAAACATCTGCCACAACTTCTTCAAATTGATTCTTAGTTGCATTGACGTAGTCATGTGGACCCATGAGTTCATTTTTTGCATTGGAGATAATGGATTGAAATTGGCGAGCGGGATAACGCTTGGGATCCAAGTTGAGCTCTTTTGCAACAATGGTAATGAGGCGCAAACTATCTGCTGAGTCATAAATGCTAAATGAATTCCCATAACCTAATCGCACTGCCTCTTGCCTCAGTAGGCGAACACAGGCTGAGTGAAATGTGGAGACCCACATAGATTTAGCAACAGGGCCAACTAAAGCGCCAACGCGATCTTTCATTTCACCCGCTGCTTTATTTGTAAAAGTAATTGCCAATATTTCATATGGAGCGACACCACGTCGGGCCATGAGATATGCAATTCTGCGAGTAAGAACGCGAGTTTTTCCAGAACCAGCACCTGCGACTACAAGAAGTGGACCGCCGCTATGAATAACAGCTGCTTGCTGTTGCGGATTAAGCCCTTCTAGTAAGGGGTCGGTACTTTCCATGGCGGTGAGTCTATTAGGCTTGCGATATGGAACCGATCGCCGATAGCGAAATCAAGCGCGTACTTGTTATTAACGCCCACCCAGATGATTCAGATTTTGGAGCATCAGGAACCATTGCACAGTGGGTTAAAAAAGGAATACAAGTTTCATACGTGTTCTGCACAAACGGAGATCAAGGCGGAGAAGAATCCGGTATCGCTAAAGAAGATATGCCAGAAGTTCGCCAGCGTGAACAACGCGAAGCAGGAGCAGTAATTGGCGTTACAGATATTACGTTTTTAAATTATGTAGATGGTCACCTTGAATCAACGATTGCACTTCGAAAAGATATCGTGCGCCAAATTCGCCGCGTGCGACCAGACCGAATGCTGTGCCAGAGCCCAGAACGCAATTGGGAAAGAATTGGCGCTAGCCATCCAGATCACCTTGCCGCTGGTGAAGCAGCAATTCAAGCTGTCTATCCGGATGCGCGTAATCCCTTTGCCTTCACAGATTTATTAGAAAAAGAAAACCTAAAACCGTGGAGAGTTCGTGAAGTATGGGTGATGGGGTTTGCGCATCCTGATCACTTTGTTGATGTTACTGAAACTTTTGATCTTAAAATGAAAGCGCTTCATGCTCATGCGTCTCAAACATCTCACAATCCAGATTTAGACAAAATGGTTCGCGAATGGGGCGGACGAAATGCAGCTGCAGCCGGATTTGCTGAAGGACGACTTGCTGAAGCGTTTAAAATAGTAAATACAAATTAATTTACTAACACCTTCTGGATTGCAATAGTTCTAGCTGGTTTACCATCGGCTGCGCCACCTTCTGCACCAGCCTTAGCAATCGCTTTTACAATATCTAGACCCGACGTGATGGTCCCCCACATTGTGTAACTAGGTGCAAGCGTTGTGTCGGCATAAACCAAGAAAAATTGACTTCCATTTGTATTAGGACCTGAGTTAGCCATTGCAACACTGCCTTCTGGATAATTATTGTCAGTATTTTCTGGCAAATTTTCATCAGGGTATGTGAATTGTGGTCCGCCACTTCCTGTTGCTGTTGGATCTCCACACTGCAAAACAAATAATCCTTGCGTTGTTAATCGATGACAGAGTGACTCATCGTAGTAACCGCCCTTTGCAAGAGCTGCAATTGATGTCATCGTAAATGGTGCCTTTGATCCGACAGTGCTAATCACAATATTGCCACAATTGGTAACAAGGGTGAAGGTTTTTGGAAATTTAGTTAGTACTTCAGATGGAGTTGGAATCTCTTTTGGATCATGGCCACTCGCTTTTGTTTCAGTGCAGGTAACTCCATCGGCTGAGGATGGAGCAGATTGTGAGGCTTCCTCTTTGATTGGGTCAGCACTATCAGCACTATCGGTACTGCTGTTGCTACCGCATCCTGTTAAAGATATTGCAACCATCGCTAGCAGCATTACCGAAACCTTTTTAAAGCGTGACATTTTTACTCCCACTCGATCGTTGCTGGCGGTTTACTGGTTACATCTAACACGACTCGATTTACTTCGCGCACCTCATTAGTAATTCGTGTCGAAATCTTCTCAAGAACTTCATAGGGAACTCGTGACCAATCCGCAGTCATGGCATCTTCACTAGAGACTGGACGCAAAACGATTGGGTGACCATAGGTGCGTCCATCTCCTTGCACGCCCACGCTTCTCACTTCTGCTAACAAAATAACTGGGCACTGCCAAATATCTCTATCTAACCCTGCTGCTTTTAATTCTTCACGAGCGATGAGATCTGCAGCCCGCAAAATTTCCAAACGATCCCTGTTTACTTCTCCGATAATTCGAATGCCTAGACCAGGACCTGGAAATGGTTGGCGCCACACAATTTCTTCGGGCAACCCTAATTCAATACCAACGTTTCGAACCTCATCTTTAAAGAGTGCGCGCAGTGGTTCAACCAAACTAAATTTAAGATCATCAGGTAATCCACCAACGTTGTGATGCGATTTGATATTTGCTGTCCCTGTGCCGCCACCTGATTCAACAACATCGGGATAAAGAGTTCCTTGAACCAAGAATTCGACTTCCCCACCACTTGCAATATCGCGGGCAGCTTTTTCAAAAGATCTTATAAATTCGCGTCCTATAATCTTTCGTTTCGTTTCAGGATCGCTAACGCCTTTGAGAGCATCTAAGAATTGATCTACGGCGTCCACAACAACAAGATTTACACCAGTAGATGCAACAAAATCTCTTTGAACTTGTTCTGATTCACCGCTTCGAAGCAATCCATGGTCTACAAAGACGCATGTAAGTTGATTGCCAACCGCTTTTTGAATGATTGCAGCAGCAACAGCTGAATCGACGCCACCTGAAAGTCCGCAAATTACTCTTTTACTTCCAATCTGTTTTTTAGCTTTTTCAATTTCTGTCTGTGCAATATTTGCTGTTGTCCATGTTGGAGAACACTTAGCAATGTTTACAAGCCAGTTCTTTAGAATCTCTTGTCCGTGCTCTGAATGCAATACTTCCGGATGAAATTGAACGCCCGATAGCTGTGCATTCGCACTTTCAAATGCTGCAATTGATGTATCACTCGTACTCGCCGTCACGCTAAATCCACATGGTGCTTCAGTTACAGCATCCCCGTGTGACATCCATACTCGTTGCTCTGTTGGCAATGATGCAAATACTTTTGATCCAGCACTAACTTTTAATTGCGTACGTCCAAACTCAGATTTACCTGTCTGGCTAACAACGCCACCAAGGGCAGCTGCCATTGCTTGGAAACCGTAACAAATACCGAAAATCGGAATGTTTAAAGCAAAGATTGCAGAGTCTACAGATGGTGCATTTTCTGCATACACACTCGATGGCCCACCAGAGAGAATGATTGCTTCAGGATTTTTAGCACTAACTTGGGCAGCAGTAATCGATGATGGAACTATCTCTGAATAAATATCTGCTTCACGGACTCGGCGTGCGATGAGTTGCGCGTATTGCGCACCAAAATCAACAACCAAAACTCCGTGAGGATTAGGCACGATGTATAAGTACTTCTACTCGCTGGAAAGATTTAACATCTGAATAACCAGTAGTTGCCATCGCACGACGTAGCGCGCCAAATAGATTCATTGACCCATCGGCTGCATGTGAAGGTCCAAGCAGAATTTCTTGCAATGTTCCAGAAGTTCCAACTGCAACTCTTTCACCGCGTGGAAGTTCTGGGTGGTGTGCCTCTGATCCCCAGTGCCAACCAAGTCCTGGTGCCTCTGAGGCTTTTGCAAGAGGTGAACCCATCATTACCGCATCGGCGCCACATGCAATTGCTTTAGCAATATCACCACTTCGTCCAACGGAACCATCTGCAATAACGTGAACGTAGCGTCCACCTGATTCATCTAAATACTCACGACGTGCGGATGCAACTTCTGCAACTGCAGATGCCATAGGAACTTCAATACCTAATACTTTTCGTGTTGTGTGCGCAGATCCGCCACCAAATCCAACTAGGACACCCGCAGCTCCTGCGCGCATTAAGTGCAAAGCACCAGTTGCAGTTGCAACGCCGCCAACAATTACTGGAACATCTAGTTCGTAAATAAACTTCTTTAGATTAAGTGCTTCACTTTCATCAGCCACATGCTCAGCACTTACGGTGGTTCCACGAATGACGAAAATATCTACACCGGCATCAATAACTGCTTTGTGTAATTCAGCAGTGCGCGCTGGTGAAAGAGATGCAGCAACTGTCACGCCGGCATCTCTAATTGTTTTAATTCGTTCTTTAATCAACTCTGGCTTGATTGGTTCTAGATAAATTTCTTGCATACGTTTGGTTGCATGCTTATCAGGCATGGACGCAATTTCACCCAGTGGAATTCGAGGATCTTCATAGCGAGTCCACAAACCTTCCAGGTTAAGAACTCCGAGTCCGCCCAGATTTCCAATTGCGATTGCGGTATCTGGTGAGACAACTGAATCCATTGGAGCAGCCATCATTGGCAAATCAAATTTATACGCATCAATTTGCCATGATGTTGAAACTTCCAATGGATCGCGTGTGCGCCGGCTTGGAACGATGGCAATATCGTCAAAAGAATAAGCCAGACGGGCTCTCTTGCCGGGAGCTATTTCAATATCGCTCATGATGATCCTTTCGGTGCCTTAGTTCTTCTGCGAATAATTAGGGGCATCTGCAACGTGGAAAACATCGTGCGGATGGCTCTCTTGTAAACCGGCTGCAGTAATTTGAATCAGTCGACCTTCACGTCGAAGTGTTTCAATATCTGGCGCTCCTGCATATCCCATACCAGAGCGCAATCCACCAACTAATTGGTGCACAACATCTGCAGCCGATCCACTGTATGAAACTTTTCCTTCGATGCCCTCTGGAACTAATTTATCTTCTGAAAGTACATCATCTTGCATGTAGCGATCCTTTGAATACGATTTTTTATCTCCGCGAGATTGCATCGCGCCAAGGGAACCCATTCCGCGATAGGACTTATATTTGCGTCCATCAATTTCAATGAGCTCTCCTGGAGATTCATCGCATCCTGCAAGTAATGAACCAAGCATTACTGAGTGCGCTCCGGCAACTATTGCTTTAACGATGTCTCCCGAATACTGCAATCCACCATCTGCAATAAGTGGAATGCCAGCTTTTGCACACGCCTTACTTGCTTCCATGATTGCTGTAATTTGTGGAACACCAACTCCTGCAACAACTCGAGTAGTGCAAATCGAACCTGGTCCCACTCCAACTTTTACAGCATCGGCGCCGGCATTAATAAGTGCTTGAGCACCTGCACGTGTTGCAACGTTTCCGCCAATTACCTGAGTGGTAGGAGAGAATTTCTTAATACGAGTGATCGCATCTAACACCGCGCGATGGTGACCATGTGCTGTGTCAACGACTACAACATCTACTCCGGCTTCAATTAAAGCTTGTGCGCGATTAAAGCCGTCATCGCCCACACCAACTGCAGCTCCTGCAAGCCCAACATTTTTTACTAATTTAACGTGAGCGACTTGTTCTTCAATTGGTAAATTTCTATGAATGATGCCGATTCCACCAGCTTTTGCCATTGCAATTGCCATTGCAGATTCAGTCACGGTATCCATTGCAGATGAAACTAAAGGAACAGAAAGCGAAATTGTTCGAGTGAGCCATGTACCTGTATTTACTTCACTGGGAACAACTTCAGAAGCATCCGGCAGAAGTAAAACATCGTCATAAGTCAGGCCGAGCATTGCGATTTTCTCAGTATCGCTACTCATCGCTGCCCTCCTTCACCATTAGACGCTATGTAAGAAGGTCAGAGTCTATCGGTGCTTTATGCCCCTACAGCCCGCGTGATTTCCTCGCATGCGAAGTTCAAATCAGGGGTTTTAGTCATATGTGCGCAATCACTTTCGCTCCATCCGGGTCCACCCAAAAGAATTCGTGGTGCTGGCCGAACGGTGGGTAGATCTCTGAAATAAGTTGGGTCGGCATTTTCAATTAATTGCGCCCACAAGAAAATTGCTGGCGGCGCGAATTTTTCGACCATTGCTTCAAGGGCTGCAAAAGGTGTTCTGGCTCCGAGGAAATGGCACTCAATATTTCGTTCGGCAAGAGCTGCTTCTAAAGCGTGAATCGCAAGTGAGTGCATCTCTTCTCCAACGGATGCAACCAGTACTGGACGCGGATTAATTGGGCTTGTAATTTTTGATGCACGTTCGCGTAAAACAGTTTTTAGGATTTCTGAGAAGAAGTGTTCGATTTCAATTCCTTCTCCTGTTTCTTTCCACATTTTGCCGAGTGAAACAAGGACAGGCACGATAACTTCCTGCCATGAGTGAATAACGCCATTTTTATCAATGTCATTGCGCAGCGCTCGTTCAATAAAGTTCTTATCAAGTGCTAATGCAGCACTTAGTAAAATCTCGACTGAATCAGGTCGATCAGAAAAACCATCAACCATTTTTTGTAATGTGACATGACTTCGATCTGTTAATGCTTTTGCTGCCGCTTCTGCCGGAGGCATGCCTGCAATGATCAAACGACGCATCGTTGTTAACTTTGCTAAATCTTGTGCGCTGTATCGACGGTGGCAACCACTCTCGTGATCTGTTGGGCCCAGGCCATAACGTCTGGCCCACGTTCGAAGAGTCGCTGGGGCAACGCCAAGGCGTCTAGCCACGGCTGCAACGGTTAGAAGCTCTTCCACAGGCTTATCGTGGCGTGATGAGAGCCAACTCACCACTTGGAACGCCCCTTTTGGGCGATTATTACGAGCCGATACTTGAACAACCTATGCAACGGTTGTACGGTACCTGTGTGGCTGAAATTTCACGTTTACCCCAACCGATCGCAGATCATTGGGAGTGGCAATACGAGGGTTCATGCCGCACCATGCCATCAGAAATGTTTTTCCACCCTGATGGAGAACGTGGCCCCCGCCGTCGCAACCGTGAAAATGCGGCCAAAGCTGTCTGTGCAAGCTGCCCAGTTCTTGCTGCTTGCCGCGCACATGCACTGGCAGTGCAAGAGCCGTACGGAATTTGGGGCGGTCTTTCTGAAGATGATCGCTTAGCGATTATCGGAAAAGAAATTACAAAAGAGGTTTCTCACGCTTCTTAAATAATTAGAAATAAAAAACCCCTTCGCGTAATGCGAAGGGGTTTTTTATTTCAACCTAATCTATTTACTTAATGTGAGTGTCCACCTGGGCCATGTGAATGACCTTGGCCGCCAGCATCAGGTGCTTGATCTGCTGGACGCTCATAGACAATCGCCTCTGTTGTAATAAACATTGCCGCAATTGATGCAGCATTTGCAAGAGCAGAGCGAGTTACTTTGACTGGATCGATGACACCATCTTTTGCAAGATCGCCATAGACATCAGTTGCAGCATTAAATCCTTCGTGTGCTTTCATTGCGCGAACCTTTGCTACAACTACGTAGCCTTCAAGTCCTGCATTTTCTGCAATCCAGCGAAGTGGTTCATCGCATGCTTTGCGAACAAGACGCACGCCAACTGCTTTATCGCCAGTAAATCCAAGATCGCCTTCGAGTGAATCGGCTGCGTGCACAAGTGCTGCGCCTCCTCCGATAACGATTCCTTCTTCAACTGCTGCGCGAGTAGCTGAAATAGCATCTTCAAGGCGGTGCTTTTTCTCCTTGAGCTCTACTTCTGTATGTGCGCCAACTTTGATTACGCAGACTCCACCGGCGAGTTTTGCAACGCGCTCTTGAAGCTTGCCGCGATCCCATTCAGAATCTGTGGTGGCTAATTCATTACGGATTTCTTGTACACGAGCTGCAACAAGTTTCTTATCTCCAGAGCCATCGACAATCGTGGTGGCATCCTTAGAAATTACTATGCGACGAGCCTTACCAAGTGATTCGATTCCGATTTGATCTAGCTTCATTCCAACTTCTGCTGAGATAACAGTTCCACCGGTCAGAATTGCAATGTCTTCGAGCATCGCTTTGCGACGATCTCCAAAGCCAGGTGCTTTAACTGCAGCCGAAGCAAATACACCACGCATGCGGTTTACGACCAGAGTAGAAAGAGCTTCTCCTTCAACGTCTTCAGCAATGATTAATAATGGCTTTGAAGCCTGTGCAATTTTTTCAAGAATTGGAAGCAAGTCTGCGAGCGCTGAAATCTTATTTCCAACGATCAACACATAAGCATCTTCTAGAACTGCTTCCATGCGATCTTGATCTGTTACGAAGTATGGAGAGATGTAACCCTTATCAAATTGCATACCCTCTGTGAATTCGAGTTCGAGTGCAGTAGTTGATGCTTCTTCAACTGTGATCACGCCATCTTTGCCGACCTTATCCATCGCTTCTGCGATGAGGTCTCCGATGCTGCGATCTTGTGCTGAAATTGTTGCAACATCTGCAATCTGTGCCTTGTCATTGACGACAGTGGCATTTGCGCGAAGGCGTTCAGATACTGCAGCAACTGCGGCTTCAATGCCGAGTTTAAGATCCATAGGTTGCGCGCCAGCTGCAAGGTTACGTAGTCCTTCTTTAACCATTGCCTGAGCAAGAACTGTCGCAGTTGTTGTTCCATCACCAGCGACATCGTTGGTCTTGGTAGCAACTTCCTTAACGAGCTGTGCGCCCATGTTTTCAGCTGGATCAGATAATTCAATTTCTTTGGCGATTGTTACGCCATCATTTGTAATAGTTGGAGCGCCATAGGCCTTAGAGATAACAACGTTTCGACCCTTGGGTCCCAGCGTTACCTTGACGGTGTCAGCAAGAATGTTGACGCCACGTTCCATCGCACGACGAGCATGCTCGTCGAAATCTAGAATCTTTCCCATTTACTTCTCGATAACAGCGAGAATGTCACGAGCAGATAGAACTAAGTACTCTTCGTTGTTGTACTTAACTTCTGTTCCGCCGTACTTGCTATAAAGAACTACATCGCCAACTTTGACATCCATAGGAACGCGAACGCCATCATCAAAGCGACCTGGCCCAACAGCTATAACAGTGCCTTCTTGTGGCTTCTCTTTTGCTGTATCTGGGATAACAAGACCTGATGCAGTAGTTGTTTCAGCCTCATTGGCCTTTACGACAATTCGATCCTCAAGCGGCTTAATGGCAACAGCCATGGGTATTACTCCTTTATTTTCCGACGGATGGGTCTAGAGCCGCAATTAGCAGACTCGACCCTTGAGTGCTAACGCCAAGAATACGGGTGGCTATTGACCGTGCGCAAATTAGGAGGCTAAACCCTTACAGTCGTGACCGAAAGGCTGGATGAGGCTGCCAAATCAATGGCTGAGGCTGCGCGTCCCGCACTGCTCATAAGTGAACCAAGGGCTGCAACCATCGCTCCGTTATCGGTGCAGAGCAATGGTGAAGGAATCCGCAATTTCACTCCAGCTTTTTCGCATCGCTCTTCGGCTAATTCTCGAAGCCGTGAATTAGCAGCGACTCCACCAGCGATCACTAAAGATTCGATACCAGTAGCCGCACAAGCAGCAAGTGATTTTTGCACAAGCACATCGACAATTGCTTCTTGAAAAGAAGCGGCAACATCTGCACGTTTGTATTGAGGTGTTGATTCTAAATAGCGGGCAACTGCTGTCTTAAGTCCTGAGAATGAAAAATCATAGGGACGTGTGCGCCAATCTTCGGCTTGCGTTAATCCGCGTGGAAAATTAATTGCATTGGCATCTCCACTTTTTGCTTCAAGATCTACTGCTGGTCCCCCAGGAAAACCTAATCCCATGACACGTGCAATTTTATCGAATGCTTCACCGGCGGCGTCATCCATTGTCGAACCTAAAGATGTGACAGAAGATGTGATGTCATTGATTTGCAAAATAGATGAGTGCCCACCGCTAACAAGTAGCGCAATCGTTGGATCAAGTGGATTATCGTGAGTTAAGTAATCAACACTGATATGGGCAGCTAAATGATTAACGCCAAAGAGTGGTTTATCAAGGGCTAGCGCAATTGCCGCAGCCGTTGATGTTCCAACCAATAGCGCACCGACTAGCCCAGGACCAGCTGTCACTGCAACAGCGTCAATATCTTTAAGCGAAACTTTGGCAGTTTTTAGGGCGCGATCTAGCGCCGGAATCATTGCTTCTAAATGCGCGCGGCTGGCGATTTCTGGAACAACGCCACCAAAGCGTGCATGTTCTTGCACGCTAGATGCAATTTCATTTGCTAATAATGTGCGACCTTTAACGATTCCAATCGCAGTTTCATCACACGATGTTTCGATTCCAAGTACAAGGGGTGCACTCATGACAACACCTTTTTCATGACATGAGCATCAAGGCCCGGACCGTAATAGTTTTTGCGGGTATTGATAATTAAATAACCTATTGATTCATAGAGTGCTATTGCAGATGAGTTATTCACACCTACTTCAAGCATCATCGATGGGG
This sequence comes from Candidatus Planktophila limnetica, assembly GCF_002288365.1. Taxonomy (NCBI): domain Bacteria; kingdom Bacillati; phylum Actinomycetota; class Actinomycetes; order Candidatus Nanopelagicales; family Candidatus Nanopelagicaceae; genus Candidatus Planktophila; species Candidatus Planktophila limnetica. The sequence goes on along the minus strand of NZ_CP016782.1, from coordinate 257,340 downwards.
CAACGCGCATTGATGACCACTTTTCCAGCGAATCCATGAAGTGACGAGCAATGCCACGTCTGCGTGCTTCGGGAAGAACGGCAACTGTTAGAACATCAGCATCCACACCGGATGCAACAACCATGACACCTGCATAACCAACAATCTGTTTATCTGAATCTAGGGCTACTACGAAATAACGAGTCTTTGGAATTCCAGAAAACTCTTCTTTGAACTGACCCATTGACCAAGGGGCATCAGAAAATAAAGTGCGCTCCATTGAAACCAATACTGGAAGATCTAATGGCATCACTTCGCGATATGAAATATCCATTATCGCTCCAACGTCGGCACGGCGTCGGGACGACGTAAATACATTGGAAGTTCCACGCGTGCGAGTAAATGAAATACAGACACATCTGGATACGTTGCTTCTGCGCATAATCCGTACTTGTGTGCTCCTTCGCCAACAAATACGGCGCCGCTTACTTCTGCTGGCACATTAACGTGCGGTCCATCAACTCTCTTGCCGTCAATGTATTTTGCCCAGTAAATTTCTTTACGACGCGCATCGGTTGCGGCAATGTATTCAGGAGCTGTGCAGGCGATGGCATCGAGTGAACAAAAACCTGAAACTTCTATGTTTCTAGCCCATGCAAATGCTTGTGCAAATGAAATTCCTGCACGCAAACCTGTGTATGGTCCAGGTCCCATTCCAACAATTACCTGAGATATTTCATTATTAATTTCCAGCGCTTTGTGTACTAATCGCGGAAGTGCTTCGCCATGAGCGGTTGCGCCATCTTCATGGGCTGACCAAATTAATTTGTTATTGGTTAGTAGTCCGACTGAGGTGCGAGATGTAGATGTATCTATTGCCAATACCGCACTCATACTGAAAATCCTGCCCATCGCTGGCCCACGCAATTAAATGAGACTTTTCGAACTTCATCACTTCGATCAATTGTTATTTCTAATCTTTGATCCGAAAGCCTTGCAGATTCCGCTGCGCCCCATTCAATGACTGTGACGCAATTTTCTCGGTCGGTATCTAAATCGAGATCATCTAAAAACAGAGCAGCTTTACCAGAATCCAATAGGCGATAGACATCAACGTGAATTAGTGGCAGCCGGGCTTGGTAAACCTTAGAAATAACAAATGTTGGAGAAGTGACACCTTCAATATCAAGTGCTTGTGCAATGCCTTGTACTAAAACTGTTTTGCCAGCACCGAGATCACCGTTAAGCAAAATCAAATCACCAGCTTGCAACTGGGCACCAATTTTTGCACCGAGTTCGTGCATCTCTGTTGCGCTGGCTATCTTTTTCATGATTGTCGAAAGTTTAGCGTCAAAAGCAAAGGGCCCCAGGTTCACTGGGGCCCTTTGCGATTGAATCGCTAGTTATTTGCGATCAGCAAACATCAATTCAGGTTTGTAATCTGGATCAATGAATATATTTGGGTTCTTCTTAAATGCTGCCTTAGCACTTGCTACTGAAGGCAACTTGCCAGTCTTGCCTGCAGTTGCAAGCATCTTGGCGATGATTAGAAGGTCCTTATTGGTATACATAAAGTGGCTTGTGCCAGTTGTTGGTACAGCCGGTGTAATCGGCTTTCCAGCAGCATCAAACTTTGTATATGTATCTGGTGGCTTGTTCCAAATATTTAGCAGGTTGCCTGGCTTGGCAGTACCTGCTGCAACATTAGATGCATACAACTCTTTGAAGTTCTGAATGAATCCAGCTGGAGTCACTTGATCAGCAGTCTGAGAGATTGTAATTGTTGGAACTGTTACAGCACCTGTGTAATTTGCTTGTTCATTCTTGATGCAATTAATTGCAGCAGGATTGCCCTTTACGCGTGGTGCAGCTGGGTTGAGCTTATTGAGATAAGCCAACATTCCAGCTGTTGCTGTCTTGCCGCTGAGACCAGCAGCATAAACATCGCCATTGTCGCCAAGACGTGCAGCGTAATCAGTTGTGGTGTTATCGAAAATTGTTCCACCACAGCGAAGTTCTGCGTCATAGTTTCCAATCAGTGCGAGTGCAAGTGCTGTGAAAGCATTTTCAAAGACACCAAGTGCTGGGCTAATTGCTAGTCCAAATGAAGTTTCAAGTGGACCTGCTGGACCAGATGATGCGTCATAAGTATTTGACTGCACTGGAACGCCTGCAAGTAATCCAACTAGAAGTACTGCACTTCGAACTGGAATTCCCTTAAGTGCTGCGGGAGCTGTAGAACTTGCTGGCCATGCTGGTGCAAGTGGGTTGGCTCCAATAGCTGCCTGAATAGTTCCAAAGGCTGTTAATACCTTTGTGATATCTCCCATGTACTCCATGTATCCAGTTGTTCCAGATGAATAGCCATTTCCCTTGATTGTTGGATCAAAGAATGTCTTAAACATCCACAAGAAGTCATTTGCATATGTGTATTGAGAATCAGCAGAACCTGCCATGTGCAGATTTGCTACAGCATCAATGACGTCATATTGCTCGGATAGTGATTGAGAAATGTGACCACCAAGTGAGTCTCCCCAAGAAACAATCTTCTTAATCTTTGGGAACTTCTCACGAGCTTCAATGATGAGAGCAAGGTTTGCATCGACTGCTTCTGGAACTGACCATCCCTGTGTTGAGACACCAGACCCTGCAACTGCGTAGCCCTGCTTCAATAGCTCTTCAGCCATCAATTGTTGGTCATTTGCTGTGCGTCCTGGTGCAACTTCTGGTGACATATCTACTACGTAACCATTAGGTCTAATTACAGGAACCTTCGGCATGTTGTGGTTTCCACGAATACCGTGACTGTACAAATACATCATGCCGTTAAATTTAGAAGGCATGCGAATTTCGTACTTAGATCCTTGCCAATCTGTACCTGTGCACTTTTGATACTTGACGTCACTTCCACCTGTTGAAGGTGCAAATACTTCCTTAGTACAGGTTGTGTTTGCCTGCGCAGCTGATGGTGTTACAACTGCAATGGTTGTAACCAGTGCTGTGACTAGTAGCGCTGAAAAGCCCTTAGTGATTTTCATATTTTTCATGAGTTTGTTGGTATCCCATTCTTAGGAATTGAAGAGCGCTTATACGTTGAAGGTGTAATCGGACCATTTGTTGAGTCCGTTGTGACAACTGACAATGTTCCGCCGTATGGCTTCAACTCACCCTTTGCGTTGAGTTGACCCATCCAGTAACCGTTATAACCAATGTGGCTGGTGGCTGAGTAGTTGAGAGGAACAAGTGCTGCACTCGCAAATGTTGCTCCCTTATTTTCAATTGCCTTGATGAGCCCAGCACGTGTCAGATTCTTACCTGCTGCACGTAGTGCTTGCACTGTAAGCATCGCTGAGTTCATGCCTTGTAGAACCACGTTGTCGAATGAGACTCCAGGGTTGTACTTGGCATTGATCTTGCTAAATTCCTTGACGTATTCATCAGTTGTATCTTTTGCGTCAGGAAAGAAGCTAGCTGCAATTGCGCCATCGATAGTTGTTGCCTTTACACCGAGTGCTAGAAGCGTGTTGGCATCTCCACCAACAGAACCTGCGATCCAAGTAAATTTGCTTACTAGGTTGAGAGATTCAGCTGCTTTGAAAATCAGTGCTGTTACATCTGTTGTTCCAAAGAGGATGACAACTGGCTTTCCTGGAATAGCACTTAATCCAGTGATTAGAGCCTTCGCACGAGCATCTGTCATAGAACTCTGTGGGTATAAAGTCTTTGATGCAAGTGTTAGAGAACCTGCAGCAAATCCGTTTACGCCATCTACGCCAAATTCATCATCTTGAGCTACGAGGGCAACTGCTTGTCCTGGGAACTTGTCCTTGACGAACTTAGAAATAATTTTTGCTTCCATCGCATAGCTTGGAAGAACTGTAAATGTGGTTGGGTACTTGGCTTGATTGCCAAATCCACTAAATCCTGTATTTACAAATAGATCAGGCACTTTCTTTGCTGCAAGTGATGCCGCTGCGTATGCCTTTGAGTGCGTTGCAGTTCCAAGAGCTGCAACTAGAGCGAAAACGCCATCCTTGAGAACGAGGTTGGTTGTCTGTGTAGCAGCCAATGTAGGAAGGTATTTGTCGTCGCGAACTACTAACTTAATTTTGCGACCGTACACTCCACCATTTGCATTGATGAAGTCGAAATAAGCCTTCATCGCACCAGGAACTTTGCCGTAAGAAAGGGCTGCTGTTCCTGTGAGTGGCGTAGAAATTCCTAGCTTGATTTCTGACGAAGTCAGACCTGGTTCGGCAGCTTGTGCAGGAAGCGCGGTAAATACCATTGCTCCGAGTGCGACTACCGCTGAAACGATTGAGAAACGTTTCATGCGAGTATTTCTGATCATGTATTTCCTTCCGTGTGTTATCTGAGGGTTCTTACTTAATGGTGCTTTTTAATACTGTGCAAAAGCGTTCCTGGTCCGTTTGGTGCAAATAGCACTGCCAAGATCAGCAGTGCACTTACCAAGAAACCAGGCAAGGTTGCGGTGAATCCTTCAGAACCTCCGATTCGGGTAACGAGTGAATCGGCGATCTCAGGGATTGCCACCAAAACCAACCCCCCTAGCATCACACCTCGGAGGCTATACACGCCAGTAACTACAGCGCCCGTCAGCAAAGAAAATGAGAGGCTGAGGGGAAAAGCGCTGGGTGAAACCCCGCTTATGAGCATTACCAGCAGTCCTCCGGCCAGCCCAGCCATTCCTGAACTAATGGCAAAGGCCAGGACCTTAAGGCGCCCGGTATTGAGTCCTGCCAGAGACGCTGCCGTTTCGTTATCTCGAATCGCTCGGAAGGTGCGTCCATATCGTGAGGAAACAAAATTAGAAATAAGCCAGAGCATTATTAATACTGCAAGGCAAGAAATCCAGAAAAACCACTTGTATTGAGAAAAGTTTTCGCCAAAACGTGCAGGTGGCAAACCGACATCGAATACAACTCCTTGCTCACCGCCAAGAATTGGAAACTGATTGGCCAACGTTGGTAATGAAACTGCAAGTGCCAGAGTTGTTCCTGCTAAATAAGGTCCTGATAATCGAGCAACACCAAATCCGAGAAGAAGTCCAAATATTCCTGCAACAAATGTTGCAATTACTAGCGCAATAGCGGGATGTAAATGCAAGTTATTAATCGAGAGAGCACCGGCGTATGCACCTACGGCCATCAAGGCACTATGGCCTAAAGAGAGTTGACCAGAATAACCAGTGAGCAAAATGATTGAAGCAATTGCTAACGCATACATCGCGACGAAGGAACCTTGATACTGGCGCAATTCTCCAATGCGATCGCCAATTAACAACAAAGCCCAGCCAATTGCAATGAAGAAAATTGTTCGTTTCTTGGAAGGGGTCAGTTTTAGCATCAATCTCGCCGACCCTTCTTCTTTGAAAATAATCCTGCCGGTCTAATTAATAGAACCACAATTAGCATGATGAAAGCCATTGGGAAAACCAGTTTTTCACTGACGTAACTTGTCGCAAAACTAATTGCGAATCCCAGAAGCATCGCACCTGCGACTGCTCCAAATAAACTCTCAAGCCCGCCAATTACTGCAGCAACGAAACCAAATACGAGCAATACATCCATCGCATTTGGATAGAGATAAGAAGAAGGTATGTAGAGCATTCCAGCTAATCCACCAGCTGCGCCTGCAAGAGCCCAGCCAAGAGTTCTGATGAAATCAACTTTAATTCCAGATAATCTTGCGATCTCTGGTGAATGCGCAGATGCTCGAAGTGCTAAACCAATATTTGTCTTTTGAAATAGCAGAGTTAGTAGCAGCATGCTTATAGTTGCGAAGACAACTACCAAAAGATTAAATGGACTAAATGCGATTACCCGGCCAAATAGCGTGTATCCATCAGTAGAAACTGGCGCTGCAAGTGATTGATAGGTCAATCCCCACTTAAACCCAATGATTGCCTGAATAATTCCAAGTAAACCTAGGGTTGCAACAACAGGTGCAATCATCAAAATTGGTCCACTTTGAATTCTCTTAAAAATTGGTCGCATGAAGAATCTGTCGATGACTGCTCCCAGCAGTGCACCAAAAATCATCGCAGCAACTACGCCCACCCAAAATGATCCGGTGCGCACCGTAATTTCATATCCAATATAAGTAGAGAGGACTGCTTGACCGGCCTGGGCAAAGTTAATGATTCGAGTTGATCGCCAGACAAGAACAAGTGCTGTCGACATCAACGCATAAATTGCTCCGGTAGTCAGAGCCGTCAGAATTGCTGTGATTAGTTTTATCATTTAATACCCCAAGTAAGCAGTGCGCACTGCTGGGTCTTTAAGTAAATTCTCTGCGCGATCAACGGCAACAACACTTCCTAGATTGAGGACGACTCCTTCATCGGCAATGGCAAGTGCGCCCATTGCATTTTGTTCTACAAGAACAACTGTGAGATTCATGGTCGTGACAAATTTTCTAATGGTCTTAAATATCTGATCAATAATCAGTGGTGCAAGACCAAGTGAAGGTTCATCCAGAAGCAGTAATTGAGGACGTGCAACAAGGGCTCGTCCGATTGCCAACATCTGACGTTCCCCACCAGAGAGTGATCCACCAGATTGAGACATACGTTCACCCAAAATTGGAAAAAGTGAAAGAACTTCCTCGGTAGCCGCAGCAACATCTTTTTTGTCCTTGCGCCAAAGCCCAGTTAATGCCAAATTTTCTTTAACGGTGAGCTCTGCGATAACTGATTTACCATCTGAAACGTGCATGATTCCTGCACGGGCTAAATTCTCTGGGCGCTTACCAACAATTGATTCACCATTCCACGTGGCTCGTCCAGATTTAATATCTTTTAGTCCAGATAGGCCGCGCAGCAGAGTTGTTTTTCCAGCACCGTTTGCACCGATAACCGCAGCCAAATTACCTGTCGGAACAGTAAATGAGACTGAATTAATCGCACGTATAGCACCGTGATCAATTGTGAGATTTTCTACGATGAGAGTCATGCGTGCGCTCCAAGGTATGCGGCAACAACATCTGGATTGCGTCTAACCGATTCAACATCGCCCGATGCGATTACTTGACCGAAATTTAGTACATAGAGTCGGTTACACACTGACATAACAACATCCATGTGATGTTCTACCAAAATTACTGAGCACTGAGATGAAAGATTATGAATCAATGAGTTCATCCACTCAATATCTTGTGGACCTAATCCGCCAGCAGGTTCATCAAGTAATAAAATTTTAGGTTCGCTTATGAGTGCTCGTGCAAGAGCAACTCTTTTGGTCACTGGATAATCGAGTGTGTCTGCGCGGCGATTTGCTAAGCCCGTTGCATAGACACGCTCGAGAGCTGTCATTGCGCGCGCTTTTAACTTCGATTCATCTTTTGCACTTAATCCAAGGGCTGCCGAGATTAATCCACTGCGGGCAAAGTTAGACCCTCCAATCATCACATTTTCTAAAACAGTTAACTCAGGAAAGAGTCCAACTCCTTGAAGTGTGCGAGATATTCCAAGATCAATTAATTCATACGGTTTTGGCCATTCGTGCTGTGTTCCATTAATTTCTAGAACACCGCTATCAATTTCTACCAGTCCAGAGAGGGCATTAAATAAAGTTGTCTTACCCGCACCATTTGGACCGATTAATCCGATGATTTCATTTTTATTGATCTCAATTGATACTTTGTTAAGCGCTTTGAGACCTCCGAAAGATATCGAGAGGTCTTTAATGCTTAATAACTGTGAATTAGTACTCATGAGATTGGTAGATTCTAGGCACACGTGGCCCAATTCGGGTGACAATCTCATAATTTATGCTCGAACTTGCGCGTCCCCAATCATCTGCGGTGTATTCGCCATGAGAACCATCACCAAAAACTATTACCCAATCCCCTGACTGCGCCGTGCTATCAGAACCCAGGTCTACAACAAATTGATCCATGGAAACTCGACCAATTATTGGAGCTTTCTTACCCTTGAAAAAAACTCCCGCGCCTTGTGCAATGCGAGGAATTCCGTCGGCATATCCAATTGCAACAACGCCTAATTTTGTATCTGATTGCGTCATTGCACTTGCACCATAGCCAACAGGTGAATGCGCTGGAACGCTTTTAACAAGATGAAGTTTTGCTCGCAATTGTCCTACCGGGCGCAATCCCAAATCTTTACTTGTTCCTAAATGTGTGAGATCTGGAGTCAACCCATACATAGCAATTCCAACTCGAACCATTGTGAAGTAGGAAGGTGAATCTTTCATCGTTGCAGCCGAATTTGCTAAGTGCTTTATTGGTGGGTTTATTCCAATATCGCCAAGCTCTTGCACCATCTGCTGAAAGCGCTGAATTTGATCGATATTTTGTTGCTCACCTGGTTCATCTGCCCGAGCAAAGTGAGAAAAGATTCCTATTACATCAACCTGAGAAAAATCTTCTGTGGGTAAATCTTTCCACTCATCTAAGAATCCCCCACGACTCATTCCAGTATCTACTTCGATATGGATGCGAGCTTTCTTGCCCGCTCTCTTTGCAGATTCACTTATCTCGCGTAATCCCTTAATACTTGAAACGCCAATATCAATATTGTGGGTGATTGCAGAATCAAAATCAGAACCAGGTGAAACAAGCCAGGCAAGAATTGGTGCTTCAACGCCATTTTCTCGAAGAGTGATTGCTTCTTCTAGTAGTGCAACACCTAACCACGATGCACCTGCTTTGAGCGCAGCATGTGAAACGCGAATAAGACCGTGCCCGTATGCATCTGCCTTTACAACGGCCAACACATCCACGCCACACTCTTTTTTTAACCGTGCGATGTTTGTGCTGAGCGCACTCAGATCTATGAGAAATTCTGCGCGATCACTCATGCTTTTTCCTCAATAACAACTATTGCCGAGGCAATGCCTCCATCGTGTGACAACGAGAGATGCACCCGTGATCCACTTATTAGATCTGCAATTTCACCACGGAATAAAAACTCTGGTTTGCCATTTTCTAGATTGATTACTTCGGCTTCATGCCACTGTAATCCGTGCCCAACACTGAGAGCTTTTGCAAGTGCTTCTTTGGCTGCAAAACGCGCAGCAAGAGATTGAACGTTTTTTGTTCGCTCTGATTCGGTAAATAACTTCTCACTTAATCCAGGTGTTCGCTCTAGGGATTCCTTGAAACGATCGATGTTTACTACATCGATTCCCACGCCCTCAATCATTTGGCAATAGTAATAAGAACTACGAGAGTTGGCTATTAGATTTTACAAAGCGATCGATTGCGATGACCATAACGAGTAAGGCTGCGCCAATAAATAATCCACCGACTAAGTCTGAGAGCCAGTGAGTATTTCTAATGAGGGAAACCACACATACGCTCAGTGAAATGAGTGCTACTCCAGCGCTAGCAAGACGCCCACGATAACGATCCACGTGGGCATATCTATAAATTAAATAAGCAAGTACTCCCCACGAAAGAATCGCATTAGAAGCATGACCGCTTGGATATGAAAGGCCACCTGCATAAATTAGATCGACATTGAGTTGAGGTTTTGTTCTACCAATTAATAACTTAGCAAGTCCAACAATTAAGTTAAGCGCAATGATTGAAAGTATCGCCAAATTAAGTGGTCTCCATGTTTTAAAACGTCGTGCAATATAAATTGCGGCAATCATAAGCGCGCTAGCCGTTAAGCCACGCAGTCCTAGATCATCGATTCGCATCAGGATAAAATCTATCCACGTTGGGAAATCGACTCTCTTTGCGTTTGCAATTCGTGCATCTAAAGCAATCAGTGGACCATTTGTTATTACCTGTTGGGTGACAACGATAAATCCGACAAAAAATAGGGTTGACCACTTCACTGCACGAAACATTTGTTCTCTGCGTATTGAAGGCACTTATTCCACCGTTACAGATTTAGCCAGATTGCGTGGCTGATCTACATCGCTTCCGCGAGCAACTGCGATTTCATAAGCAAAGACTTGTAGTGGCACAGTTGCAAGAATTGGTTGAAAGAGCGGATTTGTCACAGGGATACGAATGACATATTCGGCACCGACAACATTGGCACCTTCTTCTGCAATCACAATAACTCTTGCACCACGCGCTTTGACCTCTTGAATATTGCTCGCCATTTTTTCATCGAGTGAGTGTTCATGGCCTGCAGGCAAAATCGCAATGACTGGAGTGGCCGAAACTGAATCAATCAATGCAATAGGCCCATGCTTGAGTTCACCACCTGCAAAACCTTCTGCGTGAATGTATGCCAGCTCTTTTAACTTCAGCGCACCTTCTAGCGCAACTGGATAACCGATGTTTCTGCCGAGAAATAAAATGGTGTTTGCATCAGCAAATTTTCTTGTAAGCGCACGTAGCGGTTCGACAGTTTCAAGGATCTGCTCAATCTTTCCTGGTAGCTCAAGCATTTCATTGTAAAGATCGGCAACTTGATCATCAGTAAGTTGTGATCGAACTTGAGCCAAGTGCAAGCCAATGAGATACACAGCCACAATTTGAGTCAGCAGAGCCTTTGTTGAGGCAACTGCAATTTCTGGGCCAGCGTGGGTATAAATCACAGCATCTGACTCACGTGGAATTGTTGAACTATTTGTATTACAGATTGCAAGAATTCGAGCACCTGCAGCCTTTGCATGGCGAAGCGCCATCAACGTATCCATCGTTTCACCAGATTGCGAGATGGCGATGACCAGTGTGTTCTTATTAATTATTGGATCTCTGTAGCGATACTCACTGGCGATTTCAACTTCTACTGAAATTTTTGCCCATTTTTCAATCGCATACTTTGCAATCATTCCTGCGTGATAGGCAGTACCGCAGGCAATAACAACAATTTTTTCTAGTGACTTAATCTCTGCAGCAGTTAAGGCAATCTCATCGAGCACTATCTGCTTATTATCACTAAGCCGCGCAATCAAGGTATCTGCTACAGCTTTAGGTTGTTCAAAGATTTCTTTAAGCATAAAGTGCGCGAATCCACCTTTTTGCGCCGCACTCGCATCCCACGTTATTTCATACTCTTTTGGGGTAACGGTTTTGCCATCTAAATCTGTGATTGAAACCGTTGTGGGTGTCAGAGTCACAACCTGATCTTGTCCCAATTCGATTGCACGCTTTGTGTGCTCAATGAAGGCTGCAACATCGGATGCCATAAAGTTTTCATTCTTGCCTAAGCCCACAACCAGTGGTGAGTTTCGACGGACTCCAACAATCACATCTGGAGTATCGGCATGAATTGCAACTAATGTAAATGATCCACGTAAAGACTTAACTGCCTCACGCATTGCAGCAGATAAATCTCCACCATGTTTTTTTCTTAAATCACTGAGCAGGTGAGCCACAGATTCGGTGTCAGTATCTGAAGAAAAAGTGTGGCCCTTGCTTTCAAGCACTGCTTTTAGTTCAGCATAATTTTCGATAATTCCATTGTGAATGACTGCTAATTTTCCATCGTTATCAACATGAGGATGCGCGTTGCTATCTGTTGGGCCACCGTGGGTTGCCCAGCGCGTATGGCCAATTCCTGAACGTGCGGTTGGAATTGATGAAAGTGATTGTTCCAAATTATTTAGTTTGCCTGCACGTTTTTCAATGAATAACTTATTCGGTGTGCCCAGTGCAATACCGGCAGAGTCATAGCCGCGATATTCCAGGCGACGTAATCCTTCGATTAAGGGCGTGATTGCATTGTGTGGCCCTGTGTAACCCACAATTCCGCACACGTGCCTACCTCAATTCTTCTTTAACAACTGCGGCAAGTTTTTCTGCAATTTCTTTGGCGATATTATCACTTTGAGCTTCAACCATGACTCGAACAAGTGATTCTGTACCAGATGCGCGCAAAAGAATTCGCCCGGCATCACCTAGTTCTGCTTCATACTTGGCAACTGCTGCTTTTATTGCTGTCGATGAATCAAGTTTTTCTTTTGCAACTCCCGAAACATTTATTAACACTTGTGGGAATCGATTCATAATTTTTGAGAGCTCTTGAAGAGATTTCTTCGAACGAGCCATCTCTGCAATTAGTTGGAGCGCGGTGAGAAGTCCGTCCCCCGTGCCGGCGAATTCGCGCATAATAATGTGGCCAGATTGTTCGCCACCTAATGTGTATTTATTTTCCAGCATGTTTTCTAGTACGTAACGATCACCCACTGCAGTTTTCACAACATTTATTCCGGCATCTTTCATCGCGATAAGAAAACCAAGATTGCTCATAACGGTTGCCACAACAGTTGCTTCATTGAGCTTTCCACGAGATTTAAACCCTTGCGCCAAGATCGCCAAAATGAAATCGCCATCAATTACATTTCCAGCAGCATCGATGGCAAGACAACGATCAGCATCGCCATCGTGGGCAATTCCGATATCAGCTTTGTTCTTGAGTACCGCATCTCGCAGAAAATCTAAGTGAGTCGAACCAACACCATCGTTGATATTGAGACCATCTGGTTTGTTGGCGATAGCAATAACTGTTGCCCCCGCTTTTTCTAGCGCCATAGGTGCCACAAATGAGGCTGCGCCATTGGCGCAATCAACGACAACCTTTATTCCTGCTAGTGAGACATCAAGGCTATTGAGTAAGTGCGCAATGTATTTTTCGCGAGCGCTGGCATCTTCAATTACGCGACCAACGTGGGCACCTGTTGGACGTTGCCACGGTTCACCCATTCGCGCTTCGATTGCAGCTTCTAGTGAATCTGGGAGTTTTTCTCCGCCGCGAGCAAATAATTTAATTCCATTATCTGGAGCAGGATTATGTGATGCTGAAATCATGACGCCTAGATCTGCGCCACTTTCTGCAACCAAAAATGCAATTGCAGGAGTCGGTAATACGCCCACGCGATAAACATCAACGCCAGCACTAGTTAAACCTGCAACAACTGCTGCTTCAAGGAATTCACCAGATGCACGAGAGTCTTGCCCAACAATTGCGTGTGGACGTTTACTTTTATCGCCTAAGGATTCAACCAAAATATGGGCGGCAGCAACAGCAACATCTAGTGCTAATTCAGCCGTGAGATCAACATTTGCTAAGCCACGAATTCCATCAGTGCCGAATAGGGCCACGGAGATTGCCTCCAAATACGATAGAAATTAGCGCTTGCTGTATTGAGAACGCTTACGTGCTTTCTTAAGACCGTACTTCTTACGTTCAATCACACGTGCATCGCGTGAAAGGAATCCAGCTTTCTTAAGTGCTGGACGGTGTGCTTCTGCATCAATTTCATTAAGGGAGCGTGCAACGCCTAGACGTAGTGCACCAGCTTGACCTGAAACTCCACCACCATTGATGCGAGCAAAAACATCATATGCGCCTTCAGCACCTACTGTGCGAAATGGTTCTGAAACTGATTGTTGGTGAACTTTATTTGGGAAGTAATTCTCAAGTGTCTTTCCGTTAACAACCCAGCGGCCTGTTCCTGGAACTAGGCGAACGCGTGCAACAGCTTCCTTACGACGACCGACTCCGCCGCCAGGTCCTGTTAGTGCAGGACGGTTTGTCGCTGGAGCAGGTGTTGCTGATGTGTACGAAGTTGGAATCTCGTTCTCATCAACTTCGTCAACGAATGTATTTTCAGACATGAATTATTTTTCCCTTTTTTCTTCGGCGATTACTTGATGATTTGTGAAACTTGGGTGAATACGTATGGCTTTGGTGCTTGTGCTGCATGTGGGTGCTCAGCACCTGCATAAACCTTGAGCTTTGCTGACATTGCACGACCAAGACGATTCTTTGGCAACATTCCCTTGATCGCTTTTTCAACAGCGCGAGTTGGGTGTTTTTCAATCAATTCGCCGTAAACAGTTGATGTTAAACCACCTGGGAAACCAGAGTGCATATGTGAATACTTTTGCTTAACTTTTTGACCAGTGAGCACAATTTTTTCGGCATTGATGACAACTACGAAATCGCCCATGTCCATGTGTGGCGCGAATGTTGCTTTGTGCTTACCGCGAAGAAGAACTGCAGCATGACTTGCAAGACGTCCCAAAACGACATCTTGTGCGTCGATGATGTGCCAATTACGCACTGCATCGCCAGCCTTTGGACTATATGTACGCATGCTCTTCACTTCTCTCTTTTATATCGCTTTTAAATCCTGTGTGCTGCGCCCTTGAACAGGCGCAAGAGGTAAAGGGTACCTGCGCGCTCGCGTAGGGTCAAAATGGCCTTTTGCCCCATATTCAATGCTCAAAAACAGGCTCTGGGCTCTCATAAACAGCGCCATTGGCTCCAAAAACTAAGAAGCGAGTGAATCCTCGGGTGAACCATCGATCATGCGTTACTGAAATAACACTTCCTTCATATTCATCTAGTGCTCGTTCCAAACTTTCAGCGCTGGCTAAATCTAAGTTATCTGTGGGCTCATCTAATAACAACAAAGTTGAACCCGAGAGCTCAAGTAGTAAGACTTGAAAACGTGCTTGCTGTCCACCAGAGAGTGATGAAAATTTTTGCTCTGCTTGATCATGTATTTCATACTTTCGTAAAACGCTTTTTGCAGGCCCTAATTGCAATGAATATGTCTGCCACAAAATTTCAAGAAGAGTCTTACTTTCAAACTCTGGGTGGGCATGTGTCTGGGCAAAATAACCAATTTCCACACGAGCGCCTACCTTAAAATTTCCGGTGTATTTCACGTTGCTATCTCCAGAAATTAGTCGCAAGAAATGTGATTTACCAGTGCCATTTTTGCCTAGTACTGCAATGCGATCACCAAAAAATACTTCGAAATTAAATGGCTCTGTAAGGTTTTCAATTGCAAGATTTTCAAAAGTAAGTGCACGTAATCCGGTACGACCACCACGTAAGCCAACTCTGACATCTTGCTCGATAGGTGGTGCCTCCGGTGGTCCCACCTCTTCAAACTTGCGCAAACGAGTCTGCATTGCTCGATACTTTGATGCCATGTCTGGGCTATTTGCAGCTTGAACTTGCAGTGTGCGAACAAGGTCTTTTAGTCGTTGGTGTTCTTCTTCCCATCGCAGCAATATTTCAGCAAAACGTGCATTACGTGCTTTGCGTGCATCGTGCCAGGTTGAGAATTTTCCGCCATGCACCCACGTTGTGTTTCCACTAATACCTTGTTCGAGAGTAACGATTCGAGTAGCAGTACGTTCAAGAAGTTCTCGATCGTGGCTCACAAACAAAACTGTCTTCTTTGTTGATGAAATAACTTCTTCAAGCCATCGCTTGGAGGGAACATCTAAATAGTTATCTGGTTCATCCAGGAGCAGCACCTCATCTGGTCCTTCAAGGAGTGCTCGTAAAACTAATTTTTTCTGTTCGCCACCAGAAAGAGTATTTACCTGACGATCAGCGACTGAATCAAAAGATTTACCAAGTGCTTCTGTGCAACATAAATCCCAAATAACTTCGCTGTCATATCCGCCAGCATCGCCCCAATCAATTATTGCTTGGGCGTAATTCATCTGGTCTTTTTCAGTGTTGCGCGAATTCATTAACTCTTCAGTTTTTTTAACAAGAGCTGCTGCATCTCTAATCCTTGGTGGCGCAACGGAGATTAGAAGATCGCGAACCGTTGATTCATCTCTCACAGAACCAATGAACTGGCGCATAACACCTAGACCACCAGTAATTGCAACGCTTCCATCATCTGGAAGCAGGTCACCTGAAATCATTTTTAGCAAAGTTGTTTTACCAGAACCATTTGCACCGATTAATGCGACTTTGGCTCCATCTCCAACTCTAAATGAAACATCATTAAGAAGTACTCGTCCATCAGATAAAGCGAATTCAACTCCGCTGACATCAATATGTCCCATTAATTATTCTCTTCATTGCAACGAGCGATGGATTCTTTGGCTCGCTCTAAGAGATCTTCATCATTTGGGTAATCCACTTGATACAGCGTTAGACCTCGAGCAGGAAAAACTAAAGAATCAGAGACGCGCTCTTTGTTATTGAGAACTCCTTGAATCCATTGCGGATCAAATCGTCCATCTGCAACACAAACAACAGCGCCAACAAGATTTCGCACCATTGAATAGCAGAACGCGTCGGCCACAATATCTGCAACAAGAAAGCCATCAGCGTTACGCATCCACTCATATTTTTCTAATGTGCGAACCGTGGTTGCGCCCTCTCGAAACTTACAAAAGGCAGCAAAGTCGTGTTTGCCCAGCAAGAGCTGACTAGTTTTATTCATTACATCAACATCTAATGCTCGATACCACGTTGCAACATCTAGTCGAGCAAGAGGATCTAGCACTCGATTGTCATCGAGAATTTTGTATCTGTATTTACGACGAAGCGCTGAAAAGCGTGCATGAAATGCTTCTGGCGCAAGACTAATTTTGTGGACACGAATATCTTGGTCTAAGAGCCGATTGAGTTTATAAACCAAATCATCGAGTGAAAGGTTTTCCGGAAGATCCACGTGAATTACTTGTCCTGTGGCGTGTACTCCTGCATCAGTGCGGCCGGCAACAATTGTTTCTGGGCTAATTTGTGAAATTTTTCCAAGGGATTCTTCAAGGCACTCTTGAACTGTGCGTTGATCTGGTTGTTTTGCCCACCCTGCGAAATTAGTTCCGTCATAAGCCAGATCTATCCGTAAACGACGAAACCCACTCTCGGGATAGAGAGTGGGTTCAGTCATAAGAGTAAAGAAAGCTAGTGCTTAGTTATCTTTCTCAGTTAATACTTCGATAACCGCCATAGGTGCGTTATCGCCCTTACGTGGTCCGATCTTTGTAATACGTGTATATCCACCGTTGCGTGCAACGAAACGTGGACCAATTTCAGTAAACAACGTATGTACAACGCCCTTGTTTGCAATTGTTGCCATAACTTGGCGACGAGCTGCAAGATCACCCTTTTTTGCAAAGGTAATTAACTTTTCAGCAAGTGGACGAAGACGCTTCGCCTTTGCTTCAGTAGTTGTGATCTTTCCGTGCTCGAACAATTGCTCTGCAAGTGTTCCTAGGATGAGACGCTCGTGTGATGGGCCGCTGCCCAGACGAGGACCTTTAGTTGGTTTTGGCATGAGTTATTTCTCCTAGGCCTGATCTGCATCGACGAAATCATCGTCAACTGCTGCGTTGTAGTTTTGGTGCTTCGTTGGATCAAATCCAGCTGGGCTGTCCTTAAGAGACATTCCCATTGAGACAAGCTTTGCCTTGACCTCATCGATGGACTTTGAACCAAAGTTGCGGATATCTAGAAGGTCAGCTTCTGAACGGTTAACAAGTTCACCGACAGTGTGAATACCTTCACGCTTTAAGCAATTGTATGAACGAACTGTGAGATCGAGATCTTCAATTGGAAGAGCAAGATCTGCAGCAAGTGCTGCATCCATCACGGAAGGTCCCATTTCGATTCCTTCTGCGTCAACATTTAGTTCACGAGCAAGACCGAAGAGTTCTACAAGTGTCTTTCCAGCTGATGCAACAGCATCACGTGGCTTCATTGATGGCTTTGTTTCAACATCAACGACTAGACGATCGAAGTCTGTGCGCTGTTCAACGCGAGTTGCTTCAACTTTGTATGTGACCTTAAGAACTGGAGAATAAATTGAGTCAACAGGAATGCGACCAATTTCTGCTCCTGCTTGCTTATTCTGAACAGCAGTTACATAACCACGACCGCGCTCTACTGTGAGTTCGATTTCAAGGTTTGCTTTTCCATTAAGAGTTGCAAGGTGAAGCTCTGGATTGTGAACTGCAACGCCTGTTGGCACTGCAATATCTGCTCCAGTAACGCTTCCAGCACCTGATTTGCGAATATATAGAACGCTTGGCTCATCGTTATCTGATGAAAGAACCAAGTTCTTGATATTCAAAACGATATCTGTGAGATCTTCTTTAATTCCTTCAAGAGTGGTGAACTCATGGAGTGCTCCAGCGACTCGAATGCTTGTCACTGCTGCACCTGGAATAGATGAAAGCAATGTACGGCGCATGCTGTTGCCGAGTGTGTAACCAAAACCTGGTTCAAGCGGTTCAATAATGAATCGTGAACGATTTTCGGATACTACTTCTTCACTGAGGGTGGGACGTTGTGCAATTAGCACTGTTGCTCCTCTTTCTTCTCTCGGAGAACCTCTATTTGATCTCCTGTTTGGTACTGCGATCGTGCGGGTGTTTAACAGCCAGGGGGGCCGTTAAACTTTTAAAAATTACTTGGAATAAAGTTCAACGATCAACTGCTCCTGAATTTGGGTGTCGATAACTGCGCGAGCAGGAACTGAGTGAATGATGATGCGCATTTGCGAACCAACAACCTCCATCCATGCAGGAACAGATTTCTCACCAAGTTCAGCACTTGCCACAATAAATGGTGTGAGATCGAGTGACTTTGGAAGAACATCGATGATGTCCATCGCAGATACGCGATATGAAGGAATGTTTACCTTCTTGCCATTAACAACGAAGTGTCCGTGACGAACTAGTTGGCGTGCCATGTCGCGGCTCTTTGCAAAGCCAGCGCGGAAGACGACGTTATCTAGACGAGTTTCAAGAAACACAAGAAGGTTTTCACCAGTCTTGCCCTGCTTGCGGTTTGCTTCTTCGTAATATCCACGGAATTGCTTTTCGAGAACACCGTAAATACGTGCGCACTTTTGCTTTTCGCGCATCTGTAATAGGTACTCAGATTCCTTGGCACGGCCACGACCATGTTGTCCTGGTGGATATGGGCGTGATTCGATCGGACACTTTGGTCCATCGCACTTAGATCCCTTAAGGAATAGTTTTACTTTTTCGCGACGGCAACGCTTGCAGTCTGCTCCGGTATAACGAGCCATTTTCTATTCCTCCTTAAACTCTACGTGGTTTGGTTGGGCGGCAGCCATTGTGTGGAGCAGGTGTTACATCAGAGATGGCACCAACTTCCAAACCAGCTGCTTGCAATGAACGGATTGCAGTTTCGCGTCCTGAACCAGGACCCTTAACGAAAACATCAACTTTCTTAAGTCCGTGCTCTTGTGCGCGACGAGCTGCTGATTCTGCTGCTAGCTGCGCGGCGAAAGGAGTGGACTTACGTGAACCCTTGAAACCAACTTGGCCAGATGAAGCCCAAGAGATAACAGCGCCTGTTGTGTCAGTAATAGAGATGATTGTGTTATTGAAAGTGCTCTTAATGTAAGCATTTCCAACAGCAACATTCTTCTTTTCTTTCTTACGCGTTTTGACTTTGCCCTTTACTGGAGCAGCAGTCTTTGCTTTAGGAGCGGCCATTACTTAGTCACCTTCTTCTTACCTGCAATTGCTTTACGTGGACCCTTGCGAGTACGTGCATTTGTATGTGTGCGCTGACCACGAACAGGAAGTCCCTTACGGTGACGAATGCCTTGGTAGCTTTGAATTTCAACTTTGCGACGGATGTCACCGGAGATTTCACGGCGAAGATCGCCTTCAATCTTGAAGTTTGCCTCAATGTATTCGCGTAGCTTTGCAAGCTCAGGCTCTTGGAGATCCTTAACGCGAGTATCTGGACTAATGCCAGTTGCGGCTAGTGTTTTTTGAGAACGGGTTAAACCCATTCCGAAGATATAGGTAAGTGCGACCTCTACGCGCTTTTCGCGGGGAAGATCGACACCAACAAGACGTGCCATGTTTATGCCATTTCTTTAATCCGGAAGGTCCTCCGTCATGCTGTTCTCTGGCCTACCGGTCCAGAGGTCTTGCTAATTAATTTCTAATTAGAAAGTCGCACAACGCGTTTTGTTCGTTAGGGATTTATCCCTGACGTTGTTTGTGTCGCAAGTTTTCGCAGATAACCATGACACGACCTTTGCGTCGAATGACTTTGCACTTATCGCAAATCTTCTTAACGCTTGGTTGTACCTTCATTATTACTGCTCCTAATTACTTGTGACGGAAGACAATTCGACCTCGGGTGAGGTCATATGGACTTAATTCAACGATGACACGGTCACCGGGCAAAATACGAATGTAGTTCTTTCGCATTTTTCCGCTGATGTGCCCAAGAATTTTGTGCCCATTCGTAAGCTCCACGCGAAACATCGCGTTAGGTAGTGCTTCGGCAACAGTGCCTTCGATTTCGATTGCACCATCTTTACTTGCCAAGCGTGTACCTACTTCTCTATTAATGCATGGAGTGCGAAGGTGCAGTCTAAAGGCACTGCCCCCACTAAGGGAAATCCGGGGTTATACCCCTAATCTGGGTAGAAATCTTGCTATTCACGCATAGATCTTTCAAGGTTTTTGGGGTTTTTCCCCGCCCTTGAGCCTAGGAAAGTAGTGAGCTGATCTCAACGCCAAGGCTGGCTAACTTAGCCCGGCCCCCATCGATGGCGGTAAGAACAAAAGGTTTTCCATCAGGTGCAATTGCATAAGAGTTTTCAAAGTGTGCACCACGTGAATTATCTTGTGAAACAACTGTCCACTCATCTGCGAGTACCCGAGTCTTCGCACTTCCACGAGTAATCATCGGCTCGATGGCCAGTGCAAATCCTGGAGTTATCTCTGGTCCGTTGCCGGCCTTGCCAAAGTTTAGAACATGCGGCTCTTGATGCATCTCTGTGCCAATTCCGTGGCCACCGTACTCTTGCAAAATTCCGTAACGCCCTTGCGAATTAATATATTGCTCAATTGCATAACCAATATCACTTAATCGTGCGCCAGATTTTCCCGCTGCAATACCACGCCACATTGACTCTTCGCAGACATCGAGCATCTTTTGATCTTCTGGATTTGCCTTTCCAACAATTACTGAAAAAGCCGCATCTCCATGCCAGCCATTAATTATTGCTCCGCAATCTATTGAAACAACGTCGCCATCTTCAATTATTCGATCCCCCGGAATGCCGTGAACAATTTCTTCATTGAGTGAAATACAAATTGTTGCGGGATAGCCGTGATAGCCCTTGAAATTAGATGTTGCGCCGCCTCGCTTAATATTTGCAGCTGCTATCGCATCAATGGCATCGGTGCGCATTCCAACTTTTATTGACTCGCGCATCAAATCTAGAGTGTGTGCGACTAATAACCCTGCTTGTCGCATGATTTTTAACTCATCAAGGCTTTTAATTTGAATTGCCATGTGCGTACTACTTATTTGTTGCCGAGAGCAGTGATGGCGCGTGTTGTAATTTCATCAACTGCGCCCGTTGCACTAATTGTGATCAGTGATCCTTCGGTGCGGTAATAATCAATAATCGGCGCTGTCTGCTCGTGATAGACATTCAGGCGATGAACAATTACTTCCTCGGCATCATCGGCTCGAGATTCAACACTTCTGCGATTATTCAAACGCGCAACAATCTCTGAATCATCGATTTTAAGTTCAAGGACAGCATCTAGCGGTGTCTTCTTTTCCGTCAAAATAATTGAAAGTACTTGTGCTTGTGCCACATTTCTTGGAAAACCATCTAGTAAAAACCCATTTGCTGTGTCGGCATGTGTCAGGCGATCTTTAACCATTTCATTTGTTACTGAATCTGGAACTAATTCGCCAGCATCCATAAATTTTTGCGCTTCTACGCCCAGTGGTGTGCCAGCTTTTAAATTGGCACGAAAAATATCGCCCGTTGAAATATGTGGAATTAAGTAGTGCTTGGAGAGGAATTGTGCCTGCGTACCTTTACCCGCACCTGGTGGTCCAACCAGGACTAAACGCATTAGCGCAAGAACCCCTCATATGAACGTTGCTGCAACTGGCTTTCAATCTGCTTTGCAGTATCTAAACCAACACCGACCACGATCAAGATCGCAGTACCTCCGAATGGGAAGTTCTGTGTTGCACCAAAGAGAATAAGAGCACCGATTGGAATTACTGCAACAAGTGCTAAGTAAAGTGAACCTGGGGCAGTAATACGTGAAAGAACATATTGTAAATATTCAGATGTTGGACGGCCTGCACGGATTCCAGGAACGAAACCACCGTACTTCTTCATATTATCTGCAACCTCATCTGGATTAAATGTGATTGCCACATAGAAGTATGTGAAGAAAATAATAAGCGCGGCATAGGTTGCAATATAAATTGGATGATCGCCAGTAACAAAGTTACGGCTAATCCATACAGCCCAACCAGCCTGGCTATTGGTGAAGTTCACGACCAGCGATGGAATATAAAGAAGTGAAGATGCAAAGATCACTGGAATAACGCCAGCTTGGTTTACCTTAATTGGAATATACGTACTTGTTCCACCGTAGCTTTGACGTCCAACCATGCGCTTTGCGTATTGAACTGGAATACGTCGCTGTGCTTGCTCCACGAAAACAACGGCTGCAATAATCAAAATTCCCACTGAAATTACGAAGATGAAAGCAAATAGACCCTTTTGTAATCTGATGCTCCACAAGTTTCCAGGGAAACCAGCTGCAATAGATGTGAAGATAAGGATGGACATACCGTTACCAACACCACGATCTGTGATTAATTCTCCAAGCCACATGATTACTGATGTTCCAGCTGTCATAACAAAGATCATTGTCAGAATTCGCTGCCATGAAGTATCAGGAATGATTGCTAGATCGCAACCAGAGATTAAACGACCAGGTGTGCGTGCAACTGCAATCAAGCCAGTTGACTGCAAAATCGCAAGACCGATAGTTAAATAACGTGTGTACTGAGTAAGTTTTGCTGTTCCAGATTGTCCTTCAGCCTTAAGTGCTTCAAAGCGAGGGATAACAACTGTTAAGAGTTGAATAATAATTGAGCTGGTGATGTAAGGCATGATGCCGAGTGCGAATACAGATAACTGCAAGAGCGCTCCACCGCTGAAAAGGTTAATCAACCCAAAGAGCCCACCAGATTGAACCTGAGTAAGGCACTGTTGAACGTTTGTGTATGAAACACCTGGGGTTGGAACAACAGAACCAAAACGAAATAGAGCCATGATTGAAAGAGTGAAGAAAATCTTCTTTCGTAGTTCAGGGGTCTTAAAGGCCATACCGAATGCTGAAAGCATCAGATTTTCTCCCTCTTCCTAATCAATCTCTAATTTAATTACTAGTTCAATTACAGAGTCTTAGTAGATCCGCCTGCTGCAGCAATCTTTTCAATTGCTGAACCAGAGAATCCATGTGCGATCACATTTACTTTGACTGAAATTTCGCCATTGCCTAGAACCTTTACAGGAAGGCTGTCGCGAACTGCACCCTTTGCAATGAGATCTGCAACTGATACATCTCCACCCTTTGGATAGAGAGCATTAATTGTAGAAACATTGACAGCTTGGTATTCAACGCGTGCTGGGTTTTTAAATCCGCGCAACTTAGGTAAGCGCATTACCAAAGGTAGTTGTCCACCTTCGAAACCTGCACGAACCTGGTTACGGGCGCGAGTTCCCTTGCCACCACGACCAGCAGTCTTACCCTTTGATGCTTCACCGCGACCCTTACGAGTCTTAGCTTTCTTAGCACCAGGGGCTGGACGAAGATGATGAAGTTTTAGTGTCATCTTTATTCAACCTCCTCAACCTTGATCAAGTGGCGAACGGCGTAAACCATGCCACGAATTTCTGGACGATCTTCTTTGACAACAACATCGTTAATTCTCTTAAGTCCAAGAGAGCGAAGTGTTTCGCGAAGTTCTGGCTTATTGCCAACCTTTGAACGTACTTGAGTAACTTTCAAACGTGGCATTAGGCACCTACTGTTATCTGTGATGCACGAATAATTGCAGCTGGTGCAACATCTTCGAGCGGACGACCACGACGGGCAGCAATTGCTGCTGGTGACTCAAGCATCTTTAGCGCAGCAACGGTTGCGTGAACCATGTTGATTGCGTTATTTGATCCGAGTGATTTTGTAAGAACGTCAGTGATTCCTGCACATTCAAGTACCGCACGCACTGGGCCACCGGCAATAACTCCGGTACCTGGGCTAGCTGGGCGAAGTAGAACAACGCCTGCTGCAGTTTCACCTTGAACTGGGTGAGGAACTGTTCCTTGAATACGAGGAACAACGAAAAAAGATTTCTTTGCTTCTTCTACTGCCTTAGCAATGGCTTGTGGAACTTCCTTAGATTTTCCATAACCAATTCCGACAGTTCCGTTCTGATCTCCCACAACAACTAGTGCTGTGAATGAGAAGCGACGACCACCCTTTACAACTTTAGATACGCGGTTAATGAAAACCACGCGCTCTGTGTATGGGCTCTTCTCTTGTTGACGATCATCACGACGTTCACGACGTTCGCGACCACCTTTACCTGGTGCATTACCACCAGTTGATGGTGCTGAGGTTGGATCAATAGCCATTAGAACTCCAATCCATTCTCTCGTGCACTATCTGCAAGAGCTGCGATACGACCGTGATATTTATTGCCACCGCGGTCAAAGACAACGGTAGAAACGCCTGCTTCTTTTCCACGCTTAGCAATTAACACACCAACTTGGCGAGACTTTGAAGTCTTATCACCTTTGTCGTTGCGAAGATCTGCTTCCATGGTTGATGCATAAGCAAGAGTTTTTGCAGTTGAGTCATCAACGATCTGCACGAATAAGTGACGAGCAGAGCGAGACACAACTAGACGTGGGCGAGCAGAAGTTCCGGAGACCTTCTTGCGCACTCGGAAGTGACGACGGGCGCGAGCATTTGTTGCCGAACCTTTACGGACCTTTACACCGATAGCCATTACTTCTTACCTGTCTTTCCTTGCTTACGGCGAACAACTTCGCCTGTGAGTCGCAAGCCCTTGCCCTTGTAAGGATCAGCCTTGCGAAGCTTTTTAATCTTTGCGGCAGTTTCGCCAACCTGCTGCTTATCAATTCCTGAGATAAACAACTTTGTTGGTGATTCAACCTTGAATGTAATTCCTGCTGGTGCAGGGAAATTAATTACGTGGCTGTAACCGAGTTGGAACTCAAGATCTTTACCCTTTTCAGCAACGCGGTAACCAACACCAACGATGTCAATTGAGAGTGTGTAACCATTGGTTACGCCTTCAATCAAATTAGCAACGAGTGTGCGAGATAGACCGTGAAGTGAACGAGTAATGCGCTCTTCATTTGGGCGAGCCACTGTGATGACGCTTCCCTCTTGTGAGACTCGAATTGGCTCAGCAACGTTTAGTGCAAGTGAACCTTTAGGTCCCTTCACTGCAACGTTCTGACCAGAAATTGTTATTTCAACACCGCTAGGAACGGTAATTGGCATACGTCCAATACGTGACATCTGTGATTACCATACGTAAGCGAGAACTTCTCCGCCTACGCCCTTCTTGTTAGCTTGCTTATCAGTTAACAAACCTGATGATGTTGAGATGATTGCAACGCCCAGACCCCCAAGAACTTTTGGAAGTGCAGTTGACTTTGCGTATACGCGAAGTCCTGGCTTTGAAACTCGGCGAAGACCTGCGATTGAACGTTCGCGGTTAGTGCCGAACTTAAGGTCAAGAACTAATGTCTTGCCTACGCCATTTGCATTTGAATCAACGCGATATCCAGCAATAAAACCCTCTTCTTGAAGGATTGCTGCGATACGAACCTTTACCGATGATGACGGCATTGAAACCGCATCGTGGTAGGCAGAGTTCGCGTTGCGCAGACGTGCCAACATGTCTGCGATCGGATCTGTCATTGTCATACGTGGCCTGTGGCCTTTCTCGAATTGGTTTCCATTTATCTAATGGACCTACTTCGTAGTTGTTGGATTAAAAAATTACCAGCTAGCTTTTGTGATGCCAGGAAGTTCACCGCGGTGTGCCATTTCGCGGAAGCAGATACGGCAGATGCCGAACTTTTGGTAGACAGCGTGTGGACGACCACAGCGCTGGCAACGGGTATAGCCGCGCACCTTAAATTTAGGTTTGCGAGCTGCTTTTACCTTCAGCGATGTCTTTGCCATCTCTTATGCCTCCCTGAATGGAAAACCGAGCGCTTTAAGAAGTGCACGACCTTCGTCATCGTTTTTAGCTGTAGTAACAATGGTGATGTCCATACCGCGCGGACGATCAACTTTGTCTTGTTCGATTTCAGGGAATACAACTTGTTCGGTAAGACCGAATGTGTAATTTCCCTTGCCATCAAATTGTTTTGGTGAAAGACCACGGAAGTCGCGGATACGTGGAAGAGAGATTGAAAGCAGACGATCTGCAAACTCCCACATACGATCGCCACGAATTGTTACGTGGGCGCCGATTGGCTGGCCTTCACGCAACTTAAATTGTGCGATTGATTTACGTGACTTAGTTACTTGTGGCTTTTGGCCAGTAATAATTGTTAAGTCGCGTACTGCGCCTTCGATGAGCTTTGAGTCACGAGCAGCGTCACCAACACCCATGTTCACAACAATCTTTACGAGTGTTGGGATCTGCATAGGGTTTTTGAAACCGAATTGTGCTTTTAATGCTGGCGCAATTTCACTGCGATAGCGAGACTTTAGACGTACATCAAGTGTCGTCGACATTAGATGTCCTTTCCGGTACGACGCGAGATGCGTACATTTTTGCCGTCATCGTTCTTGCGAGAGCCAAGGCGTGATGCCTTGCCATCTGCATCAACAACCATGACATTTGAAATGTGAATTGAAGATTCAACAGTGATGATTCCGCCAACTTTTACGCCGCGCTCACCAGTCTGCTCTTTTGTGTGACGCTTTACGCGAGCAACACCTTCAACGAGGATGCGGTCACCGAGTACATCGATAACTTTTCCTGTAACGCCCTTATCTTTTCCGGCGATTACCAAAACAGAGTCAGATTTCTTAATCTTTGCCATTTTTTATAACACCTCCGGAGCAAGGGAAATAATTTTCATGAAGCGCTTATCGCGAAGTTCACGTGCAACCGGTCCGAAGATACGAGTTCCGCGTGGTTCGCCATCTGCTTTCAAAATTACTGCTGCGTTCTCATCAAATTTGATGTAAGAACCATCTGGACGACGACGTTCCTTAACTGTACGAACGATGACAGCCTTAACGACTTCACCCTTCTTTACTTGTCCGCCAGGAATTGCATCCTTAACGGAACAGACGATGATGTCTCCGATACCGGCATAACGTCGGGAGGAGCCACCGAGTACGCGAATACAGAGAAGCTCTTTAGCTCCAGTGTTATCCGCCACGCGAAGGCGCGACTCTTGTTGAATCATTTTTTCCTCCTACTTAGCTTTCTCGATAATTTGAACTAAACGCCAGCGCTTAGTTGAAGAAATTGGGCGAGTTTCCATGATCAATACGCGATCACCGAGACCAGCTTCATTCTTCTCATCATGTGCCTTCAGTTTGCTTGAACGGCTCATAACTTTTGAATACAGACCGTGCTTAACACGATCTGAAACTTCAACAGAGATGGTCTTATCCATCTTGTCGCTAACAACAATTCCTTCGCGAGTCTTACGTGAACCGCGATCGTCTTTTACTGCGCTCATGCTGCGCCTCCGATTCCTAGTTCACGTTCGCGAACGATCGTGTAGATGCGAGCGATCTCTTTGCGTACCGCGCCGAGTCGGCCATGGCTTTCGAGTTGTCCTGTCGCTGCTTGGAAACGAAGGTTGAAAAGTTCTTCCTTTGCTTCACGCAACTTCGCACTTAACTCATCTGCTGATAATTGGCGTAATACTTCATTTGTATTTGTAGTAGCCATTTATGCCTCCTCACGACGAACAACACGACACTTCATTGGAAGCTTGTGAATAGCAAGACGCATAGCTTCATTAGCGATTGCTTCTGTAACACCAGAAATTTCAAACATAATGCGCCCTGGCTTTACGTTTGCGATCCACCATTCAGGAGATCCCTTACCGGAACCCATACGAGTTTCAGCAGGCTTCTTTGTTAGTGGACGGTCTGGATAAATATTGATCCATACCTTTCCACCACGCTTGATGTAACGAGTCATAGCAATACGTGCTGCTTCAATCTGACGGTTTGTTACGTAAGCAGGTGCAAGTGCTTGAATACCGTAGTCACCAAAGGCAACAACTGTTCCGCCCTTTGCAGGTCCCTTACGTGAAGGGTGGTGCTGCTTACGGTGCTTAACGCGACGTGGAATTAACATTTATGCCTCGCCTCCTTCGCTACCAGCAACTGGTGCTTCAAGAGTTGCAACTGCTGAATCTGAAACAGGAGCTGCATCGTTGACATTAGAACGTGTTACTTCACCGCGTGGTGCACGTGGGGTGCGAGGTCCGCGACGCTCTGGTTTTGGAGCGCGCGCTGCAGCAAGTGCTTCAGCAGCGCGTTCTGTACGAGATTGAATTACTTCACCCTTGTAGATCCAGACCTTTACGCCAAGACGACCAAATGTTGTGTGCGCTTCGTAGAAACCGTAATCAATATCTGCACGAAGTGTGTGCAAAGGAACGCGGCCTTCACGATAGAACTCTGAGCGAGACATTTCTGCTCCACCAAGACGTCCACCGCACTGAACACGAATACCTTGTGCTCCAGCTTTCATCGCTGTCTGCATTGACTTACGCATTGCACGACGGAAAGAAACACGAGCAGCTAACTGCTCTGCAATTCCTTGTGCAACAAGTTGTGCATCAATTTCAGGGTTTTTAACTTCAAGAATGTTTAACTGAACTTGCTTGCCAGTTAACTTCTCAAGACGTTGACGAAGAAGATCTGCTTCTTGTCCGCGACGACCAATAACAATTCCTGGACGCGCTGTGTAAAGGTCGATACGAACACGATCGCGTGTGCGCTCGATTTCGATGCGTGAAACGCCTGCGCGCTCCATGCCCTTTTGCATAAGACGACGAATTTCAACGTCCTCTTTTACATAATCCTTGTACAACTTGTCTGCATACCAACGTGATTTGAACTCAGTGGTAATTCCAAGACGGAAGCCGTGTGGGTTTACTTTTTGACCCATTACTTGGTCGCTCCCTTCTTGTTATCTGAAACAGCAACTGAAATGTGGCTGCTTCGCTTAAGAATTCTGAAACCGCGACCTTGAGCACGTGGACGAAAACGCTTCATTGTGCGTCCCTCATCAACTAGTGCTTCAACGACCCAGAGTTCAGATGCATCACGAATTGCTGGGTTCTTCTGCTTTGCGTTAGCAATAGCGGAAGCAAGAAGTGTGTACACATCTTGTCCTGCAGCTTGTGGTGCGAACTTTAAAATTGAGAGTGCTTCATCAGCGCGTTGCCCACGAATGAGATTGACGATACGACGAGCCTTCTGTGGTGTGTGGCGAATGTCGCGCAAAATTGCACGAGCAATCAACACATCCGAAGGTGTCGTTGGAGCCGCTGGTGTAACAGCTTTATCAGTTGTATTAGGCACGAGTAGCCTTCCGATCTTCACCCTTGATGTGACCACGGAAAGTACGAGTTGGTGAGAACTCACCAAGCTTGTGACCGATCATTGCATCAGTTACGAATACAGGAATGTGCTTGCGACCATCGTGTACAGCGATGGTGTGTCCGATCATTGAAGGAATGATCATTGAGCGGCGTGACCATGTCTTGATCACGTTCTTGGTATTCGCTGAATTTTGAGCATCTACTTTCTTGAGTAGATGTCCATCAACGAATGGACCCTTCTTTAAACTACGTGGCATTAGGGCTCCTACCGCTTCTTATTCGACTTGCGACGACGGACGATCATTGAATCTGATGCTTTCTTCTTACGAGTGCGGCCTTCAGGTTGACCCCATGGAGTCACTGGGTGACGTCCACCAGAAGTCTTACCTTCACCACCACCGTGTGGGTGATCAACAGGGTTCATAACAACACCGCGAACAGATGGGCGCTTGCCCTTCCAACGCATACGTCCAGCTTTTCCGTAGTTGATGTTGGATTGTTCTGCGTTTCCAACTTCACCAACAGTTGCACGACAGCGAACATCAACGTTGCGAATTTCACCTGATGGCATACGAAGTTGCGCGTACGCACCTTCTTTAGCAACGAGTTGAACACTTGCACCTGCTGAACGAGCAATCTTTGCGCCGCCTCCTGGACGAAGTTCAATTGCGTGAACGACAGTACCTACTGGGATGTTACGAAGAGGCAAGTTGTTTCCAGGTTTGATATCGGCCTTTGGACCGTTTTCAATTGTTGCACCTTGCTCAAGTTTATTTGGCGCGATGATGTAACGCTTTTCTCCATCTGCATAGTGAAGAAGTGCAATACGCGCTGTGCGATTTGGATCGTATTCAATGTGTGCGACCTTTGCTGGCACACCATCTTTATCATTACGAATGAAATCGATTAGACGGAACGCACGCTTGTGACCGCCACCTTGGTGGCGAACGGTGATGCGACCTGATGCGTTACGTCCACCCTTTGAGTGAATTGGACGTACGAGTGACTTCTCTGGAGTCGAACGAGTTAATTCAGCGAAATCTGGAACAGATGCGCCGCGTTGACCCGGGGTCGTTGGCTTTAATTTACGAAGTGCCATGATGGTCCTTTTCTAGATCCCTAGTTTCATAAGGTTGCCCTTACGAAACTGGGCCTCCAAAGATGTCGATACGGTCGCCAGCTGCTACCTGCACAATTGCGCGCTTAGTGTCTTTACGCTTTCCATCACCGAAACGGGTCTTCTTATTCTTGCCCTGACGGTTCATGGTGTTAACGCTGACAACTTTTACGCCAAATACCTTCTCGACTGCAATCTTGATTTCAGTCTTGTTGGAATCTGGAGCAACAATAAATGTGTACTTGTTTTCATCAAGCAATCCATAACTCTTTTCAGAGACAACAGGTGCTAGAAGTACTTCGCGGTGCTCTTTCATGCTGAGACCTCACTTTCACGTGCAACTGCTGTTGCGCTCTTGCCTTTAGCAGGACCGTTGAGGAAAGCTTTCATCGCAGCTTCAGAGAAGACAATGTCATCGCTTTTTAGTACGTCATATGCATTGAGTTGATCAGGCACAAGAAGGTGCATGTCATCAGCGTTACGAAGTGAACGCCAAGCAAGATCTTCTGTGCGAGCTACAACTACAAGCAAATTCTTACGATCACTAAATTGGCGAACAGCGGCAATTGCAGACTTAGTTGATGCTGCATTTGATACTGAATCAAGTACGTGAATACGTGAGTTACGTGCACGATCAGAGAGAACGCCGCGAAGTGCTGCAGCAATCATCTTCTTTGGTGTGCGTTGGAAATACTTACGTGGACGAACTGCGTGTGCAGTACCGCCACCGATTTGGTTAGGTGAACGTGAAGAACCCTGACGAGCGCGACCTGTTCCCTTTTGCTTAAATGGCTTCTTACCACCACCGCTTACTTCACCACGGTTCTTTGACTTCTGAGTACCTTGGCGTGCAGCAGCAAGTTGTGCGGTCACAACTTGGTGGATCAAAGGAATATTTGTCTGTGCGTCAAAGATGTCTGCAGGAAGATCAACAGAACCAACCTTTGCGCCAGATGAATTCTTTACATCAATAGATAGTGTCATGGTTATGCACCAGCCTTTACTGTCTCAAATACTGCATGCTTTGCAGCTGAGCGAATAAATACAAGTGAGCCATCTGAACCAGGAACTGATCCCTTAATGAGTAGCAAATTGCGCTCTGCATCAACTGAGTGCACAAGAAGATTTTGCGTTGTAACGCGCTCTCCACCCATACGACCAGCCATGCGCATACCTTTGAAAACGCGACCTGGTGTTGAACATGCACCAATAGAACCTGGCATGCGGTGCTTACGGTCTACACCGTGTGATGCACCAATACCGCCGAAGTTGTGGCGCTTCATTACACCAGCAGTTCCTTTACCAATGCTTGTTCCTGTTGCATCAACAATTTCTCCGGCGGCAAACACAGTTGCACCGAGTTCTTGTCCAACTGTGTAATTACCAGCAGAGAGTGTGCGAAGTTCAGCAACACTGCGACGTGGTGTTACGCCAGCTTTTGCAAAGTGACCAGCTAATGGCTTTGTAACTTTCTTAGGATCAATTGCGCCGTATGCGATTTGAACTGCTGAATATCCATCTTTTTCAGGAGTACGAATCTGTGTAACAACGCATGGTCCTGCTTCAACAACGGTTACTGGAACCATTTTGTTGTTCGCATCAAAAACCTGTGTCATTCCAAGCTTCTTACCGAGAACGCCCTTGATGGACGATCCGCTTGCTTGAGTTGTGTAATTCATGGTTATCGTCCTTTCCTTAGAGCTTGATCTCGATGTCGACGCCAGCTGGCAAATCAAGACGCATCAATGAATCAACTGTTTTAGGAGTTGGGTCGATGATGTCGATGAGGCGCTTATGTGTGCGCATCTCGAAGTGCTCGCGGCTGTCCTTATATTTGTGAGGAGAGCGAATCACGCAGTACGTGTTCTTCTCTGTGGGTAGCGGTACCGGACCCGCGACAGTTGCACCAGTGCGCTCAACAGTTTCAACGATTTTCTTCGCTGAAGTGTCAATCACCTCATGGTCATATGCCTTGAGTCGAATGCGGATCTTCTGTCCCGCCATGTGCTTCTCCTCTTATCTCGTAATACTGCTTAAATTTAATTGTCAAACTTTTCCTTGATTGCCCGGCGGTTTTTTACGCCGCCGGGCTTACAAGATTTACTTCTTGATCTTTGTAACGCGACCTGCACCTACTGTGCGGCCACCTTCGCGGATTGCGAAGCGAAGGCCTTCTTCCATAGCGATTGGCTGGATGAGCTGAACAGCCATCTCAGTGTTATCGCCAGGCATAACCATTTCTGTACCTGAAGGAAGTGTTACTACGCCAGTTACGTCAGTTGTACGGAAGTAGAACTGTGGACGGTAGTTATTAAAGAATGGAGTGTGACGACCGCCTTCATCCTTTGAAAGGATGTATGCAGATGCATCGAACTCTGTGTGAGGTGTGATTGAACCAGGCTTGCAAACAACCTGACCACGCTCTACATCTTCACGCTTTAGACCGCGAAGCAATAGACCAACGTTCTCGCCTGCTTGACCTTCATCGAGCAACTTACGGAACATTTCAACACCTGTAACAGTTGTCTTTTGTGCGTCAACACGGATACCAACGATTTCAACTTCTTCGTTGACCTTAACAACGCCGCGCTCGATACGACCAGTGATAACAGTTCCACGACCTGTGATTGTGAAAACGTCTTCAACTGGCATAAGGAATGGCTTGTCAATTTCACGAGCTGGTTGTGGAATAAATGAATCAACCGCGTCCATTAGTTCCATAATCTTCTCGCCCCATGCTGCGTCTCCTTCAAGAGCCTTTAGCGCTGAGATGCGAACGATTGGAGTGTCATCGCCTGGGAACTCGTACTTGCTGAGAAGTTCGCGAACTTCCATTTCAACGAGTTCAAGAATTTCTTCGTCATCAACCATGTCGCTCTTATTAAGTGCAACAACGATTGAAGGAACGCCTACTTGACGTGCAAGGAGAACGTGCTCCTTTGTCTGTGGCATTGGACCATCTGTTGCGGCAACGACGAGGATTGCTCCATCCATCTGTGCAGCACCAGTGATCATGTTTTTGATGTAGTCAGCGTGACCTGGGCAGTCAACGTGTGCGTAGTGACGCTTCTCTGTTTGATACTCGATGTGAGCAATAGAGATTGTAATACCGCGTTGACGCTCTTCAGGAGCCTTATCGATATCTGAGAATGCAGTAGCTGCATTCAGTGTTGGAAACTTGTCGTGCAACACCTTGGAAATTGCCGCAGTAAGAGTTGTCTTACCGTGGTCAATGTGACCGATGGTGCCGATGTTTACGTGCGGCTTTGTGCGCTCGAACTTGGCCTTTGCCATTTTGGTTCCTCTTTCGTTTACTAGTGCTTAGTTATTAGGGTTTGTGCTTTTGTTAGTTTGTAGGGTTATTCGCCACGAACTTTTGCAATGATTTCCTTCGCTACGTTGCCTGGTACTTCTGCATACGAATCGAACTCCATGCTGTAGCTCGCGCGACCTTGTGTTCTGGAGCGGAGATCTCCGACATAGCCGAACATCTCTGACAACGGAACTAGCGCCCTAACAACGCGGGCACCTGACCGCTCGTCCATGGCCTGGATTTGACCACGACGACTGTTGATATCGCCGATGACATCACCCATGAAGTCTTCAGGGGTAATAACTTCGACTTTCATAACTGGTTCGAGAATCGCAGGATCAGCAAGTTTTGCTGCTTCCTTAAATGCTGCGATACCAGCAATCTTGAAGGCCAATTCCGATGAGTCAACATCGTGATAAGCGCCATCAAGAAGACTTACGCGTACATCAGTGAGTGGGTAACCAGCAAGAGGACCTGAGGTCATTGCTTCTTGGCACCCTTGATCAACAGATGGGATGTACTCGCGTGGAACGCGACCACCAGTGATCTTGTTTACGAATTCGTAACCACCTTCAACAACACCAGTTGGAAGAGGTTCGATTGCAATCTGAATCTTTGCAAACTGTCCAGAACCACCAGTCTGCTTTTTGTGTGTGTAATCGTGACGCGCAACAGCCTTACGAAGTGTTTCGCGGTAAGCAACTTGTGGCTTACCAACGTTAGCTTCGACTTTAAATTCGCGACGCATACGGTCTACAAGAATTTCAAGGTGTAATTCACCCATACCAGCGATGATTGTCTGACCAGTTTCTTCATCAGTTTTAACGTGAAATGTTGGATCTTCTTCTGACAGACGCTGAATAGCAACGCCGAGTTTTTCTTGGTCACCCTTTGTCTTAGGTTCAATAGCCACAGAGATAACTGGTGCTGGGAAATCCATTGATTCAAGGATTACTGGCTTTGCAGTGTCACAGAGTGTTTCACCCGTTGTGGTGTCCTTAAGACCCATCACTGCCACGATCATTCCAGCACCAACAGAGTCGCGTTCTTCGCGCTTGTTTGCGTGCATCTGATAAATCTTTCCGATACGTTCTTTGCGATCCTTAGTTGAGTTCAGAATTGATGAGCCAGTTTCAAGAACACCTGAGTACACACGAATAAATGTAAGTTTTCCAAGGTGTGGATCTGACATGATTTTAAATGCAAGTGCTGAGAATGGTTCG
Organism: Candidatus Planktophila limnetica; assembly: GCF_002288365.1. NCBI lineage: Bacteria > Bacillati > Actinomycetota > Actinomycetes > Candidatus Nanopelagicales > Candidatus Nanopelagicaceae > Candidatus Planktophila > Candidatus Planktophila limnetica. The sequence continues at coordinate 222,534 of NZ_CP016782.1, read as the reverse complement.
TCATTCTTTGGATAGCGCTTGATTTCGATTGTCTTGTCATCCATATCTGTTCCCACGATTGCTTCAACATCGAGTGGGCTTGGAAGATAACGAGTAACAGCATCAAGCATTGGCTGAACACCCTTGTTCTTAAATGCAGAACCTGTAAGAACTGGTGTGAGTTTTGCTGCAAGTGTTGCGCGACGGATACCGGCAATAATTTCATCTTCAGTTGGGTCAATACCTTCAAGGTACTTCTCCATGACTGTGTCATCATTTTCAGCAAGAGTTTCAATCATTTCGTGACGAGCTTGCTTTGCCTTTTCCAAAAGATTCGCTGGGATTTCTTCTACGAGGTAATCCTCACCCTTCTTAGTTTCTCCTGGCCAAACAAGTGCCTTCATCGCAATGAGATCTACAACTCCGAGGAAGTCAGCTTCGTTGCCAATTGGAATCTGAAGAACTAGTGCAACAGCATTAAGACGAGACTTAATCATGCCAACGCACATATCAAAGTTTGCACCTGTGCGGTCTAACTTATTAATAAAACAAATACGAGGAACTGAATAACGATCTGCTTGGCGCCATACTGTTTCTGATTGTGGCTCCACACCTGCAACACCATCGAATACTGCAACTGCTCCATCTAGAACACGAAGTGAACGTTCTACTTCTACTGTGAAGTCAACGTGACCAGGTGTGTCAATAATGTTGATCAGATGGTCGTGCCACATACAAGTAGTAGCCGCAGATGTAATAGTGATACCGCGCTCTTGCTCTTGCTCCATCCAGTCCATCGTTGCTGCGCCTTCGTGGACTTCACCAATTTTGTAATTGATACCGGTGTAAAAAAGGATGCGCTCAGTGGTTGTAGTTTTGCCCGCGTCGATGTGAGCCATGATTCCAATGTTGCGAACCTTGGCTAGGTCGATGTTCTCTGCGGCCACTTAGTGTTCCTCTTCTCGTCGGGTCTAATTCGTCTTTTTAGTTAAGTGTTACCAGCGGTAGTGAGCAAACGCCTTGTTTGCTTCTGCCATTTTGTGAGTATCTTCGCGACGCTTAACAGCGGCGCCAAGGCCATTGCTTGCATCGATTAATTCATTTTGCAGACGCTCTGCCATTGACTTCTCGCGACGTAGGCGAGAGAAATCAACTAACCAGCGAAGTGCCAAAGTTGTTGAGCGACCAGCTTTAACTTCAACCGGTACTTGATACGTTGCTCCACCCACACGACGTGAGCGAACTTCAACTGCTGGCTTGATGTTTTCAAGTGCGCGCTTCAAAGTAATAATTGGATCTACTTGAGTTTTTTCGCGGCATCCTTCAAGAGCACCATAAACAATTGCTTCAGCTGTTGAACGCTTACCGTGCAAAAGAAGTTTGTTAATCAGTGATGTAACAACTGGTGAGTTGTAAACAGGATCAGAAATTACAGGAGTCTTTACTGCAGGACCTTTACGTGGCATTAGGAAGCCTTCTTCTCTCTCTTGGCACCGTAACGCGAACGTGATTGCTTACGATTTTTTACACCTTGTGTATCGAGTGAACCGCGAATAATTTTGTAACGAACTCCAGGAAGATCCTTAACACGACCGCCACGTACAAGAACAATGGAGTGCTCTTGCAAGTTGTGACCTTCGCCAGGGATGTATGCAGTAATTTCCATACCGCTAGTTAGACGAACACGTGCAACTTTACGAAGCGCAGAGTTTGGCTTCTTAGGTGTTGTTGTATAAACACGTGTGCAAACACCACGACGTTGAGGTGAACCCTTTAACGCAGGTGTGCTTGTCTTCGTAGTCTTTTCTGCACGACCACGTCGAACTAGCTGTTGAATTGTTGGCACTTACATCTTCTCCATTCGTTACTACTTCAATTTATTACGCTTAATGAACGACCCACGCGCTCGGGTGTGTTGCACCCAAACTGCAGTTGTGAACTGAAAATTTCTAATCAGGGCACGTCATCAAGCGCTCAAAAATGAGCAGAGGAGAAAGGTATCTGAGCGGGGGCGATTAGGTCAAAACGGGCCCTTCTACTCCTGATGGAGTAAAAGAGCCCGTTTCGACACGCCGATACTTATTTTTAAGAGGTTCGGCCCTACTTAGCGAGGAACCTCTACTTCATCGAGGCGAACTGCTTCACCTGAGCCGGCTGACTCAAATGGTGTGAAGTCATACTCGTCATAGGCCGCATAAACCGCTGCCTTTGCTTCTTCCGTTGGCTCAACTCGGATATTGCGGTAACGAGCAAGACCGGTTCCAGCTGGGATCAACTTACCGATGATGACGTTCTCCTTGAGGCCAAGAAGTGGATCGCTCTTCTCAGACAGGGCCGCATCGGTTAGAACTCGAGTGGTTTCTTGGAAGGAAGCAGCTGATAACCATGACTCAGTTGCAAGGGACGCCTTCGTGATTCCCATAAGTTCTGGACGACCAGATGCTGCCTTGCCACCAGTTGTGACAACGCGACGGTTTTCTGTCTCAAAGCGACCGCGTTCAACGAGTTCACCTGGAAGTAGATCAGCATCGCCTGCTTCAAGCACTGTAATGCGCTTGAGCATTTGACGAACAATTACTTCGATGTGCTTATCGTGAATACCTACACCTTGTGAGCGGTATACAGATTGAATTTCATTTACCAAGTGAACTTGAGTTGCACGTGGTCCAAGAATACGAAGTACCTGCTTTGGATCAATCGCACCGACAACCATCTTCTGGCCGACATCAACGCGTGAACCTTCTTCAACAAGTAACTTCTGACGACGTGTAATTGGGTAAGCAACTTCTTCGCCACCATCATCTGGTGTAACGATGATCTTCTTGCCCTTTGCATCTTCACGGAATGAAACAACACCCGCGGTTTCTGCAATTGGTGCAACACCCTTAGGTGTGCGTGCTTCGAAGAGTTCAACGATACGTGGAAGACCGTGAGTGATGTCATCTCCTGCAACACCACCAGTGTGGAAGGTACGCATTGTTAGCTGTGTACCTGGTTCACCGATTGATTGTGCTGCAATGATTCCGACTGCTTCACCAACTGCAACGAGTTGACCTGATGCAAGTGAGCGACCGTAGCAAGCTGCGCACTGTCCGACCTTGCTATCGCAAGTAAGAACTGAGCGAATCTTTACTTCGTCCACGCCTGCTTCAACAAGTGCTGCGATAACGCGATCACCAAGATCTGTACCAGCAGTTGCAATTACTTTGCCATCAACTTCGATGTCATCAGCAAGGGTTCGACCGTATACAGATGTTTCAACGTGATCATGCTTTACAAGTCCACCTGATTGTTGACGAGATGCAATTGGAAGAACTAGACCGCGATCAGTACCGCAATCTTCTTCACGAATAATTACATCTTGTGCAACGTCGCAGAGACGACGTGTGAGGTAACCAGAGTCAGCGGTACGAAGCGCTGTATCTGCAAGACCCTTACGTGCACCGTGAGTAGAAATGAAGTACTCAAGTACAGAAAGACCTTCGCGGAAGTTTGACTTAATTGGGCGAGGAATAATTTCACCCTTTGGGTTAGCGACAAGTCCGCGCATACCTGCGATCTGACGAATCTGCATCATATTTCCACGAGCACCTGAAGTAACCATCATCCACACTGGATTGACGCGAGGGAAGTTTTCTTCCATCTCTTTACCAACTTCAGCTGTTGCCTTTGTCCAGATCTCAATGAGTTCTTGACGGCGCTCGTCATCTGTGATGAGTCCCTTTTCGTATTGTGATTGAACCTTGTCAGCCTGTGTTTCATAGGTTTCAAGAATTTCAAGTTTACGAGGAGGTGTAACAACATCTTCGATACCAATAGTTGCACCGGCGCGTGATGCCCAGTGGAAACCAAGTGACTTCAGTGCATCGAGAGTTTCAGCAACGACAACCTTTGGATAGAACTCAGCGAGTTCGTCAACGATTTGTCCTAGTTGCTTCTTTGTTACGTCAACATCTACGAAACGAAAATCTGCAGGAAGCGCTTCATTAAACAATGCGCGACCAACAGTTGTAGAAAGAGTTTGACCCGTTGTAGATAGGCGAATCTTTACCTTTGCTTGCAATGAAACTGTGTGCTGATCATGAGCCATGATTGCTTCAGCAACTGAAGAGAATGCGCGGCCTTCGCCGAGTTCTGCTTCGCGCTCCATTGTGAGCCAATAAAGACCAAGAACCATGTCCTGTGTTGGTGTAGTAATTGGACGACCATTAGCAGGAGATAAAATGTTGTTTGAAGACAACATCAAGATACGTGCTTCGGCCTGCGCTTCAGCAGATAGCGGCAAGTGAACAGCCATCTGGTCACCGTCGAAGTCAGCGTTAAATGCTGTACATACGAGTGGGTGAATCTGAATTGCTTTACCTTCAACCAATTGTGGTTCAAAAGCTTGAATACCTAGACGGTGCAGGGTTGGTGCACGGTTAAGTAGTACAGGGTGTTCTGCAATAACTTCTTCTAGAACATCCCACACAACTGGACGAGCACGTTCAACCATGCGCTTTGCAGATTTAATGTTCTGCGCGTGGTTAAGGTCAACAAGACGCTTCATTACGAATGGCTTAAAGAGTTCCAGTGCCATCTGCTTTGGAAGACCACACTGATGTAACTTCAACTGTGGGCCAACAACAATTACAGAACGACCTGAATAATCAACGCGCTTACCGAGCAAGTTCTGACGGAAACGTCCTTGCTTACCCTTGAGCATGTCTGAAAGTGATTTAAGTGCACGGTTTCCTGGACCTGTTACTGGACGTCCACGACGACCGTTATCAAAGAGTGCGTCAACTGCTTCTTGAAGCATGCGCTTTTCATTGTTAACGATAATTTCTGGTGCACCGAGATCAGCAAGACGCTTCAAACGGTTGTTGCGGTTAATAACACGACGGTAAAGATCGTTGAGATCTGAAGTCGCAAAACGACCACCATCTAGTTGAACCATCGGACGTAGATCAGGCGGAATAACTGGAACGCAATCAAGAACCATTGATGCTGGGTGGTTACTTGTTGTCATGAATGCATTAACGACCTTTAGACGCTTGATAGCGCGAGTCTTCTTTGCGCCTTTTCCGTTCTCAGAAAGATCGGTAAGAATCTTGTACTCAGTTTCAAGATCGAAAGTTTCAAGGCGCTTCTTAATTGCAGCCGCGCCCATATCTCCCTTGAAATACATTCCATAACGATCACGCATTTCGCGGTAAAGGTTTTCATCACCTTCGAGATCTTGAACCTTAAGGTTTTTAAAGCGAGTCCACACATCTTCTAAACGATTGAGTTCGCGCTCTGAACGATCACGAAGTCCCTTGAGTTCGCGCTCAGCACTCTCGCGTACTTTTCGCTTTACATCTGACTTCGCATCTTCTGACTCGAGTTCAGCAATATCTGCCTCGAGCTTTTTGGTGCGAACGTCTAGATCGTTATCGCGACGTGTTTCAATCTTCTTGCGATCATTTGCCAACTTCTTTTCAAGTTGTGGCATATCTTCTTCGCGAGCCTCTTTATCAACTTCTGTGATCATGTAGGCAGCAAAGTAAATTACTTTTTCTAGATCCTTAGGTGCAAGGTCTAGTAAATATCCAAGACGTGATGGAACACCCTTGAAGTACCAGATATGTGTTACTGGAGCAGCAAGTTCGATGTGTCCCATACGTTCGCGACGTACCTTTGCGCGAGTAACTTCAACACCGCAACGTTCGCAGATAATTCCCTTGAAGCGCACGCGCTTGTACTTACCGCAATAACATTCCCAGTCACGAGTTGGTCCGAAGATCTTCTCGTCAAAGAGTCCATCCTTTTCAGGCTTTAGTGTGCGGTAGTTAATTGTCTCTGGCTTCTTTACTTCGCCAAATGACCACTCACGGATGTGGTCAGCCGAAGCTAAACCAATTCGCAATTCATCAAAGAAGTTAACATCTAACATAGTTATTTTCCCTCTCAGACTTCTTCAACACTGCTTGGCTCAACTCGTGACAAGTTGATACCTAGCTCTTCGGCGGCACGGAATACTTCTTCATCAGTGTCGCGCATTTCAATTGCTACACCTTCTGAAGAGAGAACTTCCACATTGAGACATAGTGATTGCATTTCCTTAATAAGAACCTTGAATGATTCTGGAATTCCAGGTTCAGGAATGTTTTCACCCTTAACGATTGCTTCATAAACCTTTACGCGACCAAGCACGTCATCAGATTTAATTGTGAGTAATTCTTGGAGTGTGTATGCGGCGCCATAAGCTTCCAGTGCCCACACTTCCATTTCACCAAAGCGCTGACCACCGAATTGAGCCTTACCGCCCAATGGTTGTTGCGTAATCATTGAGTATGGACCAGTAGAACGAGCGTGAATCTTGTCATCTACTAAGTGGTGCAGCTTCAAGATGTACATGTATCCAACTGAAATTGGAGTTGGGTATGGCTCACCGGAACGGCCATCAAATAACTTAGCCTTTCCGCTTTTACCAACTAGTTGAACTCCATCACGGTTTGGAAGTGTGCTTGAAAGCAGACCAGTGATTTCATCTTCAAGTGCACCATCGAAAACAGGTGTTGCAAGATTTGTTCCTGGTGCACCCTTTTCTGCGCCAATGTCTTTAAGGTGCTTCTGCCAAGCCTGATCAATTCCGCTGAGATCCCAACCAGTCTTTGCAACCCAACCGAGGTGCATTTCTAATACCTGACCAACGTTCATACGTCCAGGTACACCGAGTGGATTAAGAATTACGTCAACAGGAGTTCCATCTTCAAGAAATGGCATGTCTTCTTGCGGAAGAATCTTTGAAATAACACCCTTGTTACCGTGGCGACCAGCGAGCTTGTCACCATCTTGAATCTTGCGCTTTTGTGCAACGTATACGCGAACAAGTTGGTTAATGCCTGCTCCGAGTTCGAAATCTTCTGAAGACTCCACAACCTTTACATCAATAACTTTTCCTGATTCACCGTGTGGCACCTTAAGAGATGTATCGCGAACTTCGCGAGCCTTCTCACCAAAGATTGCGCGAAGCAAACGCTCTTCTGGAGTCAGTTCTGTTTCACCCTTAGGTGTAACTTTTCCAACCAAGATATCGCCAGGTACAACATCGGCGCCGATGCGGATAATTCCGCGCTCATCTAGGTCTGCCAGAACTTCTTCTGAAACGTTTGGAATATCGCGTGTGATCTCTTCGGCACCGAGCTTGGTATCGCGAGCATCAACTTCATACTCTTCAATGTGAATTGAAGTAAGAACATCGTCTTGAACTAGGCGCTGCGACAAGATAATCGCATCTTCGTAGTTATGGCCTTCCCATGACATAAATGCCACGAGCAAGTTCTTACCGAGAGCCATTTCACCGCTATCGGTACATGGACCATCAGCGATTACTGAGCCAAATTCAACCTTTTGACCTTCAGAAACAACAACGCGTTGGTTGTATGAAGTGCCTTGGTTTGAACGACGGAATTTAGCAAGTGAATAAGTTTGGTATGTCGAATCATCTGCCATGACCTTAACTTCGTCAGCAGAAACTTCTGTAACAACACCAGCCTTAGTTGCTGTAACAACATCGCCAGCATCAACTGCTGCACGGAACTCCATGCCAGTACCAATTAGTGGGGCTTCAGAGCGCATCAATGGAACAGATTGACGCATCATGTTAGAGCCCATCAACGCACGGTTAGCATCATCGTGCTCAAGGAATGGAATCATTGCAGTTGCAACAGAAACCATTTGGCGCGGTGAAACGTCCATGTAATCAACTTCATCACCGTGGATGTATTCAACTTCTCCACCACGACGACGAACGAGTACGCGCGTTTCAGCAAAGTGACTGTCTTCAGTTAATGGAGCATTTGCCTGAGCAATGATGTGCTCATCTTCTTCATCAGCTGTTAGGTAATCAACTTGATCTGTAACGCGACCCTTAACAACTTTGCGATAAGGAGTTTCGATAAATCCGAAAGCTGTTACGCGACCATAAGTTGCAAGTGAACCAATAAGACCAATGTTTGGTCCTTCAGGAGTTTCAATTGGACACATGCGACCGTAGTGAGATGGGTGAACGTCGCGAACTTCAAAGCCCGCACGGTCACGAGATAAACCACCAGGTCCAAGTGCTGAAAGACGGCGCTTGTGTGTAAGTCCTGACAATGGGTTTGTCTGATCCATGAACTGTGACAATTGAGAAGTTCCGAAGAACTCCTTAATTGATGCAACTACTGGACGGATATTAATAAGTGTCTGTGGCGTAATCGCTTCGACATCTTGCGTAGTCATACGTTCGCGAACAACGCGTTCCATACGTGAGAGACCAATACGTACTTGGTTTTGAATTAATTCTCCAACAGTACGTAGACGACGGTTACCGAAGTGATCGATATCGTCCTTTTCTACGCGAACTTCGCGGCCATATTCCATAGTCAGATCGCCACGGTGCAGCGCTACTAAATAGCGAAGTGTTGCGACGATGTCAGAAATGCTTAGAAGGGACGCATCGAGTGCAAGGTCAAGACCTAACTTCTTATTAACCTTAAAGCGACCGACCTTAGCCAAGTCATAACGCTTTGGATTGAAGTAAAGGTTTTCAATGAGGTTTTGTGCAGCTTCCTTTGTTGGTGGCTCACCTGGACGAAGCTTGCGATAAATATCTAGCAACGCTTCATCTTGTGTATTGACAGTATCTTTTTCAAGAGTTGCCATCATTGATTCGAACTCGCCAAACTCTTCACGAATTTGTTCTGCAGTCCAACCAAGTGCCTTAAGGAAAACTGTTACTGATTGCTTGCGCTTACGATCGATACGTACGCCAACAAGATCTTTCTTATCTACTTCAAATTCAAGCCAAGCACCGCGGCTTGGAATAATCTTTGAAGAGAAAATATCTTTATCTGAAGTTTTTTCAATTGTGCGTTCGAAATAAACTCCAGGTGAACGAACTAGCTGTGAAACAACAACGCGCTCTGTTCCGTTAATTACGAATGTTCCGCGAGGAGTCATAACTGGGAAGTCGCCCATGAATACTGTTTGAGACTTAATTTCACCAGTGATGTTATTTGTAAACTCTGCTGTTAAAAATAGTGGTTGCGAATAAGTTGTATCGCGCTCTTTGCACTCTTCAACTGAAAACTTTGGTGGCTCGAAGCGGTGATCACGGAATGAAAGACTCATTGATCCTTGGAAGTCTTCAATTGGTGAGATCTCTTCAAAGATTTCTTCTAGACCAGATGTCGTTGGAATTTCTCCACGATTGGTTGCTTCTGCAGTTGATAGACGTGCACGCCACTTTTCGTTACCGAGAAGCCAGTCAACACTTTCAACTTGCAGTGCTAGAAGATTTGGAACTTCGAGTGGTTCGCGAATCTTTGCAAAAGAGATTCGGCGGGGAGCTACTGAACTTTTCTTCGCGGCCAAGAGATGTCCTTCCAGACAGTTTTGCGGAAACGCACAACTATTAGGTCTCAGCCGCTATATGCCCTGACCATAGAAGTTTTTGTGCGAACGCGAAGGGTATCGCCCCACCCCCGCACCTGTCCAACCGGGTGCTTATACAGCAAAAAGACCCCCCGGCAATAGCCGAAGGGTCTTTTTGTGAAGAAGTTACTTGATTGTGACCGTTGCGCCAGCTGCTTCTAGAGCTGCCTTTGCCTTGTCCGCTGTCTCCTTGTTTGCCTTCTCAAGAAGTGTTGCTGGAGTTGCATCAACTAGATCCTTGGCTTCTTTCAAGCCAAGTGCTGAGTTAAGTGCACGAACTTCCTTGATCACTGCAATCTTCTGTGAACCAGCGTTTTCAAGAATGATTGTGAACTCATCTTGTGCGCCATCTGCTGCACCGCCGGCGGCTGCGCCACCTGCTGCTGCAACTGCTACTGGTGCTGCTGCTGTTACATCGAATTCAGTTTCGAATGACTTAACGAACTCTGAGAGCTCGACCAATGTCATTTCTTTAAACTGTGCCAATAGGTCTTGTGTGTTGAGCTTTGCCATGTTCGTTATTCCTTCTCTTCTGTTTCAGGTGTTGCTTCTGGGGTTGTTACTTCTTCGGTTACTGCTTCTGGAGCAGTTTCTGTTACAGCTTCAGCAACTGGTGCTGCTTCCGCAACTGGTGCTTCGGCAACTGGTGCCGCAACTTCGGTAACTGCAGGAGCTGGTGCGCCTGCTTCCATCTTGATACGTAGTGCATCAATAATGCGAGCTGCTTTTGCGAATGAGCCCTTCATTGCGCCAGCAAGCTTGGCCAATAGAACTTCGCGTGATTCAAGATTTGCGAGTTCCATAAGCTCTTTAGGCGTGATTGCTTTGCCTTCGTAAATTCCACCCTTGATAATTAGTAGTGGATTTTCTTTAGCAAAATCACGCATGCTCTTTGCTGCTGCGATTGGGTCACCCTTGATGAATGCAATTGCTGATGGTCCAGCTAGTAGATCTGCTGAGAGATCAACGCCAGCATCTTTTGCTGCAATCTTTGTAAGAGTGTTCTTGACTACTGAATACTTTGTATCTGCGCCAAGTGCACGACGTAACTTTTTCATCGAAGTCACGGTTAGACCGCGATATTCGGTGAGAACAGTTGCGGTAGCTGTACGGAAGTCTTCCGTCAGTTCAGCAACTGCTGCTGTTTTATCTGGGCGAGCCATTCGGTTCACCTTTCCTGGTACGTAGGTTGTGCAATAACAGCCGCTAAATGTAAAAAACCCGAACGCATAGGAGCGCACGGGTTAACGTTCACACCTACGCGGGCTGAGTTTTCACTCATTTAGCGAAACTTCTTGTGGAAGTTTCAAGACCTGCGGTCTTTGGTTATATGGCGAGGGTAGGCCTTTCGGCCCGCCCCCGTCAAATTTATTCTGTTCTTATTGAGCCACTGCTTCGCGAACGAGGTTTGGATCTACGTTGATTCCAGGTCCCATCGTTGTTGAAACTACAGCGCGCTTAATAAAGCGACCCTTGGAAGAGTTTGGCTTTGAGCGGTTAATTTCATCTAGTGCTGCTGCGTAGTTCTCTGCAAGTTGTTGAGCAGTAAATGATGCTTTACCAATAATGAAGTGAAGGTTTGAATTCTTATCAATACGGAATTCAACTTTTCCACCCTTGATGTCCTTAACAGCCTTTGTCACATCTGTTGTAACAGTTCCGGTCTTTGGGTTTGGCATCAAGTTACGTGGTCCCAAAACTTTACCGAGACGACCGACCTTACCCATGAGATCTGGTGTTGCAACAACTGCATCGAAATCTAAACGTCCCTTTGACACTTCATCGATGAGTTCGTCTCCACCAACAATGTCAGCACCGGCAGCGCGTGCTTCATCGGCACGTTCTCCGTTTGCAAATACAAGTACTCGAGAAGTTTTACCAGTTCCGTGAGGAAGGTTTACTGTCGAGCGAATTGCTTGATCTGCTTTCTTTGGGTCAACACCAAGGCAGAGTGCAACATCAATTGTTGAGTCGTACTTAGTTGTCGATGTTTCGCGGACAAGTGTTACTGCCTCTAGCGGTGTGTAAAGACGATCTGCATCAACCTTTGCAGCCGCTGCGATGTACTTCTTTGAGCGCTTCATTTCATCCTTCTTTCTCTTATTTCTAAGAGTTAGCGGTTGTGGTTAGCGAACCAGCGAGGTTCTCCCACATCTCTTTCTCACCATGAGAAAGAGAAAGTTAGTTATCCGACAGTGATTCCCATTGAACGAGCTGTGCCAGCGATGATCTTGCTTGCTGCATCAATATCGTTTGCATTGAGATCTGCCATCTTTGTCTTTGCAATTTCTTGCACCTGAGACATAGAAATATTTGCAACTTTATTCTTGTGAGGAATAGCTGAACCCTTTTCGATTCCTGCTGCCTTCAAGATAAGGCGTGATGCTGGAGGAGTCTTTGTGATGAAGTCGAAAGAGCGATCTTCGTAGACAGTAATTTCTACCGGAATGATCTGACCCTTTTGAGATTCCGTTGCAGCGTTATATGCCTTAACGAACTCCATGATGTTGACACCGTGCTGACCAAGGGCAGGACCTACTGGTGGAGCAGGTGTTGCCGCTCCAGCCTGGATCTGCAACTTGATGAATCCAGTTACCTTCTTCTTTGGTGCCATTTCTTTTCCTCTTTTTTCGTTTCTCGTTATTTATAAATCGTGGAAATTAAATCTTTTGTACTTGGTGGAATGAAAGCTCAACCGGAGTTTCGCGTCCAAAGATTGATACCAATACCTTCAGCTTTGCCTGCTCTGGCATGATCTCTGAAATTGATGCTGGAAGAGTTGCAAATGGGCCATCCATAACGGTGACTGACTCGCCTACTTCGAAATCAACGACTCGAATATCTAGTTTGTCTGAAGCCTTCTTCGGACGTGGTGCCAAAATCTTTTCTACTTCATCAAGACTTAAAGGACTTGGGTGATGAGCATTTCCAACGAAACCTGTTACTCCAGGAGTGTTACGTACTGCAGACCATGATTCATCAGTGAGATCAAGGCGAACTAGAACATAGCCTGGATAAATATTGCGCTTTACTTGCTTGCGCTGGCCGTTCTTTATTTCCATCACTTCTTCTTCAGGTACTTCAATTTGGAAAATGTAATCTTCCATATTCAGTGACTGAATTCGGTTCTGGAGGTTGCCCTTTACCTTCTTCTCATATCCTGCATAAGAGTGGACTACATACCAATCACCAGGTGCAACGCGAAGGGCGCGGCGAAACTCTGCATTGGGATCATTCTCATCTGATTCGATATCGCCATCTTCATCGGAGGCGAGTGCGACATCTGAATCTGAAGAAGTAGTTGTTGTAATTACTTCTTCGATGACTTCTTCAACCTGTGGGGTTGCAAGGTCAGTAGCTGATTGCGCGAGCGCTGCTTCAAAAGCATCAGGCTGCGCCGTATTTAAATTCTGGTCATCGCTCATATTTTTTCCTTACCCAAAAACCCAAAAAACGATTTTTGTGAGTATGAGATCAAGGACAGAGACAACTGCGATGACAAAGGATACGAAAACCAAAACCACAGCCGTATAGGTTGTGAGTTGATTACGTGTAGGCCAAACAACTTTACGAAGTTCAGAAACAATTTGACGGTAATAAAGTCCAAGGCGCGCAAATGGACCGAGCTTCTCGGCTTCTTTTAGATCTTCACTCATCTGCGTTCCTTTCTCTTCGTTTCATATTTAGTAGAACTCTTTAAAACTGTGCAGGGCAGGAGGGACTCGAACCCCCAACCGGCCGCTTTGGAGACGGCAACTCTAGCCAATTGAGCTACTGCCCTTCGCGAGAGCATGGCGAAACCATAGGAATTACCAAATCCTCGTGAGTGCAGAAGTGTAGACGCACAGATGCACTTAGGTCTAACTCGCGCATGAGCATGAGGGCTCATAGGGCAGACTTACCCCTATGAGCAGAATTTCCAGCCGAATCGCAGCAATTGCTGAATCAGCCACGCTTGCAGTTGATGCAAAAGCCAAAGCACTCAAGGCCGCTGGTCGTCCGGTTATTGGTTTTGGTGCAGGCGAACCTGATTTTCCTACTCCTGATTACATTGTTGCAGCCGCTGCTAGTGCTGCAGGTGTTGCTGCAAATCATCGTTACACACCAACTCCTGGATTACCAGAATTGCGCGATGCAATCGTTGCTAAAACAAAGCGTGATTCAAATTACGTAATTACTGCCGATCAAGTTCTTGTAACAAATGGTGGAAAGCAATCTGTCTACCAAGCATTTGCAACAATTATTGATCCAGGCGATGAAGTAATTCTTCCATCACCATTTTGGACAACGTATCCCGAGTGCATCAAATTAGCTGGCGGCAAAACCGTCGAAGTCTTTGCAGATGAATCTCAAAACTATTTGGTCTCTGTAGAACAACTTGAGGCTGCGCGCACACCAAAAACTAAGGCACTTCTTTTTTGTTCTCCATCTAACCCAACAGGATCTGTCTATTCACCTGAGCAAGTAAAAGCAATTGGTGAATGGGCGCTTAAAAATAATATTTGGATTATTGCTGATGAAATTTATGAACATCTCTTGTATGACGGTGCAAAAGCACCCAGTATGCCTGTAGTAGTACCTGGACTTGCAGATTCAACAATTATTATCAACGGAGTTGCAAAGACATATGCAATGACTGGTTGGCGTGTGGGTTGGATGATCGGACCTAAAGATGTCATCAAAGCCGCGACCAACCTGCAATCGCATCTGACTTCAAATGTTTCAAATGTTTCACAACGCGCAGCAATCGCAGCCCTAACTGGCGATCTTTCAGCTGTTCACAAAATGGGAGAAGCATTTGATCGCAGGCGCAAATTAATCGTCGGTCTGCTCAATGATGTTCCCGGTTTCCAATGCCCCATGCCAACAGGTGCTTTCTATGTCTATCCATCAGTTAAAGGTGCATTAGGTAAAACAATTCGCGGCAAAGTTGCTAAAACTTCGGCTGAATTAGCAACCATAATTTTGGATGAAGTAGAAGTTGCTGCAGTGCCTGGAGAAGCCTTTGGACCTTCTGGTTATCTGCGCTTTTCATACGCTCTAGGCGATGAAGACATTGTTGAAGGAATTGGGCGAATTAAGAAATTACTTACAGAAGGTTAAGCCCAACTAAATTCACTTCAGGTTCCAGGGCAATATTAAATGTTGCTTTAACTTTTTCTTGAGCTAATTTTGCAAGTGCTGCAATCTCTGAAGCTTTGGCTCCTCCACTATTTGTTAAAGCTAATACGTGCTTTGTAGAAATTCGCGCACCGCCAATTGATTGACCCTTTGTTATTCCTGAGTGCTCAATTAACCATGCAGCAGAAGTTTTTACGCGTCCATCTGTTTGTGGCCACCGTGGTGCATCTAGTGGAAGTTGCGCGGCAACTTCTGCGCTCACAATGGGATTTGTGAAAAAAGAACCTGCAGACCACGAGTCGTGGTCGCTATCTGATAACAACATTCCTTTGCGTGATCGAAGTTCTAGAACCTTTTCGCGGCACGTAACCACCGAACTCTTTTCACCCACTGATATTCCAAGAGCACTAGCTAATTCAATGTAAGTAATTGGCGTTGTAACTTCACCAATTCGTAATTGAAAAGCAACGTCAAGCACAACATATCTGCCAGGGTGGGCTTTGAAATGAGAGTTGCGATAAGAAAATTCGCACTCTTGGTTTGTAAAAGTCTTTAATGCTTTTACTTGGCGGTCATAGGTTCGCACTCGTGTAATAAATTCGCTGACTTCATGACCGTAGGCGCCAATGTTTTGAATGGGCGCAGCGCCAACTGTGCCCGGAATTCCACTGAGAGTTTCAAGTCCTGCAAAACCGCGAGAGATGGTTGTTTTTACAAATTCATCCCAGTTTTCACCTGCGCCAATTGTCAGGGTTGCACCACTGCACGCATCGACTTCTGCTTCTATTTTGTTATTTGAAATTCGGATCACAGTTCCTGCAAATCCGTCATCGCTAACCAACATGTTTGTGCCAGCGCCCATAATTAAAATAGGAGAATCTGCCGCGCCTTCTATTGCCTCAATTATTTCTTTTTCACTAGAAACTTCTATGAATTTCTTGGCAGGACCACCCACACGCAATGATGTGTAATCAGATAACTCAGCCATAGGTAAAGGTTACCGACGAGGGCTAAGAATTGCTTCTTTACCCCGGAAGCGCTCGAGAATGCGATCATAATTCTTCTTTGATTGTGCATCACGGAAACTCTCTTCAGTGTCGTAATAACCATGATGGCGTCCTTGCACCAGTGGTAAATCCATTTGTAATAATCGGCCCGCTGCGTGCTTTAATCGAAGTGAAAACTCCATATCTGCATTTCGGTAATAAATTGCTCGAACATTAAAACCACCGGCTGCAAGGGCGGCATCTTTATCGAGTGCAAAGAAATATGAGAATAAAACATCGACTTCTCCTGCGCCTTTATCATCGACACTGCGCCACTGATCTTCAATGTTTACTAATCCCCCGCGCCACCCAACTGCTACAAACTCTTTTTTATTTAATTCTTCCAACACTGGAGTAATTGCATCACCGGTAAATGTGGTGGATGGATCCATAATGACCACATACGGTGTGGATGCAATTTTAAGAAGTGCATTTGCGCATTCGCCCCATCCTGGATCTTTTTCTAAGTAAAAAACATGTGTGTGAGAATCAACAACAACACCTAAATCTTTGGCGGGTTGGGTTGCCAGGACAACAATCTCTGCAGAACTATGTTCTTTGATGGCAGTAATGCTTTTGATTGCATCCTCATGGAATCCATTGACAATAATTGCCACCGTGATTTGGTGTGCAGATTTAGGTAAATTCTTCAGTTTTCCAATGTCAGCAATCGTGATTACTAAAGACTTTTCATGTAATTCAAAGCCACCTGCCACATCAACAATTTCATATCCGCCTTGCGCAATTTGATCTCGAAGTTGATCGGCTAGTGCAAAATTCTTATCTGCCCGGGCTTCTTGTCTGGCTCTACCAAGTTCGTGCAATTTCTCTGGCGCACTCACTTTAATTTCCTTGCTCTACGAATGCTTTGGCCATTCCTAATACTTTTACTCCTGCAGATGTTGCTGAGATTTCAAGTCGAACACCTGCGCTAGTAACTTCTATAACAGTTGCAGAGACAGTGAGATCAACGCTTTTTCCTGCAGGAACAATCACAGGTTTTATAAATCGCGCAGAAAACTCTTTTACATTCTGTGGACCGCCTGCCCAATCGCTGATGTATTTTCCAGCAAGTGCCATGGTCAACATTCCATGAGCGATGACATCGGCAAGACCAACAGATTTAGCGAAAGCTTCATCTTGGTGAATCGGGTTTTGGTCACCACTTGCATCGGCATATTGCTTCAGCAATGCCCTATCAATATCGAATTGGTGTGATGCAATTGTTGCGCCCACTTCAATCATGCTCGGACCACCAGAGTTGACCACGATGAAACAACTTTTTCAGCGCCGCTGAATAAATCGGAGCGAACAGTCACAATTTCATTTCCTGCTGCGACTCTATAGTTTTCAATAGTTGCCGATGTGCTCAAACAATCCCCTGCGACAATGGGACGAAATATTTCGAATTTCTGATCGCCATGGACCAGACGAGTCCAATCCAATCCAATCTCAGGTTTGGTCAAAATACTTTCAAACTCCCGAAGTGAAATTCTGATTGAAAATGTTGGCGGCGCAACGGATGTATTTTTTTCACCAATAACGGCAGCGAAGGCGTTAATTTCTTCTTGGGTAACTGTGATGACATCTACACCCGCGAAGGTGCGCCCGACGCTATCGGGATTGAGCATTAACGAGTTTCGCGGTGAAGTGTTGAAGATTTGCAACGTGGACAGAACTTCTTAAGTTCCATGCGGTCTGGATCGTTGCGGCGGTTCTTCTTTGTAATGTAATTACGTTCTTTGCAATCAACGCATGCCATGGTGATCTTTGGACGAACGTCCGCGCTCTTACTTGCCATGGTCTTACTCCTTCATCGATTGAGGGGCTCAGATTACCTGAGGCCCTTCGCGTTACGAAATTAACGCTGAACTACTAGTAGCGGAGGCGGGATTTGAACCCACGACACAGCGATTATGAGCCGCTTGCTCTACCAAGCTGAGCTACCCCGCCTTAGATGTATTTCTACATCTTTATTATTTCATGTTCGAGCCCCCCACCGGAATCGGACCGGTGACCTTTTCCTTACCATGGAAACGCTCTACCAACTGAGCTAGGGGGGCAGTGGTAGAAGTGTGAGCGTACAACCTCACGTGCAAAAAATGAAAAAGAGAGCGTTTACAACGCAGGGTCGAGGGTAATTTTTCCCATTGTCTGACGTGCAAGCATCGCTTCATGTGCTTGGCGGGCTTGGCTCAATCCAAATGTTGCACCGACAACTGGTTTTAATTTTCCACTAAGAACGAGTGCGAATAATTCTTCGATGACATCGTTGAGTAACGCCTTGTTGCCAAAACAATGTGCCAACCAAAATCCGGTGATGGTCTTTGTTCCACCCATGAGAGATCCTGGATTAATCTCTTTTGCAGCTGTGCGAGAGGCATTGCCATAGGTAATCAAGCGCCCGAATGGTGCCAATATTTCTAAGGATGCATCAAGTGTTTTCCCGCCAACCATTTCGAGTACTAAATCCACTGGCTTGCCACCGTTTGCAGCGAGCATGTCCGCTGCCAAATTCTGCGATGTTGCATCCACAACAGCGTCTGCGCCAAGTTTTGTTGCAAGTGCTGATTTTTCAGATGATGACGTAACTGCAATAACTTTTGCGCCCCACATTTTTGCTAATTGAATTGCAATCGTTCCAACACCACCAGCGGCAGCATGGATGACAACGCTTTCGCCAGCTTTGACGTGGCCAACAGTTTTTAAGATATGCCACGCGGTTGTGCCTTGAACTAACATGCACAGCGCTTGAGCATCAGAAACACCATCTGGAATATCAATCATTACTGCTTTATTGGCAAGAGCTTTTTGTGCATATCCCCCGCCGCTCACAGATGCCAAAACTCTTCGTCCACTCCGTGTTGTCCCGACAACTTCAAGTCCTGGAATCAGTGGAAGTTTTTGTGGTGCTAAGTAACCGTTTTCGATTTGATGAGTGTCTGCATAGTTAATTCCTATAGAAGAGACATCAATTAACTCTTCATGAGCACCAGCAATCGGATCAGCGATTTCGCTAATGGACATTACTTCTGGACCACCAAAAGAGGTGATCTGAATTGCTTTCACTTTCCTGCTGCTTTGAGGTCTTTACGAAGCTCAGGGGGTAAAGAAAAAAGTAGCGTCTCTTCTTTTGCAGTAATGGTTTGCACATCGTTAAATCCACGTTCAGATAAAAACGCGAGAACATCTTTGACAAGGATCTCTGGAACGGATGCTCCACTTGTGAGACCAATTGTTTCCACACCATTTAGCCAGTGTTCCTGTATTTCTTGAGCAAAATCAACCAGGTGTGAAACTTTTGCGCCGTATTCAAGTGCCACTTCAGCTAGGCGAACTGAGTTAGAAGAGTTTTGAGAACCCACAACGATGACAAGATCAGATTGTGGAGCAATTTCCTTGATCGCTTCTTGTCGATTTTGTGTGGCATAACAAATGTCATCACTGGGTGGATCTGAAATTTCTGGAAAGCGCTCTTTGAGTATTTTTACTGTTTCTAGTGTTTCATCGACACTGAGAGTTGTTTGTGACAACCACACAAGTTTTTTTCCAGGGGTAGGTTGCACAGTTCTGGCACCATCTAATCCATCAACAATTTTAACTTTTCCAACTGCTTCTCCAGCAGTTCCTTCAACTTCTTCATGGCCGTGATGGCCAATTAATAAAATTTCGGCATCTTCTGATGCAAATCGTTTTGCTTCGTTGTGGACTTTGGTCACAAGCGGGCATGTGGCATCAATAGTTTTTAGACTTCGAGATGCTGCTTGTTCGTGTACTGCTGGAGATACACCGTGCGCCGAAAAAACCACAGTTTTACCTTCTGGCACTTCATCAGTTTCGTTAACAAATATTGCACCACGGGCTTCTAGTGTTGAAACAACGTGTTTGTTATGGACAATTTCTTTACGAACATAAACGGGTGCCCCATAAAGTTCGAGAGCTTTTTCAACAGTAATAACGGCGCGGTCAACGCCTGCGCAATAACCGCGCGGCGCAGCAAGGAGAATTCTCTTGGCCATAGGCGCAGTCTATTAGGCTCGCCTCATGTTCGAAACTTCAAGTGAGTCTCCAGCGCCAGTGCGCGTGGTCACTGAAGCAATCAAAGATTATGTAGATCGCCTCGGAGCAATTTGGATTGAAGGCGAAATCTCTGAACTCAATGAACGTAGTGGTGGCATGGCTTTCATGCGCCTTAGAGACACAAGTGTTGATATGAGCATCTCTGTCATGTGTCATAAATCAGTTTTGTCTAGCGTTTCACCACTGCCACAAAATGCACGAGTCGTTATGTATGCCAAAGCATCGTGGTACACAAAAAATGGATCACTGACTCTTTCCGCTCGTGAAATTCGTCAGGTTGGAATAGGTGAACTAATGGCTCGTTTAGAAGAGTTGAAAACTCTGCTGGCAAGTGAGGGGCTCTTCGCACTCGAACGAAAAGTTGCGCTTCCGTTGCTTCCAAAGAAAATTGGTTTGATTTGCGGTCGAAATACTGATGCCGAAAAAGATGTTGTTGAAAACGCCAAACGCCGCTGGCCATCTGTTGAATTTGAAATTCGTGAAGTAACAGTGCAAGGCGCTGCTGCAGTTGTTGAAGTTTCTGCAGCCTTATCTGAATTAGAAGCAATGGCAGATGTTGATGTCATCATCATTACGCGCGGTGGTGGTTCCTTTGAAGATTTACTTCCCTTTAGTGATGAATCATTAGTACGTCTTGCAGCCTCGTGCATTACACCGATTGTCAGCGCGATTGGTCACGAAAAGGATTCACCGCTTTTAGACCTAGTGGCAGATGTTCGTGCCTCAACGCCGACAGATGCGGCAAAGAGAGTCGTTCCAGATATTGCAGAAGAGATTGAATTAATCAAAGCGCTGCGCGATCGGGCCAAGCGATTCATACTCTCCCACCTTGACCTTGAAACATCGCGAATTGAGAATTTAACTAATCGCCCAGTTTTGCGTGATCCCATGGTGATTGTGACGAGCCGCGAAGAAATAGTTTCTGGATTACGAGATCGCAGCGTTCGCAGTTTCACATCTCGATTAACTCTTGCAGCCGAAGATCTCACACACGTTCGGGCTCGCGTCAGAGCGCTATCGCCTCAAGCGACTTTGGATCGCGGTTATTCAGTTGTGCAATTAGAAGATGGCTCGATAGCTCGAGATGCCAAGAGTTTGAAATTTGGTCAAAAACTTCGCTTGCGACTTGCAGCCGGCGAGACCAACGCCACAGTTACAGATAAATAAGCAAGGAGTACATTTATCACATGGCTACGGAGAAAAAGCTTTCCTATGAAGCAGCGCGCGAAGAGTTAGCGCAAGTTGTTTCCTTGCTCGAAGCCGGAAGCGCAACCTTGGAAGAGTCACTGAAGTTATGGGAGCGTGGCGAAGAGTTAGCTGGAATATGCCAAGAGTGGCTAGATGGTGCGCGTAAAAAGTTAAGCGCTGCGAAACCCAAAGCAGAATAAAAATGGCACCTGATTTTTCATATAGTGATTTATTGCCACTTGGAAAAGATTCAACTAAGTACCGCAATTTAGGCACTGCTGGGGTTTCCACAGAAAAAATTGGCAACCGAGAAATCCTTACAATCGCACCAGAAGCTATTGAAGCGCTGACTTCAACTGCGATGCACGATATTTCACATTATTTGCGCACTGAGCATCTCGAGCAATTAGCAAGTATTTTAAAAGACCCAGAGAGCTCTCCCAATGATCGTTTCGTGGCCTTAGATCTTTTGAAGAATGCCAATATCTCTGCAGGTGGAATTTTGCCTATGTGCCAAGACACAGGTACCGCACTTGTCATGGCCAAAAAAGGACAAAATGTTTTTACGCAGAGTAAAGATGAAGAGGTTATTTCAAAGGGAATCTATAACGCCTTTACAACTTTGAATCTTCGCTATTCACAACTTGCTCCAGTTACTACCTGGGAAGAGAAAAACACAGGCAATAACTTGCCCGCACAGATTGAAATCATGGCCGATAGCGATCACCCAGATGAATACAACTTTTTGTTTATTGCCAAAGGTGGCGGAAGCGCCAATAAATCATTTTTGTATCAAGAAACCAAAGCAGTGCTTAATCCTGCAAGCTTTATGACATGGCTGGATGAAAAACTTCGTTCAATTGGAACTGCGGCTTGTCCTCCGTATCACCTTGCAATTGTTATTGGTGGCACTAGCGCCGAGCACACTCTCAAGACAGCAAAGTTAGCAAGCACGCATTACTTGGATTCACTACCTACTTCAGGAGATGCCAAAACAGGCCATGGATTTAGAGATATTGAATTAGAAAAACAAGTTCTCGAACTCACTCGCACATTAGGAATCGGTGCACAATTTGGTGGAAAGTACTTTTGTCACGACGTTCGAGTTGTGCGATTACCGCGACATGGTGCATCACTGCCAATCGCAATAGCTGTCTCTTGTTCTGCAGACCGCCAAGCAAAAGCGAAGATCACTAAAGAGGGCGTTTTCATTGAGGAAATGGAGCGAGATCCTGCTCGCTTCTTACCCGATACTCACGATGAACATCTCAACGATGGTGTTGTAAACATCGACCTTAATCAACCAATGGAAAAAATCCGTGCAGAGTTATCCAAGCACCCAGTAAAGACTCGACTATCACTCTCTGGAACCCTTGTTGTGGCGCGCGATTTAGCGCATGCAAAGATTAAAGAGGCGATGGATGCTGGCGCGCCGATGCCTTCTTACCTAAAAGATTTTGCTGTGTATTACGCCGGCCCCGCAAAGACTCCTGCCGGATATGCATCGGGATCTTTTGGTCCGACAACTGCTGGCCGTATGGATTCATACGTCGAGTATTTCCAATCACGCGGTGGTTCATATGTCATGTTGGCAAAAGGAAATCGCTCGCTGCCTGTGACCAATGCGTGTAAAGAGCACGGTGGTTTTTATCTTGGTTCTATTGGCGGACCTGCTGCCAGACTTGCTCAAGATTGCATTAAAAAAGTTGAAGTCCTGGATTATGAAGAGTTAGGTATGGAAGCAGTCTGGAAAATTGATGTCGTTGATTTTCCAGCATTTATTGTTGTTGACGATAAAGGAAATGATTTTTTTGCAGAAACTTCTAAGCCGCTAACAATCGGAAAGAAGCCGCTTTAGTAGTAGTTACTTCTGCGCCATTTGCTAAAGGCCGCGCAAGGTGTGCCATAGCGTTCTGAAATATAAAGTAATCCCCACTGAATTTGGGTAACTGGATTTGTTCGCCAATCTGCTCCGACTTTTTCCATCTTCGTAGCAGGAAGGGCTTGGGCAATTCCGTGTGCACCTGAACGAGGGTTACGTGCCTTGTAATTCCAGTGACTCTCTTTTGTCCATAGGCGATTAAGGCATGTGTATTGATTCTCGCCCCAGCCATATTCAGAGGCCATCATCTCTTTGGCAATTCGCTTAGCCCCGTTTGGTTCGCGAGCAGCTTCTATGAAAAGACTCTTGGCCGAAACCAAGGCGATCTCATGTGAAAAAACTGTCCGTCTGGAATCCAGGGCCGAAGTCAGGGAAGCCGAGATAGAGGTCGCAGTTGAAGGAACGGCGACTAATAAAGGAGTCGCCGCTGGCGATTCCGGAAGAACAAGTCTGGTGGTCATCGGAAATTCAAGACCATAGGCAGTTGGTTGAGCGCTGGTAACGAAAAGTAGGGTCGCCACACTTGCCCAGATCGCAAGCATTGTCTTTCTCATGACGCCCTCCTTACCTGTCTCGATTTCTACCCGCAGCGCCTAAGGCCCTGAAAATTTCAGGGCTCGATGCCAAGGGGAATGGCTTTAGAGTGTCTTGTAGGGGTGAGTCGAGCAACTTAATACGGGCGTGAGTCGCAAATTCATATAAAAGTCGCAAGGTGGGGATAAGTAAAAGCGCAGGTCAGCGCTGGGAAAGTCCGAAATGTCGCAAATGTGAGTGTGAGATTAAACTTTAGCTAGAAATCGGACCTTCCAGCATTTCTGTGACCAGGGCTGCAATCGCTGAGCGCTCTGAGCGGGTCAGCGTCACGTGGGCAAAGAGCGGATGGCCCTTTAAAGTCTCAACTACTGCGACGACTCCGTCGTGGCGGCCGACTCGAAGGTTATCTCGCTGTCCAACATCGTGGGTTAGTACAACTCTTGAGCCCTGTCCGATTCGAGAGAGCACGGTGAGCAAGACTCCGCGTTCTAGTGATTGGGCTTCATCGACGATCACAAATGAGTCATGCAGTGAGCGACCGCGAATATGGGTCAAAGGCAGCACTTCAATTAAACCTCTTGAAATGATTTCATCAATAATCGGTTGGCTAACCAGGGCGCCGAGAGTGTCAAAGACAGCTTGGGCCCACGGCGACATTTTTTCGCCTTCACTGCCAGGTAGATATCCCAACTCTTGGCCACCAACTGGATAGAGGGGGCGAAATATCACAATCTTCTTGTGAGCCCTTCGCTCCATGACCGCTTCAAGTCCGGCACATAATGCGAGCGCGGATTTTCCGGTACCGGCTCGACCACCCATGGAGATAATTCCGATTTCAGGATCGAGTAATAAATCCAACGCAATTCTCTGTTCGGCGCTTCTGCCATGTAGCCCAAAGGCGGTGCGATCTCCACGGACTAATTGCAATCTTTTATCTGGTGTCACTCTGGCAAGGGCGCTGGCGCGAT
Source organism: Candidatus Planktophila limnetica (assembly GCF_002288365.1). Lineage (NCBI taxonomy): Bacteria > Bacillati > Actinomycetota > Actinomycetes > Candidatus Nanopelagicales > Candidatus Nanopelagicaceae > Candidatus Planktophila > Candidatus Planktophila limnetica. The sequence goes on along the minus strand of NZ_CP016782.1, from coordinate 198,292 downwards.
CAGAGTGAAGGACAACGCCTGTATGAATTGGCAACGAATGCGCTTCTTCGTGATCGGCAAAATCTGATGCATATAAATCATCAATCACACCTGAGCCAACACTGAGTTCAACGATCCCAGTCCAGCCACTATTTGAAACTAATTCGGCTAAATACTCTTCTGCTTCAACGCCGACTGAAGATGCCTTCACACGAAGTGGCAAATCTTTTGTGACTAGAACGACGTCTTTGCCATCTGACATCAAGTTTTTTGCAATAGCCAGAATGCGTGAATCATTTGTGCCATCCCGTAAGAATCCGTGAGGCATTGAGCTCAGGTCTGTGTGGTTTAACTCAACTGAGAGAGTTCCGCCCTCTGCATTAATTTTAATTTCTTGATCGAGACGACCGTATTTCAAGCGAATGTCATCGAGTGAGCGAAGTGCTGCACGCGCAAAATATCCCAATTCAGGATGATCGCGTTTTGTTTCTAACTCACCAATAACAGTGATGGGAACTACAACTTCATGTTCGGCAAAGCGAGCCAGGGCCCCCGGGTCTGCAAGTAATACGCTGGTATCTAGAACATATGTCTTTCGCCCTTTGTTACTAGCAGTCAATCGTTATCCCCCGAATCGCCTATGTCGCAAAGAATAGGCTCTGAGGGCTCTAAAAAAATCGACACGACGAAAGTCTGGCCAATAAGCTTCACAAAAGTAGTACTCAGAAAGTGCGCTCTGCCACAACAAGAAGCCACCGAGTCTTTGTTCACCAGATGTTCTAATTATTAACTCAGGATCTGGTTGGCCTGCGGTGTATAAGTACTTGGAAATTTCATCTGAGTCCAAAGCCGCTGTGGCATCACTCAAGCTCTTGCCTTGATCGGCGCTGGTTTGTAAGTATGTTTTTACCGCATCAACAATTTCTCGACGCCCACCATAACTAATTGCCACATTTACTTCCACGCCATCGTTTCTAAATGGTTTGAGATCAGTTAACTTCTTGGCTAACCACTCTGGCAGCAAATCCAGCGCTCCCACAGCCTTGATGTTCCAACGCTTTGTGGCAGCCAGGGCATCGACTGTTTCACCGATGATTCGAAGCAGCGCTTCTAGTTCTTCTTCTGACCTTTTGAAATTATCTGTTGAAAGCAGCCATAGAGTGACAACACGAACTTCTGCTTCATCACACCAGCCTAAGAATTCAATAATCTTTTCAGCGCCCGCTCGGTGACCTCTGGATGAATTTGTGACACCAATATCTGTTGAATCTAATTGATTGGCTTTTGCCCATCGCCTGTTTCCATCCAGAATTACACCGACGTGGTGTGGGGTTTGCGAAAAATCTAGAGCACGAACAAGTCTCCACTCATAGAGTGGATAGAGTGCAGATTTAATTAATTTACGAGAACTGCTTAACAACACGGCGCTCCGCAATCAGAGAAGCAACTGGAAGAGTTCCGGCCAAGATAAATCCAATCATGCGCTTGAGTGGAAAACGTGCCACCGCTGCAAACTGGATTGCAGTCAAAATATAAATTGGATAGAGATAGCCATGAACTATTGGTACCCATCGCACGAGATCTACAAGTGATGGATTATCAAGCAGGTATTTAGCAGGCATATAGCCAAACCATAAGAGAAGTGACATAACTCCAGCAATAATCGCCATCACTCTAAATCGCATTAATACACCGCTCATATTTGCCTCCTAGTGCGCAACTCTACGACGATATATCGGAAGGTAAAGAACCACCGCCGCCATGAGCCACCAAACTACAACATATGAAATATGTTGCCAATAAAAGCCAGGTATTCGAGCAGTCCGCATCTCTGGCGTTACTCGTGCTCGAGAAATATCACCATCACGTAATTTTTCATCCACTGCTATGACATATCCGTCATAGAGATCTAGATCTGTCAGCCCAACGATGACGCTGCTATCAAGTCTGGAAATCACACCGGCAGAGTTCAGCGCTCGATCTTCATTTTGATGTGCTCGCAATATTCCAGTCAGTTCTATTCGATTCGACATTGAAAGTTGTGGCTCATTTAATCGCTCTGACCACAAACCACGAACTACCAATATTGCCGCAGTCGTATCGACTTGCATCAGTGCAACTTCCCAATCATTGACAACACCTGTGCCATCTACTTGATTGGGAGCTTTAAAATTTGCCACATAGAAACCAGAGGCACTAATTGTTTTGCTATCTACTGCGGTGTCTAGGGCAGTGCGTGGTTTGGCAAGAACTTGTAGCGCCACCGGCGCTGTTATCGCAGGGGCCGGAGCATTGAGAATGATCTTTAAATCGCGTGCTCGATCTAATTGCCATAACCCGAGTCCAACAAAAACCGCAGCGATAAGAACAAGGGCTGTGTACTCAAAAAACTTCTTAACCACAGGAGAATTTAACTCTGTTCTTCGTCTTTACTTTTTTGTAATCTGTTAAATCGTTTGTAGAAATTGCGAAGTAATAACACGACCGCAACTGTTAAGAAAATCATCGTTAGAGAGCCTGCAAGGCCCATATCAACACTTTTTTGCATGTATAAATCCTCTCACTTTCCACGATAATCTGTGCACATGAATTCAACGGGGTCCTCAGAATTCTCATACGAGGATAGGTATGGGGTGCGAGCATCTAAAGGATGGAAGTTGCCCGCAACACTTATTGCCATTGTCGGAATCATCTGGATTTTCTGGGCAGGTTTGTATCAAGCAAAACCCGAGTTTCGAACCACACTTATTTCTTTCTCCGTGCTCTCTGATGAAAAGGTTTCAATCAGATACGCAGTTCAACGAAATGATGCAAGCTCTGCGGCTACCTGCACATTGCAGGCAAGAGATATTAAGAAAAATATCGTGGGCGAAATCGAGGATGAAATCACCCCTGGCCTTGCAAAATTCGAACGCATTACAGAGGTTCCTACGCGTAGCGCTGCAGCCACAGCGATCGTTGCACGCTGCCGAGTGAAATAACTCAATTCACAATTACTGGAGCATTCGCTACCGTTACTCCCCTTATGACTACTCAGACGTGGCTCACCCAAGAAGCAGCTGATCGTTTAGCTGCTGAATTGGCGCACCTTGAAGGCGAAGCGCGCACAGAAATTATTAAAAAAATTGAAGCAGCACGCGCCGAAGGTGACTTAAAAGAAAATGGTGGCTACCACGCTGCACGTGATGAGCAAGGCAAAATTGAAGCGCGTATTCGTCAGCTCAAGCAGATGTTAGAAAATGCTCACATCGGAACTCCACCGGCTAGCGCCGATGGTGTCGTTGGTGCGGGAATGGTTGTCACAGCAATTGTGGCTGGAGATGAAACTAAATTTCTACTCGGTTCGCGCGAGATTGCATCCGGTGACCTAGATGTTTATAGCGAGAAATCTCCACTTGGCTCTGCTGTGATGGGCGCCAAAGTTGGAGAAAACGTTTCATATACCGCACCCAATGGAAAAACTATTTCAGTTCAAATCAAGCACGCAGAGAATTACTCTTAATTACTCGCGTTCTGATATTTCTTCACACTCATCGGCACAAAAATAATCATAATTATTGCCATATAAATAAGTGACATCGTCAGCGGATTCTCACTGGGAAACGATCCTGCCGTCGCGCCAAATTCATTTTCAAGTCCAAAGAGTTGGCGACAAGCAGCAACCATCGTTGAAACTGGATTCCATTCTGCCACGTATTGAAGTGGTCTTGGCATTCCCGTTGTTGGCGCGAAAGCATTTGATAAAAATGTTAATGGGAAAGTAACCAAGAAGCTTACGTTTTGAACTACGCGCGCATCTCGTGCGGAAAGACCAATGTAAATACCAACCCATGAAAGTGCGTAACCAAAAAATAGTAAGAACAAAAAGGCCAAAATAATGCTAAATACGCCAGAGGTTGGACGCCATCCCACAACGAAACCTGCAATACCCATCACGGCAAGTACGACGATGTTAAGTAATGAATCACCGAGTGTTCGCCCAAGGATGAGAGCAGAACGCGCGATTGGAAGTGATCTAAATCGATCTATTAAACCCTTTTTCATATCTTCTGCAAGACCAGAAGCTGTTGCAGCCAATGTAAAGGCTACTGTCTGCACAAAGATTCCAGGCATTAAGAGTTGAACGTAACCACCTGGTTGTCCTGTTTCAATGGAGCCACCAAATACATATCTAAAGAGTAAAACAAACATCACCGGCTGAATTGTTGAAAAGATTAAAACTTCAGGAACGCGAGCCAACTGAAGTAGTTGGCGCTTTGTAATAACTATTGAATCGCTAATGGCGTTCATTATTTCACTTCCTCTACTTCTGCAGCATGACCAGTAAGAGACATAAATACATCATCAAGGGATGGACGCTTTAAACCAACATCGAGGGCGTGTATTCCTTCAGAGTCCATAGAACGCAATACTTCCATCAGCGCCATGGAGCCTGTTGAGACAGGTGCTGAAATTCTGCGAAGTCCTTCATCCAGGCTTGCTTTATTTCCGCTGACGCGAGCAACTATTTCTAAAGTCTTGGATATGTCTGCGTGATCAACAACAACTTCTAAGCGCTCTCCGCCGACCTCTCTCTTTAGGGCATCTGATGTGCCACGCGCAATAACTTTTCCATGGTCAATAACAACAATGTCATCTGCAAGTTGATCTGCTTCTTCCAAGTACTGGGTTGTCAAAAGTAAGGTCACTCCGCCTTTAACTAACTCTTCAATGACGCCCCACATTTCCTGACGACCACGAGGATCCAATCCAGTCGTTGGTTCATCTAGAAATAAAACTTTAGGTTGCACAATCAGTGATGCTGCTAAATCCAAGCGGCGACGCATTCCGCCCGAATAAGTTTTGATCGGCCGCTTTGCACTATCAGTTAAAGAAAATCGCTCTAGTAATTCATCTGCACGTTTAATAGCTGCTTTTTTATTCAAGTGATACAAACGACCGAACATGACTAAGTTATCCCAGCCGGTCAACGTTTCATCTACTGCTGCATACTGGCCTGAAAGTCCAATAATCTGCCGAACTTTTTCAGGATGCTTAATTACATCGATTCCGCCCACTGTTGCGCTTCCGGAATTGGGAGTGAGCAGCGTTGCAAGAATTCTCACAGTTGTAGTTTTACCAGCACCATTTGGACCAAGCACGCTTAAAACAGTGCCTTCTTCAACATCAAGGCTCAAACCATCAAGTGCTTTCACATTACCTTTGTTATAGGTCTTCACCAGATTGTCCGCGATTACTGATTTCACGGAGTAAACTTACCGCTATTGCAGATGACTTTGCCACATACAAAGCAATGTAAATAATGATTTGAAAGGCTTTTAAATGAGCAATGCTCCGACGAAAGAACATACACACCGCGAAATTATGGTCATCCTTGGTGGGCTAATGACCGGCCTACTCCTTGCAGCACTCGATCAAACCATTGTCTCTACGGCGCTAAAGAGTATTGTCGAAGATTTCAATGGTTTAAACCATTACACATGGGTTGTCACTGCTTACTTATTGACCTCAACAGCTTCAACGCCTTTGTACGGAAAAATCTCTGACATTTATGGAAGACGCGTTGTTTTCCAATTCGCAATTGTTACTTTTCTTATCGGATCATTCTTAGCTGGTGCTTCACAAGATATGACCCAGCTCATCGCAACTCGTGCACTTCAAGGTCTTGGTGCTGGTGGATTAATGGCACTGACATTTGTGATTATCGGAGACATCGTTCCTCCACGTGAACGTGGTCGCTATCAAGGTTATTTCGGTGCAGTGTGGGGACTTTCTTCCGTTGCCGGTCCACTACTTGGTGGTTTTTTCTCTGATCACGCAACCATTCTTGGTATCACTGGATGGCGGTGGATTTTCTATATTAACTTGCCATTTGGAATTGCTGCGCTGCTTATTACTTCTGCAGTGCTTCATATTCCAAAAGTTAAGCGCGAGCATAAAATCGATTATCTCGGCGCTCTTCTCATGGTTGCTGCAACAGTTTCAATTCTCCTTACCGTTTCAATTTACGGGCCAGAACATGGTTGGTTAGATTCACGAACTATTGCTTACTTCATTGCAGGTATCGTGCTTGTAATTCTCTTCATCTACTGGGAATCAAAAGCACAAGAACCAATCTTGCCGCTTGAGCTATTTAAAAATCACACGTTCACATTAACCTCTATTTTGGGTGCAGTTATTGGCGCAGGAATGTTCGGGGCTATTGTCATGTTGCCTCTGTACTTACAGGTAGTTAAGGGAGCTTCTGCTACTGAAGCAGGGCTTAAATTAATTCCTCTCATGCTCGGAATTGTTTCAACTTCAATCTTTAGTGGAAAAGCAATTTCAAAATCTGGTAAGTATAAGAAATTCCCAGTTATGGGAACAACCCTGATGACCATTGGTATTTTGCTTATGGTCACACTCACTCGCGAAACACCGTTCTGGCAGTTATCGATTTTTTCAATTCTGGTCGGCGCAGGGCTTGGGCTTTCAATGCAAACAATTGTTATTGCGCTTCAAAACTCTGTAGATTTTAAAGATATGGGTGTTGCAACAAGTTCGAATACATTCTTTAGATCACTCGGTAGCGTTTTCGGTACCGCACTATTTGGAAGTATTCTGACAAATCGTGTAACTCATTATTTACAATCAGGTTTTACCGAGCTGGCTGCTACAAATCCATCCGCGGTTTCCGGTTTCGACCCAGAAAAATTAAAGCAACTTTCTTCAAATACGGCAGTTCTCAAAGATCTTCCAGTAGTTGTACAGAACACCGCACTCGATGCATTTGTGAACTCTTTCCACGTGGTTTTCCTTGCTGCAGCTCCTGTTACAGCTCTTGGAATTATCTTTGCTCTAATGCTTCGAGAAGTACCTCTTCGCACAAACAAAGATTATGCAGCCGCTCGTGAAGAAGCCGCTGGCGAAGCAGTCGGATAACAATTGACTAATAAGTTTAAGAATGGCTTCACCAACCCTTTTGCGGAGTTTCCGCGAGAGGTTGGTGTGCTTGTCTTTGCTTCATTTTTTGTAGCAGTTGGATTCGGAATTATCGCACCGACTATTCCACTCTTTGCTAAATCTTTTGGTGTTAATAATGCTCAAGTGGGTTCGATCATTTCTGCATTTGCCCTTGCTCGCTTTGCTTCAGGACTAATCTCTGGAAAATTCGTTGATAAATTTGGTGAGCGATTGGTCTTTACCGTCGGTATCGCATTCGTTGCCCTCTCCTCTTTTGCCGCAGCGCTTGCTCAGTCATACGAACAGTTATTAATTTTTAGAGCTGCGGGTGGACTCGGTTCTTCAATGTTCTCTGTTGCTGCAGGTTCAATGCTTTTGCGCGCCGTCAGCGATGATCAGCGGGCACGTGCACAATCTTTATATAACGGAAGTTTCTTAGTCGGCATGATGGCTGGGCCTGTCATTGGTGGGTTTTTAACTGCAATTTCTTTGAGAGCGCCTCTTCTTGTTTATGCCGCTCTGCTTGTAGTTGCTAGTGTCGCCGGTGGCTTCTTACTTCGTAACTCTGTTCTAGCTGCCAGACCGACAGAAAAATCTATTGTTGTTAAAACATCAATCCGTGATGCACTAGCTATGAAGCCTTATGTGATTGCACTGATGATCTCTTTTGTAACAGCGTGGGTTCTCTTCGGGATGAGTCGTTCGGTATTGCCACTATTTATGGTTGAAGACATGAAATCATCTGCAGGATTTATTGGAGTTGGTTTTACAATTTCAGCTGTAGTTCAAGGGCTTTTTTTACTCAAAGCCGGAGGGCTTTCAGATAAGCGTGGTCGAAAATTCTCTGCTATCTCAGGTCTCATACTGCTTGGAACCTCAGTTGTTCTTCTCGTTCTCACCTTTCATCCTTGGATCTTTCTACTCTCTATGTTTGTTGGCGCCTTTGGTTCGGCTTTTCTTTCAACAACTCCAGCAGCAATTGTTGGCGACGTATTAAGAGGCAAGGGCGGGCAAGTAATTGCGCTCTATCAAATGTCTGGAGATGCTGGCGCAATGATTGCGCCAATAGCACTTGGCTTCATCGCCGATCATTATGGTTTCAGAGCAACATTCGCAATTAGTGCATTACTTGTCTTCTTAGTAATTGCTGTGGCAACAAAATTGCCCGAGACGCGCACTTCGCATCTCGGGCAATCTAGTAAGTAATTTGTATTTAGTCGCGACCACGCAAAATAGATAGAAGTCGCAAGATTTCCATATAGAGCCAGACGATTGTGACCATAAGTCCGAAGGCTGCTCGCCATGACTCTTGCTCTGGGGCTGCTGCTGCAACTCCCTTTTCAATCGCATCAAAATCTAAAATCAAGAAAAAGCTAGCAAGTGCAACGCCGGCAATAGCAATCATTGGACCGACACCTGAAATTCCAAAGAGTCCAAGTCCGCCACCCAGACCAGCGAATGAACCAATCATGCTGACAAGACCTAACAACAAATATCCCATTGCTGCGCCAATAAGCATCTTTGTAAACTTTGGTGTCACACGAATGCGTCCACTGCGATAAGCAACGAGCATGCCTACGAATGCACAAATTGTTCCCATAACTGCTTGTCCAGCAATTCCAGGATAAGCGCTGTTAAGAACGTGGCTGATTGCACCGAGTGCGATGCCCTGCACGCCAGCATAAGCAAGAATTAAAGCTGGTCGAATTGTTTTGCTAAATGTATTGACCATTGCAAGAGCGAAGCCTGCAAGAAGTGAAATGAGAACTACTCCACCACCAAGATTTAGTGTCCATGAAACTGCGCCTGCAGCAACTAAAACTGCAAGAAGCATTCCTGTGCGAGTAATAACATCATCCATTGTCATGCGACCAGTGCGTGCAGATGATGCCGCCGGCGCGTTATAGATTTCTTCAAGTTTATTTGGATCAACCGCTGCATAACCCGGATTTTTAAATGACCGGTTCAGTACTGGGTTTGAACTTTGCATAACTTGTGGCTCTCCTTTTTGTATTTGTAAGTGCTCGTGCCCCCGGTGGGGGTCGAACCCACACTGGAAGGATTTTAAGTCCTCTGCCTCTGCCATTGGGCTACAGGGGCCACGTTTTTTACAACGTAGGCAAATCTACCCGTTTTCCCAAGCGCAGAAACCACTTATAAAACAGGGAGTGCTCGGGGTTTATTCCCCTTAGTTTCTGGCCAAAGACCAGGCGATTCCGTCCAAAATATCAGATTCGGATGCCACAAATTCTGTGGCCCCTGTGGCCTTCATGATTTCTGAAAGAACAAGTGAACCAGCAGCGAACACATCAGCACGGCCCGGGTGTAAAAAACCAACATGAGATCTTTGCTCTGCATTCATTTTTTCAAATTTCAGTGCAACTAAGTGTGTCTGTTCAGCACTAACGCGGGCAAGGTGAATTAAGTGACGGTCGTATTGCTCGAGTTCTAATGCACTTGCTGCCACCGAAGTTGCAGTGCCAGCAACAGCAATAAGAGTTTTGGCTTTTGTAATTGGAACGATTGTTGCAGCTAACGCTATTGCTTCTTGAATGTCATTTCGAGTATTTTCGATTTCTTCAGATTTTGGTGGATCCGAGTGAATATTTCGCTCTGTCATTCGCACGCATCCAATGTTCACGCTCTTTGCGAATTCAACGTCAGAGTGCCCGAAAACAAACTCGGTAGATCCCCCACCGATATCAACGACTAAAAATGGTGCTTGATCTGCAGCAAACTCTTTTGTAGCGCCAATAAATGAGAGCTTTGCTTCTTCTTCTCCTGAAATAACTTCAGGTTCGATTCCTAGACGCTGCTTCACGCCATCTATAAATATCTCTCTATTTGTGGCATCGCGTGTGGCACTAGTTGCACAGAAACGAATCTTCTCTACTCCACGCTTTGAAATCTCTTGTGCAAATGAATCTACCGCCGCAAGGGTGCGTGCAATGGCATCTGGATGAAAAGCCTTGGTCTGGTCGACTCCCTGACCAAGTCGCACAATCTCCATTGTGCGATAAATTTCTCGAAAATTTGTTCCTTCAATATCTGCAATTAATAATCTAATTGAATTTGTTCCACAATCTATTGCTGCAACTCTCATGCATCCATCTCCGAATTACACGGATTTTCAATCCACCACTGTGGCAATTTACTTAACGCTTCATCTCCTAGGGGATTCACACCTGGGCCAGCACTGAGTGAGTGTGCAACGAGTGAGTGCAAACACTTCACACGATCAGGCATTCCACCCGCAGAAATACCTTCAACTTCATCAACAACTATTCCCAGGGCGTCGCGATCTGCTAAGTAAGCCTTATGTGCACTTGCATAAGCAGCAGCTAAATCAGCGTCAGTGGCTAAGCGATCATTCATCTCTGCCATTAATCCTGATGATTCAAGAGTAGAGATTGCACCGGTAAGTCGTGGACACGTTGCATAGTAGAAAGTTGGAAATGGTGTGCCATCACTGAGTCGCGGAGGCGTCTGCACAACTGCTGGCATTGAACATGGACACCTGTAACCAATTGCATGCACATCTCTTGGAGTGCGACCTAATTGAAATTGGATGCAATCAAGATCGCGGGATTGAACATCTTTCACTGATTTCGAGTTTCCGTAATCGATGCAATCATTCGCGCATACCAAGGTTGTCCATCTGGAATCTTGCTTGCAACGGTTGTGCCACTTTCTTCTGTGTACTGTCCCGCTGAATCAGTAACAATGTATTGACGCTCACCGGGTAGGACAAAGTGCAGACGTTCACGTGCCTGAGATTTAACATATTCGGGATCTCTCCACATTAATAACTCTTTGCGCGCCTGCTCGAGTGCTTCATTGTTACTTTCAACTTGTGATTTAAGCGCACTTATTTGAGCGCGTTGAGTGAAGTAATGCTTTATTGGTGGCGCAATAGTTAAAGCCATCAAAAAAAGAATGGTTGCAAGAGTTAGCACACGACTATTACCGCGTCGTTTATTAAAATTTAATCGACGACGTCGTGCCATCACTTATCCCTTAAATCGCGGGAAAGCCGCGCGACCTGCATAAACCGCAGCATCATCAAGTTCTTCTTCAATACGCAATAACTGGTTGTATTTAGCAACGCGTTCAGTGCGTGCTGGTGCACCAGTTTTAATCTGTCCGCAATTAGTTGCAACTGCAAGATCTGCAATTGTGGTGTCTTCGGTTTCACCTGAGCGGTGACTGAGCATGCTGCGGTAATCCGCACGATGTGCCATATCTACAGCATCGAGAGTTTCTGTGAGTGTTCCAATTTGATTGACCTTAACCAAAAGTGCGTTTGCAGTGTTGGAATCAATACCCTTTTTCAATCGAACTGGGTTCGTAACAAACAAGTCATCTCCAACAATTTGAACGCGTTTTCCGAGGGATTCAGTCATCAAAGCCCAGCCCGCCCAATCCTCTTCATCCAGTGGATCTTCAATAGAAACAAGTGGATAGGCGTCTACTAGAGAGGTGTAATAAGCAATCATTTCTTCAGAGGTTTTTGTTGAACCTTCAAATTTATATTTGCCATTTTCATGAAACTCTGTGGCCGCAACATCCATTGCAAGTCCGATTTCTTTTCCTGGCTTAAATCCAGCCAAAGTAATTGCTTCAATAATTAAGTCAAGGGCTGCGCGGTTGCTCTCTAGGTTTGGAGCAAAACCACCCTCATCGCCAACACTTGTTGCCAGTCCACGCTTTTTCAACACTGATTTAAGTGCGTGATAAATCTCTGCGCCCCAACGAAGTGATTCGCGAAATGTTTCTGCGCCAATTGGAGCAACCATAAACTCTTGAATATCTACATTTGTATCAGCGTGTGCTCCACCATTTAAAATATTCATCATTGGAACAGGCAAAAGGTGCGCGTCAGGTCCACCTAAATAACGAAATAGTGAAAGGTCGGCACTTTCTGCTTGTGCTTTTGCTACTGCAAGTGAGACACCGAGAATTGAATTAGCACCGAGACGTGATTTATTTGGTGTTCCATCTAGTGCGATCATTTCACTATCTACTAAGCGCTGATCTTGAGCATCTAATCCAATCACTGCAGCGGCAATTTCTCCATTAACGAATGCAACCGCTTTTTCAACGCCTTTTCCTAAATATCTTTTTCCACCATCACGAAGTTCAGATGCTTCAAAGGCACCAGTTGATGCACCACTTGGAACAGCAGCACGAGCTTGTGTTCCATCTTCTAATTGAATTTCAACTTCAACCGTTGGGTTTCCACGGGAATCAAGAATTTCACGAGCACCGAGTGCTTCAATAAGTGCCACTTAATTCTCCTCTAAATTCGTTGTTGCAATGCCTAATCCTACCGCGCCTCTTGCTGCGCAATCTCACGCATTATTTGCTTGCTCTGCATACGTAGCGCATCTTCAGGATCTATTCCGTTCTTGTGCGCCCATGAAATTACTGCAAGAAGTGCACTGCCAACAGATTCAGAAGTTGCCGGCAAACTCTCAGGATAGGTTGGCATGTCTATTTCTACGCCATATTTTTCTGCGCGATAGAGCAACTTATTGATTAAGGACAGAGCAGGTTGTGAGATTGCAACCCCATCTAATGCAGATGTGCGCCCCTTTTCCGCCGCTTTTATCTCTTCCCAATTCGCAACTACTTCATCGCTGCCACTTACTTTTGTATCTCCAAAGACATGTGGGTGTCTGCTGATGAGTTTTTCAGTAATTACCTTCGCCACATCTTCGATAGAAAATGGATCGGTTGGATGATCTTGTGCGATGCGAGAGTGGAAGTAAACCTGTAACAAAACATCGCCAAGTTCCTCGCGCATTCCACTGCGATCTGATTCAGCGACAGTGTCAATGAATTCATAGGACTCTTCAAGTAGGTACTTGATCAATGACTCATGAGTCTGCTCTGCATCCCAAGGGCAACCACCAGGTGAACGCAGTTGATCCATCACCTCAACTAAACGTTGCAAGTATGAAGTGCTCATACCGTCACCGCGGATTTTTACTTGTTAGAAGGAGTGACAGCAGATCCTGCTGAATCAGCAGGTACAACATCTGCAGTTGCAGAATCCCAGACTCCGAAGCGTGGATTAACTGTTACTTTTTTCTCATTGGCTGTATCAACCACTAATTTTTGAATAGCTGCACCAATTTGATCTTCAGCTACACCTGTTGCCTGCAACGCTTGACCTAATTTTTCAGCAATGATGATGCCTTGCAAGTATTGATCAAAATCTTTTGCAGCAATTCCAGCACCCACAAGGGCAGCTGGTAATCCTGTTGGTCCGCCGACTTGTTCTGTAATGCTTGCACGACGTGTATCAATCTCTGCCTTAGAAACAGTTATTTTAACTTTTGTTCCTATTTCGATTAATAACTCAGTCAGAATATGAAAGCGCATTTGTGCACGGTTAAGTTCTTCCCCGGTTGCCAATTGCATTTGTGAGGTGTCGACCGTATCTCGTTCAGCCATAATGTCATCGATGCTCGTTTGAACAGTTGCCTGAGCAATTTTGATTGATCCAACGGTGGCAGCTGAACTAACTTGCGAACAACCAGTGAGCAATAGAGCTGCTGAAACTGCCGCAATTGAAATAACTTTTTTCACGATGAACTGCCTTTCGACGTTGGTGCCAATTCGGTAACTACCTGTGTTACCCAAGCCAGAAGAGAAGTATCCACTATCGGAGCAGTACTTTCTGACGGATTCCACGCAGAGCTCTTGGGCAAAGCCACTAAAACCGTTGATGATGCCGATTTATAGAGTGATCCTGGATACAAGCGAGCCAATGTTATTTGTTTCGATTCAGGCAAACTTATGGGCGATAGTCGTACAAATTTTCCTTGGGCAACAACTTCGCGCAATGAAATGCTCTTTGCAAAAGCACGAAGTGCGGCAACACCTAGAAGCGTCTGTGCTTCTTGTGGAAGTGCACCGAAGCGATCCATCAACTCTTCTTCTATCGCATCAACATCTTCGCGGTTTCGAACATCTGCTAGTCGACGATAAAGATCTAAGCGCAAACGCTCACCCGTTACATAGGCAGCATCTAGATGAGCGTTAATTGGCAATTCCACTTTACATTCATGGTTTGGTTCTGAAGTTTCAATTATTCCAGATTTGTACTCATGTACTGCTTCACCAACCATGCGCATGTATAAATCAAACCCAACGTCAGCAATGTGACCTGATTGTTCACCACCTAGTAAATTTCCTGCTCCACGAATTTCAAGGTCCTTAAGTGCAACGCGCATACCTGCACCGAGTTCGGTGTTGGCAGCAATGGTTTTAAGTCGATCATGTGCTAACTCACTTAATGGTTGATCTGGTGGAAATAGGAAGTATGCGTAAGCACGTTCGCGTCCACGACCAACACGACCACGAAGTTGATGAAGCTGAGAGAGCCCAAAGAGATCAGCACGTTCCACAATCAACGTGTTGGCATTTGCGATATCTAAACCACTTTCAACAATTGTCGTACACACCAAAACATCGAAATCTCTATTCCAAAAAGCAAGAATCACATCTTCAAGTGCGCCTTCACTCATCTGACCGTGCGCGATACGAATACGTGCTTCAGGTACAAGTGTTTGTAGTTTTTGTGCCGCTTGATCAATTGATTCAACTCGATTGTGAATATAAAAAATCTGACCATCTCGCAACAACTCACGATGGATTGCAGCGGTTATTTGTGCATCATCGCGCGCTCCTACGTAAGTCAAAATTGGATGGCGCTCTTCCGGTGGAGTTGTAATCGTGGACATCTCACGAATACCTGTAACAGCCATCTCTAAGGTTCGAGGAATTGGCGTTGCGGACATCGCTAAAACATCCACGGTTGTGCGCAGTTTCTTAAGGGATTCTTTCTGTTCAACGCCAAAGCGTTGTTCTTCATCGACGACGACTAATCCTAAATCCTTAAAGCGCACATCATTAGAAAGAATTCGATGGGTGCCAACAACCACATCAAGGGCTCCGGCTTCCATACCTGCCAAAATTTCTTTGCTCTCCTTTGCGGTGTTAAATCGAGATAGTCCGGCGACCTTGATTGGAAATCCGGAATATCGCTCGATGAATGTCTTTGTATGTTGCTGCACAAGCAATGTAGTTGGAACCAAAACTGCAACTTGCTTACCATCTTGCACAGCTTTAAATGCAGCGCGGATTGCAATCTCAGTCTTTCCATATCCCACATCGCCACAAACAATTCGATCCATCGGGTATGGACGTTCCATATCTGCTTTAACTTCATTAATTGTTGAGAGCTGATCTGGAGTTTCGATATATGCAAAGGAATCTTCTAGTTCGCGTTGCCACGGCGTGTCAGGTGAGAATGCAAAACCAGGAGAAGAAGTGCGAGCGGCATATAAACGAATAAGTTCTCCAGCAATTTGACGCACAGCTTTACGCGCCCGACCCTTAGCCTTTTGCCATTCACCACTTCCGATTCGGTGAACAGTTGGAGTTTCACCACCCACATATTTACTTACTTGCTCGAGAGAATCTGTGGGAACAAAGATTCGATCTCCTGGTTGCCCGCGTTTGGCAGATGCGTATTCAAGAACCAGATATTCACGAGTTACTCCTGCAACACTTCTTGAAACTAATTCGATATATCTACCAATGCCGTGTTGTTCGTGCACAACAAAATCGCCTGCTTTTAATTCCAGTGGATCGATAGCAGTCTTACGCTTTGATGGCAGTTTTTCGGTGTTATTAATTGCACCTTTGCTGCCAGATAAATCTCGCTCACTAATGAAAAGAATCCGTGTAGATGGCACGCTAAAACCATAGGCAATTGTGGAGGTAACAACTCGAACAGATATTTCAGCACTTCTAAAAAGATTCGAATATCGCTCGTGCATTCCATGACCGTGAGCTGCAAAAATTAAAGTTTGCCCAGCATCTGCTGCGCTTCGAAACTCATCTACTAATCGCTCGGTATTGCCTCGCAAAGGATCAATCGCTTGTGCTTCTATGAACACTGACTCTTTATCCAAATCACTTCCGAAAACGTTAAAACTTCGTTGTTGCAATCCGTTTTTATCTATTTCTGCGTTCAACTCATCCCACTGCATATATGTGCCATCGCCACTGTGTAGTGGTGTCACACCACCGCTTGCAGCGTTAAGCCATGAAGCCAAATAAAACTCTTCATTCGTAGCTAGAAGATCTGCGGCTCTAGATCTAATTCTTTCTTCATCTATAAAAATTATTTCGGTATTCGATGGCATGCGATCTAAAATACTTTCAGTTGAATCAACCAAGAGCGGAATGAATGACTCCATTCCTTCTGATGCAATGCCCTCTGATAACTTTTCCAATATTTCAGATGCCTGTGGAAAATCGTTGATCAAGGCTCGTGCCTTGGCTTGCACTGCAGGAGTGAGTAGCAACTCGCGACATGGCAATATTTTTATACTGTCAGTAGCAACACCAGTTGTGCGTTGTCCTGCAACATCGAAGAAACTAATGTCTTCTATTTCATCACCAAAGAAATCAATACGAACGGGTTGATTTGCTAATGGAAGGAACACATCAACGATGCCACCGCGGACCGCAAATTCTCCACGACGTTCGACCAAATCAGTGCGTTGGTATGCCAGTTCTCCTAAATGATTAATCAGATCTTTGAGATCGCATTGCATGCCCACTGCTAATTGGCGCACTGGTGTTTGGGCTAGAGAATTGATTATTCGATGAATAAGTCCGCGCACTGGAGTAACGACAATCGGATTGTGGGCTTTGTTTTCCTTGAGTTTAATTAAGGTTGCGATGCGTTGTGCAACAGTGTCACTGCGAGGGCTTAAACGCTCGTGTGGCAAAGTTTCCCAGGCAGGAAATTCAAATACTTCATCATGTAATTCTCTGAGATCATTTACTAAATCTTCACTTGATCTGCTGGAGCTTGTGACAATTAAAAGTGGTCGCTCGGCTGCTCGAATTGATGCAAGAAATGGGTGCAATGAAGTCGGCGCAATGATGCGTTTTTTGGATTCAAGTGCATCGCAGATATGCGCATCTGCTGCAAGAACATCGCGGATAAGTTTCATTTGTGCCTCCTTATCTATTGCCGTATCAACTATTGAGAAAACGCCTTAGGCCCCAACTCCGTGGAACCGGAGGGGGCTTAATGGGGCAAGTCTAAGGCAGGTGAACCTGCCATGATTAGCCAGTGACTATGCAAGATTACGCAGCTGCCATCGGCAATGATGGCACTGGTTTGCGCGCCGATGTTCGAAAACTCGGTGACTTACTAGGTGAATCACTCGTTCGCCAAGAAGGACAAGATTTACTTGAATTAGTAGAAGCAGTTCGCAAGGCAGTTAAAGATGGTGGCGGAGACGAACTCTTATCAACTTTATCTATAGATCAATCCGTGCAACTCGTTCGTGCCTTTAGTACATATTTCAATTTAGCTAACGTTGCAGAACAAGTTCACCGTGCAAGAGTTCTAGCCGATGCCAGAGCACAAGGTGGATCTTGGATGGCAAAAGCAGTAGATAAAATCGCTGCCGCGCAAAGTGCCAAATTAGCCGGACATGAATTTTCAACAGAAGATGTAACGCGCTGGATTAATGAATTAATGGTGCGACCAGTATTTACTGCTCACCCAACTGAAGCTGCCAGACGTTCTTTGTTGAACAAATTAGGCCGGGTTGCAAAACTTCTCGATGAACCAAGTACTCCTGCGCAACGTACTCAATTAGCCGAAATTATCGACGTGTTATGGCAAACCGATGAACTACGTGTGGGGCGCCCAGAGCCACTAGATGAAGCGATGAATGCGCTGTATTACCTCGATGATTTGTTCAAATTAACAATTCCTGAAGTGCTTAGTGATTTTAAGAATGAAATCAAACGACTTGGGGTGGATCTACCACTCGATGCTCGTCCACTTTCATTCGGAAGTTGGATCGGTGGAGACCGTGATGGAAATCCAAACATCACCGCCTCGGTTACAGAGTCTGCAATGTTGTTACAAGTTGGTCATGCGATTCGAGTAACTATTGCAGCAATGGATGAATTGCGTCAGATGCTCTCTGTTTCAACCCGCATCACCGGTGTGAACAAAGCGCTATTAGATTCCGTGGAAGAAGATCTCAAACATATTCCAGAGTTTGAAGAGCGCTTTAAACGCTTAAATGTTCAAGAGCCATATCGTTTGAAAGCAACTGCAATTGTGCATCGTCTTGGTTTTACTCGTAATCGTCATGCATCGGGTGGCGCACACGTTGCGCATCGCGATTACAACAGCACCGCAGAACTATTGGCAGACCTTGCTTTGATGCGCGATTCATTACTGGAAAATCGCGGAGAACTTATGGCAACTGGATTACTTGAGCGAACAATGCGTACGGTTTCAGCCTTTGGTCTTACACATGCAACTCTTGATGTTCGTGAGCACTCTGATGCACATCACCACACACTCGCTTTTGCATTGGGTGATTCATATAAGAGCAAGAATCATCAAGAGCGTTTCGCTGTGCTTGCAAGTGAGCTTGCGTCATCAAAGAACTTAGATTTTGGGAAGTGTGATGAACGTGCTCAAAAAACCCTAGATACTTTTAATGCTATCTTTGAAATCGTTAAACGCTTTGGACCAGAATCCATTGAAACGTACATAGTTTCCATGACGAAGGGTTCTGATGATTTGTTAGCCGCAGTTGTTTTAGCTAAACAAACCGGACTTGTAAATCTATCTGCAAACACAGCGGTAATTGGTTTTGCTCCACTGCTTGAAACTGTTGCCGAATTGCGCGCGTCAGGTGAAATTCTGGAAACTTTGCTGAGTGATCCTGGATACAGAAAGATCGTAGAGCTTCGTGGAAATCTACAAGAAATTATGTTGGGTTATTCCGATTCAAATAAGGATGCGGGTATCGCAACTAGCCAGTGGGAAATTCACAGAGCACAACGCAAGTTGCGAGATGTCGCAATCAAGCACGGCGTTAAGTTACGACTATTTCATGGTCGCGGTGGCTCTGTTGGTCGCGGTGGTGGTCCAACCTATGACGCACTCGTTGCTCTGCCATGGGGATCAATTGATGGACAAATTAAAATGACTGAACAAGGCGAAGTCATTAGCGATAAGTACGCTTTGGCATCTCTTGCTCGCGAAAACATTGAGTTGATGCTTGCAGCATCCCTTGAAGCCACAGTTCTAAACCGCGCACCACGTCAAAGCCAAGAGAGTTTGGATAAGTGGAATTCATGCATGGAACTGATCAGTGAGAATTCTTTTACTCGCTACCGCTCCTTAATTGATCATCCAGATTTACCGGCTTATTTCTATGCATCAACTCCTGTTGAACAACTCGGTGAAATGATGTTGGGTTCTAGACCATCAAGACGTCCTGATGCCGCCGGCGGATTAGATAGTTTGCGCGCAATTCCGTGGGTATTTGGTTGGACTCAATCTCGCCAAATTGTTCCTGGTTGGTTTGGCGTTGGCAGCGGATTAAAAGCAGCACGTGAAGCGGGCAAATCAGATGTTATTCAAGAGATGCTGGCCAACTGGCACTTCTTCCACACATTTATTAGCAACGTTGAGATGACCTTAGCAAAGACTGATTTAGAGATGGCAAAGCGTTATGTCCAAGCACTTGTTCCAAAAGAGTTACATCACTTCTTAGATGTAATCGCAGAAGAGTTTAAATTAACCTGTGAAGAAATCCTTAAAGTAACTAAGAAAGACTCTCTCTTGGGAGATCAACCGATTTTGGCCCGTACTCTTCAGGTGCGCGATGCCTATCTTGCGCCTTTGCATCTACTTCAGGTCAATTTGCTCGAGCGGGTACGCGATCATGATGGTGAAGTTGATCCCATGTTGCAACGTGCTCTCTTGTTAACAATTAATGGCGTCGCAGCAGGCCTTCGAAATACAGGTTGATTCTTAGCTATTAAAGCGTGATTGCGTTTCTTCTAAGCCATTGGTAATTAAGGACTCAACCACATCACATCCACGATCTATAAATTCTGGCAGAGTTTTTTTCTCAGCGACAGAAAATGCCTTTAAGACAAAGTCTGCAGGATCTTGTGAACCCATAGGACGACCGATACCTAAGCGGACTCTGAAGTAATCAGCGCTACCGAAAGCCGATGTCATAGATTTCAGACCATTGTGACCATTATCGCCACCGGCTAGTTTTGAGCGAATTGTTGAATACGCAATATCTAATTCATCATGTAAGGCGATTATGTGATCAGGTTCTACTTTATAAAAAGATGCCAGCGCCTTTGCAGGTCCACCAGTTTCATTCATATAACTCTTTGATTTTGCAATGATTACTGATTGTGCATTCTCGCCCACACCAATTTTGAAAGCAGCAACATCATTGCGTGATTTATGTGAAGACCATTTAACTTTATAACGTTTGGCTAGCTCGTCAACAACCATCTGGCCAACGTTGTGGCGAGTTGCTGCATACTCTGGACCCGGATTACCGAGTCCAATTACTAACCAAACCATGACTAAAGGTTAGTGGTTAAGCATCCTTCTTCTCAGCAGAAGCATCTGCTGCAGGTGCGCCTTCAGCTGGAGCAGCAGCATCTGCTGCAGGAACAACAACTTCTTCAACTGCTGTTGAACGCTCTGATAGGTGAACCACGATCATCTTAGGATCAGAAATTAGTACTACTCCTGCTGGAAGAACTACATCTGCTGCGTACTTAGATGTACCCGCAACCAAACCTGCAATATCGAGGTCAAGGTGAGAAGGAATAGAAGTTGCTTCTGTCTCAACTTCAATTGTGTTGTTAACGTGCTCAAGAATTCCATCGCGATCGTATTCACCAGTTGCGTGAACTGGAACAGATACAACAACTTTTTCACCACGACGAACAATGACTAGGTCAATGTGATCAAGAGTTAATTTGATTGGATGGCGAACAATTGCTTTAGGAAGTGTGAGTTCAGTTTTGCCATCTACAACAATGTCTAGAAGTACGTTTGAAGTTTTAAGTGCAACGCCTAATTCGCGTGCTGGAAGAGTGATGTGAGATGGCTTCTCTCCGTGACCATAGATCACAGCTGGAACTAATCCATCGCGACGTGCACGACGTGATGCGCCTTTACCGAATTCAGTACGACGAATTCCGTTGATGGTGATCTCAGCCATTTTAATTTCTCCCTGTTAGGTAAAACTTTCGGTTACTTCACAAAAGTCCCAGCAGGAGCATTTACCTGCACCGTCGATAACGGAAGTTAAAAACCCTCGCCGGAACGAGGTAAAGATTAGCGAAGGATTATCTGCTCTGGCAAATCGCGCTTATGAATGGCCATCAAAGAGGCTGGTAACAGATCCATCTTCGAAGACCTCTCGGATTGCGCGACCAAGAAGCGGTGCAATCGAGAGAACTGTGAGGTTATCGAATTTTTGCTCCTCTGTTATTGGCAGAGTATTAGTGACAACGACTTCACTTGCGCGAGAATTTCTCAGTCTTTCAATTGCAGGTCCTGAAAGAACTGCGTGAGTTGCTGCAATGATGACTTCTTTAGCACCTGCTTCAAAGAGTGCGTCCACTGCTTTAGTAATTGTGCCCGCAGTATCGATCATGTCATCAATTACAACGCAGGTTTGACCTTCAACATCTCCGACGACACGTCCGACGATTGATTCATTTGGAATGCGTGGATCACGGGTTTTGTGAATAAAAGCGATTGGACATCCACCGAGTAAATCAGACCAACGTTCTGCCACGCGAACTCGTCCAGAGTCTGGAGAAACAATTGTTAGTCGTGAGCGATCAACTTTAGATCCAACGTAATCTGCAAGCATTGGAAGTGCGAATAAGTGATCCACTGGTCCGTCAAAGAAACCTTGAATTTGTGATGTGTGAAGATCTACAACCATCAATCGATCGGCGCCAGCTGCCTTAAATAAATCTGCCATCAATCGCGCAGAAATAGGTTCGCGTCCGCGGTGCTTCTTATCCTGACGTGCGTAACCATAAAAAGGTGCGACAACTGTGATTCGTTTTGCGGATGCGCGCTTGAGTGCATCAACCATGATGAGTTGTTCCATGATTTGTTTATTTACTGGAGCAGAGTGAGACTGCAATACGAATGCATCGCATCCACGAACACTCTCTTCGAAGCGAACAAATATTTCGCCATTTGCAAAGTCATAAGCAGACGTTGGTGTAATTGGAACACCGAGTTCTTGTGCGACTGCTTCTGCTAACTCCGGAAATCCGCGGCCTGAAAATAGTCTTAACCGTTTTTCAGATGCTAGCCGGAGTTCGCTCATGGGGCTTAGCCTCTCTTATGTCCGTTTTCACTGCCAGCGTGACGCGCAGCAGCTTCGGCAGATTTTGTGCCAGAACGTTTACGCAAGACCCAGCCTAAGACATTTCGCTGGCGTGATCTACCAACTCCAATTGCTCCAGGTGGGACATCTTCAGAAATTACAGAACCCGCTGCTGTGTATGCCCCATCACCAATTGTCACTGGTGCAATCAACATCGAATCGCTTCCGATTCGGACATGATCTCCAACGATAGTTTCATGCTTTTCCACGCCATCGTAATTAACAAAGACTGTTGCAGCCCCGATATTGGTGCCTTCACCAATTTTTGCATCCCCCACATATGAAAGATGTGGAACTTTTGAGCCATCGCCCACTGTTGAATTCTTGATTTCAACAAAGGCACCTGCTTTTGATCCGCTGCCAAGTTTTGTCCCTTTACGTAAGTATGAATAAGGGCCAACCTGCGCATCTTTCCCAATAACTGCTTCATGGCAATTAGATTCGACAACACGAGCGCCTTCAAGGACTGTGCAGGATTCCAGTGTTGTGCGTGGGCCAATAATGGCGCCAGATTTAATAGTTGTATTTCCAAGTATTGCTGTTCCTGGATAAATAGTTACATCACTTTCAATAGTGGCAGTTGCATCAATCCACGTTGTTGTTGGATCTGTAATTGTCACCCCAGCTCGCATGAGGTCGCTATTAATTCGATCGCGTAAATATGCTCCACTTTCAGCTAGCTGTTCGCGATCGTTAACACCAAGAGTTTCGACGTAATCATCGATAAGGGCGGCTGCGACTTCCCCACCTGCTTGGCGCATGATCTCTAGAACATCAGTTAAATAGAGTTCGCCTTGAGAATTATTTGCCGTGAGCTTTGTTATTGCCGAAGCGAGTAACGCTCCATCGAAGATATAAACCCCAGAATTTACTTCAAAGATTATTTTGTCAGCATCCGTTGCATCTTTTTCTTCTACGATGCGAAGAAGTGAGCCATCATCGGCTCGAATAATTCGGCCATACCCGGTGGGATCTGGATGCTCTGCTGTCATAACAGATGCACTAAACCCACCGTTGTGGTGAAATGAAATAAGTTGTGAAAGTGATTGTGTTGTGAGCAGTGGAGTATCTCCAGCTAATACAAGTACAGAGCCTTTTGGTGAAATTCCAGCGAGCGCCAGTTGTGTTGCATGCCCCGTGCCGCCGCGCTTTTCTTGAAACACAGTTACGGCTTTCGGCGAAATTGCTGCAATATGTTCTTCAACTTTTTCACGTCCTGAACCAACGACGACTCTTATCTGTTGAGGAGATAAACCTTGTACTGCGTGTAAAACATGTCCGACTAATGTGCGACCAGCAACTTCATGTAAAACTTTTGGCAGCGAAGATTTCATACGCGTTCCTTCGCCGGCGGCAAGGATAATCGCGCACTCAAGTGATGAGTCTGTGCCCTTTGGTGGCGTCATGCTCCGCCACCAGGTATCGATCCTGGACCCTGGGCTTCAAAGGCCCATGTGCTAGCCACTACACAATGGCGGAACCCATATTCTCCCTTATCCGCACCAGTACTTTCGACCACTAAAGTTGCCTCACGCGAGAAATTTTAATAAATACTTTTAGAAAGTGGGGCGAAAATGCGTGATGAAGTAGATCGCCTCATCGCCGCTTGGAAGGCACAGCGTCCAGATCTGGATTTATCACCACTTGGAGTCCTCAGCCGTATCACTCGAATTTCTCGACACTTAGATATTGAAAGACGTAATGCATTCGCTGATTTAGATACATGGGGCTTTGATGTATTAGCTTCACTTCGTCGCGCAGGTGCGCCATATCAACTTTCACCGAGTCAACTCATGCAAGAAACTTTGGTGACAAGCGGAACGATGACAAATCGATTAGACCGCCTTGAAGAGTTAGAACTTATTACTCGAAAGCAAGATCCCGCAGATGGTCGCGGTTCACTGGTAACTCTGACAAAAGCAGGCGTGCGAGCAGTAGATGCTGCAATGGAAGAACTCTTAGATCGCGAAAGAAACTTTTTAGCCCCATTAACAAGTGATGAAAAGAAAGAACTTGCTCGATTGCTCAGCGTTATTGCTGCTCAATTTGAAGATGAAATTTAATGTGACTCAATAACTTTGGCTCCATGAACTGGGCCAAACGCTCGTGTAACACTTCCGACAACACCGGATGCACTGAGCGCAACTGCTAAATCCAAACCATGTTCTTCATCTGATACCAAGAATGCAACTGTTGGACCAGACCCAGAAACAATTGCACCGAGTGCTCCATATTCTTGTCCGACATCTAGAATTAAACGAAGTGCAGGTCGAAGAGAACACGCAGCAGGTTGTAAATCATTTACTAGTAAATTTCCAACACCTTTTGGATCAGCGGCTAAGAGTGCTTGCATCAGCGCATCACTAATTTGTGGCTCACTGATATCTAATCCTTGGCGTAATCGATCACACTCGCTGTAAATCGCTGGCGTTGAAAGTCCAACGCTAGAAAGTGCTAAAACCCAGTGATAAGTGCCGCGCGAAAGTGCTGCAGTAAGTTGATCGCCCCTGCCTTGTCCAATTGCAGTACCGCCACTGAGAAGAAATGGAACATCGCTTCCTAACTGCGCTGCAATCTCATGCATCTCATCTCGTGTCATGTCTAAGTTATATAACTCATCTATTGCAACGATGGCCGCAGCCGCATCAGCGCTACCGCCTGCCATTCCACCTGCAACAGGGATAGATTTCTTAACTTCTATGTGGGCGTCAATATCTATTTCAAACTTTTGCGCAATAAGTTCGGCGGCTTGCACGACTAAATTTGTGGCATCTGTTGGAACGCCATGAGTCTGATCCCCAGTAATAGTTAGATGAATACCTGATCCTGGCTCAGCAATTTTTATAATCACATCATCAAAAATTGAGATTGCTTGAAAGACAGTTACGAGCTGGTGATATCCATCTAATTCGCGTGGGCCAACCGATAGTTGCAAGTTAACTTTTGCAGGCACTCTTACGGTCACAGATCGAATTGGCACGTTAAAACCCTAATCGTGCAATTGTACAAAAATCATTAACTAAGAGTGATTCGCCTCTAAGTGTCGGATCGATTCCTGCTTTATTTAGAACTTCTTCTGCCGCCCCTGAGGAACCGTAAATACTCGAAAGAGCTGAGCGCAACATTTTCCTGCGTTGAGCAAAGGCAGCATCAATTAAAATGAAAACTTTCTTTCGTAACTCCTCATCACCCAATGGTTGGTGGCGCGTAAATGAAACTAACTTTGAATCAACACCTGGCACTGGCCAAAAAACTGAACGCGAAATCGACCCTGCGCCACCGAGATCTGCCCACCACGCGGCTTTAACAGAAGGTATTCCATATTCTTTTGTCCCAGGCTTTGCGGCTAATCGATCTGCCACTTCTGCCTGCACCATAACAACACCGGATTTAAGTGTTGGAAATATTTCTAACATACGTAGCAAGACAGGAACTGAAACGTTGTAAGGCAAATTAGCCACTAGAACTGTTGGCGATTCAGGAAGTGATTGAAGTTGCAATGCATCCTGATGAATAACTCTAAACGCCGCAGTACTTTGATTATGCGTTTCAACAGTTTGTGGCAATCGGGTCGCTAAACGTTCATCAATTTCAACTGCGATAACTGATTTAGCTTCTTCAAGTAGGGCAAGGGTGAGTGAACCCAATCCAGGTCCAATTTCTAGAGCAACATCAGAACTTGTCACGCCAGCGATGCGAACTATTTTTCTGCAGACATTGGCATCAATCACAAAGTTTTGCCCGAGTGATTTAGCAGGTTTAATTCCTAGTTCTTCTGCTAACTCACGAATTTGTGCTGCACCGAGCAGTGTCATACGAATGAACCAAAAATACGTTCTGCATTATTGCTAAGAGTTGTGGCGAGTTCGGCATCGCTAACATTTCTCTCATCAGCCATAGCTCTAACAATATTTGCAATCTGCGCAGGTGTATTTAAGGCCCCGCGGTGTGGTGATGGAGCTAAGAATGGCGAATCTGTTTCAACCAATAATTGATCTGCAGGCACAATCTTTACTGCTTCACGCAATTGCGGCGCGTTCTTAAATGTTACGGTGCCTGCAAAGGAGAGTATGTAGCCACGCTCTATACAAATTTTTGCCATCTCTAAATCACCTGAAAAACAGTGAAAAATTGTTTGTTCCGGTGCACCAACTTCAAGTAATACAGAGAGCACATCATCGTGTGAGTCACGATCGTGGATGACAAGTGCTTTCTTATGTTTTTTAGCTAATTCAATATGCCACTTAAAAGATTCTTGTTGTCTCTTACGCAACTCCGGTGGAGTGCGAAAATAATCTAATCCTGTTTCACCAATTGCTCTTACACGCGGATGCTCAGCAAGCTTTGCAATGATTGACCAATCGTGTTCTAGGTCTTTTACAACAGGTGCTTCGTTGGGATGCAGTGCAACAGCTGCAAGAACTCTGCCTTTCCAATGATCGGCTGCGTCCACACACCACTGTGATTGCTCTGCTGAATAACCCACTTGAACTACGCGATCGACGCCTGCATCTCGTGCGTCATCTAATACTTTTCGCACCTCTTCTGAATCAGGAGCTGCGTTAGTAACAATTTCTAAGTGAGCATGTGCATCAACAGTTGGGACTAATAATGGTTCAGGTCGTGGTGCAAGAGTGCGATCGAGGTCGCGGTTATGACGATCTGCCACAGGTGTTACTCAGCAGATTCAAGACGTGGAAATAGCACTGGAGTTTTCGTAACGCGAGCACCGGCTGGTAACTGACCCCATGTGGCAACTGATGAAATCTTTTGTGAGGAAAGAGAACCGAGCGCATCTGGTGCGCCAAGACTTTGCCACAAAATCTCACACGTTGTTGGCATTACAGAATTAAGGAGAACAGCTAATGCGCGTAATGACTCTGCCGTGTTGTAGAGAACTTCTTCGAGAACAACTTTATTTGCAGGATCTTTTGCAAGAATCCACGGTTCTTTTTCTGTCACATAACCATTTACTCGCTTACAAAAATCCATAATTGCGTTAATTCCACCTTGGAAATCAAGGGCGCACATTGCTTGATCTGCCTTTGAAACCGTTTGAGATAGCGCTTCCTCAAGTGTTTTATCATGAGCAACTTGTGGGAGCGTTCCATCGCAATATTTCTCAATCATTGCAGCAAGGCGTGAAGCTAGGTTTCCAAAATCATTAGCTAATTCGCTTGTATAACGAGCGCTCATGTCTTCCCATGAAAATGATCCATCGCTTCCAAATGGAATTGCACGCAAGAAGTAATACCTGAATGCATCCACACCAAAGTGATTTGTAATATCACTTGGAGCAATACCGGTCAGCTTGCTCTTGCTCATCTTTTCGCCACCGACAAGTAACCATCCGTGTGCAAAAACCTTCTTCGGAACTGCAAGTCCTGCAGCCATTAACATCGCTGGCCAAATAACTGCGTGAAAACGCAAAATATCTTTTCCTACAAGATGAACATCTGCGGGCCATGTTTGTGCAAACTTCTTGCCACCATCGGAATCTGGTTCATCTGTTAGTCCAACAGCGGTTGCATAATTTAGAAGTGCATCAAACCAAACGTAGACAACTTGTTTGGTATCCCACGGAACTGGAATTCCCCAATCAAATGTGGACCTAGAAATTGAAAGATCGGAAACTCCGCCTTCAAGGAAAGAAACAACCTCATTACGCGCACTCTCTGGTTGGCATGCATCTGGGTTTTTCTTGTAGTGATCAAGAAGTGGTTGGGTAAAATCTGATAATTTGAAGAACCAATTCTCTTCATTAACAAGCTCAACAGGCTTGCTGTGAATCGGACAGAGTTTTTCACCATTTGAATCAATGAGATCGCCCGGTAATTTAAACTCTTCGAACCCAACGCAATATGGGCCTTCATATTTTCCAGAGTAAATGTGTCCTGAATCCTTTAATCCTTGTAAAAATTTCTGTACGCGCTCTGTATGTCGCTTTTCAGTGGTGCGAATAAAGTCATCATTTGCAATATTGAGTGCTTCCCAATTCGGCTTCCAAGCATCCGCTACTAAACGATCTACCCACGCTTGTGGAGCAGTGTTGTTTTGTTCTGCTGTGCGCATGACTTTTTGCCCATGTTCATCAGTGCCGGTTAAGAACCAGACTGATTCACCGCGTTGACGATGCCAACGCGTAAGAACATCTCCGGCAACAGTTGTGTATGCGTGACCAATATGTGGCGCATCATTTACATAGTAAATAGGTGTAGTGAGATAGAAGGATTTATCGCTCACGTTGCTCATTTGCCTATCTTATTAGCATCTACAACTGCGGCATAAACTGAACGCTTAGGAAGTGAGAATTCCTCAGCCACTGCAGCGATAGCGCCCTTGCGATCCATACCTGCTGATTCAAACTCTTGAACTCGCGCAACCATTGCATCAGTCGTTACTGATTTTGCATCTAATTCGGCTCCACTAATTACTAATGTAATTTCACCAAGAACTTCGTTTTTCTGACTCCACTCCAATAGTGTGGCTAAATCCCCACGTATTGTCTGCTCATAATGTTTGGTCATTTCCCGACAGATTGCCGCTTTTCGATTAGACCCAAATGATGCAACTGCATCGGCTAGGGATTCTTCAAGGCGATGCGGTGCTTCAAAAAACACAAGAGTGCGCTCATCAAATCGCAAAGATTCATAAAACTTTTGACGGGCTCCTGATGTTCGAGGTGGAAAACCATCAAAGGAAAATCGATCTGTTGGTAAGCCCGATAGAGCAACCGCCATTGTTACAGCAGATGGACCTGGCAGAACTTGAACAACAATATTTTCTGCAGAAGCATCCCGGGCTAATCTAAATCCAGGATCACTGATTGTTGGCATGCCTGCATCACTAACAACTAAAACATTTTTCCCAATTCTTAGTAATTCAAGAATTTCTTGCGTTCGCGCATCTTCATTTCCATCAAAGAAAGAAATAACTTTGCCAACAAAAGTTACGCCAAGATCTGATGCCAATCTATGGAAGCGACGTGAATCTTCGGCAGCTATGACATCGGCAGTTGCAATTGCATCCATTAATCGAGCAGAAGCATCCTTGGGATTACCAAGTGGAGTTGCAGCCAAGATGAGAGCCATGGCGTAATCATCTCAGTAATTGGCCTCGGATACGCTATCCCTATGATTGCAAGCATTGCACCAGTTCTCATAGCAATCGCTTCATTTTTCCTACGGGTAATTAATCTAGGTAATCCAAAGGGCTTTGTTTTTGATGAGCTTTACTACGTTGATGGTGCACGAGACTTTCTAAAATATGGCGTAGAGGTTGCCGGATCTAAACCGGAGTTCGTTGTGCATCCTCCAGTTGGAAAATGGTGCATAGCCCTTGGAATAAAAATCTTTGGTGATAACGAATTTGGTTGGCGAATTGCCGTGGCAATTGCCGGAACGCTAATTATTTTGATTGCAGCGCGTTTAGCGCACGAACTCTTCCGCTCACCATTTTTAACTGCTGTCACAGCTGCGCTTCTGGCTTTTGATGGCTTGCTGCTAGTTCATTCTCGTACAGCATTGCTGGATCTATTTCTTACATTATTTATCTTAACTGCAGCATATTTTTGGTTCAGGCAACAGTATTGGTTTGCAAGTATCTTCTTCGGTCTAGCAATTGCTACTAAGTGGAGTGCGCTTTATTTTATATTCTTATTTGGTTTGGTAACTCTTTACAGACTGTACCGAGAAAATCCTGAACGAGAATTACTGCGCACACTTGCAACGCGCGTTCTTCAATTTGCGATTTTGCCCATCGGGATTTATCTCACTTCCTGGATTGGTTGGTTTGCTAGCAATCGTGGTTGGGATCGCACTTATGCATCTAATCCGTTTAGTTCCCTTATTTACTATCACAAGCAAATGTTGGATTTTCATACTTCACTAATTGAAAAACACGCCTACCAAGCAAACCCTTGGGGTTGGTTAATCATGCGTAGACCAACTTCATTTTTTTATGAATCCCCAACAGGTTGTGGGAGTAAGAGTTGTGCGCAAGAAGTCTTGGCTTTGGGCACACCGGTTCTTTGGTGGAGCGCAACGATTGCATTAGTAGTACTCATCGGATTGTGGGCCTGGCAGTTCTATCATCGCAACGTTGATAGCAAATTAACATTCATTTTACTTGGAGTTATTGCGGGTTATCTGCCCTGGTTCTTCTTTCAAAAGCGCACCGTATTTAGTTTTTATGCCATTGTCTTTGAGCCGTTTTTGATTCTGGCACTCGTTTACTGTGCAAAGCTATTTATAGATCGCAGTAAAAACCCCGCAAATGCCCAAGTAATAATCCTTGGTTTTGTTGCTGTGGTTTTCCTTAATTTTATTTACTTTTTGCCTCTTTATTTAGGCGAAGTAATCACATATGCACAGTGGCATATGCGAATGTGGTTTGCGTCCTGGATTTAGATTATTCGTTTGCCGCACGCGAGCGATTGAGTTTTTCAACCGCTTGCTCTGCCAGGTCTTGATCAAATACTTGATCACGTGAAGGAGTAGCTGCTGCGAGTGCTTCGCGAGCCAAGCGCTCTTGATCATCACTCCACTGACCAGGAGTTGTTAAGTCAATCGTTCTTCGCGGTGTTACGGCCTTAGGAGCATTTACATATGTTGGAACTGGAACTTCATTTGGTTGCCACGCGCCACGATTTTCAGCCGAGCCTTTTGGCAAAATTACAACGCCAGATAATTCACGTTCTGAAAGAGGAATCCAATGTTCTTTTTGAGTCACATTGCTAACAACTTCAGAGAGATTTGTACCTGATGTACCAGATTGACCTTTTTGTAGGTTTCTTATTCGTCGTTTATACAACTTCTCACTAATTGTTTGTCGCCTTACGTGGGCAACGTAAATGATTATTCCAGTTAGTGGAATAAGTGCAAAAGTAATTTTCATTGAATTCATTAGACCACCGACAATTGTTGTGAGGAGTGAAATAATTAGGATTGCAAAAGTTATTCTTCTTTGCATAAGTCTTTGTGCAACTTTAGCTTCGTGATCTAAATCTGTATGAATTACTCCAGATCCAGAACTTCCACCTGGCGAACTATTTGCTACAACGCGAAGTGCGCTTTTGTAACGTTCAATTGATTTTCCTGAAAATTCATTTCTGTCATGAACCCAGCGAGGCAAGAAATAGGCAACCCACATTCCGATGATTGCCACATAAATGAGTCCTGAAGCCATGATGTATAAAGATAGAGGGAGATATCGGACCTATCGGGTATTTCAGTGCCGATTTCGCTCTGCTTTTTATTTACTTAATTAATGGGTTTTCTTTTACGAATGAAAGATGATCTCGCCAATCCCCATCAATATGTAAGTATCGAGAGCGCTCTCCTTCAAATACATATCCAGCTTTCTCGGCAACCCTACGAGATGCTGCATTTTCAGGGCGAAGATTAATTTCTATTCGATGAAGTGCTAGGACTGAAAAGCCATATTCGGTCATTAAGTTAACAGCTTCGGTTGTATATCCCCGTCCTGCGTATTCACGGTCAATCCAATATCCAATATGGGCACCGCGTAGTGCGCCAAGAATGATGCCTCCCATAGATATTTGTCCGATTAAATTATTTTGATGCCACATTGCAAATGAAATGGATCGGCCATCTCGTGATTCTCGATTAAGGGTTCGAACCAACCGGAAAAAAGATGGAAGTTCTTTTTGTAATGATTCAGGGTCACTTCCTGGAGTAAATGGAAGAGTTGCTTCCCAGGGCGATAGCCATTCACGATTATGCGCACGAACTTCAAGCCATTTTTTTCTATCTCTAAATCGAAGAGGCTTTAGGTGAATTTCTGTACCGTGAAGTGTTACTGGCCAAGAATGATCGCGCATTTAAATGTATCGCCGTTCGAGCACCACAACGTTCACAGATGCACCTGCCGAAATTTTTTCATCCTTCTCGCTCAGTGCAATAAAAGAGTTTGCATCTGAAAGCGTAGAAATTTCATCTTGAATATCTAATGCCCGCACAGAGCTGGCATCTTCAGAGAGTATCGCTCGAACATACGAACGAGTACCTGGAGTTGAAGTGATTGCTTTTTCTAGTTTTGCTTTTACTGATGGACGATGAATTGTTGAGGCTCCGAGCATTGTGCGAATCATTGGACGAACAAAGAGTTCGAAAGAGATATATGCATTAATTGGATCCCCGGGCAGTGTCACCACAGGAGTTTTGTCGGGTCCGATCTGACCGAAATTATGGCGTCCACTATTTTCAATTGCTAGATCAAGAGTTGTTATCTCACCCATTTTTTGCAGGGTTCGGGTTATGAGATCAAATGAATCATCGTTGCGTTCACCGCTAATAACTATTAGATCTGCGCGTACTAATTGATCTTCGATTACGCCTAATAATTCTTCCTCATCATCTGGAATTGAGTGCACTCGATAGCCAATTGCACCCACTTCGCGAACGGCTGTTGTGAGTAACCAAGAATTAGTCTCAAACTCTTCGTCGGCTTTAAGTTTTTGTCCTGGCTCTACCAAATCTGGTCCTGCCGACAAAATTACAACGCGTGGATGAGGTCTTGTAGGTAAGTGATCAAGGCCAATTGATGCTGCCAATCCAATCTGCGTGGAGCGGATTCGGCTATTGGCTCGTAGAACTAATCTTTCGCCAGCATAAATATCTTGCGCCAGTGTTGCACCGTGCGCATCTAATAACGGTAAATCAAGTGGCTCAAGTGGGTGACAAATTCCCAGTAATGAACTGAGGAACTCATCTACGCGCATTTGCTCTGCCATAATCACACCATACTTGTAGTGACTAGATTTCTAGGGGATTTGCGATGAAAGATAAAGCACATATGCGTGAGCGATATCGCCGCGAAAGGCGTGAGGCTTTTATCCCTGCGGTCTATACAAATGTACTTTCAACTCCAGAAGTAATGCAGGCCACAATTGTTGCCAGCTATGTTTCCTATGGTCACGAACCTAGTACTGTGGAACTAAATCGCGCGCTAATAAAATCAGGAAAAACTCTGATTCTGCCCCGTGTAAACAAAGATCACATTGACTGGATTTTTTGGGATGGCGATGAAAGTAAATTGATTGAAAAGAAAAATATTCTAGAACCTGTGGGTGAAGTGATTTCTGTACTGCCAGCAATAGATGTGGTGATTGTGCCTGCTCTTCGAATTGATCGCGATGGGTATCGACTTGGACAAGGTGGCGGATATTACGACCGCGCACTGCCAACTATGTCTGGTTGGAAAATTGCTCTGGTTCATTCTGGTGAAGTTACGAGTGAAGTACTGCCACGAGAATCACACGATATTGCCGTTGATGCAGCAGCTACACCCGATTTAATTGTGCGATTTAATAAAAACTAACGGACGGGTAAGTTGCGAGCAATCACAATTCTTTGTACCTGATTTGTACCTTCATAAATTTGTGTAAGTTTGGCATCTCGCATCATTCGCTCAACTGGATAATCAGATACATACCCATATCCGCCAAGAATCTGCACGGCATCCTGTGTAACTTTCATTGCCACATCACTGGCAAAGCACTTACTTGATGCAGAGAAGAACTTTAAATCTTTTTCGCCATTTTCACTCTTCACTGCCGCCGCATAAGTAAGTTGGCGTGCGGCTTCAATATTCATTGCCATATCTGCCAACATAAATTGAACACCTTGAAAATCAAAGATTGGCTTATTAAATTGCTTGCGCTCATGAGAATACGCCGTTGCAATATCTAATGCGCCTTGCGCTAACCCAATTGCTTGTGCTGCAATCGTAATTCGTGTGTGATCTAGAGTATCCATTGCGAGTACAAAACCGTTACCAACTTCGCCAATGCGTCGATCATCTGAGATTTCTACATTATCGAAATACACCTCACGAGTTGGAGAACCTCGAAATCCCATTTTCTTCTCGGGTGAACCAAATGAAACTCCAGCATCAGTTTTCTCAACTACGAATGCTGTAATTCCTTTGGATCCAAGTGCTGGATCTGTTTGTGCAATTACGGTGTAGAAATCTGAAACCTCGGCGTTTGAAATCCATTTTTTACTTCCATTAATAATCCATTTATCGCCACTCTTCGTTGCTTTGGTTCGAAGAGATGCAGCATCGGATCCTGCTTCGGACTCAGAAAGACAATAAGAAAAACCTTTACCTTGTGCCAATGGAGTTAGCCATCTTTTTTTCTGTTCAGATGTTCCCCCAAGAATTAATGGCATCGAACCTAATTTGTTTACAGCAGGTATAAGAGATGACGAACCGCATGCACGTGCAACTTCTTCAATGATAAGTACGACAGCAAGTGCATCCGCGCCATCTCCACCAAATTCTGTTGGAACGTGAGCTGCAGATAATCCAGCTTTTGCTAGCGCTTGTGCAGCTTCAATCGGATAACGATGATCTTCATCAACAGCTTTTGCGTGTGGAGCAATTTCTTTTTGAGCAAGAGAGCGAACGCTTTGACGAAGTTCTTCGTATTCACGTGGCAATGAAAAAAGTGCATCCATTACTGATTCGCCTCTCTGTCTCTCTTATTTAAATTATTGAGGTACAAGTTGTACTCCGCAAGTTCATCTGGTTGGCCAAGTGCTGCCTTGCGAGCGGTATTACGGTCTATGCGTTTTGCCTCATGCGAATCATCGCGCATCCACTGGATGAATGTAGCAATCAGAGCGATGAGAATTGGAATCTCTCCCATTGCCCAACCGATAGCGCCACCTGATTGTTGGTCTGCAAGTAAGTCCAAAGACCATGGACGTTGAAGGGATTCAAAATATCCGCCATCAATCAAAGTGGTTGTAGACATAAGTGCCACAGAGAAGAAGGCATGAATACTCATTGCAGCAAAGAGAATAACAATGCGTACGAGATGTGGAACTTTTCTTGGATTTGGATCTACGCCAACAATTACATGGAAAAAGAGTATTCCTGCAAGTATGAAGTGAATATTCATAAAGAGGTGACCTTGGTGGCTCTGCATCATTCCGCCAAACAATGATGTGAAATAAAGAGCAAAGAGAGATCCATCAAATATTGCCAGAGCAACAACTGGATTAGTAATTGTTCGCGAATATCGTGAATGCAAAGCGGTAATTAACAAACCACGCACACCTCGTTCAACACCATCTCGAGATTGTGGCAACGTGCGAAGTGCCAGAGTAATTGGAGCACCTAGAACTATTCCAATCGGTGCAATCATTCCTAAAACCATGTGCGCCACCATGTGCCATGAAAAAGCAAAGTGCGCATACACACCAAGTCCGCCACTAGTTGCAAAATCAATTGCAGAAATACCTAACGCAAATGAAATTGTCCGACCCACTGGCCATTTATCTCCACGTCGAGTCAGAACAACAACACCCTTTATATAAAGAGCCACAGCCAACACAAGCAAACCAATCATCAGAATATCTGGGTCATATTCAAAAAGAATTCGTTTTAAAGTTGGTTCTTCCGGCATTTTTAACCCTGCAACTGCAAGTGCTGCATTAAATGGTTGTTCACCACCACGCACAGGCGGTTGATTAGAAGAGAGCCACGAACCAAGGGCTGTTACAAAAATCATGATGGCTGCTTCTACTGAAATCAGGCGAGTCATCGCACCCCAATTAACAGATGGTTTAGCGGCTAAGTGATTTCTGTGCTTGTAACCGAAGAAAAGCAAGATTGATGTAATAGCAACTTTGATAATTACGACGTATGCATAGCTAGTCGACCAAGCAGCCGCAAAATTGAGTCGAGCACTCGCATTTAGCACTCCACTTATAACAACTGCGATTGCTGCCCATAAAGCAATATGACTAAACCGCGGTAAAGAAATTTTGCGGTCATTTTCATTGAGTAGGGCAATTGCTATTACCCCACCCACCCAAAATGAGAGTGCTATAACGTGAACAAATAAGGATCCGATTGCAAGGGCGTGTGAACCGCTAGATGCTGAGTGACTTTGAAAAACTGGAGCTGCAATGGCAATGAGTGAGATCATCAAAAGGATTGCGGTGTATCCAGGGGAAGTTATTACGCGAGAAGTTATCGCCACAAATAATGCAATAACGGCTTGGAAAAATAGGTACTGGCCCAAAGAGATTTGAAATATGAATGATTGTAAAACGGTTGGATCTAAAACCGCTGAGAGTGGTTCGCCCAAAATATTAGCTAATGTAAAGAAAATATTTAAAAAGCTACTTAAAAACCAGAGGAGTGCAGAAATCGAGATGATAGATCGAATTTTCATTCCACTGGTAGAAAGTTTGCCTTCTTTATCTAGGACCAAAAAGGCAAGGGCCAGCAGTGCTCCAATAGTTACAAAACTTGAAAGGGTTGAAAAGAATTTACTGGCTGTGACCAGAGCAGAAATCATCTCTCTTTAAATATCTTTCGTGCATATAAAGAGAGGAGAACAAGAACAAAGAATGCAACAACTAGTAATCCAATAACAAAAGCATTTGTTCCCCAATCGCTCACTTCAGCTTTTGCACTTGTGGTTTCGGTTGGAATTGGTTGTGGAGTAGAAATTTCACTTGGAGCCGCAAAAGTAAATCTAAAGGAACCTTCCAGCGGAACATCATTTTCTGCAAAGAGTGTGTATGTAACTGTGTAAACACCCGCAACTTTGAGAGTCTTTAAACCAATGACCGCACTTGCTCCATCGATTGCAAGAACTCCGTCATCGACTCGCTTGCCTTGTGGATCAGTTACTTCCATTGAATTACCGGCATCAATAAGTGGTACTTGTCCTGTAACACTGACAGCACTTGGTGCCACAGTTACGGTCGCGCCACTCATTGGATTAGTGGCTGTCAGAGAATTTGCATTTATTGCTGGCGCGCTTATGAACAGCGCTATTACTGCAATGCTTAAAATCCGCATGATCTTCATTGCGCTCCCCCTTTTCGCCACCGTAATTCGCATCTATCTTCCCACTTCTTTAGACTTGGTTTCTACCCCAAAACTGGGATAAATAGCGGAAAGGAATAGTCAGATGCCTACGTATCAATATGCATGCGCTGACTGTGACCACCAGTTTGAGGCATTTCAATCTTTTACCGAAGCCTCACTAACAACCTGTCCTGAATGTAAGGGTGAGGTAAGAAAGATTTATTCTGCAGTCGGCGTTGTATTTAAAGGTTCTGGTTTTTATAAAACTGATTCTGCAAAATCAAATACTGCTAAAACTCCAACACCACCGACGCCAACACCTGCACCCACACCAAAAACTGAATAATTAATTTTCGTGGTGGGGCGGTTTATCCGCTTTTATTTCTGCTTCGCGGCGTGCATCTTCGAGGGCTTGTTCGTGATCTATTTCATCCGTGGTTATATTCGGCAAGATTTCGCTCATTTATAACCTCCGATTAGAATTGGACTCCTAATAGTAGCGAGATACCCGGAGAATCATGTTTGCAGGGCTTGGAAGATTCATCGTTCGTCGCAAGAAGTCGGTTCTCATTCTTTTTATTATTGGAATCCTTGCAGCAGGCGGAGTTGGCTCTCTCGCATTCTCAAAGCTTGATAGTGG
Organism: Candidatus Planktophila limnetica; assembly: GCF_002288365.1. Classification (NCBI taxonomy): domain Bacteria; kingdom Bacillati; phylum Actinomycetota; class Actinomycetes; order Candidatus Nanopelagicales; family Candidatus Nanopelagicaceae; genus Candidatus Planktophila; species Candidatus Planktophila limnetica. The sequence goes on along the minus strand of NZ_CP016782.1, from coordinate 160,579 downwards.
CGGTTACTCAGACCTCGGTAGTGAATCAGCAAAGGCTTATGACTATTTGACTGAAAAGTTTAAAGTTCAAGAACCTGCGGCAATTCTCATAATTGATACACAAAATAGAAGCGTTGATGATCCTGGCGTAATTGCAGAAGCCGCGGCGCTTGAAGCAAAAGTGAAATCTGTTGCCAATGTTGATCGCACACTTTCTTACTGGAGCACAGGCGGTGCCCCCTCCATGAAGGCAGCCGATGACAAAGCGGCGTTCTTATTTATTTATACAGATCCAGATTCAAATGATTGGGCTTCACTTGGAAAAATTGGTGAAGAAGTACAAGAGAAATTTGATGGCAAGCAAGGCAGCTTTATTGTTTACGCTTCAGGTGGCGGCGTTATCACTCATGCGATTAACAGCAAAATTCAAGATGATTTAAAAATTGCTGAGGCAATCGCAATCCCCTTAACTTTTCTTTTGATGATCTTTGTATTTGGTACCTTGGTGGCTTCAGCAATGCCTTTATTTGTTGGAATAACGGCAATTCTGGGGTCATTTTTAATTATTTATATTCTTACGCTCTTTACCGATGTTTCAGTCTTTGCCCTCAACCTCATTACAGGTTTGGGGTTAGGACTGGGTATTGATTACGCCTTGTTGATCGTTAATAGATTCCGCGAAGAGTTACACGCTGGCAAGAGCGTGGACGAATCAATTATTACAACTGTTGCAACGGCAGGAAAAACTGTTTTCTACTCTGGACTAACTGTCTTTGTAACAATGGCATCTCTTTTGCTCTTTCCACTTAATTTCCTTAAATCTTTTGGATACGCCGGTGTTGCAGTAATTTCACTCGCTGTTGTTGGCGCTTTGATTCCGTTGCCAGCACTACTTGCAATTTTGGGACATAAAGTTGATAAAGGTGTTGTACGTAGAGCAGGAATTACTCCTAAAGAAGATGGTCGATGGGCTCATACTGCTCGTGCAGTAATGAAGCGTCCTCTCCCTGTGGTTGTTGGATCTCTATTAGTACTTGGAATTCTTGCCGCCCCAATTACGAATATTGCATTTTCTCAAGTCGATGCACGTGTCCTACCAAAATCAGATCCTGCTGCTATCGCATCGGCAGTAATTGATGAACGTTTCACTGGTCTTGAAGGAAGCCCTATTGAAGTAGTAATTCCAAATGGAGCAGGCAAAGAGATTGAAATCAATAATTTCTTAGCTCGCGTGCAAGGCGTATATGGAATTTCGCGCGTGGGACAAATTGAATACTTCGGTGAAGACATCAGAGTCCAGGTGATTTCTAAAGAACCATCTCGCACGTTAGAAGCACAACGAATTATTCATGAGATTCGTGCACTGCCAGTACCGGAAGGAACACTCATTGGTGGCGCAGCAGCAGATTTCACTGATTCACAAGATGGTGTTGCACGAACTCTGCCATGGGCTCTGGGTTGGATTGCGCTAACCGTATTCATCCTTATCTTTGTATTTACCGGTTCAATTATTTTGCCAATTAAGGCCGTACTTCTCAATGGTTTTTCACTCGTTGCAACTCTTGGTGCAATCACATGGATCTTTATCGATGGTCACCTGAAATGGTTGGTGGGTGATTTCACCGTAACTGGCGCCCTTGATACTGGTTCGGTGATTTTGGTTGCTGTAGTTGTTTTCGGTTTATCTATGGACTACGAACTCTTCTTGCTCTCTCGCATTCGCGAAGAGCACTTAGATGGAAAATCTAATATCGAATCTGTTGCTAAAGGCCTACAACGCTCGGCGCGAATTATTACTGCTGCGGCGTTATTGCTTGCCGTTGTTTTCGCAGCATTTATGACAAGTGGAGTGACATCGATCAAGATGCTCGGCTTTGGTGTGGCATTTGCTGTGTTACTTGATGCAACACTTATTCGTGCGCTTCTTGTTCCTGCACTGATGCGTTTGTTTGGTGAACGCAATTGGTGGGCGCCAAAATCATTGCAACGATTTACTCTCAAGCACTAATTAGTAATTGCGTCCCCGGCGGGAGTTGAACCTGCGACCTACCGCTTAGGAGGCGGTTGCTCTATCCACTGAGCTACGGGGACCGATATTGCTAATGCGCAATCTTCCCATTAAAATTACGTTTCTAATTGATTCGGAGTTTTATCCCATGTGGGGCCAGGAATGAAGGCGCTTGTCATCGGCGCTGGAGGCGTTGGAAGAGCAATAGCCAATATTGCATCTCGCAGATCATTCATTACTTCTATGGTTATTGCTGATCGCACCTTATCTCGTGCCGAGGAAGCAGTTGCAAGGGTAAAAGACTCAAGGTTCTCGGCGGCTGAAGTTAACGCCGCCGAACTTGAAGATATCCGTAACCTCATAAGGCGCGCGGCACCCGATGTTGTCATTAACGCAGTTGATCCGCGATTTGTAATGCCGATTTTTCTTGCGTGCGAAATTGAAAATGTTAATTACATTGATATGGCTATGTCACTTTCGCGTCCACATCCTCACTATCCATATACCGAAACTGGCGTGAAACTCGGTGACGAACAATTTGCTCGTGACTGGAACTGGGCAGAAAGAAAGATATTTGCACTTGTTGGTATGGGTATCGAACCAGGTATGAGCGATGTATTCGCTAAGTACGCATCTGATCATTTGTTTAGCAAAATTGATTCAATAACTATTTTAGATGGTTCAAATATAACTGTTGAAGGTTATGAATTCGCTCCATCATTTTCTATTTGGACAACTATTGAAGAGTGCCTAAATCCACCAATCGTCTGGGAAGACGGTCGCGGATGGCACACAACAGAACCATTTAGCGAAATCGAAACCTTTGATTTTCCCGAGGGCATCGGTCCAGTTGAATGCGTAAATGTCGAACACGAAGAAGTTGTTTTGATTCCACAGAAAATTGAAGCCAAGAAAGTAAACTTCAAATATGGTCTTGGAGCACAGTTCATCACCACTTTAAAAACAATTCATATGCTCGGATTAGATCGTAAAGAAACTGTTGAAGTTCAAGGAATTTCTGTTTCACCACGTGACTTACTTGCTGCATCACTTCCTGACCCCGCAACACTTGGCGAACGCATGCGTGGAAAAACTTGTGCCGGCACACTAGTTAAAGGCATTAACAAAGAAGGTAAGCCTTACGCTTGCTACATCTACAACGTCGTTGATAACGCTTGGTCGATGAAGGAGTACGGTGATCAGGCAGTTGTGTGGCAAACTGCAATCAATCCAGTTATTGCCATGGAGCTAATTCATAATAAGGTTTGGGTTCCAGAAGGTGGCGTTTCTGGTCCTGAATGGTTTGATTCAATACCATTCCTTGATTTACTTGAGAGCTACGGAACTTCCTGGAAAATTCGAGAGGAAAAATAGCCCATGGCTAAGGACTTTGATGCTCTCATCATCGGTTCTGGATTTGGTGGATCAGTCTCAGCACTCAGGCTTACTGAAAAAGGTTATTCGGTTGCCGTATTAGAAGCCGGAAAAAGATTTAAAGAAAAAGACTTCCCAAAAACTTCTTGGCGTTTACGCAAGTTTTTATTCTTTCCAAAAATTGGCTTACTGGGAATTCAACGCATTCACGCACTGCCTGATGTGTTAATCCTTGCTGGCGCAGGTGTTGGTGGTGGGTCACTTGTGTATGCGAATACTTTGTATCAGCCACCTGATTCTTATTTTGAAGATAAGCAGTGGAAACACATCACCGATTGGAAATCAGAGTTATTGCCTTGGTATGACCAAGCAAGTCGCATGCTCGGTGTTGCAGAAAATCCTTACTTCTCACCAAGTGATCAAGCAATGAAAGATGTTGCAATCGAGATGGGCGTCGGACACACATTTAGGATGGCACCGCTCGGCGTTTATTTCGGTGAAGGCTCAGGAGTTGCAAGCAAAGACCCATATTTTGGCGGCGTTGGTCCTGCGCGAAATGGTTGTCAACAATGTGGTGCGTGTATGACCGGATGTAGATTTAATTCAAAGAATACTCTGCCGAAAAATTATCTAGGGCTAGCTGAATCTGCTGGAGCAAAAGTATTTCCATTAACTACTGTGACATCATTTGAACAAGCCAGTGATGGTTCGTGGATTATTAAAGCTAAGAAAACAAATGGTTTATTTGGCCGAACAATTACTTTTACAGCTAATCAACTCATTGTCAGCGCCGGTACCTATAACACTCAGAAACTTCTGCACCGCATGAAAGCAACTGGCAAGTTATCTAAACTCTCTGATCGACTCGGTGATCTCTCACGCACTAATAGCGAAGCACTTACTGGGGCGCTGATGCCTAAGAGTGATATTGATTTTAGTAAGGGCGCAGCAATCACTTCTTCTTTCTTTCCAGATGAACACACACACGTTGAGCCGGTCAGATACGGCAAGGGAAGCAATGCAATGGGCTTACTTCAAACAATCATGACTGATGGAAATGTTGCTAAAGATCGCCGTCGTCAATGGCTAAAAGAATTCATTAAGAAACCATCGCTACTTTTACGAGTATTAAATGTGCATCAGTGGTCAGAGCGCACGGTAATCGCACTTGTTATGCAAAACGTGGATTCAGCCTTATCTGTGCGCCCAAAGAAAAAATGGTGGGGATTAGGTTTAACCTCTACAAATAACTCTGAAAATCCAAATGCCACTTACATTCCTGCTGCCAATGAAACTGTGCGACGTATTGCAAACAAATACGGCGGCTTTGCAGGCGGACACGTTGGTGACTTAATCGGTGCACCATTTACTGCTCACTTTGTAGGTGGATGTGTAATCGGTTCAGATATTTCCCAAGGAGTTATCGATCCCTATCACCGCGTATGGAACTACCCAACAATGCATGTTGTAGATGGCGCAGCCGTTACTGCAAATCTTGGCGTCAATCCTTCTTTAACAATTACAGCACAAGCAGAACGAGCAATTTCCTTTTGGCCAAATAAAGGTGAACTAGATCCACGTCCGGTTCAAAACTCTCAATACTCAAGAATTAATGCAGTCATGCCAAATAAACCATTTGTTCCAGCTGGTGCAATTGGTGAATTACTTATGCCACCAACGAAGTAACGGATCAATATCTTCTGGCACTTGCTCTGCAATAAAAATTGCTCCATCTAAATGATTTCCTTGTGGCTCAACCAAAGTGATTTGCGGCAAAAGAGATGATGTGCGACGTCGGATAGATTCGGCGTAACCTTTGTTTTCTGCCAATTTTCCAAGCAAGGCAATGGAAATACCTTCGTTGCGCATTCCCCCAACATTTGTCCATGCAGCGCGAATTGTCTTTGCTAAATACTCAGCGCCTTTGTCTCTAATTGTTATTGCATCTGTGTTCTTTGCCTCTGCAGCTTCTAGCAATGTTTTTGCAGCGTTAATACATAGAAGGTGTGCTTTGGCATCAGTATGAGATTTCAAAGACTCATATGTTTTGATTTCTGATTCGAAAAATTCTGACAGAAAAGTCGCGTCATCTCTGCCTTCCTGCGTTGCCAGAACTCGTTCGAGCGCGGCTTTACCTAACCAAAATCCCCCACCAAGATCGCCAAAAATATGTCCGAGCCCATCGGCGTGTGAATAACTTCCTCGCCGGCCTGCAATAGCAACTGTTCCACTGCCTATTGAAAGAGTGACGCCATCATTATTTCCAAGTGCACCGAAGTAGCCCGCTAAGCCGTCATCAATTACTGCAACTGATTTCGCACCAAAGTATTTTGCAGCTAACTGACCGTATGGTTTTGGATCACCAACGTCACCATAAACACCTGTGAGACTAAGTGCCACGACATCGCTTTGAAAAGTGGGACCTAATTTTTCTTGTGCCTCGATAAACAAATCATTGAGTACATCAAGTGTTGATTCCTGTGCAAGCTTGGATCGCTTACTTGTGAATTCGGTATCAGTTGTTCTAAATCTTGCGCCTGATTGCCCTAAGTCCACCGCTAGTACCATAATTGCAAGTCTAGTTAAGGAGAGCAGATGAGTAAATGGGCACTTGTCACAGGCGCAACCGCTGGAATCGGTGAGAGTTTTACTCGCGTACTGGCACGTGAAGGTTTCAATATTGTGCTCGTTGCTCGCGACCTTGAACGGATGAAAGAACGTGCTGCGTCCTTAGAATCACAATTCAAAGTACAGAGTGCAATTGTGCAGGCTGATTTAGCCACTGATGCTGGATGCGCAAAGGTTGAAAAATACATACTTGAAAATCAGATTGAAGTACTTGTCAATAATGCAGGCTTTGGAATTAATAAAGCTTTCTCTGTAAGTGATCTAGATTCTGAACAACAATTACTCGATGTCTTGGTTCGCACACCCATGCGATTAATGCACACAGTGTTGCCACAAATGAAGCAGCGAAATAGCGGGTCAATTATCAACGTTTCATCCGTGGCAGGTTGGATCGCAGGCGGAACCTATAGCGCTTCTAAATCTTATTTAACTGTGCTCTCAGAATCTATTCATACGGAAATGAGTGGCACCGGTATAAAGATTTCTGCACTCTGTCCAGGTTTTACACGTACTGAATTTCATGAACGTGGACGTATGCGTATGAATGGTTTACCTGAATTTATGTGGCTTTCATCTGATCGAGTTGTTACTCAAGCGTGGAAAGAAAATCAGAATGGCAAAGTACTGTCCGTACCTGGTTGGCAATATTTAATTCTCAGTACTGTTTCTCGTTTTGGTCCGCGCCCACTTGTGCGCAAGCTTGGAATGAACGTAAGGGTGCGCCAACGCCAAAAATAAAGATGTAGGGCTAGCCCTATACGTCTTTACTCTTATTTCTTCTACGGTGTTGTTGTGCTCCGTAAATATTTTTCACTCAATACTCTGGGATTTTTACTCCTGACGGTTCATCTTTTATCCCGAGTAATTCACACAACTCCACAGGTGTATTTAGATTTATGGATCTATAACGCAATCGCCATTCTCTTTGTTTTTTCACTCATTGGTGTTCCAAGTTTTAATGATCACATCGGCATCGCATTTCTTGCTTTAGCAATCGGGCTATGGGCCGCCGGCTCGCTCATTTCTTCGCTCAGTGTGTTTTATACTTTAAATCTACCCAGTCAATTAGCCTCAAATGTTTTATACATGCTCTTTTATCCAGCCGCATTTATTGCACTGCCCCGTTTACTTTCTCAACGTTCGCGTATTTCAGCTGTTGAAATTCTAGATTCAACAATTATTGCACTCGGTCTCGGTTCGCTAGGAACAGCTCTATTTGTCGGCCCCGTATTGCCACGTCTTAACGGTGACATGTCCATGACTTTCTTTGCAATTTTCTATCCCGTTGGAGATTTAATTCTGGTTGCAAGTGTCATTTCAACTCTTTTATCTCAGAAGATTTCCAAGCGCGCAGTTGTGGCCAGTACTGGAATCTTCATCTACGCCTTCTCTGATTTCTTGTTTTTGTGGCTACATGTAAATAACAAATACACCTTTGGATCTATTTCTGATGATGGTTGGTTGGTGGGGCTTGCCTTATTCGTTATGTCCACGCAATTCAAGGCGAGTGAACAGAGTTCGAATGAAGGAGTCAACCCAGTCTTTGTTGCACTCTCTGTTTTCTTAAGTGCAACCTTGCTTGGAATCATTACTATTCGTCCAGGTTATTTTCCCTCGTTCATACTCTTTCCGACTTTGCTCACACTACTTGTCGCATTTATTCGAATGACTATTGCACTGCGCCAGGCACGCTCCCTTGGAACCGAGCGAACACTTGCCCGCACTGATGAACTAACGGGGCTATCTAATAGAAGAAAGTTAATTGCAGAAATCGAAGAGATTGGTGATTCAGAAGGAGCGCTACTTATTTTAGATCTTGATGGTTTTAAGCCAGTAAATGATTCATTCGGCCACGACATTGGTGATGAAATTTTGAAGCAAGTTGCGATGCGTTTTCATCGAGCGCTTCCACCGGACGCAACGCTAGCTAGGTTGGGTGGAGATGAATTTGGAGTCTTGATTCATGCGAATTACGAATCAAGTATGGAAGTTGCACTCGCACTGCATGCAACGATGAGTTATCCATTTCTAGTTGGCAAAGAATCGATTGATTTAGGCGTGAGTATCGGCGTTGCAGCTAATAACGATGAGCATGATTTATTGCGCAGAGCAGATGTGGCTATGTATCGGGCTAAACGAGAATCACTCGGTGTTGCGCACTTTGATTTCTTCTAGACGAGCAAGGGATTCGATTCGCTCTGTAGCGTGCTCAACAATCTTTTTTGCATAACCATGTTTGTATCCATCAGCGCTATCCCAAGGTTCGTGAATTTCATCGGCGCTTAAGTGTGCTAACTCTGGAACGTATTTGCGGATGTAGTCACCGTTTTCATCAAATCGCTTGCCTTGCTCAATTGGATTAAAGACTCGGTAATACGGGGATGCATCTGTGCCACAACCTGCGGTCCACTGCCAACCATGTGCATTAGATGCAATATCGAAATCAACTAGATGTTCTTCAAAAAATAGAGCACCGTGCTGCCATTCGATGTGTAGATCTTTAGCAAGAAAGGAAGCAACAACCATACGCACGCGATTGTGCATCCAGCCTTCCTTAACTAATTGGCGCATCCCTGCATCGACAAATGGGTATCCAGTCTTGCCTTCACACCACACTTTGAATTTTTCACCTGGTTCGTCATATCTCATATTCGCAAATTGCGGTGCGTAATAATCTTTATCCGTATGCGGATAGTTGTGCAGCACATCTGCATAAAATTCGCGCCAGGCTATTTCTTTTCTAAATGTGTCGTGTGCTTTGCTTTCACCTAATCCAGCAAGAAGTGTTCGCGGATGTATTTCGCCCCACGTAAGGTGCGTACTCATTTTGCTTGTGCCATCTATGCCAGCGAAGTTTCGAGTTTCATCATAAGCATCAAGACCTTTGGCCTTAAATTTCTTAAATCGATCGTGTGCTGCTTTTTCGCCAGCTGCAAAAATCTCTGTTCCTTTTGGTGGTTGCCATGTAGGAAAGTTTCTGTATTTCTCATCTGGTGTAACGGCTTTAATCACTTTGGGCGCAGCAACTGGTGCGCGCCAACCATGTAATAGCCATCCACGATAAAAAGGTGTGTAGACACGGTAGTTCGTCGCATCACTTGGTTTTTTTACTCGACCGGGTGCAACTGCGTAAGGACTTCCGGTGCGTGTGAGTTCTATTCCTGCAGATTCGATGCGCGCATCTCGTTCAAGTGCGTATTGGTCGTATTCAGAAGCAATGTGCACTGATGTTGCATCATATTTTTTCTTTAATTCATTGAGTACATCAACGTGATTGCCAGTACAGATATGCAATTTATTTCCGAGTGATTGATCAAGGTTTCGAAGTGATTCGGCTAAGTAAGCCAAGCCTTTTGCACCTGTGATCTCAATTAACTTCGGATCCAGAATAAATACTGGAACTATCTCTTCGCCAGCTTCTATTGCAGCTAAGAGGGCAGGGTTATCAATAAGGCGTAAGTCGCGCCGAAACCACATGATGCTGCGCGACATAGTGGGTTAATTATGTAGTTGATGAACCGTTGCATCCCAGCCATGTACATCTTCTGGTTTGCGTGGCGCTTTACCGATGTAGCGAGCTGAAGGACGAATCAAACGGCCAGTACGTTTTTGTTCAAGAATATGTGCAGACCAACCTGCTGTGCGGGCTGCGGTAAACATAGAAGTAAATAGTGGACCAGGTACTTCTGCGAAATCAAGAACAATTGCTGCCCAGAATTCAACGTTTGTCTCTAGAACACGTTCTGGATGGCGTTCATGTAATTCAGCAAGTGCTGCCTTTTCTAATTCGAGTGCAACTTCATAGCGAGGTGCGCCTAATTCTTTTGCTGTGCGTCGCAGAGTGCGTGCACGAGGATCTTCAGCGCGATACACGCGGTGACCAAACCCCATTAAACGTTCTCCGCGGTCCATCAAATCTTTTACATACTTACGTGCATCGCCAACGCGTTCCACATCTTCAATCATTCCAAGAACACGTGAAGGTGCGCCGCCATGTAGCGGACCTGACATCGCACCAATTGCGCCAGAGAGTGCAGCGGCAACATCTGCCCCAGTTGAAGCAATAACACGAGCTGTGAATGTGGATGCATTCATTCCGTGTTCTGCAGCAGATACAAAGTAGGCATCGATTGCGCGCACGTGAAGTGGATCTGGTTCTCCGCGCCAACGAATCATCATGCGTTCAACAACTGTATGTGCTTTATCAATTTCAGATTCTGCAACAGGTGTTGCAGCGATACCACGTGCAGATTGCGCAAGATATGAAAGAACCATGACAGATGCTCGTGCAAGATTTGATCGCGCTTCTTCATCAGAAATATCTAGAAGTGGTTTAAATCCCCATGCTGGTGCAAGCATCGCAATTGCAGATTGCACATCGACTCGAACGTCACCTGAGTGAACTGGTAACGGAAATTTTTCTGCTGGTGGAAGGCCTGGATTAAATTCATCATCAACTAGCAATCCCCACACGTTTCCAAATGAAACGCGCCCAACTAGATCTTCAATATCAACACCGCGATAACGAAGTGCACTGCCCTCTTTATCTGGTTCAGCAATTTCAGATTCAAAAGCTATGACACCTTCGAGACCTGGCTTGAAATCATCAGACACAGCGCGCTCCTTTATTGGGTATTACGGGGGTAATTCTGCCCCCATAGAAGGTGTGCTGGCGACCACGTAAGTTGAGATAGCCCTGCGGGCCAAAGTGACGTTAGATACATCCATGACAGAAAGCGGAATTCGAGCCAAGATTTCAGCAATGCGGCGCTCCTACGGCGAAGTCGGGCTGGAAAAATTGCCGACTGATCCATTCGTAGCATTCGAGGAGTGGATGGCCGCTGCGGCTGCAAATGAAATTATTGTTGAAGCAAATGCAATGGTGCTTTCAACTGCTGATGGTTCAGGTGAAATTACAACGCGCACAGTTTTGCTTAAAGATATTTCACAAGGTGGTTTTACTTTCTTTACTAATTATTCTTCTCGTAAAGCACAAGCAATTGCAATGAATTCGCAAGTAACACTTCTTTTCCCTTGGTATGCAATGGAGCGACAAGTAATAATTTCAGGTCAAGCAGATAAAATTTCACGCGAAGAGTCTGAGAGTTACTTTGCAACAAGACCGTGGTCGAGTCAGATCGGTGCGTGGGCTAGCGCTCAATCAGCACCGCTTGCTTCACGCGAAGAGTTAGAAATGCGTTTTAAAGGTGCATCAGAGAAATGGCCCGAAGGAAGTGTTGTGCCAACACCACCGCACTGGGGTGGGTTTCGAGTGATACCCGACAGTATTGAATTCTGGCAAGGAAGATATTCCAGATTGCACGACCGTATTCGATATCACAGAAGCGATGCAAAATCCGATTGGGAGATGCAGCGTTACTTCCCTTAGAATTAATTCATGAGCATCGTTATTCCTAATGGCATTAAGCCACTCGATGGTCGTTTTGGGTGCGGTCCTTCAAAGATTCGCCAATCTGCTTTAGATAATTTCTATAAAAGTGGCGCGTCAATTCTTGGAACTTCACACCGACAAAAACCAGTAAAAAACGTTGTTCATGAAGTTCGCGAAGGTTTGAAATCACTATTTTCACTTCCAGATGGTTATGAAGTCATTCTAGGAAATGGTGGCACAACTGCATTTTGGGACATCGCACTCTTTGCTCAAATTGAAAATCGCTCGCAGCATCTTGTCTTCGGTGAGTTTTCATCAAAGTTTGCAAAGGGTGCAAAAGATGCGCCCTTTTTAGGTGAACCTTCAATTATTAAATCTGAACCAGGTTCGCATCCAACAGCTGTTGCCGAAGATGGCATAGATGCCTATGCATTTACACACAATGAAACAAGCACTGGTGTGGCAATGCCAATTATCAGACCAGCAGGAACCAAAGACGCTCTTGTCCTAGTAGATGCGACAAGCGCCGCAGGTGGACTTGTAGTCGATGCAAAAGAGTTTGACGCCTATTACTTCGCCCCACAAAAATCATTCTCATCAGATGGTGGCTTGTGGTTTGCACTGATGTCACCAGCTGCCATTGCTCGTGCTGAAAAAATTAAAGCAAGTGGGCGTTGGACCCCAGCGATATTAGATCTCACCATTGCCATTGAGAATTCACGACTTGATCAGACATATAACACTCCAGCAATTGCAACCTTTATTTTGCTTGCAGATCAACTCAAGTGGATGAATGAAAATGGTGGATTGAAATTCTCAACAGGTCGAAGTGCTGACTCAGCATCTCGCATGTATTCATGGGCTGAAAAAACTTCATACACAACTCCATTTGTCACAGACCCAGCAATGCGTTCCAAGGTTGTAGCAACAATTAATTTTGATGATTCAATCGATGCACTCAAGGTGGCATCAATTCTGCGCGAGAATGGAATCGTCGATACCGAGCCTTACCGTAAATTGGGTAAGAATCAGCTTCGTATTGGTATGTTTCCTTCTGTTGATCCCAGCGATATCGATGCACTCACCGCGTGTATTGATTACGTTGTAGCCGCGCTTTAATTATTCCGTAAGGAAAGTAATGCCACATTCATTTACGCGCGACAAAACCTTTTGGGCAATTGCACTTCAAGTAACAATTCTTAACTTCTTTCTGGGTGGATTTGGCCCTGCCCAACCACTTCTGCGCGCCGATCAGGGAACATCACTGACAATTGCTGGCTTACACGGAACAGCAATGGGTGTTGCAGGAATTTGTGCGGGTTTAGCAAATTCACGTTTGGTTCATTACTTCGGTCGCGAAAGAACTTCATGGATTGGAATGTGGCTCTTTTGCAGTGGCGTTCTTATGTTCGTCACCATTAAGCCTGTGGCTTTTACTTTAACGGCTACATTTTTAAGTGGGCTGGGAACTTCGATGGTCATTAACAATATGGTCACACGCCTGTCTCACCACTTTAAAGAAGCAACAGCCCTTGCTTTGCCACAATCCAATGGAGTTAATTCTGCAGGTTACGTTCTTGGCACACTCATTATCGGAAGCCTTGCCGGAACTGCCATAAGTTGGCGCTTCGGTTTATTGCTCACTATTCCGGCCACAATAATTTTGTATTTCTCCTCACGAGATAAGAACCGTGACGCCCATGATCGCGAGATCAGTGTGCGCCAGGGTGGCAAGCTTTCACGCACGTATTGGATTGCTTGCTTTGGTTTCTTTATCTGCATCTGTACTGAGTTTGCGACCACGTTTTGGGCTGCTGCTCTTTTGCGAGATCGCGTAGGTGGAAGCGCCTCAGCTGCAACTCTGGGAATAGTTGCTTTGGGAACAGGAATGGCAATTGGTCGTTGGTATGGCGCCATTGTTCTTAAGAAATTACAACTCGATCATCAACTCATCACAATCATTATTTTGCAATTTATTGGATTTACAATTTTCTGGTTCTCTCATAACGTTCTAATTTCACTAGTTACACTCTTTATCAATGGTCTTGGTATTTCAATGCAATTTGCACTCTCATCTCTTCGCTTGATGGGCTTTAGCGATAATCGCCCTGACTTAGCTATCGGCATTGGTTCACTTGCAGCAGGATCTGGAATTGCGCTGGCTCCATTTGTACTAGGAGTACTCGGAGATCATCTGGGAATATCTCGCGCATACCTAATGGTGCCGGTCCTTATTGTGATTGCACTGACAATTGTTATTCTTACTCCATCTACAAAATCCAAAAAGGAGAGCCGTGAATTACAAAACTAGACGAATGATTTCAATCATCGCACTCGTTGGTTTACTAGGATTAATAGTTCTTAGTGGCTTCTAATATGCCAACAAATCTTAAAAATACAGTCGTGCTAATCGCCGTTGGCACTATTGCATGGCTTATTGCTGGTGCTGCATTCTTAGTTGCAGGGTCAGAAACAAAGTATGTGTGGACGTGCGTATTCGGCGCTGCTTTAGGAGTATTTGGTATTCGCTACACAATACGCAGATCACGCAGAAGCGGAATTTAAGCTTCTAACTGTCCTGCAATACCGCGAAGAACTTTTCCAAGACGCTCTGCTTCTACAGCAGATGGATGGCGTCCCTGGCGTAAACCATTTCCGACCTTGTCCAAAATCTTGATTGTGTCTTCGATCATTGCAGCAAGGTCATCACTATTGGTACGTGAGTTAGCTGCTAGAGATGGTGGTGCATCAATGATTTTTACAGAGAGTGCTTGTGGTCCACGACGACCATCACCAACACTGAACTCCAACTTTGTTCCAGGCTTCACAGTTGAGACGCCCTCTGGAAGAGATGTTGAAGCAAGATAAACATCTTCGCCTTCATCGGATGCGATGAAACCAAAACCTTTTTCAAGGCTGAACCATTTCACTTTACCTGTAGGCATGGGGAGTGCTCCTTGTTAATTTCTATATTCGTTTAAGCCGTGGGGGCCACGGGCAGAGGGCTAGTTTATCAGAGCGTGGCTTCGGAGTGCGCGCCGCATCCGTGGTCAACGGAAACCACGCGTGCATCCTCAGGTGAAATCGCATTAGCGCATACGCCAAATGAAGCGCGAAGAGATCCTGCTATCGGTAAAAAGAATGCGCATGACGAACATGGTTTCGGTGCCGATTGCGCAATAGGTGATTGTGGACCGCGATCACTTTCATACCAACGCTTACTTGCTTGATCGCGACCTTCAATAGACATCACTCGTGCACGACCAAGTCCAAGTTCAAATACTTGCAGTGCATCTAACTCTTCATCAGCAATGAGTGAGTGAACAGATGGAACTAAACGTGTGTCATCGAGTGAACTTGGAACAATGTCACCAACACCAACATCGCCAGGTTGTATGCGATCACGATATGCAACCCACTCTGGTGCAAGTAATGCGTCCGGCCCTGGAAGAACAACAACATCACAAATAGTTGGTTCTGATTTTTTATCAACTATCGCAATTGTTACGCACCAACGCCAGCCTTTATAACCTGCAAGGTGTGCTTCAAATAAATAAGTTTCAACGCGACCATCATCATCGATTTCAACAGAGACATCTGCGCCAACTAAATCAGCGCTGCCAGCATCGGCAATTGCAGCAGAACGTGCGAGTTCGAGAGTGCTCATGCCATAAGGATAAAGCAGAACGCCACTACCGAGTTAATCGGCAGTGGCGTTCGTAACGCTTTACGCGTGAGAAATTAGAAGTCCATATCTCCGCCGCCAGGACCTGCAGGTGCTGCAGGTGTTTTCTCTGGCTTATCGGTAATTACTGCTTCTGTTGTAATAAATAGTGCGGCAATCGAAGCTGCATTTTGAAGTGCAGAACGTGTCACCTTTGCTGGATCGATGATGCCAGCTTTAATCATGTCAACGTATTCACCAGTTGCTGCATTGAGTCCATGACCTGCTGTGAGGTTACGAACTTTTTCAACAACTACTCCGCCTTCAAGGCCAGCGTTTATAGCGATTTGCTTAAGAGGTGCTTCGATTGAAACTTCTACAATCTTTGCACCAGTTGCTTCATCGCCTTCTAATTTTAATTTTGCAAATGCTGCTGTTGCTGCTTGCAATAGTGCAACGCCACCACCGGCAACGATGCCTTCTTCAACTGCAGCCTTTGCATTGCGAACTGCATCTTCAATGCGGTGCTTGCGCTCTTTAAGTTCTACTTCTGTTGCAGCTCCAGCTTTAATAACTGCAACTCCACCAGCAAGTTTTGCAAGACGCTCTTGTAGTTTTTCACGATCGTAATCTGAATCGCTCTTTTCAATCTCTGAACGAATCTGTGCAACGCGGCCCTTAATTTGAGCGTCGTCTCCGCCACCTTCAATAATTGTCGTCTCTTCTTTGGAGATAACAACCTTGCGAGCGCGACCTAGAAGCTCTACTCCTGCTTGATCAAGCTTGAGCCCAACTTCTTCAGAGATAACTGTTGCTCCAGTTAAAATTGCAATGTCTTGAAGCATCGCCTTGCGACGATCTCCAAAGCCAGGTGCCTTAACTGCTGCAGAGCGGAAAATTCCGCGAATCTTATTTACTACCAACGTTGCAAGTGCTTCGCCTTCAACATCTTCGGCGATGATTGCAAGTGGCTTACCTGATTGCATAACTTTTTCAAGGACCGGAACTAGATCCTTAATGTTTGTGATCTTTGAGTTAACTAGAAGCACATATGCATCTTCTAGAACAACTTCCATACGATCTTGATCTGTTACAAAGTATGGAGAGATATAGCCCTTATCAAAGCGCATACCTTCTGTGAGTTCGAGTTCGAGTCCAAAAGTATTTGACTCTTCAACAGTAATAACGCCTTCTTTGCCAACCTTGTCCATTGCTTCAGCGATCATTTCACCGATAGTGGCATCTGCGGCTGAGATAGAAGCTGTTGCTGCAATCTGCTCTTTTGTCTCAACGTTTTTCGCCATTGATCCAAGCTCAGTCACGATTGCTGCTACTGCCTTTTCGATACCGCGCTTAAGCGCCATTGGATTTGATCCCGCAGCAACGTTACGCAGACCTTCGCGAACAAGTGCTTGTGCCAGCACTGTGGCTGTTGTTGTTCCGTCGCCAGCGACATCATCTGTCTTCTTAGCAACTTCCTTAACTAGCTCTGCGCCAATTTTTTCCCATGGATCATCAAGTTCGATCTCTTTAGCGATTGAAACGCCATCGTTGGTAATTGTTGGTGCGCCCCATTTTTTCTCCAGAACCACGTTACGTCCACGAGGTCCAAGGGTTACCTTGACTGCATCTGCAAGCACGTTCATTCCGCGCTCTAGCCCACGACGTGCTTCTTCGTTAAAAGCAATCTGCTTTGCCATGCTTATGTACTCCTCAAATAATGTGACGGACAATATGAGGCTGCTCTTATCACTCTAGCCTCGAGAGTGCTAACGCCAAATCTACGGGAGTAATTCCCGGACTGCAAAACGGGGTCGGTTTTTAGCGAGATGTACGTGCGGACATGCGTGCTTCGCGCAGACGGCGAAGGCGTTTGACCAACATCGGGGCCGCTACAAGTGCGTCCTCGCGATCAATTAAATCGTTGAGTAGTTGGTAATAACGAGGAGCGCTGAGGTCAAATAATTCTTTAATTGCAGACTCTTTAGCACCAGCAAATTTCCACCATGTTCCTTCAAATTCAAGGATGCGCGCTTCTAGTTCGCTTAAAACAGCAGGCGAATTATTGGCATTTTCCATCATGGACATGGAGCAAATCTTACGGGGAGTTAATTAAAAAGTGTGGGATTTACAGAGTGGCCAAAATCGCTTCGATGTCACTTATTTTCGTCCACGGATTAACGATTGCAAAACGCAATATTGGCTGGCCTTTATCTGATGATGGCGGAATAAAACCAATCTGATCAGCTAATAATTTATCGCTCCACTGCTGATATTGCCCCGCGTTCCAACCGGGACGAGTGAAGGCGACAATCGAAAGTTCTGGTTCGTATAAGAGTTCAAGATTGGGATGCTTTTTAATTAACTCTGCTGATTGCGCGGCCACCGTCATTGTGGCTTCCATTGATTTTGAATACGCATCGGTGCCGTGGGCTGCAAGTGAGAACCAAAAGGGCAATCCACGGACACGTCTTGTTAAATGAATTGCATAATCAGATGGATTCCAGGATCCGTCGTGAAGAGTGTCTAAGTATGTTGCGTGCTGTGTGTGTACCTCTCGTGCTAATTCGGGATTGCGATAAATAAGTGCGCACGCATCAAAGGGTGCAAATAACCACTTGTGTGGATCGACAATAAATGAATCTGCTTTTTCAACGCCATTAAATTTTGCTCGCACACTCGGTGCACACAACGCCGCCAACCCATAGGCCCCATCAACGTGAAACCAAATGTTGCGAAGGTGCGCGGCCTCGGCAATTCCGTTTAAGTCATCGATGATTCCAAGATTTGTTGTTCCAGCTGTGCCAACGACTGCAAAGACTCGAGATGTTCCTGCTGCGTGTAAGGCATCTATTTCGCGAGCAACATCGTCACCATGTAATTTGCGATCACTTCGTGTGGCAATCTTTAATATATCAACATCCATAACATTTGCCGCGGATGCAATAGATGAGTGTGACTCTTCAGAACATGCAATGACCCAGCGTGTGGCATCTGCAAACTTCTTACGCGCTTCTGCGCGCGCAACAACGAGTGCGGATAAATTTCCAATTGTGCCGCCCTGCACAAAAACTCCACCGGCAGTATCTGGCAATCCTGCTAAATCAATAAGCCATTGCAGCGCCTGGTTTTCAGCAAATACTGCGCCGGCGCCTTCTTGCCATGAGCCGCCATATAAAGCACTCGCGCCAACAACTAAATCAAATAAGTTTGCGAACTCACTTGGTGCAGATGGAATAAAAGCTAAGTAACGTGGGTGATCCGTTGAAATACAAGCCTTTGCTAACACCTCGGTAAAAACCTTTAGTGCATCACTTCCGCCAAGTCCACGGGCAGTGATTGTGTTTCCAACTTCACGAAATAAATCTGCTTCGCTTCGCGGTCCATCAAGAGGTGGATCACTCTTTAATCGTTCAAGACTGTATGCCAAAATTTCACCTGCAAGGCTTTCAACCTCTTCGGTGAACTCATGCATTAGCTTCTGCTCGCTTTACGATATTTCTAATCATCGTTGGAAAAACCAAGGTATGAAGCGGTGCAATTGCATACCAATACATTTGTCCACCTAAGCCGCGTGGAACAAATGTTGCTTCTTGAACAATTCTAGTCTTTCCATCTTCTGTAGAAACTCTAAAATCAAGCCACGCTTTGCCGGGTAAAACCATTTCGGCATATAACTTCATGTGCACACCATGTTCGATTTCTTCAACTCGCCAAAAATCTAAACTGTCACCGATTCGTAATGAAACTGGATCGCGACGTCCGCGACGCAATCCAACTCCACCGAAGAAGCGATCAATAACGCCACGA
The DNA here is from genome assembly GCF_002288365.1 of Candidatus Planktophila limnetica. Classification (NCBI taxonomy): domain Bacteria; kingdom Bacillati; phylum Actinomycetota; class Actinomycetes; order Candidatus Nanopelagicales; family Candidatus Nanopelagicaceae; genus Candidatus Planktophila; species Candidatus Planktophila limnetica. Next base: position 141,724 of record NZ_CP016782.1, on the reverse strand, counting down.
GCCCACCAGAGAAAATCGGATCCATACCAACCGTTATCGCCACCGATGCTTTCAATGTATTTCCACACAGTTTCAATGGGTGCGCTAGTAAGTGATTCACGACGATCGCTAAGAATCATCTCACCTGCCCACTCGGGATCTCCTTGCGCTTTTTGCCACGGCGCAGTTGGCGTTGACGCATCCGACCAACGCGTTTCAACCTTGTGATCATTTGTGCGAGTAAGAGCTAATTTGATGGAGTCTTCAACATTTAATAAACCTTCAGGTGGAGGAGGAATGAGTGCATCAACGCTCTTGTTTTTATCCGCAACAACTTCGCTGATGAGTGAACCGACCAATGGTCGCGCAAGAGATGTTGGAACAGGTGTAACAAGACCAATCCACAAACTTGAAAGATTTGGTGTTAATACTGGAACTTGAATAATCCAGCGTCTGCGCAAGCCGGATAATTTTGCAAAAGTCTGCATCATGTCGGCATATGACAAAACTTCTGGTCCCCCGATATCAAATACTTGATTAACGGGTTTTTCTAATACTGCAGCTTTACGCAAGTAATACAAAACATCTCGCACAACAATCGGCTGAGTTTTATTTGAAACCCACTTAGGCGTTGTCATAATCGGCAAACGGTGAGTCAGGTGACGCAACATTTCAAAGGAGGCCGAACCTGATCCAATAATAATGCCTGCACGAAACTCGAGGACTGGAACAGAAGTCGACGCTAACTCTTTGCCAGTTTGTACTCGTGATGAAAGGTGCTTGCTGCTGTTCTTATCATTGGCAATTCCACCGAGATAAATTATTTGTGAAACCCCTGCGCGCTCTGCAGCTTGTGCAAATGCGCGAGCCATTTCGGATTCAATAGCGGTGAAATCCACACCAACATTTATCGAATGCAGTAAGTAAAAGGCTGTATGTATTCCGATAAGCGCGCGATCTAAATCTGAAGCACTCGTTGCATTTCCAACAACGATATCTACGTCATTGGCCCATGTGCGGTCCTGCACTTTAATTTTGTCTCGTACCAATACGCGCACATCATGCCCATCGGTTAATAGTGTGCGAACTAGACGTCCACCCACGTATCCTGATGCACCTGTAACTAGGTACTTACGCTTTTGGTTCTGCTGACTCATGGTTATCAGAATAGACTTAAGCCAAGAAAACCAACACTCGGAAGAGGCGATATGAGCAAACCACGCGTTGTGATTCTCGGCGCTGGCTTTGGCGGATTAACCGCGGCCCGAGAACTTCGTGACCATGCAGATGTCACTGTTGTGGATCGCCATAATTTCCAAACATTTTTGCCTTTGCTCTATCAAGTTGCTTCCGCTGGCTTAGCAGCCGATCACGTTGCACATCCTGTGCGCGGAGCGCTTCGTAAATCTGGTGCGCAATTTCGTATGGGCTCACCAATTACTGTCGATCACAACAATAAAACTGTAAAAATAGATAGCTCTGAAGTTCTTGCCTTTGACCATCTGATCATCGCACTGGGTTCTGCAACTGCAGATTTCGGCGTTAAAGGCGTTAACGAATTCGCACTCGGAATGAAGAGCGTGCATGAAGCCCTCGCCATCCGAGCAGAAGTAATGCGTAGATTTGAAGATCTATGTCGCTTCCAAGATGACACTGAATTCACAATTGCAGTCGTTGGTGGTGGACCAACTGGAGTTGAGATGGCTGGCGCATTTGCTGAACTCATTCGTGGTCCACTGGCAAATGATCAAGCTGAAGCTGCAGCTAATATGAAGATAGTTTTAATTGAAGCAGGACCACGTTTACTTCCTAGTTTTTCACCAGCACTCTCTGCACGAACTAAAAAAGACCTTGAAAAACTCGGCGTAAACGTAATGCTCAATACAGCAGTTGAAGAAGTCAAAAACACTTCAATTAGCATTAAGGGCGCCGCTACTATCCCCGCACAGATAACTATTTGGGCTGCTGGAGTTCGCGGAGAACCAACAGCATCAGCACTTAACCTTCCACTCATATCCACACGCGTAGATGTTGAACAGACTCTTCAGGTGAAGAACTACCCACACATCTGGGCTATCGGAGATATCTCTGGGTTTAAAGATTCTGAAGGAAAATTCTTACCGATGGTTGCACCTGTTGCACTACAACAAGGTCGCTTCGTAGCAAAACAGATTATCAACCTTGCACAGAACAAAGCTTTGAATTCATTTAAATATAGAGACAAAGGTTCTATGGCCACCATCGGGCGAAACAAGGCTGTTGTTGAAGTTAAAAACTTTAGAATGACAGGTGTTCTTGCTTGGTATGCATGGCTGTGGTTACACCTTTTCTATCTCTTAGGTGGACGTAACAAAATAGGAACCATGGCCGACTGGACCTGGAACTACTTAACTTTTGATCGCGGTAACCGTCACATCATGGATTCGAATTAAATGCAGAAATACGTAAACCTGCGAGGCCACGAAGTATTTACATTTCAATGGTCCAAACGGGGTGAAGCACTAGTCATCCTTCACGGTGGTTTAAGCCATAGCGAAAAAGTAAAGAAATATTTGCTTCCTGCAGTAAAAAGAAATTTCAAAGTTTTTGCCTACGATCGAACAGGTCATGGCCACACCGCTAATCAAAAAGGCAGCTTCCACTTTAATTTTCAAACAAAAGAGCTCATCGCATTCTTAGAAGATGTGGTGAAGGAGCCCGCCCACCTGATTGGTTGGAGTGATGGTGCAAATATCGCACTTTTGGCTGCGATACGCCGACCTGAATTAGTGCGCTCAGTTGTGTCAATCGGTGGCAATACAACTGCTGCCCAAGTTCGCCTAAAAATTGGAAAACCAGAGGTGTCACCAGAAGCACAGGCTGACCACGATCGCGTATCCCCTGATCCGGCATCTGAGTTAATAAAGAAAATTACAACAGCCTTTAAAGTCTGGAAGAGCGAGCCAAACATCTCACCGGCAACGCTTTCTAAAATTAAATGTCCTGTCTTAATTCTTGCAGGAGATGATGATGTCATTAGCGCAAAAGAATCAGAAAAGATTTATCAGGCAATAACCAATGCCCGTCTTGCAATTGTGCCCGGCTCATCTCACTCGGTTGTTAAAGAAAAACCAGAATTAGTGCACGCTTTGTTAAAAGATTTTTATGCCCACCCAGATTATCCGTTGACGAGAGATCCCATCAGTAGAATCAACAATCAATAGGTGTAATTGTTCCAGTCTTAACATCATAAATTGCTCCACCAACAATCACGCCATCTCGCAGCAACGGGTACGAACGCACACGCTCAACATCGATTGCAAGAGCAGCTTCTTGATCTTTCACAGTTCTAAACTCAAGTGAACGTGTGTTTACGCCATACTCTTTTTCAATATGAGCATGAATTTCTTCTTCTGTGGCACTGGCCATTCTGCAATCTGTGTGAGGCATAACCAAAATCCGATTAACTCCCAATAAATATGTTGCTAGAACCAATGTTCGTAAAACATCCTCTGTAACGCGAGCGCCAGCGTTACGCAAAATCTTGGCATCTCCTGATCTCATTCCACCGACTGAGAGCGGATTGATGCGTGAATCCATACACGTCACAATTGCTAATCCTTTTGCTGCTCGACCTGTGAGTTCTGAATATTTAAATTGAGCCACATACTCTTTGTTGGCCCCTAAGACATCGGCAAAGCCATCTGCTGGAAAATGCCCCTGCTCCATAACTCACCCTCTCTACTCGCCGTGCTAGCCCTCTTTGCACCAATTCTAGGCAAGAAATTCTTCAGACATTCCTCTATTTAAAGTTGCCTTACTGCCCCGTAGGCAAGAACATTAACCCGGTGAGTTTTTCCGCAGATGGCCCCACGCCATCTGGGAATCGAAAAACCACGCTTCGTTCGCGCGAACGAAGGACAACACATTGCCCTCATGGAGGCTAAGTCAATGCTCGAATTAACAGCCAACCAGTGGAATACGATTTATAACGTATTTTCATTTGGTTTAATTTCAATGCTTGCATGCACTGTGTACACACTCGTATCACAGTCACGTGTACTACCTAAATACCGTAATGCCCTTGTACTTTCATCAATGGTTACATTCATTGCTGGATACCACTACTGGAGAATTTTCAACTCATTTAGTGAGTCTTCAGATGGATACATGGTTGCAACAACTGGTGCAGGATCATTCAACGAGGGATACCGCTACGTTGACTGGCTACTAACTGTGCCACTACTTCTAGTTGAAGTAGTTGCTGTACTCGCTCTTGCAAAGGCCGCGTCATCTTCATTGATCACACGCCTTGTACCTGCATCAGCTGCAATGATCGCACTTGGTTACCCAGGTGAAATCTCAGCAGATGACGGCACAAAGATCCTTTGGGGCGTTCTCTCCACAATTCCTTTCCTATACATCCTGTATGTATTGTTCGTAGAGCTCGGTAAGTCACTTGATCGCCAACCAGCAGGTGTAGCAGCGACTATTGGTCGCCTACGTCTACTTCTGATTGCGACATGGGGCGTTTACCCAATCTCATACCTATTCCCACTACTTGGAATCACTGGAACAGATGCATTTATGTATCGCCAGATTGGTTACACAGTTGCAGACGTGCTTGCTAAGTGCGTATTCGGTCTCACAATCTACAAGATTGCGAAGATGAAGTCTGCTGCAGAAGGTATGTCAGAAGATAAGTAACTCGTAAATAAAAACGGCCGCCAAGTCTGACTTGGCGGCCGTTTTTTACTGCTTTAAATAAGTTAATTTACATATGAAAAGATTATGAGCGCTGCTCCAGCGATTAATCCAATTCTCTGGCCCGTCTTTGTTTCAAGCCACGCTAAACCAGCCTTCGTGAAAGCAAGGATGAGGGTGATCACGCCAGCTGAGATAAGTACCAAACTATTTGTCATAGCATTTGGATTGCTGTCTTGATAGCGCCAATTGATCAGGCCTAGCGCAATAAATAAATAACCGGCCCAACGAGAGTTTGTTTTTGTCATAGAGATGAGAGTAGACCAACTGTGAGCCCCCCGTCAGGATTGAACTGACGACCTACGCATTACAAGTGCGTTGCTCTACCACTGAGCTAGGGAGGCCTTTCGTGCTGCGCAATTATGGCAGGAGAATACAAAATCTAAAAATCAAGCCTTGTGGCCGAGCACGCGGTAGATTTGCGCAATGCTGCTCGGTGTCTTAGATGTTGGATCAAACACAATTCACCTTCAGGTAATGCAAGCCCACCCAGGAGCACGCCCAACACCCACAACAAATCTGAAAACAGAACTTCGTCTAACTGACTATCTGGATGAAATTGGAAATATCTCACCATTAGGTGTTGAAGAGTTACATAAAGCAATCGGTGATGCCCTCGTTCATGCAAAAGAATTCAAAACTGAAGAGATTGTTGCATTTGCAACATCTGCTATTCGAGAAGCAACAAATGGTGCAGAAGTAATTAAAGAAATAAGCGAACGCCACAATATTGAATTGCAGATATTAAATGGCACCGAAGAAGCTGCCATGACTTTCCTAGCTGCACGACGTTGGCTGGGCTGGTCAAGTGGTCGACTATTGATTTTAGATATTGGTGGCGGTTCATTGGAAATGGCTGTCGGCGATGATGAATACCCAGAAGAGTCAATCTCGCTGCCACTTGGCGCCGCTCGGTTAACAAGAACTTTTTTGCAAAGCGATCCATACACAGCTAAAGAAGTTAAGAAGCTAGAAGAGTTTGTTAAGGATGCTCTTGGATCATCACTTCTTCCAGCCCTTGCGGAACACCGCGCTGATCACTTTGTTGCCACCAGCAAAACCTTTAGAACTCTGGCTCGAATAAATGAACATTGGTTTAAAGATAATCCTAAAAAACTAAATATCACTTCCCTTGAAAAAGCTATCCCTAAGTTATTGGCAATGAACAATAAGGAGCGAGCAGAACTTCCTGGCGTTTCTTCTACACGAGCACAACAAATTGTCGCTGGTGCGATTGTCGCTTACAGCGCGCTATCTAAATTAGAACTCGATGAAGTGGAAATCTGCCCGTGGGCATTGCGAGAAGGAATCGTTCTTAAATGGCTTGATTGGATGAAGATCTAACTAGATTTTTGGTGCTTCAAGCCAATCAACAGAAACAACTTCGCCATCTCTATGGTGAATTACCCATGCTTCAGCTGGCTCAAGTTTTGAATCTAATTCCTTGAAATACTTCTTGCCAACGAGTTTCTTAAGCACCTTTGGCAATATGGGATTATGACTACAGATCAACACACGCTGGTTCTTATCCATCAGAGTCGAGACATATTCCAGGGCCACTTCTTTATCTTTTGAATAGGCATCTTCGCTGAGGTCGAGCCCAACTATGCAATTTAATTTCAACGCTCTTGAAAGATCTTCTACCGTCTGCATGCATCGATACGCGTCCGATGAATGGATTTCAGAAATATTATAAGGATAGATCTGTGGCAATAATCTTTTTGCCTGTAGCTGTCCGAGGTTATCTAGTGGTCGATCTGAATCTTCGCCATCCCAATCAGTTCGCTTTAAAGCTTTTGCATGTCGAAGTAAGACAAGTGGAGTTGTATCTACTCCAAAATCAATAAAGAAATCTACAATTTCGCGATCATCATCTAACGTTAATTTCTTCCTGGCATCCTTTACTTCTAGCCAGAGAACTTCATCAATTTCATTCTTATCCACTGGTGCAACTGGGGCATCTGTTGCACGTGCAGACCAGTACCGAACTATTTTCTTTTCTTCCTCCACTTTGTAAGTCGCTTGACCAATCTCAGGTCCAAAAACAGGTGTGTATCCGGTCTCTTCTAAAACTTCTCTAAAAGCACACGCAATATGTGATTCTTTATCTTCGACTTTTCCCTTGGGTAATGACCAATCGTCATATCGTGGGCGGTGCACAAGGGCAATCTCTATTTTCTTATTTGCTGAATAACGCCATAAAACGGCGCCTGCTGCTTGAATGACTGTCGTTTCAGAGGCCATTTTTACTTCACATTCTTAAAACGCTTGGCAAATAATGCGTGCATATCTTTAAGTTTCTTGCCCTCTTGGTTTTGTGTCACGCGAGTCCACTTATCATCATGCATATGCCAGCTAGAAACATCATCAGATAAGCCTTGATCAAGAATTTCCTGCAAATACTCTTTGTGTGCTTTCTTATCGATACGCACAAGACTTTCAACTCGGCGATTGAGATTTCTGCCCATGAGGTCTGCGCTGCCAATCCAGTATTCATCTTCGCCTGCGTTTGTGAAGTGGAAAATTCGTGAGTGCTCAAGAAAGCGCCCAAGAATAGAGCGCACCTTGATATTTTCAGACATTCCAGCAACACCTGGTCTTATCGCACAAATTCCGCGAATGAGAAGTTCCACTGATACTCCCGCTTGAGATGCTTCATAGAGTTTGTCTACAAACTCCTCATCAAGAAGTGAGTTCAATTTGAATTGAATTCCAGATGGCATTCCATCTTTAGCGTTCTGAATTTCTTGATCGATCTTGTCAATAAGCCCAGGGCGCAGAGTTCGTGGTGCAACTAAGAGACGCGCATATGAAGATTGTGGTGCAAAGCCAGATAACTGATTAAAGAGTTTGGAAAGATCATCGGTTAACTCTTCATCACTACTGAGCACTCCTAAATCTTCATACATGCGTGCTGTCTTTGGATTGTAATTTCCAGTACCAATGTGACAGTAGCTACGAAGCCCATTTGGTTCATCACGGACGACTAAAGATAACTTTGCGTGAGTCTTTAGCCCCATTAATCCATAAACAACGTTCACACCGACTGACTCAAGTTTTCTCGCCCATCGAACATTTGCTTGTTCATCAAAGCGTGCACGAATTTCGATAACAGCCAAAACTTGTTTTCCAGCTTCGGCGGCTTCGATCAACGCTTCGATGATAGGTGAATCACCTGATGTTCTATAGAGAGTCTGTTTAATAGCTAAAACCTGTGGATCTCTCGCTGCATTTTCAAGAAAACTAACCACAGATGAAGTAAAGGATTCATAGGGGTGGTGAAGGAGAATTTCGCCCTGTCGAATAGCTGAGAAAAACATATCTGAATCTTCAGTATCAACTTGCTTGAGTGATTTAGAAGTTCTAGATCTAAAGGGTACAAACTTTAGTTCGGATAATTCTAAATCTGCAATCTTATGCAGGCTTGTTAAATCAATTGGGTTTGGCACAGAAATGATATTTTCAGGTGCAATTTGTAGGTGCTCAGCAAGGCTTTCAAGTCGCGCGGGATCTATGCCTTCTTCAATTTCTAAACGAACTGGTGGTCCAAAGCGTCTGCGTTGTAACTCTTGCTCAAGTGAAATGAGCAGATTCTCTGAATCATCTTCATCAATATCTAAATCTTGGTTTCGTGTCACTCGGAAGGTGTAATGATCCTCAATGATCATTCCTGGAAAGAGTTCTTGAAGGTGGGTAGCAATGACACTTTCAAGAAGAATAAATCTTTGTGCTTTGCTTGGGCCAACCGGCATAAAGCGATTTAAAATAGGTGGAACTTTCACGCGTGCAAAGAAGACTGCGCCAGTCGTTGGGTTCTTAACTATTACTGCAAGATTAAGTGAGAGACCTGAAATATATGGAAATGGGTGGGACGGATCTACGGCCAATGGTGTTAATACTGGAAAAATTCTGTCTGAAAAAATTTTGGAGACATATTTACGCTCTTCGGAATTCAGCTCTTGCCAATCAACAATTTCAATTCCTGCCTTTTTCATTTCAGGCAATATTTCATTTTTGAAGATTTTGGATTGGCGAGAAACTAGTTCATGGGTTTGATGAGAGATTGCTTTCATTAATACAGATGGCTCAATATCTGGACTTGCAGTCATTGGTGAGCCATCTTCGAGATTGCTTAAAACAGATGCAACCCGCACCATGTAAAATTCATCTAAGTTCGATGAAAATATTGCCATGAATCGAACCCGTTCAAGGAGTGGAGTTGACGGATCCGCTGCTAAATCAAGGACGCGTTCGTTAAAGGAGAGCCAACTGAGCTCTCTATCGATCAGGCGAGATGCGGGAAGCATAGGTAAATGGTCGCTTTTCTAAATGAACAGTAGGGAAAGAACAAATGATAACAGTCTTAACTCAGCCCTAAAGTGGCACGTCGCAAGCGCATCAATGCGCTGGCCACGATGTCAGCGATGTGTATTTACCGCTTCGACCATCACCGGAAGAACGTCCACGGATTCTTCGCCAAACCCAGGGCAGTGCAAAAGTTACGAACCATAAAAAAGTCATCGCTTTGCGAATGATCATTGGTTTTTTCTTTGGAGATACAACTGGCTCTTTCCACCCTAAATCAAATGGAGCACCGATTCTTTCCAGCACTGCTTGTGCAACTCTGTAATGTCCAGCCACGTTTAAGTGCAAGCGATCAAAAGCCAATAGATTTGGATTAGATGATTCAGGATCCATTGATGCATCCATTACTAACAAATTGAATTTATCTGCGACCTCTCGCACTATTTTGTTAAATGTGCCCATTCGCTCTTCCCACACAGCAGATGCTTTACCGCCATTGCCATTTTTTTCAAGTACGGTGAAAAGTATGATCGTGGCGCCAGTTTCGACAAGTTTTGTAACAGCTCTTACGTATGCGGTTCGAACTGCGCTGTGATTGTAATTTGGTCGAAGTGCATCGTTTGCGCCAGCATGAAATGAGACGAGAGTGTTCGGACCATCAATCAGCGGTAGAGCTAGCGGCACTTGATCATCTAGAACTTGATGCACTAATTTGCCGCGAATCGCAAGGTTGGCATATGTAAAGCCAGGAGTCTGCGTTGCCAGAACATCGGCAACGCGATCTGCCCAACCACGGTATTTGCCATCAATGATTTCATCACTCATTCCTTCAGAGAATGAGTCACCAAGAACTATAAAACGTGTGTACTGCATTTATTTCTTTCTACGAGCCTCATCCACCCAGAACAGAGCGATGGATGTTGCAACGCTTGCATTAAGGGATTCTGTTGAAGCATTCATTGGAATAGAAACAACGAGATCGCACTTTTCGCGAACAAGTCTTGATAAGCCTTTTCCTTCGCTTCCAACAACAATCATGATTGGTTCTGTCGCAACTTTCATACCTGAAAGAGTCACATCTGATTCGCCATCTAGGCCAACAACGAAACAACCCATCTTCTTCGCATCCTCTATGGTGCGAGCCATATTCGTTACTTGCGCAACTGGTACGCGCGCTGCGGCGCCAGCCGATGATTTCCAGGCGGAGGCGGTCATTGCAGCTGCGCGACGCTCTGTCATTACAACTCCTGCAACACCAAATGCTGCAGCGCTACGAACGATTGCACCTAAGTTACGTGGATCTGTCACACCATCTAGCGCAACGATGAGCGCGGGATATTTTGCACGTTCACTAATTTCTTGGAATGAAGAGTATTGATATGGCTTAATCGCAAGAATAATTCCTTGGCTATTAGCCGAGATTCCTTCGATTTCTGCGCGATGTGCTTCGCGAATTGAAAGTCCGTGATTGAGTGCAAGTTGAAGGGATTCTGCGACGCGATCATCAACATCAATGCTGCGCGCAACTAATAGTTCAGTTGCAGGAACGGAAGCGCGCAACGCTTCTAGAACTGCGTTACGGCCAGAGACAATTTCGCCCTTTGGTTTTTCTGTGCGAGATCCACGTGCACCAGCACTTGGTGTGCGCTTCTCGGATGCTTTCTTTCGCTTAGCCGCTGCGTGATAAGGACGATCTTCTGCTTTTGGTGTTGGACCTTTACCTGAAAGACGACTCTTGTTTTTTCCGCCTGTGCCACCTGATGGACCTTTTTTAGATCCGCGCACTGCGCCTTTGCGTTCTGAATTGCCGGCCATTTATTTACTGCCTTCTGTTGGTGTTACAGGATTTGTCATCGACCAACGTGGCCCTTGTGCTGTGTCTTCAATTGAAATTCCAAGTGCTGCTAAGCCATCTCGTATCTGATCAGATGCTGCAAAATCTTTGCGTTCGCGAGCCGCAGTGCGCGCAGCAAGGGCAAGTTGAATAGTTCCATCAAGGGCTGCACTTAAATCTGCTGCACCAGAGTGTGCGAATACCAGATCAAATGGATCGCAACCAAGCACATCGAGTGCCCCACGAATCTCATTTGCGTGCTGTGCAATACCTTTTTTATCACCATCTGTGATTGCAGTATTTCCTAAGCGAAGTGATTCAGAGATGCCTGCTAGAGCCGTTGGCACTGCTAAATCATCATTCATCGCATCGGCAAAAGTGGCGTTAACGACTGGTGTTGGCTCAACGCCAAGTATTTCAACTGAACGTTGTAAGAATGATTCGATACGACGAAACGCTGTTGCAGACTCTTCAAGTGCGCCCATAGAAAATTCGACCATCGAACGGTAATGAGCACTGCCGAGATACCAACGCAATTCAATTCCGCGCACACTCTTGAGCAACTCTGCAACCTGTAATGAGTTGCCGAGTGACTTGCTCATCTTTTCACCAGATGCTGTAACCCATGCGTTGTGCATCCAAAGTTTCGCAAATGGATATCCAGCAGCTTCTGATTGTGCAATTTCGTTTTCGTGGTGTGGAAAAACTAAATCTAATCCTCCGCCGTGAATATCAAATGCTTCACCCAGATATGCGTGCGCCATTGCAGAGCACTCAAGATGCCATCCAGGGCGACCAGCGCCCCACGGAGTTGGCCATGATGGATCTCCAGGCTTTGCAGCTTTCCATAACGCAAAATCTCGTGGATCTTTTTTATATGTTTCATCCGCGTCCGCCGCCGGCAATAGATCATCTAGCTTTTGACGAGACAGAGTTAAGTAAGAACTAAGTTTGCGAACTTCAAGATAGACATCGCCATTGCCTGGCGCATATGCAGCGCCGCGTTCGATCAGTATTTGCATGAGTTCAATCATCTGGGTGATGTGACCTGTGGCGCGCGGTTCATAGGTTGGTGGTGCAACGTTTAGTGCTGCGTATGCATCAGCGAATGCTCGCTCATATTTCATTGCAACTGCCCACCATGGCGCTTTTTCATGAACTGCCTTGTGCAAAATCTTGTCATCGATATCTGTAACGTTTCGAATAAAAGTTACGTTATAGCCACTCTTGGTTAGCCAGCGGCGCAAAATATCGAAGTTCACTCCGCTTCGAACGTGACCAATATGTGGTGGCGCTTGAACAGTTGCACCACAGAGATAAATTGATGCTTCGCCAGCCTTGATTGCTTTAAAGGGTGCGGTGGTTCGCGTCAATGTGTCATATAAATGTAGCGAACTCATTAGGTGATTCTACCCTTGCTTAATGAGCAGAGCTGACGCGATTGCTGCGATGCCGCGGCCTTCGCCAGTTAATCCCATGCCATCTGTTGTTGTTGCAAGTACAGAAACATTGGCACCACCAAGTGCTGCTGACAATGTTGCTATTGCCTCGCTGCGGCGGCTTGTGAGTTTTGGGCGATTGCCAATGATTTGCACCGTGACATTTGAAATCGAATAACCAGCAGAGCTAATTTTCTGCATTGTTTCTTTTAGTAACGTCACACCAGATGCGCCTGCATACTCTGGTTTATCTGTTCCAAAATTGCTTCCGAGATCACCGAGTTGTCCCGCTGCAAATAAAGCATCGCAGATTGCATGTGCTGCAACGTCGCCGTCAGAGTGACCAGCAACGCCTACTTCATTTGGCCAGTGCAAACCTGCAAGCCATAGCTCGCGTCCTTCTTCAAATGCATGTGCATCAACACCAACACCGGTTCTAAATTCTGATGAATCACCAAGTGTTGAAAGCGCTGTTGCAAGATCTGCAGGTGTTGTAATTTTCAAAGCACGGTCTTCGCCATTGATGATTAATACTTTGTGGCCGATAGCTTCAACCAGTGCGCCATCATCTGTTGCATTAGCACCGCTTGAATGTGCTTTCTTTAAAATCTCTAGATCAAAGCCCTGTGGTGTTTGCACGCGCCGAAGTGATGCGCGATCTGGCGTAGAAGTAACGTGACCACCTGCATCAACGCTTTTGACTGTGTCAATTAATTCAAGACCTGGAATAATTGCTACTTCGCCTTTTTCTAGCGCTGCCAGAACATTTTTTGCTAATTGCGTTGACGCCAGTGCGCGAGCAGCATCATGAACCAAAACATATTTATTTTTACCAGTAAGGGCTGCGATTCCTGCTCGCACGCTATCTGAGCGAGTTGTTCCGCCTGTAACAACTGTGATGTCAGCGCCAACTAATTCTTGAATCTGCTTTTCATATCCCGCTGGTGCGCAAATAACTATTTCAGATGCAATGGGTGCAAGGGCTGCAACAGCGTGCTCAATAAGTGTGCGATTGCCTAGAGTGATTAGTGCTTTAGGAAGTGTGGCTCCAAATCTTTCGCCACTGCCAGCGGCTGCAATGATGGCCGCACACTGGCTCATTTGTTTCCCCAAATACGTAGAAAATTTAAACTAAAAATTTAAGAAGCTAGAACCTCATCGAGGATAACTGCTGCTTTTTCTTCATCAGTGCGCTCTGCAAGTGCGAGCTCTGAAATCAAAATCTGCTTTGCCTTTGCAAGCATGCGCTTTTCGCCAGCTGATAATCCACGATCTAGATCGCGGCGATAAAGATCGCGAACTACTTCTGCAACCTTAATAACATCACCGGAAGCAAGCTTTTCTAGGTTTGCCTTGTAACGGCGTGACCAGTTTGTTGGCTCTTCTGTATATGGCTGACGCAAAACATTAAATACACGATCAAGGCCTGCACTATCAACAACATCGCGAACGCCAACTAGGTCAACGTTTTCTGCTGGTACGCGTACTGTGAGATCGCCTTGTGCAATCTTTAGAACGAGGTAGGTCTTCTCTTCGCCTTTAATTACTCGAGTTTCGATGGCTTCGATAAGTGCTGCTCCGTGATGAGGATAAACAACGGTTTCGCCGACCTTAAATGACATGTGGTGCCCTTCGTTAGGGACCAATAATACCAGTCATTTAAGGGGTTAGTCACCTCGGATTTAAGCGGGTAAAAACGCCCTTTTGACGTGAGAGAATATGCTTATTACATCTTGACAAATGAGAAAACATTATTTTTACAAAGTACTTGGAGATTAGAAATGCGTATTCGCACAATCGTTGCACCACTAGTAATTGTTGCTCTTGCACTTTCACTAAGTGGTTGTGGAGCAGGACCTAACGCGACTACGCGCTTGACTAAGAAAGTTACAGATGGTCAAGAAGGCGGCATCAACAAAGACGATAACAATATTTCTCTTCGAAATTTCTTACTTGTTGCTCAACCAGATGGATCTGCAGTCGTAGTTGGCACCGTTATCAATGCCGGTGCAAATGATGACGCTCTCTTAGGTCTTGCAGTTGGGGCAAACCAAGCAGTATTTGGCGGAGTAAGTACTATTTCTCAAAATCAAACAATTCGCTTTGAAGGCGAAACTGCAAACGCTAAGGCAGTCATTGTTGGCGCCAACTTAAAGCCAGGTGCGAATGTAGAACTTTCACTCTTCTTCGGAAAAGCTGGCGAAATTACTTTTAATGTATTAGTTCGTGAACAAGAAGGTATTTATGCAGAAGTTACAAGTGGTTTAGCACCTAGTACAGAACCGACTGCTTAAGCTTCCATCTTGTATCCAAGACCGCGCACGGTCTGAATAATTACTGGGTTCGCTGGATCTGCTTCAATCTTGGAGCGCAATCTCTTGATGTGCACATCTAAAGTCTTTGTATCTCCCACATAATCACTGCCCCACACACGATCAATTAATTGCATACGTGTCAGCACGCGACCAGCATTCCGCATGAGAAATTCAAGTAATTCAAACTCTTTGAGTGGAAATGAAACGCTCTCGTTATTGATGCTAACTAAGTGACGTTCAACATCTAAACGAACTGGACCTGCTGCCAGTGAGCCACTAGAAGATGTTTCATCTGTGAATTCACCAGTGTTGCGGCGCAGAACTGCGCGAATACGAGCGACTAGTTCGCGAGAGGAATAAGGCTTAGTGATGTAATCATCGGCGCCTAATTCAAGACCTACAACCTTGTCGATTTCTGAATCTTTTGCCGTCAACATAATGATTGGCACATTAGAACGTGTGCGTAGTTGCTTACAAACTTCGGTGCCAGATAAACCTGGCAACATCAGGTCGAGCAATACTAAATCTGCTCCCCCACGATCAAATTCTTCAATTGCCTTTGTGCCTGTATCGGCAACACACACATCGAAGCCTTCGCGACCTAGTAAATATCCCAATGCATCTGAAAATGAATCTTCATCTTCTACTACGAGAATTCGAGACATTACTTTTCCTCCGTCAAACTAGGGACGCTTACTAAGTTCTCTTGCAAGTCGCCTGTTTCAATAAATTCAGGAAGTCTCATCGTGAAAGTACTTCCTTCGCCTTGCTCACTCCACACAGTGATGTCTCCACCGTGATTTGTGATGATGTGCTTAACAATTGATAAACCAAGTCCAGTACCGCCTGTGGCACGTGAACGCGCTGGATCAACTCGATAGAAACGTTCAAAGATGCGCTCAATATCTTGCTCTGAGATTCCGATACCTTGATCTTTAACTTTTATTTCAGCCAACCCATCAACGTTACTTAATGAGATCACAACGTTGGTCTTATCAGGACTGTAATTGATGGCATTTTCAATTATGTTACTAATGGCCATTTCTAATTGAGTTGCATCACCCAAAATAGTTACTTCACTATTATTAATGAATTCAATCTTGATCTCTCGAGATTCTGCAGATAACCGAGATTCATCGATAGCTTGCAAAATAAGATCACTGATTAAAATTGGAGTTGCATTTTTAAGCGGGTCTTCATCTTGAATTCTAGAAAGATTGATGATTTCTTGAACTAAATCTGAAAGGCGCTTTGCTTCTGCCTGCATTCTTGTTGCAAAGCGAGTAATTGCAACTGGGTCATCGCTAGCCTCAAGCACGGCTTCACTCAATATTGAGAGCGCACCAATCGGTGTTTTTAACTCGTGTGAGATATTTGCAACGAAATCTCTGCGCACAGCATCTAGGCGCCTGAACTCTGAGTCATCGAAAATCAAAACTGCAATCACTCCTTGTGTGCCTATCGGAGAGACGCGAACCAATAAGTTGTGTGTACCTTCACCAATTGGTCCACGCGGTAATTCGATTGTGGCTTCTTGGGAGATTTGCGAACGTCTGCATGCACGAACAATGTTTAAAATTTCATTGCTCACTAATTTTCCATCGCGCACCATACCTAGTGTTGATGATGCTTCAGATGCGCGCAGAACTATTTCACCTGGTGCAAGTAATAAGTACTCTGCATCGACAACTTCGAGGAGGTCAACAATTCCTGAAGGAATCTGTGCAGAGCCGTTTGCACTTTCGCGTGATGATCGGCGTCCAAACATGGCACCATCGTAGAGTTTGCTTGTGTAACTCTCACCATTGGGGGTGAGCCTGGGATGAAAAAACCCATTTCTTAGCCTTGTATTCAATGTCCGTTAACCTGCCTCCGCCAAGAAGAGGCAGGCTCAAGGTACGGTTATGCAATGCGCGACGCCTTTCATGATGACCTAGACGCCATCTCAGTATCTCTTGTCGAGATGAGTCAACTTGCTAACACCGCGATGGTGCGTGCCACCAAAGCAATTTTGGAAGCAGATTTAGCCATTGCCGAGGAAGTTATCTCTGAAGATGAGCGCATCGATAATTTGCACCATGATCTAGATGCTCGCACGCTTACGTTATTAGCCCGTCAACAACCAGTAGCTGGTGACCTACGCACAATCGTTACATCTATTCGTATGAGCTCTGACATCGAGCGAATGGGCGATCTTGCACACCACATCGCAAAGCTTGCGCGCATGCGTTATCCAGCATGCGCGATCCCACCGGAATTAGTTTTCATTATTCAAGAAATGGGTGAAGTAGCCCAGAGAATCATGACAAAAACAACTGGAATCATTACTTCTCGCGACACATTAGCCGCTGTAGAACTTGAAAAAGATGATGATGCGATGGATAAGTTGCACCGTAAATTATTTGAGATTTTACTCGATGATAATTGGTCACACGGAATTGAAACAGCAATCGATATGACTCTAGTTGGCCGTTATTACGAGCGCTATGCAGATCACGCAGTATCAGTTGCTCGTCGTGTCTACTTCCTTGTTACAGGAACGTACGCATCAGATTTAGCTTAATTATTTCTTACCCTGATTGGCAACCGCAGCAATTGCATCACGAGCTGCATCTGGATCTAAATACTCTCCGCCAGATTTAACCGGCTTCAAATCAGATCCTAATTCGTAATACAGCGGAATACCGGTTGGAATATTTAATCCAGCGATATCGGCATCACTAATTCCATCTAAATGCTTAACAAGAGCGCGCAGCGAATTTCCGTGGGCTGTGACCAAAACGGTTTTACCGCTTAATAAATCTGGCGCAATGTTTTCGTGCCAGTACGGCAACATGCGTGTGACAACATCTTTTAAGCACTCTGTCTTTGGAAGATTGCTTCCAAGTCCTGCATAGCGTGGATCATTAGCTTGGCTAAATTCTGAACCATCTTCAATAGCTGGTGGTGGCACATCAAAAGAACGGCGCCACAATTGGAATTGTTCTTCACCGTATGCGGCAAGAGTTTCTTTCTTATCTTTTCCTTGTAGCGCGCCGTAGTGACGTTCATTTAATCTCCATGAACGCGAAACCGGAATCCAATGACGATCACATGCATCCAGCGCTAATTGCGATGTGTGAATGGCGCGACGTAACAAAGATGTGTGAACTAAATCTGGCAATAAACCGCACTCGGCCAATAACGCGCCGCCACGTTTTGCTTCTGTTTCACCTGATGCGGATAAGCGGACATCAACCCAACCTGTAAATAAATTCTTTGCATTCCACTCGGATTCACCGTGGCGCAAAAGAATGAGTTTGATTGTCATATGAGCATCCTAAATGAAGTGACGGGCAAACTCTAGATTCGCCAGTGATTCACCACGAGATACTCGCCATGCCCACTCACGACGAATTGCATTAGCAAAACCGAGTTCAAGTAATGGATTAAATGAAGAGTCTGAATACTGCAAAACCGCGCCAAGCAAGCGATCTATTTCGCGATCTGTCACTGCATTAAGTGGCAAGCGACCGACTAGATAAATATCGCCAAGAGTGTTGATGGCATATGCAACCCCATACATCGATGCATTCTTGGTCATGCACCAGTGATGTACTCCTGCTTCATTTTCATCAGGCTTTCGAATAACAAATGCGTTGATGCTTAATGAGTGATCGCCCACAACAAGCGCGCAATGCGTCTGTAGTTTTGTCTCACCTGGCAAAGTAACTAGAAAAGTGTTCTCATCGCCGCGGTCGTAATCTAAATCGTGAGAATCCAGAAATTCTTCAATAACAGCGCGTGGATCAATAGCCATTAGGCACCAGATGTTTTACGAGCTTCACGAACATCTGAAAGCACGCGATCATAAATATCTAGTGTTCCGCGCGCAGTTGCATCCCAACCGAAGTGTGATGCGTGCTCGATCGCACCAAGGGACAAAAGAACACGACGTTGTGGCTCTTGAATTAAACGTGCAAGAACAGACGACCACGCACGTGGATCATGTCCATCTACTAATACTCCAGAAATACCGTCAGCAACTGCTGTTCGCAGTCCACCAACTGCGGTTGCCACAACTGGTGTTCCACATGCTTGTGCTTCAAGTGCAACTAAACCAAAACTTTCGGAATAACTTGGCACACACACTAAATCTGCAGCGCGATACCACTGTGGCAAATCTGCACGTGGAACAGGGGGCGCGAATTGCACAACATCTGAGATTCCAAGCCAGGCAACTAGTTCTTTCATGCGTTCTACTTCTGCGGTATTGGCACCGGATGCGCCACCAATGATGTTTACAACAAGCTTTGGACGAAGTTGTGGTGAGTGCTTAATCATCTCCGATGTTGCACGAATCAATAGTTCAGGGCCCTTGTGTGGCTGAATACGTCCAACGAAAGTAATTACTAGCGCATCTTGCGCGAAACCAACTTCTTCGCGTGCTGCCGCGCGCCCTGCACCGGCAGTAAATGTGTATAGATCCACACCAGGGCTAACAACATGAACATTGTCAGGACACGCACTGTAGAGAGAAACCAAACTTGCAGCCTCTGCATCTGTATTGGCAATTAATCCTGTGGCGGCTGCAACAACTTGAGTTTCACCCTGCACGCGAATCATTGGTTCTGGTGATTCACCTTCGGCCAAATTTAAGTTCTTCACGCGAGCCATGGTGTGCATTGTGTGCACCAGTGGAATTCCTAGTTTTTCAGCCGCTGGCATAGCTACTTTTCCTGAGATCCAATAATGAGAATGGATTACGTCATAAGAGTCCTGACTCAGCAAGCGAGTAAATTCTTGTGATAATTCACCGATTAATTCAGGTAAACGCTCTTTTGTAACTCCATCTATTGGTCCAACGTTTAGGTGTCGAACACGCACACCTGGAGAAATTTCTACAATATCTGCAACATCTTTATTTGTACGGCGCGTAAAAATATCTACTTCAACGCCCATCGCAGCCATACGTTCGGCGCTTTCAGTCACATAAATATTCATGCCGCCAGCATCACCAATACCTGGTTGATCCAGTGGTGATGTGTGCACCATCAATGTGGCAATGCGACCGTTCATGTGCCAAGTCTACCCGTGTACTTGAAACTCAATCACTTGAACGAGCAAGGGAAGACCAGATATGAGCCTGTAGTTCTTTTCCTTCGGCAGCCATGTCATAGGCAAAGAAGAGCTCGCCAGCAACTAGTCCGTATAAACGAACACCTGCTGTAACAATCTTTGCACTCGGCGCTGAATAGCCCTGATCCATAACGAGTTGAATCTTTGGACCATCGAATTGTCCAACCCAACCTTCTGTGATTCCGGTGTTATGTGAAATCAAAACTTCTAAAACATTATTTGGTTTCACTCGCCAAAATCCAGTTTCAGATCCAGCAGGTCTAATTACTTCACCTTCTGCATCAATAATCCATGAACGTGAGTAGTAATTTAAAAATGGACGACCATCGTGATTAAAAACAACTTCATGGTTGTATTCAAATGGCTCAATACCGGGATATTCACCGCGACCTTTGCCTCGCCATGTTCCAACTAACCACGCAAGTGGATTAAGATCTGGATGTAAACCTTCTGGAATTGTAAAGACCACTAACGCTGACCTTTGTAATATGCACTGCGAATACGAGCGCGCGCTTGACGTTCTTTTCTACGAACACCATAAATCATGAAGCCCACGCCGAGCCCAAGGGCTGCAACGGCTAAAAGCACAGCGGTTGTGATTTCCATACCCGCAAGCGTACTTTAGAGTTGTCCTATGTCTCGCACAGCAAATCTCGTCATCAAATTAACAGCCGGCCTTGAAGCACCAGAGCGCGTATCTCAAGCATTCTCTGTTGCATCTGCGGCCTTAGCATCTGGCATCAACGTTTCACTCTGGCTAACTGGTGATGCTGCCTATTTTGCAGTGCCAGGAAAAGCTGCAGAGTTTGAACTGCCACACGCCGCGCCCCTTGCAGATCAATTAGCTGCGCTGGTCTCTGGTGCGCGAGTTGTTCTGTGTTCACAGTGCGCTGTGCGCCGTAACATCAATGATGGCGATCAAATAAAAGGAATTGTTATTGAAGGCGCCGCATCATTTGTTGAAGAAATAACGCGCGAGAGCACGCAAGCGTTAGTTTATTAAGCCGGAACAATTACCTGCTGAATAGCAGGAATACCATCAACTTCTAACTGTGCTTCAACTGGTGTATTTCGTTTAATAACTGCCAAAGCAATTGTGCCTAATTCATGGTGACGCGCCACGGTGCCAATAAAACCAACTCTTACTTCACCATTCATCACATCTGTGCCTTGAGCGGGAGATGTCACAACGCTTCCGTCTAGGTGTAATAAAACCAAGCGACGTGGGGGATTTCCGAGGTTATAGATCTTGGCAACGGTTTCTTGTCCGCGATAGCAACCCTTTGCCATGTGTACGGATTTATTGAGCACACCTAATTCATTTGGAATTGATTTGTGATCTGTTTCAAAAGCAATTCGAATGCGACCTGCGGCAACGCGCATGGCATCTAGTGCCCACGTACCCGCTTGTGTTGCGTTTTCGCTAAATACTTTGCGCATCTCATCTAGTTCACCTCGTGGCACAAGTGCGAAAGGTCCACCAAGATCTGTTTGTGCACCCGGTGCACGCAAGACCGCATATTCACCACTTGCATCACGAACATCTACTCGCAACATAAATTTCATTGTGTTGAGGTACTCAATGAGCGTTTCTTTGTACCCGGGATCTAGAACTAAAAAGACTGAATCGCCATCATCGACTAACAAAAATTGGTATTGCACATGACCCTGTGGATCAAGAATCAGAGCTTCTTGCCACACACCTGGTTGTAATTGTTCGTGGTGCTGAGTTGTCAGCGCGTGTAACCAGGTAAGTCGATCTTCACCTTTGATTGCAACGATATCTAGATGAGATAAATCAGCCCACGCACTGCCATTTTCAAGTGCGCGTTGTTCTTTTACTGGCTCACCGAAATGCCAAATAGCGCCCTTATCTGGGCCATCTTCAACTAGCACTGCGCTCACGCCGACTGGGCTCACTTCTGTTTAGCAACACAGGCAGCGCATGTGCCATAAATTGCAAAGTGTGAAACATCTGTCTTAAACCCATAATCATCTGCGAGCGCATTTACGAATTGACCAGCAATTGTGATCGGTGCATCGCCTACTGCTTCGCAAGTTCCGCAGACAAGGTGTAAGTGGGTTAACTCTTCTGCTGCGTGATAAGTCGCACCGCCATGGCCTAAGTGTGTGTGCTGAACAAGGCCAACGTTTTCAAGAGTTTCTAAGTTGCGATAAACAGTAGATAAATTAATTCCGGGATGCGTTAGGCGCACTTTTTCTGCAACATCTTCAGGGGTTGCATGGCCTAATTCGCGCACAGCAGATAAAACTAATTCGCGCTGCGGTGTAAGGCGTAATCCCTTATCGCGTAATTCGTGCTTGTCGGCCATAAGGCAAGTCTAATCTAGATTTGAATAATTAAATCTGCGGGAATACCCGTTGCTGCGCTCACGCTTAACTCCTTACGCACCCCCGGTGCTAGAACTACGAGAGTCCATGCACCTGGGGCTGCGAAGAAACGAAATTGTCCATCGGTATTTGTTGGTACTTCTGCGGTGAATTCACCGTGGCTATCTAATAAACGAATATGAGCATTAGCCACAGGTGCACCATTTGGCACACCATCAGCATCGCCGTCCCTGAGTATGACGCCTTGGATAACGCTCTGTTTAGTTAGATCGATTCCATCAAGGGAAGGACCACCAGGTGTTGCACCGCATGTTCTCAACTATGCACCAACAGCTACGGGCACGCCGACTAATGAACCGTATTCAGTCCATGAACCGTCGTAATTCTTAACATTGTTAACGCCTAGTAACTCATGTAATACAAACCATGAGAATGCAGAACGCTCGCCGATGCGGCAATAAGCGATTGTGTCTTTTGCAAGATCAACGCCAGCGCTTTCATAGATTGATTTAAGTTCTGCCTCTGCCTTAAATGTTCCATCTTCATTCGCCGCCTTTGACCATGGAATGTTCTTAGCAGTTGGAATATGTCCCTTAATTTGTCCGCCTTCTTGTGGAAGGTGAGCAGGGGCTGCAAGTTCACCTGAGAACTCTGCAGGAGAGCGAACATCAACAATGTTAAGTGTTCCGATTGCAGCAATTACTTCATCGCGGAATGCACGAATTGTGTTATCGCGCTCCTTTGCAACATAGCGAGTAGCAGCGCGTGCTGGAACTTCCTTAACCAATGGCAACGCCTTTAGCTCCCAGAGCTTGCGTCCACCATCGATCAAGCGAACATCTTGGTGTCCGTAAATCTTGAAATACCAATATGCATATGTTGCAAACCAGTTGTTATTGCCTCCATAGAGAACAACTGTTGTGTCATTTGCAATACCATTTTTTGAAAGCAGTGCTTCGAACTTCTCCTTTGAAACAAGGTCACGCACAAGACCATCTTGCAAGTCATCTCGCCAGTGGAAAGTGATTGCGCCTTGGATGTGGCCTTGTTCATAGAGTGTTGTGTCTTCATCTACTTCAACAAATACAACCTTTGGATTTGTAAGGTTTTCTGACACCCAGTCAGTTGTTACAAGGGCGCTTTCTCTTGACATTTATTTCTCCTATTTGTTAGTTATTTAAATTGAGCGCTTACGAACTCTTAAGACGAGCAGATACATCTGACAACCAAGACAATAATTAAAGACAGAGTTTAAAAATGATGCGGCGAGTGCAAACCCGACTGCGACATTAAATAGCGCTGCAGATCCGATTGCCGAACCAAGTAAGCCAACGAGTGCAAAGACCAGACCAACACCCATTGAAAACTGTGGTGGACGTGAATCTTCAGTCACAACTTCCCCACGAAGTCGCGGCTTAACTACGCGCTTAAAAATAAATGAATACGGAGTGAATTGAGGACCGCGGATTGCCCCAATTGCAAAGACAACTCCTTGAAGAGTTAGAAACCACGCATTTTGTGTTGCAAGTGCAATTGCTAAAACAACTAATGTAATTGCAGCACCGAAACGTGGACCACGAACATCAATAAGGGTTGGTGTTTTTAATTGTTGTGACATGAAGGAAAGGATAAAGAAGTTAAAAGCGAAAGACTAATTGCGAAGAACTTGCACTTACTTAACTGAGGCAATTGCCGCGAGAACTTCATCGCGTTTAGGCGCACCAACAGCGCGGCCGACTTCGGTGCCTGACTTATTAAGAATTAGCGTCGTTGGGGTGGACAAAATATTGAGGCGATTGACCAGATCCAGGTTTGCCTCGGCATCGATATGAAGATGGACCACATCGTGCATGTCAGCTGTCATCTGAGACAAAAGTGCACGGGTCGTGCGACAAGGTGTGCAAAATGCTGATGAGAATTGCACCAACGTCACTCGAGATCCAAGAGGTGAGCCCAGCATCGCCGCATCTAGCGCTGCAGCCTTGCTTCTGCGCACTTTGAAATGTCCCTCGCGTAATTTGTGCCAGAAGCCGTAGGCAGTAGCCAGCGCAAGCACGATAACGAGTGGAAGCAAGGATTTCACAAGAGTATTGTTGCGCACTTACAAGGAATAGGAAACCCGACGATGGCCACCGTGTTATTACTGACAAACACACAAGGTGTCAGCGCTGAAGTTTTACCAGCACTGGGTTTGCTACAACACAGCGTTAAAATTCTTCCAGCAGAAGCCAGCGTTCTAGTCGATGTTCCAGATATGCAAGTACTTCTCATCGATGCTCGTCGCGATCTACCTGCTGCTAAATCTTTAACAAAGTTGCTCACAACCACTGGTGTTGGCGCTCCTGTCATTGCAATTACAACTGAAGGTGGCTTATCTGCAATTAGCGCTGAATGGGGCATCGACGATGTCATGCTCGATACAGCAGGTCCCGCAGAAGTAGATGCACGCATTCGCCTTGCAATCGGCACCTATCAATCATTGATTAACGCTTCAGATCCAACCTCTGGAGAAATTCGCACAGGAGATGTTGTCATCGATGAAAACTCATATAGCGCCCGCATCAAAGGTCGAGCACTTGATTTAACATTTAAAGAGTTTGAATTGCTCAAATATTTAGCACAGCACCCAGGTCGAGTATTTACTCGTTCGCAATTACTGCAAGAAATCTGGGGCTATGACTATTTCGGTGGTACTCGCACAGTTGATGTCCACATCCGTCGCTTGCGTTCAAAGCTTGGTCCAGAGTTTGAAGCAATCATCGGCACCGTTCGAAACGTGGGATACAGATTTACATTGCCTCACAATGGAAAAGATTCCAATATTTCTGAGCGCGTTTAATTCATATGCGCCATATTCTTAAGATCCACCGCTCCTTAGGCGATCCAATTCCCGAAATCGCACACTCATACTCAATTCGCACATTCAACCCTTCAACCGATAAAACACAATGGCTTGAGTTAAACAACACAATCTTTGCCCGCCACCCTGATCAAGGAAATTGGGCAATGGCAGATCTTGAAAACCGCATGGCAGAGCACTGGTTTGATTCCAATGGATTTTTCCTAGTTGTTGAAGCCGAAACAATCATTGGATTTTGCTGGACAAAGATTCACGACGAATTCGTTAATCAAGATCCCATTGGTGAGTTATATGTCGTTGGTGTGCACCCAGAGCACGCCCACAAAGGAATAGGACGTGCGGTCTCGATTGCAGCAATGAATTACTTAGTTGGCAAAGGCTTGAAGCGATCGATGTTATATGTGGATGCTGATAATGAAAAAGGATTAGGCCTCTATAAATCCTTAGGCTTTAATTAATTCAGCGCACATCTTGCGAAATGCCTTGGTATGCGCATCAACATCTTGCTTTGTTGTATCAGGTGACATCAGCGCCATATTGTGAAATGGCGTTAACAAGAAGCCATCATTGAGCAGACGCAAGTGGATGTATTGCTCTAATTCAAAATCTCCACCATCGGCCGCTTCTTTGCCTGTGCGCGGCGCCTTTGATGCAAATATGTACTCACCACGTGCGCCTAAACGATTGCAGTGCCACGGCAAGCCGAACTCTTTAATCGCAGCATCGACACCATCTGACCAGCGTGTGCCCAGGGCAATCATCTTCTTAAAATTCTTCTCATTTAAAACTTTTTTAAGCGTCACGCGCATGGCAGCTGCAGATAAAGCATTGCCAGCTAATGTGGAACCAATGCCGCCAGTATCAACAATTTCGCGCTTTACCTTTGCGGCAATCTGATCTGCAATATCTTTTGTCATTCCAAATGTTCCAGTAGGCAAGCCACCTGCAATAGCCTTGCCAATGGTCAACATATCTGGCTTTAATTTGTGCAATTTTGTCATTCCACCAGGTCCCACAGAAATAGTGTGCGTCTCATCAATAATCCACACAGCGCCATATTTTTTAGCAAGTTTTCCAACTGCTTCTAAATAACCCTTTTCAGGCAGAACAATTCCAATGTTTGTCATCGCAGGCTCCATCAAAATCGCTGCAACATCGCCATGAGCAAGGGCTGCCTCCATCGCAGCTAAGTTATTGAACTCCACCACTCGAGTTGTCTCAGACAAATCAACAGGTGCTCCGATGTTTCCTTCGCGCTTCACTGTGTTGCCAGCAGCATCTAGCGTTGCAAAAGTTTCATCAACAGAGCCGTGATAGCACTTATCGATCACAATGATCTTTTGTTTGCCCGTTACAAGTCTGCAATATCTAATTGAATGTCGATTGGCATCGGTGGCGGAGACAGTAAATTGCCACATCGGCAGACCAAAACGTTCTGTTAAGTCCCGACCAACGGCGAGTGCATCCTCAGTTGGCAACATCGCAGTTAAACCAGAGTTCAGTTGCTTCTTAATCGCAGCAACAGTTGCAGCAGGTGAGTGTCCTGTCATAGAGCCGGTATCCCCTAAACAAAAATCAATGTATGTATTGCCATCGACATCTTTAAAGTGTGCACCTTTAGCGCTTTTCACAAAGAGTGGATATGCACCCGGCCACTTAGTCATCCATGACATTGGAACGCCACCAGGCATCGTCTTCTTCGCTTGCTTAAAGAGTGCGCCACTTTTTTTAGTGCGCGCAAGAAAACGCTTCTCTTCGATCTTCATCAGCTTTGCTAGGTGGTCGCGATTAATCATCTGCAAATCCTACTTATTCTTCTTCAAAGACAAATAGCGCTTCGATGTAGTGCTCGCCGGTAATACCTAAGTTCTGCGCATCAGGGGGTGCGGTCTGTGGCTCAATACAGATGCCATCAGGATCTTCGGTATAAACAACCCACCACGGCGCATCTGATTCGATACTGATGCGCGCAACGTCTTCCCACACAACACTGGGGGTTCCGCGCACCTCTGTGAATGCGTCATCCCACGGCTGCGCACTCGGTGAAACTATTTGTCCATCAGGCATTCCATCTGAGTCGCGGGATAACATCTTGGCCGCGCTAAATTCCACTTCGGCGCTTCCTCCACGATCTAGATCTCGCACAAACCATGGGTGAAATCCCATCCATGCAGGCAGGTCGCAATCGCCAGGATCGTATTCAAGTGACCACCGAATGGCATCATCTAATACTTCAATTGATTGTTCCACCGTCGCGCCGCCATATGGTTTTGGTAAATACAACATAGAACGCCCTGGACCAATTTCTTGCCACGATGATTCATAACCAAAACCATGAATGGCATGCGGTGGATGCGCATTCGTTGGTAACTGAAACTCTTGCCCGCTCGGAGATTTAATAATTCCATCTCGCACACGCCCAGCCCATGGCGCCATTGCATACCAACCATAAGTAAGAGGAGATCCACGAAACGGAACAGCAAATTGCATATCTCGCCAGATCAAGGATGAAATACGCGCACCTTGATCTAAATCAATATTTATCTGAAATTCGGCGTCATCAATGAATTGCACTTTGTTCACCTTTACGCGCTAGATATTCGGCAATGACTTCAACACCGAGCAAATGATCTTGCACCTGTGGCAATCCACTAATTAGTAAAATTCCAACCATCCCAGCACCTGTAACGTTTAACGGAAATCCACCACCGTGGACAGCGTGTAGCTCTTCAGATAATCCATTGTGCTCATACCAATTAACGCCAGCTTCTTCAGCTGCAACTCTTTCAAACATTGTTGATGTGCCCTTTGCCATCACAACGCGCGCTTTGCGCGCAATCCACCAATCATTAACATCTGTTGAACCCGGCAATGAAATATGAAAAACACTCCACTGCCCTAATCGAACTTCAACAGCAATTGGCAACGCTCTATCGCGTCCAAGTCCAATAGCGATCTCACCAATTTCAATTGCTTCGGCGTGTGATAGCGATGGCAACATAAGTGTCTGTGCTTCAAGGGCTAGCTGCGCGCTAGTAAAGCCACCGGTGGTCTCGACCATGAGAGCATCTTGCCTTAGGTTGTATCCATGTTCACACTGCCAAAGACAGATCTCATAGTTCATCCCCTATGCCTGGGTGCAAATGTCTTTGGTTGGAGCGCAGATGAACCCCAATCCTTTGCAGTCCTAGATGCCTACGTCGCAGCCGGTGGAAACTTCATCGACACCGCCGATGTGTACTCCGAATGGAAAGAGGGAAATTCAGGCGGAGAATCAGAAGTCATCCTCGGTAATTGGATGAAAGCACGCAACAACAGAGGCAACATTGTTCTTGCAACAAAGGTTGCCAAACTTTCCACGCGCCGCGGTTTATCACCACAAAACATCACATCAGCACTCGATGACTCATTACGCCGCCTACAAACAGATTATGTTGATATTTATTACTCACACGAAGATGATTTAAAAGTTCCCACCGAAGAAACCCTCGCCACATACACAAAACACATAAGCGAGGGCAAAATCCGCTACATCGCCGCATCACAACACTCAGGTGCTCGCCTGCAACATGCACTAGACACAGCAAAGGCTAACAACCTTGCTTCATACATCGCATTACAAGATCACTACAACTTAATTACTCGCAATCCCTTTGAAGCAGAACAAGCAGCAGTTGTCACCAAAAACGGTTTGTCTGCACTTCCCTTCTATGGTCTTGCAAAAGGTTTCCTCTCTGGCAAATACCGCCCCGGCATCACAGTTGAATCAGTACGCGCAGAAGCAGTCAAGGAATACATGACACCAACTGGTTGGGCAACTATTGATGCACTAGACGCCATTGCTAAAAATCACGGCGCTTCAATGTCTGCTGTAGCCCTTGCATGGCTTCGATCAAACCCCGCAGTCAGCGCACCTATTGCAAGTGCCCGCACAGTCGAGCAATTATTAGAAATTATTCAAATAATTAAATTGAGCAAGGAAGAAGTAGAACAACTCAACACCGCTAGTCGTTAACGCTCCACGCAGTGTTCTCATTGCGATTTACCACCCACGCCGAATAACTAGCTAACTCAGGCAATCCAAACCATTTGCCACCATCTTTGCCCGCAACCATCAACGCGGTCGCCAGAGCGTCACACAGCCCTGCATCAGGGCCAATAACACTGGCAGAGCGCGCACCGATTGCAATCATGCCCGTATAGGGATCATGAATATGCGCGCCTCGTTCGTAATCACCACTGGTTGCAATGGCACCATCGAATATCTCCACAACCTTCACAACTTCTTGTGTGTTATCTGGATTAGAAATACCTATAGACCAAGGCTTTATGACGCCTGCATCATTGAAACCACCACGCAGCGCTAAATCTCCTGCAAAGTTTATCTGCACGCGCTGCGCTCCATGTTCTTGTGCAATATCTGCGCACTTATCTGCTGCCCATCCTTTTACATACCCGCTGGGATCAAAACCACCCGGCACCGCCCACGGATCAAATGCACCTTCCGTTAAATCTTTAGCAACTGCGCACAAATTAGCAACTTCAATCACATCAGCTGGCGCATCGCCTATTTGCATCCGTCCATCACGTAATTGCGACACAACAGAGTCAGGCTTATATGTTGAAAACAAATCATCAATCAAAGAAACAAAAGCAGCTATCTCAGCAAAGGCTGCATCTGAATCAAAGGATTCTCCATCGCAATCAAAGTAAAGCTTTGTGCCCCAAGCATCGATTGTGTGGCGCTGGCGCATGAGAAGTTTTATAGACCAGCTTTTGCAATGGCGGATGCAAGTGATTCATACCAGCCGTATGACGTAAAGGAAGCACCTGATACCCCTTGCACATTTGCAGATTGAATAGCAATTGTCTGCTGGCGTAATACAGGCACAGCCTTTTGTGTGTAACGATCATTACTACCAGATGGTGCCTGCACCGCTTGCGCATCAGTAATTTTGCCGTTCTCAACCGTAATCTTTACTTGCACAATTCCATAACGCATAGTGACTGGATCACCAGTAAATGAACCAGTCACACCACCAACAGGCTTGGCAGGTGCAACTGTTGGCGCTGCAGCAGTGGGTTTCGCACTCGGTGCAGGTGCGGCAGTATCAATTGCAATCAACGTTGTCTTTGAAAGATTTGGTGGAGTAATCATTAAGACAGCACCCAACCCACCGACTGTGCCACCAGCGATTAAGAGCGCTCTCTTCATTTGATCTCCGTGTGATATCCGAATGCTTCGTCATGAAACTTATCTTTTGGAACACCAACATCTTGGGCTGCTTTGCGCACAGAGTCCACCAGCGGCGTAGGCCCACATATATAGATATCAGCATCGGCAAAGCTAGGCACTAGCTTTGTGAGAGATCTAGCATTCATTGGATGATTCTTACGCGGTCCAACCAAGTAATGCACGCGTATCGTGCCATCAGAATGCGCCTCTAAGTAATCTAGTTCTTCACGCAAAACTAAATCTTCTTCCTTAGATGCTCTAAAGATCACATCCATCTGCACACCGTTTTTAAACTCTTCGATGATTGCACGGATAGGTGTAATGCCCACACCACCGCCAACTAGAAGAACGTGTGGACTAGATGAACGTCCTGCTGTGAAAGCACCATACGGACCTTCCACAAAGACACGTGTGCCCGGACGCAACAGCGCAAGCGAACGAGAGTGATCGCCTAAATCTTTCACAGTAATGCGAACATAATGCTCAGTCGGCGCAGCCGACAGAGAATAAGGATGTGCAACAAGTAAATGCCCTTTTTCTAAAAAGCGCCACGAGAAGAACTGTCCACCTTGCGCCGAAAGATTGTGCAGCTTGCGCCCGCGCATAATGACGGAGACAACACCAGGTCCTTCAATCACAACACGATCAACTTTAATGTTGTGACGCAGTGAGCGCACCAATGGCAAACCAATACGCCAATACAAAACTGAAGCACCCATCACGACATACAAAGCAGTCCAGAAGAATCGATTAAGCGGATGTCCCACAAACATAGAACCGTTGAGCACTTGGTGCATAAAGGAGAGCGCAATGGCTGCGTATGTATAGATATGAATAATCCACCACGTCTCATAAGACATCTTGGCTCTTGCCTTTTTATAAGAGGTCACACCTGCCAAGATCATCAATACAAATCCGCCAAGGGCTGCCCACATCCAATAAAACTTTGTGAGCATGTTCCACGTTTCTTTATACAAAGGAATCTGATCTTGTCCGGCAAAACCCAGAACAATGAAAATGACGTGAAAGCCAATAAGAAAGAGTGAATACGGCGCCAACTTGCGATGCCAGCTCACCAATCTGTCATGTCCCACACCACGCTCAACAAAAGGAATTCTTGCAATAAGAAAAATACCTAGCACTGCAAAATAAGTGCCAACCAGAGCACACAACCGTGAGAACGAAGTAATCACCGCATAGGGAGAAGAAATATCTGAATACGACATCGTCGTGACCTGCATGGCAACGGTGAGCCCTAACCCAACTCCTGCAATCAGCGCCGCCCAATCAACCCCAGCACCCGATGAGTACTTAATCGTGGACGCGTTGCTCATACCCCTATTGAACTCCTATTTTCTGTGAGTTACACATGAGCGAGCAAAGCCATACCTGTGTCTGGCAATACACTTAAGCCCTTATGAAGCACCTGCAATTAATCCGACTTCTAGTTGGTCGTGAATTAACTCTGCGATACAAGCGCAGCGTCATCGGCATTGGTTGGACGCTTCTCAACCCAATGCTCACCAGCTTCGTCTTATGGGTTGTCTTCTCTTTTGTCTTTGCAGGACAACTGCCTGATGGTCAGCAATACGCGCCTTATTTAATGGCCGGAATCGTCCTTAACTCATTTTTTAATCAAGGCATAATGATTTCGGCAGAATCAATCGCATCAAATGCAGGCGTCCTTACAAAGATCTATGTACCACCACAAATCTTTCCAATCTCCGTAGCCCTTGCCGGACTCGTTAACTTCTTTATCGGTCTTATTCCTCTTGCCATAGTTGTCTACATCGCCGGCCAATCTCTAGCGCTTACTTTCCCGCTCGTCATCATTGTCGGATTCTTTTTAGCGCTACTCGTCGCTGGTCTTGGCTTATCCCTCTCGCTTCTCTTTATTCGCTTCGATGACACCAAGAACATTGTCGGCGTAACTCTTTTGATTCTCACCTACTTAACCCCTGTTTTTTACCCAATCTCAATACTCTCCGAACGTATGCAAAACATCGTTAAGCTCAATCCGCTGACAAGTTATCTTGACTGCTTCCGTTGGGCTTTTTCTAATAACTCAACAGCAACACTCAATGATTGGCTCTACATGGGCGCCACTGGAATCCTCGCAATTCTCTTCGGGACATACATGTTCAAGAAGTTCTGGCCACGAACGGTGGCGATGCTCTGATGGCAACCATTGAGATTAAGAATGTCAGCCTGACATACCGCGTTTTAAAGAACAAAACAGGATCATTGAAAGAACTCTTTAGAGATCTACTGCACCGAAAAGTTCGAGTTCAAAATTATGTTGCTCTTAAAGACGTTTCATTCACCGTTAATTCTGGCGAAGTAATTGCAATCATCGGCAAGAACGGTGCTGGCAAATCCACGTTACTAAAAATTCTTGCCCAAGTTCTGCCACCAACAAAAGGCAAAGCAAAAGTCACAGGATCAATTGCGCCGATGATTGAACTCGGTGCAGGTTTTCATCCAGAAATGACTGGTGCTGAAAACGTGCTCTTTTATTCAACTCTTATGGGCCGCGACATGAATAAAACAAAAGCTCGTACCGCAGCAATTGGTGAATGGGCCGGCGTCACAGACCATATGGATTTCCCGCTCCGCACATTCTCTTCCGGCATGGTTGCACGTCTTGCTTTTGCAACGGCTACAGATGAAACTGCTGATGTGCTGCTCATTGATGAGGTTCTCAGCGTCGGAGATGCTGATTTTCAACTTAAATCAAGTGCGCGAATGTCAGAATTGATAAAGAAGGGTGCTGCTGTTGTTCTTGTTTCACACGATATGAACGCAGTGCGCAAACTCGCAAGCAAGGCTATTTGGCTCGAAAACGGTGTTGTAAAGATGTCAGGACCCGCCAAAAAAGTCGTTGCTGCTTACGAAAAGCAATAAACCATGCGCGTTCTGCATGTAATTGCACGACTTAATGTTGGCGGCACCGCTCGTTACATTACGCGATTAGCCGAAGAGCTGCCAAAACATAAAATAGAAACTTATGTTGCCGCAGGTTTTGTACAAGGATTTGAACAAGAAGATCCTTCAGCTAAAACACTTAAAGTAATTCGCATTCCTTCCCTAGGGCGCCAAATCAATCCCTTCAAAGATCATTTTGCACTCAAGCAACTCCTCGAAGTAGTTAAAGAAGTGAAGCCAGATATTTTGCACACCCATACTTTTAAGGCTGGCTTTATCGGTCGTATCAAAACAAAAGAGATTAACAAAGCTGCAGGCAAGCGAGTTAAGTTTGTCCATACTTTTCATGGTCACTTATTTGATGACCCAGAGTTTTCTGGTCTTAAGTCATTAATCATTACTTCATTCGAACGTCGCTTTGCGATGCGCACCGATGCGATTGTCACGGTCGGTGCTCAGGTTGCAAAAGAGTTGCTTGAACGAGAAATAGGTCAGCCAGAACAATTCACAAATATTCCACCAGGTGTTGAACCGCTTAAAATTCCTAAAGCAAAGCAACGTAAAAAAATCACTATTGGATGGATAGCCCGTGTGACGGGTGTAAAAAATCCTTTACGTGCGCTGGAAATAGCAAAGCTATTTCCAGATGCACAATTTCTTATTGCAGGCGGTGGTGACATGTTGGACGAAGTAAAAGCACAAGCACCAAAAAATACAAAAGTTCTTGGGTGGACAGATGCACCAAAGTTGTTTGCTGCATCCGACATCATTCTTTCCACTAGCGAAAATGAAGGGATGCCGATTGCTTTAATCGAAGCTCAACTTGCTTCCAAGCCAGTTGTGGCTACAAATGTTGGTGGGGTCGCAGAAGTGGTTATCAATAACAAGACTGGGTTTGTTACCCCCAAGAACACAGAAGAATTAGCTAGGGCACTTGAAAAACTCATCAATTCCAAAGCTCTCCGCACTGCACAGGGCAAGGCTGCAAAAGCGCACGCTACAAAGGCATTTTCTGTTGAGAAGATGATCAGCGCCCATGTATCGCTATATAAGAAGTTAGCAAAATAGGATTATACCTATGCGCGTACTCGTCACCGGCGGAGCCGGATTCATCGGTTCTCACTTAGCCGATGCTTTGATCGTGCGCGGAGATCAAGTAGTTGCACTCGATAATTTTTCTACTGGATCAACTGCCAATATCAAACACATTACTAAGAATTTCGAAATCATCGATGGTGACATCAGAAATGCCGATCTGATTAATGACACTATTAAAGATGTTGATCTTGTATTCCATATGGCAGCAGCCCTTGGCGTAAACACCATTCTCGAGTCTCCACTTGAATCAATCTCTACAAATATTGCAGGCAGCGAAGTTGTTCTAAATGCCGCGGCAAATCACAAGAAGCGAATTCTGATTGCAAGCACTTCTGAGATTTATGGAAAGAACCCGAAGCAACCATTGAATGAAACAGATGACCGTGTTGTTGGTTCACCGCAAAAGATTCGTTGGTCTTATTCAGATGCCAAGGCAATTGAAGAAGCAATGGCGTTTTCCCTCAACCAAGAAAAAGGTTTAAAAGTCACAACAGCCAGACTCTTCAACACTGTCGGTTCCCGCCAATCAGCACACTACGGAATGGTTGTTCCTCGCTTTGTTCGCTCTGCTCTCAAGAACGAACCAATTGGTATTTACGGAGATGGTACCCAATCTCGCGTTTTTTGCCATGTACACGATGCCATCGAGGCGCTGCTTGCTCTCGTTGGTACAGATAAAACAATCAATGAGGTTTACAACGTTGGCGGTACAGGGGAAATAAGTATTAAAGAATTGGCAGATCAAGTAATCAAAGAAACAAACTCACAATCTTCGATTGAATTTATTTCTTACGAAAAGGCTTATGCTCCTGGATTTGAAGATATGCAGCGCCGAGTACCGGATATTTCCAAGATTAAGAAGGAACTCAATTGGGCACCAAAGAAGAATCTTTCACAAATCATCGCTGATGTAGCTCAGCACATCAATAATTCTTAAAGCCCAGCAACGCCTTTGATGCTGCCAGTGCAATCAAATACATAACTCGCACTCGCTTTAATCTCTGCTTCGCTTACAGCATCATGCTTTGTCACAACTATTGCGACATCGAATCCTTTTAGATCACTGCTGGATTGCCCGTTCCACGTATCAACAACTGAATCGTGCCAAGATACCTCTGCGCCGAGTTTCTTAAGTTCATCGATCACTAAAGCTGCTGGTGCATCACGGGTATCAGAAACATTTGCTTTATAGGAAACTCCAATGACAACAACTTTCTTGCCCTTCAACGAGCCAACATCTTTTGCAACCCGTGAAACGACATATGACGGCATTCCTAAATTCACTTGATTAGCGCGCTTAATAAATTCTGCTGGTACTCCAACATTTTCCGCAACGTGGGCCAAGTAACTTGGATCCACCGGAATGCAATGCCCACCAACACCAGGACCTGGTTGGAAACTCATAAATCCAAATGGTTTCGTCGCTGCCGCGTCCAGTACTTCTCGAGTTGGTATATCCAAAGCATCGCTAATCTGGGCAAATTCGTTGACCAATGCAATGTTTACTTGTCTAAAAGTATTTTCAAATAGTTTTGCAGCTTCTGCCACTTCAGGGGTTGAGACTTCAATGATTTCATCACAGAAGGATGAGTAGAACTTACGAGCCAATTTTGTTGCTTCAGGTGTTAAGCCAGCAAGTAACCGTGGCGTATTTTTCTGTGTCCATTTCTCGTTGCCCGGATCCACTCTTTCGGGAGAAGACGCGTACAAATGTCCAAGTCCAGAAGCTTTCTCGATTACCGCAGCTATCTCGTTTCGCAACGTGCCCGGGTAAGAAGTTGATTCGTTAATCACTAACACTGGACTCTTAACATGGTCAATAATTGTTTTGCAAGCTGCGTGAACCGCTGATAAATCAGGCTTTCGTGCGCTATCCAATGGCGTAGGCACCGCAATCACAATTACTTCTGCATCACCGATCAATGCAGCATCGGTCGTTGCTTTGAAATTTTTGCTGATCTTTAACGAAGAAATAACATCAGAATTAATATCGAAACCAACAACAGAATGGCCAGCACCCACCGCAGCTTGGGCGATAGATCGACCCACGTAACCCAGGCCGATGATTGCTATTTTCATAGGCAGAAGGATACTGCCTTACTTAATGGCTGAAACAGATGAATTAAGCGCAGCCAACTCAGCATTACTTGGGTCTACTTCTGTAATCTTTGCAATCGTTACCTTTGCATCAACGATGCGTGAGGCTGCGATTTCTAGCTTAGCTTTACCAACCAAGTAGCTTGGATTGATCGGGTCGAATTTAACAGAGTTATTAATATCTTCAATTGCTTTGTCATAGTTTCGAATACTGTTATCGCAGATGGCTTTCATATACCAACCTTGAGCGCTTCGATCGTCATATTTCAACAGTTTGTCAGATATCTGATTAGCAAATTCGCAATTATTTGGTTTATTAATTTCTTGAATACCAATCAACTCTGTTGTCTTTGCATTTGGCCATGCATCAATAACTTTCAAGATTGGTTCCACCCCTGTTATTTGCCCATTAACAACCTTTTTTACATTAGCATCGGCCATAAGTGCCTTGCCTGAAATAACGACAGCCAAAACCAATACAAATGCTGTCACTGAACGCACAATAAATGGGTCAATTTTCACTGTTGGTGCATCTTTGAGATAAATACCTGCGATTAATCCAGCACTCGAATAACCAATCAAAGAAAGCACAATCTGATCTGGACTGATCAAAGCCTGCAGAACATATGTGCTCCACATTGTGCCCAGTAAAGCAAGATCTCTTCGAACCTGAATTTTGTCATTATTTTTTAGAGATTTAAGCAACATGTAAAAAACTGACACAACGAAGGCAATCCAAATCACACCAACGACCAAACCGCCATTTGCAAAGTGATCAATCAACACATTGTGAGATTTGTCTGGAATAACAAATACGCCGTCACGTTTTAATTGCTCTGGTGTTCTGTATAACGCTGCATATCTCTGGAACTGATCTGCTCCCACACCAAAGATTGGATGATCTTTCCATATCTCAAATCCTGTGCGCCAATAATCTAGACGCTGTGCAACGCTTCCTTGAAAGAATAATTTCTCTCGCACAGTAGCCAGAAAACTTCCACCACCTATAAAGAGCACACCTATTCCAATTACGGCTGCACCAAGTACTCCACCTGATGCAAGCTTGGTAATTCGTCCAATTCTGCCCTTTGCCGCAAGATTTGAAAGCAACGCAAAGATTAAGATGCCACCAATGATTAGCAGTGGCGATTGTAATGACTTTGTTTTAAGGCTGATAAATACGGTTGCTGCGAAAAGCAATACACCAAAAACTTTAAGCGCACTAGTTTTCCCAACAAAAATTCTTGAGACCGCTACAACGCTTAGAATTCCAAAGAATGCTCCAGCAAAGTTTGGATTTCCTAAAGTTAACGAAACAGCCTTGTACGGGTTAGTCCACGGCAATGGGTCTTGATCCAAGAATTGAACACACCCATATGCCAGACCAGCAATCAATACACTTGGAAGGATCCAATCCAAAAATCCACGAATTTTAACTTCGCCCTGTGCGCAAACCAAAACCACCAATGTCAGTGCCAACCAGGTAGCTATGCCAAAATTTCTTTGATATCCACCTAAATAAATCGGAGCCAAGCCTTGCCCATTCACGACTGCTGAAACTAAATACCCCAATACAAGTCCAATGGGGGTCAATAAGAACCAAGACTTCTTCCACGAACCCCGGCTTCTAACCAAAACCGCTATCAGTACCCCCGCAAGCAAAACCGAACTGGCAAATATAGAAACTGGATCGTGTGCGAACCAACCAACCGAAACTAAAACCAATGGAATTAATGCTAGGAACATGAAATGAAATATACCGCTGCGCACCTTAGAAAAGCCTAAAGGCGGCCCCCGAAGGGGCCGCCTTTAGTGTCTATCGAAGTTATTACTTCTTTAGAAGAGCCTTCTGAAGGGCTGCAATCTGCTTGTTGATTGATGCGATCAAGGAAACGATTGCCTTGAGAACATCGGCATTGCTTACAGCAGTTGAAGTTGATGCGATCTTGTAAGACACAGTCTTAGCAGATGTATCAGTTGTTCCAGTTAACTTGAAAGTTCCAACGAATGAACCTTCTGTTGTTCCAACTGATAGCTGGTAAGTCTTTGTACCAGCACCTGAGTTGAACTTGTCTACATCAGTTGGAGCTGTAACAAATGTCATTCCACCGAATGCAGATGTTGATTCACCAAGTGCTAGGAGTGACTGAGCGAAGTTTCCGTCAGCATCCTTTGAAGAGACAGTAAGTGTTGCAATCTCACCTGGTGAATAAGAAGCCTTATCCAATGAGATTGACCATGTGTCAATTGAAGCTCCGCCGCAATAGACATCAAATGGTGCTGAAGTTACATATGTAACACCAGATGCAAGAGCACGAACTGTGATCTTCGCAGCTCCACCCTTTGAAGTACATGCGTATGAAGCAACTGTTCCTGCTGCAAGGTTTGCAGCAGTGACCGCAGGAGTTGTACCCAAAATAGCACCAGTTGAAGCATCAGTTGCTGTTCCAGTTGTTGCAGCTACTGAGGCTGCGTCAGAAACCACAAGTACTGATGCAACGTTGTTAGCCTCAGTTGTTGAGTTTGAGATTGTGATGCTTGGAAGTACGTTACCAAGTGCATCTGTAACAGCTGCGCGGTAGTAACCAGATCCACTCTTAACACCAACAGTCACACCAGAGACAACAACCTTGGCTGCAACTCCCTGAAGTTTAAATGACTTTGTACCGACTGTGATGCCGTTCCATGTCAAAGTAACTGAGCAGTTAACTGCTTCGCCTGATGTAGCAGCCTTTACTTCCAAAGTAAGGTCCGCACCTGTTCCTGTCATAACTGCAGTTGATGCAGCTGGATCTGTTGCAGCACCTGCGGTTGCGTCAGATGCTTCAACTGCCACCCAGCAACCTGTGCCAGTACCTGTTGCAGTCGCAACGATTGGCTTTGATGAAAGTGCTGCATCGTAAACGTTGAACAACTGAGCACGCATATAACCTACGCCAGATACAGCAACAGTGTTCGCATCTGTTGTATCTACGCCGTTAAATGCAGTTTCCCAAGCAGTTCCTGCTGCATCGTCTGTATCTGTTTGAGCAAGTGAAGTCATTGTGAAATTGCTATTCGCAAGCGATAGCGTGCTTGTCTCACATGATGCAACAACAGTGATGTCGAATGTGTCAACAGCTGCAGTTGATGATGATACAGAGGCAGTAACAGTTACTGTTCCTAGGCCATTTAGACGAATTTCGTGTGTATCAGATGCAGTTCCATCGGTATCAGTAATCGTTGTTGGTGTTGATGATGCACCTTCTGTTGAAACAACAACAGCTGGACCTGAGATTTTGATGTAGTAATCATCAGCAGTAGCTGAGTCCATAGAAACAAGTGAACCGTTGACGAATACGCCACCTTGTCCACCAGTTGCGATAGAACATGCTCCTGTGTTTACTGAAGTTGATGCTGCATTGATGTCGAGATCATCAGCTGCAAAATCAGCTGCATTTGCTGGAGCGATTGATGTAAGTACACCAAGTCCCAACGCTGCTACTGCTACAAGCGCTACGCGCTTGAAGTTTGTCTTTGTAGACATGTTTTTCCTTTCGTTAGTCAGATTCAGGAATTTCCTGGATCTGGCTCGAAGATCTTTCGATCTTCTAATTCCGCTTCTTTTATGACGAACACGTGTAGCGCCATAACCGATGCGGAAAGTTATTGGGTTGTATCTCCTTCAGCGACCATGATCATGGCTAGCGTCTCTGCCATGACTGCAACTGATTCCAGTTGAGCTTTGGAGATATCCATCTGGTCGTTGAACTCTTCAACGGAAATGCCAGATGATTTCTTTACTGAAACTTTCTTTGCTGGCTCTGTAACAACAACTGGGGCAGCAGGTGTAACTGCTTCTTCCGTCACAGTTGTTGGAGCTGAGATTGCAAGATCGTTGACCTGAACATTTCCTTCATTGCCGGTCAATGAGTTAAAGCCGAGAAATGCTGTGACAACGAGAAGAAGGGAGAGTGCAACCTTGGAGGATTTCTGTGCAAGGACTGCTGCCTTCTTATAAGAGGTGGAAAGCATGTCAAGGGCAGTAAGACCACGCTCTTCATCGATGACGAGTTCGCTGAGAACGCGACGAAGAGATGCGCGAGCACGAGAGACTGTGTGACGAACTGCAGATTCTTTAATGCCGAGCTCGGATGCGATCTCAGAAGTTGATCGACCTTCCATCTCCCACATCACAAGCGCTGCGCGCTCAGCAGGAGATAACATTGCAAGTGCTTGACGAATAATTGCTGCATCCTCTGCAGCTGAAATGACAGATGAGTGATCGCCATCTACTTGCCAAGCAGCCTCAACTTCAGCAGTGGCGTCATCTAGAACCACAAGGTTTGGACGACGTCCCTCTAGACGGAATAGATCAATGCAAAGATTTTCAATTGTGCGGTGTAGATAAGAAAGGCCGTGATCTGTTGACTCTAGTTCTGGAGCAGCCAACATGAACTTGATCAGGGCATCTTGTGTGATTTCTTCAGCCTTTGCGGAATCCTTTAGTACGCGATTAGCGTGGGCAAGAAGCTCTGAACGGTGCTCTGTGTAGAAAGCACCGAGCTCAGCAACGGTCCACACACGTGGTCCTTGCGCTAGAGCCTTCTTCTTAATAGCCACTTGGATTTTCCTTAACCGGTTTTGTATTACAGAGCCGACCGTCGCCGCCTCTACCAACTACTACGCATCCGCAGCCTGAATGTAGCGGAGGATAGACAAAACGGACATTTCATCGAGGGAGCGGGGTTACTCCAGACCTTAATTTTACCTTGCTTAAGCGCAAATCCTGCGCAGGCAAGCCAAAAGGCGGCCTTCCGATATAGAAAACCGCCCTTTGATACTACTTATATGGGATTTAGGCGCCTTTTTTACACCATTTTGTCTTCAGGGCGTTGAGCACAAGGACGTTATCCGATGTCATCGTGTCGATCTCAGCCTGTTGAGTGATTTTGTCTGCTCCACCCAAAAGGCCAAGCATGTCCATAGCCTGTGGGATTAGATCATCTTTGATGGAGATGTAACTGTCGTAACCCTCAAGACAGGTCTTTAGGGCCCAAGTGTTCTTTGTTGGTGTGACGAATGGGTTCTTGCCACAGAGGTAGACCTTTTTGCCAACCTTCTTCACTGAACCTTCCTTTGCGCAGGAAGTACCAGTCTTGATTGTCGCAGCCGATGCTGGTGTGACAACTGAAGTGGCTAAAAATAGGCCTAGAACTGAAGCGATAACAATCTTGCGAAGCATAGATACCTCCATAGGAATGGCAAAAGAATAGCAAGAAACCCTTGATTTAAAAGGGGCACAAGGGTGAATTGGTTGGTAATCCTCTGTGAATAAATGGTTCTAAAGCAGATCAGAGATCCGAGCCATGCGAGAAAGTGCCTGACATGCCGATCTAATAATAGGTATTGATAACAAAGCACCGGTGCCTTCGCCAAGTCGTAAATCTAAATCTAGAAGCGGGTTTAGTCCGAGGTGCTTTAGTGCAATTTTTGATCCTGGTTCGGAAGAACAATGTGCAGCAATAAGAAAGCTTGTTGTGTTTGGTTTCATTGCTTCTGCCACTGTTGCTGCCGCGAGTGTGATTACACCATCTAATAGAACCGGTATTTGTAGAGATGTTGTGCGCAGTATGTAGCCAGTGAGTGCAGCTATTTCTAAACCGCCGATTTGAGCAAGAACATCAATTGGATCTGTTGTTGATTTTGTTTTATTAATCAATTGCTCGACGATTTCTACTTTCCGTACATAAGTCGCATCATCAATTCCTGAGCCGCGTCCGGTAACTTCCTGCGCATTTGCATTTGCGAAGTGGGCAATCAACGCTGCTGACGGCGTTGTGTTTCCAATTCCCACTTCGCCAGTACAGAGTGACCTTGAACCACCGGCGATTAATCTTTCAGCAGTTTGTGCGCCAACGTTCATTGCAGCGATAACTTCTTCTCGCGTCATTGCAGCATCCGTGCGAACATCTTGCGTCCCGCTTTTCACTCTCTCGTTGCGAACAGCACGTGACTTAGAGTCACTAACCGCGCCAACATTTATGTATTGGCAGTACACGTCAGCAACATCCGCCAAAACAGAGACAGCAGCTTTCTTATCTCCCATAACTTCCAGCATCATTCCTGTAATCGCTTGTGGCCACGGAGTAACAGAGTCATCAGCTGCAATTCCGTGATCGCCACCAAAGACGGCAATTGCAGCGGGGTCAATAGTTGGTGTGTGCGAATGTGTAATTCCTGCAATCTGTGCTGCAACTTTTTCTAATTTGCCAAGTGATCCAACTGGCTTTGCCAAACCATCGAATTCTTTTTGTACGGCATCTACATGTGCTTGTGAGTACGTTGGTTGCGTGTGCAGTGCACGATCGAGTGCAGAATCACTGTGTAATAAGTATTGATGCATTGACTGATAAATATCAGGCCCTGTGTATGCAAAGGCAGTACCAGAAGAGTTCGCTGCCTGTAAATCTGTTTCTATATCGCCTACATAAATTGTGCGCTCTGCTTTTATATCCAATGCCTTGATTGCCGCAACAATCGGAGCTGGATCTGGCTTGTGAATGCCTAATTCACCGGTAGCAATAACAACATCAAAGTAATGATCAATTCCAACAATCGCTAGCTTCTTTTTAATATCGCCTGCAGTAATCGTCTGCGTATTTGAAACTATGCCAATCTTTACTTGCCCGTACAACTCTTTAAGCAGTTGCTCAACGCCCGGAAGTAACTCAACCGCCAGTGATTCGTAAGGCACTCCAGGATTTTCTTGTTTAATTAAAGTATTACCTAGATCAAATAAGACAGCATCAAATCTGGCCTTAACTAAATCAGCCATGACAACCAAATGGAATGAGTCAGAATCACAACAAAGTAAAGAAGTATGAAGCTTTCGGCAATTTGTTCGGATGCCCCCAACACATCACCAAGAACGCCACCAATTTTCTTCTTAACGTAGCTCAAGAAAACAAAACCAACGACCGCGACAATTGCGGCTGCAATAAATAGATGACTGCCAATTAACCCAAAGAGCAAAACAATCGTCAGCACGGTGGATGCAAGTACGTCTCGCCCGCGCACCGCACGAGAGTATGTGGCACCCATTCCTTCGTGTGACGGAACAGCAGGAGCCATCATGAAATAAATCGGAACCAACCGACCCAGCGAGTGCGCAGTGATAATTGCAAGTAAGCCAACTTTTGGAGACAAAGTTGAAAGTAAGGAAATTTGAATAATCAACTGTAAAACAATTGAAAGTACTCCGTATGTGCCATGCCGTGAATCCTTAAGAATTCGCAAGCGATCTTCCGGTGTCCATCCACCAACAAGTCCATCAAAAGTATCGGCTAACCCATCTTGATGAAATCCACCTGTCACAAGTGTTGAAAATAGAATCGTTATCGCAGCAGCTGGTAAAGTTGGTATGCCTTGAGATAAAAAGTAAAAAAGAATTCCTGTAACGCCACCGATTACCCAACCAACAAAGGGAAACCAGACAGCGCTGCGCTGAATTGAAATATCTGGCTTGTGCCCAATTGGAATTCGGGTAAGAAAAGCAAAAGCTACTTTGATGTCATTAATCATTTTAATTCCTGGGCAATACCGAATTTCATGAAATAAACCTTCTCCGCCGCTTGAGCAAATTGTTGATTCATGATTCCTGAGAGATCGCGAAATTCTCGCGAAACCGGGTGCATCGGAACAATGCCTTCGCCTACTTCATTGCTAATAAAAATAGTTGCACCTTTGCGTGCGCGGGCCGCGGCAATCACAGATTCATTTGAATCACTGCCTTCGCCCATCATGTTATTTGATAACCATAATGTCAGGCAGTCCACTAAAACCGTTGCATGGGTATCTATTTCTTTCAGTGCTTTGCTTAAATTCTTTGGTTCTTCTACTAAAGAAAACGCATCACCTCGATCATTCTGGTGTTTTTGAATTCGCTTAGTCATCTCATCATCTACTGCTTCAGCAGTTGCAATAAAGATCGGCTTGCTTGCCCCAGATAATGTCAGCGCTAGTTCTTCACCTTTACGGCTCTTGCCGCTTCGGGCGCCGCCTGCAACAAAATAGATGCTCATATCTGTAGTGAATTCTTTGTAGCAACAATTACTGGACGACCATTGTCCAGAGTGTGAATTGTGATTCCGTCATCAAATGCGTGCTTGAGTTCTGGTGAATGAATCACCGTATT
Organism: Candidatus Planktophila limnetica; assembly: GCF_002288365.1. NCBI lineage: Bacteria > Bacillati > Actinomycetota > Actinomycetes > Candidatus Nanopelagicales > Candidatus Nanopelagicaceae > Candidatus Planktophila > Candidatus Planktophila limnetica. The sequence goes on along the minus strand of NZ_CP016782.1, from coordinate 97,247 downwards.
TGAAGGTCCGTCTAGTAACACCTTGCCGTTTTGCATAATGACAATTCGTTCTGCATACATCGCACCCAGTGTGATGTCATGCATCGTTGAAACGATGGTGACGCCATTGTTTTGCATTCCTTCAATGTGATTCAGTGTTGAAATCTGGTGGTGCAAATCAAGTGCTGAAGTTGGTTCATCCAAAATCATTAACTCTGGTTCTTGCACAAGCGCGCGAGCAATCAGTACCCGTTGCATTTCGCCGCCAGATAATTGCGTAACTAATTGGTGGCGCAGTCCAGACAGTTGCATCTGCTCAAGTATTTGTTGCACTAAACGTCGACTTGTACGAGATTCTCGTCCCCATCCATCCAGGCGTGCACGTCCGAGCATCACATACTCTGCAACGTCCATACCTGCTGGAATCTCTGGACGTTGCGGAACAAATGCGACGTTACGTAAATTCTTGTAGACCTCAAGGCCATCGATAGTGATTGATCCGTCGTATGCCTTATTGCCAAGCAGCGTTCTTAAGAAAGTTGTTTTACCCGCACCATTAGGACCAACAAGACATGTCCACGAACCACGGGGGATATCTAATGTGATGTGGTCCAGTGCATAAAAATCGCCATAGCGCACGGATAGGTTTTTGATTTCGATCATTTAAGGACTCTCTTTGCTCGTAGTACGAATAAAAGAAATGGTGCGCCAACAAAGGCAGTGATGACACCGATAGGTAATTCCGCAGGAGATAACAAGGTGCGTGCACCAAGATCTGCAAGAACTAAGAACGCGGCACCCGAGAGTGCCACCGTAAATAAAACTCTGTTGGTTGCTCGCTTTGTAAGCCCACGAACTAAGTGCGGAACAACGATTCCGACGAAGCCGATCAGACCACTAGCAGATACGGCTGTTGCAGTTGCAAGGGTTGCAGCGCCTATTGCGATGATTCGTATTTTATTTGGAGAAATACCGAGCGAGAAAGCTTCTTCGTCACTGAGTAGCAAGCCATCCAATAAACGCGACATACGAATCAAAATCACTAGCGCCAGCAAGATATAGATACTGGCCCACTTAACAACTTGCCAATCAGCGACCGTCAGCTGCCCCAAGATCCATGAATAGACGGGGCGCAGGACTTCACTGTTGCGTTGTTGCAAATACGTCTGCACAGCAGTTGCAAAAGAGCCAATAGCGATTCCTGATAATAAAAGCGTTGCAGGATCTGCAAATGCTCTTCCTGAAATCATGAATGTTGCAGCAACAGCCAAAACGCCCCCAAGAAAAGCGAATAGTGGAAGTGCTGCATAAAAACTTTGTGTGCCGCCAGTTAGTGCAAGTGTTGCTCCGAGACCAGCACCTGCTGCTGCACCCAACAGATATGGATCAGCAAGTGGATTGCGGAAAACCGTTTGATAGACCGCACCACTAGTTGCAAGCGCCGCACCAACGAGTGCTGCTAGTAAAACTCTTGGCAGGCGGAGTTGCAAGAAGAGAATCTTTTCTTCATCTTGCAATCCACCGCTTAAACCAAAGAGTGTGCGCAAAATTTTCATGAAGTCCAAAGAGATCGGACCGAAAGAGACACCGAGCAACAACACAAATGCGAGCAAGATGCCCACAAATAGAGTTGTGCGCCAGTGCCAGATTCGGTCGATCTCTTGATTTTTCATTTAGGAAACTTTTGCCAATGAAGCACCGATTAACTTATAGAAATCAACAAGACGTGGTCCCCAGCGAGATGGAACATCTGCTGGTAGCTCCACAATCTTTTTATTCTTCACTGCGCTGATCTGTGACCACCCAGCGCGCTTAGAAACAGAATCAGCAGTAACGCCGTACTGAGCATCAGCTAAGAAAATTACTTGTGGATCACTCTTAAGTAGATACTCGGCAGATAACTGTGGGTAACCAGAGTTATCGGCACCTGATGCAGCATCAGCAATGTTTACAGCACCAAAGTCCTTATAGACCTTGCCAATAAAGGTATTAGATGTGACCGAGTAATACGTGTCATCTAATTCGTGGAATATACGAATCTTTGAACTCTTCTTAGCTTTAGCCAAAACATCTTTAATTGACTTAGCCATCGCAGCGTTGAGCTTGACGGCCCCATCCTGTCGATCCGTCACCTTTGCCAGAAGTGAGTTCTCTGCATAGACATCCTTAAGTGTTGCCGGTGCTTTCTCCATTAAGACAGGAATGCCCAACTTCACTAACGCATTTCTAATCTGCGGTGCCTTTGTTGAGTCAATAGAAAGCAAAACAAGATCAGGTTTTTTGGCCAAGATTGCTTCTACGTTTGGCTCGAATGCACTTATCTCGCTAATCGGCGCACCTTCTGGGTAATTTGAAAGATTATCCACTGCAAGAATTTGTGAACCAGCACCTACTGCATAAAAAATCTCAGTTGCGCTAGGAGATAACGAAATAATTTTTGTTGGTTTTTTAGCAATCTTTGTGGTGTAACCACCGAACTTAATAGTAAGCGGATACTGTGTTGCTGCCGCATACGCGGGACTTGCCAGAACTGATGCGAAAACAATTGCAACGATTGCAATTGCAGGCGCACGAAGACGTGCCTTAAACATAAAAAACTCCCTCAATAATTTGAGGGAGGAAAATTGGGCGAAAAAGCAATAACGCTTAGAGGCCCGACCTTCCTCCGAGGTCGGATACTTCGGCGTTCTGCCAGGCGACCTGGCTTAGATCTTTCGATCATTTACAGTTGCGGGACAGCGCCGGAATTTAACCGGACTTCGCTAGACACAACGCCACTTACGTTTTTAGTTTCCTAATTGGTAAGCGAGTGAAAATTAACAGTGAATGAGTTTTAAATCAAGAACGTGGGCCCAGACGGGCTCGAACCGTCGACCCACGGATTAAAAGTCCGTTGCTCTACCGACTGAGCTATAGGCCCCAAATGTTTTCTGCTGTGTACTTGCGGAATCCTAGCCGAAAATTATCTCCCCTTTGACGCACGCATTAAGCGGTCACGGATGGCAATTGCAAGCCCATCACCGCTGGGTTGGATAACTGCAATCGTTTTTAGGCCTTGTGCATCTCCATCTCGAAGTGCCGAATAAAGAGTGCGCGCAAACTCATCTGTGTTTGCAGGAGATACCAATCGAATTGCCCCAGATGGTGTTGCAACTTCTGCAGGTGCAATAAATCCCTGTCCAGCACTTGCTTGAACATCAAGAAGTATTTGAGCATTTGGTGCGTAGTGTTTTTCAAGAGATCCACTGACGCGAATATTTGCATCTATATCGCCACTTACTTGCATCCCTGTTGCTTTTTCAATCATCTCTTGCGTGATTGCACCCGGGCGCAGAATCTTCGGTGCATCCCCCGTGCAATCAATGATTGTCGATTCCAGCCCCACCTGAGCTGCCCCGCCATCAAGAATCAAATCTTCCGCAGATAAATAAGTACCAATTTCTTCTTGCACGGCAGCAGCCGTTGTGGGCGAAACATGACCGAATTTATTGGCCGAAGGCGCAGCAATTGCGTGCACACCAATCTTCTTGCACTCTTGCAAAAGTTCTAACGCCAACGCATGATCTGGAACCCGAAGACCAACTGTGTCTTGTCCTCCGGTAACGAAATCCTTTGCGGCATCACTGCGTTTAAATATCAGCGTCATCGGTCCTGGCCAGAAAGAACGCGCGAGCGCCATTGCGTAATCGCTGACATCTGTCGCCCAATAAGTAATGTCATTCATCGAAGCAATATGCAGAATTAGAGGGTGATCTTGCGGGCGACCCTTTACTTCATAAATACGCGCAACTGCTTTTTCATTACTTGCATCGGCGCCAAGTCCGTAAACAGTTTCTGTTGGAAAGGCAATCAGAGCACCGTTTTTGAGTGCTTGTGCATTTTCTCCTTGGCTCATCTGCGTATTCTCTCATTATTTTCACAGAGACAAAGAAGTACACTTGAGCCTATGAAAACCACACACATGAAGAGATTCGCAGTCCTAGCCATTGCTCTTTCCTTGATCGGTGGCGTGGCACTTGCCCCTGCATCAATGGCGGCATCACCTAACCGTTCTATCTCAGTAAATGCTGAAGGAACAGTCAAGGTGACACCTGATGCGGTGCGCATGAGCGCAACTGCAACTGTTGTGGCAGCAAGCAATAAAGAAGCATTAGCTGAGACAGCAAAGGCCGCAGCAGCTGTGAGAGCGGCACTTCTTGCAAATGGTGTGGCAAAGACAGAGATCGCAACACAATCAATCTCTTCTTATCCTGAATACAGCTACACCCCAGATGGTGGATCAAAACTTATTGGCTACCGTGCGTCACAATCATTTGTTGTAACAATTAAGAACGCAGCAAATGCTGGAGCAGTAGTTGATGCTGTTGTTGCAGCAGGTGGGGATAACTTGCAGGTCAATGGTGTTTCACCATTCGTACTTGATTCAAGCAAAGCATCACTTTCTGCACGCACCGTTGCTGTTAAGAATGCGCGTGCTAAAGCGTTGTCATATGCGAAGTTGTTAGGTGTAAAACTTGGACGTGTAATTACTTTGTCTGAAAGCAGCGGACCATCTGCATATCCAATAATGGCGATGGCTAAAGATGCAGCTGGTGAAACTGTGATTGATCTTGGCCAACAAGATGTAACTGTGGCAATCTCAGTTAAATGGGCTATTAATTAGCGTATAAATAAAGGCAGTTTGGTCGCACGCTTTACACAAGGTACGATTTGCGAGCCTCAAACGTCCCCATCGTCTAGGGGCCTAGGACATCGCCCTTTCACGGCGGTAACACGGGTTCGAATCCCGTTGGGGGCACGCAGTACAGCAGTAAAGGTTTTGAAATTAATTCTTACAAATTTATTTCAAGGCCCGGTAGCGCAGTTGGTTAGCGCGCCGCCCTGTCACGGCGGAGGTCGCGGGTTCAAGTCCCGTCCGGGTCGCAAAAGTTTGGCGCTGTACACATTCGTGTGGCCGGCGCTGAATTTTTGGTAAGGCTTGGTAGCTCAGTTGGTACGAGCGAACGACTGAAAATCGTTAGGTCGCCGGTTCGATCCCGGCCCAAGCCACTTTCGCAACTACGTTAATTTATTTAGCGCGTCTAGAGCAATTTTTACTGGTTATGTGGCTCTATATATTGTTGAAGTCTTGAATCGTGTTAACACTTTTGTAGGCTCAGACAAGGTAACTTTTTTTCAAGTGACTTTGAATAGCAAATATAATTTGATTCCGAATCGAATATGGATGGTTTGGGTTAGACTACAGCCATGAAAATTGGAATTGCTGGTCCAGGTAGATCTGGAACCACACTTTTAGTGCGAATATTTTCTGAGTTTGGTTTTAAAGCCCCGACCGAAAATGGCGGTTTCTCTGAACAGGCTCAGGCTGGATACGAATCAAGGATTGATGGAACTTCGGAATTCGAAATTGATAAAGATCCTTGGTTTTTCGAATATGTAAATTCTGTTTCACTTGCAAATTTAAATAAGTATGAGTTGATACTAATTCCAATTAGAAATAGACGAGATGCGGTTGTTAGTCGGGTCTCTCAGGAACGAGCATCGCGAGCACTTCAACATCAATCTACAGAATGGACTTGGAGCACGTGGGCCGATGTTCCAGGAGGGGCTGTTTTTGGAATAGATTCCGATTCCGTAAATCGAACTCTAAGTGCCGGATTGTGGGACTTGATTGAGGCTTGTGAACGGCTAAGACTTCCCTACAAGTTTATTCACTTTCCCAAGTTTGCAAGTGATTTTGAATACTTTTGGAGCTCTTTGGGATTCCTGGTTGAGAGAAAAATTTCAAAACAAGAGGCCAAAAAAAATTTTGAACAAGTGGTCGATCTTGACAAGATATCTTCAAAATCCAATGATTCCGAGTCAATAAAAATTCAAGAGTTGGAAAATGTCATCTCTATTTTACAGAAAGAAACTCATAAAAAAGAGGGTAATCTTCTCGAGGCAATTTCGGAGCGGGATATCGCTATTTCGGAGCGGGATATCGCTATTTCGGAGCGGGATATCGCTATTTCGGAGCGGGATATCGCTATTTCGGAGCGGCAAAAGATAACTCATTCCAAAACTTGGCGTATCTTTGGTATTTATAGAGGATTAAAAAGTTATCTCTCTGGCCAATCAAAAGGTTAAGTTGGGAATTAACCAGCTGCAGAACCAGAAGATCCAGACTTACGTTGGAATCGACCTGGTGCACCGCCAGTTGCTTGACCACCGCTCACTTTAGAACCAGAAGAGCGTCCTTCTTTTGGAGCAGGTGCGTTCTTACTCTTTTTCTTCTCAAGAGCTTCTAAAAACTTTGCGCGAGCATCATCTGCGGGTTTCTTGTTATCGGCCATGGAAGAAGTTTACTACTTATCTTCGCTAGAGATACGCAAGAAAAACACGAGCAGTCCGATCCATCCAGCGCCAGCAACATAGGCAAAGATCGAATTCTCAGTTTGATAGATGGCATATGCCAACAGCCCATAGACACCTGATGCCGCCCACAGAGTGATCGCTGCGTATTTACGATGAATGCCAATGCGCATTAAACGATGCGACAAGTGATCGCGACCGCCAGTAAATGGTGAGATCCCGCGATATAGACGTGATGTGACTGCAACTGTTGTATCAAGAATCGGAATTGCAAGCAGAGCAATCGGGATAACTAGTGAAAGCACTTGTGGTTTAACTCCTGGATCAAGGCGAATAGTAAGAACGCCCATAACAATGCCTAAAAACAAAGCCCCGGCATCGCCCATATAGATCTTTGCAGGAGATTTATTCCAGAGCAAAAATCCTGCTGTGGAGCCACAAACAACAATGGCGAGTGCGCTAACGAGTATCTGGCCTTCAGTATTTGCAATAAGAAATAGAAAGAACGAGGCAATCGCAACTGTGCCAGCGGCGCCGCCATCCAGGTTGTCAAAGAAGTTAATGGAGTTTGTAATTCCGACAATCCAAAAAATAGAGACTGCGGCGTTTAGAAAAGTGTTGCCGAGTGCAAATCCCATTGTGTCTGTGGCAATCAAAATCAGCGCCATCGCTGTGCCAGCAGATGTTTGGGCAATTAAACGCGGCCATGGTTGTAGGCCGCGTAAGTCATCCCAAAGTCCCATTGCAGAGATAAGAATTGCTGGTACTAGAACGGAGCTGGCAAGTCCTAGAGATTTAAGGTTGAAATCTTTTGCAACTAGTGCGATGTATGAAGTAACAACAACGCCAACAGCGATTGCAACACCGCCTAGATAAGGCACCGGCTCTTTTTGAATCTTACGCGCCATATCTGGTGAATCAACTACGTTATAGCGAATCGCAATCTTGCGCATTGGACCAGTAATCACACCGACATAGACCAGCGCAACAGCACCCAACAACAGGTACTGCGTAATTGAGTAATTCATAAAGAAAAAGAAGAAATTAGTTGCTCTGAGTTGATTTTAGTAATTCGCGAACTTCTGATTCGCGGTAACGGCGGTGACCACCGAGGGTTCTAATTGATGTGAGTTTTCCTGCTTGTGCCCAACGTGTAACAGTCTTTGGATCTACTCGAAATAGAGCGGCTACTTCGGCGGGAGTGAGCAAAACTTCTGCATCAGTTAATCGATTCATATCCACCATTTAACGCTCGAAGGTTCTCGCAATTCGGTTGTCCGTATTGCACCTTATGGAGTGAAGTATCTAGGTTTGGATAGGTCAAAAGCAATACAGTTTTAGTGAATTTTTAGGTACTACATAGCCGATTCGTACGCGCCAACTTTGCGCCAACGCGAAACCAAACGCTCATATCCCTGTCCTGCAAGTGATCCATCCCCTGCTGCAAGGCCAGCTAATGATGACAAGACATCTTCAACGGATGTATCAGCATCTAATCCACTTTCGCCAGAATCTCGGAGGGCTTTATCTAAATAATTAGCGAGCCCACCGTAATCTAATTCAACGAGTGATTGCGGATGAAATAAATCTAGCCAATCTTCTAACTCTTCAATTTCACCTTCAACTGGTCCAGGACCAAATGCGCGTTGCACAGTTTCGTGCGCAACTTGGCAACGTGCTTTGGCATCGGCGATGCGAGCGCGCATTAATGTGTAGTGACCATCGTTATCGATTCCGCGGACTCGTTCTTCTGGTGCAAAGAGTGAAAACCATCGTGGTGGAATAACCCAGGTTTGTGTCAAAATATGTGGAACTTTATCTTCGAGTTGTTCAACTCCTGCAGTGATGACATCTTCAAGAGATTCTGGAACAAAAAACTTTGTAACTGAACTTGGCATCGAATCCTTAAAATCATCAAGGGCGGCCCAACAACGATTAGCAGTTGACCAAGGCGAAACGTAGCGAACGCCGTCGATATCTAAAATATGCGCACCATCTGGTCGTCCGGCTGGTGGCTCTGGAAAAATAATTCTGCGAAGTGCTAACGATTGTTCTTCGGTGCGCGAATCTTTTTCTGGATCAATAGATGTCCAGCGCAAACGATCAACAGGATCAAATGCCGAAAGTGGTTCATAGATTCGAAGTGATGCGACGTACGGAGTCGGGCGCATTTTTTATCTACGCACGAGGAATATAATTGCCATCAGCGTATGGATCATCTGATTCTTGATCCTGCGCTGGTTGTCCTTCGTTATGTAACTCTTTTGCTAAACGATCAAGATCCATCTCTTGTGAGTTGTACTTAAGATCGCGAGCTACTTTTGTCTGTTTCGCTTTTGCTCGGCCGCGCCCCATAGCGTGACCTCCTTACCTCAACGGTGTGTATCTACCAGAGCCGTAGGTTATCGCTATCGGTAGTCGCCTTCCAAAGCAGCACGGGCAGCCCCAGGCGTTGTGGCGCCAACTGAGCCAGCGGCCCACGCCTGCATTCCCCGCGCGGCAAGGGCCTTGATCGCCAGGTCTGCCGATGCGGCATCGATGATGGCGACCATGCCAACTCCGCAGTTCCAGGTGCGTTCGTAGTCGTTTTGTGGAACGCCACCTTCGTGCGCCATGAAAATTAATTCTTGTGGAAGTGACCATGTACTGCGATCGAACTTCGCTACTAAGCCATCTGGAACAACACGTGCAGTGTTATCTGCCAAGCCACCACCGGTGACGTGACTAAATGTTCGCAAGTTTTCGCCGAGTAATTTGATGAGTGCCAAACAATCAAGAGTGTAAATCTCTGTGGGAGTTAAAAGAATTTCACCGAGTGTTTTGTCGAGGTCACCATATTGCTTGCCAAGATCTAACTTCTCTTCTTTCAGAATATGGCGAATAAGTGAATAACCATTTGCATGAAAACCAGATGCAGGCATTGCAATCAGCACATCTCCTGCTTTTACTTTCTCTTTCGAGAGTTGTTTGTCAGCATCAACTGCGCCAGTTGCGGCGCCTGCAATATCGAATTCATCTTCTGCAAGTAATCCTGGGTGCTCAGCGGTTTCGCCGCCGATCAGTGCAGTATTTGCTTTTACGCATCCGCGCGCAATGCCAGCAACAATATCTGCGATGCGCTCTGGGATTACTTTTCCAACTGCAATGTAATCGGTCATAAAGAGTGGTTCTGCCCCACAGACAACTAAGTCATCAACAACCATCGCAACTAAATCTTCACCGATAGTGTCATAGATTCCCATTGCGCGAGCAATCTCTGTTTTTGTGCCAACGCCATCTGTAGATGTCGCAAGAAGTGGTTTATTAAATTTTTTGAGTGCGCTTGCATCAAAGAGTCCAGCAAATCCACCAATGCCACCTTGTACTTCTGGACGCGTGGCTTTTGCAATTGATGCCTTCATTAATTCAACAGCGCGATCTCCTGCATCAATATCAACGCCAGAACTTTTATACGTCGACATTAGTTATGCCCATGTACTTCTGTAATTTCAAGGCGCGCTTTGCCCTCAGACAAATCAGCAGGAATTGCAATTGGATATTTGCCTGTAAAACAAGCGCTACATAAGTTCTTTTCAGCTATTTCTGTGGCTTCGATTAATCCTTCGAGGGATACATAACCAAGTGAGTCCGCGCCAATTGATCTGCGAATTTCTTCAACGTCTAATCCGCTTGCAATGAGTTCGGCGCGTGTTGCAAAATCAATTCCATAAAAACATGGCCACTTAACAGGTGGGCTAGAAATACGGACGTGAATTTCTCGCGCCCCTGCCTCGCGAAGCATTCGAACAATCGCGCGTTGTGTGTTGCCGCGAACGATTGAGTCATCAACGACAATGATGCGTTTGCCTTCAATAATCTCTTTCAAAGGATTAAGTTTTAAGCGAATGCCAAGCTGCCTAATTGTTTGGCTGGGTTGAATAAATGTGCGACCAACGTATGAGTTCTTAACTAATCCCATACCGTAAGGAATTCCAGATCCTGCTGCATAGCCAATCGCAGATGGTGTGCCAGATTCTGGAACAGGAATTACTAAATCAGCTTCAACTGGATGTTCTGCGGCCAATCGTTTTCCAATTGCAACGCGAGTTGCATGGATACCGCGACCAGCAATTGTTGTATCGGGACGCGCAAGATAAACGTATTCAAATATGCAGCCCTTTGGTTCGGGAGTTGACCACATCTGCGAACGCAGACCATCAGAGTCAATTGCTAAGAATTCTCCAGGTTCTACTTCACGAACAAATGCTGCGCCAACGATGTCGAGTGCTGCTGTTTCGGATGCGACGACCCAGCCATTTTCTAATTTTCCAATAACTAGTGGGCGTACACCGTGGCGGTCGCGAGCTGCGTACAAAGTGTGTTCGTCCATAAAGACGAGTGAGAATGCGCCTTCTAGTTTTGGCAATACTGCAAGAGCGCTTGCTTCAACATTCTTTTCATCTTGCAAACCAATGAGCGCGGTCATAATTTCTGTATCTGTAGTTGCGCCACGTTCATCTTTATTGTGATCTTTATCGAGTTTGTGTGCCAACTCTGCGAGATCGCCCGTATTTGTTAGGTTGCCGTTATGGGCTAAAGCCAGTGTTCCGTACTTAGTTGGGCGCAGTGTTGGTTGCGCATTTACCCACGTACTAGATCCAGTTGTGGAATACCGACAGTGACCAATAGCAAGATCGCCTTTTAGAGTAACTAAATCACTTTCAGTAAATACTTGTGAAACCAATCCCATATCTTTATAGACCGTGATGCGTTCGCCATCACTTGTTGCAATTCCTGCAGATTCTTGACCGCGATGTTGAAGTGCATATAAACCGTAAAAAGAAAGTTTTGCTACTTCTTCTCCTGGCGCCCAGACACCGAATACACCGCACGCATCTTGTGGCCCACGATCTGCATCAAAGAGATTGTGATTGAGTAATCCATCGGGACGGCGGGCCATGTCTAATCCTAATTCTTATCCGTTAAGGGCAAGTACTGCGACAAATCGGCGCGCGCACCTGAAGCGATTATTTTTCCGTCAGCAATTTCATCTGCCCAGGTTGTGACGCCTTGAGCAAGTGATAGCCATGTATCAGCTTTCATCTCAATGACATTTGGTGGTGTGCCGCGTGTGTGCGTTGGACCTTCGCCACATTGAATTGCTGCATAAGGCGGAATTCGAACTTCTATGGCGCGCCCAGGTGCTTTTGATTCGAGCAGCGCAAGTGTTGCTTTTACTTCGATCATGATTTGCGGGTCTCTACTCATCCGAACAACCTTGGAAATGTTTCGGTATGAGCTTTACGTAATTCAGTCAGTTGAATTACTGAATCATTGATTGTCAGTGACTCTCCACCAGTTGTGCCGATGTGCGTGCAGGAAATCTTTGCCTTAGTTACTTGTGCGTGCAGTACATGCTTTTTACTTGGATCAATTGCAACAATCACGCGTCCTGGGGTTTCACTTAATAGATCAACAGCAGCGTTTTCCAGTGTCACTGTTGCACCAATTCCGTGACGTAAAACCATTTCAGTAAGCGCTGCAGATAAACCACCTTGGCTTAAGTCATGTGCTGCAGTGAAAATCTTTTCTGTGCGCCCTGCGACAAGTAATGTATTTAGGCGCATTGCAGCTTGTAAATCTGATTGTGGTGATTGACCCCCGCGGATGCCGTGAATAAATGCCCATTCACTCCCGGCAAAATCTTCGCCAGTGTCACCAAGTAAATAGAGATGAAGTCCTGCACGATCAAAACTCATTGGTGTGCGAGTACGAACATCCTCGATGACACCCAGAACTGCAATAACTGGTGTTGGCAAAATTGCAGTGCTGCCAGTCTGGTTATAGAACGAAACGTTTCCGCCCGTAACAGGTAAACCCATCTCTAAACAACCATCTGCAAGACCGCGAACAGTTTCGGCAAATTGCCACATCACGCCTGGATCTTCAGGAGAACCAAAGTTAAGACAATTACTAACTGCAAGTGGGGCCGCACCCGCTGTTGCAATATTGCGAGCAGCTTCGGCCAATGCCAGTTTCACACCTTCGTATGGATTTAAGTACGACCAATTTGCGTTGGCATCGGTTGAAACTGCGACACCTAAGTGTGTTGATTCATCAACTCGCACCATTCCAGAATCATCTGGTTGGGCTTGAATAGTGTTGCCTTGTACATACTTATCGTATTGAGAAGTAACCCAGGATTTATCTGCCAAGTTTGGCGTGCCAGCAAGTTTTAATACCGCAGCTTTAATTTCTGCCGCGTTAGTTGGAAGTGGGACATTTACTTTTTCACTATTTACTTGCTTGATGTAAGCAGGTTCTGCAAATGGTCGTTGGTAGACAGGGCCTTCGTGAGCGACTGTGCGTGGTGGAACATCAACAATTAACTCACCGTGCCACGTAATTTCTAGACGATCACCAGTTGTTACTTCACCAATAACTGTCGCTGTTACATCCCATTTCTTACAGATTTCTAGAAAACGATCAATGTGCTTTGGTTCAACGATTGCACACATGCGCTCTTGTGATTCTGACATCAAAATTTCTTCAGGTGACAGTGATGGGTCGCGAAGTGGCACTCGATCAAGTTCTACAGCCATTCCGCCTGTGCCACCTGATGCCAGCTCTGATGTGGCACATGAAAGGCCCGCGCCACCCAAATCTTGAATACCAACGACTAAATCTTCCGCAAATATTTCTAGTGAGCACTCGATCAAAACTTTTTCAACGAATGGATCGCCCACCTGAACACTTGGTCGCTTTGCAGGACCTGATGCGCCAAATGTTTCTGATGCAAGAACAGATACGCCGCCGATTCCATCGCCACCAGTTTTCGCGCCGTATAAAACAACAAGATTTCCAGCACCGGCAGCTTTCGCTAATTTAATATCGCTATGTTTCATCACTCCGATGCAGAGTGCGTTAACAAGTGGATTGCCAGCATATGTTTCATCAAATGTAACTTCGCCACCAATATTTGGAAGTCCTAAACAATTTCCGTAACCACCAACTCCTGCAATGACACCTGGTAATACGCGACGAGTATCTGCAGCTTCTGCTGGACCAAAGCGAAGTGGATCCATGACTGCAATTGGCCTGGCACCCATAGTCAAAATGTCACGAACGATTCCGCCCACGCCGGTTGCTGCTCCTTGATACGGCTCGATAAATGATGGGTGGTTATGTGATTCGATTTTAAAAGTAACTGCATAACCCTGTCCGACATCAACAACGCCAGCGTTTTCACCGATACCAACAAGTAGTGCATCTGTTTTAACAGCCTTGTCACCAAATTGTTTTAAGTGAACCTTTGAAGATTTATATGAACAGTGCTCTGACCACATCACTGAATACATTGCTAACTCAGAAGATGTTGGTCTACGCCCAAGAATTTCGCGAATACGTGCGTACTCATCCTCTTTTAATCCAAGTTCAAGAAATGGTTGTTTCGTATCCGGAGATGTCGTGGCTGATGCAACGGTATCTAGCGCCATTTATTTGCCAGCCATTGAGTGCAGAAGCGATGTAAAAAAACCAAGCCCCTCAGGGGTTGGTCCAGTTAATGTATCGATTGCGTGTTCTGGGTGTGGCATTAAACCAACGACGTTGCCGCGTTCATTTGTAATTCCTGCGATCAGGTTGCGCGATCCATTTGGGTTTTCACCAACATAGCGAGCAATGATGCGGCCTTCGTTTTCTAACGCGGCAAGTGTTTGATCATCGCATTGAAAAGAACCTTCACCATTTTTTAGTGGAATAACAATCTCTTGTCCTTGTGAATAAGAAGTAGTCCATGCACTCGTAGTATTTTCAATTGAAATCTTTTGATCACGACACAAGAAGTGAAGTTCATGATTGCGTGTTAGAGCCCCAGGCAATAAGTGCGCTTCGCATAAAACCTGAAAACCATTGCAGATTCCAAGAAGTGGCATGCCGTCATTTGCGCGTTTGATAATTGATTGCATCACTGATGCAAAGCGAGAGATTGCACCACAACGTAAGTAATCACCGTAGGAAAATCCGCCAGGAAGAATTACCGCATCCACTCCGTGAAGATCCGCGTCTCCGTGCCAGAGTGAAATCGCTTGAGCGCCTGCAAAGCGCACTGCGCGCGCGGCATCTCTGTCATCGAGTGTTCCCGGAAAAGTTACGACGCCAACTTTCACTTATTTTTCAACTCTCACAGTGAAGGTTTCAATAACAGGATTAGCAAGAAGCGTTTCGGCTGCTTTTTCTACTTGTGCTAATTGTTCTGGTGTTGCATCGCCATCGATTTCAATTTCAAATCTTTTTCCTTGGCGAACACTCTTTGCAAAAGTAAAACCAAGACGTGGCAGCGCAGCACCAACAGCAGTTCCTTGTGGGTCAAGGATTTCAGGCTTTAACATCACATCGACCACGATCTTTGCCATTAGTGCGCCTTTCGTTAGGAGTTAAATTTATCCGTTAAACCGGCTGCCGGTAATACGGAAATATGCTTCTTCATAACGTGCTGCTGTTTTTTCCACTATTTCATTAGGTAATTCCGGCGGCGGAGACTTTTTATCCCAGCCACTAGAAATCAAATAATCACGGACAAATTGCTTATCAAATGATGGTTGTGCGCCCCCTGGCTTCCATGTGGAAGCTTCCCAGAAGCGAGATGAATCAGGAGTCAGCGCTTCATCACCGAGTGTGATTTCACCATCTTCATCAGTGCCAAATTCAAATTTAGTATCAGCCAGAATGATTCCGCGAGATTGCGCAAACTCAGATGCTGTTTCATATAACTTGAGTGTTAGCCCTCGAAGTTCGGTTGCAGTATCTCCACCAACAATTTTTTCACATTGTGCGAAATCAATGTTTTCATCATGATCACCAATTTCAGCTTTTGTTGCTGGCGTGAAAATTGATTGTGGTAATTGAGATCCATCGAGCAAACCTGCTGGCAGAGTATTTCCACAGACAGATGAGTTGCTCTGGTATTCACTCCATCCACTGCCGGTGAGATACCCACGTGCAACGCATTCGACATCAAACATTTCAAGGGGCGCCACGATTACTGCGCGATCAATAACCGATCCCGGAACATCATCGCTAATCACATGGTTAGGAACAATGTCTGCGAGTAGTTCAAACCAGAAGAGTGAGAGTTGTGTTAGTACTGCGCCTTTATTCGGAATTGGTGTTGGTAAAACCCAATCAAAAGCGGAAATGCGATCTGATGCGACTAAAAGAATTTCATTATCTTCATTTGTATAAAGGTCGCGAACTTTTCCGGTGCGCAGATGCTTCCACCCAGTTATTAAAGGCGCTGGCGGTGGGCCAGCTAGGCCAAAGCCGCTCACCTGATAGAGCCGGGTTTGTACTGCGCTGCGGCAGAGTGCGCGGAAGTAATCGCGTCAATGCGATTAACAACTCGTGCAATTTGTTGGCGAGCATCGCCAGTAAATTCGATTGGATCCTTAATTAAAGCAGCAAGGGCAGCGGCATCTAATGGAATGCGAGAGTCTGCACCGATTGCTGCTAGCAAGTTATTTGCTTTACCTTCACGCATTTCTAACGCTGCTTTAGTTGCATGTTCTTTAATTACTTCATGTGCAACTTCGCGGCCAACGCCAGCTTTAACAGCAGCCATCAAAATCTTTGTTGTAGCCAAGAATGGTAAATACTTTTCAAGTTCCGCAGCAATAACTGCAGGGAATGCGCCGAATTCATCCAGCACAGTAAGCATTGTTTCTAGCAAGCCATCAATTGCATAGAAAGCCTCTGGCAGCGCAACACGACGAACAACACTGCAAGAAACATCACCTTCGTTCCATTGATCACCAGCGAGTTCAGAAACCATTGATGCATAACCGCGCAAAACAACTGATAGACCGTTTACTCGTTCACATGATCGTGTATTCATCTTGTGTGGCATTGCAGATGATCCAACTTGTCCAGCTTTAAATCCTTCGGTGACAAGTTCGGCGCCAGCCATTAAACGAATTGATGTAGCAAGAGATGATGGAGCCGAAGCTATCTGCACAAGTGTTGTGACGACGTCATAATCAAATGATCGTGGATAAATCTGGCCAGTTGAATCTAGTACATTGGTAAATCCAAGTTCGGTTGCAATGGCTTTTTCTAATTTTTGATGCGCATCACTTGAACCGAGCAAGTCAATCGAATCTTGTGATGTACCAACTGGACCCTTAATTCCACGCATTGGATATCGATCAAGTAGCGATGACAATCTTTCGTATGCAAAGAGAAGTTCTTCGGCGCTCGATGCAAAACGTTTTCCTAGAGTTGTGATTTGTGCCGGCACATTGTGTGAACGACCAGCAATTGGTTGATCTGCGTACTGTGCTGCTTTTTGTCCAAGACGAGCAAGCAGGGCAATTACTTTGTCATTAACAATCTGTAAACCGTTTCGAATCTGTAGCGCTTCGATATTTTCAGTCAGATCTCGGCTAGTCATCCCTGCATGGATAGCTTCGTGGCCAGCGAGCGCGTTGAACTCTTCGATGCGTGCTTTTACATCGTGGCGGCTCTTTTTCTCGCGAGCATCAATGGAGGCTAGATCTACTTTGCTAATTACTTTTTCGTAATCTTTAATTACTGATTCAGGGATTGCATGACCTAATTGTGATTGCGCACGAGCAACAGCGATCCAAAGTTTGCGCTCTGCAATAATTTTTGATTCTGGCGCGAAGATTTCGCGCATCGCGGTGGATGCATATCTATCTGCTAAAACGCTCACTGGTGCATTCTCTCTCATTTAGTTGCCCTTCTCAGCGACCGACGCATTGAGTGCGATATCAGTGCGATAAAAAGAGCCAGGCAATGTGATCTGCGAGATTGCCCTATATGCGCGGTCTCGTGCTTCTGTCAGATCTTCACCAACTCCGGTCACACTTAACACGCGTCCACCACTTGAAACTAGTCCTGCAGTTGATCTAGTTGTTCCGGCGTGAAAAGTAAGCGTCTCTTTTACATTTGGAATATTAAGAATTACAGAACCGGTTTGTGGTGATTCTGGATAACCGCCTGCAGCGAGTACAACAGTGACAGCAGATTCTTCTCGCCATTGCAGCGCAACATCATCGAGTGCGTTTGTTGCAGCTTTATACAAAAGTGTTGCAAGTGGTGTTTTAAGTAGTGGAATTAACACTTGTGTTTCTGGATCACCAAAGCGCGCATTAAATTCGATGACGCGAATTCCGTGATCAGTGAGAGCAAGACCTGCGTATAACAAACCAATAAATGGTGTTCCACGCGCTGCCATTTCGGCAATCACTGGAGCAAGCACTTGTGTGTATGTATCTTCGATGATGTCATCTGGTGCCCATGGCAAGGGAGAGTAGGCACCCATGCCACCAGTATTTGGACCTAAGTCGCCATCTAGTGCGCGTTTAAAATCTTGTGCTGGTTGCATCGCAATAATATTTCGGCCATCTGAAATACCGAACAGTGATATTTCTGGACCATTTAAGTACTCTTCAATGAGCACTCGTGTGCAGGACAACGCATGTGCAAGTGCAACTTCGCGATCTATTGTGACTACAACACCTTTGCCTGCAGCAAGTCCATCATCTTTAACAACATATGGTGCACCGAATTCGTCGAGTGCTTTTTCTATTTCTTCCTTAGTTGTGCAGGTGTAACTATGCGCGGTTGGCACACCAGCATCTCGCATTACGCCTTTTGCAAAATCTTTCGAACCTTCTAATTGCGCCGCAGCTTTTGATGGACCAAAGACAGCGAATCCTGCTGATCGCAGAGCATCTGATGCACCATTTACTAGCGGAACTTCTGGACCAATAACAACAAGGTCAATCAACAATTCTTTAGCAAGAGCAACAATCGCTGCATTATTTTTTATATCGAGTGGATGTAATAACGCAAGATCTGCAATACCTGGATTACCGGGTGCGCAATGAAGTTCAGTTGTACTTGGATCTGCCTTTAACCCTAGTGCGAGTGCGTGTTCGCGACCGCCGCTTCCGACTAGGAGGATTTTCATATTTAAATGAAATCCTTTACAACAATTGTTTCATCTCGGCCTGGCCCAACTCCAATGGCGCTCATTGGAGCACCAGAAATCTTTTCAAGGAAAGCAACATAATCTTGCGCAGCTTTTGGTAAGTCACTCACCTTGCGCGCCTTAGAAATATCTTCTTTCCATCCTGGCAAGTATTCATAAATTGGTTTTGCATGGTGGAAATCAGATTGCGATGCTGGTAATTCTTCAACACGCTTTCCATCAATTTCATAGGCAACACATACTGGAATTTTGTCCCAGCCAGTGAGTACATCTAGTTTTGTTAAGAAGAAATCTGTCAGTCCGTTCACGCGAACTGCATAACGCGCAATCGGTGCGTCATACCAACCGCAACGACGAGCACGACCAGTTGTTACACCGATTTCACCACCGATGGTGCGAAGTTTTTCGCCATCTTCATCAAAGAGTTCTGTAGGAAATGGACCAGAACCAACGCGAGTTGTGTACGCCTTAACAATTCCGATAACACGACCAATTTGTGTTGGTCCGATTCCAGAACCAGTACAAGCACCGCCTGCAGTTGGATTGCTCGATGTTACGAATGGATATGTGCCGTGATCCACATCGAGAAGTGTTCCTTGTGATCCTTCGAGCAGAACTGTTTTACCAGCTTTGAGAGCTTGATCAAGTAACAAGACAGTATCTGCAACATATGGACGCAAGATTTCTGCGTAGCCAAGGTATTCATCCAACACTTCATCAACTTCAATGTTTTTACGGTTAAAGACTTTGATAAGTACTTGGTTCTTATCTTTTAGCGCACCTTCGATTTTTTGACGCAAGATAGATGGATCAAATAAATCTTGAACACGAATTCCGATGCGATTGATCTTGTCCGCATAAGCAGGACCAATTCCGCGGCCAGTTGTGCCGATCTTTGCTTTGCCTAAGAAGCGCTCAGAAACTTTATCGATGGTGCGGTGATAAGGAGTAATCAAGTGCGCATTGGTACTAATTACTAATTTTGAACAATCAATACCGCGCTCTGTTAATCCTTTAATTTCTTCAAGTAATACACCCGGATCAATCACAACGCCATTGCCAATTACTGGAATTACGTTTGGACTTAAAATTCCTGAAGGCAGTAAGTGCAATGCATATTTTTGATCACCGATAACAACTGTGTGACCTGCATTGTTTCCACCTTGATAGCGAACAACATAATCAACACGGTCGCCAAGAATGTCGGTGGCTTTGCCTTTACCTTCATCGCCCCATTGGGCACCCAGGAGTACTAGTGCTGGCATTTACTTAAGTAACGAAGTTCCGGTTGAACGAAGATCTTCGCATGCATGTGTAACGCGAGCAGCCATTCCAGCTTCTGCTGCTTTGCCCCATGCGCGTGGATCGTACGTCTTCTTATTTCCAACTTCGCCATCAATTTTTAATACACCGTCATAATTTTTGAGTATGTGATCAACAACTGGCCGAGTAAATGCGTATTGCGTATCTGTATCAATATTCATCTTTATCACGCCGTAATCAAGTGATTCACGAATTTCTGTAAGCAGTGAACCAGAACCACCGTGGAAAACAAGATCCATTGGCTTGCTTCCGGCTGGTAACCCTTTTTCTTTTGCAACAGCAGCTTGAAGAGTCTGCAATATCTTTGGTTGCAGTACAACGTTTCCTGGCTTGTAAACACCGTGTACGTTTCCAAATGTTGCAGCGACCATATAGCGACCGCGTTCTCCCATGCCCAAAGTTTTAACAGTCATGAGCGCATCTTCAGGAGTTGAGTACAACTTGGCATCGTGCTTTGCTTCAACACCATCTTCTTCTCCACCAACAACACCGATTTCGATTTCAAGAAGTGTTCGTGCGGCAAGTGATTTTTCAATAAGTTCATCTGCAATCTTCATATTCTCTGGCATATCTACTGCAGATCCATCCCACATATGTGAGCTGAAGAGTGGTCCTTTGCCTGACTTAATTCGATCGGCGCCAAATGCAAGAAGCGGACGCATGAAGCCATCTAATTTTTCAACTGGGCAGTGATCTGTATGAAGTGCAATATTTACTTTGTAATTCTTTGCAACAACGTGGGCGAACTCTGCCAGCGCCACGGCGCCATCGACCATGTTCTTAACCGTTGAACCAGATGCGTATTCCGCACCGCCCCAAGAGAATTGAATGATTCCATCTGATTCTGCTTCGGCGAAACCACGAAGTGCTGCGATCAGAGTCTGTGAAGATGAAACGTTGATTGCTGGATATGCGAAGGCGCCTTTTTTAGCGCGGTCCAACATCTCTGAATAAATTTCAGGGGTTGCAATTGGCATTTATAACTCCAATGAATTTCTGACTCCGGTGTAATTCTCTTGAGCGAGCTCTTCATTGGGCCGTCTCGAGGCTTACGGCTAATCCAACCACCTTTAGCCTCTTCTGAAAAATCGGCGCTCGGACTAACCTTGACTATATGTCCGAGAATCAAGAATCCCTCGCCAAACTAGGCCATGAAAATCGCCTATTTCCACCAAGTGCGGAATTTATTGCACAAGCTAATGCACAAGCATCTATGTATGACGAAGCAGAAAAAGATCGCTTAGCTTTCTGGGAAAAACAAGCACACGAATTACAGTGGGATGCACCGTGGACAACTGTGTTGGATTGGAAAGTTCCATTTGCTAAGTGGTTTGTTGGCGGAAAGATAAATGCAAGCGTTAACGCACTAGATCGCCACGTTGCACAAGGTCGCGGAGATCGTGTTGCTTTCTTCTTCGAAGGCGAACCTGGTGATACCCGCACAATTACTTACGCTCAGTTATTAACTGAAGTTAAAAAGACAGCGAATGCTTTAACTGAACTTGGAATCAAAGATGGCGATCGCGTTGCTATTTATATGCCGATGATTCCAGAGGCCGCAATTGCAATGCTCGCATGTGCTCGAATTGGCGCACCGCACTCTGTTGTCTTCGGTGGTTTCTCTGCAGATGCACTTTTATCTCGCATCCAAGATGCTGATGCAAAACTTGTGATCACAGCCGATGGTGGTTATCGCAAAGGTGCACCTTTTGCGCTCAAGCCAGCAGTCGATGATGCGCTTAAAGGAAAGACAAATGTAAAGAACGTTTTAGTTGTTAAGCGCACGGGACAAGAAACACATTGGGATAGCAACAAAGATGTCTGGTGGCACGACATTGTTGATCGCCAGAGCACCGAACATGTTGCACAATCATTTGATAGCGAGCACCCGCTATTTATTTTGTATACATCCGGCACAACTGCTAAACCAAAGGGAATTTCACATACAACTGGCGGTTATCTAACCCAGGTCGCTTACACGCACAAGATGGTCTTTGATATTAAACCTGAGACAGATGTCTATTGGTGCACAGCAGATGTTGGCTGGGTTACCGGTCACTCATACGTTGTTTATGGACCGCTTATTAATGGTGCTACACAAGTGATGTATGAAGGAACCCCAGATACGCCACATAAAGGCCGCATCTTTGAACTCATTGCGAAATACAAGGTTTCTATTCTTTATACAGCGCCCACACTTATTCGCACATGGATGAAGTGGGGCGATGAATTTCCTAACGCACACAACTTGAAATCACTTCGTTTACTTGGCTCTGTTGGCGAACCAATTAATCCAGAAGCATGGATGTGGTACCGCGAAGTTATCGGTGGTGACCGTTGTCCAATCGTTGATACGTGGTGGCAGACAGAAACTGGTGCAATCATGATTTCACCGCTGCCTGGTGTTACACATACAAAACCTGGATCTGCAATGCGTCCACTCCCAGGTATCAGCGGAAAAGTTGTTGATGACAACGGTAAAGAAGTTGGTCTTGGTCACGGTGGATATTTAATTTTAGATAAACCATGGCCATCAATGTTGCGCGGAATTTGGGGCGAAGAAGAAAGATATAAAGAAACGTATTGGTCGCGCTTTGATGGAGTTTATTTCGCAGGCGATGGCGCAAAAATCGATACTGATGCAGCAATCTGGTTACTGGGTCGAGTCGATGACGTTATGAATGTTTCAGGTCACCGTATTTCAACAACAGAAGTTGAATCAGCACTTGTTTCACATGCAGCTGTTGCAGAGGCTGCGGTGGTTGGTGCGGCCGATGAAATGACAGGACAAGGAATTGTTGCCTTCGTTATTTTGCGTGGTGGAATTCCAAATGTTTGCGGAGAAGAGTTGATTAAAGAATTGCGTGCCCACGTTGCAAAAGAAATTGGCGCAATTGCAAAGCCACGACAGATTGTTGTGGTTCAAGAATTACCAAAGACTCGAAGTGGCAAAATCATGCGCAGATTGCTTAAAGATGTAGCAGAAAACCGCGCAGTCGGTGATTCAACAACTCTTGCAGATCCAAATGTGATGGCGCTTATTTCACAAGGATTAAGCACCGCAAAGGATGAAGACTAAATACTGATCCCTAGGTATTTCTCTGTAAGCTCTTCAAGTTCTTGAGTTGATGTAATTACGCCAATTCTTTTGTAGACAGTTACGCCCTTTGCATCAACGAAATAAGTAATTGGTACACCCATACCTAAAGCTGATGCTGTGCGGCCGTCTGGATCATAAAGATTGGGCCATGTGATGCCGCGAGTTTCTACAAAGTGACGACCATCGCCAATCTGTGCTTCTTCCACATCGATACCGAGTAGAACTAGTTTGCCTTTTGCTTTGCCATAAAAATCAACGAAATAAGGGATTTCATCTTTGCATGGTCCGCACCATGATCCCCAGACATTAACGACTGCTGGGCCGCGCAGCGCTTCCAGGGTTATCCCAGCGCTTCCATCTAAACATTCAAGTTCTGTGCCACTCACATTTGAATCAACAGATGGTGATGCACAATCAACTAATTCGCCTTTTGAAATTGCGGAAGGCGTCGTCGTGCAACCACTAACAAATAAGAGCGCAACTAAGAGAACCGATAGACGTTTCATCTGAAATCCTTATCGGTTTTCACAAGTGCCTTTGCTTTTTCTTTATCCATCTCGCCAATTCCAACTGAAGGACAAATCTTTGCCACAGGGCACGCACCACACGCGGGTTTGCGTGAGTGGCAAATTCTGCGTCCATGCCAAATCATTCGTTGTGACAAGTTGGTCCACTCTTTCTCTGGAATTAACTCTTGCACATCAATTTCTACTTTCACTGGATCTTTTGAATCCGTCCATTCAAATCTGCGAGATAAACGACCGAAGTGCGTATCAACTGTTATTCCTGGAATATCAAAGGCATGACCCAGCACAACGTTAGCTGTCTTGCGGCCAACACCTGGCAGCGTAATTAGCTCTTCTAAGGTGGACGGAACTTTTCCGCCAAAGTCACTCTGTAGTTTTACTGCCAAACCTTTTATGTTGCGGGCTTTTGCATGATAAAAACCTGTTGAAAAAATCAATTCTTCTATGTCTTCTATCTTGGCGCGCGAATAATCTTTAGCGGTTTTATACTTTTTAAAAAGCGGTGGCGTTACTTGATTGACTCTTTTGTCTGTGCACTGCGCAGATAAAACAGTTGCCACCAATAGTTGTAGTGGGTTTGTAAAATCTAATTCACACCTGATATTTGGATATGTCTTACATAAAATGCGATAGACAGCCTTGGCTTGGCTGCGAGTTTCCCTATCGGCGCTCATGCGAGTAAAGTACCCTTCGTGACCCCAGAAGAAGATGTTGTTCGTCGCGCACCACTTTTTACTGCGCTAGATGAAGCCTCTGCCGTATCACTTCGCACATCAATGGATAGCGTCAAGATTACTAAGGGAAACATTCTCTTCGCCGAAGGCGATGAAGGCGATCACCTCTACGTAATCCTTGAGGGTAAGTTAAAGCTCGGAACTTCTAGCAGCGATGGTCGCGAAAACTTACTTTCAATTCTTGGACCAGGCGAAATGTTTGGCGAACTCTCCCTCTTTGATCCCGGCCCACGCACATCAACAGCAACAGCTGTTACAGATGCGAAACTTTTGTCACTCGGCCATGACAAGTTAATTCCTTGGTTACGTCAAAATCCAGATGTTGCTCTTCACTTACTTGCTCGACTTTCACAACGCCTGCGTCGCACCAATGAAGCAGTTGGTGATTTGGTTTTCTCTGATGTTCCTGGTCGTGTTGCAAAAGCACTGATTGATCTTGGTGAACGTTTTGGTAAAACCACTGATGAAGGTCTAGTTGTTAATCACGACCTAACCCAAGAAGAGCTTGCACAACTAGTTGGCGCATCTCGCGAAACAGTTAATAAGGCACTGGCAGATTTTGCTGGTCGCAACTGGCTCAAACTAGATGGGCGCTCTGTTTTGATTACAGATCTAGAGCGTCTAACAAAGCGCGGTAAGTAAGGTTACTTTCTCTCAATTTGAATTGTGTCATTAGATCCTGATTTGACTAGTGAAATCTTCACACCGTATGCACTCAAAGACTCCCCTTGGTACATCACGTAATTAAGGTCCCAGCGGCTCTGGACAATTCCAACTCCATTTACTAAATGAATTCCGAAATTCTCATATCCCGGCACAGGCTTTCCTTGAAGAGAAACTAGGCCGTGGTTCACCCCGTTCAGTTTTACATACGTGGCAGGTGATTCAAATAACTTATTGCGATTATTAACTGCGGTATCAACAATGTACGTCATCACACCTTGTGCTTCTTTGTTAAGCAGTGGAGACCATTTATCAATACGGTGAGACTCCACAACCAATACTCGATGCGGATCTAGTTTGATCATCACTGAACTGATGCCTTTTTGTTCTCGTTCAATTGGAACAAGAGTTATGAGCGTTTTCTTTAATTTTTTCAGATCGACACAATAAGTATCACTTGGTTCAGCCCAATCTAAAGTTAGAGCTTCCCAGGCGTTTAAATAATGTGTGGGGCTGTCATCAAAATTCATAATTCCACCCATAACTGGTGGCATAAATGGTGAGTGTCCAGCTAATCCTTGCGCGTGCATAGTTTCATGCGCCAAGTAAAGCCAAGGAGTTCGCTTTGATTCATAAGTTTCTTTTCCGATGGCAAACATTGCTGGTGCTATTACTCCATCTTTTGTTTGAATCGGATACCACTGTCTATTTTGTCCGACAGCAACAATTTTCTGGATACCTTCGGGATATATAACCCAGAATGCGGCTGCTTTTTCGACATTAACAACTTTTTGAATCTCAGATACGTACTCTTCTTTAATCTCTCTGGTGATCTGAGCGTCTGCTCCAACTTCAGCAACATCTAAAGCTTGTGACTCTTTGGGTGCTCTTATCCACTTGTCATAGGTAACAAAATCCCATGTTAACTTTTTTCGTGAATACCAATTGAGCCACTCTGTGGAGTTCTTAACAATTTCATCGATTGCAGCCTTTGGAGTTCCGTCCCCCGGAGAATCCGAAAAATCTATTCCAACGACAACAATTTTCTCTCTACCTGTATTTACGAAACCAGGTTCGGGTTCCGCTGGAAAAGCAATCGCGCGGTGTCGCATGTTCAAGGGGCGTTGATCTGAAATTTTACACACACTTAAATCACTTGCAGAAATAGGGATTGAAATCGGAATGATTACTCCGTTATTCCACTTTAGTTTTGTGCCAGATTTAACGCAGGTATATTTCTTGCCGTCGAATTCAATACTCTGACCAGATTTCTTACATGCAAAACCTGCTTTTATGGACGCAGAATTGGCAGAAAAAGTTGGCAGCGAAAAAATCAGAACTAATCCCGTGACAAGTGCGATGGACTTTCTTGTCATGGGCAAAAACTAATCCGCGATTTCTACCGTTAACTCAATTTCAACGGGAGAATCCAAAGGTAATTCAGCAACACCAATAGCAGAACGTGCATGCTTTCCTGCTTCACCCCAAATGTGTACAAAGAGTTCTGATGCGCCGTTTACAACTGCAGGGTGCGCGATATATCCAGATGCGCCATTTACATAACCAACTACGCGGATAACTTTAGAAATTTTGTTTACGTCTGCCACCAGTGCAACAGCTGCTAAAGCATTAAGTGCGCAAACCTGTGCAAGCTCCTTAGCGCGCTCAGGTGTGACGCTGTCACCAACTTTTCCAGTGCCTGCCATCTCGCCATTTACTAATGGCAATTGACCTGCAGTAAAAACTATGTTTCCTGTGCGAACCGCTGGAACGTATGCGGCAAGTGGCTTTGCAGCAACAGGAAGTTCTAGACCAAGTTCTGCAAGCTTTGCGCGAACATCGGTGCTCACTTAACTTCTCGCTTCATGTAAGCAACTAGTTGTTCGCCAGTGCCGGGTGCAGGAATTACTTGTACGAGTTCCCAGCCATCAGAACCCCATGTATCAAGGATCTGCTTTGTTGCATGAGATAACAATGGAACTGTTGCGTATTCATATTTCATTTGTTTAACGCTTCTTTCACTAGACCAGAGACTGTTCCACCATCTGCTTTTCCTGCAGTTTGTCCTTTAATAACACCCATTACTTTGCCCATATCGCCAGGTCCACTTGCACCAGTTTGTGCAATGGCCGCGGCAATAAGTTTCTTAATCTCATCTTCGCTCATCTGCTCAGGCAAATACTTAGCAATAACTTCACCCTCTGCTTTTTCAAGAGCTGCTTTATCCGCGCGACCTGCATCAGCAAACGCCTCTGCTGCTTCGCGGCGCTTCTTTGCCTCACGTGAAAGCACAGTAATAATTTCGGCATCTGTCAGCACGCGTGCTTCTTTACCTGATACTTCTTCATTGGTAATCGCAGTCAACACCATACGAATCGTGCCCGAAACGATTTCATCTCGGCTGCGAATTGCTTCGGTCAGGTTTGCTTGCAAAGTTTCTTTAATGCCCATAGGTATACCTTACTTAGTAAATTCAACTGCAAGTAGTTCGGCAATCTGTGCTGTATTAAGCGCAGCACCCTTGCGCAGATTGTCACCACACACAAATAGGTCTAAAGCCATTGGATCATCAATGCTCTTTCGAACACGACCAACCCACGTTGGATCTGTGCCAACTACATCTGCCGGTGTTGGGAACTTATAGTTTTCAGGGTCATCCACCAACTTAACGCCAGCCGCGTTAGCAAGAATATCTTGCGCTGCTTTACGTGATGGTTCTTTCTCAAAGACAGCATGCACAGTTAGTGAGTGCGTTGTAATAACTGGCACGCGAACACATGTTGCAGAAACCTTTAGGTTTGCGAGTCCAAGAATCTTTCGTGATTCATTGCGAACCTTTAATTCTTCAGATGAATAACCATCTGCCTTTAAAGAACCAGCCCATGGCACAACGTTGAGTGCAAGGGGCGCTGGAAAAGGACCAAGGTCTGTCACATGTTTACGAAGATCTCCAGTTGCATCTCCCGCGTCCGTTCCAGCAACTTGTTTCATTTGCGCGCGAAGCGCATCAATACCTGATTGACCAGCACCAGATGCTGCTTGATAAGAAGAGACAACTAACTCTTTAAGTCCGTAAGTTTTATGTAGCGCACCCATTGCAACAATCATCGAAAGAGTTGTGCAATTTGGATTAGAGATAATTCCACGCGGACGTTGCTTAACCATCTCTGGATTTACTTCTGGGACAACTAGCGGAACATCGGCGTCCATACGAAATGCTCCCGAGTTATCAACAACAACTGCGCCACGAGATGCCGCAATTGGTGCCCACTCAGCAGAAACTTCATCTGGCACATCAAACATCGCAACATCAATGCCGTCGAACGCCTCTGGCGATAAGGCAACAACTGTGAGTTCTTCACCGCGGCATTTAAGTTTCTTTCCCGCACTTCGAGCGGACGCGATCAAACGAATCTCGCCCCACACATCAGCACGCTCAGACAAAATACTGAGCATTACTGTGCCAACGGCTCCAGTGGCACCAACAACTGCAAGTGAAGGTTTGTTACTCATCGTCCCGTGCCGCCATATACAACTGCTTCTACTTGATCAGCATCTAGTTCGAAGGCTGTGTGGGCTGCTTTTACAGCGCCATCAAGGTCTGATTCACGGCAGATAATTGAGATACGAATTTCTGATGTTGAAATCATTTCGATGTTTACGCCAGCCTCTGACATCGCAGCAAAGAATGTTGCTGTTACGCCTGGGTGTGAACGCATGCCAGCACCAACGAGTGAGAGCTTGCCGATTTGATCATCGTATTGAATTGATGCAAATCCAACTTCACCTTGTATTGCCTTAAGAATCTTGGATGCATTAGCACCTTCTGCCTTTGGCAGAGTAAATGAAATATCTGTTAGGCCAGTAGCTGCTGCAGAAACGTTTTGAACAATCATGTCGATGTTGATGTCAGCATCGGCAATTGCTTGGAAGATGCGAGCAGCAACACCAGTGCGATCTGGTACACCAACTATGGTGATCTTTGCTTCGGTCTTATCGTGTGCGATACCCGAGATGATTGCTTGCTCCATGTTTCCTCCTTCAGGGTGGTTTTTAACTACCCATGTTCCTTCGTTGGTTGTAAAAGATGAACGGACGTGAATTGGTAAGTCATATCTGCGTGCGTACTCAACGCAACGCAGATGTAAAACTTTTGCACCAGATGCTGCTAGTTCGAGCATCTCGTCATACGTAACTGTCTTTAGTTTGCGGGCCGCAGGCACAACTCGTGGGTCTGCACTAAAGACGCCATCAACATCTGTATAAATCTCGCAGACATCTGCATCCAGCGCTGCAGCCAATGCAACCGCAGTTGTATCTGATCCGCCTCGACCAAGTGTTGTTACATCTTTTGTATCTTGCGAAATTCCTTGAAAACCAGCAACGATTGCAATTGCGCCTTCTTCTAACGCTTCTTGAATACGTCCTGGTGTCACATCAATAATGCGAGCGCGACCATGTGCGCTATCTGTAATCACGCCTGCTTGGCTGCCTGTAAATGAACGAGCTTCGTGACCTAAATTAGAAATTGCCATTGCAAGTAATGCCATTGAAATTCGTTCACCCGCTGTCAGCAACATATCTAATTCGCGACCGGTCGGAATAGGAGTGATCTGATTTGCTAGATCAATTAGTTCATCGGTTGTGTCTCCCATCGCCGAAACCACAACAACAACTTGATTGCCATCGCGTTTGGAGGCCACGATGCGAGCAGCCACCCGCTTCATGCCCTCGGCATCGGCCACCGATGACCCACCGTACTTTTGAACGATTAATCCCATACGGCCAAGCATGACAGGCTCAGAAGCGATTTTGTACCCGTATTATCGGATTTCTCAAATTATGAGACTTCGAGCATCTCAAATAACGAGATACTTAGTTTTCGACGTTCCTTCTGCCTTCAAATGCTCGCCCAAGGGTAACTTCATCGGCGTATTCAAGGTCTCCGCCCACTGGCAGACCACTGGCCAAACGAGAGACCTTTATATCTAGCGGCTTAATCAATCGAGCTAAATAGGTGGCCGTTGCCTCACCTTCGAGGTTTGGATCCGTTGCCAAAATAACTTCAGTAATCGCTGAGTCAGATAAACGACTCATCAGCTCTTTAATTCTTAATTGATCAGGTCCGATTCCATCAATAGGACTAATTGCTCCACCGAGCACGTGGTACTTGCCACGGAATTCTCGCGTGCGCTCCACCGCAATCACATCTTTACTCTCTTCAACAACACAAATCTGTGAGTTATCACGACGTGGGTCGCGACAAATACGGCACTCTGTTTCTTCAGAAACATTTCCGCACTGCGTGCAAAACTTCACGCGTTCTTTCACCGTACGAATTGCATCAACCAATGCTGCAGCAATGTCGGCATCTGATTGCAGAATATGAAAAGCAATTCGCTGCGCGCTCTTTGGACCCACACCAGGCAAGCGACCCAAGGCATCAATTAAATCTTGTATCGCACCTTCATACATTCCACTCATTATTACTTCTTATCCGTAATAACTTGTGCGCCTAGTTCGCGTGCTAACAACGCTGCACCGCTGAGCTGTTCAACATCACTCGGTGATTCATCGACGCGTACCGCACGCGTTGCAGGTGTACTTGGATTCACTGATGGATCCACAACACATTCAATCTTGCGATCAAGTCCCACAACTTCAATAAATGCTTGGCGCAGAATCTCATCACTTTCTGATCGCACAAATGAATCACGTGCACCGGCGTTGACGATTCCGATCGTTATGTTTGTGTCATCAACACCAAGGATTTGTGCGCTCGCGGACAACAGTGACCACGTCAATCTACGACGCTTCTTAACATTTTCTATTACGTCAGGCCATATGCGTCGAAGACCAGCAATGTCCATTGTGCTAACTGTTGCCTTCTTCGCAATCGGTTGTTCCGAAGCCACGGGAAGTGCTTCTTTAGTCTCTTCTCTAGGTAAAACCTTTGAAGGTTTAACAGCTTCCACCGAAGGAGCACTCTTGGAAAGAGTAGGCATTGGCGCGATGTTTTCAACGCGTTCTAAACGTTCGATTCGAGCAAGTAATCCGGTCTCTGTTGCATCACTTATTGGTAACAAGATGCGGCCGCAAATGAGTTCGAGAATCAATCGTGGTGCGGTAGCACCGCGCATTTCTGTTAATCCATCTGCTGCGATGTCTGCTGCGCGCGAAAGTGAAGCAGTACCGATGCGCTGTGCTTGATTGCGCATGCGTTCTAGTTGGTCATCTGGCATATCGCGCAAGATTGAATTCGCACTTGTTTCACCGAGTGCATCCACGATCATTAAATCGCGTAGACGTTCTAGCAAGTCTGCGGTGAATCTCTTTGGATCATGACCGCTTTCGATCACGCGATCGATTGTTGCAAACAATGTTGCTGCATCGTGTGCTGCCAGCGCATCGATTGCATCATCCAACAACGCACCGTCAGTGAATCCAAGTAGCTGCACTGCGATGTCATAACTGACGCCGTCTTTGCCAGCGCCTGCAAGCAATTGACCCAACACAGATAACGCATCACGCACAGAACCACCACTAGCGCGCACCACCAATGGCAGCACACCTTTAGCTACTTCAACACCTTCTGCAGCACAGATCTTTTCTAAATGCGCAGTCAGTACTCCAGGTGGTACTAAACGGAATGGGTAATGGTGTGTACGTGAGCGGATAGTTGAAATCAGTTTTTCTGGCTCTGTTGTGGCAAAGATAAAAATAACGTGAGGAGGTGGCTCTTCAACCACTTTGAGCAACGCATTTGCAGCACCCGGCCCAAGTTGGTGTGCTTCGTCAATAATATAAATCTTGTACTTGCTATTAACGGGTGCAAAGAAAGCTTTATCTCTTAAATCTCTTGCATCATCGACTAAACCATGAGTCGCTGCATCTAATTCAATAACATCAATTGATCCTGGACCATTTGCAACTAAGTCTTTGCATGATTGGCACTGCCCGCATGGAGTTGGTGTTGGCCCCTTTTCGCAATTGAGTGAACGAGCCATGATGCGTGCGCTAGATGTTTTACCGCAACCACGTGGACCGCTGAATAAATAAGCATGATGTGTTTTATCTGATGACAATGCATTACTTAAAGGAACAGTCACATGTTCTTGACCAATAACATCTGCAAATACAGAAGGGCGATACTTGCGATACAACGCTAGTGACATCACATCCCCTTCTCGACTCAAATAATTCTTAAACAATAAAACTTAAGGGATCCCTCGTGCACCCGCTAGAGCGCACCTACCCTTGCTGTATTCCTACCCTGGGGGAGTTCAGTGCGGTAACGCCGCACGAGGGATCTGGTCTAAGCATAGTTAGCGCACCTATAGAGTTCTTCCCCTCGGGAGGATTCGCATAGCGGCCGAGTGCGCACGCTTGGAAAGCGTGTAAAGGGCAACCTTTCAGGGGTTCAAATCCCCTATCCTCCGCCGCACAAAACAGTACTTTCATGCAATTGCAGTAATAGGGTTTGGCAATACCAATAGGGAGAAAACAATGAAGATCAAATCATTATTTGTAGCGGTTTTGCTTTTGGCTGGAGTTATTGCTCCGGCAGCAAACGCAGCAACAGAGAATCCGGTCGTGGAATCTTTCAGTTTCACTCCCAATGAAATTGAACTGTTCTCGAATGAAACAACTGTCAATTTTGAAGCTGTGGTCTCTCATCCACTAGGTATTGAAAACACTTCTCTTGTTGTAACACTTTCAAACAGCCAAAATTCTAATTTTTTAATTTATCTAAACCGGACTGATAGTCCTATAAATCCCACACTTCAAAAAGTGACATTTAAAGGTTCGATAAAACTCCCTAGAAATATTACACAAGGGGTATACGTTCCCAGTTTAAGTTCGGCACGGAACAATAAATCTACTAATTATCAATATGAAACTGGAATTACTAAGCCTAAGAACTTTAGAGCCCTCGTTGGAGCAGAAAATGGATTACTTGTCCGAAATGATGGTAATTTGGATTTGAACTACTCAACTTTCGAAGGTCCAACTTACAATTCCTTAATCGAAAGCCAATTTACAAATGTTTCAAAATATAATTCGAGCGTAGTACCTGTTTGGCGAGCAGGTGAGACCTATAAAGTAAGTGACTATTTTGAACAACAAGTCGCTGGGCTAAATTTATCAATTACTTCTGTAACTCCGTTGGTGTGCGTGGCTGAAGCAGCTCAGCTCAAATTTTTAAAGGAAGGCTACTGTGGTTTTAAGGTTAGCACTCCAAAAACAAAGGACTACTTAGAAAAGAAATATGAAGAGTCCGTAAGTATTTTGCCTGCCAAGGTCAAGCAGTCTCTCTCGATTTCTAAGGTTGAAAATCAAACCGTAAAAGAGTTTCCTGCATACTTTGCATTACCTCAGGTTTATTCGGGATCACAAGCATGGATTTTGCCTACTTCAATTACACCAATAGTCTGCTTTACTTCTGGTTTCTCCGTAAAAATGATGTCATCTGGAAAATGTTCTTTGACTTACCAAGTTCCAGCAACGACAGAATTACTAGCGTCTGATGTTTACACTCAATCTTTTGATGTTTTAAAGGAAGGCGAAACAGTTGTTGTTCCAACTCCAACCGCAACCCCAACCGCTACACCAGTAGTAAAGAAAACCATCACCTGCGTAAAGGGCACAAAGACAGTTAAGAAAACTGCAATTAGCCCTAAGTGTCCGGCGGGTTACAAGCTAAAAAAATAGTTTAAATCTCGACTCCAATGTATTTGGTTTCGAGGAACTCGTGGATTCCATCGAATCCACCTTCGCGTCCTAGGCCGCTCTGCTTCACGCCACCAAATGGTGCGGCAGGGTCCGAGATGACGCCTTTATTAATGGCAACCATTCCTGATTCGATCGCTTCTGCTGTGCGAATTGCGCGGGCAAGATCTTTTGTAAATACATAACTAATTAATCCAAAGTCTGTGGAGTTAGCAAGTTGAATTGCTTCTTGATCCGTATCAAAGGTAACAATCGGTGCAACAGGACCAAATACTTCGTGATTTAAAATGTCATTTGATTTATCAACAGAGATAACTGTGGCGGGATAGAAAGCGCCGGCGCCTTCCGGTGTGCTGCCACCAGTGTGGAGTTTTCCGCCAGCTTTTACTGCAGCATCAACTAGTTCTGCAATCTTGTTGCGTTCTTTAATCGAGACACTTGCGCCGAGTTGTATTCCAGCATCTGTGCCTTTACCCATTTTCAGTTGTGACATTGCTTGTGAGAACTCTTTTGTAAATTGATCAGCCACACTCTTTTGCACATAAACACGATTGGCCGCGGTGCAGGCAGCGCCACCGTTTCGCATCTTGGCAAGCATTAGCCCTGCAACTGCGGCAGGGATGTCTGCATCTTCGAAGACAACAAATGGTGCGTTGCCACCGAGTTCCATGGAGCAACGGATGACACGGTCAGCGGCCTCACGAATAAGAACGCGACCAACTTCTGTGGAACCTGTGAAGGATAAATTCTTTACTCGTGGATCATGCAAAATCTTTGAAATTGATTCGCCAACTTTTTGAGGAAGGATGACGTTGATGACTCCCTTAGGAACTCCAGCGCGTTCCATGATGTCAACGATGGCGAGTGCTGTGAGTGGAGTTTCAGATGCTGGTTTTAAAATCATTGTGCAGCCCGCTGCAATTGCTGGACCAATCTTGCGTGTGGCCATTGCAGCAGGAAAGTTCCAGGGTGTGATTAGAAGTGAGACACCAATTGGTTGGTGTGTAACAAGGATGCGCTTGTCACCACTTGGTGATTTACGGAAATCTCCGGGGACGCGTACTGCTTCTTCGGCAAACCAACGAAAGAATTCTGCGGCGTACAAAACTTCACCCTTGGCATCCGTTAGAACTTTGCCATTTTCTTTAGAGACAATCGTTGCAATTGCATCTGCTTCGGCAACCATGATTTCAAATGCTTTGCGCAAGATTTCAGAGCGAACACGTGGTGCGGTCTTTGCCCAATCGGCTGCGGCGCGGTCAGCGGCTGCAACGGCTGCTTCGCATTGTTCGGGGCCGGCAACGGCTACTTCTGCAATGACGGAACCGTCACTTGGATCGGTGACAGGCATTGTTGTTATGCCATCAACCCATTGACCATCGATATACATCTGTGTACGCATAAGATGAGTCTACTATGCCGAAGTCGTGGACAGATGGGGCGCCGGAGCCGGTCGCCTTGCAAGAACATGCACACCTAAAAGATCCGCTTTCCTACAAAATAAAGCGGCGTTTACTAGGTGGCGCTCTTAATCGTCACACCTTGAGCCACCAGAGATTAGATAAAAAGTACGCACTTGGTATTTTATCTTCAGACTGTATTTCATCCTCTGCCTACGGTAGCGAGCAGATTTTAATTGCGCTCTTGCCAGCCTTTGGAATTGCAGCCTTTGCAATCTTGATGCCAATGACGGCAATAGTTCTAGTAATTCTTTTGATCATCACTCTTTCCTATCGCAACGTCATCGATGTCTATACGAAAACTGGTGGTGCCTACATTGTCTCCAGGGAAAACTTCGGACCAGTAGTCGCACAAATTGCTGGCGTTGCTTTGATGCTCGATTACATCGTGACACTTGCAATTCAATCTGCAGCAGGAGTGGCCGCAATCATCTCAACTTTTCCTGAACTTGAACCGTGGAAGATCCCGATGATCTTGGCGATCATTGTTTTGTTAACGTATGGAAATCTGCGCGGTGTGAAGGAAGCTGGAAAAGCATTTGCTCTTCCTACCTACTTATTCGTTGGTTCTATGTTCATCGTCTTTGCAATCGGTTTGTATCGCCACTTCAGTGGCACGCTGCCAATGCTTGAAACAAATTTGCCTGGGGCTGTGCCAATGGGTGAACCGAGTGGATTGCTCACATTTGCAGCCATATTTATTTTGCTGCGTGCTTTTGCAAATGGTGGATCATCTTTAACGGGTCTTGAAGCAATTTCAGATGGCGTTGCACTCTTTAAGGCACCTGAGCATGTGAACGCTCGTCGCACGCTGGTAATCATGAGTACTTTGCTCGGTTCTTTAGTTTTAGGTGTTTCTTGGTTTGCACACAAAATCCATGCGATGCCATATGAGAGTGGAACGCCAACTGTTATATCCCAGATCGTTAAGGCTGCCATGGGCGATGGAACATTTGGCACAGCAATGTTTATCTTCGTTCAGTTCGCAACGATGCTTATCCTCTTTGCTGGTGCAAACACCACATATAGCGCTTTTCCACTGCTGGTTAACTTCATCGCAAAAGATGGTTATTTGCCTAGGCAGCTCACAAAGCGCGGCCACCGCTTAGCTTTCTCAAATGGCATTCTTTTGCTTGCAGGTGGCGGAATCTTCCTTGTCTTAATTACTGCAGGCTCTGTTGAACACCTTGTTGCCTTCTACGCCCTCGGTGTCTTTACAGGATTTACATTGGCTGGCTTTGGTATGACAAAGCACGCATACGTGCATCGCCTTGGTGCTTGGAAGGCGAAGATGATCATCAACGGATTAGCTGGTGGCATCTCACTACTAGTTGTTATTATTTTCTCAATTGTTAAATTCAGTGAAGGCGCTTGGTTGGTTTTAGTTACCGCGCCGATACTTGTAGTTACATTCCTTCGTCTTCGCCGTCAATACACACAGGAGCAGAGCGCACTAGATGTGAAGGTCGAACAAGAGCGTGCAACATCGATTGCTCGACACGATGTGACTGTATTGGTCGATAGCGTCGATGTGGCAACAGTGGGCGCCATTCGTTATGCGCGATCATTGAAGCCGCGCGAATTAAAGGCTGTTCACTTTGTTATTGATGATTTGCGCGCAGAACAAATTGTAAAGGCGTGGGCAAAATCGGATGCGCTAGATGATGTGACTCTAGAACTCATTGATTGCCCAGATCGTCGCCTTGCAAATGCTGCAGTTGATTACGCAATTAAGATGACAGAAAAGGCCGATGTTGAATTAACTCTGCTCTTGCCACGTCGTTCTTATTCTCGTTTCTTAGGTCGTTTGCTACACGATAGAACGGCAGAAGCAATTGCTGCTCCTATTTCTCAATTACCACGTGTGGTTGCAACGATTGTTCCCTTCGATGTTGAGCGCATTCTCTCTGGCGCTCCACTTGTTATTGATAAGAAAGAAAAGAAGTTAGTAACTGTGGCTCCTGTGAAGGCAGCACCAGTTGTTGCCTCGGTTGGCCCCATTAGTCACTACGCAGAAGATATGACACCTATCGGCGCTGTGCAGTGGCGAAAGCGTGCACATGTGCAGGGCAAGGTCGCATCAATTAAAACTGCGCCGAGTGGATCATCTCCAGTACTTGAAATCGAGTTATGGGATGAAAGCGGTGGAATCACACTTCAATTCTTAGGCCGCCGCGAAATCGCAGGCCTTGAAGTGGGTACTGAACTGCGCGCAGAAGGAATGGTTGGCGAAGAAAATGGTTCGCTAAAGATTCTTAATCCATCCTATGAATTACTTGCCTGAGCGGAAAAAATCACTGAGTAACGCTGCGCACTCTTTTTCTAGAACTCCTGATTCAACTTCAACGCGGTGAATAGCGCGCGGATCGCGCAATACATCCCAGACTGAACCTGCAGCGCCAGCCTTTTCATCCCATGCACCAAAGATCACCTTAGAAATCCGTGCTTGGGCAATAGCACCTGCACACATCGCACATGGCTCCAGCGTCACAACCAATGTGTGATTATCTAAACGCCATCCATTAGTTGCGGCTTTGCGCATCGCAACGATTTCTGCGTGGGCAGTGGGATCAGATTTTGCTTCGCGCTCGTTTGTTCCGCTTGCAATAATTTTTCCTGATGGATCAATGATGAGTGCACCGACTGGAACATCATTGGATGCAAGGCTTGCCTGCGCAAGAGCGATTGCTTCGCGCATTAATTCAACAGATGTCACAGCTCTAATAACTGTGCAAACTGATCGCCAAAGCCTAAACGCCCTGCAATCGCTTCGAGTTGTTCGTCAGGAAATAACTCTGCGTCATCACACAGTGCTGCCATCTCCATGTGATTCATCCCCAGGTCAGCAAAAATATCTAGATAGCCAACAGGAAATGGATCATCCTCTTCTTCTGGCATATCAATATCGTTTATTTCTAAAAAGTCAGAGGCGACCGCATAATCAAGTGCGCATGTGACATCGCTGAGAAACATTGTGATGTGTGAACCTAGAACGCGAATGAGCATAAAGAACTCTTCATCAATTGCAATCAGTGCAATTGCGCCACCATTTGTCTGTTGTGATTTAAGTCGGTCAATTACTTGCGCAAGATCATGTGCATCGGGAAGAAGAGCCAATGTCCAGCGCCCATCTTCGTGCCAGGCGGCAACGGCGATATCAACATCGTTAATGAGATCTGAGTTACTTATCTGTTCCATATCTCACCTTTCCCCGTTGAAAAGTACAGCCGAAAAGTACAGGAGCATCCTTACACTCATTTCAGGAGAATAAAAGCCCTGTACGCTAGGGAACATGAAAGTTCACGTCGCCAACCACCCGCTGATTTCTCATAAATTGACCGTTCTGCGTGACGAAAGAACTGATTCGCCAACATTTAGACATCTCGTTGAAGAGCTCGTAACGCTTCTGGCATATGAAGCAACGCGCGATGTGCAGACAGTGAAAGTAAAAATTAAAACTCCTGTGACAGAGACAGAGGGCCTGAAGATGGCGTCTCCGCGTCCGATCGTTGTGCCAATTCTGCGCGCAGGTCTTGGAATGCTCGAAGGAATGTCTCGTCTTGTGCCAAATGCCGAAGTTGGTTTCCTTGGCATGGTGCGCGATGAAAAAACTTTGCAAGCTAGCACTTACGCCAATCGCCTACCGGAAGATCTCTCAGGTCGTCACTGCTTCGTTTTGGATCCAATGCTTGCAACGGGTGGAACTCTTGTTGCAGCCCTTAACTATTTGATTGAGCGTGGAGCCACAGAGATCACAGCGATTTGCATCTTGGCAGCTCCTGAAGGAATTGCCACAATGGAAAAAGCTTTTGCAAACGCAAAGATTCCAATCACAGTTGTTACTGGCGCACTTGATGAAAAGTTAAATGAGCGTGGTTACATCGTTCCTGGTCTTGGAGATGCTGGCGATCGCTTATACGGTGTTGTGTAGATGGCATCTACAAGCCCTGGCTATGGCATAACAATCCGCGTTGAAGGTTCGCCTTCACTACAACCGGTTGCACTGATTACTTCTGCCATAACCGATGCAGGTGCCACAATTACTGCACTTGACGTTGTTGAATCTTTATTAGAAAAAGTTGTTATTGACGTTACGTGTGACACCATCGATGCTGATCACGCAGATCAAATCACCACTGCCATTCGTGCGCATAAAGGTTTAGTAGTTCGCAAGGTTTCAGATCGCACCTTTTTGTTGCACTTAGGTGGAAAACTAGAAGTACAGTCCAAAGTGCCACTTAAAACTCGTGATGACCTATCTCGCGCATACACACCAGGTGTTGCTCGCATCTGCCAAGCAATCGTTGATGATCCATCCGATGCTCGTCGCCTCACTATTAAGCGCAATACAGTCGCTGTTGTCACCGATGGTTCTGCAGTGCTGGGCCTTGGAAATATTGGTCCTGCAGCCGCACTTCCTGTGATGGAAGGAAAGGCCGCACTCTTTAAGCGCTTTGCAGATGTTGATGCATGGCCAGTCTGTCTGGACACACAAGATGTCGATGAAATTGTGCGCACTGTGCAACTAATTGCACCTGTCTATGGCGGCATCAACTTAGAAGATATTTCGGCGCCCCGTTGCTTTGAAATCGAAGCACGCCTGCGCGAATTGCTAGATATCCCTGTTTTCCATGATGATCAACATGGAACAGCAATTGTTGTGCTCGCTGCCCTTCGTAACTCATTGAAGTTAGTGAAAAAGAATTTGTCTGATGTGAAGATTGTTTTAAGCGGTGTTGGAGCGGCCGGAAATGCAGTCTCGCGCTTATTGGTACTAGATGGTGCTAGAAACATCATCGGCTTTAACCACAAGGGCGTTATTCATCCTGGGATGAAAAGTGATGATCAGATGCAGCAGTGGTTTATCGAACATAGCAATAAAGACAATTTCCAAGGATCAATGTCTGAAGCACTAGTCGGCGCAGATGTCTTTATCGGCGTGAGCGCATCAAATATCTTGGTTGAATCCGATATCGCTGCGATGGCTCAGGGTTCAATTGTCTTCGCACTGGCTAACCCAGATCCTGAAATTGATCCAGCAATTGCTCGAAAGCACGCAACAGTTGTTGCAACTGGTCGCAGCGATCAACCTAATCAAATTAATAACGTTTTAGCATTTCCTGGAATCTTCCGCGGTTTACTCGATGCCAACGCCCACAAGATCACCGATGAGTTATTGGTGGCCGCTGCCACTGCAATTGCTGATTGTGTGTCACCAGAACAACTCAACACATCTTTTATTGTTCCTAGCGTCTTTGATTCCCACGTTGTCACCGCAGTTGCTGCGGCTGTTAGGAAATCGGTGTGATCGAGCTCGCTGCCTCTTTTGATTCTCAACTTTCAACGCTTGCGCCTTTCATCTTCTATGTAATTGTTGGAGCAATCGTCTTTGTTGAAACAGGTATTTTGCTTGGCTTTTTCTTACCAGGGGATTCAATTCTCTTTAGCGCAGGACTAGTTGCAGCCGCTCATGGCAATATAAATATTGTCATTCTTGTCAGCGTTATTTTTCTTGCTGCATTCTTTGGCGATCAAGTCGGCTTTGTTATCGGTCGCGTCTATGGGCGCCCGTACTTAGAAAAGCGTAAGTCAAAGCGGATCCAATCAATGATTGCTCGTGCTGATCGATTTTATATGCAAACGGGTTGGTGGGCAGTAGTTGCAGCTCGCTTCTTCCCATGGATTCGCACCTTTGTTCCTGTCATTGCTGGTGCATCTCGGATGAATTACTACCAATTTCTTTCAGCCAATGCATTGGGTGCTCTGCTCTGGGGAGTTGGAATCACACTGGCTGGTTTCTATGCAGCGACTATTCCGTGGGTGAAGAGTTCTAGTTATGCAATTGCAGCATTTTTTATTGGAGCTTCTATCGTTTCAATGGTTTGGAACTATTCACGCCGCCCACAAGAACCCCAAGAAAAGTCATAACAATTCCGCTAACTAAGTAAGCAGAGACGCTGACTCCTTTAGTCGGTGAATAAATATCAATTAAGAGCGCACCGACTAACTGTCCGCCTGTGCTAAATAACGTGAAGGTCAAAACTCCTAGGTGCTGCACGATTGTGGAAGTAAATGCAATATAAATAACACCGATTGTTCCGCCCATATAGATCCACCAAGGACCAGCAGGAAGAGGCACAAATTCAACTTTTCCAATTGCGACCGCAACTAACAACGCTATTCCCAAAACGCTAGAGCCCATAATGAAATTAAGAAGAGATGTTGTAAAGCTCTGCTTGGAGTGTTCATTGATTAGCCCGTTCATTGCCCGCTGCACACCAACGATGGCACCCGCTACACCGGCTAAAACAACTGCAATAAATGATAAATCTTTTGCGTCAATGCGATCTAGAACAGAGACCAGAACTGCCAGCACGGTCACAACCGCGGCCGTAATACGGCGTGGACTAATTGGTTTTTTACCACCGCCGGTTAATCCAATGCGAT
Organism: Candidatus Planktophila limnetica; assembly: GCF_002288365.1. Taxonomy (NCBI): domain Bacteria; kingdom Bacillati; phylum Actinomycetota; class Actinomycetes; order Candidatus Nanopelagicales; family Candidatus Nanopelagicaceae; genus Candidatus Planktophila; species Candidatus Planktophila limnetica. Next base: position 55,938 of record NZ_CP016782.1, on the reverse strand, counting down.
CGACAATCAGAGATGTGGCGCCCTGTCCTGCAATTGATGCCACTGAATAAATAGCAACACCAATTAAAGGAACGATTTGTGTTTGCACGGCGACAAATGCCCCACCGAGTGCGCCAGCAAAGAGTGTCCATGGCGCAATCTCTTTTGCAACAACTGCTGCGCGCAATCGCTTTGCGCCACTTTTTATTGTTGGACTAAAGATAGAAATAATGGCAATGATCAGTAAACCTGAACTAAATGAGATAAACGCGGCTTGTAATCCGTTGTTTAAGCGAAGGGAGAGCTCACCATTTGCTCGCGCTTGCATGGAGATAAGGATTCCTGAGAGCGCTGCAAGTAAATCAAGGCGCATTACGAATGCGTACCGTTGAACTCCCGCTTATCTGCAATCCAATCCATCAGTGCAAAGAGAACTCCAGATGCGACAAATGTTAGGTGAATAGCGATTCGCCAAATTGTGCCTTCTCCAACTTCGGCTTCTCCTGAGAGTTCAATAAAGTCTTTAAGCAATTCGATCACAGAGATTGCAACGAGTGAACCAATTAATTTGATTTTAAGTCCACTGAAGTCAATTGTTCCCATCCAGTGTGGGCGATCAGTGGAATCTGCAGCAGCATCAATGCGAGAGACGAAGTTTTCATATCCTGCAAAAATCACCATAAGAATGAGATTTGCTAGAAGGGTTAGATCAAGTAGAGCCAATAAATCTAAAGTAAAGGTGCTGGCATCTGAATCACCGATGTGTTGTGCAAGGTGGATGAATTCGATAACAAATCGATAGGCAAGTAATACAAGCGTTCCAACCAGGCCAATATAAAGAGGTGCCAGTAACCAGCGAGCGCGGAAGAGGACGACTTCGATTGTGTGTACGACTTTGTTCATGGGCGAAATTTTACTCAAATATCTAGCGCAGTTGTGGCATGAAGCCACTCTTCTTCTTTCGTGTTCTTATCCCCACGCAATTCTTCGAGTTTTGAAGTGATTTCTATGAGTCGCGGCGCATCAAATGCGGCACTGCTTTGTTCTTCCACCAAGGCGCTGATCTGTTCATCTAATTTCACCAATTGTTTTTCAAGTCGCGCCACATCTTTTTTCAGTTGTCTCTGCTCGGCAGCACTTGATGTGCTTTTATTCGTTGAGCCTGATTTATTGTTACTCAGAGCATCGCGACGTTGCTCGAGGTATTGATCAACACCGCGCGGTAAATCTCGCAGCGCTCCATCGCCTAATAAGCCAACAAAGCGATCACAGACTCGTTCAAGGAAATATCTATCGTGGGAAACAACAATTAACGTGCCGCCATAGCTATCTAATAAGTCTTCTAACTCCGTCAGCGTTTCGATATCAAAATCATTTGTTGGCTCATCTAGTAATAAAACGTTAGGGCTATCCATTAACAAGCGCGTGAGCTGCAGGCGACGCTTTTCACCACCAGAGAGATCACGAATTGGTGTCCACTGTAAATCGCGGTCAAATCCCAATCGCTCACATAGTTGGGATGCCGACAACGACTTTCCATTTCCTAACTCCACATGGTTTGCAATCTTTTCAACCGCTTCTAGTACCCGCCACGTTGGATCTAATTCGTGTAAGTGCTGTGTGAGAAAGGCTGCTTTAACAGTTACGCCTGTAACAAACTTGCCGGCCGTAGGTTGTAATTCACCGGTCAACATGCGCATCAAAGTTGTTTTGCCAGCACCGTTGATACCAACGATTCCAATTCGATCACCTGGTCCAATATTCCAATACAAATCATCGAGTAGTAATTTCTCACCAGCGCGCAGCTGCACATGGTGTGATTCATACACAGTGTTACCTAACCTATTACGTGCAAATTTAAGTAGTTCGCCTTGATCACGGGGCGCCGGCTCTGCAGAGATCAATTCATTGGCTGCATCTACTCGAAACTTTGGTTTAGTTGTTCGAGCAGGGGCGCCGCGGCGTAGCCACGCTAATTCCTTGCGAATTAAGTTATTGCGACGAGCATCCATTGCATTTGCTTGGCGAGCACGCTCTGCTTTAGCTAGAACGAATGCGGAATATCCGCCGTCATACTCTTCGACTCTGCCGCCAACTACTTCCCATGTGCGCTCAGTGACAGCATCTAAAAACCATCGATCGTGGGTGATTACCGCGAGCGCTAAAGATTTACGTGATAACAAATGATTGGCAAGCCATGCAACGCCTTCAACATCTAGGTGATTGGTTGGCTCATCGAGCAAAATTAAATCAAGATCATCGATTAATAACCGTGCAAGTCCCACACGTCTGCGCTCTCCGCCTGAAAGAGTCCCAAATTTTCTTTCAAAGAGGTGATCATCAAAGCCACCAAATAAACCGATAAATACTTCACGGATTCCAGAATCACTTGCCCACTCATGCGTTGGTTTATTGCCAAGTACAACATCTCGCACAGTTGCATCCGCTGGTGCGTTATCTACTTGTGAGAGCAGACCAATATTTGTCTCATTTGATTTAGTTACGCGTCCCGCATCTGGTGATTCAGCGCCAGACATAATTTTCATCAGTGTGCTCTTGCCGCTGCCATTTCTTCCAACAATTCCGATGCGATCTGCCTCTGAGATACCAAGTGATACGCCATCTAGGAGCGCGCGAATATCGAAAGCCTTTGAGACTTCCTCTAAATTAAGAAGATTGCGCGCCATGGTGACAGAGCGTACCTTTCAACCATGAACGTCACTGACCGCCAATACGCCCTGGATCTAGATAAGAACGATCCACTGGCACATTTTAAATCAAAGTTCGTGGTTACTGACCCTGCAATGTGTTATTTAGATGGAAATTCACTCGGTCGACTACCCCATGCAACTGTTGTTGCTGTCAATGATTTATTAACCAAAGAATGGGGCCCAGAAGTTGTTACGGGCTGGAGCCACTGGGTTGATGAAGCACAACCAGTGGGAGATTTAATCGGTGAAGCAACTCTTGGCGCTGCAAAGGGACAAGTACTTGCGTGCGACACAACATCTGTTAATTTCTATCAGCTCGCCATGGCTGCAATTAAGGCTCGTCCGGGGCGTAAAACAATTATTACTGACACCGCTAATTTTCCAACTGATCGATACATTTTAGATGGAATCGCAAAAGATTTTGGAATGAATTTGGTTTTAATCGATAATGAAAGTGCTGGAGTGATTAAGCATGAGCGCATCACCGCCGACATTCTTGCGCCATACCTCAATGATGACGTTGCCCTGGTAACTCTTGAAGTAATCCAATATCGCTCTGGTGCTCGCACAGACATTAAATCAATTACTGATCTAGTTCGCTCTCACGGTGGATTAGTTCTCTGGGATGCCAGCCACGCAGTGGGCGCAATTGAAATGAACTTTGATGCAAGCGGTGTGGACTTAGCTGTTGGCTGCACATATAAATATGGAAACTCTGGACCGGGAGCCCCTGCCTGGTTGTATGTGTCAAAGAAAATACAAAAAGAGTTACAAGTTCCGATTCAAGGTTGGTTCTCACAGGCAGATCAATTTGGAATGGGACCGGTCTTTGAAAAAGCTGATGGCATCCGTGGTTTTCAAATTGCTAGTCCTTCTTTGATTGGTCTGCGCTGCATCAAAGCATCTTTTGAAATAATTAAAGAAGCAGGTATCGACAAAATTGCGCACAAAGCAGCAGTTGGTACTCAGATGATGATTGATTTATACGATGCGTGGCTGGCACCTCTTGGGATGCAGTTAAATACTTCGCGCGATGCAAAAGAGCGCGGTGGACATATTTCTTTAGTTCATCCTGATGCTGCGCGTATCTGCGTTGCACTTCGCGAATTTGCCAATGTGATTCCTGATTACCGCACACCTAATTCAATTCGCTTAGCAATCTCACCTCTTCCAACCTCATACATTGAAGTCTGGGATGGTTTTGAGCGAATCAGAGATTTAGTTTCCACGCGCCAATACGAGAAGGTCAAAGAAGGCGGATCACGAGTCACATGAGCGAATCAAAGAGTTTCGATTCAGCACTGACCTACACCTCATACCTTGCAGTCGATGAGTTATTAAAACTGCAGCGTCCACTCTCTGATGGACCAGAACACGATGAGATGCTCTTTATCATTATTCACCAGACATATGAGTTGTGGTTTAAACAGTTAATCCATGAGTTTAAACAAGCACAGCGCGCACTCGAAGATGGCGATACTCATTACGCACTTGCCATCTTGGGCCGTATTCGCACGATTATGAAAGTCTGTGTGGCACAGATCGATATTTTAGAAACAATGACTCCTCTGCAATTTAACTCTTTCCGCGGGTATTTATCTTCATCGAGCGGATTCCAATCAGCCCAGTTCAGAAAAGTAGAAGCTTTACTCGGCCGCCGCGATAGCAAAATGGCTGGGCACTTACCGCCAGATATCCAAAAAGATATTGCAGAAATCACATCAGGTAATTCAATCTGGGATTCAGCGCTTGTTTATTTACACAACGCTGGCCACGCAATGCCAGCATCGATTATCAATCGCGATAAATCAGAGCAGTACGTTGCAAATAAAAATGTGCAAGATGTTTTACTCGCCGTGCACCAAAGCGATCCTGAGCGCGCGATGATTTGTGAGCGTTTAGTAGATATCGATGAAGGTATTCAAGAGTGGCGCTATCGCCACGTGAAGATGGTTGAACGCACTATTGGACAAAAGATGGGCACCGGCGGATCAAGTGGCGCCGAGTATTTGCGCTCCACACTCTTTAATCCAGTCTTTGCAGACTTATGGGAGATTCGTTCTCGCTTTTAGTTCTTGCGTTTTCTAATTGCAATAAGCGGTGGGTTATAGGCAGTGTGTGCAATTTCTTGGCGGCGCTTTTTATACGCGTCCGATGCGCCAGCGATCATGTGTTCAAATCTGACATCGCCCTTAATCAAATCTCGTAGTTCTGCCGTTGCTGTGATCTGACTAAAAATAGGTGCAACCGTTGCCATCTTTGCAGCATCTGGATGCGGTCTAAATTTGCGATAGATAAGTGCGAGACGGCGAAGACCAATGTATGCAATATGTCGCATTCCACGATTGATGTGATCTTGAAGCATTAATCGTTTGTAGGTAAGTGTCCCTGGTTTGATGGCAGATTGATCTGCAATGAGTTTTAAGAAAATCTGAGCTATCTCGGTGCTTCCGGAAACTTCAGCCAGTTCTGCGCACTTAGCGCTCAGTGATGTGCGCACCTGTGGATCTTGTAACTTCTCAACTGTTGCGGTGATATCTGCCAAATCTGCTTGATCTGCGCGCAGAGCAAAACCAAAGTCGTGACACCACTTGGCGCGTGCTTCTTGATCATCTGTTCCGCGAATATTGGAGACAAAGACAGTTGGGATCTGCGCCGGCAATAGCTCGTGCACTCCGTTATATCCAGTTGCACACACACCTGCATCGAATGCACGTAGCACTTGTGCCAAAGGAAAGTAACGGACAACTTTTAGATCAAGGCCTTCTGGTGCTAGAGAGTTGCCATCTTTATCAATTGGTTTCTTTGTTAGAACAACTTGTAGATCTTTCCAGCCAATAAGTCCTGCTAGGGCTGCTGTCATTTTTTCATTGACATCACTATCGCCTGTGCCCAGTTGTACTAATACTGCTGGACGATCGGGATCTAAACCTAGAATTTTTCGTGATTCCTCGCGTGAAAGCGCAGTATCTTTTTGAAATAAAGAGACAGGCGAAGTTAGCTGCGCGTCTTTTCTTGTAGATGTTGGACCATGATCATATGAACGTGCAATATCTCCGGGCTCTACGATGTAATCCATCATCGCCGATTGCAATCCCAATACAAAACGTTGTGGTTTTTTCTGCCACAAACCGCGGCGCACCCACACTAAAGATATGTGTGGCGCTTTAACTTTTGCTGCAATCACACCTGGGTATGGAACAACGCCATCGAATGAAATGAGTTTGGCATCTGTTTCTTCAACGAGTGCAACAAGTCGATCACGTAAGTATTGATCCCACAAATCTCGGGTCATCCACTCGCGATCGCGACCAGGGATATATTCGGTGCGAATTCCCATGTAGTCAGAGATTTCTGCAATTCCGCCTGCCATTGAAACAATAATTGGATTAGCAATTGGTTTTAGAGCTAAAGCGATAGCACTTGCACGCGCCAAGTGACCCATGCCAACGCCATTACTTGTTGCAAGAATGATTGTTGGCTTATTCACGGTTGCACTTTACTTTACTTGTGATGCATCGGGCAGAAGTGGCGGGCAGATTCCACCTGGTGCGGTCAATGGTTCAAAATGCCACCACTCGTTTACATAGACACGACAGAGCCCAAAAGCGGCTCCATTGGCTTCTAACCACGTTGCTCCAGATTTATCGTGGTTGAGATTCACATCCAATGCAAGACCCCAGGGATGTCTGGATAGATCTGAAGGTAAAACCCACTTCATTGCTTCTTCTGCACTTTTGTAAGTTTTAATTGCGCGCTGATATAAGTAATTTTGTTTTTCTGGACTTCGATATCCAGAATCAATGCTCAATTCGATTCCCAATTCTTTTGCAGCAGCTTGTGCACTAAGAAAACGCGCAAGTACAAGTGGATTTATTTCTTCCGGTCGATCAGTACCTTCAACAATTTCTGTTTCACCTAGTGGTTGGTCTTCGCCAATAACACAACCAACAAAATCAGGACGAATTACTAATTTTTGTGTCGGTGTATTAAAACAATGAACAGGGGTAAATTTAATTTCTTGGACTATTTGTTTTTCTTCAGGCTTTATTTCATCGGCCGCAAGTCCAAAAAGGGAGGCCGCGCCCATTACCAAAACGGCCATAAAAAACATAGAAAAACTGTAACACGCGAGAAAATGTCCGAATTTTACGCATAAAAACAATTGTTGATTAAAAAAATAAAGCAGGTAAACTCACTATTTATAAAGCTGCTGAAAAGGAGCCCGTTTCGCTCATTTCTAGAAATACTAGATCCAAAGCGAAGCTAGTTTGATAAATGAAAACACATGCGAATCATGCGCAAACGTTTAGAAATGTCCCTGCAACATCCACGCCACTATCTGAATCTAAAGTTGGTGCACTACTAGACCAAGAATGGGCCCGCTTCAAAGAGGGAACATCAGGATCAGAAAAAGAAAACAAATTAGCTGCTCAGACATTTCCTATGGGCGTTCCTTCCAGTTTCCAGTATTGGGATCCATATCCAATCTCCATCAAGTCAGCCAAAGGCGCCTGGATGGTTGATATGGATGATCGCCCTGTGCTCGATCTGTCTATGGGCTTTGGAGCGATGCTTGCAGGTCACCTCAATCCAGAAGTTGTTCAGGAAATCAAAGAGTCTCTGGAAGTCGGAACCCTCTTTGTCACCCCATCACCGATTTCTAGAGATGCTGCAGAGCGAATCTGTAGGCGCTTTAGCCTTGATCAAGTTCGCTTCACCAACTCAGGCACCGAATCAACGATGTATGCGATTAGAACTGCTCGTGCTTTCACTGGCAAAACTGGTCTGGTTAAAGTCGAAGGTGGTTACCACGGTAGCTATGACCCACTGACAGTCTCATGCAAGCCAACACTTGCTCAAGCTGGAGATGCTCAGAATCCAAATGCGGTAATCGATCCTTCAACTGTTGTGGGCGATGTATTCGTTGTTCCTTATAACGATGCAGAAGCTCTCGAGCGCATATTTGCAAAACACAAGGACAAGATTTCTTGCTTCGTTGTCGAGCCAGTGCTTGAAAACATCGCAATTGTTCTGCCAGATGCTGGATATCTCGAGCGTGTGCGTGAACTCTGCGATCAATACGAAATCGTTTTGATTTTCGATGAAGTAAAGACTGGTCTTACAGCAGGTGCCCAAGGTGCTGCGCAACGTCTAGGTGTTCAGCCAGATCTCATTACTCTGGCTAAATCAATTGGCGGCGGAGTTCCTGTTGCTGCATTCGGCGGAAAGAAAAAGTACATGGACGCCGTAACTGATGGGCGCATGTCGCACTTCGGTACTTTTAACGGAAACCCACTTGCTATGGCTGGTGTTCGCGCAATTGACAAGATTTGCACTGCAGAAACACTCGGCGTTGCAGAAGGATTCAATATGCAAGCACTTAACCGCATCTCTGAAATTATTTCAGAGTTCGAATTGCCTGCACATACTGTTGGTTTTGGTGTGAAAGGTTGCATCACTTGGTCAACAGAACCAGTTCGTAATTATCGTGATTACAAGTCAACTGATTTCAAAATTGCCGAGCTTTCATGGCTCTGGTCAATTAACCGCGGAATTATGACGCCACCAGGACTCGATGAGCAGTGGCTCATCTCCTTGGCGCATGGTCAAAAAGAAATCGATCTATTGGTTGAGGACTTCCGTAGCCTTGCAGTTGCAATTCGCAGTTAAGTAATTAAATAGTCCACGACGAATGCAGTGGTCGGCCTTCGGCATAACCTGCTGAAGATTGAATGCCGACTACTGCTTTGTCTGCAAACTCATCAAGGGTTTTCGCTCCGGCATATGTGCAAGATGATCTAAGCCCGGCGATAATTTCATCGAGTAAATCTTCAACGCCTGGACGTTGTGGATTTAAATACATGCGAGATGTTGAGATACCTTCTTCAAACAGCGCTTTACGCGCACGATCAAATGCATCTTCTTGAGTGGTGCGGGCTGCAACTGCGCGAGCAGATGCCATTCCAAAGGATTCTTTAAATAAACGCCCTGTTGAATCTGTCTGCACATCCCCAGGGGATTCATGAGTACCTGCAAACCAAGAACCGATCATCACATTTGATGCACCAGCGGCTAACGCCAGTGCAACATCTCGCGGATGGCGCACGCCACCATCTGCCCAAACAAACTTTCCTTTTTTCTTTGCAGCAGCAGCACACTCAAGTACCGCAGAAAATTGTGGGCGGCCAACACCTGTTTGCATGCGTGTTGTGCACATCGCGCCCGGTCCAACGCCAACTTTCACAATGTCGGCGCCTGCATCGATTAAATCTTCTGTGCCCGCAGCCGTTACAACGTTGCCTGCAACTAATGGCACCTGTGGATTAAGAGCTTTGATCACTTTAAGTGCTTCAAACATCTTCTTCTGATGACCGTGAGCTGTATCAATTACAAGTACATCTGCGCCCGAATCAAGAAGTGCTCGTGCTTTACCCGCCACATCTCCGTTAATTCCAATGGCTGCAGCGATGCGTAACTTATTGTGTGCATCAACTGCGGGGGCATATAAAGTGCTGCGAAGTGCACCGACTCGGGTAAGAATGCCTGATAACTCGCCTTTACCATTTACAACTGGAGCAAGTTTGCGTCGGTTATCGTGCAAGAAATCAAATGCTTGGCGTGCATCGGCATTATCATTTAGCGTTACTAAATCCTTGCTCATCACTGTGTGCAGTTGTGTGAAGCGATCAACGCCAGCGCAATCTTCTTCAGTCACGATTCCCACAGGTTTGTTGTTTTCAACAATGACAACTGCGCCATGTGCTCGCTTTGATAACAAGCTCACCGCATCTGCAACCGTTTGTTGTGGAGACAAAGTAAGAGGAGTATCAAAGAATGTGTGACGGGATTTAACCCATTTAATAACGCTATCTACAACGTCCAGTGGAATATCTTGTGGAATAACCACAAGCCCGCCACGACGAGCAATTGTCTCTGCCATGCGGCGACCAGATACTGCAGTCATATTCGCTACAACGAGTGGAATAGTTGTTCCGGAACCATCATGTGAAGTCAGATCAACTTCCATACGAGATGAGAGTTCGGATTTGCTCGGCACCATGAATACATCGTCATAGGTGAGGTCGTGGCTCGGATTATTTATGAATCGCACGTTGGCTAACTCTATATCTGGTGCGGGGCAAAGTTCTAGAAAGGCCAAAATATAAGCCTGCTGTTACCCTTTTAAGCATGTCTTCGGAGAACTCACGACCTGGAATCTCTCGTCGAAATCTATTCAAAATAGGTGGCGGTGTTGTAGCAGCAACAATCCTGGGCTCGGGCACTTATGCATACTTACATCGTGGTGCAAGCGTTCAACTAGAACGTTTAGGAATATCTCTTCCTAAAGCATTAAATCCACTACCCGCACCACCTGCCGATCCGGCTCTAGAAGTTGAAAAGCTCTCAACCTTGTTCACACCTAATGACAAGTTTTTCATTATTGATAACGCAGTTGTTGTTCCACAGGTAGATACGGCAAATTGGAAGTTAACAATTGATGGAATGGTTAAAAACCCAATAACTCTTTCATACGATGAATTACTTGCTAGGCCAATCATCGAAGTCGATGACACGATTGCTTGTGTCTCTAATTGGGTGGGCGGACCATATGTTGGCAATGCCCGCTGGCTTGGTGTGCGACTAGATGATCTGATCAATGAAGCCAGACCATCTCGAGATGCTGATCAAATCATGAGTCACTCTGTTGATGATTTTACTGCCGGATTCCCCACTGCAACCTTAGATGGGCGAGATGCAATTATCGCGGTCGGTATGAATGGTGAAGTACTACCAGTTAAGAATGGTTTTCCTGCCAGACTCATTGTTCCCGGCTTATATGGATATGTATCTGCAACAAAGTGGTTATCTCGCTTAGAGCTCACTCGTTTTGATCTTAAGCAGGGTTATTGGATTAAAAAGGGTTGGGCAAAATTTGCGCCAATTAAAATGCAATCACGAATTGATACGCCCTACGTTGAAGAAACTTTCGCGGCCGGCAAAAGAGCAATTGCGGGAGTTGCCTGGGCGCATAACGTTGGCATTGAAAAAGTAGAAGTAAAAATAGATTGGGATCAATGGCGCGAAGCAAATCTAGGACCTGAGTTAAATAACACCACGTGGCGCCAGTGGTGGCTTGATTGGGATGTGCAACCAGGAAAACACAAGATTCAAGTGCGTGCAGTCAATAAAAAAGGTGATATTCAAACGAGTGTTAAAAAAGATGTATTACCTAATGGCGCTCAGGGGTGGCACACAATCACTGTCTTTGCCGAGTAGTATCGGGGTATGACAAAGGAGTCAGCTCTTGATACCGCGCGTTCGCAATTACGACGCGCTGTAGAACTTTTACAACTCTCCGAAAACGACTGGCAAACTCTTTCAACACCGCGGCGTATTCTAGAAGTCGCTGTTCCACTTCGCCGAGATAACGGCAATGTTGAAATGTATAAAGGTTTCCGCGTTCAATACTCAACAACTCGTGGCCCATCAAAGGGCGGTGTTCGCTTTCACCCAGACATAGATATGGATGAAACCGTCGCACTTGCAATGCTTATGACGTGGAAGTGCGCACTTACTAATTTGCCTTACGGCGGCGCAAAAGGTGGCATCGCAGTTGATGCACACACGCTTTCACTTACAGAAAATGAACGACTCACACGTCGTTACACATCTGAAATTTTGCCAATCATCGGACCAGAGCGCGATATCCCAGCACCAGATGTTGGAACAGATGAACGCAATATGGCGTGGATGATGGATACATACTCTGTTAACGCTGGTTTCTCTGTCCCTGGTGTTGTTACAGGAAAGCCAATTGTTCTCGGCGGTTCGCTTGGTCGCACATCTGCAACTGGTGATGGTGTTGCCATCTCAACTATTGAAGCGCTTCGCGTTAAAGGAATTGATCCAAAGGGTGCCACGGTTGCTATTCAAGGTTTCGGAAAAGTTGGTTACTGGGCAGCAATTGCTTTAGAAAACATGGGATTAAAAGTTGTCGCAGTCAGTGATGTGCAGGGCGGCATTAAAGGATTTAAGAGCGTCAAGGAAGTCTGGGATCATCACCTTGCACATGGCAACATCAATGTTCCTGGCTCAGACAAACTCACACAAGATGAGTTGCTTCACCTCGATGTTGATGTATTAATCCCTGCAGCTCTCGCTGATTCAATTACTGAAAAAACAGCGACAGGAATTAAGGCTAAGATCATTGTTGAAGGCGCAAACGCGCCAACCACACCTGGTGGAGATGCGATTATCAACGATAAAGGCATTCTTGTTGTGCCAGATATTTTGGCTAACTCAGGCGGTGTAATCGTTTCATACTTCGAATGGGTACAAGATAAGCAGAATTACTTCTGGAGCGCTGATGAAGTTAAATCAAACCTCAATGACATCATGATGCGATCATTTAAAGAAGTTGAAGAGATGGCAAAGTCTAAGAAAGTTTCATGGCGCGAAGCAGCACACATGATTGGTGTTGCGCGCGTTGCAGAAGCACATAGGTTGCGCGGGCTTTATCCATAAGAGTTAAGAAACTCTTACTTTGTCTCCATTAGAATCTTGAGTCAGAATTTCAATAGTTACACCATCGACAACAATTTTATCGCCAGTTTTTAAAGCAGCATCTGAAAAATCCAGTGCAGTCGAACCAGTGCGACGTTGTGTGCTCCAACCGCCTTGAATACTCATCACAGTCATATCAACTGTGTAAACCAATGTTCCAGCCTGACTCGGGCTTAACACGTCTAGACCTTCATTCCGACGAGATTCAATTACGAGAATTTTCGTATCGCTGAGCTTTATGGTGACCGCCTTTACTCCAGAATCAACTCTTGCGATTGGAGATACGACCACTTCTGTTGCAGATAAATTGGATTTATCTAGACATCTAACTTGGTTATCTGTTAACCACCCTTGTATGTATCTATTCCAAGCATTTAATTCAATTGCTGCATTGGACCAATTAAGCGACATTAGATCCCAAGATCCATACGTGGATGGTTTTGTACTGAGGGTATAAAGATCATGCAAACCAAATAGGTGTCCGGTTTCGTGAGAAATCCATTTCCAGCCCGCACCTGGAAAATTTTGGTATGCATCTGCACCTGAGAATGTTGAATTCTTAATTGCTCCATCTTTTGATTGTAAATCAATTGGAAATGCTGGTCCGTAGGCAATTGAATCCCAAGGGATTGTGCGGGGGCTTAAGAAATAAGCCACATCGTATTTACTGAAATCAATTTCTGTATCCGTGCCCGATATTAATGCATTTACATATCCCCAGGAGTCTCCGCTGTTCCATTTTCCAAGATTAAACTTTGTTGATTCAAAGGGCATTCGAATAAATTTGTCGGTATAGGTGAAGCTGAAAGAAACCCGATTCCCAGACATTTTTTTATAAAAAGTCTGCATTCCGTCTGTCATTTCAGAGAATTCTGTTGCGGGATTTCCAGTACTTTGAACATCTGGAAAATCAACTCCTACAACGATTGCTCGGATTACACCATTGCTTGTTAACCGACTACTTCTTTTTGGGAAACCCATGTTCATGTTGGAGTTTCCATCTTGACCAAGCAGTTGGCAGACATTAGCTGGCTTGAAGACAGGGGTGATAGTTTCTTCGCTTCCAAACCATTCCCAATTACCTGGCGAATAAATTTTCCATCGAACGATGCTTCCGCTTTGTAAAGTTACAGTTTTAAAAGGTTGATAAGGGTTTGTACTCGGGCAAGTGGCAATTGATTCCCACCCATCAGGCCCACCGAGGTCTTTCCAATTGGATCCATCTTTCAATTGAAGTGTGGCTGATACTCGAGCATGGCAACCTGATGGCAAATTTTTTTGAGTTACTTCCTGCGGCCCCGTTGGAATAGATTGTTGAATCGGTTCGGAAACTGGGATTCCTGCTACAGGTTTTACGATTAAGGAACCTTTGTTCCAAATAAGTTTCTTGTTTACTTTTATACAAGTGAATTTTTTATTCTGAAACTCTTTAATTATTCCTGACTTTGTACAAGAAGCTCCACTCTTTGGGTTTGCAGCAGCAAACGCCTGTGCGGGGAGCATGAGCACAACCAAAAGTCCACATGCAAAAAGTTTGGTTGTCGTCTTCGGCTTCATTTGCAAATCTTATTCCTCGAGAGCGGTTAAGTTAAGAGCTAATCCCACCCTCGTGGCTCATTAGAAAACAAATAAGGGGCAGAGGTATCTCTGCCCCTTATTTGTTTAGTTTTTAGAGGCCGTAGACTTTTTTCCAGTCCGTAACCTTCATTACATACCACTGTCCACCTTCAATAGCTGTTGCAAGATTTGCGACCGCTGTTGCATCGGTAATGTCCATGCGAGCCTTAGCAGCTGGTGCGTGAACCTGAGCGTTGAACATGAAATATGTTGCTTTATCTGAACTTCCCTTCTTAAGGAAGCTAGTCACATCAATAATTCCGCTGGACTCTTCATCGTTTGTGATGAAGTCTGCTCCACCTTTTTTGAAGTATTGATCTTTGAACTTAGCAACTACACCAAGTGCGCCATCAGAGATTCTGTAGGCAACAATGCGAGCGATTGCATCATTTCTGCCTGGATCTTCCTGAATCAAAAGATTGCCTTTATTATCAATTGTGATGTTATCTGGCTTGCTCATGTAGACATCTTCTGAGCCATCTAATAACATTTCAAGAGTTCCACCCTTAAGAGGATTGGCTACATCATCAAAACGTAGGCGCCATAGCGCTCCACCGTCACGAGATGCGCCTGGATATTCTGGATTACCAGTTGTTGCTTTTGAATCCTTATTTGATTCAGTAGTTACGAAGTAATAGTCATTTGGATTCTTAGGATCAAAGTGACCATCTTCTACGCGTGAAAGACGAAGTCCTTTTTCGAGGGCTTTATCATTCTGCTCTTTACCGCTGAGCAAATAGTTGATTTCTGTGAACTCAACTGGAATCGGGCTGTTCTTTCCAAAGAGAGAACGGATCTGGTTGTCATCTCCTGGGAAGCCGCTAAGAACATAATTCTTACCGTTTGTAAGTCCAGCCTTTTGATAGAAAGTGCCTGACTTCTGCTTCTTGCCAACATACATAAACAACTGGCTAGCAACTGCTGCGCCATCTTCGTTGCTCATAACTGCTGTGACATCGTTATTAGTTGGCACTGGGATGAAGTTTTCCCATGCTGCTAAACCAAATCCAGGGATCTGTGCAACGTCGCCATCCATTGTTGAAACAAATCCACGAGATTCATCGTCGCCTTCTTCACCGGTTAGATAAAGGGCATCTTTGAATCCAGCACCTGTCTTTTTATTATAAAAAGTTCCTGCTGGTGCAAGAGTTGCTGAGCAGAAACGGTTAAAAGCGTTTGTGTGATTTGGAGTTCCGTATGAATCTTTCAACGCTGCACCTAGTGGAGCAGTTGGGTTAGTTCCCCATGTTCCACTTGCATAGTCATACCAAGAAACTGTTGAAAACAAATCTTCAGCCGCTGTTGGCTTGAGAGTCTTTGGATCCAAAGTAATCTTGCTAACAAATGAACCAAGTGCTGCTCCACCTGCTGTTGTGCGAGCGGCTACAACTGGATTGGTTGCGCTTAATTCGTGGTTTGTGATGAGAGAAAGCTTCTTGCCTTCTTTAATTAATCCCATTCCATCTGGGATTCCTACAATTTGATATCCATTGACTACATCGCCAACTGTTCCGACAACATTGAGTGAAACACCTGATGCGACTGGTTCTACATAAACAGGATAACTTGCTGCAGATGCAGGAGATACTCCCACAGCAATCTGCGACGCTGCTATCGCTGCAATTACGAAGCCCTTTTTCATTTTTCTCCTTATACGAGTTAGTAGTTATCTACTGCGTCGAATATTGGCAGTTGCACATAAAACGGATGGTTACAGATTGCAGTAGATAAAGTGAACACATTGAATTTAGGAAATACTTAACCCTCTATTAACTCAATTAGTACTAACCATCTACACAAAGATATTTAAGTACCACCCGCACACCCTGTTCGTGTGTTCATCTGAGGGGATGAGTCAAAAACTGGATTGCGGGCAAAAGCGTCCAGTTTTTGCACTCCTCTTCGGTTCAATCCCGACTGAGGGCTCTAACGCACCGTATTCTTTACTTCTTACTAAATAAGGAGCACTCGTGGCAATTGTTAGCATCAATATTGAATTAATAGCAGAAATCCCTTTAACAATTAATGAATCATCTCGTGAAGAAGGTCAGTCATACGTGGACCTCGTTACTGAAGCAGCAACTGCATTTATGGAGAATAACGACCTCAACCAACTCGATTTCCAAGTAAAGATCGTTGGCGACGTTATTGCAGCTGAGTAATTACTTATTATGACTAAAAAGCTTCTCATTGCTGTTCTGGCTGGAATGCTTGCATTTCCTGCAACAGCTAATGCCGCAATTAAAGATGGCAGTGCGTGTAAGAAGTTTGGTCAGGTTCAGAGTTCCAATTCGGTTAAATTCGTTTGTACTAAGGTTGCTAAAAAGCTGCTCTGGAAGTCAATTTCTAAAACTACGCCTGTAGTTGTAAAGCCAACTAGTTTTGCCAATCTGGAATCTAATTACAAAGGAATTCCTGATGCTGTTTGGGCTAATGCAAAGAAGCTCTTGGATCAGCCTTTGAGTGCGCCGATTAAAATAGAAGTGGAAAAAGGACCATCTACAAAAATCCTATACAACTATTCAGAAATTGAATATGGAATTTCTAGGGCCAATCAACTTGGAGCAAGCTTTCCTCGACAATCTAAGTTTTTAGTGATTGCATTTAATTTCCAAGACAGGGATTGGGCTAAAACTCGCCTGGGAACGATCGAATCTCCCTTCACATTAAGTGACACATTTGCCGACCAAGTCAGTGTTGCATGTACTTCTGCATCAGAATGTGACGGCGCCTTCGGAAATATCTCCTTAGATTCAGGCTTGATTACTCAGGCCACATCTGGTTTGCCAAATTCTATGAATACAAAAATTTCAACTATTAGATCTCATTACGCCCACGAAACCACCCACACGATTCAGAAATCCATATATAAGAAGTATGGATTAAAGAAATTCTCAATCCCTTGTTGGTTCTCTGAAGGACAACCGCAAGTGGTTGGCCAAACTTCAGCTAGTGAAAGTCTCGCTTCTTATTCAGTTAATCGTTATAACTGGCTTCGTCCGCCATTGCGCGGTCTACCTGATTTTTCAGAAGCAAGTATTAACAAGTTCTTTGATTTGCAACATCAACAACCGTGCGACGCTGCATCTCGACAACACATATATGACATTGGATTTATAGCTGTTGAGGCGCTTGTTTCAATTGGTGGAATTTCATCCACATTTGAAGTACTTGATAAGTACGCTTCAGGAATGACCTTCGACCAAGCTTTCGAAAAGGTTTATGGGATCTCTTGGGTGAGCGCTAAGCCAATTCTTGTTCGAGTGGTTTCAAAGCAATACTTAGAAGCTAATTAAGTGCGCCCGAAGGGATTCGAACCCCTAACCTTCTGATCCGTAGTCAGATGCTCTATCCGTTGAGCTACGGGCGCTTAATGCGTGTGAATCCTACCTGTTTTTTATATGCCCCCCAAACGTTTCGAAAGCCTTTTATTGCCTTGTTTTACGCACGGATTTCCTATCCAAAAGACTCTATTGCTTTTGCACTCACATCAGTAAACTCGGGCTCATACTTTTTTAACTGATATCAAAGAGGGAAGTCATGATTGTTACTGCGATATTTAAAGCAAAGCCAGGAAAAGAAAGTGAACTGCGCGAAGAACTACATGGTGGCGCGAGCGCTTCGTGGGATGAGGTTGGCGTGCGGGGATATCACGTGCACGAGTTAATTGATCAACCTGGAACTTTTATGAATATTGAAGTGTATAAAGATGAGGCTGCATTCCAATCACACTTAGAAACGCCTCATGTCAAATCCTTCTTAGGAAAATTAGATGATCTATTGGCAGAGCCACTAACCGTATATCAAGGTAAGGCTTTGTTTGGAGGAGAGAATTCGAAGGCTGCTCTTTAGTCTGTAGGATTCCTTAATTATGCGCCGTTTACTATCTGTTGAGCGTCACCAGAAAATTCTCGAAAGAGTTGCATCTGAAAACGCAGTAGATTTTGCAAGCCTTGCAGATGAATTAGGCGTTTCATCGATGACGGTTCGCCGCGACTTACATATTCTCGAAGAAGCCGGGTACTTAAAAACTACTCGTGGCGGCGCATCGGCGCAGTTAGTGCATTCACACGATCTCTTGTTACACCCACGGGCAATGGATCAAACGTTGGCTAAAACCCAAATCGGTCAATACGCGGCATCGCTAATTGAAAAGGGTGAAGTGATTTTCTTAGGCACTGGTTCAACTACTGCCGTCTTCGCGCAGTTCTTGCCAAATGATTTAGATTTAACTGTTATTACGCCATCTCTTCCCCACGCCTCCCAGCTTGCTTCCCGCGGTATTGAAGTAATTAGTACTGGCGGTGTTATTGCCACAGCGGATTTGGCCCAGACTGGTGTGATCGCACAAGAAACAATTAACCGCTTTGTTGCGAGTAGAACAATTATTGGCTCCGGTGGAGTTTCAAAGAACGGTGGGCTAACTGAGTTTGATCAGGTGATTGCAGATATCAACCGTTCAATGGTTGAAAGGTGCGAAGAAGTAATTGTCTTGGTCGATCCATCTAAGGGTGGCGTGACAGCTAATTACCGTGTGGCAGGCATTGATATCGTCGATGAATTTGTGACATCTAGTGATGGCAAGGAGTCGATGCAGCGCCAACTTGGGCCTGCGGCGACGATATTGACCCCGAACGGGTAACATTTCATCACATATTTTGTGTTAGATTTTGTCCCTACAGAGGGGTTGAAATCGAACCATGAGCATCGAATTATCTTCAATTTTCAAGGCGTCCAAGCCAATTATCGGAATGGTGCACTTACCGGCATCTCCAGGACAGCCTCAATTTAAAAGTAAGCCAGATCTAAAGGCGATGATTGCAGCTGTTACAGCCGATGTGAAAGCTTTGCAAGATGGTGGAATCGATGGACTCTTATTTTGTAATGAGAGCGATCTTCCTTATACAACTCGTGTGAACTCCGAAGTCGGTGCATGGACAACGTTCATGATCGGTGCGGTCCATGATCAATTGAAATTGCCTTACGGTGTAAATCTGCTGTGGGATCCAATTGCATCTATCGAAGCAGCATCTGCTTGCGGTGCATCCTTTGTTCGCGAAGTTATGTGTGGCTCTTTTGCAAGTGACATGGGGCCATTGGCACCGGACCCTGCTTTTGTTGCACAGACTCGCACGCGTTTAAAGGCAGAGCACATCGCACTCTTTACAAACATTGTTCCTGAATTTGCTTCCGCCCTCGAAGGTCGCACCGTTGCTCAACGCGCAAAGGCTGCTGAGTACTTTGGCTTTGATGCAATCTTGATTTCTGGACCAGTTGCAGGTGTTGCCTATAGCAGTGAAGATTTATTGGCCGCAAAAGAAACAGCGAAGAAGATTCCTGTCTTTGCAAACACTGGTGTTAATGCCACAACCATTGCCGATACTTTAAAGATTGCAGATGGCGTAATTGCTGGCAGCAGCATGAAGGTAGATGGAAAGACTTTTAATCCTGTAGATCCAAAACGAGTCATCGAACTTGTTTCGGCTGCAAATAAATCTCGTTAGGAGATATTCATGGCAAAGGTAAGTTTTATTGGGCTTGGAATTATGGGCTCTGGCATGGTCGCAAATCTTGTTAAGGCCGGCCACGATGTAACAGTCTGGAATAGAAGCGACAGTAAGTATGCAGCAATTGAAAAAGTTGGCGCGAAAACTGTTAGCGATCCAACACAATTGTTAGCCGGTGCTGACTTTCTTATGTACTGCCTTGCAGATGACGTTGCAGTTGATGCTCTATTTCTTAAAGGGCCAGAGCTTGCGAGTAAAGTAGAAAAATCAACGATTGTTATCGACCTTTCTACGATCGATCCTGTCACCAGCGCTGCAGAGCGAAAGGTGTATGAATCAAGGGGTATAGCGTTTCTAGACGCTCCTGTCTTCGGCACAAAGGGTGAAGCGCGCGATGGTGGTTTGTGGATTGTTATTGGTGGACCAGAAGATGTTTATAAGAAGTCTTTGCCGGTTCTAGAGCCAATTAGCGAAACCCTTCATTACATGGGCGTAGGCGGCAATGGCACAAAGATGAAACTAGTGGGCAACTTACTTGTTGCATCCCAAATTGTTTCTATCGGTGAAGCACTAACCCTGGCTAAAAAAGCTGGGCTAGACCTCACTAAAGTTCTTGAAGTTGCCGCTGTTGCAGATTTTAAAACTCCAATTTATGCAGGCGTAGGCGCCGGTGTGATTAAGGATGATTACGAAGTTAACTTTCCATTGAAGTTAATGTTAAAAGATGCTCGACTCATTCAAGCATTTGCAAGCCGACTTAACTCTCCTGTTTCCATTGCTGTGACAACAGAGGAGTTAGCAAAAGAGGGCGTGGACGCGGGCATGGGAGAACTAAACGCTTCGGCAATCGTCAAAGTGATTTCTAATCGTGCAGGAGTGAACTTAAGTGAATAAGCGCCTTGAAGGAATGTTTAATCCAAAATCAGGTAAGTGCATCAATATTGCATTAGACCTTGGAATCTTTGGAGAAAGATCTTTTGCAAAAGGGATTGAAGATCTTGCAAAGTCATTGCCCGGCATCATTGACGGACAGCCAGATGCAATTCAGTTAAACCCAGGTGGACTCAAGATTTTTAACTCACTGAATTTAAAGACAGATGTGGCTATCGCGTTGCGTCTTGATGTGACTAACGCCTATGAAGCGCGCGATATTGAATACTCATGGGACACCGCAAATCTTGCCACCCTTTCCGATGCTTTTGATAAGCGCGTAAAAGTTGTTGTACTTAACCTTCTTAACATCGATGAGAACTCTCGTCTGCAAGAGCAATGCGTGCAGAACATTCAGTTAATTGGCGCTAAGTGCCGCGAAGAAGGAATTCCGCTGATGGTTGAACCTCTTGTGATGACTGCAAAGTCAGGAACCGGAACTACTTCTGTGGGCGATGTAAATAAGATTGCAGCCCTTGTGCGACAGGCTGTAGAACTAGGCGCCGACCTCATAAAGGTCGATCCGACAGTGCCTATGACTGATTTCAATCAGATCGTTGAGATTGCATCCGGTGTGCCAGTACTTGTTCGTGGTGGTGGCTCAGTGCCTCCTCGCGAATTACTGGAGCGCACACGCATTGCAATTGATTCTGGTGCATCTGGAGTTGTTTATGGTCGAAATATTGTCCAACATCCAACTCCAGCTAAATTCATAAAAGCTATTCGCGCCATTGTTCATAAGAACGCATCAGTTGATGAAGCAATGCTCGTTCTAGAAAAGAAGTAGGAACAATGAGTCAGATGATGAAGGCTGCAGCAATATCTGGAGTGAAGCAGATCCAAATCGTTGATGTGCCAATGCCAGTTATTGGACCGCGCGATGTTTTGCTCAAGATCAAATCTGCAGGTCTGTGCACATGGGAACAACGCATTTACACAGGTCAAGCGAAATCTGATTACCCACTAGTTGGTGGACATGAAAATGCTGGAGAAATCGCAGCAATCGGTGAGTTAGTAACAAATGTAAAAGTTGGTGACAGAGTCACAATGGGTTCATCTTCATGTGGAACGTGCCGTGCTTGTCTTCGCGGACAAGATAAAGGGTGCGCCGAACACTTCTTAAACTTCTCCCTTAAAGGTGGTTTCTACGGTCCTGGTGGTTTTGCAGAGTACAAAATACATAGAAGCGATGGTGTTTTCCCGGTTGGTAATGCACCGTGGGATCAAGCAGCACTTGCAGAACCTTTATCGTGTGCAATACATGCTGCGCGCTTATTAGATGCGCGCTTGGGCGACACCGCAGTTGTATTTGGCGCCGGCACTATGGGATTGCTTAACTTAATGGTTTTGAAAAAATCTGGGCTTCGTGTTGCAGTTGTCGATGTCAATGAAGCTCGCCTTGCAAAGGCAACATCACTCGGCGCCGATCTCGTATTACAAGCAGGTCCAGATATTCGAGATCGCGTGAAGGCGGCATTTCTTGGAGGCGTTGATTTTTCTATCGCAGCCTATGGCAGTGAAGAAGTCAATCAAGATGCTCTAGATGTGCTCAATACACGAGGAAAAATATGCCTTTTTGCCTCTGCCCACCCAGTGACACCTTTTGCAATTGATCCAAACCTGATGCATAACCGCGAAACTTCAGCAGTTGGTGTTGTTAGCGCTGATCGCCGCGATCACGCAGTTGCAACTGATCTCATTGCAACAGGTCAGATTGATTTATCACCCATTGTTGACGCGACGTTTCCACTTATAGAAGCTGCTGCAGCCTTTGAGCGTGCAACATCTTCACCTAGTTATCGCGTGATGCTGCACCCGTAATTAGTCTTAATAACCCAATTCATGGAGTTTGTGCATTGACTCTTTTGTTGATTGATACAAATTAGAGTAAATCTCACTCAGTGGTGCATACGTTGGCGCAAGTGATGGATCTGGCTGCACAATGGTTGGCTTACCTTGCCACACGCGAATCTCTTCTGGGCTAGAGACTAATCCCACTGCAACTCCTGCAAGAAGTGCATCCCCATATGAAGCACCGAATGTAAGGGGCGCAACTTCTTGTGGCACTCCTGAAATATCACTGACGGCTTGTAACCAGACGGCATTTTTTGTGCCGCCACCAACAGATTTAATTGCGTGTGGACGTGCACCAATTGCGGTGAACAAATCAACGTGTTGTTTAAATCCGTGACCCATACCTTCAAGAATGCTTCTGAAAATATGTCCACGAGTATGCGTCAGACTTAAACCAAAGATCATTCCCTTTGCACGGGGATCCATAACTGGTGTGCGCTCTCCACTGAAATAAGGAAGTACAACTACTCCTTCAGCCCCCGGTGGCGTTGCCGCTGCTTCTTTTACTAATACTGCATAAGCGTTTTCACCGCCTGCTTCTTCGGCTGCGACCAACTCTTTTGCAAAGTTATCTTTAAACCAACGGGTCAATGATCCACTCGTTGCCATTCCTGCCAGTAAGCACCATGTGCCGGGGAAAAGATAAGGACCTGCCCATAATCTTTTATCCCGTGCTTGATCGTTATCGGTTACTTGAATCATGAAAATTGTTGAGCCATACATCATCATTAATTCACCAGGCTGTGTAACGCTAACGCTTAGTGCCTCTGCGCCCGCATCAATTGTGCCCACAGAAACAGGGGTTCCAACTGCTAAACCAGTGGCTTTTGACGCTGATTCAATGATGTGGCCCGCTAATTCATGGCTCCACATAAGCTCTGGAAGTTGATTAATATCTAAAATTTCTTTGCAGTACTTATCACTCCACTGATTTTTCCACGGGTCATACATCGGAACCATGGTGCCGGCCGAGAAGTGATCGACTACGACTCGAGAAGTTAAGCGAGCAACAATAAAAGTGGTTGCATCAACAAACCATCTGGCTTTTTTATAGACCTCAGGTTCGTTTTTCTTAATCCATAGAATCTTTGGCCCTGTTGATTGCGACGACAGAGTATTTGCTGTTGCATTAAAAATTGTGTCTTCGCCATAGATAGCGTTTAGTTCATCAATTTCTTCGACTGCTCGTGTATCAACGCCATATAAAATTCCCATGCGCAAGGGATTGAAGTTTTCATCGATAGGCAATACATCTGGGCCAATTGCACTGACGCCAACGCCTTTGATATCACTTGGTGAAACACCATCGGTAGCAAGTAATTGCTTGGATAGATTACAAAAATCTCCCCACCACGTTAGCTCTGGATCGTGTTCTGCCCAACCGGCTCGTGGAAATAAAAGCTTGTGGGCAATTGTTGCTTGCGCAATTACTTTTCCTTGCGGAGTAGTTAGGACGCCCTTTGATTCATAGGTGCCAATATCTATTCCAAGAAGTAAGTCTTGTCCCATGGCGTTATCCCCTTGTTAAAGAGTTAACCTCGAGTGAAATTCTCATCGGTTGGAAACTTCTTAACAACTCCTATGAGTAGCTTTGTGAGATCTTCTAAGTCATCAAGTGAGCAGACTTCAACGCCTGAGTGCGTGTAACGAGTTGGCCATGCGACATCTACGCATGCAATACCTCCACCAACTAACTGCACATATGAAGCATCGGTTAACAAGCCAATAGTTGCGTGACGTTGGAGATCAACTTTTTGCGCATCTGCGGCCTCTTCGATCAGTGAGAGCAAACGTGGGTGTGGAATTAATCCATTTAGTGTTCCGCGGCCATGGAATGTATATGTGCCAACTACTGGGCCGGCGCCAACTTCTACGGCATTTCCCCCATGAATATCAGGGGTATCAGATGCAGCAACTAAATCAATACTTATCGCAGCCGTTGGGTGAATTTGTTGCGCCGCAACCATTGCACCACGCAAATTGAACTCTTCTTGAACTGTTCCAACTAGATGCAACGTTACTTTTGGACGCTTCTTACTAAAGTGTTGTGCAAGCTCAACTAGAACTGCGCATCCACCGCGATCATCTAGTGACGTTGCTGCGACTCTGTTATTTACGAGTTTTTCAAAACTTGGACGATACAAAACTGGTGTGCCTATCTTTACGCCAGCAGCTGCAACTTCCTTCGCACTCGTCGCACCGATATCAACATAACACTCACCGATTGGCTTAACTATGTATTTATCTTCTGGCGGTGTGAGGTGATGGGATACAAATCCAATAACGCCATTTACTATTTTGCCTGAGGTTGTTTGCAAAACTACATTTGATGCAGCCAGGATTCGCTCAGGAACTCCACCGACTCGTTCAATTCGAATAAAGCCATTTTCTTCAACGCCCTTAACGATCATTCCGAGTGAATCGGTATGAGCAAAAATCATTAAATCTGAACCATCTGCTGATGTGCCATTTATTGTGGCAATCACATTGCCAAGTACATCGACTCGAATCTCATCAACATAATCTTCTAAATCAGCTTTGAGCTTTTTAATCATCTCATCTTCAAAACCTGACATTGCAGGGGTTAGACAGTATTTTTCTAAACGCTCGATTAGTGACATTAGGTCCTCAATGACTTAGCAATAGATTTATTGGTTCTGCGATTTTCAAGTACAACGTTTAGAATCATAACGATGATAAGTACTCCACCTTGCGCGGCAAGATAGAAGAACTGACTAAAGCGTAAAATATTAAATCCTGAGGCAACCATCTGTAGAACAACTGTTGCAAGAATTACGCCTGTAACAGTTCCGAATCCACCATTTGGATTAACGCCGCCAAGAACGACAATAACGATTGCAAGAAGAATGTATGAAGAGCCAAAGTCCGGGCTCGCAGCCGATGTGCGGGAGGCAATGATTAGCCCAGCAAGTGAAGACAAAAGACCTGAGATTAAATAAACCCACGCAATTACTTTGCGATCGCCCATAACACTGTATTGCGCTGCTTTTCGGTTAGTTCCAACAAGGAAGACTTTAAGGCCAAGAGTTGTGCGGTTGATGAAGAATCCCACAGCAAGAGCGATGACAATCATTAATACAAATGGAGTTGGGATACCAAAGAAGGTTCCATTTCCAACTCGCATGAATTGCTCTGGAAGTCCTGAGACAGACTCTCCGTTAGTCATGCCAATTGCAATTCCGTTAAAAAGAGTCATGGTTGCAAGGGTTGCAAGAATAGGTGTCACATTCAGTTGTGCGACCAAAATAGAGTTAACGGCGCCTGCTAAAACACCAACAATCGTACCGAGCACACACGCAATGATGATCCACTTGTTAGATAGGTTTTCTGACTCACCCATTTTATTTGTCATAACCCATGAAGCAACGAGAGCTGCAGCATTTGAGATGGAAACAATTGAAAGATCAATTCCACCTGTGAGCATTGAAAGCATCAGGGCAATACTTAAAATCGCAATCTCAGGGATTTGATAAGCCATCGATACGAAGTTAGATGATGTAAAGAAGATATCTTTTGAAACGTAGGAGAAGATAAAAAAGGTAAGAGCGGTAAAGATCATCAATTGTGTGATCTTGCGATCGGCAAGTAGGCCAGTGTTAAATTTACTCAAACGCTCGTTCATTATTCGCCCGCCTCATCACTTGTTGACACTCTTCGATTTTTGGCTTTTTTGCTCTCGTTAAGTGCCTGAACGGTGATACCAATAATGAGAAGCGCGCCCACTGCAGCGCGTTGCCATGAACCACTTACGCCTAGAAGAATGAGATTGCCCTTAATCAAACTGATAAGAAGTACTCCGAGAACTGTTCCAAATACCGTTCCGTAACCACCCATGATGCTTGCACCACCTAGAACAACGGCTGCAATGATGTCGAGTTCGGAACCGGTTAGATCATATGGATTAGCTTTTCTTTGTAGCGAAACATATAAAATTCCAGCAAGACCAGAAAGACCGCCTACCAACATATAAATCTTTGCCTGGGTGCGTTTAACTGAGATACCTAAACGACGTGTTGCTTCAACGCCTCCGCCAAGTGCATACACAGAGCGGCCAAACATAGTTCTGGTCAATAGAAGTGAAATAAGAATTGTCAGAATTGCTACAGGAATAATCAAAACATGCAGACGGGCAAGTGTGCCTTCTTCAGGTTGAATCTTAAGAAGATCTGCTGTTGCAAACTTATCTAGCGCTATTGGAATATCGCTGATAAAGGATGAACCGATAAATGTGAGCATGAGCCCACGGAAAATTCCAGAGGTACCAAGTGTTGCAATCAATGTGGGAATTCCAAAGGTAGCAATTGCAATTGAGTTAATCGCACCCAGGATTGTTCCGATAATAATCGCTAGTGCGATTGGCAAGAGAAGATTTTCAGGATTCCATTCAAAGCGCTGCATCAATACGACGGCTGTATAGCCGGCGAAAATACCTACGGCAGGAAATGAAATATCGATTCCACCGCTGATGATCACGATGAGCACACCGAGTGCAAAAATTAACTGCACAAATGATGATCGGAAGATGTCAAAAAGATTTGCCAGCGTGAAGAACTCAGGGCTCTTAATTCCAATAATCAACGAAAGAACGATGATTGCAATAATTAGAGCAGTTTCGTTGCGAAGAAGGAGTTTCTTAAAATTCATAATTAACTCAACTCCTTATATAGAACTTTTTCATCTAATTGCGCTTCACTAAATTCCTTTGAAATCTGGCCATTTTTAATAACAATCACACGGTGACAAATCTGAACAAGCTCAGGAATATCATCTGACACAACTAGAAAAGCCATTCCTTCTTTGGCGCGATCTCGAATAATTTCAAGAATTTCACGCTTTGATCCGATATCAACACCAACAGTTGGACCGTTAAGAATCATTAAGTGTGGGTTCATTGCCAGCCACTTTGCGAGTACTACGCGTTGTTGATTACCACCTGAAAGTGAGGTGACAGGGTTTTGAGGATTATTTGTTTTGATACGAAGGTCTTTAATCCAGCGCTCTCCTGCTTGGGCAAGACGGCTCTTTGAAAGTCTTCCGCCTTTACTTTGATATTGATCAATACCGACTGCAACTAAGTTATTAAGAATTGATTGCTCAAGAAATAAACCTTGTGTGAGGCGATCTGGTGGAACATAACCAATGCCTGCTTTGAGCGCCTCTGATGAAGAGTTTAATTTAATTGGTTTTCCGTCAACAATAATTTCGCCTGAATCAACTGGGTATTGACCAAAGATTGCTTCTGCAAGTTCTGTGCGTCCAGAACCGAGCAAACCTGTCATTCCAAGGATTTCTCCAGGAGCTATTGAAAACGAAATATTTGAAAATGTTGGCTTTGTGGTGAAGTTCTTTAATTCAACAACTTTTTTGGTTGTCTTCTTAAGTGGTGGCGCAATGCGAGTTTCGGAGACCGAGAGTCCAGTCATTGCTTTAGAAATAGCTTGACGTTTGAAGTCTGTCATTAAACCGTCGCCAACAACTTCACCATTTCGCAAAATAGTAATGGTGTTGCATATTTCTTGAATTTCATCAATCTTGTGGCTGACGAAGACTGTCGCAACGCCGCGTGCTTTGATCTGTTCTACAACTTCAAATAGACGTTTGATTTCTTTGCGTGTGAGCGCTGTTGTTGGTTCATCCATAAACAACATTTTCACACCAAGGTTTGTTGCACGAGCGATTGCGATAAGTTGCTTGGATGCGATTGAAATATCAGCAACGGATGCGTTGATATCAATATCAACGCCAATGAGGTCAAGTGCATTTGATGCAATCTCTTTAGTCTGATTCTTACTTAGTATGCGTGAATTGTTTAAAATATAGGTAGGCATCGCAATATTTTCAGCAACTGTTAAGTTTGGAAGTAAAGAAAAATCTTGGAAAATTACTTGAACGCCTTCACGGACTGCTTCACGTGGTGAGAGTTGATTAAAAGTTTTTTCGCCCAGTTGAATGATTCCTGAATCTGGGGCATGAACGCCACTCATAATTTTAATAAGTGTGGATTTACCAGAACCATTTTCGCCAGCAATACAGTGAACTTCGCCGCCTTTAACGGAGAGCGATACTCCTGATAGTGCTTTGGCGCCACCGAAACTCTTGACGATATTTTCTACGCCGTATTGCGCTGTAAGCAACTTAACCATCTCTGTGTATATGCCTTTCTGACATTTTTATGAGGCCGATTTAGTTTATTGCTATTTAAGTAAGAGTGGGGCGCGGTTTCCCGCGCCCCACTCTTTTCAAGCTGTTTTTTACTTGATCGTTAGATCTTGTACTTAGTTATGTTGTTCTTATCAACAATAACCCAAGCTGCTCCTGCCCAACCCTTTGTTGTGCCAGGGATCTTTACGATCTTGTTGTAGCCAGCGACCTTAAGGTCCATACCAGCCTTGATCTTTCCACCCTTATTAAGGATTTCAAGCATGTTCAACATTGCTTGACCTGCAAGTGCTGAATCCCAGAAGAAGATCTTGTCGATCGCTCCGGTTGCAACGTACTTGCTTGTCATTGAAGGAATTGATGTACCCATTACGCAGACCTTGTCATTTAGACCAAGTTCTTCAACAGCGCGGCCGATAC
Organism: Candidatus Planktophila limnetica; assembly: GCF_002288365.1. Classification (NCBI taxonomy): domain Bacteria; kingdom Bacillati; phylum Actinomycetota; class Actinomycetes; order Candidatus Nanopelagicales; family Candidatus Nanopelagicaceae; genus Candidatus Planktophila; species Candidatus Planktophila limnetica. Next base: position 27,173 of record NZ_CP016782.1, on the reverse strand, counting down.
CGACTACGTCGTTAGCTGATGAGCCTTCAACACCCTTGAGATCTGGGTACTTCTTTAGAAGTTCCTTTGTCTTGTTGTATGCAACATCTGCATCTTCCTTTGACTCTAGAGGATCTTCAACACGTGTGATGTTTGGATACTTAGCCTTTGCTTGTGCAAGTGCTCCAGCAACCCATTCATTGTGGCTTCCGTTAGTAAGTGTTCCAACGAATGCAGCGTACTTTCCGCTGCCGCCCATACATGCTTGTAGGTTATCCATCATAACTGCGCCGTATGCAGCGTTATTGAACGCTTCAATATCAGCATCAGCATTCTTAATTCCTGCTGCTTCGTGAGTTACAACCTTGATGCCTGCTTTTTTAGCTTTAGCAATAACACCATCGATTGAAGCTACGTCGTTAGGAACAATTCCAATACCTGTAACTTTCTGTGCAATAAGATCTTCAACCATCTTTGATTGCTTTTCTGGTGAAGCATCTGTTGCACCAGTCATTGTCGCGTCAATCTTCTTTGACTTAGCCCATGACTTAATACCTTTATCCATGTTGTCGAACCAGCCGACGCCGATCAACTTAACGGAGATTACATAACGCTTCTTTGCTGCAGCTTGGCTTGTTGAGATGCCAGCTGAAACCAAGAGCGCTGTCGCAGCAACAACTGCGATGAGCTTGTACTTCTTCATTCGTGCTCCTTTTGTGTTACCTCTGCAGGGGATCGGGACAGGTTGACCCCGTAGGTAAGGACGAATATATTCTGTTTTAACAAAATTGGTCAAGAGTTGCGTTATAACAAGATAACTTTTTGTAACAATGCTGTTATAAAAGGTTAATTCCCAGGGAGATAGGCTTACGTCATGCAAAAGATCCTAAATGTGCCAACAGAGTTCGTTAACGAGATGTTAGAGGGCATCCTCGAGGCCTATCCAACCCAGCTTAAGGCAGTCGATGGAGACAACCACGCCCTGGTCCGAGCCGATGCACCAGTTGCCGGCAAGGTAGGGATTACAACAGGGGGTGGCTCTGGCCATCTTCCACTCTTTCTTGGTTACGTTGGAAAAGGCATGCTCGATGGCGTTGCAGTGGGCGATGTTTTCCAAAGTCCGACTGCAGAACAGATGCTTGCAGTAACTAAACAATCAAACTCTGGTGCCGGTGTTCTTTATATTTATGGAAACTACGGCGGAGATGTTTTTAACTTTGATTTTGCAGCAGAGCTTGCAGCAGCAGAAGGAATTCGCGTTGAAACTGTAGTTGGCGCAGACGATGTTGCATCTGCACCAAAGGGTGAAGAAGCGCGACGTCGCGGAATTGCTGGAATTTTCTTTCTATACAAAGTTGCTGGAGCAGCGGCCGCAAAAGGTTTATCACTCGATGAAGTTGTAGCCGTTACTAAAAAAGCTTCTGCGCAGACTCGCACAATGGGCGTTGCCTTAAGTCCTGTAACACTTCCTGCAGTTGGTCATCCAACATTTGAAGTTAAAGCAGGTGAAATGGAAATCGGTATGGGTATCCATGGCGAACCTGGAATTCGCAAGAGCGCGCTAGAAAGTGCAGATCAAATTACAGAAGAGTTGTTGACTGCAATTAAAAATGACCTTGATCTAAAGAGCGGCGACAAAGTCTGTGTGCTGATGAACAGCCTTGGTGCTACCCCACCGGAGGAGCTCTACATCATGTTCCGTCACGCCAAGAAAACTCTTAAGGGTTACGGCGTTGACGTTGCCCGCGCCTACGTTGGCGAATTCGCTACATCTCTGGAAATGGCTGGTGCATCTATCAGTGTTATCCGTGTGGATGATGAATTGCTCAACTACATAAATACTCCTGTGCACACACCATTCTTTACTCAGGCATGAGTGCATTTACTGACGCCATCGAAACGGTAGCAACGGCGCTTGAAAATAACTCAAAGAAATTTGAGGAGTTAGATTCTGTCGCTGGCGATGGTGATCTAGGAATTACTGCTGGCAATATTGCAAAGGGTCTTCGCTCTGGCGCCGCCGGTGCAACTGGTGACCTCAAAGCAGATCTGATGTTAATTGGTCGCGAAATTGCAAAGTTTGCACCCTCAACATTTGGAACTTTGTTTGCAACAGGATTTATTCGAGCATCAGCTGCTGTTACAGATGGCGATGCTTTGAAAAATACACAGATCTCTGTGACTGCTGCCTATGACGGAATTGCAGCACGTGGAAAAGCAGCACTCGGTGAGCGCACATTATTGGATGCGCTACATCCCGCATCCGTTGCCTTAAATAGCGCAACAGATTTACAAGCAGGATTAAATGCTGCAGGTATTGCAGCGCGCGCAGGAGCAACTGCGACAGCTGCAATGGCGCCAAAGCATGGCCGAGCCGGATGGATTGGCGAACGCGCACAAGGCAATGAAGATGCTGGTGCAACTGTTGTGGCTGTGGTTTTTGAAGCGCTAGCTAAATAACTTTAAAAGCCGCCCAAACGTAGTAGCTCTTCTTTATCTGCAACCTTCACGCGAGGCTTTCCGAGTGGTTCACCGCTTGCGACTTCAGCGGCATTAATCACTTCCCAATGAGTTTGTGTGATGACTTTGTGCGCGCCAATAAGATCATTGATGTCACCAGAGTTCTTTGGTGTTGTTAAGTTAGAAATGATTAATTCAATTACACCAGCGGCATCGCTTTTGTTTGTGCCGATAACACCTGATGGTCCGCGCTTAGCCCAGCCAACTACATAGAGATTGTCTTTCACGCGGCCATCTGTATTTAGTACTTTGCCCTTTTCATAGGCAATGCCTGTCATGGGCTGTGCTTCATAGCCAATAGCGCTGATAACAAGGCCGCACTTAATAACTTTTTCACCCGTTGGAGTTTTAAAGACAACTTCTTGAACCTGACCAGCACCCTTGATCTCTGTTGGCACGTGGTGAAATAAGAACTCCATTGTGCGCACATGGCTTGTTTTTTCATGTTCAGCAATTGCCAGCATGGCATCTAAGTTGTTCTTCACATCTTTCTCTGGAGCATCACCGGCTGCAGTAATTGCTGCATCGATATCGCTTTTACTAATAATTACATTTGTGTGTTCTAACTTTGGTAGATCACGAAGTTCAGGAGATGTAAATGCTGCGTGTTCTGCGCCGCGGCGAGCGCAGATATAAACCTTGCGAATGCCACTTTTCTTAAATGCAGCGATTGCATAGTTTGCAGTATCTGTTGGATCTAGCTCTGTTGGGTCAAGGGCTAACATGCGCGCAACATCCATTGCAACATTTCCTGCGCCAATAACAATTGCTGTGTCCGTATCTAGTGGCACATCAACATCTGTGTAATCAGGATGTGCGTTATACCAAGGCACAAAGTCGGCCGCAGATAAATATCCTTTTAACTCTTCGCCAGGGATACCAAGTTTTCGCCCCAGAGAAGTACCAGTTGCAATAATCACTGCGTCATACTTCTTTTGTAAGTCACTGAGTTGCACATCAGTACCTAATTCAACGTTTCCGAATAAACGAAAGTTTCCGGCTGTTGCAATCTTTTCAAATACTTTGGACACAGTTTTAATCTTTGGATGATCTGGTGCAACACCGCTTCGTACCAAACCCCACGGAGTGGGTAAGCGTTCAATCATGTCGATTGCAAATGTTTTGTCATCACTCTGTGCGTTTTGTAGCGCTTGCGCTGCGAAATAACCAGCAGGTCCTGCGCCAACGATTGCGACCTTAAACGTTGGCACGCGTGGACTCCTTCACTTAATTATCTGCGGAGACGAGAGGATTTGAACCTCCGAAGGCTTTTACACCTTACCTCGTTAGCAGTGAGGCGCACTCGACCGGGCTATGCGACGTCTCCTTGTACAGGCAAAGTTTACAGGTAAGAAGAAGGTCGCGGTACAAAGCGATTCGCTTTAGACTTCATATATGGATCAAAAAGAAGTGAATTCACCTGCTGCAGAGCCTGTTAAGGCTGCGCGCGATAACACTCCTTCTCCTGCTTATGCCAAATTTATGTCTGAGGGTTGGGTGCCATCTGATTTAGATGATGTCGTTGCAGGCCCTGCTGTTACTTCTGCGTTTTTGCGTCGCACAACTTTATCTGCGCAATATCCAGGTATTCGTTTAGTTTTGCCAGCTGGCGGATTTAAAGTTCGCAGCAACGATACTGATTACAGATTTAGACCACACTCTGCATTCGCTTATTACTCTGGTGTACAAGGTGTTGAAGCCAGTGCAGATGCTGTACTTGTTCTAGAACCAACGGAAACTGGCCACGAAACATTTTTATATATTCATCCGCGCTCTACTCGCGATACGCACGCTTTTTATACCGACCGACGTTTTGGCGAATTATGGGTCGGCCGACGTTTCACATTAAATGAAGCCCGTGCTCGCTACCAAATCGAAACTCGCAGAGTTGATGATCTTGAAGCACTCTTAAAAGATGGTGCCGCTGCGCTAACAATTCGCGGCGAAGATCCAATGATTGATAAAAACATTGCGCTGCATCCACAAGAAAAAGACTTTGTTGCATACACATCGGCTGCTCGATTAATCAAAGATGAGTACGAGATCTCTGAGTTACAACGCGCTTGTGATGAAACTGCAAAAGGTTTTGCAGATGTCATTCGTTCATTGCCTGCCGCGGTTAGTACTGCGCGCGGAGAACGTGTTGTGGAAGCAGCATTCTTTGGTCGTGCGCGTATTGCTGGAAATGATTTGGGGTATGAAACCATCGCGGCATCTGGTTCGCATGCGTGCATTTTGCATTGGATTCAAAATGACGGAGAAGTCCGACCTGGTGAACTAATACTTATAGATGCTGGCATTGAAATGGATTCGTATTACACAGCAGATATCACTCGCACATTGCCGATCTCTGGAAAGTTTTCTCCCGCACAACGCGCTTTATATATGTTGGTTTATGAAGCACAGCTTGCAGGTTTTGCAGCAGTAAAACCTGGTGCAACATTTAAATCAATCAATGCTGCATGCCAAGCAGTTCTTGCAAAGGGGCTGTCAGATATGGGCGTCCTGCCTATGTCACCAGAGGAATCCTTGTTGCCAGAAAATGGTCTGCATCGCCGCTGGACTCTGCACGGTGTAAGCCACATGCTCGGTATGGATGTGCACGATTGCGATAAAGCGCGCGATGAGGATTACATTCTTGGAACACTTAAAGAAGGAATGGTTTTAACCGTAGAGCCAGGCCTTTATATCCAGCCAGATGATGAGATGTTTGCACCTGAATATCGAGGTATCGGAATCCGTATTGAAGATGATGTTGTTGTGACAGCTGATGGTTGCCGTAATTTAAGTCAGAATTTACCGCGCCACCCAGATGAAATAGAAAAGTGGATGCTCTCTTTACGCAACTAGATTCATAGCAATAGCTGCAGCAAGTAATCCAACAAGCAATGATCCGATGTAATTTACTGCAGCTGACCTATATTTTTTGAGTTCGATTGCCAAGTAGATATCTAACATAAATGTTGACCACGTTGTAAACGCACCGGCAAAACCAATTGCAACAAGGGCGACAGTGTTTTGTGTTGCGCCCCATGTCAGACCAATAACAAATGAGCCAGCCACGTTTACGGCAAATGTTCCCCATGGAGCATTTGCAAACTTGCGTAAGTACTGATCGATAACAAAGCGCGCTGGTGCGCCTATTGCGGCTCCAAGAATTACGTAAGCCAATCTCATGAGCGCGCCGGAATTACTTTGCGTGCTATTGGCATCACTATCGCGATTATTGCCAAACTCGCAATAACGCTGGCGCTTAGATACATCGTGCCGCCATCACTTGGTTGCAGTGTTAATAACGCCACTGCAGAAAATGTTGTCAAACCTGCACAAAATCCTGGCAACCAAAAGTGGCGTTGGTCTGTGCTGCCGCGGCGCTGCATTAGAACAAGTAAGAAGGTTGCAATTGCAACACCTAATAGATTGGCAATCAGAGTTGATGTGCGCGAAGAAGTGAATAACTCACCGATTGTGTAACGAAGGAGCGAACCGAGTACTCCGCCAAGTGAGACCAATGAAATTGATCGCACGTTGACGATTTGGTTCATGTATTAAACGATACCCTCGCGCTTACGTATTTTTGTGCCCAGCCAACGAACTGGATCGTATTTAACATCTACTACGCGCTCTTTCATCGGAATGATTGCGTTATCTGTGATTCGGATGTGCTCTGGGCACACTTCAGTACAGCACTTCGTGATGTTACACATTCCAAGACCGTGCTCTTCTTGAGCTTTTTGTTTACGATTTTTCAACATATCCAGTGGATGCATATCTAGTTCTGCGATACGGATAAAGAAGCGTGGACCAGCGAAAGATTTTTTGTTCTCTTCGTGGTCGCGGATGACGTGACATGTGTCTTGGCATAGGAAACATTCGATGCATTTGCGGAACTCTTGACTGCGCTCAACATCTATCTGCTCCATACGTGCCTCACCTGGCTTGAGATTTGCAGGTGGTTCATAGGATGGAATTTCCATAGCCTTTTTATAATTAAAAGAAACATCTGTTACTAAATCTTTAATGACGGGAAATGCACGAAGTGGTGTGACAGTAATTGTTTCTTCATCACCGTATGAAGCAACTTGTGTCATACACGCAAGACGTGGCTTTCCATTAATTTCCATGGAACATGAACCGCACTTGCCAGCTTTGCAATTCCAGCGCACAGCGAGATCGCCCATCTGTGTTGCTTGGACACGGTGAATTACATCAAGGACTACTTCGCCTTCATTGGCTTCGACTGTGACATCTTGAAGTCCGCCGTTATCTGCATCTCCGCGCCAGATGCGCATCTTTAGTTTGCGTGCCATTAGCGTGCACCGCCTTTCGCGATTTCATCCGGTGTCATGTACTTCTCTAATTCATGAATATCAAAGAGGTCAAAGAGTTCTTTAGGAATAGCTGGAAGTGCTTGTTTGCGAACGCTTACTTCTTTGCCGTCAAAGGATGCAATGTGATTTATCTGGCGCCACTTGTTATCTAGTTGTGGGAAGTCATCTCGTGTGTGACCACCGCGAGACTCTTCACGAGAGATTGCAGACTTTGCTGTGCTCTCAGCAACTAGCAACATATTGTCTAGATCGAAGGCAAGGTGGAAGCCAGGATTAAATTTACGATCGCCGGCGACTGAAACATTTGCACTGCGTTTTCTAATCTCTGCAATTTTTGTAATTGCCTCTGTGAGTTCAGAGCCTGTGCGAATAATTCCAACAAGGTTATGTGTAATTTCCTGAAGTTCGGCGTGTAATGAATAAGAGTTCTCGCCACCACTGCGATTAAATGGCGCTTGAATGCGCTCTGCTGCAGCTTTTATTGCTGCCTCACTTACTGCAACAGGTTTTGCACTCTTTACATACTCCGCGGCGCCCATACCTGCGCGACGACCAAATACAAGTAAGTCAGAAAGTGAATTGCCACCAAGGCGATTGGAACCGTGCATTCCGCCAGCAACTTCACCTGCTGCAAATAAACCAGGAACACCCACTGCTGCTGCAGTATCTGCTTCTACTTCAACACCGCCCATTACGTAGTGACACGTTGGACCAACTTCCATTGCCTCTTTTGTAATGTCCACTCCAGCTAATTCATAGAACTGGTGCCACATAGATGGCAAGCGCTTCTTAATTACTTCTGCAGTGAGGCGCTTTGAAACATCGAGGAATACTCCACCGTGCTCTGTGCCGCGTCCTGCTTTAACTTCAGTGTTAATTGCGCGAGCAACTTCATCGCGTGGCAATAACTCTGGTGGACGGCGGTTGTTATCTTGATCCGCATACCAACGATCGGCTTCTTCTTCATTATCGGCATACTTATCTTTAAATACATCTGGAATGTACTTAAACATAAAGCGTTCACCGTTGGTGTTGGTTAGAACTCCGCCTTCACCACGAACAGATTCAGTAACTAAAATTCCGCGAACAGATGGTGGCCAGACCATGCCTGTTGGGTGAAATTGTAAGAACTCCATATCAACAAGGTTTGCTCCTGCTTTAAGTGCAAGTGCGTGACCATCTCCTGTGCCCTCCCAGGAGTTAGATGTAATTTTAAATGTCTTTCCAACACCACCAGTTGCAATAATTACTGTAGGGGCTTCAAATAAAACTTCGGCACCACTTTCGCGCCAGTATCCGTAGACACCTGCAATTTTTCCATCTTCTTTTAAAATTTCAGTAACTGTTAGTTCTGCAAATACTTTTAGGTGGCTCTCCATTGATTGATATGTCTTACCATCTTTTTGTTGCAGCGCAACGATGCGTTGTTGCATTGTGCGAATAAGTTCTAGACCTGTGCGATCTCCCACGTGCGCAAGACGTGGATATTCATGTCCGCCAAAGTTACGTTGACTAATTTTTCCTTCTGAGGTGCGATCAAAGAGTGCGCCCCATTGTTCTAGTTCCCAAATGCGATCTGGTGCTTCTTTGGCGTGTAATTCAGCCATTTTGTAATGGTTAAGGAATTTTCCACCGCGCATTGTGTCGCGAAAGTGAACCTGCCAATTGTCTTTATCGTTTACATTTCCCATAGAAGCAGCAGCGCCACCTTCTGCCATAACGGTGTGAGCTTTTCCAAAGAGAGATTTGCAAATAATTGCAACGCGCAAACCAGCTTCACGTGCTTCTACCGCAGCACGAAGACCGGCGCCGCCCGCGCCAATGACAACTACGTCATATGAGTGGCGTTCGAGGTTTGTCATTTATTTAGCTGCTCTCACTTAGAAGAAATAGAAGTTTGTCCAGGCGCCGGATGCGACGTTTCGTACATATATATCTGCGAATGCAACTCCGAAGAGTGAGATCCATGCAAATGTTGGGTGCTTGTGATTGAGAACTGAAACCCATGACCACAACTTGTAACGCACTGGGTGTTTAGAGAAGTGTTTTAAGCGTCCGCCGAGTGTGTGACGACATGTGTGACATGACATTGAGTACAACCAGAGAAGAGTTGCGTTAAGTAACAGCACAAGCGTTCCAACGCTCATGTGGCCCCAATGCTTTTCTGCATCTCTAAAAGCAAGAATTGCGTCATATGTAAGCAACACATTAAAAATCAAACCGAAGTAGAAGAACCAGCGGTGACCATTTTGCAAAATTAATGGTGCGCGAGTTTCGCCTGTGTATTTAGTGTGTGGTTCTGCAACTGCGCAAGCAGGTGGTGACATCCAAAATGCACGGTAATACGCCTTGCGATAGTAATAACAAGTCATACGGAATCCGAGTGGGAAGATCAAAATAAATAGCGCTGGTGAAATTCCGATTCCGAAGTATTCATTATTAAAAGGTTGGCCTAGAAGTGATGAGCCTTCGATGCAACTTGTTGAAAGGCAAGGAGAATAAAAAGGTGAAACAAGTGGTTCTGCAAAATAATATTTGTTTTCGAATGCACGAAATGTTGCATAAATTACAAAACTAAATAAAACACCAAATGTAATTGCAGGTTGGAGCCACCATTTATCAGTGCGCAGTGTGCGCTCTTTGATCTTTGCTCGCGTTGGCGAGAAAACTCCTGACATCTACAGCCCCTTTGGTGTTAAAAGTTTGGAACTTTTATAGGGGTAAGTGTGCTCCGACTGTTGTTAAGTTGCTAGGTTGAAGTACGTATAAATAGGTATGAAGTCAGCCACAAATGCTCGAAAATTAATGCCATCAACAAAAAGAGCGGAGGGCGTGGGATTTGAACCCACGAGGCTTTCACCTGCCGGTTTTCAAGACCGGTGCACTCGGCCGCTATGCGAGCCCTCCGTCGCGTAATCTACCTGAAGAAGGCCATCACTTAAAATTGACCAATATTTAACGCTAATTAACGAGCAGGAAGTTTCAATAACTCCTCAATAATCATTGCGACTCCATCATTTGTGTGCGGTTCTGCAATTGATTTAGCAGCCTTATGGGCATCTGGGTGTCCATCAGCCATTGCATATGATCGCCCGCACCATTCGAGCATTGAAATGTCATTTGGGTTATCGCCAAATGAAACACAATCTTCTGCACTAATTCCTAAACGTTCTGCCATTTTTGCAAGTGTTGCGCCCTTTGAAACACCGATTGCTGAAATTTCTAAGAGTGAATCATGTGGATTTGAATGCGTAACAGTTACGAGATCTTTTAATTCTTTTGTAGCGATCGCAAGCATTTCATCAGAAGAGAGTTCCTGCTCAGAACAACGAGCTAATAATTTAAGGGATGGAGAAGTCATAATTTCTGTTATGTCATCTACACCGACGTTATCTAAACCAACATCCCAACGCGGCACATATTTCTTTTCGCGATGGAAATAATTGTGAGCCTCAGATGCAAATGAAATCTGTGGAATTGCTTTGCGCAATCGTTTCACTGTTTCGATTTGTGCATCTACTGGGATGAGCCACTCTTCGAGAACTTTTTGGCTTTGTAAATCAAATAGCTGTGCACCATTTCCGCAGATTGCTTTTCCGATACCAAACGCTTCTTTAATTTCTGGCATCCAACGTGGTGGTCGACCTGTTACAAAGAATATTTCAATACCCATCTCGTGGGCTGTGCGAAATGCGTGAATGGTTCTTTCAGTTACTTCCCCGTAGTGAGCAACGATTGTTCCGTCTAAATCTGAAGCAATTAATTTGGGGCGAAAACTCACACAAGCTCAAATCGTGATGTGCCCAAGAATGGTTGCAGTGCTTTTGGAACATTGACACTTCCATCTGCGTTTTGGTGATTTTCAAGGATCGCAACAATCATGCGTGGAATTGCAACGAGTGTGCCATTAAGGGTCGCAATTGCTTTTGTGCCATCGTTATCTTTGTAACGAATATTTAATCTGCGCGCCTGGAACTCTGTGCAATTAGATGTACTAGTTACCTCGCGATATGCATCCTGAGTAGGTATCCACGCTTCAATATCAAATTTGCGATTAGCGCTAGAGCCAAGATCTCCTGATGCCACATCAATAACGCGGAAGGGTATCTCCATTGCGTTAAGGAAGTCTTTCTCCCATTGCAACAAACGTTTGTGCTCTTCCTTGGCATCTTCTGGTTTGCAGAAGGAAAACATTTCAACTTTATCAAATTGGTGAACGCGAATGATTCCGCGAGTATCTTTTCCATACGTTCCTGCTTCGCGGCGGAAACATGTTGAATACCCTGCATAACGAAGTGGCAACTTATCTGCTGGCAAAATTTCATCCATATGCATCGCAGCTAATGGAACTTCACTTGTTCCTACCAAATACACTTCATCGCGCTCTAAGTGATAAACATTTTCAGCGGCTTGTCCTAGAAACCCAGTGCCTTCCATTGCGGCAGGATTTACAAGTACTGGTGGAATAACCGGAATAAATCCTGCTTTAGTGGCAGATGCGATTGCGTAATTAACTAAAGCAAATTCAAGAAGTGCGCCGGTACCAGTTAAGTAATAAGAACGTGAACCGGCGACTTTTGCTCCGCGCTCTGTATCAATTGCGCCTAATAGTTTTCCGAGCTCAACATGATCTTTTGGTTGGAACCCATCTTTTGTAAAATCGCGTGGTGTACCAACGTGTTCGATGACAACAAAGTCTGCTTCCCCACCTATTGGAGCATCTGGATCTAAAAGATTTGATAATTGCTTTGCAACTGCATTTGTTTGCTCTTCAATCTCTGCGCGCTTGGTGTCTGCAATTTTTACTTTATTTGCTAATGCTTTTGAATTCTCTAGCAGGGCCGCTTTTTCTTCACCTTTTGCAGCGCCAACAGATTTAGATAATGTGTTTTGTTCTGCGCGCAACGCTTCAAATTCATTAATTGCAGCGCGACGAGTCTCATCGAGTGCGAGTAATTGATCAACGATTGATGTGTCTTCGCCGCGACCTTTTTGTGATGCACGAACTGCATCTGGGTTTTCACGAATAAACTTTATGTCAATCATTTCGCACTGCTCTCTCGTGGATAAGAACCTAGGAATCTAATCTCGTCACAAATTTCACGGAGTCCTTCTAGTGCTTGCGACACTGATGGATCATTGACGTGACCTTCGGCATCAATAATAAAGTGGTAATCACCTAATACTCGCCCAGTTGGACGACTTTGAATGAAAGTTAGGTTTACATCACGCTTAGCGAATTCGGTGAGAATTTCTAGAAGTGCTCCTGCGTGATCGATGTCGATATACAACGCTAAAGATGTGCGGTCGCGACCTGTTGGCGCCGATAGCGCACCTGGTTTTGAAACCAAAACAAATCGAGTTACAGCGCCATTGTTATCGCCAATATTTTTTGCGATGACTTCTAGGCCGTAATGTGCTGCAGCAACTTCAGCTGCAATGGCCGCATCGAATTCACCACGAGAAATAGCTTCTGCAGCTGCAGCCGTTGACGCCGTTGGGATGATTTCTGCGTTTGGATAATTCTTTGCGATAAATGCTCGACATTGTGATTCTGCGTGTGGGTGGGTTGCAATGCGATTAATCTTTTGTGTTCCGGGCTTTGCCATCAAAGAAAAAGAAACAGGTAATGTAACTTCGCCCGCAATTACCAGTGGATCACCTGTAGCTAATTCATCGAGTGTGCGTGCAACGACGCCTTCAACAGAGTTTTCAATTGGAACGAGTGCGAAATCTGCTTTACCTTCGCGCACAGCCATGAGCGCTGCGGTCACGTTTGAATACGGAATAAGTGAATCCGATGCTGATGTAATTTTCTTGAGTGCAGCCTCAGTGAAGGTACCTACTGGACCAAGGTATGCATATGTACTCACTGGCTAAGAATAGCCGAGCACAGAGCGTGCATGCGCCGGGCGATTAGTCATCACAATATCTACGCCAACGCTTGCGCAATACTGCAGATCCTGCGTTGAATCCACGGTCCACACATATAACTCTTTGCCTGAATTTTTAATTTCTTTGGCTAATTCTGGAGATTTCTTAATCATTTCAACACTTGGTCCGATCCCTTGTGCTGATGTGAATCGACGAGCGATTCGCGCGTTGGATTCATGAAGCAACATAACGGTCTTTATCGATGGATCTATTTTTTTAATTTTTTCAATTGAAAACCAAGAAAAAGACATAATCGCAATATCTATTCCAGATTTTGCTATCTCCTCTTTTCTTTTGTGTAATTCGGCAATTACTATCTCTTCGACTCTGTTTCCTGTTGGAACAGGGTGCTTGGTTTCTAGCGCTAAAGATTTTTTATGTTCAATAGCTAAATCAAATAGTTGGTTTAGCGTCATTACCTCTGGATAAATCTGCTTGATCTCTTCATATGTTTTGTTCGCAATAATTGCCGCGTTATTGGCTTGTTTTTTCATGCTTGCGTCATGCCACAGGATTGGGGTTTCATCTTTAGTGATGCGAATGTCGCATTCGAAACCGAGTGCACCTTGTTCTATCGCCCCGCGGTAGGCAGCCATTGTGTGTTCGGGAAAATCTGCCGATGCACCTCTGTGTGCGTAGAACTTCATCTCCTTATTATTGCCGAATCCAACCATTAGGCTAGGCGGCATGAGTAAGAGCTACTTCGCTGTTTCTGCGCGCACTGCAATTGGTTTAGCGCGCAGCGGTAATGAAGATTCAGCAATCACAGGTTCTTCTCTATTGGCAGTTGCCGATGGAATGGGTGGACATGCTGGCGGTGAAGTTGCATCCCGCATCGCAATCACAACTCTTGCTGGCATGGTTCCTGTTTTAACCGCGCCAGATATTGATACTGATTCCATTGAAGATTTGTTGCTCAATTCTTTACACACCATCGATGGAGAAATCGCCCGCGTTGCCAGCGATGAAATCGAATTGCGCGGAATGGGCACGACGTTGACTGCCCTTTTAATTCGAGATGGGCGTGTGGCACTTTTACACGTTGGTGATTCTCGTTGCTATCGCCTTCGTGGAAATACTTTTGAGCAATTAACCCATGATCACACTGTCTTGCAAGAGCTTTTAGATTCAGGCACGATTTCGATGTCAGAAGCCCATGATCATCCACAACGCTCTATGTTGACTCAGGTTCTCATGGGAGAAGGTTCTGTTGCGCCAGTTCTCATGGTTTACGAAGTAAATTCTAAGGATCGTTTTCTACTATGTAGCGATGGCTTATCGAGTGTTTTAACTGAGAAGGAAATTAAATCTTTGTTGAAAAAATCTAACCGTGATGAGGCTGTTGTTGCTCTCGTTGAAGCGACCTATGTCAATGGCGCCCCCGATAACGTCACTGTTGTCGTTGCAGATGTTATTGAAGAAGAGAAGCATGCAGTTCAATTATTAGGAGCTGCCCAATGACACTACTTGGTGGGCGCTACACAGTTGGCGAAATGATCGGGACCGGCGGTATGGCCGATGTTTATATTGCCCAAGATGAAAGACTTGCTAGACAAGTTGCTGTGAAGATTTTGCGTAGCGATCTTGCTAAAGATCCATCCTTTGTTTCGCGCTTTAGAAAAGAAGCATTTGCTGCTGCCGGTTTAAATCATCCTGGAATTGTTGCCGTCTATGACTCTGGTGAAGATCCAGCGCCATACATTGTTATGGAGTTAATCTCTGGTCACACACTTCGCGAATTAATTCATCGTGGAGAGAGAATTCCATTAGATCGCGCACTGGAAATTGGCGAAGGAATACTTGCCGCCCTTGAATATTCACACGAACGCGGAATTGTTCACCGAGATATCAAGCCTGCCAACATCATGATTACCGAAATGGGCGATGTAAAGGTGATGGACTTTGGAATCGCGCGTGCGATGGATGATTTTGGTGCGACTCTGACAAGCACGTGGAACATTGTTGGCACTGCGCAATACCTCTCACCTGAACAAGCAATGGGTGAGACTGCAGATGCTCGCAGCGATATTTATTCAACTGGTTGTTTGTTATTTGAAGTTCTCACAGGTCGCCCACCTTTTACTGGAGACACACCTGTTTCTATTGCCTACCAACATGTTTCAGGTGAATTACCAAAGCCATCATCTATTCAGCCAACGCTAGCTGGTGACATTGATGTCTTACTCGCCGTGGCTCTTGCTAAGAAACCACAGGATCGTTATCAATCTGCAGGATTAATGTTTGATGATCTCCATCGAGTGCGCACGGGCCAAGCGGTAACAACAAAGATTGCACGGACAAAGATTTCTCGCCGCACGTTTCTTACCTCTGCCCTTGCTTTAGTTTTAGCACTTGCCGTTGCAACAGGCGGAGTTTTCCTATCGCGGCCTGATTCATCTGTTGGTGTTGATGGCATTCCAAACGTTGTTGGTCTTTCACAAATAGCTGCCCAAGCACTTTTAACTGATTACACAGTCACAATTGCGCGCGCCCACGATTCACGAATACCGAAAGATCGAGTTGCTAGCCAATTTCCACTAGCAACAACGCGCGCTGCAAAAGGCTCTGGTGTGATTCTCACAATTTCAGATGGGCCAGGAGATGCAATTGTTCCAACTGACTTAGTTGGCCTATCTCTCATTGATGCGCGCAGTTCATTGGCAGCAGTTGGTTTAGTTATTGCTTCCACTCAAACGGTGCCCTCTGATCGCGAACAAGGAACAGTTTTGAAAGTTTCACCTGAGCCAGGTTCCACAATTTCTGCCGGAAGCGGAGTTGTATTACAAATTGCTAGCGGACAAGTTGAAGTTCCCGCGCTCATTGGAATTGATGCAATCCAAGCAAAGACTTTGTTAGTGCAAGCCGGGTTCTTAGTTCGCGAAGTAACAGCTTTTGATGCAGCTCAACCAATCGGTGTTGTTATTAGACAAGCACCTGATGCTGGAAGTACACAAACTATTGGTCAACCTGTAACAATTACGATTAACACAGCGCCGTAACTACGCGCTTATTACTGGAGTAAGTCCAACAGCTTTGCTTTGTGCGTTTGTATCCCCGCACTGCGTGAGCCAGTTGGCAAGTAATTTATGGCCGTGCTCTGTCAGCACAGACTCTGGGTGAAATTGAACGCCTTCAATCGGTAGTGTCTTATGGCGCATCGACATCACAACACCAGAATCAGTGCGGCCTGTAATTTCTAAGTGATCGCCAATGGTTGCTGGCTCAACAGCAAGTGAGTGATAACGAGTTGCAGTAAATGGTGAAGGTAAGTTATTTAATACTCCAACACCTTCGTGAATTACTTGCGAAGTTTTTCCGTGTAGTAATTCAGGAGCACGAGAAACGGTTGCGCCAAATGCAACACCAATTGCTTGGTGACCAAGGCAGACACCAAAGAGTGGAATCTTTTTTTCTGCGCAGTAATTAATCATCTCGATGCTGACGCCAGCTTTTTCTGGAGTGCCCGGTCCTGGAGAAATAAGAACGCCGTCATACTTGCTGGCTTCATTGGCCTTGACTTCGTCATTGCGCACCACTGTGCACTCGGCCCCGAGTTGGCCTAAATATTGCACCAGGTTAAAGACAAAGGAGTCGTAGTTATCTATGACGAGGATCTTGGTAGCCATGTGCCAATTATGAAGGTTTCGGTGTAACCTCGCCTTATGCCAAAATCAAAACTCCGCAAGAAGGTTCAAAAGGCGCACGCCCACGAGCAAGACGTTGTCGATCACACACCAGCTCCTGCTGAGAGCCCTAGATGGCTCGCACCAGTCATGGTTGCAGCATTTCTAGTAGGTCTGTTCTGGATCGTTGTTTTTTATATAACTCAGACAAGTTATCCAATCCCAGGCATCGGCTCATGGAACATGGTTATCGGATTTAGCTTTATTGGATTTGGCTTTACTCTCGCCACTAAATGGCGCTAATTACACGCGTGTAATTCAATCCACACGGTGGATAACTCCTGTGGATAACTAACGGCGCTGTGAAAGCAGGGCTGCGGTGGTAATTGAGCCACCGATAAGTCCACCTAAATGTGCGCGCCAATCAACGCCGCCAATAACAAATCCCATCGCAAAGTTAATGCCAACAATTACTGCAATGCTTTTAATTTCAAGGCCATATTTTTTGCTGAGAACTGCAAATGCGCCGAAGAGACCAAAGACGGCGCCGGATACTCCCACTGAATATTGATTAGGTGCTGCTAGGTATGTGGAGAGCAAGGATCCGCTGATAAGGGATACAAAGAAAATAACTAGGAACTTTGTTTTGCCAAAGGCTTGTTCTACTGGATTTCCAAGTGCCATCAGTGCATATAAATTAAAAGCTAAGTGAAAGATTCCGCCATGGACAAGTGCGACTGTAAGTAATCGATACCACTGCCCTGATGCCATTAAATAATCAATACTGGGGAGAGCGAAAGTATTTGTAAGACCGCCGACTACAAGATCATAGAGATATGCAGCAGCGATAACTGTAATAAGTGTTGTTGTTGCCGAGCGCTTCAATGAAGCCATGTATTACTTAACTGTGACGCTATTAATTGTGATCGGTGTAGAAGGCTTATCTTGTGCGCCAGTCTTTGCTTTTGCGATTACATCGACCACTGCTTGGCTGGGCGCATCTTTTACTTCACCGAAGATTGAGTGCTTGCGATTAAGCCATGTTGTTGGAGCCACAGTAATAAAGAATTGTGAACCATTTGTTCCTGGTCCTGAATTTGCCATTGCAAGAATGTATGGGCGATCAAATGTTAATTCGCCATGGAATTCATCTGCGAAGCGATAACCAGGTCCGCCAGTTCCTTGACCAAGTGGATCTCCACCTTGAATCATGAAGCCATCGATGACGCGGTGAAAAATAGTTCCGTCATAAAGATTTGCAGTCGACTTTGCACCAGTGCGTGGGTCAGTCCACTCACGTGCACCAGTTGCTAGTTCAACGAAGTTTGCAACTGTCTTTGGTGCATGATTTGGGAACAACTCGATAACGATGTCACCGAGTGAAGTGTGCAGGGTTGCAGTAGTTGTCATGTGGAGACCAGGGGAATCGAACCCCTAACCCCCGCCTTGCAAAGGCGGTGCTCTACCAATTGAGCTAGGTCCCCGTATTAGAGCGGGGTGGGCCTAGATGGACTTGAACCATCGACCTCTTCCTTATCAGGGAAGCGCTCTAACCAGGCTGAGCTATAGGCCCGTAAAAAGTGTTTTTCACTAATTACAGAAGCGCAAGGTTACCCCGAACTTCCTGTGAGCCCAAACTCGGGTGAACTCTACACATCTTTAGCGGGTATTTCATCCTCGCTGTTCTTAGTCACTGAGAGCAGAAGTGCGCCCTCATCAAGGTTAACTAGGCGCACACCCATTGAATCACGGCCTGTTTGGCGTACTTCTGCAGCAGGTGTTCGCATCACTGTTCCTGCAGATGTGATTGCTAGAACTTCATCATCATTTTGCAATACAAGTGCGCTAACAAGTGATCCTCGTGAATCTTCATCGATTTTTGCCGCTTTAATTCCAATGCCGCCGCGACCTTGTAAGCGATATTCATCAATTGGTGTTTTCTTTCCATAACCACCATCTGTTGCAGTAAATACAAATGAGTTTCCTTCAAGTTGTGAATTAACACGCGCCATTGCAAGTAGTTCATCTCCTGCGCGGAATTTCATTCCGATGACACCACTTGTGGAACGACCCATTGGTCGTAGTGATTCATCATCTGCAGTAAAACGAAGTGACATGCCTTTTTTAGAAACTAATAAAAGTTCATCGCCTTTATTCACAAGGGATGCGCTAACAACTTCATCGCTACCTTTAAGTGAAATTGCAATAAGTCCACCGGTGCGAGGTGAGTCATATTCAACTAGTGGGGTTTTCTTAACGAGTCCGCTCTTAGTTGCAAGAACTAAATACGGGGCAGCTTGATAATCTTTAAGAGAAAGAACTTGTGCAATTTGTTCATCTTGTTTAAATGCCATCAAGTTTGCAACGTGTTGTCCGCGAGCATCGCGACCAGCATCTGGTAATTCGTGAACTTTTGCGCGATACACACGACCTTGGTTTGTGAAAAAGAGCAACCAGTCATGAGTGGACGCGACAAAGAAGTGGTCAACAACATCGTCTTGTTTAAGCGCCGCACCCTTTACACCTCGGCCACCACGGCGTTGTGATCTATATAAATCAGCAACTGTGCGCTTTGAGTAACCACCGTGTGTAATTGTGACAACTACATCTTGGTCAGGAATTAAATCTTCTGCAGAGAAATCACCTTCGCTTGCAACTATTTGCGTGCGGCGCTCATCACCGTATTTCGCAACTAGTTCTGAGAGCTCTGTTTTGATTATTTCGCGCTGCTTTTCAGGGCTAATTAAGATTGCATTGAGTTCGACAATGTCTTTCATTAAACCGTCGTACTCATCATTGATCTTTTGACGCTCAAGGGCTGCGATGCGACGCAACTGCATATCTAAAATTGCGTTGGCTTGAATTTCATCGACATCTAGAAGTTTCATCAACCCGGTGCGTGCTTCTTCTGGTGTTGTGCTTGCGCGAATCAAGGCAATTACGGCATCGAGTGCATCCAACGCTTTGAGATAACCGAGCAAAATATGTGCTCGTTTTTCTTTTTCTGCCAAGCGAAATTTTGTGCGACGAACAATTACTTCTACCTGGTGCTCGATGTAGTAACGAATGAATTCATCTAGTCGTAGTGTGCGTGGAACGCCATCGACTAGTGCCAACATGTTGGCGCCAAATGTGTCTTGTAATTGTGTTTGTTTGTATAGGTTATTAAGAACTACTTTAGGAATAGCTGTGTTTTGCAAGACAATAACAAGGCGTTGACCTAGACGTTCATTACCTTCGTCTCGAACATCTGCAATTCCTTTTATCTTTCCATCTTTTACTAATTCGGCAATTTTTAACGCAAGGTTATCTGGGTTGACTTGATATGGAAGTTCTGTGACGACTAAACATGTGCGCTTATTAATCTCTTCAACCAATACAACTGCGCGCATCATGATTGAACCGCGACCTGTGCGATAGGCCTCTTCTATTCCGGTGCGTCCAACAATGAGTGCCTTTGTTGGAAAATCTGGACCTTTAACAACTGTTAATAAGTGTTTGAGTAATTGATCCGATGCAAGCTCTGGGTTTTCAAGGGCGTAGATAACACCTTCGCAGATTTCACGAAGGTTATGCGGTGGAATATTTGTAGCCATTCCAACTGCGATACCTGCAGAACCATTGACTAATAAGTTTGGTAAACGAGATGGCAATACATCTGGCTCTTGTGAACGGCCGTCATAGTTTGGTGAAAAATTAACTGTGTCTTCATCGATATCGCGCATCATCTCCATTGCAAGTGGGGCTAAACGCGCTTCTGTATAACGCATTGCAGCAGCTGGATCGTTGCCGGGAGAACCGAAGTTTCCGTTTCCATCTACGAGTGGATAACGAAGTGACCATGGTTGGGCTAAACGAACTACAGAGTCATAAATCGCTGTGTCACCATGTGGGTGGTAATTGCCCATAACGTCACCAACGATGCGAGAAGATTTGTAATAACCTTTATCTGGTCGGTAACCAGCGTCATACATTGCATACAAAACGCGACGGTGTACTGGCTTTAATCCATCTCGAACATCTGGAAGTGCTCGACCGACGATAACTGACATTGCATAGTCAAGATATGAACGCGCCATCTCAACTTGTAGATCGACTTTTTCAATGCGATCAAAATCTGGTTTGTTTGTTAGGTCATCCATTAGATATCTAAGAACCTAACGTCTTTAGCGTTGCGTTGAATAAATGCACGACGTTGTTCAACATTTTCACCCATTAATACAGAGAAAAGATCATCGGCTGCTGCTGCGTCTTCAAGAGTTACTTGAATAAGCACACGATGTTCTGGGTCCATTGTTGTGTCCCATAACTCTTTTGCTGGCATTTCACCTAAACCTTTAAAGCGTTGAATACCATCTTCTTTTGGTAGTCGCTTTCCTGCTTCTATTCCTAATTTAATAAAGCCATCTCGTTCGCGATCAGAGAATGCGTATTGCACTGGTTCTTTGCCGCCCCACTTAAGTTTGTATAGAGGTGGTTGTGCTAAATAAACAAAACCTTGTTCGATGAGTGGGCGCATAAATCTAAAAAGAAGTGTTAGTAGCAATGTGCGAATGTGTTGTCCATCAACATCGGCATCTGCCATCAAAATAATTTTGTGATAACGAAGTTTTGCAATATCGAAATCATCATGCACACCTGTGCCAAGTGCTGTAATAAGTGCTTGTACTTCATTGTTTTGTAGCACGCGATCAATGCGTGCTTTTTCTACGTTTAAAATCTTTCCACGGATAGGTAAAACTGCTTGGTTGCGCGAATCGCGTCCACCTTTTGTTGAGCCGCCCGCAGAGTCACCTTCGACAATGTATAGCTCGCACTTTGCAGGATCTGTCCACTGGCAATCTGCAAGCTTTCCTGGCATTCCGCGGCCTTCAAGTAATCCTTTGCGATTACGAGATAAGTCGCGTGCTTTACGCGCTGCAACGCGCGCCGCAGCGGCATCAATACTCTTTCGAACAATTTCTTTTCCTTCTGCAGGGTTTTGTTCAAACCAGGCAGATAAAGATTCATTGACAGCTTTTTGTGTGAAAGATTTTGCTTCTGTGTTTCCTAGTTTTGTCTTTGTTTGACCTTCAAATTGTGGTTCGCCGAGTTTAAGAGAAACAATTGCTGTTAATCCTTCGCGAACATCATCTCCTGTGAGGCGATCTTCTTTCTTACGGATAAATCCTTGTTCTTCGCCAAACTTATTAACAATTGATGTGAGTGCGGTGCGAAAACCTTCTTCGTGTGTTCCACCCTCATGGGTATTGATGGTGTTTGCAAAGGTATACACAGACTCTGAAAAGCCTTCATTCCACTGCATTGCCACTTCAAGTGACATACGGTTTTTGTTCTCATTGGCTTCAAAGTAAATAATTGATTTATGTGTTTCACCACGAGTTGAATTAAGGTGTTTTACGAAGTCTGCAATTCCGCCGTCATACTTATAGCGCACATGTAATTGCTCGCCTTTTTCATCAACATGTCCGGCGCGGGCGTCAGTAAGTGAAATGGTGAGGCTTTTATTTAGAAATGCCATTTCGCGAAAACGTGCCGATAAAATTTCAAATGAAAAATCTGTTGTTTCAAAAATTTCTTCCGATGGCCAGAACTGAACTGTTGTTCCAGATGACTTTGATGCCTCACCTTTTTTAAGTGGCGCGGTTGGCACACCGAGTTTGTAACTTTGTGACCAATGAAAACCATCGCGTTGTACAAAAACTGAGAGATCAGAGCTCAGTGCGTTAACAACTGAGATGCCAACACCGTGTAAACCACCGGAGACCGAATAACCACTGTCGCCGAACTTTCCACCTGCGTGTAAAACAGTAAGAACAACTTCAAGAGCTGGTTTTTTCTCAACTGGGTGCATATCAACTGGGATACCGCGGCCGTTGTCGATGACTTGAACACTGCCATCTGCCATAAGAGTTACATTGATTTCATCGCAGTGACCGGCCAGTGCTTCATCGACAGAGTTATCGACCACTTCATAAACTAAGTGGTGTAATCCGCGCTCACCGGTGGATCCGATGTACATGCCTGGGCGTTTTCTGACAGCCTCAAGTCCTTCAAGGACTGTGATTGCGCTAGCGTCGTAATTACCGCTTTTGCCTGGCATGAAACTCCTCTAAAAGCCGCTGGGTGGGAATTGCCCACAAGCACGCTGCTAATCCTAGTGGTAAATCCGAGTAGGTTTAGCGCAAATAAGGCGTAGGAGTGGGTATAGCCGAGCGCAAATCCGCAGGTTGAGGGACGATACTAGGTTGAGCCACTAGTTATGCTTTAAATGTATTGGTCAACCTTTAGTTGTAGGTGTCGCGGGGGCCTCTGGCATCGCGCGTAGATCTGATTCCACGCTTCCATGAAGGCGTGTTTGGACCAATGATGACAACTGATTCGATTGTTGCGCCAAATGGATTGTTTTGAATTGTTTTTAAAATTTCACTTTGCACAAGTGTTAATTGTGTTGCCCACGCAGTCGATGTTGTTTGAATTGTTAAAACATTTTCATTAATTGAAACAGGGGATGCGTGTTGTGCAATATCGTCGCCAATAATTGTTGCCCATTGTGTAAAAAGCGTTCCTTCTGCAACTCCAGATTTCCAATCTCGCTCTTCAATGAGGTTGGTCAGCACTTCACCGAGTAGTTGTGGATCTGTTGCAATGTTATTTCGAACTTCCATAACTTTTCTTTTCTTAATTACACCAGTTTTAAATGAGCGAAATAAATCAATTGCGAGATCGCGCTTTGCCATTAGCTTCTCGCTTTCTTAACCGCACCAGGTGTTACGTAATATCTCTCTGTTAACAACTCTGCAGGTAAATCACTTTCAACCGCGGCTGTAATAATCGTTTGTTCTGCTATTTGTGCCACAGATGTTAATTGTTGACGGCGGGATGTGTCTAGCTCGGCAAAAATATCATCAAGGATAAGAATTGGTTCGGCGCCCTCTGATTTTAATAAGTTAAAAGAACCAATACGTAGGGCAATAGCAATTGACCAGGATTCACCGTGGCTTGCATATCCTTTTGCAGGAAACTCTCCTAGTTGTAAATGTAGGTCATCGCGATGTGGACCAATGAGAGTCACGCCGCGTTCGATCTCTTGGTATGAAACTTCTGCTAAACGCTCGGTGAGAATCTGTGCGTTTTTTTCTACATTTGTTGTTAAGCCTTCTGTGCTTGATTTATAAGCAATACTCGCAGCTTTTACCTCATTGAGGTTGGCATAGTTTTTGGCAACCCATGGGTTTAGCGCCTCAACTAAAGCAATACGTTCTGCTGTTAATTGGGCGCCAAAGTTAATAAGTTGCTCACTCCATGGCGCAAGGGCGTTGGCAGATGATCGTGTTTTAAGTAAAGCGTTACGTTGTTTAACAACTCGTTCGTAATCTGCAATAACACCTGCTATTCGAGGGGTGCGAGTTATCAGTAATTTATCGAGGAAATCACGGCGCTGATTGGGATCTCCTCTCACTAGATCTAGGTCTTCTGGGGAGAAGTAAATAACTTGGCAAGCACCTAATATTTCGCGTTGGCTTCTGGTGGGGTTTTGATTTAAGCGCGCACGGTTTGCTTTATTTAAATTAATTTCTAAATCAACCTGCAGTGTTCGATCCTCGCGTGTTATCTCTGATCGAATGATTGCTTGGTCGTGGCCTAAAGCGATAAGTGGTTGATTGCTTGAAACACGGTGGGATGAAAGAAAAGATAAATAGATTATTGCTTCAGCAATATTTGTTTTACCGCAACCATTATCTCCAATAAAAGTAGAGACGCCTGAAGCAAGTTCCAGTGATAGCTCTTTATAAGAGCGGAAGTTAGTAAGTTCTAACTTTTTAATACGCATGCGCGGCCTATGAGGCGTAGCGCATTGGCATTAATAAATAGCGATAGTTCTCGATTGCAGCTGAATTGGATTCTGTTTTACCCATCAAAATTGCTGGCTTGCTTGATCCAGTAAATGAGATCTGCACAAATGGTGTGCCAACTGCTTGTAAGCCATCTGCTAAATAAGTTGGGTTAAAAGCAATTGAAATTGGTTCACCCGTTAGCAAAATATCGAGAACTTCGGTTGCTTGTGCATCTTCGCCCGCGCCGGCTTCAAGAGATAGTTGCGCGTTTGCAAACTCAAGACGTAACGGAACGGTTTTATCTGTTACAAGTGCAACGCGGCGTACTGAATCTAAAAATGGTGCAACTTCAATAACTGCGGTACTTGTTATGTCTTGAGGAAGTAGGTGGCGATACGGAGGAAATGTTCCATCTAACATGCGAGATGTCATTGTTTTGCCATCTCCGGAAAAACCAGCGAGGCGATCATTGCTGGCACTCGGCGCAAGGGAGATAGAAACGTTTTTTGTCCCAACTAATGATTTAGCTGCATCTGCGATTGTGCGAGCGCGTAGTAACGCAGTTGTCGAAACTCCTGGTTGTGAAGGCGACCATTGAATTTCGCGTACTGCTAAGCGGTAGCGATCTGTTGCGGCGAGGGTCACAGTGTTTTCATTTACTTCGATGTGCACGCCAGTAAGTGTTGGTAGTGAATCATCGCGGCCTGCAGCAATTGCAACTTGCGCAACAGCGTTTGCAAATGTGTCACTTGCGATCACTCCAGTTGGCTCTGGTAGTTCTGGCAGGTTTGGATAATCAGTGAGCGAGAGTGTTGGAAGTGTGAACTTTGCAGATCCTGATGTAACTAATACGCGAGAGCCATCTAAAGAAATAGAGATTGGTTTGTTTGGAAGTGAGCGAGTGATTTCTGCGAGCAATCTTCCTGGAACTAATACTTTTCCTTTTTCTTTAATGTCGGCTGCAAAGTGAGCTTTGCTCGATGTTTCTAAATCTGATCCGGATAGAAATACTTCATCGCCACTTGCGTCGATAACTATTCCAAGGAGTGCGGTCATAATCGGGCGCGTGGATAAAGAACGCGAAACCCAATTAACGCCATCTGCGAGTGCTGATTGTTCGACGGTGAATTTCACGCCGCACCTCTTTCCATCTGGTTGTGTGTAAGTTCTCTTCCGGAGACATTTTTATATATAAAGGTAGTAGTAGTAACCAGCGCGTTATCTGTGGGTAAAGAGTGAAAGCCCTGTTCAGAGCCTTGAACTTCTCCACTTTTTCTGTGGGCGAAGCTGTGTGTAACGCGCGCTAACTTCATTACACAACCCCTTTCCTTTACTCACTACTCGAATAACTTGTTGGTTATCCACAGAAATCGGTTAGATCTCCACAGTTATCCACAAGTTTTCCCCATACTGGGGGTAAACACCCCTAAATAGGAAAATTTGGACTTTTTACGCTCTTGCCTGTTGCTTAATCCTATTTGTCAGCTCTGTCACTTGGTTATAGATAGAACGACGCTCTGCCATCAATTGGCGAATCTTGCGATCTGCGTGCATCACTGTTGTGTGATCACGGCCGCCGAAAGTCTGACCAATTTTTGGAAGAGAGAGCTCGGTTAGTTCGCGGCATAAATACATCGCGATCTGGCGAGCATTTACCAATACTCGGGAACGAGAAGTGCCACAGAGGTCATCGATAGTAAGGCTGAAATATGAAGCGGTTTGGGCCATGATCGTTGCAGCCGTTACTTCAGAGGTTGCATCATTTGGAATCAAATCTTTTAAGACAATTTCAGCCAAACCAAGGTCAACACCCTGGCGGTTCAAACTAGCAAATGCGGTAACGCGAATAAGTGCGCCTTCTAGCTCACGAATATTTGTTGAAATCTTCGAAGCGATGTATTCAAGAACATCATCAGGTGCGTTTAATTTATCTTGCGCAGCTTTTTTGCGAAGAATAGCAATACGAGTTTCTAATTCAGGCGGTTGAATATCAGTAATCAAACCCCACTCAAATCGGGAGCGCAGACGATCTTCCAAAGTTGTTAATTGCTTTGGCGGACGGTCACTAGAAATAATGATCTGTTTATTAGCGTTATACAAAGTGTTAAAAGTGTGGAAGAACTCTTCCTGGGTGCGCTCTTTATTTTCTAAGAATTGAATATCATCGACAAGCAAAATATCTAGATCGCGATAACGGCGTTGGAAAACAGAAGCCTTGTCATCACGGATCGAGTTAATAAAGTCATTCGTAAACTCTTCGCTAGATACATATCGCACACGGACGTGTCCATATAGCTCTTTTGCATAAGCCCCAATAGCGTGTAATAAGTGGGTTTTTCCAAGGCCTGACTCACCATAAATAAAGAGAGGGTTGTATGCCTTTGCTGGCGCTTCAGCTACTGCAACAGCTGCGGCATGAGCAAAACGATTGGAGGCGCCAATAACAAAAGTTTCAAAAATATAACGAGGGTTTAATTGTGAAGACTCAGCGTTTTTAGAAGAAGGTTGTGTTGAAACATCTTCACGGCCAGTGCCGGCGCGAGCAGGAACGATTTCAATATCAACATCTGGCGCAGGAAGATCGGTGGCTTCTAAAGTTTCATCGATTGTGACTGCAATATTTGTTTTTTCACCGAGCTCGCGAGTGAGAACTTCACTGACTAATGCGCGAAGGCGGGTCTCAAGTACATCTTTTGCAAAAGCATTAGGAGCTGCAACTAATAAATTTGTTGTTCCATCACTTTGTAATAGTCCAAGTGGTTTTGTAAGGGAGAGAAATGCGCGGTGTTGTGGCGCATCTGCTGAAACGACGTCGATAACACGGCCCCAGAGATCGGTTAGTTCAATCTCAATAACGGCCATTTGACACCTTTTCCCTAAAAAGCTCTTATCCACATGGTTATCCACAGGCTGTGTCCTAAACCGCGGGTTGAGCCTTTTTAGGGGGT